>CAVYSY010000001.1:0-281561 GCA_963771175.1 uncultured delta proteobacterium
CGTCCGCACCCAGGCGGACGCCCTTGAACACGATCGCCGACGGCTCGACGACGGCGCGCTTGAGCCCCCCCGCGAGCACCATCTTGAGCTCGGGATCGACGAGGTCGACGACGTCGAGGGCCTGCCGCCCGTCGCGCGGCCGGAGGAAGCGGCTGGCGCCCCCGAAGGCGTGGACGAGCTCGCCGCGGTCGCTGACGAGCAGGCTCGGCGGCATCAGCTCCTCGAGCAGCGTGTCGTAGGCGCCCAGGAGCTGCGCGAGCGAGTACCGCCCGACCGGGGCCGGCAACGCGCCCGCCGCGACGTCGGGGCTCGGCGTGGGCGAGGGGCTGCAGCCGCGTGTCGACGGGAGTGCGCGCGTCGCTGAACTTGCGGTAGAGCTGCCAGTGCTTGTCGACGGTCTCGAAGCCCGGGCCAGGGCTCCCACGCTCTCGCTCGGCCCGAGGAAGAGCACGCCGTCACGGTTCAGCGCGAAGTGGAAGAGGGAGAGCACCTTCTGCTGCGCCGGCGGCTGCAGGTAGATCAGCAGGTTCCGGCAGCTGATGAGGTCGACGCGGGTGAACGGCGCGTCCTTGATCACGTTGTGCGGCGCGAACACGATCATCTGCCGCAGGTCCGGCACGACCTGATACGTGTCGCCGATCCGCAGGAAGTACCGCTCAGGCGCTCCTGGGAGACGTTGGCCACCGCCTCGTCGTCGTAGACCGCGCGCGCGGCCCGCTCGAGCGAGCCGCGGTGAACGTCGGTGGCGAAGATCTTCACCTGGCGCTCGCCGAGCTTCGCCATGAGATCGTGGAGCACGATCGCCAGCGAGTACGCCTCCTCGCCGGTCGCGCAGCCCGCCACCCAGACGCCGCAGCGGGGCCTCTCGCGGGCCGCGCCGGAGGAGCTCCGGCAGCACCTGCTGCTCGAGGATCTCGAAGGCCTCTTCGTCGCGGAAGAAGCGCGTCACGCCGATGAGGAGGTCGCGGTAGAGCACGTCGAGCTCGTCCCGGTCGCTCCGCAAGCGCCGGACGTACTCCTCGATGTCGAGCGAGCGCGCCAGGGCCAGCCGGCGCTCGATGCGGCGCGTGACCGTGCTCGGCTTGTAGTGGGTGAAGTCGATGCCGAACTCTTGCTGGAGCATCCGGTAGACGACGCCGATCCCGTGCGGCTCGGCCAGGACCACGCCGTCCGGCACGCCGCGCGCGCTCGACGGCCGCGCCAGGTGCTCGAGCAGCACCCCCGGCATCTCGTCCGGCGGGATCACCCAGTCGGCGATGCCGGTGTCGCTGCGCCGTCCGCGGCATGCCGTCGAACTGCGCGCTGTCGAGGTCCTGCACGATCACCAGGCCGCCGGCGTCGTGGACGTCGCAGATGCCGCGCGAGCCGTCGCTGCCGCCGCCCGAGAGCACGATGGCGACGGCGCGGCTGCCGCAGTCCTGGGCGAGCGAGCGGAAGAACACGTCGATGGGCAGCGTCAGCTCCTGCTGCCGATCGCGCTCGCTCAGGAGCAGCCGTCCGCCCGAGATGATCATCTCCTTCTTCGGCGGGATCAGATAGACGTGGTCGGCCTCGACCGGCATGCCGTCCTCGACGAGATGGATCGGCAGCCGGGTGTGTCGCGCCAGCAGCTCGTCCATCAGGCTCTTGAAGTCGGGCGAGAGGTGCTGAACGACGACGAAGGCCATCCCGGTCTCGCTCGGCACGTGGTCGAAGAAGCGTTCGAGCGCGTCGAGCCCCCCCGCCGACGCGCCGATCCCCACGACGCGCGACGGCATTCGCGTTTTCTGTGCGTCGATCATCGTCGCCCCGCCCCCTCACGAATCGTGTTGGTGGGCCGGCATATGCACGGTTTGTGCCGAACCGATGATTGACGGAAGTATCCGAAAAATAAGGGCTTACTTGCCGGGGCGTCGATGAGCCCCGATGGAACGCACGGGGACAAGTCGTGTAAGAAAGTCTCGCGAAGGGTCACGCCGTGCTGTTCGTCGAGCGCCGGGAGGGGTCTCGGCTCTCCTCGGTTTCGCCCCCCTCCCATGGGATCGTATTGGACCTTGGTCCACTGCCGCGGTGGGGTGAATGGGCCGAGAATGGGTCCGACCCGTGGGAGGGGATTATGCAAGTACCAATGTGGATCAAACCAATGGTCTGGGGCGTCGTCTTCGGTGCGGTGGGGATCATGATCGTCGGATTTACCTGGCTGGGGTGGACGCTCGGCCACACGACCACGAGATTGGTGGCGGAAGCCAGGGAATCGGCCGTGGTCGCCGCGCTCACGCCGTTCTGCGTTTCGAATTACATGAAGCAGCCCGACGCGTCCGCGAAGCTCGCGCTGCTCCGGGCGGACACGTCGGAATACACACAGCGGGACCTGATCGAGAGATTTGGCTTTGCAACCGTTCCCGGCAGTACCGAACCGAGCTCGGGGCTCGCGTCCGCGTGCGTGACCGCGCTCCGGACCGTCAGCGTGGCCGCCCCAGGAAAGGGCGTGCCGGGCAGCGGAACGTCCAGCCAGTAATGGTGGATTCGCATCGGGGGGCACGCTGTACGCGGCGACGCCGCCCGCCGTTCGAGCGAACACCAACACAATCATGATCAACGGAATGCAGCTCAGGTACAAAGAGAACTTGGCAACGTACTGGATCCCCTTCACGCCGACGTAGGACATGGCGTACGCCCAGGCGATGGCGATCAGCGTGAAGGGCAGGCTGCCGGGGCCGGCCGTCGATCCGACGCCTTTGAGTATGAAGAGCGTGGAGACGAAAACGTTGACCGAGATCCAGCCGACTTGCAGCAGGCCCATCAGCAGGCCCGGCATCAGGTAGCCGCCCTTCGTGCCGAAGGTCGAACTGCCGACGACATACAGCGGGTAGCCCGTTTGCATGCCGAGCATGGCGGGCACGCGGTAGAAGAGAGCGTAGCTCAGCAGACCGGCCACGGCCAGGCCAGCAAACAGAGGCCGACGCCAGCCTGGTCCAGCGTGCCTTTGGCAATGTCCTTGTAGAAAACGACCCATAAGAAGACGCCCGCATAGGCCGGCGCGGTGTTGATGTACCACGGCGCGCGGTTGGAAGCCGGATTCGGAACTGCTTTGGAGATGTAGTCAGGCAGCATGGATATTCCTCGCAAGAGATGAAGCGCAGACCAGTATACTACCTGGGCAGGCCGTCGGAGAGCGCGGCCAGGAATTGCGCCCGGGCCGTGTCGACGAAGAAGTGACCGCCGGAGATGATGCGCAGGTCGAAGGCGCCGGTGGTTTGCTTGCTCCAGGCTTCCAGGTGTTCCCGACGCACGTTGGGATCCTCAGAGCCGCCGTAGGCGCGGATGGGGCAGTCGAGCGGCGCCTCCTCGGAGTACACGTAGTTGCGGTAGAGCGCCGTGTCCGCCTGGAGCGCCGGCAGAACCACGCGCAGCAGATCCTTGTTGTTGAGCACCTCGTCGGGGAGTCCCTTCGAGCCGGTTGAGCTCCTGGAGGAACTCTTCTTCGGAGGGCTCCGGAGGCGGCGCATGGCCCAGACGGAACTGCGGGGCGCGCGCGCCGGAAACGAGGAGCGCCGCGGGCAGGGGCCGCTTCTCCCGGCGCAGCAGGCGCGCCAGTTCGAAGGCGACCGCGGCCCCCATGCTGTGCCCAAAGAAGGCAAAGGGCTGGCCGAGGTACGGCTCGATCGCCTCGCCGAGCGCCTGCACCAGCGGCTCCATGCGCCGAAGAGGGACCTCGGCCATGCGGCTCTCTCGTCCGGGGAGCCGCGCCGGGCAAACCACAACGCCAGGCGGAAGCGCTTCCGCCCAGCCTCGAAAGGCCGAGGTTCCCGCGCCGGCGTATGGAAAGCAGAACAGCCGCAGGGTGGCTCCCGCGTTTCGATCCGCCAAGGGGAACCAGGAAGAGTCCGGCGCCTTCTTCCGCAACCGCAGCGCGAGGAGCCGGCGCTTCTCGGGCGTCAGACTCTCGAGCATGGACGCAGCGGGCGGCTGCGCTTGCGTCTGCGCGACTGTCACTTTCCTGGGCGATCGGACGATCCGCTCGAGGTAGCTCTCGAAGGGATCGACGCTGAGGCTCTCGGCATAAGCCAGCGCTCTCTCGCGGGAGAGCGAGGAGAGCTGCTCGTAGTGCGGCGATCCGTCAGCAGCTTGGCGGAGGGCCGCGTGCCAGGGACCGATGTCCTGCTCGGGCACTTCGGCGACGGGGACCATCTGTTCGTCGACTTCGTGGCGGTAGCGCCCGATGGGCCGGACGGGAAGCAGGTAATCGACACCCAGCATCGCCTCCGGAATGCCGCCGATGTTGCTTGCCAGGACGGGGACGCCCCGCAGCATCGCCTCGGGAATGATCCGCGACCGTGCTTCGGCCCAGAGCGACGGCACCAGGAGCACGCGCGTGCGCGAGAGGATCTTGTCGATGTCATCCACGGGCTCGAGAACCTGCACGTTGGCGTGCTTCCGCAGGGCCTGCATGTCTTCGCGGTTCGTGCCCCAGGTCGGGACGGCGGCGAAGCGCACCTCCGGCATCCGCTCGGCCAGGGCGAGGAAGATCGAGATGCCCTTGACGGCGCACGGATTCACGAGGGTGACGAACTCGTTGTCGAAGCGGCCGAGGAAAGGGTACGGGCCGGGATCGAGGAGCGAGATGGGAACGTGAACGGCATCGATGCCGCCCCACGTTCGCACGTAGTCCGCGACGTACTGGCTGACTCCCACGACGCCGTCCACGCGCCGCAGCATTTCGGTCTTGGCGGCGCTCGGGAAAGCGCAATCGGGGCCGAACGGAACAGCCAGCGAGGCACGCGCCAGGTACACGACCCTGGGCTCACCCGCCCGGAGCGCGGCTTCGAGCAGCAGTTGCGCCGGATCGTCGGTGGAGGTCAGGATGACCGACGGCCCGAATTCCACGATCTGGCCGGCGAAGTAGGCGCGGATGTTGGGATGATCGGCACGACGTGGACTTCGACTTCCCGGTGGCGGAATACGACGACGCCCGAGCGCGAGGAAAGAACGGGCGTGGCCCGGGCAGCCAGATCGGCAAGGAAGCGCGCGTGCTCATCGGCGCCGAAGCTCGCCAGGCGCGCGACCACACGGCAGACGTGCCCCTTGCGCGCGAGCGCCTCCATGAGCAGCCGATTCGACTTGTCGCCGCCGCCGTGCGAAGGATAGTACAGCGAGTTCTGGGCCAGCAGGATCTTCATCGGGCGGCCTTCAGTGATCTTCCTGGCGCTGTTTCGCGCGCAGCCGCTGGAGCAGCAAGGCTCGCTTCCCGGCGGAGAGCGCGCCGAGTTGATCCTGCGTGGCGGCGCTCTGCCCGGCCAGCGCGTCCGGCGAGGGCGGCGCGAGCGACGTCAGAATACTCCGCCATCCGCTCCGGCCGGAGGCCGGTCACGAAGCGCAGCGCCCTTTCCCGCGAAGTCTCCGACTCCTCCTCATACAGCGCGCGTTCGGTGAGCAGCGCCCGCAGCGCCTCGGCCCACGGCTCAATGTCCTGTTCCGGAGTGACCGGGCTCGGCAGGCCGTGCTCGTCGAAGACGGGTTCATAGCGCTTGATGGGCCGCACGGGCAGCACGAAGCGCGTGCCCAGCTTGGCTTCGGTCAGGCCGCCGGAATCGCTGGCAATCACCGGAATGCCGCGCAGCATCGCCTCCGTGACGCTGAGGCCGAAGCCCTCGTACCACAGCGAGGGCATCAGCAGTACGCGCGTCTTGCTGAACACCTGCTCGATGTTCCTCACGTTCGCGAGCAGCGTGACGTTGGGGAGCGCCTCGAGCGCCCGGCGGTCCGCCGCCGTGGTCCCCCAACCCGGCAAGCGCTCCGAAGGAGTACTCGGGAAACCTTCGCGCCAGCGCCAGAAAGATCGAGATGCCCTTCACGGCGCAGGGGTTGACCATGGTGACCAGACCTTTGTCGAAGGAGCCGTACTTCTCGAAGGGGCCGTGGCCGTAGATCGGCGGATGGATTACCACGGGACGCCGGCCGGCGTAGTGCTCGATGTAGCCGGCGGTGTGCTGGCCGATGGCGACGATGGCCGCGCAGGCGTGCACGAGCCTGGTCCCTTCGGGATTGGGGTTCCAGCTGGCGGGACCGAAGGGGAACAGCTGCGGCGTGTGCGCCAGGTAGACGACGCGGCCCGGCGCCGCGTGCAAGGCCTCGCCGAGCAGCACCTGGCCGAGGTCTTCGGAGGACACCAGCACCCAGTCGGGCTGGAAGTCGCGGATCTGCTCGCGCAGAACCTGGCTGCGGCGATGAGGCTCGGCGGCGGAGAGAACCAGGATGGACCCCCGGCGGACCATCTCGACGCCATCTCTCTTCTCGAGGCCGGCTGGAAGCGACGTGGATTTCCTCGTCGCGGATCTGTTCCGTGCTTGCCGGCGCGGTCATGCGCGAGCTCGGAGGCCGACGATGCGGCACTCGTGCCCGGCCGCGGACAGCAGTTCGAGCCAGACGATGTTGCTGCGCGTCGCGCCGCCTCGCGGCGGCACGTACGACGCGTTGGCAGCCAGCAGAATGCGCATGGCTCAGCGGCCTCCGTCGCTCTCGAGTTGCCTCCGTCTCCTGTGCCAGCAGGGCCCGGACTTCGTCGTCGGAGAGCCCCTCGAGCTCCGCCAGGATGGCAGCGTACTCATCCGGGCCGGCCTGCTCGATCAGGCGCACTTCTATGGCTTTGGCCAACTCGGCCACCGTGAAAGCGCTGCTGTAGACGACATCCAGCGGCAGCTCTACCTGGTAGGTCTGGCGGACGCGCGAGAGCAGTTGCACCGCCAGCAGGGAATGCCCGCCGAGGTCAAAGAAGTTATCGTAGATGCCCACCGAGGGGAGGCCCAGAAGCTCGGCCCACAGCGCGGCAAGCTGCTGCTCGAGCTCGGTGCGCGGCGCGGCAGGCGCACCGTGGCGAACCGCGCCATTGCGGGAGGAGGCCCGCACGTGTTCCTGAATCTCGGCCGACCGTGCGCAGCTTGGCTGGCGATGTAGTTGAAGTCGATCGGCTCCCGGGCCGCTGACTTCTCAGCGGGTTCCTCGGGCGCCGGCCGCTGTGGCGCGCTGGCCGGCGTGTAGTGGATGGAGGCGGCGTAGCAGGCCGGAAAGCGGAACAGGAAGCCCTGCTCGGCGGGCTGCTTGAACTGCGCTCCGACGCTCTCCAGGAACAGCAGGGCCGGCCGGTTCCGCTGGGTCGGGAGGAACGGAACGTCGACTCTGCGGAGGCCTCTGCTGCAGGGCGATTTCACCAAGCTGGGCGAGCAGGCGGTGCTCGACGCCACGGCCCAGCACACGGCAGCTCAGAAGGAACGTATCCACGCGCAGCGCGTCGCGGACCGGATTCGAAGATCGCCAAACCCGTGAGCCCGTAGCTCCCGAAGCGGTCGCTCACGTCGACGGTCAGACACTCGGCGGTACCCGAGCGGAGCAAGGCCTGAATGTCGGCCTCGGTCCGCCGGATGGTCGTGAAGTTCATCTGGTTGGTCCGCTGGGTCAGTTGAGCGACCCGGGGAAGCTGCTCCGGCAGTGATCGGCGCGATGTGGACTTCGAGCTGGAGCGAGGCGATGAACTCTTCCAGGGTCTTGGCCTGCTTCTCGAGCCGGGCGCGCTCGATCCGCTGGGTGTAGAGCGCGGTGCGGTGCTTGTCCTCTTCGGTGATCTTGATGCGGTCGAAAGCCCAGACGTGTTGCAGAAAGTCCGGGATCTCGTCCGGGTCGGCGGGCAGCGGGAGGGTGAGGACTTCGGGACGCGCCGCCTGGACCTCGGCGCACTCCTGGGGGTTGTCGTCGACGAAGATGAAGCTGTCGAGCCCCAGCTGCAGCTCCTCGCCAGGCGGCCAGGTTGGCCGACTTGGCCGCCCAGTTGATCGCGCCGGGCGACAAAGTGCTCCAGCCGCAGGGGCATTTCGGGGTGAACGCGGAAGGTCTCGAGGACGTCCTCCTCGTTGTTCTTGCTGCACAGGCACAGCAGCATGCCGGCGTCGTGCTGCGCCACCATGAACTCCTGGAGCGCTCGCCGCGGCGGGTCGAGGACGACTCCTTCCGGTCCGTCCTCGCCGCAGATGCCCTGCCAGAGAGTGTCGTCGCAGTCGAGCGCGATGACCTTGTAGGGCGTCGCGCGCAAGGCGTGGATCTTCCGGGCGAGCAGGGTGCCCAGCGCGGTGAAGTACTCCGGCGGTGTAAGGGATGTGGCCCAGCTCGTCGCCGTGCGGATCGTGCTTTTCCGGCACCGGATAGAGGCGTCGAGTTCGGCCGCCGGAGGAAGTGCACCGTCGCCGAGGCCGCGCAGGCTGGTCTCGATGTGCTCCGTCATGCGCTCGGCGAAAGCGGCGCGGGCCGGATCCGCCAGAAAGCCGGGGAGAGGGCAGACGCACACCAGCAGCGAGGAAGGAGAAGGAGCCCGCCGCGGCCGAGCGCAGGCAGGAAACCAGATAGCGGGCGTTCTCTTCCAGGCTCTCCAGGCTAGGGGTCGGAGGCGTTCTGAAAGCGCACCCAGTCCTCGAGGCGCACCAGCACCACGTTGATGCCGCCGCGGTTCTGCGCCAGCAGGCTCGGCGGGGTCCAGCAACTGCTGGAAGACCTGGTTGTAGGGAGCGAACCGGACCGGCAGGTCCAGGCCGAGCCTGCGCAGCCAGAAGGACAGGGTCTCCCCCAGCGACTCCGCCGTGAAGGTGGCGCTGACGGCGACCAGCGGAGCCGACTGCGGTTCTGGCTTCTGGCCTGGTGTGAATCGGGGTCATCTGGATACTTGAAACTGCGAGACGTCAGGGACGGGGTGGAAGTTTCGCACTCCGGCCTCTCAATTCCATTATGGTTCGAGCCGCCGCGCCGGGCACAACTCGGATGGGTGCGGCGGGGAAGGTTCAGCGCGGAGGCGCGGAGGGCGCGGAGTTGTGATATAAAAGAACGATTGTTAACGTACTAGATCTCATGGGGCTACTGGTTGTTACTGGGGGAAGTGACTTGGACATGGAGGTCCACCAGTGGCTCGTGTTTCGGCGGTCTTCTCTCGCGTTTCTGCAATCTGCCTGGCCGTTCTCCTGGGGGCGGCGTGCGTCAGCACGGCATCCGCACAGGACTCGCACATTCGTTTGCTTGAAGAGAAGTCTGATCCAGGCCACTCCTGGCAGCCTGCCTGCGGTGTCTTATTCGGTTCGCGACATCGGCCGCGTTGCGGGCGCCGTGCGGCTGGCGTTGCCGGAAGCGGGCGGGCACGCCCTGGTGCTGACCGAGACGGGCAAGGTGTGGGCGTGGGGGGACAACCGAACGGGTCAACTCGGTGTGGGTGACACCAGAGTCCGCCCGGAGTGGGTGGCAGTCGCGGAGCTGGACTCGGTGGTGGCCATCGCGGCGGGAACGCAGCACAGCGTCGCAGCTGCGGCGCGACGGCAGGGTGTGGACTTGGGGCGGGAATAGCCAGGGGCAGTTGGGGGACGGGAGCCTGTGGGCGCGCTATCGGCCGGTGCGGGTGCAGGGGCTCCGCGATGTTGTGGCGGTGGCGGCGGGGGTGCAGTACACGCTGGCGCTGCGGCGAGACGGAACGGTGTGGGCCTGGGGCAGCAACTGGACGGGTGTAGCGCCAGGAGTGGCGGAGAAGATTCTGCTCGGCGCCGGTCGAAGTGCGGGGTCTTGAGAAGGTTGAGGCTATCTGGATACGCGGCAACCGGCCCTATGCCCGGGACGCTGAAGGGCGGCAGTGGACCTGGGGCACGCCGGAAGCTGGCCCGCGGCAAGTGGAACCGCCAATCGAGCCGGAGACAGCCGCGAGAGTGAGCTGGCCGGGTCTGTTGGGACGCGATCGCGTGGTGCGGGTGGTGGAAAGCGCACTGGAGGTGGAGGAGAAGGGCGAGACGGTGGCGCGGATCGAGGCGCGGCGGCCCGGAGTGGAGTTGCAGGCCGGCTGGGCGGTGGGCTGGATTGAGGAGGCGGCGGTCGGCGGGGAGCGGACCTGCTGGGGGCTGCAACCTACGCGCTCGCCTCGGCAGCCACAGTGCAGTCTGGTCCACGAAGCTGGCGGGTGCGGCAGGGGCCCTCACGGCCAGCACCACCACATTGGCTCCAGCGCCCAATCCCGCGGTCTTCGGTGCGCCGGTGACCCTGACGGCCACGGTTTCGCCCTCGGCGGCCACGGGCCAGGTGACGTTCTACGACGGCACGACGGTGCTGGGCGTGGGCACTCTGGCCAGCGGAACGGCGACGCTAGCGACCAGCCTCGTTGCCGGCGGGCAGCCGGTCCTTGCGGGCGTACTACGGGGGCGACGCGATCTACGCCGCCAGCACATCGGCGTCGGTAGCGCAGACGGTGAACGCGCAGCCGGCGAACAGCTTTCTGGCGGCGGTGAACTACGGGGCGGGCACCGGTCCTCAGTTCGGTGGCGGTCGGGGACTTCAACGGGGACGGCAAGGCCGACCTGGCCGTGGCCAACTAGCTCAGCAGCAACAACGTGAGCGTGCTGCTGGGCAATGGCAACGGGACCTTCCAGGCGGCGGTGAACTACGCGACGGGCACATGGCGCCTATGTCGGTGGCGGTCGGGGACTTCAACGGGGACGGCAAGGCCGACCTGGCCGTGGCCAACTGCACCAGCAACAACGTGAGCGTGCTGCTGGGCAATGGCGACGGGACCTTCCAGGCGGCGGTGAACTACGCGAGCGGGCGACTAGCCCTAGGTCGGTGGCGGTCGGGGACTTCAACGGGGACGGCAAGGCCGACCTGGCCGTGGCCAACGACGCCAGCAACAACGTGAGCGTGCTGCTGGGCAATGGCAACGGGACCTTCCAGGCGGCGGTGAACTACGCGGCGGGCAGTGGCTCCTATGTCGGTGGCGGTCGGGGACTTCAACGGGGACGGCAAGGCCGACCTGGCCGTGGCCAACGTCAGCCAGCAACAACGTGAGCGTGCTGCTGGGCAACGGCAACGGGACCTTCCAGGCGGCGGTGAACTACGCGGCGGGCAGCGGTCCTGTATTCGGTGGCGGTCGGGGACTTCAACGGGGACGGCAAGGCCGACCTGGCCGTGGCCAACTACAGCAGCAACAACGTGAGCGTGCTGCTGGGCAATGGCAACGGGACCTTCCAGGCGGCGGTGAACTACGCGGCGGGCACGAGTCCTTGCTCGGTGGCGGTCGGGGACTTCAACGGGGACGGCAAGGCCGACCTGGCCGTGGCCAACTACTCCAGCAACAGCGTGAGCGTGCTGCTGGGCAACGGCAACGGGACCTTCCAGGCGGCGGTGAACTACGGGGCGGGCAGCAGTCCTGCGCTCGGTGTGCGGTCGGGGACTTCAACGGGGACGGCAAGGCCGACCTGGCCGTGGCCAACTCGACAGCGACAACGTGAGCGTGCTGCTGGGGACGTGGTGCCGGTCCTGCCCACCACTACGGCGCTCGCGGCCGCGCCGAATCCTTCCACGTTTGGCCAGCCGGTGACGCTGACGGCCACGGTTTCGCCCTCGGCGGCCACGGGCCAGGTGACGTTCTACGACGGCACCACGGTGCTGGGCGTGGGCACCCTGGCCGGCGGAACGGCGACGCTGTCAGACCAGCCTCGTTGCCGGCGGGCAGCCGGTCCTTGCGGGCGTACTACGGGGGCGACGCGACCTACTCGCCAGCACATCGGCGTCGGTAGCACAGACGGTGAACTGCGCGAGCCCTGGCGAACAGACTTTCCTGGCGGCGGTGAACTACGGCGGCGGGCACGCGTCCACCACTAGTCGCGTGGCGGTCGGGGACTTCAACGGGGACGGCAAGGCCGACCTGGCCGTGGCCAACGATACGGACGGCAACAACGTGAGCGTGCTGCTGGGCAATGGCAACGGGACCTTCCAGGCGGCGGTGAACTACGCGAGCGGGCACGAGTCCTCGCGTCGGTGGCGGTCGGGGACTTCAACGGGGACGGCAAGGCCGACCTGGCCGTGGCCAACACTGAGCAACGGCGTGAGCGTGCTGCTGGGCAATGGCAACGGGACCTTCCAGGCGGCGGTGAGCTACGGGGCGGGCACTGTCCTGCTATCGGTGGCGGTCGGGGACTTCAACGGGGACGGCAAGGCCGACCTGGCCGTGGCCAACTGCAGCAGCGACAACGTGAGCGTGCTGCTGGGCAATGGCGACGGGACCTTCCAGGCGGCGGTGAACTACGCGGCGGGCACTGGTCCTATGTCGGTGGCGGTCGGGGACTTCAACGGGGACGGCAAAGCCGACCTGGCCGTGGCCAACTACGGCAGCAACAACGTGAGCGTGCTGCTGGGCAACGGCAACGGGACCTTCCAGGCGGCGGTGAACTACGCGGCGGGCAGCTGGCCTCGTTCGGTGGCGGTCGGGGACTTCAACGGGGACGGCAAGGCCGACCTGGCCGTGGCCAACGCCGAGCAGCGACAACGTGAGCGTGCTGCTGGGCAATGGCAACGGGACCTTCCAGGCGGCGGTGAACTACGCGGCGGCAATTCCTGGCGCACTCGGCTCAGGCAGGAGTCCAACGCTTCCGCGACCCGCTTCCCATCGACCCCATGCTGTCGCAGCTCTCGCTCAGCCTCGTTCAGTCGCGAGCCAAGCTCGGTGCGGCGAAGGTGCGCGTCGGGGGCATGCGGAGGATCGACGCTTAGATAGACGCTCAGCACGAAACGACCGGGTCCGCCCAGCTGGGTCAGCTGCCGCAGCTCCTCCTGGTTGACCTCGCGCAGCTCCATCGAGACCGGCCAATTCTCCGCCGTCCGAGCGTGGGCGTCATCCGCGTTATCCCCACCTCTTGGTGTGGTTTTACCCCGATGGCGGGACCCTCGAAGGCGCCTACTCTCGTCGGAACGAAGTTCGATCCAAAGGAGAAAAGAGGACTCCGGTGAGCACCGGGAGGAGAGCGAAGAGAAGAAAGAGCACTACATGCGCCGCGAACGCCGCTTCGGCTCTTTCTCTGACTAGGAGGGGTGGACGACCGGATTCGAACCGGCGACCGCCTGGACCACAACCAGGAGCTCTACCAGCTGAGCTACGTCCACCGCGTGGCTTCAATCTAGCGGTAGCGTTGAGGGGGATGTCTGGGCGTCGCTCCTCTGGTCTTCTTCGGTCGCGGGCTCGGTCTGCTTCGGCGACTGGGGCTCAGGCGCGAGGAGCTGCACGTCTGCGAGCGCTCCGCGTGCCAACTCAGTCCCCGCCGAGGACCAGATGCCGGAACTCGACCTGGAGGCGCGATTCCAGTTCCGCCGCGGCATGAGCCGAGCGCTCGGCGTCCGCGTCTCCTGAGCTGACCAGGAGCACCTCGTCGGCGGAGTCTGCAGCTGGTCCTCAATCGCCTGCAAGACGTCCTCGTCGCCCACCCTGGCCTCCGCTGCGATGCCCGCCTTCGCCAGCGCCGCCACAGTCGCGACCAGCGTCTGCTGCGCCCCCCGTCGCGCGCCTTCGACATCGGAGGCCCAGCGGTCGAGGAAGCCGATGCGGGCCGGCGCCAAGACGAGGACGTCGGCGTCTTCCTCCCCGCCTGTCCCCTCGATCCCGGCCTCGCGGGCGATCGCTCCCACCGTTGCGGGCTCCTCGATCGGGCAGGTGACGACGAGGAGGACGTGGCGCCGCGCGCCGGCGGCGGGTGGCGTCGCCGATCGGCCCACGCGGACGCTGCCGCGCGGCGATGACCAGAATCGCGACAACCGCCAGCGCCCCCATGGCGACCCCGATCGCGGGACCCCCGACCAGGAAGCCGGCCACGATGGGCACGGCGAGCGCGGCGACCACCAGCGGAAGCTTCCACGGAGCCATCGTCCCGTCGCCTCAGCCCCGCGTGCCGCCGCCGCTGCCGTCGGGCGACCAGCCCGGGTTGCGGAAGACGTAGCCGAGCTTGTGGCGCCAGCTTGTGGCCTGGCGCACGTCGCGGGCGATCGCGGCGAACTCGTGGAAGGCGACGCGTGTGGGCTTGAAGGTGCGGATGTTCTGCGTGAGGCCGTAGCGCGGGCGCTCCGTCTCACCCTGGAAGCTGCCGAAGAGGCGATCCCAGACCATCAGGATGCCGGCGTAGTTGCGGTCGAGGTAGCGCGGGTTCGACGCGTGGTGGACGCGGTGGTGCGACGGCGTGTTGAAGAGGTACTCGAACCACGCCGGCAGCCGGCGGATGGCCTCGGTGTGGATCCAGAACTGGTAGAGCAGGCTGATCGCCTGCAGGTGAGGATCATCTCCGGCGGGAAGCCGAGCAGGGCCAGCGGCGCCCAGAAGGGCAGCGCCGCACGGCGTCCAGGTCTGCCGCATCGCCGTGGAGAGGTTGTAGTGCTGGAGGAGTGGTGGATTGACGTGCGCTCGCCCAGAAGACCGCACCTCGTGGCTGATGCGGTGGAACCAGTAGTAGGCGAGGGTCCTCGGCGAAGAAGAGCACCGCGTACGTCCACCACAGGTCGGGCGGCATGCGCAGGGGCGTCAGCTCGTAGAGCCCGGCGTAGACGACGACCACGACCGCCTTCCAGGCCGCGCTGATCGCGACGTTGCCGCCGCCCATCGTCAGGCTGGTGCGAGTGTCCTTGGACTCATAGCCGACCAGGTCGTGATCGTGGTCGTGGACGAAACGGAAGGAGAGCACCTCGGCCACGAGCAACAGGACAAAGGCCGGAATCGCGTAGAAGATCAACTCGGCCATGCTCGAAGCAATTTAGCTCGCCGGGCAGGCTGCCGGGTCGAGCTTGCCGTTGACCCTGAATACGTAGTCCGGCTGAGGGGTGATGTCGGCCTCCGTGATGATTTCCTTCACCGCGGGGTCGGTCCTCAGCCAGTAGTAGACGCGGTACCAGTAGGGAGAGTCGAGCGAGTCGGCCGTGAAACGGCTGACGATCAGGTAGTCGTAATCCGCCACGTTGACCCGCTCGCGAAAGGTGGCGCAGTCGGTCGCCAGCCGGTAGGCGCCGTTCGACCCCGGCACGCCGATGTACTGGACGTAGTTGTCGAGGTTTTTGCCGTAGAAGCCGTACTGGCCGAAGAAGATCTCCCCGAGCCGGCGATGCCGATCCGCTTGTCGTGCTGGCTGTGGGCGAACTCGTAGGCCTTCTGCGGCCCGCCGTCCTGCAGGAAGAGGGTCGTTCTCGTGTAGTGGTGCTTGTAGTACTGAACCTCCTGGGCGCGGCCGAGGACGACCGCGAGCAGGACGATCGCCGCGACCGCCGCGGTGACGGCCCCCCGGCCGATCTCCCGCCGCCCGCGCAATCTCGTCAACGCGGTCGGCGCCCAGACCAGCGCCAGGGTGAGGAAGACGGTGCCGACGATGAAGCCCGGGTACCAGCGCGGCGTCGTCAGCACCGAGATGGCGAAGACGCCGGTGAGGAAGAGCAGCGTCTGCCAGGCGCGCGCGTCGGGGGCGCGCAGCGGCCGCGCGATCGGCAGCATCACCATCGCGAGGAGCAGGCCGGGCATCAGGTAGCGGGTGTTGGTGAAGAAGCCGGTCGGCGAGCCCTCCTGGCCGGCGGCGGTCAGCGGCGTGACGATGTAGACGGCGGCGGTCAGCAGCGCCGCGGCGCGCCAGCACCCGCAGGATCAGGTTGCGGGAGCGGAAGGCGATGTAGACCGCGGCGGCGACCGCGATCACCAGGATCAGCGGGAAGAGGGGGCCGAGCGCGTTGTCGAGCTGGGGGAAGAACCACTTGCGGTAGATGGTCGGCTCGAACAGGTAGTCGGCGACGGCGAAGCGCGGCCGCGGGTCGAGCGGCATCTGGTCGGGGCGCGGCAGGTGCAGCGGGCCCCAGCCGATCTGCGGGATCGGGTTGCCGCCGGTGTGGATCGCCGCCCGCACGTACCAGTAGCCGCCGACGACGAAGGCCGGGACGCCGATCGACAGCGCCGTCGTCAGGCGACGGCCGCGGCCGCTGACCAGGACCATCCCCAGCGCGATCGCCCCCACCGGGGCCAGCAACGGCAGCTTCACCGAGACCGCCAGCCCGGCGGCGATCCCCGCCATCACCAGCGGGCCCTTGTCGAGCAGCGGCGCGTCGCGCTCGGGCGCGTCCTGCACCGCGCCCTCGGCCGGCGCCCGCCGCTGGTGGCCGTTGATCAGGAAGGCGGCGAAGGCGACCAGGAAGGCGAGCCCCATGATGTCGTTGCGCCCCTCGCCGGGCTGGGTCTCGATCATCACCCCCGCGGAGAGGACGATCGCGCCGGCGACCAGCGTCGCCGGGCCGACCTTGTAGGGGCGGCCGACGCACCAGGCGGCGAGCAGGGCGATCGCCAGCCAGACGAGGTTGATCAGCGGCGAGAGCCAGTCGCTCTTGAAGAGGACGATCCCGGCGGCGTGGACCAGCTCCGAGCTGCTGCGGGTAGAACCAGGCGGCGAGCCGCAGCGGGTCGGTGAAGTGGAGGTGGACGATCGAGGCGTCCTGGGCGATCCGCCCGGAGAAGGGCATGTGGTACCAGGTGGTGTCGCCGCCGAACATCCCCTGGTCGAGGCTGAGCTGGGCCGGGAACGTCCACTCGGCGACGGTCCAGGAGGCGACGCCGAGCGCGATCCAGAAGGCGACTCTCTGCACCCGCGGGGCGGCGACTTCCTCGGCGCCGCCGGCGCGAAGCGCCAGCCGATCAGCGGCCGCGAGCAGGCCGACGCCGATGCAGCCGACGACGGTCCAGCCGAGCGTGAGGATGCTCAGCGTGCCGAGCAGCTGCAGCGCGAGGATCAGCAGCGCGGTGGCGATCGTCAGGTCGGCGAGGCGGGCCAGCGCGCCGGAGAACTCGGGCACGATCCAGCGCCGCAGCCAGTAGCCGCCCAGCCCGAGCGCGGAGACGATGCCGATCAGGGCGAGGCAGCCGCCGATGTAGGAGCCGAAAGAGGGGGTCACGCGGCGCGGGATGCTATTCGCCGCGCTCGGCGGCACGCGCTGTCGACTTTTCCGCGCCCAGGGCGGAAAAAGTCGACAGCGGTCAGTAGGCGGCGGCCGGGATGCTGCAGGAGACGCCGGTGCCGGCCAGCCCGCAGTAGCCGTTCGGCACCTTGTGCAGGTACTGCTGGTGGTAGTCCTCGGCGTAGTAGAAGGGGGCGGCGGGCTCGACCTCGGTCGTGATCGGCTCGTGGCCGGCGGCGCGCAGCGCCTCGTCGTAGGCGCGCAGCGCCATCTCCGCGGTCGCCTTCTGGGCGTCTTGGTCGGAGTAGATGCCGGAGCGGTACTGGGTGCCGACGTCGTTGCCCTGGCGCATGCCCTGGGTCGGGTCGTGCTCCTCGAAGAAGACCTTGAGCAGGTCGGCGTAGGAGATCTTCGCCGGGTCGAAGGCGACCAGCACCGCCTCGGCGTGGCCCGGTCCTGCCGCTGCAGACCTCCTCGTAGGTCGGGTTCGGCGTGGTCCCGTTCATGTAGCCGACCGCCGTCGTGTAGACGCCGTCGAGCTCCCAGAAGAGCCGCTCGGCGCCCCAGAAGCAGCCGAGCGCGAAGTAGGCGACCTCGATCCCCGTCCGGGAAACGGGGGCTTCAGCGGCGTGTCGAGCACGGCGTGGCGCTTGATTCCCGCCATGGGAACAGGGTAACTTGGCGGCCATCGGCTGCCTCGTCGCACTCTTCGCGCTGATCTCGCCACGGCTGGCGCTGTTCGTGCTGTGGCTCTTCAGCGACCTGCTCAGCCGCGCCTTCGAGAGCTGGATCGTCCCCCTCCTCGGCTTCTTCCTGCTGCCCTGGACGACGCTCGCCTACGCGGTGATGTGGGCCTCCTCCGACGGCGTCGTCGGCTTCGAGTGGTTCATCGTCGTCCTCGCCTTCCTCTTCGACCTCGGCCTCCTACGCCGGCGAGGGCAGGCGGCGCAGCGCCTGAGCCGAAGCGCGACGCTAAGCGGGGAAGGCGAGCGCACGTGCTCCTTGCCGACGACGATGAAGGCGCGCTCGCTGATCATGCCGGTCTCCCGATCGGTGATCTCCACGTCGAGCAACGGGATGAAGGCGAAGTCCGTCGCGGTTGATCGTGTCCGAGAAACGGCTCTGGTAGCCCTCGGGCGGCAGCGTCACGTCGCCGACGATCACGTACCGGTCGGTCTCGAACGTCACCCGCTCGATCCGCCGGCCACTCTGCCTGCTCGTCGCCATCGCCCCTCCATCGGCACGCCACCGTCCGTACCCGACCGACAAGTGTCCAGCGTTCGTTGCGAAAGGAACCGCCCTGGAGAGCCGGAACCTGTCTTCACTAAGCAAGGTCCATCCGGCGCGAACGCGGACAGTAGTCGCCGCCAAGGTTAGGCAGCTGAGGAAGGCCAAGCAAGCCTCGAGCAAGCCAAGCGTTCCGGCGTCGAACCTGGCCTCTGTTCCGAGCAGCCCGCATCATGCTTGGCGGGAACCGCGCCGCCTTGCGACCGGCAGCCTGGCCATATCGGGGCGCCCGGATTCGAACCGGGGACCTCCGCCACCCAAAGGCGGCGCGCTACCAGGCTGCGCCACGCCCCGAACTGGCCAGTGTACGACCCGAGCTGCGGTGGAACGCGGCGCCCATTTCGTGCTCAATGCGTCACCGGGGCCAACCGCTAGGTTTCGCCGCCGATGGCCGACGTCCGACCGATCAACGCCCTGCACTACGACCTCGACGCGGTCGGCTCGCTGGCAGGACGTGGTCGCCGCCGCCCTACGACGTGATCGACGCGGCGATGCGGGCGGAGCTGCTCGGGCGCTCGCCCTACAACGCGGTCGCGGTCGACCTGCCGCAAGCCCTACGGGGAGACCGGGCCCAGGCACCGAGGGCGATCCCTACGCGCCGGCGGCGCGACCGATGAAGGCCTGGCGCGAGGCGGGCGCCCTCGTCGACGACCCCGAGCCGGCGATCTGGGCGATGACCCAGGACTACACCGGCCCCGACGGCGCGACCCGCACCCGCCACGGCATCCTCGCCCGGGTCCGGGTCGAGGACTTCGGCGCCGGGCAGGTCCTGCCCCACGAGCGCACCCTGCCCGGCCCGAAGAAGGACCGCCTCGACCTGACCCGCGCCACCCGGCACAACCTCTCGCCGATCTTCTCGCTGAGCACCGAGGACGCCTGGCCGCTGGTCGCGCCCGCGATCGAGTCGGCGAGCCCTGGGGCGAGGCGACCGACCCGACGGCACCGTGCACCGGGTCTGGCGGGTCGGCGACCCCGAGGTCCACGCCGCCGTCACCGAGCTGCTCGCCGGCGCCCAGCTGCTGATCGCCGACGGCCACCACCGCTACGAGACCGCGATCGCCTACCGCGACGAGATCGGCGGCGAGGGCCCCCACAACTTCACGCTGATGGCGCTGACCGGGCTCGACGACCCCGGCCTCACCGTCTTCCCCACCCACCGCCTGCTCTCCGGGCTTCGCCGAGTGACCCCGAGCGCCAGCGCGTCCTCGGCGACGGGCCTGCGCGAGCTGTTCGACGTCGACGGAGGTCGACTCGACGCTCGACCCGCTGGGCGAGGAGGGCGTCGGCGTCTTCGGCCTCTACGACTCCCACCACAAGCGCGCTTCCGCCTGCGGCTGAAGGACACCGCCGAGCTCTCGACCGAGTCAGCTCGCCGGCAAGCCCGAGGCCTACCGCCGCCTCGACGCCGCGATCCTCGAGACGCTCGTCTTGAAGGGGATCGCCGGGATGAGCCAAGGACGACATCCTCGCCACGCCGCGGCATCGACTACTCGAAGAGCGTCCCGGACTCGCTCGCCCGGCTGCGAGGACGGCTCCTCCGACGTCGCCTTCATCCTTCGCCCGATCCCCGTCGACCAGGTCCGGGCGATCGCGGCGCGACGAGATCATGCCCCCGAAGTCGACCTACTTCTTCCCGAAGATCCTCACCGGCATCGTCTTCAACCCGGTCGGTTGAACCGCCGACGGGCCGATTCCGTCCGCTATATGGACGTTTTCGGCCCATCGATGGAAGGGGCGGCCGACGGGCCGAAACCGTCTGGGATATGGACGTTTTCGTCCCGTCGGCGGGGAGGGGCTTAGGATCGGGCCGTGGTGAAGATCTACACGAATCAAGGCGCAGACCCGGCCCGAGGTGGTGCCCATGTGAGTGGGGTAGCTCTGGCCCTGAGCCCAACTGTACTCGCCGCTGTAGGTACTTACCGCGACACACCGGGCCTGGGCGTATCCATCTCCTGCCTGGGAGTCTCCAAACAGGAACCACGAGCCGCCACTCGCATAGACGCGAACCCAATCCGCTGAGCTGTTGAAGCTTCCACCGACGCGCGTGAGGAAGCACACCCGACCCGTTGTCGAGCCCAGGTTCGTTGGCAGACTCTGCCCCGCGCGCCATGCATATGCGCCGGAGAAGGCGCTGCCGTTCAGGGCCGCGCATCCGGCCCTGGCGCTCGTCCCTCCATACCCGCCGATGTACCAGCTTCCTCCGGAAGCGAACGCGTAGACGGAGTCGGCGCCGCTGTCGAACACGCCTTGGATACGGGTCAAGAAGCAGACCCGGTTCGACGTGGAGCCCAGGGGGGAGGCGGGAGCGGGAGCCGCCCAACTGTCTCCGTTGCTATAGGACAGCTCCTGCGTGATGGAGCCCAGCGCGGGCTGGGACTCAAGACCCGACTCACTCTGTTCGTCCAGCATGTCCTCGGGGCCGCAGCCCCCCAGGGTCGCGGTCGATGGAAGAACAACGAAGAGGTGCTTGATCCTCAACATGATGCCTCCTTGGGATTCGGGGGAAAAGGTGAGAGACAAACTAAGCCTTCGCTGCAGAAAAACCAGGCAGGCATGTCCGAGCTGTCACCGGGTTGATGCGTGGTCCGCCTTCAGGGCAATCAAAAGCCTTCTCGTGTATGGAATGACGGAAGCCTTGCCGACAATCTCAATTCTTGGCGGGTAATACCGCCTCGCCAGTGACAGATGTCCGTCAGCGCGGGTAGACCGTTGGCGACTGCTCTGGCTCGACTCAGGGGGTTGTCGTACACCGCTCGTGGTCGACGACGAGCGAGGAGGGGGCACCTCGGTTGTAGTCGACTACAAGGGAGGAGGGCTCATCGCTCGGATCATGAGACAATGAGGATCATACGACGTCGGCTACTTCGGCCCGTACGACGACATCCTCTTCTCCAGCGGGGCCAAGGTGTGGGCGGGCTGCAAGGCCGGCTTGTCCGTGCTCGGCATCCATGACGTATAGGACGAATGGGGGCCCTGTTGAGAGGCGAAGACATCCAGCGCGAACGTCCTGCGCAGCAGCCCGGCCCAATCCAATCGCTGCGTCCGCTCCTTCTTCGGCTCCGCCTTCGCGGCTGCCTCGGGCGGCGGGCTCGCCTCTTGCATGGTGCGTTCTCCGGGGGGATGCCGGCGCCGCCCGCGAGCTCGGCGACACGGATGGTGCCGGCGCCGAGCGGGACGGCGCTGAGGGTGAGCAGGGCAGCGGGAAGCAACCAGTTGGCTCGGGTCTTCATGGGAGAAACCATGTCGACACAGTCTCTAGTGCGCCCGAGCCGGTGGCCGCCGCTCCGCGCGGACAAAAAGCGGCTCCGAGCAGGCGCGCCGTGAGCATCCGCGCGAGTCCCGAAGGTGCACGCGAGGATTGAATAAACGGGCTCCGCCTACGTCGGGGTTCCGTCTCCTTCATTTCCGGTGCGCCCCATGCTCCTCACGCTTCTCGGCATCACCCTGCTCGCCTCCACGCCATCGATTCCGCCCGTCTCTTGTCTGTTCGCCAATGGGAAGACGGTCTGTGGCTACTCCTGCCGCCGCAGCGCCGATGACGTCCGCTGCGCCAGCACGCCCTATGGGACGTGCGGCATGTTCAATGGCCAGGTGTACTGCTTCGATCCTCCGCTCTCGGCCATCCACCACCCGCCCGACGAGGGCCTGCGTCCCGAGTGCAAGGGGCTGGGGAACGAGGCGGCCTGCGGCTTCAACTGCCTGGTGGCGCAGGGGAAGATCGCCTGTGCGCGGACGCCTTATGGCGTGTGCCGGGAGCACTTCGGCGAGCTGAAGTGCTGGGACCCGCCAGAGACCACCATACATGAGTTCGGCGCGGAGACGCCGCGGCCCACCTGCCTCACGGCGTCGACGGCCATCGAGTGCGGCTATGACTGCAAGAACAACCGCACGGAGGTGAAGTGCGCGGCGACTCCGCGAGGCCGGTGCGAGAAGACTGACTTCCTGCTCGAGTGCTTCGATCCGCCGTCGCTCCTGCATTGCGCGCACACCCAGCCGCCCGACCCCGCCGAGGTGCGCAAGCCGAAGTACAAGCGGCGGGAGGAGAAGCCGGCGGATGACAGTCAGGCGCTCAACGGTGACCCGCGCACGCGCTCCGGCGGCTGAACGGGGCTCGGAAAGCCGGCTGCTCGAGGAGTTGGACGCGCTCGTGTGTGCGGGGCTCCCTACCTGGAATGGCGCGGGGCCTTCTTCGCCGCCTCCACGAGCTCGTCGATCTGCGGGTTCTCGTCCCAGCCAAGAGCCGGGAGCAGGATGGCGGCCCTGCGCCGCAGCTCCGCGACATAGGCCTCGTCCCGGTAGACCTCGGGGGCCGCCTCGACCGTCTTGCTGCTCCTCCATCGGCGGCTAGTCCTTCGATTCGAGCTTCACCGGCACTTGCTTGCCGTCGACCATGCGCAGGACCATGAGGGTGCCGGACATGAGCAGGGACGAGCTCTCCGCGCCCAGCGACGTGCCCGCCAGGCGCGCCAGGGTTCCCGGCCGCCATGATTTCAGGCGCGAGGCGACCCCGCTCTTGTCTCCCGTGACGGTCCACACCACGAACGCCTTGCCGGGGTAGCGCTGCGCGAGCGCGTCGGCGAGGCCCGCCTTCTCGAGCCGGCTCGGCTGGAAGTTCTCGAGGGGACTTCGCCGGAGAAAGTGGCCGTTGCCCATGATGACGAGCGCGTGCCGTCCTTGGGAGAGCACCTCCTTCTCGAGCACTCGGAACGTTTCCGGATCCCGGTACCCGTAGCCGGGCGGGAAGTCCTCGGGGCGGCGGATGGCCTCCCAATCAATGGGCGGGTCTCCGAGCAGGACCCGCAGCCGTTTGTCCGCGGGGAGCGTGCGATTGACGTCCCGGACGGTGGTGAAGAACTGCTCGTAGAGGGGCGAATCCCAGACGAGCAGCTGGGTCGTGTTGCGCCACGCAAGCCGCAGCTCCTCGGCCGGGACGGACTCTCCGGCGAGGTAGCGATCGATGACGCCCTGGTACCGGGGGTTGCCGAACTCCACGACGATGTCCTGGAACGCGGTGGGGAAGCGCGGATCGCTCACGAGGCGGCGCAGGAACTCGTGGGTGGACGCGCTGTGGTGCCGCTCGCCGACTCCGACGATGAGATGGTCTTTCGCGGCCTCGAGGATGGCCGAGACCCCGTCGACGGGAGCGGGAGCCGGCTTCGCCGCGTGGACGGTGGAAGGCTTTTCAGAGGACTTCTTGGGAGGCTTCTCGGGCGGCGCGGACAGCAGGACACCGAGCGCGACGGTCATCGCGGTGAGCACGGAGGCTCCAGGCGGAGGTGGGGGGAGACGGACCGCTGATTAGCATTCTTCGCGGGGCAGGTCCGTCTGGCGCGCTCGTCAGGAGGGCGCACCTGGGGGCGCATAAGAGAAATGGGGGCACTGTTAAGGGCAGGGGGCATGCTCATTCCGAGATGCGGCAGCGCGGTGGATGTGGGGGGATTTTTCGGCGTGCTTCCCTCGCTTCTCATTCCCGCCGCGTGTCGTGCCGGGTCGCGCTGTTCGAATTGTTTGATACCCTGGCTGGAATTCTTTGACACCCTGGCAGGCCCGTCGCGCTCTTCGTCCCTTACACCACCCGCTCCGCGGGTGGGTGCTGTTATAAGTGCAAGCCATGCGCTTGCTTTGTGGGTGGAGGAAGTTGTGGCTGGTGGGGATGTTCGTGCTCGGGGCCTGGGGGTGTGGTCCCGAAATCGATCCCAACCGCGGATTCCGGGTGGTGGAGCCCTTGGTGGTGTACTACGGCAATTCCGAGGAATTGAGCGATCTGCAGCGTTTCGCGGACAGCTACCGGGTCATCATCATCGAGGCCGATCCAGGCTTTGGCTACTGGACCCCCGAACAGGTGGAGTTCCTCAAGCAGGGGGGGCGCAACCACGTGCTGAGCTATCTGAACTTCGGCTCCTGTGAGACGTACCGCACCTATTGGGATCAGGTCCCCGAGGGATTCGTCTCGTGCAAGGACAACGTGCGCGCCCAGCGTGGCGCGTACGAGGGCTACCCGGACGAGGTGTGGATGGACCCCTCGGATCCGGACTACCAGCGGCTGCTGCTCGAGCATATGGCGCCGCGCATGGCCGAGATGGGGGTGGATGGGTTCCTGCTCGACAATGTGGAGATTCTCGAGCACGGCTCGGACACGGCCAACGGGCCCTGCGACGCGGAGTGCTTCCAGGGGGGATTGGAGCTGCTGCTCCAGTTGCGCGAGCGCTTCCCCACGCTGCGCCTGGTGCTCAATCACGGCACCGGCGATGCGATACGGACCGCGACCGTGGGAGGGCGCGCGCTCACCTCTCTGGTGGATGGCGTGCACCAGGAGGGGGTCTACGTGCCCCGTCATGACCTCGAGGTGGAGCGGCAGCTGCTCGCCTGGCGCGACCTGAACCTGCAGCCCGGGGGAAACGCGTTCTTCATCGGCACCACCGACTACGTGGGCAGCTGCGACAACACCGAGCAGGCGCGCGGGGCGTTCGAGCAGAGTCGCAGCCATGGTTTCTCTCCCTATGCCTCTGATGCGGCCAACGGGCTCAACGTGGTGTGCTATTGGCCATTCTGACCCCGCGCCCACGATAGTCATTCAGGGCGCAGGGGGGGCTCTTGATAAGCCTTCCCCTGGCGAAGGGTTCATGAGACAACCATTGGTCATGGGCCGGACTGGGGCGGCGCCCCGGGCGTTTGGGGTTTGGATGGATCTCGCTGGGGGAGGATTCGTGAAACGGTTCTTGTACATCACTGGGCTGCTGTGGAGCACTTGGATGGCGAGTGCGTGCAAACCGCCGCCTTCGGAGCCAACGGAGTGCGTGCCCATCGAGGATCGCAGCGTCGCTTTGGACGTGCTCGTGCGCTGGAAGGACGGGCGCGCGTGCGTGGGCACTCAATGGTGCTTCGAAAACCCTCTTCCGCATCAACTTGATCATCGTTCGGTTTCAGGCACGGACCCCCAGAACGTCTGGGCTGTCGGCGATCTCGGCGTCACGATGCATTTCGACGGCACGCGGTGGGCGAGTGAGGAGATGCCGGTTGGCAACGCCCTCAACGCCATCTGGGCGCACTCCGCGCAGGAGGTCTGGGCCGCGGGGGCCGGGGGGGTCCTCCTCCACCGCACGGGCACTGGATGGGAGCGGGTGGCGAGTCCCACGGATGCATCCCTGTCTGGCTTGTGGGGGTTCGATTCGAAGGACATCTGGGCCGTTGGCGAGCGCGGAACCCTCCTGCACTGGAACGGATGTCGCTGGGTGTTGCTCGCGTCTCCGGCGGACGAAGATCTGTTGGGCGTGTGGGGCTCTGCTCCGAATGACGTGTGGATCATTGGCAAGAAGGGCCGCGCGTTCCACTATGACGGCACTCAGTGGGCGGAAAGTGTCATTGCGGGCAGATACTTGCTCAAGTCGATCTCGGGCAGTGGGCCGAATGACGTCTGGATCCTTGGGGAATCCGCCGAGCCCGTCTCCGAGGTCGGGCGCTTGTCAGCGCTGTACAGATGGGATGGCTCGGCATGGAGCCAGGTGATTAGCCTGCCCTACCCGTCGTACATGGGTTTGGCATATTCAGTCAGGGTCGAGCAGCCCGGTGTCGTGTGGGTCAGCACCTCAGAGTACCTGGTACGAGGCGATGGCACGACCTTCTCATTTGTGGGGAGGGGGACGAGCCCTGCGGACCTGTGGTTCGCTGATGATGGAACCGGCTGGGGCGTGGGTGTCAACGGGAGCATCCAGCGTTGGGATGGAAGCAACTTCTCACAGCAACTGCCCGTGGGGCTCGCCGTTGAGTTGGACGACATCTGGGCGGGTGAGGGGGCGGCATGGGCCGTGGACACACAGGGGAAGCTCCTGAACCGTCAGCAGGATGGCACGTGGTCGCTCGTTGACGCCGGTGCGCAAGGCCCGCTTATCGGAGTGTGGGGAAGCAGCCCCTCTGACGTCTGGGTGGTAGGTGACGGGACTCAATTGCTGCACTGGAATGGCCTGAGCTGGCTCGCCTCTCAGACGGGCATCAACGGGCAGCTCAGCACCCTCCATGGGTCGGCCAGGGACAACGTCTGGGCAGGCGGTCGGGAGACCTTGCCGGACAGATCCTCCGTGCCGCTACTCCTGCGGTTCGATGGCGCGAAATGGTCGAGGGTTTCGATTCCCGATGGGGCCAGTTCCATCCTCAAGGTCGCGGTGGCGAGCTCGGATTCCACCTGGGTGGTGGATGCTCAGGGCCGGCTCCTGCGCTGGGACGGGACACAATTCATCCAGCAGACGCCCCCGTTAGCTCCGGGGGGATACGTCTCGGAAGTGTGGGCGGCCTCGGCTGACGAGATCTGGCTGGAAGGTTTGCAACTCCTCGAGAATGGCAGCATAGACAAAAACTATCTGATTCGCTGGGAATCGGGCACGTGGACGCCGTTTGCCATTGAAAGAATAGGTGTTTACCCCATTCTTTCTCGTGACCTCGTGAGAGCGAGCCCAACGGACGTGTGGGCCGTTGTCGGCGAGAAGGAGGTGCTCCTCCATTTCGACGGCACGCGTTGGTCGAAGACTCCCGTCGGCGTGGTCTTGAACGCCATTTCCGGGAGTGATCCGGGATTGTTGCTCGCAGTTGGGGCGGGTGGAGTGATCCTGCGCTACTCCCCGTAAATCGGAGCTCAGCAGCAGTGAAGCCGCCATCAGCCGGGGGGACTCCGGCCACCGAGGAACCCTCCTCCTGGGTCAGGAGGGCAGCCTCACGGGCAGCGAGGCCACCTTCGGCATCTCCGAGCGCAACGGGTTCAAATCCCGTCGGGGACACTCCAATCGGGGCCGGAAGCTGCTGGAATCCCAGCGGTCTCCGGCCCCGGTGCTTTCAGGCTTGCAGCGCCGCCGCTCCCTCGCGGGGAACTCGCGCCCGGCTCAGCCACAGCGCCACGGCGCTCAGCGCGAGCAGCCCCGCGCCGAGCCGCACGCCGTAGCTGCCCGGCCACACGCTGCCCAGTCCCACCAGCGCTGCCATCGCGCCGAAGCCCACCAGCGCGCTGCTGTTGCCCAGGTTGTTGAAGGCCGCGAGCCACTCGGGCTCCCCGGCCGCCGCGCACGTAGTGACGTGCTCGCGGAAGGCCAGCATGAACAGCGCGAACGCAACGCCCAGCACCACGCTCGCGCCGAACAGCACGGGCATGGCCCCGGCGGCATCCGTCCCCAGCAGAGCGCCCGCGAGTGCCATCATCACCGGAGCCACCCGCATCCAGCGAAGCGCCAGCCCCTCACGGGTGAGCACGCCGATGACAGCGGTGCTCACGATGGCACTCGCGTACACCGTCGCAATCAACGCGCTGCCCATCACGGTGGCATCGGCCCGGCCGTGAAGGTCCCGGAGCACGTACACCGCGCTGCTCGCGAGCAGGTAGTAAGCGCCGTAGATGGCGAGCGCGCAACCCCACACCGTGCGGCCGCTTCGCGAGAGCGGTCGAGGCGCCTCGGCGGGCCGCCGCGCCTCGTCCCCGCTCCCCACCGCCCGGCAGGCGGCGAGTGCGAGGGCTCCGAGCACCGCCAGCGCGCAGCCGTTCCACAGGGCCACCCGCGCCTGCGTCGCGCCCGCGCTGACGGCGCCCAGCCACAGCGGTCCGAGCAACATCCCTCCGAAGCGCAGGGCACTGCCGAGCTGATCGTTTCTCGCCCGCGCGGCCCCAGCGAGCGCCGTGGCGCGGCGGTCCAGTTCCTGGGTCACGTAGTTCGCCACGGCGCGCACGGCCACGTGCGCCGCCGCGTACAGCCACGGGCCCCGCGCGCCGAGCACCACCGCGCTCAGCGTCAGCATCGACAGTACCAGCAGGGTCCCGACGCGCACGCCGCTCCCCAGGAATCCGAAGCGCCTGGACAGCCGTACCGCCGCGATGGACGCGACAGTCCCCGCCAGGAGGCAGCCCGCGAGCCAACGCTCCTTCGCCGCGGGGACGTTCGCCGCGAAGAAGGCCTGCGCGTGCACGTTCACCAGGCCGGAGATGAGGAACGAGGTGAGCAGGAGCGCCCCGTTGCGGCGCAGCAGCGTCACCACCACCGTACCGCGGAGGCCACGGTCGCCACGGGCACCAGCCCCCAGAGCAGCCGGGTGTGCCAGCCGTGCTTCGGAATCACGAAGCCGTGGATCATCGCGAGCGCCGCCGCCGCGAGGTAGCCCCCCACCAGCGCGCTGCGCAGCCCGGCCGGCTGCCCCGCCGCGCCCGCGGCCACCAGGTAGAAGACCGCCGCTCCGTGGGCGGTGGGCAAGCCCTGGAAGCACTCGCGACCGGCCACCACCACCGTCCCCGTCTCCATGAAGCGCGCCAGCCGCCACACCCCCGTGAGCGAATACGCCACGAGGGCAACCGTCCACGCACCGCCAACCCCCATCGCGTGGGCGAGCATCGGCGGAACCAGGCAGAACGAGACGGCATCGGCGAGCGAGTCGAGGAAGCCGCCGAAGGCGCTGACCTGCTTCAGCTTCCGCGCGATCTGGCCGTCAAGCACGTCGCAGGGAAGGGCCAGCGCGCCACAGAGCACCGCGGCTCCGAGCCGGCCCGTCAACGCGAGGTGACACGCCAGCGTGCCGAGCACCACCGACAGGCTGGTGACCAGGCTGGCCGCGTTGAGCTGCTCGAGCACCGGGAAGTGCTTCTTCATTCGGGTACAACCTCCGGCGCGGGCACGTCCACGTGGAAGCGGATGGCCTTCGCGAGTGCCGTGGAGAACGGCTCCTGGGCATACGGGAGCCCGCGTCGCTCACAGAAGGCGCGGACGAGGGGCGCGGCCCGCCGCAGCTGGTGGCGCGGCAGGTCGGGGAACAGGTGGTGCTCGAGCTGGTTCTCCAGCCCGCCGAAGACGAAGCGCGCCCAGGCGCCGCCCGTGTAGTTGCGGCAGGTGCGGATCTGCAGCTCCGCGAAGGTGAGCGTGCTCGCTTCGGCCTCGGTGAAGGACTCGAGATCGTAGTGGTTCCCGGCGAAGACCGTGTTCAGGTACAGCATCCCGATGCAGGTGTGGGCCAGGAAGAGGGGGACCGCCCACGCGCCGAAGAGCAGCGCGAGGCCCGCGCCCTGCAGCGCGAAGCCGCAGCCCACCAGGCACAGCTCGCGCACGAAACGCTCCCGGTGGAAGCGGTGGCAATAGAAGCCGTCGCGCAGGCCGAGCAGCAGCAACGACTTGGGCAGGTACCTCCCGCGGAAGCGCGAGAGCAGCAACAGGTTGGGCGCGGCGATCCAGGCGTGGGCGAAGCGGCGCTCCGCATCCCACCGCTCCGGTTGATCCCCATCCACGCCGCGCACGTTGGGCGCCGCGTGGTGCCGGTCGTGCCCATGGCGCCAGCCCGAGACGAACTCGCCCAGGAGCCCCGCCGTCAGGGCCGCGAAGAGGCGGTTTGCCCTGCGAGAGCGGAACGTGCCTCCGTGCGCCGAGTCGTGCATCAGCCAGCCCAGCCGGTAGAACACCAGGCTCGCGAGCACGAACAGCGGGACCGCACCCCACGTGTCCGCCCGTGCGCTGGCCCAGAACAGGGCCGCCGCGCAGAGCAGGTGGAGCGGAAGGCTCACCACCGAGCGCCACGGCGCGTAGGCGTAGCAGCCCGCGGCGCGGACCTCGCGCTTGAGCTCGGCGTAGTCCGTGGAGGCTCTCAGCCGAACCATGCCTGCACCGCCGTGAAGAAGAGGGGAGCCGTGAGGATGAGACTGTCGCAGCGGTCCAGGAGCCCGCCCTGTCCCGGCAGCGCCGCGCCCAGGTCCTTGAGCCCGACCTCGCGCTTGAGCCCGGACACCGTCAGATCGCCCAGCAGCCCGAGCCCCGAGAGAGCCGCGCCCAGCAGCGCGCCCTGCGCGTGCGTGAAGGGCGTGATGGAGGGGGCCGCCAGCCCCGCCACCAGCGCGGAGATCGCCATCCCGCCGAGCAGGCCCTCCCAGGTCTTCCGGGGTGACAGCGTCGGCGCGAGCCTGTGGCGCCCAAGCGCCTTCCCGGCCACGTACTGCCCCGCGTCGCTCGTCATCACCGAGAGGAGCAGCAGCAGCACGAAGCCCGCTGCCCCCGAGGGGCCGGGCAGCGGCCCGTGGAAGAAGAACCAGGGCACGTGCCCGAGCGAGAACACCGTCCACACCACCCCGAGCTGCAGCCGAGCCGCGCGGGCGATGGGCCTCTCGCCGCCGAGGCGCAGCGACGCGAGCGTCAGGAGGCCGAAGGTCCACAACAGCCACAGCCCCGAGACGAGGCGGGCGTCGCCCGTTGCGATGGCCCCGAAGTGCAGCGGTACCGCCAGGTACGCGAGGGCGTCGAGGCGCGGGTCGCGCTCCGCTCCCTGGGTGCGCAAGTACTCGCGCAGGGTCCACCCGCTGGTCAGCGCGAAGATAACCAGCGTCGTCCACGCGCCCAGCGCCACGCAGAGCCCGCCCGCGAGCGCCGGAGGCCACCAGGAGTTGATCGCCTGCCGGATGGGCTTCGCCTCCGCACGCCGCAGCCGGGGATGCGCGAACGAGATGGCGCTGCAGGCGAAGATGAAGCCGTAGATGCGGGCGAGCACCGCGAAGAGCTCTGCCGGCGCAAGGGAGACGGGCATGGGAGGGCGGGTGTCGAGAAGACGAGGCTCGACCATCGCACCCAGGCTGTTGCTTTACAACGTCACCGAGTACAGGCACTCAGCGCATCAGAAAGAGGGGAGAGTTGGCCCGGAGCCGGGTTGCCGCTCAAATGACCGGGAATGTCCACGACCCCGAACGCGGAAGCTACCCAGACGCTGCTTTCCCTCTGCGAGGACCGTGCGCGCTGGCGCCGGGAACTCAGGAGCTCACCCACCTGCTGCGCGCGGCCGGGGCCCGGGTTCCCGACGATGTGACGGGCGGAAACGCGGGGGCGTTCCGCTTCGATGGGACACCCCGCCTCTACGCGGAGCTGCTCGACGCGGGTGCACGCATCGACGTGCGTGACGACAGTGGGGCGACCCCGCTCCACCAGGTCGCCGCGTTTGGGAAGGCGCCCGTGGCCGAGCTGCTGCTCGCCCGGGGCGCCAACGTCAACGCCATCGACGGGCTCGGGCATCCTGAATCAGCGCGCGGCGTAGTACGCGAGCAGGTCCGTCGTGGTCTCCGGGCCTCGTCCTGTGTCCGCCCGGCCGCGGGCTCGTTTTCTGGAGGGCCTCGACCGTGGCCAGACAGCCCCTTTGGAAGGGGTGCTTGCCTGCCTGGTCGTCGGCACGCGGTGTGCTTTGGGGTGGGTCCGCCCGGGTGCGATGGCGCCCGAGCCTCTTCTCCCCACCCCGTCCCGGGGTCTCCAGGTGCCACCATGCGCTGGTTCAAGTCTCTCGCCGTCTCCTTCTGTCTGGCCGCCTCCTCGGCCGGTGCCGCCTCGCCCGAAGTCATCATCACCCCGCAGAGCAGCCAGTTCCCGGTCGTCACCCTGACCGTCAACGTGCGCGACCGCGCCTCGGGCAAGCGCATCAGCGGACTCTCCCGCGAGGCCTTCTCCCTGCGCGAGGACATGGTCCCCAGCGACATCCTCTCCTTTCAGGAGCAGCGCCTGGAGGGCTCCTCCACGGCTCCGGTGGACGTGGTCTTCGTCTTCGACCAGACCGGCAGCATGAGCGAGGAGATCTCCGGGCTCGTGGATCGCTCCCGCCAGTTCGCGGACATCCTCGGCAACAGCGGCTTCGACTTCCGGCTCGCGCTCGTCTCCTACTCGGACCGCGTGGAGCGCGTGTCCGGGTACACCTCGGACGTCGAGGAGTTCAAGCGCCAGCTCTCGAAGCTCCGGGCGGACGGCGGCGGCGATGAACCGGAGAATCAGCTCGACGCGCTCGTCGAGGCCGCGAAGCTGCCCCACCGCTCGGACGCGAAGAAGGTCTTCCTGCTCATCACCGACGCGTCCTTCCACTCCAGCGACTCGGTCTCCTCCCGCACCGCGCGGGGCGTGGTGGAGGTGCTCCAGTCCAAGGGCGTGCAGCTCCACGTGGTGGGCCCGGACCTGGAGCCCTACCACTGGATGCCGGGCCGGCTGGGCGGCACCTTCTTCGACAAGGACTCGGGAGACTTTCGGGAGATCGTCCGTTCGCTCGCGGGCGGTGTCGCCGTGAACTACGTCATCAGCTACCGCAGCCCCCGTCCGCAGGACGACGCCACCCGCCGCGCCGTGGAGGTGCGGGTGAAGCAGGGCAAGGACTCGGGGCTGGACGTGACGCAGTACCAGGCGCCGAGCTGGATCACCGCCAGCTCCCGCATGGACTTCTTCCAGGGCGAGGAGAGCCGCTACGCGCCGCTCCACGTGGTGGATGGTTCTCCCGACACGGTGTGGGCCGAGGGCGTTCCCGGCCAGGGCGTGGGTGAGTGGCTCCACCTGCGCTTCGAGAAGGAGGAGGCCGTGAGCCGCGTGGCCCTCACTCCGCCACCGGCCGGCTACGGGTGCCCCAAGGAGGTGCGCCTCACCCTCGGTAGCACGAGCAGGGTCGTCACCCTGGAGAAGGGCAAGGGCCGACAGGAGTTCGACATCTCTCCCGCCGTCACCGCGGGCTCGCTGGAGCTCGAGGTCGTCAGTGTGCATGAGGGCGCCGACCTGACGGGGCTCGCCGAGGTGGAGGTGCTCGCGGGGAGCCCGCCGGCGCTGCTCGGCCAGTTCGTCCGCTCGCGCCGCACGGTGGCCGCCACCGAGAGCGCCGAGTCGCTCAACAAGAAGGGCGAGCAGCTCTACCACCAGGGCAAGCTCCGCGAGTCGATCGCGTCCTACCAGCAGGCGGTGGACAAGGACCCGACGCATGCCCAGGCCTTCAGCAACCTGGGGCTCGCCTACCAGAAGGTGAGCGACTTCCCGAACGCCATCTGGGCCAATCGCAAGGCCATCGCGCTCGCTCGCGGGGCGGGGAAGAATGGCGTCATGGCCAGCTCGTACTACAACATCGCTCGCATCTTCGAGGCCCAGGGCGACTGGAAGCAGGCCGAGCAGAACTTCTGGTGGGCCCGGCAGAACCGGCCGATGAAGGTCTACGACGACGCCGTCCTGCGCATGCAGCGCAAGCAGTCCGAGTCGAAGTAGGGCCCGGCCCCCACGTCTCCCGAGAACAACCCATGCACTGTTCGCTTCGCCTCCTGACCGCGCTCCTGAGTGTCTCCCTGTTCGCACCCTCCGCCCACGCGGCGGGCCTGAAGGTGTCGCTCACCGAGCGCGCCCACTGGCCCTGGTCCCTGGAGTCCCCGAAGGCGTTCGACGTGGCGTCCCGCGCGGAGATCGCCGTATCCGTCGAGGCGATGGCGGAGTCCGATGCGCGCAACGACGCTCCGGGAGACGCCGCCTCGGTGGCTCGGTGGAAGGACCGGATGCGCGAGGTGCTGGTGGAGAACTTCGCGAAGGCTCGGGAGACGTGCGCGGACGGGGCGCTCTTGTGCGAGGGGCCGGTGCCTGGGAACTGGGACGCGCTGGTGTCGACCGCGAAGGGGGCTCTCGGGAAGCTGCCAGCGGAGCTGGCGCCCTGGTACGCGGAGCAGAAGCCCTTCCATCAGGGATACCTGTACGAGCAGGTCCGGCTGGCGGGGCTGTTCCCGAAGGTGACGAGCGAGATCCTCCCCCTGGCTCCCTCCGAGCGCTTCGGTCTGGAGCTGCCGGACCGGAGCTTCCTGCTCACCTTCGATGACGGCCCCACGCCCAAGGGCGGTGGAACGGACACGCTCACCACGCAGCTCCGGGCCCAGGGCATCCACGCGGCCTTCTTCCTGCTCGGGAGCAATTACGAGATCCGCCGGAAGGCGACCTCGGTGGAGCAGCTCAAGGCGCTCTACGCGGGCATGTGCGTGGGCTCGCACGGCCAGGAGCACCGCTCGCACGCCTCGTGGGACGGCGCGGTGGCTGGCATGGAGTCCTTCCACTCGAAGCTCGCGGAAAGCCTGCCCGAGGGCCAGTCGAAGCTGACGCTGTTCCGCCCGCCGTACGGCCAGCGCAACGCGGAGCTCCTCCAGGCACTGGAGCGCGGTGGGCTGAAGAACATCCTGTGGAATATCGACTCCCAGGACTGGCACGCGAGCACGACGGGCACGAAGGCCGCAGGGCGCGTGCTGTCGCTGATGCTGCTGTGGCGGCACGGCACCATCCTGTTCCACGACATCCACCCGAAGGCCCCGCAGGCCCTGCCGCTCATCTGGCGCCAGACGCGCGACTCGGGCGTGAGCTGGGTGGACTGCCGCGAGGAGTAGGCCTGTTTCAGAGGCCCGACAGCGGGCTCTCCGGAGTGGCGGAGGCCCTCGGTTCCGGCGCGAGCGTGCCGAAGAGCCGGTCCCACAGGAGTGTGTAGAAGCCGAAGTTGGAGCCGGGCTCCAGGTGGTGCTGGGCATGGAACGTGGTCGTCGCGATGCGTCCGAGCACGGGCCAGCGCACCCAGCCCTCGGGGAAGGGCTCGACTCCGAGGTGTCCGAGCACGCCCCAGAGCGTGTTGAAGGTGAGGTAGAGCAGCATCCCCACCCACGAGGACTCGTAGGCCACGCAGACCGCGAGCCACAGGGCGCCAAAGCCCAACACCTCGAAGGGGCTGAGCACGAAGAGCGTGAGCGGACGGGTGTGGACGTAGCGATGGTGGGGGGCGTGGAGGTGCGCGTACAGGAAGCGTACGTGCGCCACCCGGTGCATCACGTACATCGCCGCGTCCATCACCAGCGTGAGGACGACGAAGTCCACGAGTACCCGCGGACCGGTATCGGCCCGGAAGCGGATCCACTCCGCGCGCCACAGCAGCAGGCCCGCGAAGGTGACGGCGCTATTCAAGACCACGCAGGCCGCGGCGAGCACCACTTCGTCGCGCTCGATCGGCGGCGGCTCGGGAGTGACGCGCCGGTGGGAGAAGCGTCGCACCAGACCCTCTCCCACGGCGAGCGTCAGCAGGAACACCCCCAGGTTCATCCCGAGGAAGGCGAGCGCCGCGAGCCACAGGGGGAGCTCGTGCAGCCAGGTGATGATGGGTTCCATGCTGGGGGCTCCCTCCGGGCTCGGCTCGTCCGTCACCCGAGCATGAACCGGTAGAGTACCTCCGCGGCGCACGCCGGCTTGGGCTCCCCGTCGATCTCGATGTTCGCGCGCAGCAGGGCCTCGACACCCTTCGGGATGTCCTTGAGCTCGGCCAGCTCCAGGCTCAGCCGGTAGCGGGCGCCCATCTTGAGCGGAGCGGGGAAGCGCACCTTGTTCAGCCCGTAGTTCAGCACGAGCGCGAAGCCCCGGACGTCAACGATCTCGAAGAACAGCCCCGCGATGCGCGAGACGCTGAAGTACCCGTGGGCGATGGGCACTCCGAACGGCGACTCCCGCTTGCACCGCTCCCGGTCCAGGTGGATCCACTGGAAGTCGCCCGTGGCCTCGGCGAAGCGCGCGATGTCCTCGTACGCCAGCTCCTTCCATTCGGAGGCGCCGAGCCGCTGCCCGAGCACCGCCTTGAGTCCGTCCAGCCCCTCAATGGTCATCTTGTTCGGCATGCGCCTGCCTTAGCATGCCTGGAAGGTCTCCAGGCAAGACTCCAGGTCGGGTATGGCGGGCATGGAGGGTATGAGACCTCCTGTTGGCGCTCGAGGTTTCTCTCGTGGTGTCACCGAGGGCCAGACGTTACGCTCCTGAGCCAATTCGAGGCTCGGGACGGCTTGGAGGAACGTATGTTGTGGGAGTCGATCATCGGCATCGTGGTGTTCTCGGCCCTGGTCCTGTTCGCGGCGCCGGAGTGGTGGAGCACCAGCCAGGGTGTGCTCAAGGAGAAGGAGCGCAAGCAGGCCGAGGCGAACAAGCAGGCCGAGGCGAACAAGCAGGCCGAGGCGAACAAGCAGGCCGAGGCGAACAAGCAGGCCGAGGAGCAGCCCAAGTCGGGGGGGTGAGCGGTCGAGGCCACCCGGATGCCGCTACGGCACCGGTGCCGAGACCGTCCGCAGGTCAGGGCTCAAGCCGAGCCCGGCCAGCCGCGCGTCCAAGCGGGCCCCATCCAGGGGCGGAGTGACGGCGGCGCGCTGTTCGGCGAGCCACTGAGCACAGTCCGTATGCTGGGCCTTCGTGCAGGCCAGGGCGGCCTCGGCCAGCAGGGTCTCGCGCTCCATTCCCATCCATCCCACGAGGGGCCGCAGCAGCGAGAAGGCTTGCGCGGCGTCCCCCTGCTGCCCGTGCAGCAGCGCCGCGTGGTACTGCGTCCACGGGGACCGAAGGCCCTCGGTCGCGAGGAAGCGCAGCTTCTCGGAGACGCTCAGTCCCGGGTGCAGGAAGACGGTGCGCGACAGCAGCATGGGCAGGTGACGCTCGCCCGGGTTCCACTCCTTGAGCTGGAGCGTGTGCTCGAACGCCTCTTCCACCTTGCCATCGGCGAGCAGGTACTGGGCATGCTTGGCCAGACTCTGCGGCGTGGGCTCGGTGGCGTAGGCGTGCTCCCATAGCGCCCGGTCCGATAGCCACGACTGCGCCTGGCGCCACGAGCCGAACCCGAAGGCGAGCAGCAGCACGGCCGCCAGGCCCATCGCCACGGGCCGCCACGCGGGGCTCATCTTGGGACCGAGCTCGTGGAGGAGCACGGTGGCGAGCGCGGCGGCGCCGAAGGCGGGCAGTAGCAGGTAGGTGTCCGAGACGAAGATGTTGGTCATCCGCGTCGTGACGAGCGCGAGTGGGAAGAGGATGAAGCCGAGCCAGGCGGCCACGTCGCGGCGGGGCCCCAGCTTGAAGGCGGCGAAGGCGAGCGCCGGAGCGAGCAGCGCCCCGACGAGGTTGAGCGTGCTGCCCGGGTAGTACTGCGCGGAGAGCCGGAGGGGCGCCACGAGCTGGAACACGTACCGCCCGAGCGAGAGCACGGCGATGCCCGAGTCCCCGTCGGTGAGCTTCGAGTTGCCATACCGCAGCAGGTAGGGGCCGTTGTAGTAGGCGAGGTTGACCGCGGCGGCGGCCACGAGGAGAGGCACGCAGCCCAGCAGCACGCCGAGGTGGGCGCGCCGCGACTCCCGGGGAGACTGGAGCCACACCCAGAGCGCCGCCCAGCAGGGCCACAGCAAACCGAGTGGCTGCGAGGCCATGGCCAGTGCGTACCAGCCGGCGATGCACAGGGCCGCCACCCACCGGTTGCGTCGAGGGTCCACGGTGAGTCGCAGCAGCTCGCGGGTGGCCAGCAGGAGGAAGAACACGGCCAGCAGGTGCTTGCGCGCGGAGATCCACGCCACCGAGTTGGCGACGACGGGGTGGAGCGCGAAGAGGGCCAGCACGGCCCGCGAGCCCCAGGAGGGCGGGCGCACCCACCGCAGCGCCGAGCCCGCCACCAGGACGATGCCGAACCACAGGAGCACGTTGGTCAGGTGCAGCGTGCCCACGCCTGTCCACTCGCTCAGCCGCAGATCCACCCAGAACGACAGGTCCCGCACCGGCTGCCGGTCCAGCACGGCGTTGCCGCGCACGGCCTCGAGGTAGTCGGACACGGAGCGCACGGTGCGCAGCGGAGCCAACAACTCCTGGTCATCCCTCCCGAGGATGGGGTCGAGCCGCACCGGTTCCCAGTAGACGCAGAGGAGCGCGAGCGCGAGCAGGGACGGGAAGGAGAGGGTGCGGAGGACTCTCATACGGCGCGGATGGTACACCCGCCTCCGAGGGAGCCCGTCCCCGTTTCATCATCCCGGGCCCTCCTCCGCTCTTCGGGCAAGGAGGCAGATGCTCGCCCCTTCGCGAGCGGAATGATCCTGGGTATACCTGTCTTTCCGCGATGGATCCTCATGCCCGGGAGGTTGTTCACATGCTTCGCACTCGCACCGAGGAAGGTTTGCGCCCTTGGGTCATCGGTCTCACCCTGGCCCTCATCCTGGTGGGGTCGCGCGGCGCCGCGCAGACGCTGTCCAAGTCCGAGGAGTTCTTCGGCAAGGAGGAAGTGGCCCGTCAGGTGGGTCTCCACGAGAAGGGCTGCAAGAAGGGCGATGCGGGCGAGTGCTTCAACCTGGCCCTGGCCCATGCGCAGGGCCTCTCGGTGAAGAAGGACGATGCACGCGCGGCCACCCTCTACAAGAAGGCGTGCGACAAGGGCCATCTGGACGCGTGCAACAACCTCGGCATCGCCTACGCGGAGGGCGTGGGGGTGAAGAAGGATCCGAAGCAGGCCCTCACCCTCTTCGAGAAGACCTGCAAGGCGGAGGACGCGAAGGGCTGCTTCAACGTCGGCCTCGCCCGGCAGGCGGGCCTCGGGGTGGAGCAGGAGCCGGCGAGCGCCGCCACCTTCTTCGCGAAGGCGTGCGACAAGGGCCACGCCGATGGCTGCTTCACCCTCGGCATGGCTCATGCGCAGGGCAGGGGAGTGAACAAGGATCCGGCGCGCGCCGCGGAGCTCCTGTCGAAGGCGTGCGAGGCGGGGAACAAGGTCGGCTGCAGCGTGCTCGGCGTGTCCTATATGACGGGCAATGGCGTGAAGCAGGACATGAAGCGGGCCGTGTCCCTCTTCGAGCAGGGCTGCGACGCGGGAGTGGCGGCGGGCTGCCTCAACCTCGGCATCGCCCACCGGCAGGGCAATGGCGTGGCGAAGAATCCGGAGCGCGCGAAGGCCCTCATCCAGAAGGCGTGCGACTCCGGGCTCCCTCCGGCCTGCGACGCGCTCCGGGCCTCCGTGAAGGCTCCCTAGAAGAGGGGTCCTAGACCCGAGACAGCAGGCGCTCGGTGGTGTCCCGCACCGCGCGCCGCGTGGCCTCGTCCTCGGCGACGGCGGGCCACGGCTGCTCGTTCTCCTCGATGAGCCAGCGGGCCTCGCCGGTGGGCGACCAGCGCTCGCGCGCGAGGATCCGAGCGAGACGCGCGGCGCACACCTCGGGCGCCTCCCAGCCGCGCTTCACGAGCGACAGGAGCCAACCGACCGGACCCGACCGGGCCCCGAGGTCCGTGCGCACCACGCCGGGGTGGAGGACGACCACGTCGAGCGCCGGCCAGGCGGCGGCGAGGTCTCGCATGGCCAGGGCGAAGCAGAGCTTGGTGGTGCAGTAGGTGCGGATGCCGGAGAAGTCCTCGCCGGTGGGAGTGCGGGCGGCATCGAAGTGCCCCTTCAGGATCAATCCGGCGCTCACCACCATGACGCGGCGCAGGCGCTCGGCGTCGAGCAGTGCCCGCTGCATCACGAGGGGCGCCAGGTGGTTGACGACGAAGGCGGTCTCGAGCCCGTCAGGGGTGAGCGCCCGTTTCGACGGCCACAGCCCGGCATTGTGGATGAGCGTCGCGCCGGGGGTGACGACCTCGACGAGGCGCTGCCCGAGGGCCCGGGCCTCGGCCAGTGACGAGAGGTCTCCCGGGACCGCGACGGCGTGGCCACCCTTCTGCTCGACGGCGGTGACGAGGGCATCGAGGCGCGCGCGGTCCCGGGCGACGAGGACGAGGCGATCGTCACGTCGCTCGGCGAGGGCAAGAGCCAGGGCGTGGCCGATACCGCGGGAGGCGCCGGTGAGGATCAAGTCACTCATGGTCAGAGCCTGACAGGATCGCCTCTAAACTTCCATTAGATCGCCTCATGCTTCTGAGAGTGTTTACCTGCTTACGCAACTCGCCAGGCCGCCTGGTGAGCAGAGAAGGGGAGTGGGGACTCCTCGAAGGCAATTCGTTTCGGAACAAATTGATTGTCAGGTCAATCGATTGTGAAATCGATTAGAGAGCGTTGGACAGCAATGTCAGCAGGGTGTATCAACCGGCTCGTTGCCCGTGGATGTGGTTGGCTCATCGAAGGTCAGTGGCTTGGTGTTGCATTTGCGGGATGCGTTTGTATTCAATGTCGAAATTGGCAGCTTGAGGTTCGTTTGGGCTCGGATGGTTGTACGTCCGGAGTCGTAGGGAGAGTTTGGCTTCAAACCACATCTGTCCGGACGTGAAGTAGGGACCTTGGGTCCAACTCTGGGACGGATGCTCCGTCCCTCTCGTCCGGTCAAATTGGAGGGACATCGCGTGGAATCTGATTCAACGGCCCAACCGGCCGATGAGGATGACTCATCTTCCTGGAAGAGTGACCTCGTCTCTGGCTTTCTTGTCTTCCTCATCGCCCTGCCACTGTGTCTGGGCATCTCCATGGCCAGTGGCTTCCCGCCGCTGGCTGGCATCCTCACCGCTGTCATCGGCGGTCTTCTCTCCACCTGGTTGGGTAGTGCCCGCCTGACCATCAAGGGTCCCGCGGCGGGCCTCATCGTCATCGCGCTCGGGGCCGTGCAGGAGCTGGGCGGCGGTGACATGCAGCTGGGCTACCGGCGCGCTCTCGCCACCATCGCCGTGGCCGCCGTGTTCCAGATTGTCTTCGCCCTCGTCCGCGCCGGCTCCCTCGGGGACTTCTTCCCCTCCTGTGTAGTGCAGGGAATGCTCGCCGCCATCGGCGTCATCATCTTCGCGAAGCAGGCCCATTCGCTGCTCGGTGTCACCCCGACCGGCAGCAGCTCCCTGGCTCTGCTCGAGGAGATTCCCCACAGCCTCACGAAGCTCAATCCATCCATTGCCCTCATCGGCGTGCTGAGCCTCGTCATCCTCTTCGGCCACCCGTATCTCAAGGGCCGCCTGGCATGGCTCAAGAAGGTGCCCGCGCCGGTGCTGGTGCTGCTCGTGGCCGTGTCGCTGGGGTTCGCCTTCGAGCTCGACCAGGTCCACACGTACACCCTCGGCTTGATCGGGGCGTCCTACGCGATCGGGCCGAACTTCCTCGTCAACCTGCCGGACAACTTCCTGTCCGTCATCACCTTCCCGGACTTCTCCGCCGTCTTCTCGGCCGCCTCGCTCAAGTACATCGCGATGTTCGCCATCGTGGGTAGCATCGAGTCCTTGTTGATAACGAAGGCCGTCGACTCGCTGGACCCGGAGAAGCGCCGCTCGGACCTGAACAAGGACCTGCTGGCCACGGGCGTGGGCAACCTCGCGGCGGGTCTGCTCGGCGGTCTGCCGATGATCTCGGAGATCGTCCGCAGCTCGGCCAGCATCGGCTACGGAGCGAGGAGCCGGCTCTCCAACTTCTTTCACGGCCTGTTCCTGCTGCTCTTCGTGGCCTTCGCCCCAGCGCTCATCCAGCGCATTCCGCTGGCGGCGCTGGCGGCCATGCTCATCTACACGGGGGTCCGACTGGCCTCGCCGTCGGCCTTCGTGCAGACGTTCCGCATTGGCCCCGAGCAGCTCTTCATCTTCAGTGTCACCCTCGTCACCACCCTGGCCACGGACCTGCTGGTGGGGGTCATCACGGGCGTGGTGGTGAAGATGGGGGTGCACCTCGTCAACGGCGCGACGATGCGGGGCCTCTTCCGCCCCTTCGTCGTCGAGCAGGAACTGGGCGGCAAGGTGGTGCTACGTGTGGGCCATGCGGCCGTCTTCAGCAACTATCTCGGCCTGAAGAAGCGGCTCTCGCGTTTTTCCCATGCGCGTGAGGTGGTCATCGACCTGTCCAGGGCCCGGCTGGTGGACCACACGGTGATGGAGCGGCTGCATCAGCTCCAGGAAGAGTTCGAGCAGGAGCATCGGCGACTGGAACTGCGCGGGCTCGACCGACACCAGCGTCTCTCCCTGCATCCCCTGGCGGCATGCAAGCGATCGGGCCCCCGGTTCCGGGCCTCCTCGTAGCAGGCTCCTTCAAGCCCTCTCCTGGTCGGCCCCCCTGTGTATGCGGGCGTATTGCGCGTGCGCCTTGGGGCGGCCCCTCACACCTTTCCAACGGGTGACTGCCTTGCTTCCTCTCCTCGAAATCGCCGTCGTCCTGGTCTTGCTGTTGCCATTGGGGCTGGCCCGGCTCTTTGGCCTGGAGCTCCTGGGGGCTGACTGGCCCCTGGGCGCGGGACTCGTCGTGCAGGCCGTGGTGGGCCTGCTTCTTCTCACCTACCTGAGAGGCGCCCTGGCTCCACGCGAGCGCGGGAGGGCGCTGGGGGGCTACCTCCTTGCCTTCGCGGGCCTGGGGGGCGCGTACCTCGCGGGCAAGAGCCTGTGGCTGCCCGTGTGCTGGGAGTTGTCCACGCTGGGCTTCGTGCTGGCGTTCTTCTCCGGAGGCCATCGCGCGAGCACGGTGCGCGGCGTGGTGGTGCTCTTCGCGGCCAGCGGCGTGTCCATGCTGCTGCTCGCCGTGTGGGTCTTCCTCCCCGAGGGCCCCATGGGCCTCACGTGCCTGGCGCTCGGGCTGATGCTGAAGGGCGCCTTCTTCGGGCTCCACTTCTGGTACGCCGAGGTACACGCGGGTGCGCCCAACCATGTCTCCGCGGCGCTGAGTGGCGCGGCGGTGAACCTTCCCGTGCTGCTCTTCGCGCGCTACGCGGCCGGGTCCGCCGAGCTGGCGCACCATGCTTCGTGGCTGGTGCCCCTGGCGGGTGTGGGCGTGTTCCTCGGGGGCCTGGTGGCCTTCTTCAAGGGGGACGTGCGGCGGGCGCTGGCGCACAGCACGGTGGAGAACGCCAACGTGCTGTGGCTGTGCCTGCTGACCTCCGTGTTCTTCGCGAGCGAGGGGCAGGCGGAGCTGGCCGCGGGCTTCCGCTGGGTGTTCTACGGGGTGCTCGTCCACCACGCCCTCTCCAAGACGTTCCAGTTCCTCGGGCTGGGCTACCTCTACGAGCTGGCGGGCAGCAGCGCGGTGGAGCTGTGCAAGGGCGCGGGGCGCGGCTCGGGGCTGGGCGCGGGCCTGCTGGTGGCGGGCGCGGCGAGCTTCGCGGCCATGCCGGGCACGGTAGGCTTCCTCGCCGAGACCTCACTGCTGTGGCTGCTGGGTCGTGCCTTCGGGCTGCCGCTGGCGCAGGCTCTTCCGGTGCTGGCGGGGCTCGTCTTCATGCTCATCGGCCTGGTGCTGGGGGGCTCGGCCCACCTGCGCCTCTACCTGCCCATGGTCCTCTCGGTGCCGGCCCAGGGGGTGGCGGCCGACGTGCACCCGGCGCCAGCGGGCGTGCGGTACGCGCTGGGCGCGGGAGCGGCGGCCCTCTTCGGCCTGCCAGTGGGGGTGCTGGTGTTCCTGGGCATGCCCGCGTCGGAGGCCGTGCCGCCAGTGCTGCGCGGGTGGTTGCTGCCGGCCGCGGCGACCTCCACCGTCATCGCCTTGATCTGGGCCGCGCTGGCCCGCTGGCGCTTCGTCCACCGCGTGCGCGCGCGCGTGCTGTGGGACTGCGGCAATCGCTACCGGGGGCCGGAGTTGTCCGTGCCCTCCAACGTCTTCTCCGCCCCGCTGGAGGCGTCGCTGGCCCGCTACTTCCTTCGCGAGGACGGGCGCGCGCGGCTGGACCAGAAGCTGCACTCCGCCCTGGAGCGGGTGCTGAACCTGGGGCGCTACTGGATTGGCGCCGTGGAGTCCGGTGCCGTCTCCACCTACCTGGCCTTCTCCACCCTGGTGCTGATGCTCACCGCCGGCATCCTGGTGCTGTTCAACCTCCTGTGAGGCTGCTCTTTCCATGAATGCGCTCGTCGTACTCATCCCGGCCTTCGTGGCCGTCCCGCTGCTCGGTGGCGGCGTGGTGCGCAAGGTGCGCGCCCGCGCGCAGGGTCGCCGGGGTCCTCCGGTGCTGCAGAACCTCTTCGACCTGATGCGGCTGCTGAGGAAGCAGCCGGTGGACGGCCCGTACTCGGGCTTCTTCGCCGAGGTGTCCCCGGCGCTGGCGCTGCTGGCGGCGGTGGGCACCTGGTCCGTGGTGCTCTTCGGCTGGGCGCCGCCGCTGCTGGCCGTCTTCCTGCTGGTGCTGCAGTACGTGGCCACGCTCGCCTTCGCGATGGAGACGGGCACCAGCTTCGGTGGCCTGGGCGCCAGTCGCGAGGTGCTGCTGTCGGTGCTGGCCAAGCCCTGCCTGCTGTTGGCGATGATGCTGGCGGAGGCGCGGCTGCCCCGCATGAGCCTGGTGGAGGGCGCGCTGCTGGAGGCGCTGATGCTGGGGGCCGTCGGAGTGGCGCTGCTGGCGGAGATGGCGCGTCCGCCCTTCGATGACCCGCGCACGCACCTGGAGCTGACCATGGTGCACGAGGCCATGCTGCTGGAGGCCTCGGGCCGAAGCCTGGGCCTCTTCGAGCTGGCCAACCAGGTGAAGCTGGCGGCGCTGCTGTGTCTGCCCGTGCGCATCCTGCTGCGCCACGGCCAGGCCCTCGCCGGCGTGGCCCTGCCCGGCGTGCTGGAGGGCGTGCTCCTGGTGGGGTTGACGCTGGGGGCCGCGGCGATGCTCGGTTACTGGGAGGCGGTGAGCGTGCGCCGCAAGTGGACGTGGAACGCGGAGCTCCTGGGCCTGTCGCTGCTGCTGCTGGTGCTGGCCGCTTCGCTCCTCACCTTCTACCCGGAGGCCGTATGAGCGCCGACTTCGCGCACCTGCTCATCCTGTTGGTGGGCGTCATCATCCTGTTGGAGAACCGGCTGCGGCGCGTGGTGCTGCTGTCCGGCGTGCAGGGAGCCCTGCTGCTCATCCCCCTGCTGTTGAACCGCTCCGGCGAGCTGCACGGGGCCCACCTCTGGGGGCTGGTGGCCCTGATCATCGTCTTCAAGGCGGTGTTCACGCCCACCGTGCTGATGTGGTCCCTGCGGCGGCTGGGCCTGCCGGAGAACACCGGGCCCCGTCTGGGCTTCCTGCCCACGCTGCTGATGGTGCTCGGGGGCCTCGCCGCGGCGGGGGCGGCGCTGGCGCGCGTGGACGTCGCCTCGGTGGGCCTGAGCCGGCCGGCACTCGTCTACACGCTGCTGGTCATCTTCGTGGGGGCGCTCACCTTCATCGTCCGGACGATGTGGGTGCCGCTCATCGTGGGCTTCGTCGTTTTCGAGAATGGCATCTTCCTGTTGACCCTGCAGCTCGGGACGAACCTGCCGCTGGGCATCGAGCTGGGGGCCTTCGTGGACACCCTCTTGGTGCTGGTGGCGGCGGCAACGCTGCAGGTCTGGTCCCGTACGCACCCTGGCGCCGAGGCGCCCCGGCTGCCCTGAGGAACCCCGCAATGGAATTCATCGGCTTCCTGGTGCTGAGCGCCATCGTCTTCCTGGCCCTCCTGGTCAACTTCGTCTTCGGCTCCTCGCGCACGCACCGCGGACTGGGGCTGTGGCTGCTGCTCTTCCTGCTGCTGGGCGGCGCCATCGCCACCTCGTGGTTCCTGACGGACTCCATCCTGCGGTGGGTGGTCATCGAGCTGAGCACGCTGCTGGGCGCGCTGCTCATCTCCATGACGCGCTCGCGGCGCGCGCTGGACGTGGCGTGGAAGTTCCTGCTCATCAACTCCTTCGGACTGGGCATCGCCTTCCTGGGGCTCATCGTCCTGCTCTTCGCCAGCGGCACGCCGGACAGCCGGCAGGTCTTCCTGCTGCCGCTGGGCACTCCGCGCTCGGTGGTGCTGATGGAGGTGGGGCTGTGGCTCGCGGTGTTCGGCTACTCGGCCAAGCTGGGCCTCTTTCCCAACCACTTCTGGGTGGGGGATACCTACGCGGAGGCGCCCAACCAGGTGGCGGCGCTGCTGGCGGCCTTCATCCCGGTGGCCGTCTGCGTCCCCCTGCGCAACCTGTTGGACCTGGACCGGGCGCTGCACGTGGGGCGCATCAGCGCGTCCGACGGCCTGCTGCTGCTGGGCGTGCTCACCATGCTCTACAGCGTGTGGACGCTGTACCAGACGCACGACCTGGACCGGGTGGGCGCGCTGGTGGGCCTCTTCCACAGCGGCGCGCTGGCGGTGGTGCTGTGGTTCCGCCCGGATGACCGCATCTTCTGGTTCCTCATGGCCAGCAACGTGGTGATGAAGGCGGTGCTCTTCACCAGCCTGGGAGCGCTGCGCTTCCACGTGAGGGACCACCGGCTGGAGGGACTGGGCGCGGTCCCCCGGAGCGCGCTGTGGCTCTTCCTGCTGGCGCTGGCGTGTGCCTTCGTGCTGCCGCTGTCACCGGTGTTCGTCTCGGACATGCTGCTGGTGCGCGCGGGCTCGCTGGGCGGGCGGCTGTGGGCGCTGGCGGTACCGGCGCTGGGCCTGGCCTTCTTCGCGGTGGGCCTGGGCAAGGTGCTGCCCATGACTGCGCTGGGGCAGCTCGATGTCTCCGGAGAGGGCGCCGCCGCCTTCCGGACGCGCCTGGGCCTGAGCGTGGCCCTGCTGGCCCTCACGGTGGCGCTCGGCGTCTGGGGCCTCATCCATTTCCCGATTGGAGGTTTTGGCCTGTGAGTGATTCTGCCTCCCTCATTACGGGTGTCTTCCGCCGCGAGCATGGCGGCGCATGGCACCTCTATTCGCTGACGGACCGGGCGCTATCCTCGGAGGTGGTGTCCGCCACGGACCCCGAGGCGCTCGTGTCCGAGCGCCACATCCCCACATGGCTGTGGCGGCACTCGGTGGGGGTGCCCCACGGGCCCGAGGACCTGCGGACCCCCTCGGAGTCCCAGGGCCCGCCGGGCAATCTGGAGTACGCGGGACTCCAGGTGTCGGTGAGCCCGCGGGGCTATTCGCACGCGGTGGGCCCCATCCACGCGGGCGTCATCGAGCCGGGTCACTTCCGCTTCTCGTTGGAGGGCGAGGTCATCCAGTCGCTGAACATCCGCCTGGGCTTCCAGCACCGCGGGGTGCGGCGGCTGATGGAGGGCCAGCCTCCGCTGCGGGTGATGCCGCTGGCCGAGTGCATCAGCGGTGACAGCACGGTGGCCTATGGCCTCGCCTTCAGCCGGCTGTACGAGGAGGCGGCGGGGTGGGGCGTGTCGCCCGAGGTGGAGCTGCTGCGTCTGGTGATGTTGGAGCTGGAGCGGGTGGCCATCCATGTGGGGGACATCGGCGCCATGGCGGGGGATATCGGCTTCTACCCGCTGCTCGGCCTGTGCAGCACGGACCGGGGCGTGGCGCTGGGCGCGCTGGAGACGCTCACCGGCTCGCGCTTCGGGCGTGGAGCGCTCTGGCCGGGCGAGGTGCGGTTGAGCCGCAAGCTGACGCGGGAGGATCTCCAGCCGACGGCGCGGCGGCTGCTGGACATGTGGGCCCGGGTGGAGGACCAGGCGCAGCGGGCGCTCGATGACTCCACGGTCCGCGAGCGCCTGCAGGGCTGCGGCCGGCTCACGCGGGAGCAGGTGCTGGAGAATGGCTTCGTGGGCATGGCCGCGCGGTGCACGGGCCTGAAGCGGGACCTGCGCCTCGCCGAGCCGCTGTACCGGGACGGCGCGGGAGCGTCGTTGGAGCTGGCGCCAGACGCCGCGCTGATGCAGGGGGATGCGTACTCGCGCTTCGCGCTCCGGGTGGAGGAGGTGCGCCACAGCGTGGAGTGGCTGGCGGCGGTGCTGCCCCGGCTGGACGTGACGTGTGGCGGCCAGGGCCCGTCTGCGCGTCATGGAGCGGCTCGACTGGAAGCCGGGCGTGTATGCGAAGGCGGTGGAGGGCTGGCGCGGCCCGGTGCTGGTGGCGCTGGACCTCGATGGGGAGGGGCGCGTGCGGCAGAGCTACCTGCGCGATCCGTCCGTCCTCAACTGGCATGCGTTGGAGTTGGTGGTGCGCTCGGAGCTCATCGGCGACTTCCCGCTCAACAACAAGTCCTTCAACCTCAGCTATGCGGGGGTGGATCTCTGATGTCGATCTTCGAGTGGAAGAACTTCTTCTCCCGGCCGGCCACGCAGGATTACGCGAAGGCCTCGCCGGTGCAGGCGCGGGCTCGCGGGGTGCCCGTGCCGGTGCGCGATGCGGCGGGCTCGTGCGCGGACTGTGGGGTATGCGAGCGTGTCTGCCCCTCGCGGGCGGTGAAGGTGGAGGGCTCGCGGGCGCTCGCCTTCGACTATGGCGCGTGCCTGCAGTGCGGGCTGTGCGTGCGGGTCTGTCCGGAGCAGCGGCTGGAGGACTCGGGGCTGACGTACGCCTTCGCTCTCGAGCGGGACACGCTGAAGGTGACGTTCGACGGCTGCGACTTCGAGCCACGCGCGGAGCCGGTGCCGGAGAACGTGGAGCGCTTCCGGACGCTGACGGGGGGCCGGGGCCTCAACTACCGCGAGGTGGCGGCGGGCAACAACACGGTGGAGTGCGAGCTCAACGCGAGCTTCAACAACGTGTTCGACAGCGAGTCGCTGGGCATCCGGAGCGTGGCCTCGCCGAAGCACGCGGACGTGGTGCTGTTCTCGGGGCCGGTGGGGCCGAACATGGTGGGGCCCCTGCGGACGGCCTGGGACGTGATGCCGGAGCCGAAGGCGCTGGTGGCCTGTGGCACCGAGGCGGTGAGCGGAGGCCTGTTCCCCATGGGCGAGCGGCCGAAGACACCGGACCTGTTCATCGCGGGGGACCCGCCGAGACCGGACACGGTGCTCAACGCGCTGCGCTACCTGATGGGGAGGATGAAGTACTCCTTCCAGCACGCGCTGCGGGACCGGGTAGCGGAGCTGCGCCAGCCGTCGGGCCTCCCGGCAGGACAGGCACATCGGGGCTCTCGCTCCTGAGTGCAATCCGTGCACGAGCCACTCGCGGGCTGTCTCCAGGACGCAGGATGTGCAGGGCACTTGTTCCTGAGCGCAGTGCCCATGTCGCTGGCCTGGGTGATGCAGTGAACTCCGGGCGAGTGGCGAGGACATGATGCGGGTCCTGCCGCCTGTCGTGTCACGCGACGCATAGCGGAGAAATGGTCATGATGCGCAACGAAGCTGGCTGGGACCGGGCGGCGCGGGTGCTGGTGGGGATTGTGGGTCTGTCGATGGTGTTCCTGGGGCCGAAGACGTGGTGGGGGCTGATCGGGTTGATTCCGCTGCTCACGGGGCTCATCGGTTACTGCCCGCTCTACCAGCTGTTCGGCTTCAGCTCGTGCCCCGTCAAGGCGCTGCGGGAGACTCCGCCCAGGTAAACCCCCACCGCGAGCCGCCCCGACGCAGGTTCTGCGTGCGAGGGGGCTCGCGGACGCCGCTCCCGCAATCCTTGCGTGTCCGGAGGGGCGGATGGTTGATGAGTGGACAGGCACGAGGACTGCAACGTCCCGGGTGGGCCCAGCGCACTGGTGCCCGAATCCAAGGAGGTTTTTGTGAGCATCAAATGGATGGGCGCGATGTTGGCGCTCGTGGTGGGCCCGACTGCATGGGCCGCGGCGCCGAAGTCCACGCCGGCGCTGATGGCGAAGGGCAAGGCCTCGTACGCCACCAACTGCCTCGCGTGTCATGGCGAGAAGGGCGAGGGCAACGGCCCGACGGGTCAGTACCTGGCCCCGAAGCCGCGCAACTTCGTGGCCGAGCCCTTCAAGAAGGGCAACAAGCCGGAGGAGGTCTTCAAGAGCATCACCGACGGCCTCCAGGGCAGCACGATGGTGTCCTTCGCCAAGCTTCCCGAGGAGGAGCGCTGGGCGCTCGCCTACTACGTGCTCGACTTCCAGCCGAAGGCGAAGCCGGCCCCCGCGAAGAAGGGCAAGAAGTAGTCACGAGGCCGCACCGGCCCGGTTTCCCTGGTGCCTGGGGGGGAGCACCGGGGCACGGCAGGCGGGGCTGAGTTGCGATGGGCGGCCTGACGCCGGAGAGCGCGCTGGTGCCTCCAGCGCTCCCTGGACGGCTGCCTGGAGATTCGCGGGGGCCTCCTGGATGGGCCGTGGCGCCAGCTTCTGGGAGAACACGAACCTTCTCACGGTGGAGCGGATGCCTCGGGGATGCACTCGTTCGCGCCGTTGCAGACGTAACCGGGCGCGCATTCCAGCTCATCAGCCCGACAGTAGGGTTCGCATTCCCCGACTGCGACATCACACACATAGCCCCCACAGAGGGGGTCCCCGCGGCTCGTGCACTTCCTCACGCATTCGTTCGTGTCGCCGCGACAGTAGAACCCGTCCGCGCAGGGGCCCAATGCGCAATCAGGAGCACATTTCCCCTTCACACACGCATAGCCGCCGCACAGCGTCGCAGCGGTGTCCTGGGTGCACTCCGTGCCCACGCAGAACCCCGCTTCACAGACATGGCCCTGCGTGCACTCGGCGGAGCTCGTGCACATCGTCAGGCAGGCTCCATAGTGGGAATCGCACGTGTAGGGCGCACAGAGCTCGACCGAACAGCCCGGTGCGTCGCCCGTCGAACCGTCCCCCTGCTCGTTCGAGGAGGGGGACGACCCGTTCGCGTCACATCCCGCGAGCACGCCGAGCATCAATGAGAGTGACCACAATGACGCCGCGGGCATGGCTGCTTTCAAGGCAGGCTGTAGAGCACCCCATATGGCGGAGAGATGCTGCTGTCCGCGGGGAGTGACGGCGGGGGCAGACCGCCAACGGTGTCGAGCCAGCCCATCGCACCTTGATCCTCATGCTCGAGGATGTGGCAGTGCATGATGGTGCGCCCCTCGTAGACGGTGCTCGTGGCGGCGTTCAGATCGAAGCGCACCGAGCAAGCCGACGTCAGCGTGTCGTAGTACTCGCCGTTCTCGAAGGAGCCCGAACAGTTCTGCGCCTGGAAGTGGTAGACGTGCAGGTGGAAGGGGTGCTGCGTATTGCCCGAGACGCTCCACTCCTGCACCTTGTCGGCGGGCAGCGTGAAGGTCGGGACGTCGTGGTCGAACGCCGTGCCGTTGAGAGTGCGCGCGCCCATGCGGACACTCGTCACGTTCAGTGCGGAGCTGGGCACACCGCGCAGATCGCGCAGGTAGGCAGGACGGAGCGCCGACCAGGTCGATGCCACTGCTGCCCTGGCTGTACGGGCCGACGGTCGTGTTGCCGGCCCCGTTCGACGTAGATGTTCGCGATGGTGGTGCCGTTGATGGTGAGGGTCGAGTCGTTGGTGCAGCGCACCGCGAGGTCGGCGCGCGAGGCGCCGGTGAGGCTGATCGAGCCGGTCGAGAGCACCTTGGGGGCGGTCGTGCGCCACACACCGTCGCGCGCGAGCAGCGCGACCTCGCAGTTGGAGCCGACCCCGACGGTCTTCTCCGTCGCGGAGCGATCGGCGAGCAGGACGCGCCAGTGCTGCCACTCGTTCGCGGGAGCGCAGAAGGCGCCCTGCACCAGTCCGTTGACGGTCCAGGTCGGGCTCAAGCGTGCCGCTCATCAACGTGTCGCCGCCGGTGCCGGCCGCGCCGGGATCGAGATAGGCGATCACGAGCTGGCGCTCGGTCATGGCGGCGACGTTCGCGGGGATGCCGTCGTTGCCGTCGTCGATGAGCATCTGGCCGAAGGCGCCGCCGGAGACCTGGAGGATAGGTCGAGCCGTGGTGGTGCGCGTGGTACCAGTAGGTGCCGCCCATGTGGTCGGCCGGGATGTCGTAGACGAAGTCGCCGCCGAAGCCGCCCTCGAAGGAACGGCTCACGTCGTCGCTGGGAGACTCGCCCGAGATGTGCAGCCCGTGGGTGTGCACGTTGCTGACGTTCGGGTCCTTGAACACGTTCATGGCCGAGCTGGCCGGCTGGTACGGCAACCTGTTGTGGAAGCGCAGCACGTACTTGTTGCCGGGCTGCATCTTGATGGTCGGACCCGGAATCGAGGGGGCGGTGCCGGCCTGCCGGTACGCGCGCGTGGTGAGCGTCTGGCCACCGATGAGGAACGACGCCGCGCCCATCTCCAGCGTGCCGCTGTAGTAGGCGGTCGGATTGGTGTCCGACGGGGCGTGGTAGGTCCACTGGAACTGGGGCGGATCGGTGATCACGTTCGTCGCCGGGCACACGGTGAGTGACCCGGAGCCGCGGCTCGCCAGTCCCTGGCTCTCGTTGTTGCATCCGGTCAGGCAGAGCGTACCGAGAATCGCGATGGCGCTCGTACGAGCCGCCAGTTCAACCGATGGGCTTCGCTTCATGTTCGTCTCTCTTTGTCTAGAGGCGGTTCGGTAGGGAAGGAGTTGCCGCGGATCTTCTACCAGCAGGGTCCTGGCGTGCCGCTCGGGCATGTGGTCGTCGCGTCTGTCCTCGCTCCGTCCAGGAGCGCGTCTTTCAGCACGGCGTTCGTCAGCCTGGTGCCTTCGAGGTTGGCGCCGGTCAGGTTGGCGCCGGTCAGGTCGACACTCGTCAAGTTCGCGCCGGCCAGGTCCGCGCCCGCGAGGCTTGCATGGCTCAGCACCGCCTTGAACAGGTCGGCACCCACGAGGTTGGCACCCGTCAAGTCAGCGTTGCTCAGGTTCGAGCGGCGCATGCTCGTGCCGTCCAGGTTCGCACTGACCAGCCGGCATTCTCGAAGGTCGGGGTTCAACTCGAGCCAGTTGCCGGCATCGCACGGCTCGGTCGCAACGTCTCGCACCCCGGTGTCGTGACCATCATGCTGCCCGGCGTCATCGACAGGGTCGTGCTCATGTGTCGGGTCCCCGAGCTCGCCGGCGGAACCACAGGCCCCCAGCGCAAGTGCCAGCACGACGACGTACGGATGCACGGGTCTTTTTACGATCACTTAAAAATTGTATTAGAAGTAGACCGTGAATAGCAAGGAAGTGCTGGCTGGTGCCTTCCCGGACACCGTGGCTGTCGCGACGGCAGCGCGCCAGCGCCACGGGCTCAAGCGCGGCCACACCGCTTCGACGTGGTTGCCCGACATCCTCGCGCGTGCGCCGGTCAAGGTGAGGGCAGGGGACATCCTCTACGCACAGCGGAAGACCGGCGAGGTGTGGCTGGAGGGATCGGGTCAGTTTCCCGTGGTCATCCACGACGGTGAGAAGTTCCTGGGACTGGAGCCCTCGCCGGCCCTCGATGTGGCGCGGGCCTCGGAGCACGTCACCCTCTGGCTCAAGCGTGGCGATCTGTTCCTGGAGATCGAGCGCTTCGAGGCCATCGTGCAGGTGCACGCGGGCTACAACAACGGAAGCAAGACGACGCTTCGCTTCGCCTTCGACAGCACGGATGCGACCGCGCGGGCGGTGCGGCGACTGGAGGCCCGCTACACGGGGGACTTCCTCCGCGTCACGACTGAGCTTCCTGGCCGGGGCCCCTGGAGCGAGAGCTTTCCAAGTACGCCAACGGGACGTCCGAGTACACGTCGGCCATCATCAAGGGGGCGACGCTCGTGACGAGGGATGGCGCGAGCAAGACCTTCGACGACGAGGCCTCCGCGCTGCTGGCGCTCGAAGATTGGCTCGCCGGGAGGACTCGCCTGGCGACTGCCTCCCACCGGACGCAAGTGGCAGGCCCGTGGCACCTGTGCGAACCTCCGCCGGCAGCACCTGCCCACGAGCGCACCATGGCCTCGGAAGACAACCTCCAGCAACGGCTCGAGAAGCTCGGCCGCACCATCCTCCAGGAAGTGGAGGAGTGGGAGCAGACGACGCGCGGCAGCCGCCGCAAGGCGATGGAGCAGTTCTCGCGGACGGTGGAGCGGAAAATCGAGCAGGCGCTCGACAAGGAGAAGCGCAAGGAGGAACGGCGCGAGCGCCAGCGCCGGCAGCGTGAGGAGCACCGCGAGCGCCAGCGGCAGCAGGCGTCCATTCCCGGGGGCCTCTTCTTCCTGATGATGGCCCTGGTGTGCCTGGGCTTCGCCGTCTCCCGGCCCGAGCTGTGGTGGATGGTCTTCGTCGCGCTCGGCCTGGGGAGCGCCGGGGCGCGGCAACTCCACCTCGCGAGCGAGCGGCGGAGGCTGGAGCGGAGCCCCCGGGAGGAGCCAGCGGAGCTCGTGGCGCGGACGAAGCCGGAGGCGGCGGCGGCCCCCGAGCAGGCCGCGAGCCCCCATGAGGTGGACGTGCTATGCGACCAGCTCCTGGCCGACCTGGCGCGCAGCCCGGAGGCCGTGCGCGGCTTCCTCGATGAGCCGGAGAAGACAGTCGAGTCCCTGAGGCAGACGTGCCGTGCGCTCGACGAGCGGCGGCGACAGCTCGTCGCCGAGAGCCCTCCCGAGCGGTTGGAGTCTCTGCGGGCCCAGCGCACCGAGCTGCTCCGCAAGCACGCGGCCACCACCGACGCGGAGACGCGGCGCAGGCTGGATGACGCCGTGCACTCGTTGGAGGGCCAGCTCTCGGCACTGCAGCGGCTCCAGCAGCGCGCCGAGCGCGTGGATGGCGAGTACACCTCGCTGTTCGTGCTGCTGCAGGAGCTGCGCACACGTGTCTCGCTGGCCAGGAGCGCGGGCACCACCACGCAGATTGAAGGGCTGCGGCAGAGCGTGCACCGGCTCAACACCGAGCTGGATGCCATCACCGAGGCGCTCGACACCGTGCAGCGAGAGGGGCTTCCACCCATCGCCGATATCATCGGCGAGGACACGGGCGGCCGCCCCGGGCGCGACCGCGAGCGCTCCTGACGGTTCGATTCCCCCGACGACGAGGAGCTGCTCCTGCGCCAGCTCTTCCCGCGCAACACCTCGGCCGCGAAGCTCCGGACCGTGCCGCTCACCGGCGGGGTGAGTCTCCGGCGTGGAGACATTCTGGAGACGCGCCGGAGCCCAAAAACACCGAGGCCGGAAACCCCTGATTGCTCAGCGGCTTCCGGCCTCGGCTTTTGTGTCCCCGACGGGATTCGAACCCGTGTTACCGGCTTGAAAGGCCAGCGTCCTGGGCCTCTAGACGACGGGGACCTCTGTGAGTCGCGGGGGACTCGAACCCCCGACCCTCGGCTTAAAAGGCCGGTGCTCTACCAGCTGAGCTAGCGACTCGCACTATTCTTTTTTGGTGGCCGGCCGGTTTTCGCAACTCCCCGGCGTCCGGGCGCTCTCTACCAGCACTTCTTTCCGACTTCTACTGGCGATCGCACCCCCCTGTTCCTGACGGCCACCGGACAACGGCCCGCCCCCACGCCTCCTTCCTTCCGCCACCCGGTGGAGGCGCTTATACAGGGGTCCATGGGTCGAGACGTCCGGAATTCCGAGGAAGCCCCCCAGGAGAACGACGAGCTGGAGCTGGAGGGTGGGGAAGAGGAGGAGGAGAAGGGCCCCTCTGGCCACCGTCGCTACCTCACCCGAACGGGGGCCGAGCGCATGCACAAGGAACTGCTGCGCCTGCTCAACGAGGAGCGTCCCAAGGTCACCGCCGAGGTGTCCGCCGCCGCCGCTCAGGGCGACCGCTCGGAGAACGCCGAGTACATCTACGGCAAGAAGCGCCTGCGGGAGATCGACCGGCGCATCCGCTTCCTCCAGAAGCGCCTGGACACCGCCACCATCGTCGCGCCCTCCGAGCAGACCGACACCTCGCATGTCTACTTCGGCGCCACCGTCACTCTCGAGGACGAGGATGGGGCACGGATGACCTACCAGATCGTCGGCTCGGACGAGATCGACACCGCGGGGGGCCGCATCAGCGTGGAGTCGCCCATCGCGCGCGCCCTGCTGCGCAAGAAGGTGGGGGACTCCGTCGAGGTGGTGCGCCCTCGCGGCGAGATCGAGTACACGATCGTCCAGATTCGTTACGTGTAGCCGGAGATGGGCCCTCCGGAGGTCCGCCCCCTTGCCACCCTGGAGTGTCGCTCGGGCGACATTTGGGCGTTAGAGAGTGAGCCCGGGGCCAGGAGGCGTTCGGGACTCCGCTTGTTAGCGCGTGCGTCAACATCCCAATCAGGCCGGGGAGGCTGCCTACGTGGGATGCCCGTCCTATAATGGGGTTGGCAGTCAGACGCAGTAGCGGTCCGTCAGTCGGAGTCCCGTCGCACGGTCGGTTCCAGCGGTCGCACCCATTCCGAGGTGGCGCTCCACACGATGCGAAAGAACTTCATCCTCGACACCAACGTCCTGCTCCACGACCCGCGCTCGATCTACGGCTTCAAAGAGCACAACGTCATCATCCCCATCTACGTCATCGAGGAGATCGATCAGTTCAAGCGCGATCTCTCCGAGCTGGGACGCAACGCGCGCCTGGTGGCGCGCTACCTGGACTCGTTCCGGGAGGAAGGATCCCTGAAGGACGGCGTGAAGCTGCCCCATGGCGGCCTGCTGCGCGTGTGCTTCACCGAGAGGGACCTGCCGCTCGTCCATGGCGGACAGCAACCTGATGGACAACCGCATCCTCGCGGTGGCCATCGACCTGATGGAGCGCGAGCCCCAGTCCCCGGCCGTCTTCATCACCAAGGACACCAACCTCCGCATCCGCGCGGACGCGCTGGGGCTGATCGCCGAGGACTACGACGCCGAGCGGGTGGAGATCACCGAGCTCTACACGGGCTTCACCGAGCGCCTGGTCCCTCGCGAGCTGGTCGACCAGATGTACAAGCCCACCGCCGAGGTGGAGCTCTCCGGGCAGGACAAGCTCTCGCCGCACCAGTTCATCCTGCTCAAGGACGAGACCAACCCCTCGCACACCGCCATGGGCCGCTTCAACGCCACCCGGGGCCGGGTGGTGCCGCTGCTGCGCGGCATGAAGAGCGAGGGGGTGTGGGGGGTCCGCCCGCGCAACATGGAGCAGAGCTTCGCCCTGGACCTGCTGATGAATGACGAGATCAAGCTCGTCACCATCGTGGGCAAGGCGGGCACGGGCAAGACGCTGCTCGCCATCGCCGCGGGGCTCCACAAGGTGACCGAGGAGGGCACCTACCAGAAGCTGCTCGTCAGCCGGCCCGTGTTCCCGCTCGGCCGGGACATCGGCTACCTGCCGGGCACCCTGGAAGAGAAGATGAACCCCTGGATGCAGCCCATCTTCGACAACGTGGAGTTCCTGATGAACCTCAGCCGCGCCGACAAGAAGGCCGGCCGGGGCTACCACGAGCTCATCGACCTGGGGCTGATGGAGATCGAGGCGCTCACCTACATCCGCGGGCGCAGCATCCCCAACCAGTACATCATCATCGACGAGGCCCAGAACCTCACGCCCCACGAGGTGAAGACGATCATCACCCGCGTGGGCGACAACACGAAAATCATTCTCACCGGGCGACCCGTTCCAGATCGACAACCCGTACGTGGACGCGACCAACAACGGACTCGTCCACGTGGTCAACCGGTTCAAGAACGAGAAGATCGCGGGCCACATCACCATGGCCAAGGGCGAGCGCAGCGCCCTGGCCGAGCTCGCGGCCAACCTGCTCTAGGCCCCTGCGCCGCCCGAGGAAGCAGTCATGAGTGGAGACGGTAAGGGAGAAGTTCTCACCACCAGCACCGGCGACGGCCAGGAGAACAAGCCGCTCATCGAGTATCCCACCGTCTACACCTTCAAGGTCATGGGTCGGCAGGAGGCGGACTTCCTGGAGTACGTCCGGGAGTTGTTCCGGGCGCTCATGGGGACGGAGATTTCCTCGGATTCCATCCGGGAGCAGCCCAGCAGCAAGGGCACCTACGTCTCCGTGAGCGTATCGGTGTACCTGCTGTCCGAGGAGCACCGCCGCTCCATCTATACCCGGCTCCGCCAGGAGCAGCGGGTCGTCTACTACCTCTGAGGATGGCCCCCCTCCGGATGGCCCCTCGGTGCGTCAGGGGGAAGTGGCGATCCCCGGGGGGGCAGTGTAGAAGAGGCTACCCATGAGTCTGGCCGAGCCCTTCCCGCTCTACTTCCCTGGTGATGCTCGGCGTCCCTTCTGCTCCGATGCTGCCATCCGGCGCTTCGCGAAGGTGGCGCAACTGGAGGAGGGCGGGCGTGTGCTGGAGCTCGGCTGCGGGCCCGCTGGCTCGGCGAGCGTGCTGCTGGCCCAGGAGTTCGGCTGCTCGGTGGTGGCAGCGGACTCGGACGAGGCGCTGGTCTCCCGCATGCGCGAGCGCATCTACTCGCTCGCGCTGGATGGGCGCGTCGAGGTGCGGCGCGTGGACTTCAACAAGCCCGGCTTTCGCGAGGGCCAGTTCGACGCCATCCTCTGCTCGGGCCGGGTGCTGATGGGGCTCTCCGACGCGCTGGGCACGCTGCGGCCCCTGCTGGCCCGCAATGGTCGCGTGGGCCTCACCTTCCCGGTGCGGGTGGGCCGGGTGACGCCTCGTGCGGTGCTCGAGTTCTGGGAGCGTCGCCTGGGGGCTCCGTTGATGCTCCCCCGCGAGCTGCTCCAACAGGTGGCGCAGTCCGGCTTCGAGCCGGAGTCCGTCGAGTCCCTCCAGGACGCGGAGCTGGACACCTTCTACCGGGAGCTCGAGCCCCACCTCGCCAAGGCCCCGCCCGAGCAGGGGAGCTGGCTGCGCGAGGAGATGGCCCTGCACCGGGAGAACGGCAAGGCCACCGCGAGCTACGCGTTCCTCGTGGGTCGCCGCAAGGAGTCCGGGGAGCGGCCTCCGGCCACTCGCGACCGCGGGTAGTTCGCCAGCACGGCGGCCCGTGGCGGAGCGCCTCGCCTCGGCCCTCTCCCAGCGAGAGAGAGGGCCTGGGGGCGCCCGCGGGGGAGGGCACTCAGTGCATCGCGCCGTGGAAGTCCAGCAACTCCACCGTCTCGGGGGCCACGCTCAGCTTCACTTCCTCGCGGTAGCCCGCCGCGTCCCCGCCAATCTGGAAGGGCATCGCCCTGGCGAAGCGGATGTGGATCTCCTGCGCGTAGAAGTCCTGGATGCCCTCGGGGAACCAGCGGCCCGCCCACAGCTTCGGCAGGTTCGCCAGGATGTTCGGCACGGGGAGCTGGCCCAGGCGGAGCTGCATCATCCCCCGGCGCGCCCCCGCGAAGGGGAACATCCGGAAGCCGTACCCGTAGAAGGGCATCGTCGCCGCTGCCGCCATCATCAGCCGGCCCTTGAAGATCGTCTGTCCCGGAGCGATGGGCGTGCCCATCGGGTTGCCATCCGGCCCCACCCGGTACGCATCACCGGCCCGGCCGTTGGTGATCTCGCAGTCCACCCACGTCGAGTTCGTCAGGTAGTGCGGCATCGTCTTGAAGGCCACCGCCGAGAAGTAGCCGCCCGGGCCCGACATCAGCGTCTTGAGCATCCCCTTGCCCAGGTTGCTCTTCACCCAGATGTAGTCGTTGAGCAGCTTCCCATCCACGCCCAGGCCCGCGAAGGGCGCGCGCTGGCCGTCCACCTGCAGCAGATCCATCCGCCGGTAGCCCGGCACCTCGCCGGCGCGGGCGCGCACCACGTCCTGGAGGATGCCATCCTTCCCCGTGCCGGCGTTCACGTACGTGGCCAGGCCGTTACCCGTGCCCAGCTTCAGCACGCCGAAGCGCGGCGCCCGCTTGCCAGCGAAGCGGCCTCGCGGCTCGAGCTGGCGGAACACCTCGTTCACGAAGCACTGGAAGGTGCCGTCGCCGCCCCCGGTGAACACCATCGGGTAGTTGCGCTCCAGCACCGTCTGGACGATGCGCCGGCAGTCCAGCTCCGAGCGCGACAGGAAGAGGTCCTGCTCCGGCACCACGTGCGAGAGCGACTTCACCATCCGGGCATCCACCCGGCGCGCGTTGGCGTTCAAAAGTACCGCGACCTTGTGCTCGGGTGCGCCGGAGACGGACGGAACCTGTCGGGGATCCACGGACCGAAGCGGCTGTACCAGCATAGAGGGCTGCCTCCAAGGGGGTAGGGGCATGTCGTTGCCGCGTGACGGCAACGTGCCTCCCGCCCAGTGCACATTCCCAGCCAAGGGCTGACGCGAGGCGTTATCCTGGCCCACTCCGAATAATTCCAGGGGGTTGGCGCGTTCGCTTTTGATCGCCCGTCCGGTTGGTTGCTACCGGACGGTGGCGGGGGTGGAGAGCGCGTTACGCACCCGTAGCAGCCCGGTGGCGCGTTCGTGACGCGGTTTGACACCCCCGGGTGGGTGGTTACGTTGGTCACACATCGGAGGTACTCGAGGTTTCAGAAGTACTTTTCCGCAGTCATTTCGGGAGGTTACACACCGTGGGCAAGATCATCGGCATCGACCTGGGCACCACCAACAGCGTGGTCGCGATCATGGAGGGTCGCGAGCCCAAGGTCATCACCAACGAGGAAGGCAACCGCACCGACGCCCTCGGTCGTCGCGTTCGCCAAGGATGGCGAGCGGCTGGTCGGGCAGGTGGCCAAGCGCCAGGCCATCACCAACCCCGAGCGCACCGGTCTACTCCATCAAGCGCTTCATGGGCCGGCGCTTCGAGGAGGTGACCGAGGAGGCGAAGCTCGTCCCCTACAAGGTGGTGCGCGGCCCAACGGCGACGCGCGCGTGGAGATCGACGGCAAGCAGTTCAGCGCCGCCGGAGATCTCGCGCGCAGGTGCTGCTCAAGCTGAAGCGCGCCGCCGAGAACTACCTGGGCGAGAAGGTCACCGAGGCGGTCATCACCGTCCCGGCGTACTTCAACGACGCCCAGCGCCAGGCCACCAAGGACGCCGGCGAGATCGCCGGCCTCGACGGTGCAGCGCATCGTCAACGAGCCCACCGCGGCGGCGCTGGCCTACGGCCTGGACAAGAAGAAGGACGAGAAGATCGCCGTCTACGACTTCGGCGGCGGCACGTTCGACATCTCGATCCTCGAGGTCGGCGAGAACGTGGTCGAGGTGCTCGCGACCAACGGCGACACGCACCTGGGCGGCGACAACATCGACCAGCGCTCATGGACTGGCTGATCGCCGAGTTCAAGAAGGACACCGGCATCGACGTCTCCAAGGACAAGATGGTCCTGCAGCGCCTGAAGGAGGCGGCGGAGAAGGCCAAGATCGAGCTGTCCAGCACGATGGAGACGGAGATCAACCTGCCGTTCCTCACGGCGGACGCCACCGGCCCCAAGCACCTCAACGTGCAAGCTGACGCGCGCCAAGTTCGAGGCGATGATCGACGACCTCGTCGAGCGCTCGCTGGAGCCGTGCCGCAAGGCCTGAAGGACTCGGGCGTGGACCTGAAGGACCTCAACGAGGTGGTGCTGGTCGGCGGTTCGACGCGCATCCCGAAGGTGCAGGAGGCGGTGAAGAAGCTGTTCGGCAAGGAGCCGAACCGCTCGGTGAACCCGGACGAGGTGGTGGCGGTCGGCGCGGCGGTGCAGGCCGGCGTGCTCTCGGGCGAGGTGAAGGACATCCTGCTGCTCGACGTCACCCCGCTGTCGCTGGGCGTGGAGACGCTGGGCGGCGTGATGACCAAGCTCATCGAGCGCAACACCACCATCCCCACCCGCAAGTCGGAGACCTTCTCCACGGCGGCGGACGGCCAGACGCAGGTGGAGATCCACGTGCTGCAGGGCGAGCGCGAGATGGCGGGCGACAACCGCAGCCTGGGCCGCTTCCACCTGACGGGCCTGCCGCCGGCGCCGCGCGGCGTGCCGCAGATCGAGGTGACGCTTCGACATCGACGCCAACGGCATCCTCAACGTCACCGCCAAGGACAAGGCCACGGGCAAGGAGCAGAAGGTCACCATCACCCACTCGTCCGGTCTGGCGAAGGACGAGGTGGAGAAGATGGTGAACGCGGCCAAGGAGAACGAGGCCGAGGACAAGGCCCGCCGCGAGCTGGTGGAGCTGAAGAACCAGGCCGAGGCGCAGGCGTACGCCGCGGAGAAGATGGTCAAGGAGAACCGCGAGAAGCTCTCGCCGGACGCGGTGTCCACGCTCGAGGAGGCCATCAAGGGCGTCAACGAGGTGCGCGAGGGCCAGGACAAGGACGCCATCAAGAGCGCGCTCGAGAGCGCCTGCAGCAGGCCAGCTACAAGGTGGCCGAGGAGATGTACAAGGCCACCGGTGGTGCGCCGGGCGCGGAGGCTCCTCCTCCGGGCGCCGAAGCGGGCGCGGCTCCGGGCAGCCCGGCCACGCCGAAGGACGACGTGGTGGACGCCGAGTTCCGCCAGTCGTAACGGAGTGACAGGGTAGGACCCAAGGGCCGGCGCTTCCGCGAGGGAGTGTCCGGCCCTTCCTCTTTTCAGGACACCCGGGGCCCGGCCGCATATGAAGGAGGTGTGGCCCGGATGAGCGGGCACACGGCGGAAGGAGACCCATGAAGGCGCTGACAACGACGCCCCCGGGGCATGACGTCATCCTGTACGACGGGCACTGCCGCCTGTGCCGAGGCGCCGCGAAGCAGTTCGAGCGGCTGCTGGGTGGCAGTGGAACCGAGCTGCGCTCGTTTCGGGACGAGGGGGTGCTGGCCGCGTTCCCCGGCATCTCACCTGATCGGTGCGAGAAGGGGATTCAGCTCGTCCAGCCGGACGGGCGGGTCTTCGAGGGCGCTGAGGCCGTAGTGCAGGCGCTGGGGCGCAGGCCGCTCGGAAAGCTGCTCTTCGTCTACTACGTACCGGGATTGCGGCAGGTGGCGGACTGGCTCTACGGCCTCATCGCCCGCTATCGCTTCCGCATCGCGGGGCGGACCTGCCCGGACGGGGCGTGTGCCGTGCACTTCAAGTAGACGGCGGGAAATCGGTCCGTTCGTGGGCATGGGCGGTGCCAGCCCTTCAAATAGAGCGGTGGTGGGGGCTACGATGGGTCCTCCTGTCCCAGCCTGTGACCGCCCGTGATCCACTCGCCCACTCACGTCTACTCCCAGGCCGCGCAGGCCTTCCGCCACTTCTTCCCGGAGCTGCGCGAGGCCTATCTCGAGCGCGAGACGCTCTTCACCCAGATCGAGCTCGCGCTGCTGTGCCGGGAGCACGTGCTGGTGGTGGGCCCGCCGGGCACCGCCAAGAGCGCCATCGCCTCGTCGGTGCTGGGGCGCATCGTCGACGAGAAGACCGGGCAGCCCTCGCTCTTCTCCAAGCAGCTCGCCGAGTCCACGGTGCAGACGGACCTCATCGGCCCGGTGGACTTCAAGGTGCTCACCGAGACCGGCCGCACCGAGTACCTCACCGAGGACGGCATGCTCGGCGCCATGCACGCCTTCCTCGACGAGGTCTTCGACGGGCGCGACATGCTGCTGCGCTCGATCCTCAACGTGCTGCACGAGCGCGAGCTCAAGCACGGCCGCCGGGTGACGACCGGGCGCATCGAGTGCGCGATCATGACCAGCAACCGCTACCTCTCGGAGGTGCTGGCGCGCTCGCCGGAGCTGCTGCTCGCCTTCGCCGACCGGCTCGGCCTTCATCTGCTTCGTGCCCAAGACCTTCGCCCGGCGCCCCAGCCGCGCGGCGATGCTGCACCGCGTCGCCGCAAGGACCAGCGGCCGGAGCTGCGCGCCGCGCTGACCCTGCAGCAGCTCGACGTGCTCCAGGCGGCCGTGGAGCGGGTGGAGGTGCCCAGCCACGTCGCTCGAGGCCCTCGAGATGCTCGCCGACGAGCTGGAGCGCGCGCTCGCGGCCCAGGTCGGTCCAAGCTGCCCGACTACGTGCCCACCAAGTACTTCTCGCAGCGCTCGGTGGTGAAGGCGCTGTGGGCGCTCAAGGCCGCGGTGGTGCGCGATCGGATCTACCGCCGCCCGGACGCGCTCGCTGGAGGCCACCGTCGAGGATCTCGAGGTGCTGCGCTGCTTCTTCCTGCTCGGCGGGCCGCAGGCCGGAGGAGTCCGACGTGCTCCTCAAGGTGGCGGTGGATCCGCGCGAGCGCGCGCAGCTGGAGATCGTCCGCGTCGAGCAGAAGGCCTTCGACGCGGCGCTGACCAAGGTGCGCGCCGAGCTGGGCACGGGCGTGGAGCGCGAGGCGACGGCACTTGGCGCGGCCGATGACCTCAAGTCCGTGGAGGCGCTCGCGCGCAACTTCCAGCCCGGCATCGTCTCCACCGCGGCGCAGCGCCTGCGCACCAAGCTCGTCCCGGGGCCCCGCCACCCGGAAAACCGGGGAGCGCTGCTGGGCGCCGCGCGCGGGCTGCTCGCGGCGGTGGAGCAGCGGGTGGCGCGCGGGCCCATCGAGGGCTCCGAGGCCCGGCCGGGAGTGGCCGTGTTCTCCGCGCTCGTGGACACGCTGGAGCTGTGTCGCCTGGTGCCCGGAGCTGCGTCCGCAGGCTGCAGGTCCTGTGCGAGTCGGTGGCGCGCTTCGTCATGCAGGCGCTCGAGGTGATGGCGCTGAACGCCGAGAGCCTCGACTTCGACGAGGCGGTGGCGCTGGAGGCACTCGTCGGGCTCGCGGACAACCTCTCCGAGGAGCTGGGCCGGGTGGATCGAGCTCCTGGCGCTGCTCGCCGAGGGCAGCTCGGCCGCGGCGGTGCGGCTGCGGGCAGGGGAGTCCGAGTCGCGCCGGCGTGCCGTGGCGGCCCTGCGCCAGCGCGCGACGACCGCCTTCCCGGGCTCGAGGGGCCGGAGGGATCCGCTCGATGCGCTCGCGGCCGACTCGCGCCGGCTCGGTCAGCTCGAGCAGGCCCTGTGCAAGCTGGATCCGGCGCAGCGCGGCCTCAAGCAGGAGCTGCTGCAGCCGCTCGGGTTCGCCTACGCGCGGGACGTGCTGTCCACCACGCTCTTCGAGCGCATCGACCAGCTCGCGCGCACGGTACAGTCGGTGGCGGAGAACCTGCGGCGCGAGGGTCTGGCGCCGGAGCCCGTGTTCGCCGAGTGCCGGGAGATGCTCGAGGTGCGCCTGCGCGAGTACGTGCGCGACCTCGGTCGCGAGGTGGCGAGCCCTCCGCCCGCCCCCCAGGCCGCCATCAGCGGCGAGGCCTACAACTTCTACCGGGGCGACTTCTCCACCCAGGTCCGGGATGGCGAGCTCGCCGCGCTGCTCGGGCTGGACGGGCAGCTCGCCTTCTGCCCGGTCGTCCTCCGCCGCCTCCTTCCTCTCCGAGGGCATCCACGAGGCGGTGGCCCGGGTGGAGCTGGCCTTCGTGCAGACGCGCATCAAGTACCTGAGGAGCTGGCTCACCCAGCTCCTCACCGCTCTGCCGGCCCCGCAGAACATCCAGAGCCGCGCCACCGCGGACCAGGTCTTCGATCGGCTGGTGAAGAGCCGCTTCCCGCTGCTCACCCTCAAGGAGGGCGAGCTGGTGCGCATCAAGGGCGTGCTCGGCCAGCTCGTCGCCATACCCGGCGAGCTGGGTGAGAGCGCGCTCAAGTTGGAGGGCGTGCTGCGCGGCATCGACGACGACTTCAGCCACTTCAGCAAGCAGTTGCTGGAGCTGCGGGCCTCGCTGTGAGGAGGCACTGACGCGTGCTCGGGTCCCGGCTCGCACGCCTGCGGCAACGGCTGGACGCGCTCCAGACGAGCTCGTCCCAGGCCGAGGGCCTGCGGGGATGGTGGTTGGGGCTCACGGCCCCGGCGGAGGTGGACCTGTCCCTGCCCACCGTGACGCTGCTCGACCGTGCCCTGGAGCGGGTGGGGGTCCACACCCTCGCGGACGCGCGCCTGCTGCTCGAGCTCGGCGTGAAGAAGGGCAGGGTGGGGGACCTGGCGGCGGGTCTGCGCTCCCGGGCGGACGAGGCCCTGGAGGAGTTCGAGGGGACCCTGAGCGCGGTGGAGAAGATGACGCGGGCGGGCCGGACGCCTCCGGGCGCGCGCACGGCGCTGGAGCGGGGCTTCGTCCGGCTCGCGCGGGTGCTGCGGGTGGCGGAGCTCTTCCTGTCTCCCAGGCCCCCGACGCAGGCGGAGGGCGAGCTTCGAGATCTTCGAGCGGCCCGGGCCGCTCTGGAATGATCGGGGCGCCCCCAGCAAGGCTCGCATGGCCGTGGCCGAGTTCCTCGCCCAGCGGGCGCGGCACAACGTGGAGGACCTGACCCAGCGGCGGCGTGACCTGGACGTCGCCCATGAGCTCCTGCTGCGCATCGGCATGGAGCACGATCGCGACCGGGGCGTCGCCCTGCGCAGCGAGGTGGCCCAGGCCCGCGAGCGCGTCCGGGAGTTGCCGGCGACGCGTTCGCTGGAAGCGCTGGTGCAGGAGGTGCGGCGCACCGCGAGCAGGGAGCCGGGGATGGCCTGGCGCTCGCTCCGGGGCCTCTACGAGCGCGCGTTGGAGGCGAATGACCCCGAGCTCGCGGCGGCGGCCCGTGCGGCGCTCGAGCCGATGATGCCCGCTGGCGGGCGGATGCGGGCCCTGCTGGAGTCCGCCGAGCGCGATGAGCTGACCCGTTGGTTCGGGGAACTCCCCCCCGCCATCGAGGGGCCGCACGGCTTCAAGGAGAAACCCAGGTCCTCCTCCTCGGACGACCTGCTCGCGGACCTGGCCTTCTCGCTGAGCCCCGAGCAACTCTCCGCGTTCGAGCTGGCGGCCGGTTGCGCCCGCTACTTCGACGTGGAGGACTCGCTCTCCGAGGAAGTCGTCGAGGTGAACACCCAGAAGGTGCGTCCCGTGCCGCGGCGGGTGCCGTACCCCACGCAGCACATGACGTTCGAGCGCACGGGCAGCCTCGCACGAGGTGCACGACTTCGTCATCTCGGACCCGCGGATGCTCGTCTACGACCTGGCCTCCCACGGCCAGACGCGTGCGCGCCTACCTGGAGGATGAGCCGCCCCCGAAGCCCAAGCAGATGAAGCGCACCTCCGTGCGCGTCTACGTCTGTGACGCCTCGGGCTCCATGCACGGCACCCGCGCCCGCTTCCGCGACGCCATCATCATCGCCGAGCTCAACAACCTCCGCGTCAAGGCGCGCGCAGGGTCTGCCCTTCGATCCGCTCTACTTCTCCTTCTTCAACGACACGCCCACCGAGCTCGCCCGGGTGGACACGGCCCGCGAGGCCACCCGGCAGATCGAGAAGCTCTTCCGCGACTCGCCCGCCGAGGGACAGACGGACATCACCCTCGCGCTCATGTCCGCCTTCGACTCCATCCGCGCCGCGCGGGGGAAGGACCCCTACCTCGCCCGGGCCACCGTGGTGCTCGTCACCGATGGCGAGGACCGCGTCGACCTGGAGCTCATCCGCCGCACCCGAGCCCCCGTGGACGCGCTGGACATCGCGCTCAGCTTCATCTCGCTCGGCGAGGAGAACCCGGACCTCAAGTCGCTGGTCCAGGAGCAGCGCGCCCGGGGCGGGCGCGCCTTCTACCACCACCTCTCCGACGCGGAGATCCAGTGGGCCCGCACCGAGTTCGACAGCCCCTGGCGCACGCTCCTGCCGCGTGATGTCCCCGTCACCCCGGAGGTGCTGGAGGCGCTCGCGCCCCACCTGAGCGCGCTCGAGGCCCTCGCCGCCGGGCGCACGGCCTCCTCGGCGCCCATGGCCTCCGAGGTCTCCTTCGATGCCCTCTTCCCGGAACCGGAGCGGGCCTCCTCCGAGAAGGTGACGGGAGCGGCGCCCGGACTCGAGCTCCACGCCCGCGTGGCCGACATCCTCGACGCGCTCGTGGAGGCCGCCGCGCTCGCCCCCGCCGATCGCCGCGCCACCGAGAGCCTCACCCTCCTGCAGCACCTGCTTGGGGTGTACCAGCTCACTCCCGCGCGCTACCTCGCCGTGCTCGCCACCGGAAGTCCAGAGGTGCACGAGCGCCTCGAACGCGTGCGGCTCCTCTGCCGTCCCTTCGAGTAGGCTGTTGTCCGGCCATGCTCTTCGACTGGTTGCGCAAGAAGAAGCCCGAGAAGAAACCCGTGGACCCGCTCGCGGCCTTCGATCAGCTCATCGAGGACCTGGAGCGGCAGGGGGCCGAGGTTCGCAAGTCCGCCGCCACGCTGCTCGCGCTCAAGGGAGACCTGACCCGCTCCGCGGAGCGCTACGTCAAGCGGCTGGAGGACATCGCCAGGCGGCGTGCCATCGCGGACGAGCAGGGAGATACGAAGATCGCCACCACGCTCGAGCGCGACCGCGCCCAGACCGAGTCCCTGCTGCGCACCACCCGGGAGTCGCTCAACCGCGCCGAGCAGGACAGCAAGCTGCTCCTGGAAGCCGCCGCGGACGTGGGCGATCGCGTGGCCGAGCTTCGGGCCGAGCGCGAGAGTGCGTCCGCTCGGCTCGCGGTGGGAGGGCTCGTCTCCGCGGCCCTTCGCGAGCAGGTGGAGCGCTTCGACAAGGTGCTCGCCGTGGATGCCGCGCGCGATGAGATCGAGCGGGCCCATGCGCTCGCGGAGATCTACCGCGAGGAGCGCGGGGAGTCCGCGAAGTCGGAGTGAGTGCGGGAGGGGAGGGTGCTTACGTGCGGCGCGCGGTCTGGTGCAGCTCGAGCACGATGTTGCCGTCCTTGAAGAGCCGCACCGCTCCCGAGGTCTGGCTCACCACCAGCGCGATGCACTTCGTCGTCGACGTGATGCTCGCCGCCGCCGCGTGTCGCGCTCCCAGTCCCAGCGGAATCTTCACCGTCTCGTCCGAGGCCGACAGGTAGCGCCCCGCCGCCAGCACCACGCCGTCCTCGCGGATGACGAACGCCCCGTCCAGCACCGAGAAGTTCTTGATCGCCTCGCGGATCTTCGGGTCCAGCACGTTGCGCTCGGACTCGGACAACCCCTGGAACGGGTTGATCGTCATCTGCCGGCTCGACTCCATCACGGTCGTGTGGTCGCCGATCGTGATGATCGTCCCGATGGGGTGACCCTCGAAGCCCTCCTGGCCGATCTGCAGCGCGAGCTGGATGAGCGCGTCCACCACCTGCGAGTTGAACTCGTCGCCGAGCTTCACGCCCTCGATCGCCAGCCGGTCGTCCAGCGAGCCGCCGATGCGCATCTGCATCAGCGTGTCCGGAGACCGGCCCAGCTTGCCCGTCATGCAGAGCACCAGGTCACCTTCCTTGAAGGCCCCCTGGGAGAGCGCCGACACGAGTGCCACCTTCACCCGCTCGGTGCGCGAGTAGTCGTAGGCGGGAATAACCAGCGCCCGCTCCTTCTTGGAGAGCAGATCCTGGGCGAGCTTGGGTGAGGTCACCGCGTAGACGAGCTTGCGTTTCGCCAGCTGCCGGCGCAGGTCCTCGGCCGCGATGGGGGTGTCGCTGATGTAGAGGAAGTGGTCCACGTCCCCTTTTCCAGCGAGCGAGAGAGCGGCTCGCAGGAACTCCCGGTCAAATTTGGAGGTATCGCTCATGGGGTACGACCTCATCGCCTGTTATCGGTTGGTTGGGATTCCTTGACATCAGGTCGCACGTGAATAAAGATTTCCGGCCCATTTTTTCGGGGCACCAGGGCCCTTCCCCCGCAGCACCGGAGCTGAGGCTGTGAACCAGAAAGATCTCAAGCGTTACAAGAAGATGCTCGAGGACAGCAAGATTAGCCTGCTCGAGAGCGCCAAGAAGACCCTGGTGGAAGAAGCCAGCTTCGACACCGACGATCTCCCCGATGAGATCGACCAGGCTTCTTCCGAGTACGCGCAGTCCATGGCGTTCCGCCTGCGCGACCGGGAGAAGTTCCTGATGCAGAAGATCGATCGTGCCCTCGCTCGCATCGAGGATGGCACCTTCGGCATCTGCGAGCGGTGCGAAGAGGAGATCTCCCCCAAGCGGCTGGAGGCGCGGCCCGTCACCACGCTGTGCATCCGCTGCAAGGAAGAGCAGGAGAAGAAGGAGAAGTCCTACGGCTGAGGCCGTGGACAGGGCAGGCGGTGCTCACGCAGGGGCCCGCGTGACGCCGCCCGCCCATCTCTCAGGCCGCCAGTTGGAGCTCCACCCGGAGAAGCTGGCGGCCGATGAGGAAGTGGTCCCCGTTGTCCACGAAGACGGGGCCGTTGAGCCGGATGAAGGTGCCGTTGGACGAGCCCAGGTCCCGCACCCCCAGTCGGTCCTGTTTCACCTGCAATAGCGCGTGGCGCCCCGAGACGAAGCCGTCGGTGGGGAAGGTGATGTCCCCCTGCTCGCGCCCGAGCGAGTTGTCCCCCTCCTTGAGCGGGAAGGCCGCTCCGCGCACGCCCCCCTCCAGGATCTGCACCAGCCGCAGCTTGTAGCCCGCGTCGGGCGAGCCCCAGATATGGGCGCCGCCCGGGCCCACGGCCGCCGCGGGGATGGGCTCGAGCACCAGCCGCTGCCGGCCCAGACGCAGCTCGCCGCCCACCGGCAGCTCCTTCTCCTGGCGCAGGCGCACGAAGACGCCGTTGGCGCCGCCCACGTCCTCCACCGCCAGCCGCCCGCCCGAGAAGAAGAAGCGGGCCTGCACCGGCATGATGAAGGGATCGTCCGTCAGGGGCAGGTCCCCCTGGGTGCCGCAGGTGAGGGTGTCCCGGGTCATCCTCACCACGGACTCCGGGCCACCGTCCGCCCGCACCACGCGCAGGGAGACCTGCGGCCGGGCCACCAGCTTCGGCGCGGCCATCACCATGGTGCCCCCCGCGCGCATGGGCGAGCCACAGGCGCTACAGGTGGAGGCGTTGTCGGGGTTCTCGGCGTCGCAGCGGGGGCAGTAGGCCATGGCGGACGCGCTTACATATCAAGCCCGGCCCGGGGTTGCGCGGATCCTGAACAATGCCCGTCCACCTTGCGGGCGACCCGACGCTCGTGGGAAGTTCGGGGGCCAACACCCGCTTTTGTATCCGGGAAGTCCCCTTTGCTTTGTCCGAGCTGCGGCGTCGACGCCGGTGATGCCTCCAAGAAGTTCTGCCTCTCCTGCGGAGCCACGCTCGCGCGCGGGGAGCAGGACGAGTACATCGGCCGTACCATCGCCCAGAAGTACCAGGTGGAAGCCCTCATCGGCGAGGGCGGCATGGGCAAGGTGTACCGCGCCCGCCAGATCGCCCTGGACAAGCTGGTGGTGCTCAAGGTGCTGCGTCATACCCTGCTGGGCGATGATCGCACCGTGGCCCGCTTCAAGCGCGAGGCCAAGGCCGCCAGCCGCCTCAACCACCCCAACTCCATCGGCATCCTCGACTTCGGCACGCCGAGGACGGGGCCCTCTTCATCGCCATGGAGTTCGTGCCGGGGCAGGACCTGCACACCGTCCTCAGCAAGGACGGCCCGCTGCCCGAGTCGCGCGTCGTCCGCATCGTCAGCCAGGTGCTCTCCGCCCTCTACGACGCGCACGCCGCCGGCGTCATCCACCGGGATCTCAAGCCCGAGAACATCATGGTGGAGCAGCGCCGCGACGAGCCGGACTTCGTGAAGGTGCTCGACTTCGGCATCGCGAAGATCCAGGACGGCGAGGACGGGCCGACCCTCACGCGCACCGGCTTCGTCTGCGGCACCCCCGAGTACATGTCGCCCGAGCAGGCGCGTGGCGCGACGTTGGATCACCGCTCGGACCTGTACGCGGTGGGCGTCATCATCTACCAGCTCCTCATTGGCCGGCTGCCCTTCGAGTCCGACTCGGCCGTGGGCTACGCCACCAAGCACCTCACCGAGGAGCCCGTCCCGCCGTCGCGCAAGCGCCCGGACATCCGCATCTCCCCGGCCATGGAGCGGCTCGTCATGCGGACGCTCTCCAAGAGCCCGGATGATCGGCCCCAGGATGCCGAGGCCTTCAAGGCCGAGCTGCTCGCCGTGGAGAAGGAGCGCGAGCGTCGCACCAACGCGGCCCCCGCCAATCGGCGCCCGGCCTCGCCCTCGGGAGTGCTCGCGCCGCTGCCACGCCGGGCCACGCCGCCTCCCAATGGGATGAGCACGGAGATCACCGACGCGGCCTGGAACGGCGACTCCGACGCCACCGTGCGCGCCGAACCCACGCGCATGCAGTCCAGCGCCGCCATGGCCCGGATGGCCCAGGAGCGCACGCAGCTCGCTCCTCCCAGCAGGCCGGAGCGGGAGCGTTCCCAGCCCGTCCCCCGGTCCGGTGCCGAGCGCTCCGTGTCCGAGCGGGCGCCCGCGCCCACCATCGACCAGTCCGCGATCCACGAGAAGACCGAGGCCCGGGTGCCCACCGTGTCCGACGCCGGGAGTGGGGTGGGATTCCTCAAGGCCTTCATCCTCACGCTCGCGCTGGCCTCGCTCGCGCTGGGCGGCTACTGGCTCTACACGAGCTGGCGCACCTCGTCCCGGGACAAGCCGCTTCGTCCCCCCGAAGAACGCCCCCATCCCCGGGCAGGAGTCCGGCGCCCTGATGCCCGCTCCCATTCCGGGGTACGAGCGGGAGATCCCGAAGGAAGCGCGCAACCCGGAGCAGGCCGGGCGCTTCGAGCAGTCGGGCGACGACGCCTACAAGCGCACCCACCTGGACCTGGCCGCCACCGAGTACCGGAAGGCCTTCCTCCTCAACCCCACGCCGGAGCTGTCGCTGAAGCTCGGTGAGGTGTACTGGGCGCGCAACATCACCGACGAGGCGCGCGGCTGGTGGAAGCGCCACCTGCGCGACCTGCCGGACTCCAAGGCCCGCGCCACCCTCCTCAAGAAGATGCCGGACCTCGCGTCCGCCGAGGGCCCATAATCCGACGGCGGGGGCTCAGCCCATCAGCTCCACTTGCAGGATATGCTGGCCCAGACGCACCCGATCTCCGGGGCGCAGCGGCCTCTCCACTCCCGCGGGAATGCGCACGTATGTGCCGAGGCCTCCGGACAGGTCGCGCAACTGGGCCCCGGCGGAGGTGAAGCTCAGCTCGCAGTGCCGGCTGGCCAGCCCCTCTTCCTGGGGGTAGCTGAAGTCACAGTTGGCCTGCCCGATGGTCAGCAGCGGGGCGGACGTCACGACGGTGCGACCGCTGCGGCCTCCCACCAGCACTTCCTCCACGCCGTGAATGCCCTGGCCGGGAGGCACCGGAGCGCCGTAGACGGTGGGGCGCCCGGCGAGGGGCGGCGGGGCCTCGATCTTCCCGAGGAAGCGGAAGAGGCGCTGGCCGATGCTGAAGAAGGACAGAGGGGGGAGCGGCTCCGACCCGGTGATGGTGACGTAGACGCCCGAGCTGCTGGACTCGTCGCGCACGTGCAGCACGGTGTCCTTGATGAGGAACGTGGCGTGCTGGGCGGAGACGAAGATGTCGTCGGCGAAGAGGATGGCTCCTCGCGAGCGGCCCACGGTGCACCCGGTGACGGGCAGCTTGAAGCGTTGGCCGCGCGCCGTGCCGGCGATGACCATCAGTCCGAAGCGGGAGGCGGCGGGGCGCGCGGCGGGCACGGGCGCGGCGGGCTTGGGCGCTGGCCCGGGAGGCACCGCGGCAGGGGGGGCGGGGGCGGGACGTGCGCCGGGGGCGGCGGGACTCCGGGCGGCGGGCCCTGGCTGGGGACGGGCGACGCCAGGCACCAACGGGACGCCTCCGGCCGAGGCGATGGGGGGCGGGGTACGCGAGGAGGCCGGACGCAGACCCGGCGGGGCCTCGGGCGGACGGGCGCCACCCGGGGGAGTCCGGGCAACGCCGGGAACGGGCCTGCTCGCGGGGGAGGCAGGCGTGGCTCGAGCGGGTGGCGGCCTGGCCGTGGCGGGCGCCTCGCGCAGCGAGGTGCCGCAGCTCGCACACACCGTGGCGCGAGGCGGGTTGTGGCCGTCACAGTTCGGGCAGACCACGGCAAGAGCGGACAGCAGGAGCTGTGACATGGGCGGAGCGACTCTAGAAGTGCGGGGAACGCCGGGTCAACGAAAGCGAATTCCGGGCGAATACCGATGACGCGACGTTGCTCCCACAGGGGGCGACAGTTACGATTGCTGACGCTTCGATGATTCGCCTCAACGACATCCTCCAGCGGGTTGCCTCGTACCATCCGGACCCCGATCTGGACATCATCAAGAAGGCGTACGTCTATTCGGCCAAGGTGCACCAGGGCCAACTACGCAAGTCGGGTGAGCCGTACCTCATCCATCCCCTCGAGGTCGCTGGCCTGCTGGCCGAGCTGAAGCTGGACGAGGCCTCCATCGTCACCGGCCTCCTCCACGACACCATCGAGGACACACTCGCCACCGCCGAGGAGCTCGACCGAGCTGTTCGGCCCCGAGGTCGCCCAGCTGGTCGACGGGGTGACCAAGCTCTCCAAGTTCTCCGCCTCGGCCACGCTCTCGCAGGAGGAGAAGCAGGCGGAGAACTTCCGCAAGATGATCATCGCGATGGCGCAGGACATCCGCGTCATCCTGGTGAAGCTGGCCGACCGCACGCACAACATGCGGACGCTGGACCACATGGCCGAGGAGAAGCAGCGGCGGATCGCCCAGGAGACCCTGGACATCTACGCGCCGCTGGCCAACCGCCTGGGCATCAGCTGGATCAAGACCGAGCTGGAGGACCTGTCCTTCCGCTACGTGAAGCCCCAGGACTTCTTCGACGCTCCAGGAGAAGCTCAACAAGCGCAAGAAGGAGCGGGAGAAGTACATCGAGGACGTCAGCAGCCTCATCCGCAGCCAAGCTGGAGGAGCGCGGGCCTGAAGGGCGACGTGAGCGGCCGCTTCAAGCACGTCTACAGCATCTACAAGAAGATGCAAGTCGCAGGGGATCGACTTCGAGCAGATCCACGACATCATCGCCTTCCGCATCCTCATGCCCGCGGTGCCCGAGCTGCTACGAGGCGCTGGGTCTGGTGCACCAGCTCTGGAAGCCGGTGCCGGGGCGCTTCAAGGACTTCATCGCCATCCCCAAGCCCAACATGTACCAGTCGCTCCACACCACGGTGATGGGGCCGTTGGGCGAGCGCATCGAGGTGCAGATCCGCACCGCGGAGATGCACAAGGTGGCCGAGGAAGGCATCGCCGCGCACTGGGCGTACAAGGAGGGCAAGGCGCTCTCCGTCAGCAAGGACGACGAGAAGTTCGCCTGGCTGCGCCAGCTCATGGAGTGGCAGCAGGACCTCAAGGACCCCAAGGAGTTCCTCGAGACGGTGAAGGTGGACCTCTTCACCGACGAGGTCTTCGTCTTCACGCCCAAGGGGGACGTGCGGAGCCTGCCGCGCGGCGCCACGCCGGTGGACTTCGCCTACGCCATCCACTCGGACGTGGGCGGCCGGTGCGTGGGCGCCAAGGTGAACGGGAAGATCGTCCCGCTGCGCTACAAGCTGAAGAACGGCGACACGGTCGAGGTGCTCACCAGCCCCCAGGCGCACCCGTCCAAGGACTGGCTCACCTTCGTCAAGACGAGCCGCGCCCAGCAGCGCATCCGCTCCTTCATCAAGCAGCAGCAGCGCGAGAAGAGCCTGCAGCTCGGCCGCGAGCTGATGGAGCGGGAGTTCAAGCGCTTCCAGCTCAACTACAACAGGCTGGTGAAGAGCGGCGAGCTGAAGAAGGTCTGCGAGGAGCTCGGCTTCCGGGTGGAGGACGACCTGCTGGTGGCCGTGGGCTACGGCAAGGTGGTGCCCAACCAGATCATCACCCGCGTGGTTCCGCCGGAGAAGCTGGCCGCCCTCCACGGGTGAGGGCAGGGCGATGCCGGCGGAGTCGTCCGCGAGCTCCAGCGGCATGCTGCCGGGCCTGTCTCGCGTCACCGACTTCGCCAAGAAGCTGGTGGGCAAGCAGAACAGCAGCGGGGTGCAGATTGGCGGCGTGGACGACGTGCTGGTCCGCTTCGGGCGCTGCTGCAACCCGGTGCCGGGAGACCCCATCGCCGGCTTCATCACCCGAGGCCGGGGCGTGACGGTCCACACCGTGGGCTGTGACAAGGCGCTGGCCACGGATCCCGAGCGCCGCGTGGACGTGTCGTGGGACGTGCGCGGCGACTTCAAGCGCCCCGTCACCCTGCGCGTGCTCACCGCGGACCGGCCCGGGCCTGCTGGCGGACATCTCCAACACCTTCTCCAAGAAGGGCGTGAACATCTCCCAGGCCAACTGCCGCGCCACCGGGGACGACCGCGCGGTGAACACCTTCGAGGTCACCATCTCGGACCTGAAGCAGCTCACGGATCTGATGCGCACCATCGAGCGCCTCAACGGCGTCTACTCCGTCGAGCGCATCTAGCCTCCACTCCCTCGTCCTGGGGCGGAGTGGCCCCTCCCCGGAGGCGAAGGGCTGGCCGGTTGCTACCTCCGATGGTAGAGCCGCGCGGACACGCGGCCGCTCCTGGCCGCTTCACTTCCGAGGTGCTCCATGGCTCGCAAGATCGTCCACTCCGACGACGCCCCCAAGGCGATCGGCCCCTACTCGCAGGCGGTGCAGGTGCACGCCGGGAAGATGACCTTCCTGTCCGGGCAGATCCCGCTGGACCCCAAGACGATGGAGATGGTCGAGGGCGACGTGGTGGCCCAGACCGAGCAGGTGATGAAGAACCTGCAGGCGGTGCTCGAGGCCGGCGGGCCTCGACTTCGACCACGTCGTGCGCTGCGGCATCTTCGTCACCGACCTGGCGGACTTCGCCAAGGTGAACGAGGTGTACGGCCGCTACTTCAAGGGCCCGCCCCCGGCGCGCGCCACCGTGCAGGTCGCGGCGCTGCCGCGCGGCGTGCAAGGTGGAGATCGACGCCATCGCCGTGGCCTGAGCCGCGCGCCCGCAGCGCCGTAAAGAGCGAAGGCCGCCGGAACCCGCTTGGGTCCGACGGCCTTCGTGCTTCAGGGGAGCGCGGGGACTACTTCTGGTCGCGGCGCGACCGCGCCGCCGGCCTTGCTTCAGCTCGTCGTCGATGACGCGCCTTGAAGGCGTCGAAGGGCTGCGCGCCCACGAGCTGGCGGCCGTTGATGAAGAAGGTCGGGGTGCCGTTGGCGCCCAGGCGCGTGCCCTCGCTGGGAGTCCGCGCGTGATCTGCGCCTCGAACTTGTTCGAGTCGAGCGCGGCCTTGAACTTGCCCATGTTGAGGCCCAGCTCCTGCGCGTAGCTCTCGAGCGAGGCGCGGTCGAGCGCCTGCTGGTTGGCGAACAGCTTGTCGTGGATCTCCCAGAACTTGCCCTGCTCGTTGCGCGGCCAGGGCGGCCCGGCGGCCGGCTTGGCGTTGTTGTGGAAGGGCAGCGGCTGGTTCTTGAAGGCCACGCTGCATCTTGCCCTTGTACTCGTCCTCGATCTGCTTGAGCGTGGGCACCACGCGGCCGCAGAACGGGCACTGGAAGTCGGAGAAGGCCACGATGGTGACGGGGGCGTTCTTCGGGCCCTTCACCGGCGCGTTGCCGACCTCGATGTTCTGCACCGCGCGGCTCGGCGGGAGCCTCGGGCCGGCGGCCGGCGGGAGCCGGCTTGAGCGCCCTCGGCTCGATGAGCTTCTCGTAGAGGTCGTCGAGCCTTGGTGCCCGCGGCGAGCAGCTGTCGGCCTTGGCGATCTCCTCGTCGATGATCTTCTTGAAGCTCTCGAACGGCTGCGCGCCCACGAACTCGCGGCCGTTGATGAAGAAGGTCGGGGTGCCGTTGGCGCCCACCGCGTTGCCGGCGGCGCGAGTCCGCCTCGACGCTTCGCTGCGGAACTTGCCGCGAGTCGAGCGCGGCCTTGAACTTGCCCATGTTCAGGCCGAGCTCCTGCGCGTACTTCTCGAGGGTGGCGCGGTCGAGCGCCTGCTGGTTGGCGAAGAGCTTGTCGTGCATCTCCCAGAACTTGCCCTGCTCGTGGGCGGCCATGGCGGCCTCGGCGGCGAGCTTCGCGTTGTGGTGGAAGGGCAGCGGCTGGTGGCGGAAGACGACGCGCACGTCCTTGCCGTAGGTCTCCTCGATCTGCTTGAGCGTGGGCATCACGCGGCTGCAGAACGGGCACTGGAAGTCGGACCACTCGACGATGGTGACCTTGGCGTTCTTCGGGCCGCAGGAGCGGGGCGTCGGCCGGGACGTCCACCTTGCGGTACCGCGGGCTGGCCGGGGCCTCGGCCTGCTGCGCGGGCTGCTGGGGGCGGGGCCTCGACGCCCTTGGCGAGGATGGCGGCGTACACCTGGCTGGCCGGGGTGCCGGCGCTTCACCAGCGCCTCGGCCTTGCCGAGCTCCTCGTCGATGATCGCCTTGAAGTTGTCGAGCGGCTGCGCGCCGGAGAGGAAGCGGCCGTTGATGAAGAAGGCCGGGGTGCCGCTGGCGCCGAGCTTGCCAGGCCAGGGCCTGGTCACGGTCGATGACTGGCCGAGTGCTTCGGGTCGGCCATGGCCGCCTTCCAGCGGCCACGTCGAGGCCCAGCTCCTTGGCGTACTTCTCCAGGTCGGCGTCCTCGAGCGCGCTTGGGTTGGCGAAGAGCTTGTCGTGCATCTCCCAGTACTTGCCCTGCTCACCGGCGGCGAGCGCGCCAGCGCGGCGGGCTTGGCGCGCGGGTGGAAGGACAGCGGGTTCTGCTTCATGACCACGCGCAGCTTGTTGCCGTAGTCCTTCTGGAGCTGCTGCACGGTGGCGTTGGCGCGGGAGCAGAAGGGGCACTGGTAGTCGGAGAACTCGACCAGCGTGACGAGCGCGTCCGCGTTGCCCTTGGTGGGCGAGCCGTCGACGGGCACCTTGAAGACGGTGGGGTCCACCGGCCGGGCGTTCGGCCGGGGCGCGTTGGCGGCCGCCGCGGGCTTGTTGCCGGTGGGGGCGTCCGCCGAGGAGCCGTTGACTGCACGGCCGCCGGCGAAGCCCAGCACCAGGCCCACCACCAGGGCCACGATCACATTGGGTCTCATGGGTTTGTTGTGCTCCTTCGACATCTGGTCCGAGTGCGGATCCGCGCTTGTGCTCATAGGTTCAAAAGGCTCAAAAAGGTCGGGCTAGATAACAGAGCCCGTTCCGAGCACGCAAGGAGACGCAGGCGTACCCGTCCTGGGCATGACAGGACCCAGGGCCCCGAAAACACGATGGTTTTTGGGGAAAATTCCCCCGGCACGCTGCTCGCTCCGCGCCTACACTGAGGCCATGCAGCCGGACGTGCGCGTGGATGCGTCGGGAACGTATTGCCCCGTTCCCATCCTGGAGATCGCCAAGGCGGTGCGCCGGCTGGTGCCGGGCACGCTGGTGGAGCTGGTGGCCACCGACCCCGGAGTGCAGGCCGATCTGCCCGCGTGGTGCGAGGCCACCGGCCATGCCCTGCTCGGCCTGGAGCGGCGCGGGGCGGCCTGGGTGGCCTGGATCCGCACGGTGGGCGGAGGGGCATGAGAGGGGACTGGCAACCATCAGCCCCGTGGTGACCCGAGCCGCCCCGGAGTTTCACCGGGGATTTTCTCGGGGATTTCCCGCCGCTTCCGGGCGGGGGCTCGTCAGAGGAGCTGAAGCACCCGCTCCTCGAGCCGGCGGCCGCGCGAGACGCCCAGGATGAGCACCCCCGTCTGCAGCAGGTGCCCCACCACGCGGCTGATGACCTCCTCGGGCTGGTGGGCCTTGCCGTCATAGCGGACGTGGAGGACGTTCTCGTTCTCCATGCGCGCGGCGGTGACGCCCGGCATGGACTCGAGCTCCGGCACGATGACGGTGCCGCGGGCCACCTGGACGCGGAACTCGGCCGTCTGGCTGGTGAGCTCGGCCATGGTGCCGGCCTGGGCCAGCTTGCCCCGGTCGAGGATGGCCGCCGCGTCGCACAGCTCCTCCAGCTCCTGGAGGTTGTGGCTGGAGACCACCACCGTCTGATGCTGGCCCCGGATGTCGCGGATGACCTGGCGCACCTGGGCGGCGATGCGCGGGTCCAACCCGGCGGTGGGCTCGTCGAGCAGCACCAGCGGCGGCCGGCCCATGAGGGCCTGCGCCATGGCCGCGCGCTTGGCCATGCCGTGCGACAGCGCGTGCGTCTCCACGTTCCAGGCCTCCATCAGGCCCACCTTGTCGAGCGCCTCGCGCGCCTCGGTCTCGGGCTTGTCCAGGCCGCTCAGCCGCGCCCAGTACATGAGGAGCGCGCCCACCTTCCAGCCGCCGGGCAGCACCGCGTCCTGGGGCAGCGCGCCCACCTTCCCCTTGAGGGCTCCGTCCACGGACGGGTCCACCCCCATCACCCGCACGGTGCCGCCAGTGGGGTAGAGGTAGCCGCACATCATGGAGAAGGTGGTCGTCTTCCCGGCGCCGTTGGGCCCGATGAGGCCGTACACCTGGCCCCGCTCGACGGTGAAGCTCACCCCGTCCACCGCCACCTTGGGGCCGAAGCGCTTGGTGGCGTTGATGATGTCGATGGCCAGCTCGCTCACAGGTCCCTCGCGCGCAGGACGAAGAGGGCGGCGCCGAGGAACACCAGCGCGAAGGCGGCATAGGCCGCGCCACTCACCGCGAACTCGGCGAACCGCGGGTGCAGCAGGTTGTTGGCGTAGTGCGGAGGGGGTCAGGTAGCGCAGGTACCGCACCGGGCTCCCCTCGTCGGCGAGGCCGCCAATCAGGTTCACCAGCCAGAAGCCGAACAGCATGAAGATGTTGAAGATGAGGCTCATCGCGGGCGAGCGGAACAGGCTGGAGCAGAAGGTGGTGAGCGCCAGGTACGCCAGCGAGAACACCACCGCCGCCAGCCAGAACTTCAGCAGGTTGAGCGCGAAGGACGCGGCGGCGAAGTCCGGCGTGGTGAACCAGGCGTAGACGAAGATGGCCAGGTCGATGATGAGCACCAGCCCCAGCAGCACCGTGGCCTGGGACAGGAACTTGCCCAGCAGCAGCGACGAGCGCCGCGCGCGCACGGTGAGGTAGCGGATGGAGCGCGGACCCACCTCGCCGCTCACCTGGTCGAAGCCCATGATGGCGACGTAGAGGGGCAGGAAGAAGAGGGTGACCTTGAAGACCACCAGCACCACCAGCGGCACCTGCCCGAGTGCCTCCATCATGGCCTGATCGCCTCCCACGAGGAACCCGAGGAAGCCCTTGCGCATCTCCTCGGCCACCTGGGTACCCGCGCTGGCGTCGGCGCCGACCTGGGCGAGCTGCGCGTCCACCTGCTCGCGCAACGTCTTCGTGATGCCGCCCACCACCAGCAGCACCAGCAGCGAGAACATGCTGTAGAGCCCGAGCAGCGCCACCACGCGTGCGCTGCGCACGGTGCGGCGGCTCTCGGCGCTCCAGATCACTGCGGTCTCATTCAATCCATTCAAGGCGGGTGGAACCTATCGGGACCAGGAGGGGCTCGCCAGGTTTCTTGCTCTCCAGGGGAACTCACGCCGAGGGAATGGACGTCCCGTCCTGGGCGGGTACCATGCTCGCCCCCTCACCTCTCACCCGCGCGACGGTTCCGCATGTCTCTCTCCCGTGCCCTTCCCGCCACGCTGCTCCTTCCCCTGTTCCTCCTCCTCGTCGGCGCGGACGAGGGGGGCTCGGATGCGGGGACGGCGCCGGTGGCCGAGGCCTCCCTCCCGGATGCCGGGCTGGCGGACGGCGGCGTGGCCGAGGCGGCGGTCGCCACCGATGGTGGGGTGATGTTGGGGCTCGTTCCGCCCGTGCCGGTGCCCTCGCGCGAGGACAACCCGCCCATCGCCCGCCTGCGTCCGCTTCCGTCCAAGCAGGACGTGCTCGCCAGGGCGAAGCGCGATGCGCAGGGCCGGCTGGTGGTGCCCGGACCCCAGGGCGACGTGCCGCTGACCATCGACCCGACCCTCCAGTCGCAGCTCACCGGCATCCTCCAGCTGTACCAGGTGCCCTTCGGGGCGGTGGTGGTGCTGGAGTCCGTCCACGGGCCGTGTGCTGGCCATGGCCGAGCACTCGCAGTCGCAGCCGGGGCTGCGCGGGCTGGCCACGCGCGCGGTGTTCCCCGCGGCGAGCATCTTCAAGATCGTCACCGGCGCCGCGCTGCTGGAGGCCGGTGTCACTCCCGTGGATGAGACGTGCTTCCATGGTGGCAAGCGGCGGCTCTCCGAGAAGCTGCTGGAGGACAGCGAGCGGGACGGCCAGTGCCACTCGCTGGCCGAGGCCATGGGCAAGAGCGCCAACGTCGTCTTCGCCAAGCTGACGCAGCGTTACCTGTCGCCCGAGGCGCTGAAGCGCGCGGCCGCCCGCTTCCACTTCAATCGGGAGATCTCCTTCCCGGTGCCCACGGACGTGTCGCTCGCCGCCGTGCCGGACAGTGACGAGTTCCGCTTCGCCCAGACGGGCGCGGGCTTCGGGGATGTGTACCTCTCGCCGCTGCACGGCGCGCTGCTGGCATCCGTGGCGGCCAATGGCGGTGTCTGGAAGAACCCCGTTCTCTTCGATGACGCGAACGCACAGCCCCAGACAGGCGAGCAGGTGCTGGCGCCCGAGGTGGCGCGCGACCTGACGACGCTGATGGAGGCCACGGTCACGAAGGGGACCGCGCGCCGCATCTTCCGCGAGCGCGGCATGGGCGTGCCGGGCGCGGTGGGCAAGACGGGCACGCTGGCGGATCGCAAGCCCTTCCGGGACTACTCGTGGTTCGTGGGCTTCGCGCCCAAGGACAACCCCAAGGTGGCGGTGGCGGCCGTCATCGTCAACGAGCCGCTCTGGCGCATCCGGGCCACGTGGCTCGGCCGCGAGGCCATGCGTCTGGGCCTGGCCCGCCTGCCGCCGGGTTCCCTGGTGGTTCCGGCCAAGGAGGAGCCGCCCGAGCCCCAGGAGGAGATGCCCTCGGACGAGGAGTCCTCGGAGGAAGAGTCCTCGCCCGCGCAGGAGATGGCTGGGACGCCCACGGAGGTACAGGCACCGGCCTCGAAGGCCTCGACCACCGGGCCCTGAGTCGGGAGGTCAGCGGCTGAGGCCCAGGCGCTCGAGATCTCCTGGTGTGTCGACATCGAGGAGTCCCTCGGCGAAGGGCACGAGACCCAGGCGGGCCTGGTGGTGCATCAGGAGCGGTTTGGCGCCCTGGTGTCCGCTCTGTGTGAGGAGCCCGGGAAGAAGCTCCGCCGCGAACGCCGCGGGCACTCCGAAACCCCCGTCTCCACCGTAGGCACTGGCGGCGGCGGGATGGCCTCGCGCGACGCACTCCACGAGCGCGCGAAGGTGCTCCGGCGTGACGAAGGGTTGATCACACAGCATGAGCACGGCCGGCTCTTCCTGGGGGCGGGAGGCGTCGGCGAGCAGGGCCTCGATGCCGGTGCGTAGCGAGCTGCCCGGCCCCTCGGCCCACCCGGCGTTGAACGCGATCCGGACGCGCGCCTCGCTCAGCGCCTCCGCCACGGCCTCGCCACACGCTCCCGTGACGACGATGATGCTCCGGGCCCCGCTCTCGTGCGCCACGCGCGCGGCGCGGCACACCAGTGGCTCCCCTTCGAGACGCACGAGCTGCTTCGGCGAACCGAGGCGTGACGAGCCGCCAGCGGCGAGCACGACGACCGAGAAGGGCGGCGAGCCCGGGGGGCTCATGCGCTCTTCCTGCTCATCACCTCACTGGCCTCGCTCGCCTCGGTCAGGTGGATGGGCCCGTCATGCTGCCGGAGGTGGACACCCTCGCTCCGCGAGAGCACGGACTGGATCTCCGCGACGATCGAGAGGGCGATCGCCGCCGGCGTGTCACCGCCGAGCCTGAGCCCCACCGGACTGTAGAGACGCGCGCGCTGCTCGGAGGTCGGCACGAACTCATCCGCCAGCTCGCGCAGCAGTTGCTCGCCCCGGCGCTTGGGGCCGAGCAGCCCGACGTAGGCCACGTCCAGCTTCAGGAGCATGGGCAGCAGGCGGAGATCGGCGAAGTAGTTGTGGGTCATCACCACCACGGCCGAGTGGCCCCCGGTGGGCACGTGCGCGGCGGCGGTGTCGGCATGGGCGTGCAGCACGCGCTCGGCGCCCGGAAAACGTGCCGGATCGCAGTACGCCGGCCGGTGGTCGATCACCGTCACGCGCCAGTCGAGCTGACGCGCCATCGCGACGAGCGGCACCGCGTCCGGGCCCGCGCCAAAGACGGTGAGATGGAAGGCGGGCGGTACGAGGTCCACGAAGCACTCGACGTTGCCTTCTGGCAGGTGCACCGTCCGGATCAAGGTGGTCCCCGTCCCGAGCGCTTCCTGGGCGAATCCGCGCGAGGCCTCGCGCAGGCCGGAGTCGCCCTCCACCTCCAGGATGCTGCCGAGCTGACGTTCGAGCGCGGGAGCGGCGGCGAAGGCGGTGACGATCGCCTTCGGCGCCGGACCGGCGTTCATTCCACAGAGCAGACGCCGGGTGTCCGCGTCCAGGCGCCAGGGCTCGATCCTCTCGAGCAGGATGTCGAGAGCGCCCCGGCACCCGAGGCCGAAGCCCACCATGCCGTCATGCTCGCCCGTCATGTCGAAGAAGAGGCGACGCGAGAGGCCCGTGGTGAGCACCTCGCGCGCCGCCTTCGCGATCTGCGGTTCGAGACATCCGCCGCTGATCAACCCGACGGGCATGCCCCCCGGTGTGATGAGGAGTCGCGCCCCGGCCCGGCGGTAGGTCGAGCCACTCGTGCGGACCAGCGTCCCCAACACGAGCGGCTCACGGGCCGCGACGGCCTCCTCCATCACGGTGAGGAGCTCACTGCTACTCACGCCTTGCCCCCGGGGAGCTTGTGGTTGCTGATCGGCAAGGTGCGGATGCGCTTGCCCGTCGCGGCGAAGAGGGCATTCGTCACCGCGGGCGCGATGGGCGGGGTGCCGGGCTCTCCGACGCCACCGGGCTCGGCGCCGCTCTCGACGATCTCCACGGCGATCTCCGGCATCTCGAGGGGAGCCAGCATCGAGTAGTCGTGGAAGTTGCTCTGCTCGACGCGCCCGTTGCTCAGGGTGATCTGTCCCCGCAGCGCCGCGGAGAGCCCGTAGACGACGCCGCTCTCCATCTGCGCGACGATCGTGTCGGGGTTGACGTACCGGCCGCAGTCCACCGCGACCCAGACCTTGTGGACGGTCGGCTGGCCGCTCTCGGAGACCGACACCTCGGCCACCTCGGCGACGATGCTCCCGAAGCTCTCTGCGATGGCGATGCCGCGGAACCGGCCGGCCGGCGCCGGAGTCTCCCAGTTGGACATCCGGGCCACGGTGTCGAGCGCCTGGACGAAGCGCGGATGCGACTTCTCCAGCAGGGCGCGGCGGTACTTGTAGGGGTCCTGCTTCGCCGCGTGCGCCATCTCGTCGATGAAGCTCTCCAGGTAGAACGCGTTGTGCGAGCTGCCCACCGAGCGCCAGAAGCCCACCGGCACGCCGGTGTCGACGATCGCCGCCTGGATGGTCTGGTTCGGGCACTCGTACTTGATGTCGCTCAGGCCCTCGACCGTCGTCATGTCGATGCCGCTCTTGCCGACGCCGCCGAAGAGCGTCCAGCGGCTCATGATGGACGGGCCGGCGATGGTCGCCTTGAAGGCGACGGGCTGCCCCTTCTCATCCAGCCCGGCCTTCATCTTCACGAGGCTGGCCGGCCGGTAGAAGTCGTGCTGCACGTCCTCCGGCCGCGACCAGATGAGCTTGACGGGCTTGCCGACCGCCTTCGAGGCCTCGATGGCCTGGAGGACCACGTCGTTCTCCGCTCGCCGGCCGAAGCCGCCACCCAGGTAGGTCGTGTGGACGACGATCTTGTCCTGGGGCACCTTCGTGTGGTTCGTGACGACGAACTTCGTGAGGGTGTGGCTCTGCGTGCCCGTCCAGATCTCGATGCCCTCCGGCGTGACGTGCGCCGTGCAGTTCATCGGCTCCATCGGCGTGTGGGCCAGGAAGGGCGTCGAGTACTCGGCCTCGAGCTTCTTCTTGGCCTTGCTCAGCACCTTGTCGGGCTCGCCCTTGGTGGCCGCGACCGGGAGCTTCTTGCCGCCCGTGGCGGCGCGCAGCTTCTTCTCGATCGCCGCCGAGGACAGGCCGGTCGTGACGCCCTTCGTCCACTTGAGGTCCAGGCCCTCGAGGACCGTCTTCGCCTTCCACCAGCCATCCGCGACGGCGATGACGGCACCGGCGACCTTCACCAGCGTGGTGCCCTCGGGCATCGCCTTGGCCAGCACTTCGAAGTTGGCGCACTCCCCGCCGAAGACGGGCGAGTGGCGCACCGCCGCGTAGCGCATGTCCGGGACGACGACGTCGATACCGAAGAGCGGCTTGCCCGCGACCTTGGCGGGCGTGTCGAGCCGCTTCATCGGCTTGCCGACGAACTTGTACTCGGAGGGGGCCTTGAGCTTCGGCTCCTTGGGGATGGACTCGGCGGGCAGCGCGGCGGCGGCGGTGGCGAGCTCTCCGTAGCTGGCCTTACGGCCGCTCGCGGCGTGGACCACCGAGCCCTGGTCGGCGCGGCAGGTCTCCGCCTTGACGCCCCACTTCTGGGCGGCGGCGGCGATCAGCAGGTGGCGCGCGGTGGCGCCGATGCGCTGGAGGATTCCCCAGGTGGTCCGCACGCTCATGCTGCCACCGGTGATCTCGAAGGGCGCGCCGGTGTAGTTGAACTCGGCGGCCGAGGGCGCGGGCTCCACGCGCACCTTGGACCAGTCGGCGTCCAGCTCCTCGGCGATGAGCATGGGCATCGCCGTGAAGATGCCCTGGCCCATTTCGCTCTTCGCCACGTAGATGGTGATGACGCCATCCGTGGCGATCCGCAGCCACGTGTTGAGCTTCGTTTCGGCGGCGGTGCCTCCGGCGGTAGCTCCGGTGGAGGCTCCGGCGAACGCCTCGGCGCGACGGTTCGGGTTGCCGGGCAGGTGGAAGCCGATGATGAGTCCCGCGGCCGTCGCGGCGCTCGACTGCAGGAGCGAACGACGGGAGAGGACCACCGGGCGCTCGTTCTTCGGATCGGACGTCATGGTCAGACCTCCCCCTCGGAATTGAGCTTGACGGCGAGCTGGACGGCCTTGCGGATGCGGCCATAGGTGCCGCAGCGGCACAGGTTCGTCATGGACGCGGAGATGTCGGCCTCGGTGGGCTTGGGGTTGGCCTTGAGCATCGCGGCGCAGGCCATGACCTGACCGGGCTGGCAGTAGCCGCACTGGGGCGCATCGGCCTCGATCCACGCGCGCTGCACGGGGTGGCTGTTGTCGGGGCTGAGGCCCTCGATCGTCGTCACCTCGCCGCTCACCGCCGAGACCGGCGTCAGACAGCTCCGCACCGCCGCGCCGTCGATGTGCACCGTGCAGGCGCCACACAGGCCCTGGCCACATCCGAACTTGGCCCCGAGCAGTCCGAGCTTCTCGCGGAGCACCCAGAGCAGGGGTGTGCCGGGTTCCACCTCGACAGTCACTTCCTTGCCATTCACCTTCAACGACAGCGGCATGCGCCCTCCCTCCAGGTTGATGAACCGGGTTCGGCCGGAGTGTGGATTTCCGGGCGAACTTATAGCTCAACCAGGAGGGGGGGAGGTCGTGGGTTTTGAAGAGGCGTGGGGAAGTCCCCCACCTGGAGTGCGAGGAGGCGTCCCTACCGGGGCGTGAGCTTCACCAGCTCGGCGTCCACGAAGGCCTGGAAGTACTTCAGCGCGTCCAACTCCTTCAGCGGGGACATGCTGATGATGCCGCCCAGGTCGCGCTTGCCGTCGATGCGCGACAGCAGGTAGCGCTCGGGGGCGCTGAGCTGCATCGTCTTGAGCTGCGCCGCCGACACCCGCAGCGAGGGCACCTGCGGCTTCTCCAGCATCTCCCGGCGCAGCACCCCCACCAACGCCGCCTCCGCCGAGCGCAGCAGCGCCTCCGTCTCCGGCGAGGGCGACATCTCGTGCGCCCGCCGCGCCAGCGCCTCGCCATCCCGGAAGTTGCCGTTCTCCAGGAACGACTGTGCCGCCTGGATGACTTCGCTCGTGGGGGACTCGGCGCCGATGACGTCCACGTCCACCACCTGGGCCTCGCCCTCGTCGTCCTGCACGGGCCGCTTGCGCGCTGGCGGCGTGGCCAGCACCTTCACCGCCTCCAGCCGGTAGAGCGCGTACAGGCGCTGGTACACCAGGAAGTCCGAGGCGTGCAGCGCCTTGGCCATCTCGTCGATGCTCAGCCCCTCGCGGATGCGCTTCACCAGTCGTGCGTCCAGGCTGCCCGGCTTGGGCGCCTCCGGCAGCCGGCTCTCGTCCACCGACAGGTACAGGTTCCCCGAGGGAAAGACCCCCCGGATGGCCTGCCACGCCGTCTCTCGGAACTCGCCCTCGCGGTGGATGTCCGCGAGCTCCACGCGCACGTCGATGCCCTCGATCTCCGCGGCGCCGCCCACGTCGAAGGAGAACTCGCCCTCCTCCCAGGAGAACATGTCCAGCAGCGCCTCCCGGAACTTCAGGTTGAGCGCGCCGCGGATCGTCTGCTCGGGCACCAGCCCCGTCATCACCAATATCTTCCCCAGCGGCACCTTCGTCTCGCGCTGGGTGGCGTAGGCCTTGCTGAACTGCTCCTCGTTCAGGTGCCCCATGTTGATGAGGAACTGGCCGAGGAACTCGCGCGGCTGGTTGGAGCTGGCGCTCAGCACCTGCCCCTCGCGCAGGAGGATGAGCTTGCGCACGCCCGCTCGCATGACCCTCAGCATCCCCGAGAGGCGGCGGCTGCCGAGGTACGCGACGAGATCCTTCAAGGGCATCGTCGAGAAGTCACCTGACAGGCCGCGCATGGCGTCACATCCTTCTGCTGAATGATTGTCCGAATCTACTCGAAACCGAACTGTTGCCTCTGCGACCAGGCGAAGGCCGTCCTGGAGCGGGTGCGCGAGCGCCTCCCCTTCGACCTGGTGGAAGAGGACATCCGGGCCAACCCCGACACTTTCGCTGCCTGGCGGTACGACATCCCGGTGGTCATCATCGACGGCCGTGACACCTTCAAGCTCCGTTTGGAGGAAGCGGAGGTCGAGGCGTGCATCCGGCGGGCACTCCATGGCACGTCCGTTGCTCCTTCTGGTGGAGGAGGGGAGTAACGCCCTTCGCCTCCCTAGGAAAAACAGGGGGATGGACGGGGTAGGGGTGGGGAGGGGCTGTAAATCCTGGGGAGAACGCCGGAGGAACAATGGGGAAAAAGGTTCTGGCCGGACGGGGGACACGGTGGTGGGTGGCCCGCCGGCTGCGGCAGGAGTGATTCGCGATGGTGAGGGGAGGCGAGGGGATGGATCGGATCGCGGTGCTGGTGGTGGACGACGAGGAGCAGGTGCGGACGTTCCTCGTCGAGCTGTTGGGCAGCTCGGGGTACCAGGTGCGCTGCGCGTCGAGTGGCGCTCAGGCGCTGGAGATGCTCGCCGAGGACTCGTTCGACGTGGTGCTGATGGACGTGATGATGCCGGAGTTGAGCGGTCTGGAGGTGCTGCGGCGCTACCGGGCCTCCGGCGGCGGTGTGCCCGTCATCGTCCTGTCCGCGCTCTCGGGCGCGGAGGACGCCATGCGCGCCATGAAGCTGGGCGCGAGCGACTATCTGTCCAAGCCCTTCAGCAACGATGAGCTGGAGGACGCGATGGCCCGCGCCCTGGGCAGTCGGGTGCCGGCGCGGCAGTCCGCGGCGAGCGCTCCGGCGGCCAGCGCGGCGGCCCAGGGGGGCGGGGATGGGGAGCGCGTCCTCATCTCGCACTCGCCGGCCATGCGCCGGGTGCGCGCCCTGGTGGAGCGCATCGCGGACACGGACGTCCCGGTGTTGCTGCTGGGGGAGTCCGGCACGGGCAAGGAGGTCATCGCCCGCGAGGTCCACGCGCGCAGCAACCGTCGCAACCGGCCCTTCATCAAGGTGAACTGCGCGGCGCTGCCCGGCGAGCTGCTGGAGAGCGAGCTCTTCGGTCATGAGCGCGGCGCCTTCACCGGCGCCACGGCGGAGAAGCCCGGCAAGTTCGAGCTGGCGGACCAGGGCACCATCTTCCTGGATGAAATCGGCGAGATGGCCATCCGGCTGCAGGCCAAGCTGCTGCAGGTGCTGCAGGACGAGGAGTTCTTCCGGGTGGGTGGCAAGAAGAGCGTCCGGGTGGACAGCCGCGTGGTGGTGGCGACGAACCGCGACCTGGAGCGGGAGATCGAGCTGGGCAACTTCCGCGAGGATCTCTTCTACCGCTTGAACGTGGTGGCCATCCGGTTGCCGGCGCTGCGCGAGCGCCCGGAGGACGTGGTGCCGCTGACGGACCACTTCCTGAAGAAGTACGGGCGTCAGTACATGAGCGGGGTGGCGGAGCTGCCGCCCGAGGTGCTGCGAGCCTTCACCGAGTACGATTGGCCGGGCAACGTGCGCGAGCTGGAGAACATGGTGCGTCGGCTGTGCGTGCTGAAGGACGCGTCGCTGGTGCTGGACGAGCTGCGCGCGGGAGGTCGGGCGCCAGCGAGCGCTCCGTCGCTGCCCACGTCTTACGCGGGAGACGGGGAGGTGGATCCTCCGGCTCCGACGGTGCGCACGCCAGCGGCCGCGGCGAGCGGGGGCTCGTCGGTGCAGGTGCTGGAGATGCCGTCGCGGGGGAGCGCGCCCCAGGCGGAGGTGCCGCTGAACCAGGTGGTGCCGCCGGTGCGCTACGCGAATCCGTTCGACGCGCCGCAGCCGCCGCCTCCTCCGCCGAGCATGCCGGAAGGGGAGATGTCGCTGAAGGACATCGGCAAGCGGGCGGCGATGCTGGCCGAGCGCGAGGCCATCCTGGCGATGTTGCAGCGCACCGCGTGGAACAAGCGGCGCGCGGCCAGCAAGCTGCGCATCAGCTACAAGGCGCTGCTCTACAAGATCAAGGAATGCGGCATCGTGGACCCGAGAGCCGCGGCCGAGTTCTGAAGCGGTTGGAAATGGGGGGCCCCTCGCACCAGCCCTTGGTGCCTCCCTCTCCCCGCGAGCGGGCTTGCAGGTGGGGCTCGCCGGGGCGAGGGCGGCGGCCCCACCTTTCTCGGTGAGCCAGATTGGCCCGAGACCCCAGCCCCAGGAGGGAGCCGCATGAGCCCTCGTCCGACCTCACCCGCCAGGCCCCTTCCCCCTGGTGTGATTGCCCCTGATTTCAGTCTGAACAGCACTCCCGACCAGCAGCTCTCCCTGTCCGACTTCCGAGGCCGGCCCGTCATCCTGGCCTTCTACCCGGCGGACTGGAGCCCGGTGTGTAGCGATCAGATGAGTGTCTACAGCGAGCGCCACGGCGAGTTCGAGCGCTACCACGCTCAGCTCCTGGGCATCTCGGTGGACGGGGTGTGGTGCCACGTGGCCTTCGCCGAGCACCACAAGCTGCACTTCCCGCTGCTCGCCGACTTCGAGCCCAAGGGCGCGGTGGCGCGCAGCTATGGGGTGTACCGCGAGCAGGATGGCTTCTGTGAGAGCGCCCTGTTCGTGCTGGACGCGGAGGGCCGTGTCGCCTGGAGCTACGTGTCGCCCCTCGGCGTCAACCCGGGCGCCGATGGCATCCTCGAAGCGCTCGAGGCGCTCCAGGCGCCCATCCACCTGAGCGTCTCCCCCGAGATTTCTCCCTGACGGGAAGAAGGGCAGGGCGCCCGGTCCGCTACTCCGGGAAGTGCACCACGTGGCCCTCGTCGCCCACGAGCCAGCTGTCGCTCAGCGAGCTGAGCGCGATGTCCCTCAGGGGCTTGGTCCCCGTATAGGAGAGAGCGGGAGCCCAGCCATTCGCGGTCAGCCGGCGAAGAGCTCCGCTCGCGTCGGTGACGTAGATGGAGGACGGGTCCAGCGCCACCACACTGGTGAAGGGGGCGGAGGTGTTGTCCGTCGGCGCGGTCACGCGCGCCCAGGTCGTGCTCCCGCTCCACTTCATCACCAGGCCCCCATCCCCCACGGCGTAGGCGAGGCTGGGGCTGGCCATCCACACGGCACGCAGGGAACCGGTGTAGCCCGAGACGTCGCTCAGGGTGTGCGCTGTCACGGCGCTCGAGTCGCCGCTGCCGGGATAGCTGGAGATGTGCGGGGTGCTGACGCCTTCCGTGCCGCCGACCCCGAGCATCTGCGTGGACGCCACACCGTGGATGCCGAAGTAGGTGGGGGGCGTCAGATTGTATCGCTCCTGGGGATCACTGCCCGGCGTCCATGCGTACAGCCGGCCCTTGGCGTCCACCACGTAGAGCTGGGTCGTCGTCTCCGAGGTGAATCCCACGAGGCCGGTGAAGTCGTTGCCGGAGATGTTGGTCCCCGGGTTGATGCAGCTCGTGCCGGTGTGCTCGGCGACGCGCGCGCCGTCACCGGCGAGGAACACGTGGCCGTCGCTGGGGCGGACCCATGCGGCGCGCCAGTTGTAGTTGCCGCAACTCCCATCGAGGCCCGTGAAGGGCTGGCCCGCCGAGGTGCGCACCGCGAGCGCGCCGTTGTCTCCCGCCACCCACACCTGACCGCCCGCGCCGAGCGCCACGGTCTTCCACTGGCGGGTGCCGTTGAGGGCGGTGTCGTCCGTGAATACCTTCCACCCCTTGCCCTGGCAGACGCCACCCTCGTCCCGCTGGGTGTCACAGGTGTTGTCCCGGTCGTCGCACACCTCGGTGCCGCCGCCCCGGTTGTGCGCGTCCTGATCGTCGCAGTCGTCCGTGTTGGCGACGGTGCCCGGAGGGGGCGTCGCACCAGGACACACCGCGACCGGGTCGCGATTGTCGCCCGCGCCATCGCCGTCCTGGTCTGGATGGTAGGAGGTGGGCCTGGGCGCGTCGCAGGCCAGTCCGTCGTGGCTGGCGTTGCAGACGTTCAGCCCGCCGGGGCAGGGCTCGCTGCACGAGGTGCCCTTGGCGAATCCATCGTCCACGGTGCCATCGCAGTCATCGTCGATGTCGTCGCACCGTGTCTCCGTGAAGTTGGCGCGGGGGTAGACTCCGGTGTCCGAGTCCCGGCAGTCCGTGGCGTCCTGCACGTAGCGGGTGGTGCCCGAGTCCGCGGGCCTGGTGCAGCTCAACACCGGAGGGGTGTCCTTGTCGCCGAAACCATCCCCGTCCCGATCGGGGTACCAGCGCTCGCCCACGCCCTGATCGACGGTCCCGTCGCAGTCATTGTCCCGGTCGTCGCACACCTCGCTGGCCCCGGGGCGGCTGTCTTCTTTCGCGTCGTCACAGTCCGTACCGCCGTGGTCCGTGGCGATATAGCTGTCTCCATCCGCGTCCGGCGCGTCCAGGGTGATGGCGAGCTTCTCGACGCCCGCCTTCTTCTCGAGCTTCACGGTCCGCACGTCCCGGGCCACCTCGGGCCCGTCGCAGGACTGCTCATGGGCCGTGGTGGTGATCTCCAGCGCGTGACTCCAGCTCTCCTGGCGATAGACGGCGAGGAGGACTGTCGAGGGCCCTCGCTGGAGCACCTCGAGCTGCTCTTTCGCCTCCCGGCCCGGGTCCTTCGCATCCCGGGCGGTGACGGCGATGCACCCGGCCTTGAATCCGTAGGAGACCTCCACCCGGACGGCGGCCTCGGGAGCTCGCGGCAGGCATCCCCCTGCGAGGAGTGGCAGCATGAGCGAAGCGAGTCGATACCTCATGACATCCCTTTGGTTCGTGTAGCGCCACCCCCCCCAGTTGTCCTGCCGCGGGTATTCTAGCCCCGGTCGCGGCGCACGGGGACCTTCTTGCCGCGCAGCGTGGTCTGCCGCAGCGCGGTGATGATCTGATCGGCCATGGACTCGGGCACCTCGACGAGCGAGTGGGTGTCGCCAATCTGGATGGCGCCGATCCGCTTGCCCTCCACGCCCGCCTCACCGGCGATGGCGCCCACCAGGTCCGCGGGCCGTACCCCCGCGGTCCGGCCCACGCCGATGAACAGCCGTGCCATCTCGAAGTCCTCCGACGGGCCCGTGCGGCGCTTGGGGCCCCGAGGCTCCGCCGCTCCAGGCCGCTCCCTCATGCTGGGGCGAGCGGCGGCCCGGACGTCCTTGCCCGGATGCGCGGGACGCGGGGGCCTCTCCGAGGGCGGGGGCACCAGGGGGATCTCCTCCTCCTCCTCCGCATGGCCCTCCACCTGCGCGTCGTGGAGCAGCTTCACCCCGGCGGCGGCCACCTCCAACAGGTCGAACTCGGAGGCGAGGCTCTCCACCACGGAGCGGTAGGAGTCGAGCTCGCCCGCCACCAGGGCCTCACGCAGGGAGGCACGGACGAGCTCCAGCCGGCGGGCGCGCAGGTCCGCCACGGTGGGCACGGTGGCCACTTCGATCTTCTGGCCGGTGAGCTTCTCGATGTTGCGCAGCAGCCGGTGCTCGCGGGGCTCGGCGAGGGTGATGGCCACGCCCTCGCGCCCGGCGCGACCGGTGCGGCCGATGCGGTGGACGTACGCCTCGGGGGCGTTGGGCACGTCGTAGTTGACGACGTGGGAGAGCTTCTCGATGTCCAGCCCGCGCGCGGCCACGTCCGTGGCGACGAGCAGCTCGATGGCGTGGGTCTTGAACTGCTTCAGGACGCGGTCGCGCTGACCCTGGTCCATGCCGCCGTGGAGCGCCTGGGCGCGCCAGCCGCGGCCGTTGAGCGAGACGGTGAGCTCGTCCACCTCGGTGCGGGTGCGGCAGAAGACGATGGCGGCGGTGGGGGCCTCCACGTCCAGCACGCGCCCGAGCGTGGCGGCCTTGAAGGCACGCGGGACGATGTAGGCCGTCTGGCGCACGCGGGGGCCGGTCCCGGGCGCCATCTTCTCCTTGGCGATCGCGCACGTGGACGGGCTCGCTCAGGTGACGCTCGGCGATGGAGGCGATGCGCGGGGGCAGGGTGGCGGAGAAGAGGGCCGTCTGGCGGTTCTCCGGGGTGGCCTCCAGGAGGGCCTCCAGGTCCTCGGCGAAGCCCATGTCGAGCATCTCGTCGGCCTCGTCGAGCACCACGGTGCGCACGGAGTCGAGCAGGAGCGACTGGCGCTTGAGGTGGTCGAGCGCGCGTCCCGGGGTGGCGACGACGACGTCCACGCCGCGCTTGAGGACGCGCAACTGCTGCCCCATGGGCTGGCCGCCGTAGATGGGGAGCACGCTCACGCCCGAGCTTCTGGCCGTAGCGGTGGATGGCCTCGGCCACCTGCATGGCGAGCTCACGGGTGGGGACGAGCACGAGCGCGGACGCGGAGAACGGCGCGTGCTCGCCGGGGGTGATGCGCTGGAGGAGGGGCAGGGAGAAGGCGGCGGTCTTCCCGGTGCCGGTGGCGGCGATGCCGAGCAGGTCCTTGCCCGCGAGCAGCGGGGGGATGGGCGGCGCGCTGGATGGGAGTGGGTTCCTCGTAGCCGAGCGCGCTGAGCGCCTCCACGAGGGCGGGCTGGAGGCCCAGTTGTTCGAAGGACGGAGGGGCAGCTGGAATGGTGCTCACGTGGGGGCTTGTACCATCCTCGCGAGGGGCCTGCTTGCGTTCCTCGGGGGCTCTCGTTAATCGCGCGTCATGATTCCGCTCGTTCTGCTCGGGAGTGGTTACACGTTGACGCGGCTGGCGAGTGGGGAGGTGCTCCGCGGGCGTCGCGTGCTGGCGGTGACCCGGGACGAGTCTCGCCGGGAGGCGCTGTCCCGCGAGGGCGTCCAGCTCCTCTCCCTGGAAGACGCCGTGGCCTCGTCGAAGGAGGCCCAGGTCGTGGTCTCGATTCCTCCGGAGGCGGGGCTCGACGCCTCCCTCGCCGGGTCGTTGGAGCGCAGCGGCCCCTCGCGCCTCGTCTACCTCTCCTCCACGGGCGTCTACGGCGGCGCGCGGGGATACGTGGACGAAGACACCCCCGTGGACCCCTCTGCTCCGAACGCCCGGGGCCGCCTGGAGGCGGAGGCGCGCTATCGCCGGCTCGGCGGCATCTCCCTGCGCATCGCGGGCATCTACGGTCCCGGCCGGGGTCTGCACGAGCGCATCCGCTCCGGGACGTACCGGCTCCCCGAGAGTGGGGGAGGCCGCATCTCCCGGGTCCATGTGGACGACCTGGTGGAGGCCATCCGGGTGGTGCTGGAGCGGGGCGAGCCTGGGGGGACGTACTGCGTGGCGGATGACCGGCCGGCGACGCAGGCGGAGACGGTCGGGTGGTTGTGCGCGCGGCTCGGGCTGCCGCTTCCACCGACGGTGCCGCTGGCTTCACTGCCCGAGTCACTCCGGGGGGACCGGGCCATCTCCAATGCCCGGCTGAAGGCGCTGGGGTGGCGGCCGCGCTATCCGGACTTCATCGCGGGTTTCTCGGCCCTCCTGGACGCTACTTCATCCTCACTAATGCCCCGCTGAAGAAGGACCTTCGTGGCGCCGGGGCCCGGTCCACGGCGTGTGCGTCGCCCCGCGCTTTTCCGGGTTTTCAGCGGACCCCGTGACCTGTCAGGCTCGTGGATCCGTGCTGTAGACTCCTGACCGGCAGCACCGGCCCAGAATCTGGATCGGCGCGAAGGGGGCATATGTCGTCCAAGCTGTTAGCGGCATTCAACGAGGGCGTGAGCCTCTCGATGTCCGGCAACCACGAGGCCGCGCTCCAGGCGTTCGACCGCGTTCTGGCGCAGGATCCCAACGACGTGCTGGCGATGAGCGCCAAGGGCTCGGAGTACGCCAGCCTGGGACGCCCGCGCGAGGCGCTGAAGTGCTTCGAGCGCGCCATCGACCTGGACCCCGAGACGGCGGAGCACTACCGCAACGCGGCGCTCTGCCAGCTCGAGCTGGACGAGCCGGAGCTGGCGAGGAACCTGCTGGAGCAGGCCCTGGCGCTCAACACCGAGAAGGCCTGGCGCGAGGCGAGCGCGGTGGAGATCGCCAACCTCGGCGAGGCGCTGCTGACGGAGTCGGGCAAGAACCGGACGCGGGGCATCGGGCTGACGGGCAAGGCGCGCTACCGGCACGCCCGGCACGTGCTGGAGGTGGCGATGGAGCTGAACCCGGGGCTGGCGGAGGCGGCCAGGTCCCTGGCGGAGGTCTGGGCGCACCTCGGCGACACGGAGAAGCGCGACCAGTACACCCAGCTCGCGGGCCGGCTGCAGCGCGCCGCCACCACCGTCTGAGTCAGAGCGCGCGCCACATCAGGTAGTGCGGGCCGATGCCGGGCAGGTCGAACTCCTGTCCCTCCACGGCGAAGTCCAGCGCCCGGTAGAAGCCCGAGGCCGTCGTCCGCGCGTTGCACCACAGTCGGGTGCCGCCGTGACGCGCCGCGTGATCGATGCAGGCCCGCAGCAGCGCCGCCCCGTGACCCTTGCCCTGCTTGGCGACGAGCACCGCCATGCCCCGCAGGCGCCACTCGGTGGGTGACTGGGAGCCGGGCCGGGCCTCCCGGTAGAGCGACGCCACCCCGAGTTGCTGGCCCTCCACGTACAGCCCCAGGTGCAGCGTGTCCGGAGCCTCGTCCCCCGGGTAGACCAGCTCCTCGGGGCGCTGGTGGGGGCGGAGCACGACGTGGCGGAGGTAGCGCGTCTCGGCGGCGGGGATTCGGCGGAGCTCGTAGGGGGGCATGGCGACCGCGGATTCTCCCGGAGGGGCGGAAAAATGGGGGGAAAAATCCGGTGTATGCCTCCCCCGGGGTTCATGCGTCCTCTCCTGTGGAAACCGGGCAACGAGGTCCAATCTTGAAGGGCACCGCCGTCATGGACGAGACGCCGATGGGAGCGAGGGGCACTCCCCTCGACTTCGACGTGCTCGTGGAGAGCGAGCAGGCCGCTCTCCTGCGCCTGGCGCGGCGGCTCGTCTGGGACGGGGAGGAGGCGAGGGACCTCGTCCAGGCCTCCCTGGCGGATGCCTACGAGAAGCGCCACACCCTCCGGGACTCCAAGGCGGGCCCGGCCTGGCTGCGGCGCATCCTCGTCTCGCGTGCCATTGGCCACCTGCGCCGACGCCGGGTGTGGAACGTCGTCCGGGAGGTGCTGGACCTCGGACCTGACTCGCACCCCTCGCCCGAGGAGCGCTTCGCCGGTGTCGAGCGCTGGCGCGCCTTCGGCCGGGCCCTGAGGACCCTTCCGGTCCAGCAGGCCACGGCCTTCTCCCTCCGCTACCTGGAGGGGCTCGAGCTCGATGCCATCGCCGATGCCATGAACATCGGCCGCGGCACCGTCCGCATCCACCTCTACCGTGCGCTGCAGAAGCTCAAGGCCGCTGACGCGCTTCGAGGAGACACCCCATGAGCTGCCAGGACTTCGCCGCGGCCCTCGTGGACGAGCGCCTGCCCCGGCCTCCGGGCCTCCAGGCCCACCTGGAGCAGTGCGCCGAGTGCCGGGTGCTCGCCCGCCTCCATGCGTCCGCCAGTTCGCTGCGCCTGCCCGATCCGCCGGAGCCGGCCGCCATTCCTCGCGAGGCCATCCTCGGAGAGGTGCGCCGCCGCCAGCACCGCCGCCGGGTGGCCGCCAGCGTCACCGCCTCCGCCGCCGCGGTCGCCCTGGTGCTGCTCGTCTCGCCGAGCGTGAGGATGCCGGTATCCGTCGAGTCCACACCGGTGATGGGCGGCCCCCTCGAGGGCTCCCTGCGAGTCGAGCAGCCCAGTCAGGCAGCGCCGGCCGAGCAGGGGGAGGTCGCCTCCATCGGACTGCTGTTCGACGAGGTGCACGGCTACACGCGCACCAATCCGAGCGTCGAGGACGCGATGTACGAGCCCTTCGGCGCGCTCGCCGCGTGGGTGCGCCCGCCGGACGCCACGGCGCTCGAAGCGGAGCCCTTCCAGTCGGCCCTCGTGGCCTTCCATGTCTCGAAGTCGCAGTGATTCGAAGTGAAGCAGTAATGAAAGGAGCCATCCCATGATGAAGAAGCTGATGTGCGCTCTCGTGGTCCTCGCCGCCGTGCCCGCGCTCGCCCAGGACAAGCAGGAGGAGAACGTGGTGATCCTCCGTGGCACGCCGGGCACGCCCCCGATGCCGCCGACTGCCGCCGATGCCTCCCGAGCCGCCCCTGGCTCCGCCGTCCTTCGGGATTCCTCCGCAGGTGGCCGCGAAGATCGGCCTGCCGCAGAACCTCGTGCAGAAGGTCCAGGATCTGACCTTCGAGGCCAATGAGGCGCTGATCGGCCTGGAGGCGGACCTCAAGCGGGCCCAGCTCGCGCTGGAGAAGGAGCTGCGCCAGCCGAGCCCCAACGAGGGCACGGTGAAGGACCTGGTGGAGAAGACGGGCCGCGCGGAGACGGCGGTGCGCCAGAACCGGGTGGGACTGATGGTGGCCATCAAGAAGGCACTGGGCCCCGACTACTGGGCGAAGCTGGAGGCGGAGCTGGGCCCCATGCCCATGGGCGCTGGCCCGCCAGCGGATCCGCATCGAGCGGCGCCTCGTGGCCCCCAACGCGCCCGGCCAGGTGCCCCCCTCTCCGTAGCGCCAAGGAGCCCACACTCCGCGCCGCCGTCCCCTCCCATCGCCCTGACCGAGTGGCCATAGTGCCGGGCATGGAAGCGGACAAGAAGCACCAGTTGGAGGCGGATGCGGCCCAGCTCCAGCGGCTGGGGTACGCGCAGCAGCTCCTGCGCGACATGGGCGGCTTCTCCAACTTCGCCGTCTCCTTCTCCATCATCTCCATCCTCACCGGAGCGGTGACGCTCTATGGCCATGGCCTGCGCTTCGGCGGGCCGTTCGTCATGGGGATCGGGTGGCCGCTGGTGGCGGGGATGACGCTGATGGTGGCGGCGAGCCTCGCGCAGCTCGCCTCCTCGTTTCCCACGGCGGGGGCGCTCTACCACTGGGCCGCCATGCTCGGGGGCCCGGGGCTGGGCTTCTTCACCGCGTGGTTCAACACCATCGGCCAGTTCGCCATCACCGCGGGCATCGACTACGGGCTGGCGGAGTTCGTCGCGGACATGCTCGGGTGGCCGAGGGAGCGGGGCTACGTGCTGCCGCTCTACGCGGCCATCCTGCTGTCGCACGCCGTGCTCAACCACGTCGGCGTGCGCGTGGTGGCGGTGCTCAACGACCTGTCGGCCTGGTACCACCTGGTGGGCGTGGCCGTGCTCATCGGCGCGCTGGTGGCCTTCGCGCCCAAGCAGGACGCCGCCTTCCTCCTCACGCGCTTCTCCTCGGAGAGCCACTTCGCCACCCGCGGCTACGGCTACGTCTTCCTCATCGGCCTCTTGCAGGCGCAGTGGACGTTCACCGGCTACGACGCCAGCGCCCACATCTCCGAGGAGACGGTGGACCCCACGCGCAACGCGCCCTGGGGCATCTTCCTGTCCGTGGCGGTGAGCGCGGTGGTGGGCTACGCGCTGCTGGTGGGGGTGACGCTGGCCATCAAGGACCTGCCGGCCGCCACCGCCGCGGCCAATCCCTTCCTGTACGTGCTGCGCGAGTCACTCGGGCCGGCGCTGGGCGGGGCGCTGGTGTGGATCGCCATCGGCGCCATGTGGTTCTGCGGGCTGGCCTCGGTGACGTCCAACTCGCGCATGCTCTTCGCGTTCGCGCGGGACGGGGGGCTGCCGGCCTCATCGCTGCTGGCGCGGGTGTCGCCGCGCTACCGCAGCCCGCACGTGGCCATCTGGGTGTCGGTAGTGGCGGCCTTCCTGGTGGCCATCTGGACCGGGGCCTACGCGGCCATGGTGGCGCTCAGCACGCTGGCCCTCTATGCCTCATACGCGCTGCCCGTGCTGGTGGGCTGGCGCGCGCGGCGCAGCGGGACGTGGTCGCACCAGGGGCCGTGGGACCTGGGGCGCCTGTCCACGCCGGTGAACCTGGTGGCGCTCGGCTGGGTGCGGGGTGGTGATGGTGCTCTTCGTCCTGCCTCCTAACGAGCTGGCCGGGTATACGTTCGCCGGGGCCCTCGTGCTGCTGACTGTCTACTGGGTGGCAATTCAGCGGCACACCTTCGTGGGCCCGAAGGTGACGCTGCGCGCGCCGGCACCGGTCCAGGCGGGTTCCGGGAAATGAGTCCGTGTGCGATCGGGTAGAACCCGGAGAGAGTCCTCTTCTTCCGAATCGGAGCCGTCCTTTATGAGCAAGCGTCCACAGTCCGAGTCCTCCGAGCTGGTTGCCGCGGCGACGGCCATCGAGGAGGAGCTGGGCAAGTTCGAGACCCTGGCGGAGGAGGTCCGCAGTGGCCCGCTCCGCTCGCAGAAGCAACTGGAGAAGATGGGCAAGCTGCTCAACCAGGTGGCGGACTGCGACGAGCGGATGGTGGCGAACATGCGCTTGCTGCTCGGGGTGCTCAACAAGTGGAGGGACCGGCAGCAGACGCTGGCGACCGAGGTGAACAGCCGGGCGCAGGAGCTGCAAGAGCGCACGAAGGTGTACCAGGAGCTGATGCAGCGCTTCGGGGGGCTGGGGCAGGAGGCGGGGGCGCTCAGCACGCAGATGCAGGAGGTGGCCGGGATGACGCAGCAGGGCCAGCCGCTGAAGGCGGAGGAGATCATCTCCTCGCTGCAGCAGGTGAACGAGCGGATGACGCAGGTGGCGGAGCACGCCGGGAAGCTGGCGAGCGACGCGGAGGCGCACGACTTCCTGGACGTGTCGCGCGACGCCGAGTCCCTGAAGCAGCAGCTCCTGGCGGCGCGCAACCGGGCGAACCTGCTGCAGCAGAAGCTGCACCCGGCCAACGCCTGAGCCCCCAGGGGGCGGGCGGTCGGGGCCAAGAAGGCGTAGGGCCCCGAGGGGCGGGGGAGGGGACGCTCAGGCGGACCGGGGGAGCTTCGTCCGGCTCATCTCGAGGACGCGCTTGAAGTGCTCGCCGGAGACGGGGGCCACGCTCAGCCGGCTCCGGGTGATGAGGGGGAAGTCCTTCAGCTCGTGGGTGGCCTTGATGGTGGCGAGCGTCACCGGCTCCTGGACGGCCACCAGGGGGCCCATGTCCGCCGAGGCCCAGTCCTCACCGGGCGCGGTGGGGTCCGAGCCCGGCTCGGTGAGCACGCGGGCCACGCCCACCACCGCCTTGCCCTCGTTCGAGTGGTAGTAGAGACACAGGTCCCCCGGCTTCATCGCCCGGATGTTGTTGCGAGCCTCGAAGCTGCGCACGCCCGTCCACTCCGTCCTGCCGTCCTTCACCAACTGCTCGTAGGGGTAGACGGAGGGCTCGCTCTTGATCAGCCAGTATTGGGGTTTCTTCGCCATGGCGCGCGCATGGTAGAGAGCAAGCCCATGGCCATCCAGGGATATGACGAGCTCGACGCCACCGCCCTCGCCGAGCGGGTGAGCAAGAAGGAGGTCCACCCGACCGAGCTGGTCGAGGAGGCCATCTCACGCATCGAGGCCCTCAACCCGAAGCTCAACGCCGTGGTCCACAAGATGTACGACCAGGCGCGCAAGGCCGCCGCGGGAGCGCTGCCCGAGGGGCCGTTCTCCGGGGTGCCCTTCCTGGTGAAGGACCTCGACGGCTATCTGGCGGGCGAGCCCTACGCGGGCGGGTGCCGGGCGCTGGTGGGCTTCATCCCCGACCATGACTCGGCGCTCCTCGCGCGCCAGCGTCGCACGGGCGTCATCATCGTCGGCAAGACGAACACGCCCGAGCTGGGAATCCTCGGCGTCACCGAGCCGGCGCTGCGCGGACCGACGCGCAACCCCTGGAACCCGGAGCACACGCCGGGAGGCTCCAGCGGAGGCTCGGCGGCGTGCGTGGCGGCGCGGGTGGTGCCCATGGCCCACGGCGGTGACGGCGGCGGCTCCATCCGCATCCCCGCGTCCGCCTGCGGCCTCTTCGGGATCAAGCCGACCCGCGCGCGCAACCCCGTGGGCCCGGACGTCGGTGAAGGGTGGGGTGGCTTCGTCCAGCAGCACGTGCTGACCCGCAGCGTGCGCGACAGCGCCGCGATGCTCGATGCGACGCAGGGACCGGAGTCCGGTGCTCCGTACATGGTGGTGCCTCCCGCCCGGCCCTACCTCCAGGAGGTGGGCACTCCGCCCGGACGACTCCGCATCGCCTTCTCCACCGGCTCGCTGTTCGGCAAGCACGTCCACCCGGACTGCGTGGAGGCGGTCCGGGACGCGGCGAAGCTCTGCGAGGAGCTGGGACACGAGGTCGTCGAGGACGCGCCGCGGTTTGACCGCGAGGAGCTGGTGCGCGCGTACCTGGTGACCGTCGCGGCCAACGTGGCGGTGCAGATGAAGGAGATAGCCCAGCTCATGGGCAAGCCCGTGGGAGCGACCGACGTCGAGCCGTCGACCTGGGCGCTCGCGCAGATTGGCCATATGCTCTCCGCGGTGGACATGCAGGAGGCGCGGGACTCCAACCTCCGGACGAGCCGGCTGATGGCGACCTTCCACGAGCGCTATGACCTGTTCCTCGACGCGACGCTCGCCTATCCACCGGTGCGTGTTGGCGAGCTGGCGCTCAAGCCGGCCGAGCTCGCCGCGCTGACGGTCCTGCGCAAGCTTCCGCTGAGGCCTGTCGTCATGAAGCTGTTCGACCAACTCGCGGCCAACAGCCTGGAGCGGACGCCGAACACCCAGCTCTTCAACCAGTCGGGACAGCCGGCGATGTCGGTGCCGCTCTACTGGAACGCCGCCGGACTGCCCATCGGGGTGCAGTTCGCCGCGCGCTTCGGAGACGAGGCCACGCTGTTCCGGCTCGCGGCGCAGCTGGAGCAGGCCCGCCCGTGGGTGGGGCGCAAGCCTCGGGTCTCAGGGCGGGGCGAGTAGCCCACGAGCCGGCTCGAAGGGATGCCTCCGCCCGCCCCGGACCTGGGAGCGAGCGGAGCCTCACGTCACGCGGGGACTAGCGGAAGCAGACGCAGCGGCCGAACTCACAGACGACGGCGTCCGGCTCGCCACACACCTTCATGCTGTCGCAGTGGTAGTCCTGGACACACTCGGCGGCCTGCGCCTCCGCCGGGGTGAAGGCCACGGCAAGGCCCAGGCCCAGGCCCAGGCCCAGAGCCAGCGCGGTCACAGTCAGGATGCTCTTCGCCTTCTTCATGGTCTCTCTCCCAAGGGTTGTGAGGTCGGCCCACCCGCGAATACGCGAAGGGGAAGGTCCAATCCTAGCAAAACAAGCTAGTGTGTTGAAGCGTGGATAAGCAGAAAATCGCACGGGCCTGGACCGCGCCGTCGGGAATGGACCGAAGCGGCTGCTGCCCGGGGTTGGAAGGTCAGCGCGACTCGCCCTGAGGTAGGCGCTGTCTCCGCGACGAGAGAGGAAGAGGAGATGCACCCCCACGTGAGCTTCACCCCGGATGACACGGATTGGCGTCTGCCGCTTGCGGGCCCGGGTCTGTTGCTCGACGTGCCGAGCGCGGGCCGCTGGAGCGGGCGGCCGTCCCTTCATGTGGAGGTCGCACCGTACTACCGATTGCGCGTGAGCAGTGGAGGCCAGCCGCTGCTCTGGTTGCGCATCGACGACTGGTGGGATGGGTGTGGTCTGCTCCGGGGAACCGTCAGTACCCCCTGGGGCTTCTCCCCTCTCTCGGCAGTCGAGGTGCGCGCCATCGTGCACGCGCCCGGGTCCTCCCGCTGGTGGGAAGCCTGGACGTGGCACATGGCGAGGGAGCTCGCCCAGGCCACGCACCCGGTGCTTCACGCGGGCCGCTGGTGCCTGCGGCCCCTCCGTCCCGTGACGCTTCGTGAATCGGCTTCCTACCGCAGCGTCCCCCGGGCCCGGCCTGGCAGCTCGCCCGATCCTCCTCATGGGCTCGAGCGGCTCCTGCGCGTGGAGCGCTTCTGGACGGAGGAGTGGGCCGGAGGTGGCATCCCGGCGGGCGTGAAGGTGAACAGCGGGGCCGTGCTGCCTCTGCGCGCTCCGTCACCCGAGGACGATGGCCGAGTCAAGAGCTGGCGCAAGCATGCGCGCGAGGGGACATTGCCTCCGGCGGTGCTGCTCTACGTGGAACTCGTCGGGAAGTGGCTGGTGCTCGACGGGCACGACCGCCTGCACGCGGCCCTGCTCGAAGGAGTCTCTCCCCCCGTGCTGGGTCTCTGGCCCGTCTTCGAGGAGCCCATCCCCGAGGAACCCTTCCGGCGCGAGGGGATGTGGCTCGCGGCGGAGGCGCAATTGCGCAACCGGAAGACACCGGAAGGCATCGACGGAGCCAACCGGACGCTGCTGCGCGAGTACATGGGCGTCCAGCGCACCGCCGTGACGCGGGCCTGGCCCGTGCGAGGGGGCCTCGATGCCTGGCGGGCCGAGGTGCTCGCCTGGCGACGGTGGAGCCCCTTCCCGGTGGATGAGCGGGCCTGGGACTGGTTCGCCCACGCCGAACTGTATTGAGAGCACTCCAACGCGGGTCTGCATTTCCTCGGGCACACGCCGAGCGGGTACGCTCACCCCGGAGAGAACTTCTGGCGGGCTCGTTCGTTACCTCGCGACGCCCTTCCTCTCGTAGGGGATTCCCGTGCTCGAATACCTCGCGCCACGCACCGTCGTGGCGCTCCTCGCTCTTGGACTGTCCGTGCCTTTCTCTCTCAACCAGTACGTCCTTGGAGCCAAGGCGGACACCCAGTCTCTCGGCGGGCCGAACCGCTACCAGACCTTCGTCAGCACCGACAAGCCGCTCTATCGCCCGGGCGAGCAGGTGATGGCGCGCGGCCTGCTGCTCCATGCGAATGACCGCAAGCCGCACCCGGGTGGGGCTCCGGCGCAGATCGAGATCCGCGGGCCAAAGGGAGACGTGGTCACCTCCGCGATGGTGAACATCCAGGACGCGGTCTGGGGCTACTCGTGGGCCGTGCCCGCCGAGGCCGCGGGCGGTGAGTACACGCTCAAGGTCTCCTACCCCCGGACGGGAGACGCCCCGGCCGAGCGGAAGTTCGACGTGCGCGCCTACCGGGCGCCTCGGCTCAAGTCGCAGATCGAGTTCCTGCGCGACGGCTACGGGCCGGGTGACACGGTCACCGCGACGCTCGACGTGAAGCGTGCCGAGGGCGGCGTGCCCGCGGGCGCGAAGGTCACCGCCACTGCCCTCGTCGACGGTGCCGCCGCGGCGCAGGTGTCGGGCACGGTGAACGAGAAGGGCCTGTGCACGGTCAGCTTCAAGTTGCCGGCGCGGATCGACCGTGGCGAGGGCTCGCTCGCCTTCGCCATCGAGGACGGCGGTGTGGTGGAGACCGCGGCGAAGACGATCCCCATCCTGCTGCAGACGCTGGACCTGGCCATGTATCCGGAGGGCGGGGACCTGGTGGCGGGCCTGCTGGGGCGCGTCTACTTCGAGGCGAAGACGCCGGCCCAGAAGCCCGCGGACCTGGTGGGTGCGGTGGTGGATCAGGCCACGGGCCAGGTGGTGGCCACGGTGCGCTCGGAGCATGAGGGACGCGGCCGCTTCGAGCTGACCCCGAAGGCCGGGGCGAAGTACGCGTTGCGCATCGACGAGCCGTCGGGCATCCGCAAGACGTTCCCCCTGCCCGAGGTGAAGGCCAAGGGCGCCATCCTGCGCGCGAGCGAGGACGTGGTGGCGGCGGGCAAGCCCGTCACTCTCTCCGTGGCGCTGTCGGGCGTGAGCAAGGCGAAGCTGACGCTGAGCAAGCGCGAGGTGGAGGTGGCCTCGGCGCAGGTGGGCGACGGGGGCAGGGTGACGCTCAACCCGAAGGACGCGGACGGAGTGCTCGTCGCCACGGTGTGGGACCACGACGGCCGCCCGCTCGCGGAGCGGCTGGTGTTCCGCCAGCCCGCCAAGGCGGTGAACATCGAGGTGCGCACGGACAAGAAGAGCTACATCCCGGGCGACACGGTGCAGCTCACCGCGAAGACGACGCAGGACGGCAAGCCCGTCTCGGCGGTGGTGATGCTCACCGTGACGGATGACGCGGTGCTCGAGCTGATCGAGAAGCGCGACCAGGCGCCGCAGCTGCCGGTGATGGTGCTGCTGGAGCCCGAGGTGAAGGAGTTGGCCGACGCGCACGTGTACCTGGACGAGAAGAACCCGAAGGCCCGGCTGGCGGTGGACCTGCTGCTGGGCACCCAGGGCTGGCGGCGGTTCGCGCTCGCCAACGCGGTGAACTTCGTGGCGCAGCACGGCGACCTGGCCCGGCGCGCGCTCGCGGTCCGTGTCCCGACCGGCTACGGGGAGTTCGAGGGTGGTTTCGCCGCCGATGATGACTTCGGCGGAATGCCCGATGGGGCCCGGCGGCGGTCGATGCCCAAGAAACCGATGATGGCCCGGGGGGGCGCCGAACCGGAGGACATGCCCGTACCCATGGCCGCGCCTCCGCCGCAGGCCGCGCGCCCGCCGCCAGCTCCTCAACCCGCGGCGGCCCCGCCTCCGCCTCCTGTCATGCGGCAGCAGCCCGTGGGCAGGGTGGCCGAGGCCAGGCCGGAGCCGATGCCCAATGCCAGCATGGCGGGCGCGGTGGCCAGAAGCGATCGGGCTAAACGGGATATGGACCTCTTGCTGGCCAAGGAGGAGGTGGCCGCCATGCCGAGGCTCCAACAGCAGCAGGTGGTCTACTTCCGCGAGTACGCGCACACGGTGCGGCCGGGCCGCAAGGCGGGCGACCGCGTGGACTTCTCGGAGACGCTCTACTGGAACGCGGGCGTGCGCACCGACGCGAAGACGGGCGAGGCGAAGGTCTCGTTCGGCCTGAACGACTCGGTGACGAGCTTCAAGGCGTTCGCTGGCGCGGTCGGCAATGACGGGGCGCTCGGCTCGGCCGTGGCGGAGATTGAGTCGGTGCAGCCGTTCTACGTCGAGCCGAAGATCCCCCTCGAGGTCACCTCGGGCGACGTCATCCAGCTGCCGGTGGCGCTGGTGAACGGCACCGCGTCGCCGCTCAAGGGAGCGGGACTGAAGCTCGAGCTGAAGGGAGACGTGAGGGTGGGGGCGCTGGGCACGGTGGATCTGGCGGCGAAGGAGCGCGTCCGGCGCATCGTCGAGCTGAAGATCGGCCAGGAGTCCAAGCCGGTGGATCTGAAGCTGGCGGCGTCCGCGGGCAACTACATGGATACGGTGACGCGCACGCTGACGATCAAGCCCAACGGCTTCCCGATCAGCGCCTCGTTCGGCGGGCTGGTGTCGGCTCAGCGGCCGGCTGTGCACACGGTGACGCTGCCGGCGAACGTGGTGCGCGGCAGCGTGAAGTCGTCGGTCGTGGTGTACCCGACGCCGCTGGCCAACATGACCGAGTCGCTGGCGCGGCTGATCCGCGATCCCTACGGCTGCTTCGAGCAGACGAGCTCGACGACGTACCCGCTGACGATGGCGCAGCAGTACTTCCAGTCGCACAGCGGGGTAGACCCGACGCTGGTGGCCACGGCGAAGGAGAAGCTGGAGGCGGGCTACAAGCGGCTGGTGGGCTTCGAGACCTCGGAGAGGGGCTACGAGTGGTTCGGAGAGAACCCGGGCCACGAGGCGCTGACGGCGTTCGGCCTGCTGCACTTCGCGGACATGAAGCAGGTGCGCGAGGTGGATGCGGAGATGCTGGCTCGCACGCGCGAATGGATGCTGCGGCAGCGCGACGGAAAGGGCGGGTTCGAGCGCAAGCGGCGCGCGCTCCACACGTGGATCGAGGACCCCGACACCTCGAACGCGTACATCACCTGGGCGCTGCTGGAGAGCGCGAACCGCCCGGCCGAGCTGGCGCGCGAGCTGGAGAAGGAGATCGGCTCGCTCAAGGTGGCGGCGGCGAAGAGCCAGAACAGCTACGTGCTGGCGCTCACCGCGAACGTGCTGGCGCTGGCTCGCGAGACGGGCGAGGCCAGGAAGCTGATGGACCGGCTCGCCGCGAAGCAGGGCAAGGAGGGCGTGGTGGAGGGCGGCACGCAGTCCATCGTGGGCAGCTCGGGTGAGGCGCTGCAGATCGAGACCACGGCGCTGGCGGTGCTGGCGTGGCTGCGCGAGCCGGCGTACGCGGGGAACGTGGAGCGCTCGATGAAGTTCCTGGCCAACTCGTGCGATGGCGGCCGGTACGGCTCCACGCAGAGCACGGTGCTGGCGCTGAGGGCGATCGTCACCTACGACAAGATGCGGGCGGCGAAGCGGGCGCCTGGCGCGGTGCGGGTCTACGTGGACGGCCAGCCGGTGGGCAACGCGGTGAAGTTCGAGGCGTCGGCGCAGGAGGCGATCAAGCTGCCGGACGTGTCCGAGCTGCTCGTCCCGGGCGACCGGAAGCTCGAGCTGCGGATGGAGGGGGGCACGGAGCTGCCGTACTCCATCGAGGTCACCTACAACGCGCTGGTGCCGGCCAGCTCGAAGGAGACGCAGGTGTCGCTCGAGGTGGCGCTGGCGAAGACGGCGCTCACCGAGGGCGAGCCGACGGAGGCGCGGGTCATGGTGGCCAACAAGACGGACCAGAAGCTGCCCACGGCGGTGGCGATCTTCGGGGTGCCGGGCGGGCTCGAGGTGCGGCACGACCAGCTCAAGGAGCTGGTGAAGAAGAAGACGGTGGACGCCTACGAGGTGATTGGGCGCGACGTGGTGCTCTACTGGCGCGGCATGGAGCCTCGCAAGCGCATCGACGTGCCGCTGTCGCTGATCGCGGCGGTGCCCGGCACCTATACGGGCCCGGCGAGCCGCGCGTACCTGTACTACACGGATGAGCACAAGACGTGGCAGGACGGCGTGAAGGTGTCGATCGCGCCCAGGCAGTAGCCCGCGCAGGAGCACCCAGCGCGCGCATCAGGACTTACCCGAAGCCCCTGCTCAGGCTGGAAGGGGCGTACCACCCGCCTCACCGAGAGGCGGGTGACGCCCGGACTACGCCCGATGAACAGGGTGTGCATCGGGCCCCCGCCCTTGCCGCGCGCGGGTGTCTCCACCACCTCGGTGTCGAAGCCCGCCCGCTTCAACCGGTTGGCGAAGGCCTGGTCAGACGAGGCGGACCACACCACCAGCACTCCGCGTGACTTCAGCGCACGCTGGATGGCGTTCAGCCCGCGCTCACCGTAGAGCCAGCGGTTTGCTTCCTGGGTGAGCGCCTCGGGGCCGTTGTCCACGTCCAGCAGGATCGCGTCGTACTCGCCCTCCGCCTCGCGGAGCAGGACCCCCACGTCCCGCGCCTCCACCGTCACGCGCGCGTCCTCGAGGGGCCTCCCGGCCAGGGGCGCGAGCACGCCCTGGTTCCACGCGACCACCGCCGGCACCAGCTCGGAGACCACCACCTCGGCGCTCGGGGGCAGACGATCCAGCGCGGCCCGGACGGTGTAGCCCAGTCCCAGGCCTCCGATGAGCATTCGCGGCCGCTTCCCGGTGAGCTGGGTGCACGCCACCTCGGCCATCTTCTCCTCGGAGCCATGCTGTCGGCTGGACATGAGCTCGCGGCCGCTGGCCCGGATGGCGAACTCCTCGCCCCGTTGGTGCAGCACCAACTCGCCTCCGCCCGGAGCGGGCGCTCGATCGATCACCTTCCACGGCTTCATTGAGGGCCACCATACCCGCGAGAGGCGGAAAGCAGGCGGCGGAAATCGAAGCGGCTGGGGGCCGCTCCGCCTCGGGAGTGCTGCCTGGGCGGCCATCCACGCCACGTCGGCCGCGGTGTCGCCCTTGCCAACGCCCAGCAGCTGCCTGGCGATTCCCCCGAGTCGCCCTGATGATTCGCTGGGGTGTGTGGCATAGAATGCTCGACTGAATGATTGCACAGCGACCTTGTCGCACCTGCGGGAACACTCTTCCGGACGGGGCGATGGAATGCCCCCGTGACGGAACTCCCACCGGCCTGGAGTCCTCCACCGACGAGGTCTGGGAGTCCACCGTCCGCAAGGACGTGATGGTGGGTCAGAAGCTCGGCGAGTACGTGGTGCGCCGACGCATCGGCAGCGGGGGCATGGGCGTCGTCTATGAGGGCGAGCACCCGGTCATCGGTCGCAAGGTCGCCATCAAGATCATCCGCCCGGACTCCTCGGAGGGCGTGCGCTCGCGAGACCTCATCGACGAGGCGCGCGCGGCGAGCGCCATCCGCCATCGCGGCATCATCGACATCTTCGGCTTCGGCACGCTCCCGGGCATCGGCCAGTACCTGGTGATGGAGTTCCTCAATGGTCGGCCGCTGGATGAGGTCATCCTGGACCGGGCACCGATGCGGGCCGCCGAGGTCATCCGGCCCATCATCGAGGTGCTCGGCGCGCTGGGGGCCGCGCACGCCGAGGGCGTCATCCACCGCGACCTCAAGCCGGGCAACATCTTCGTCGTACTGGAGTCGAACGGCACGGAGTACGTGAAGGTGCTGGACTTCGGGCTCGCCAAGCGGGGGGCCGCACCCAACAGCGCCACGCCGCAGACGCGCGTGAGCATGATCGTCGGCACCCCCGAGTACATGGCTCCGGAGCAGGCCTGTGGCCAGTCGGTGAGCCCGCGCACGGACCTGTACGCGGTGGGCATCATCATGTTCGAGATGCTCACCGGGCGGCTGCCCTTCCGGGGCGACTCGGCGATGCATACGGCCATCATGCAGGTGCAGACGCCGCCGCCCTCGCCCTCGAAATTCGTGGACGGGCTGCCGCCCGAGCTCGAGGACCTCATCCTCCGGCTGCTGGCGAAGGAGCCCGACCAGCGGCCCGCCTCGGCCGACCTCGTGGCGCGCGAGCTGAAGGCCATCGCCAAGATGCTGGCCGTCGAGATGACCCAGCTCTCCGGGTTCGCCCGGGCCGTGTCGGAGCCCACTTCCGAGCCCGTCTCCGCGGTGCGTGCCCAGGCCCGGCAGGGGGCCCCCGGAGCGGCCGCGCAGCGCGGTGGGACCCGTCAGCCCGTGGCGGCCTCGGATCTGGAGACGGCGGCGGCTCCGCGGACCCACGCGCGTCCGGCGCTCTCTCCACCGCCGCCCGAGGTGGCTTCCCGGAGCGCGCCCGGCTCACGTCCGGCGGCCCCCGCGCGTGCCCAGGCCGCGCGCCCGCAGCCCGCGCGGGCGCCCGTTCCTCGTACTCAGCTCCTCACCGAGGAGCCGCCGCGGGAGGTGCGCAGTGGCGCGAAGGTCCCTGATACCGATGAGAGCGTGCGCTCGCCGCGCCCCTCACGGGGAGTGAAGCCGGCAGTAGCCGTGGGTGTGGCGGCGCTCCTCATCTGCGCGGGAATGGGGCTGGTGATGCTCCGGTCCAACGAGGGTCCGAGCGTGCCGCTGGGCAGTGAGAGGACCGTGTCGAAGGGGCCGACGCCCCTGGACCCGGTGGTCGTGCCCCCGCCTGCTCCGAAGGAAGAACCCAATCCGAAGGAAGAACCCAAGGCGACGACCGTCTCGCTGCAGCAGCCTCCATCCCCCCGTGAACCCGCCGCACTCCCAGTCCGGGACGGAGACGTCCGAGAAGAACGAGACGCAGGTCACCCCGCGGACAGAGACCCCGGACCCGGACGAGACATCGGCGCCGCGGAAGTCCAACACGGCCTCCGCGCAGCAGAAGGATCCGAAGACGGGGACTGGCAAACCGCGCCGTACCATCAATGGGAATGGGACCCTCAAGCTGGTGGCGGAGTGTTGGGCCGAGATCTTCGTCGACAGCACCTCTATCGGGAGGGCCCCAAGACCTCCCGTCGTGCTGTCCGCCGGCAAGCACACGCTCGAACTGCGCGGCAATCCGAAGGTCAGCGAGCAGCGGAAGGAGATCCTCATCCCGCTGAACGGGACGTTCAGTCACACCATCACCTGCGGAGCAGATGGGGCCGGTGGCTAGAACGGCCCTCCTGAAGTAGGGCTCGGTGGGCCTCCACACCCGTGGATGCCCGGGGCCGCTTCAGCTCCTCGTATACGCAAGCCACCTCTCGGAATATGCTCGGCAACCGATGTGCCGACATCTGTCCCTCTCCGTGCTCGCCTTGTCCGTGGCAATCGCCCCAGCTGCCGAAGCTGCCGAAGCCACCCTTCCGGGCCTTACCGCCTACCGCACCGGTGACTTCGAAGGCGCCGTGACGCAGTTTCGCGAAGCAATGCCGAACCTGCGGTCCTGGGAGCGGATGCGGGCGTGGACTTATCTGTCCGCCTCGTTGTTCGCGCTCGGTAGGACGGATGAAGCCGAGCTGAACCTGCGGCAGCTGTTTCGCGAGTTCCCTGAAGCGAAGCTCGACCCTTCAGTCTTCGAGCCTGGGCTCGTTGCGCTCTCCGAACGGGTTCATGTCGAAGAAACCCCCAAGACGGTTCAGAAGCCGTTCGCGACGCCCCCGCCGAAGGACGTACCCGTCGTCACCAAGAGCTCGAGCCCCCTCCCATTCATCGCGACCGGAGGAGCGGTCCTGGCGCTCGGCGCGGGAGCCTGGTTCGCCACGTCGTCGTCGAATCAGCGAAATCAGCTCGACCGATCGTTCGATCCTTCCGGCCGCTCGACGCTGACGTACCCGGAGGCGCAGGCGCTCGCGGGAGGGGCAAATCGTGACGTGGCCCTGGTTGCGGTTTCGGCCGCGACTTCGGCGACGCTCACCGGTCTCGCCATCTGGCTGTGGACGCGGAGCGAAGAATGATGCATCGACTCACGGGCCTGGTGTGCGCGGTGCTCGCCGGCTTCGGCTGCGCGGGGCTTCCCGAGGATGGCCTGTTCTTCTGCGAGCCCGGGCGGGTCTGCACTCAGCGCACCGCGGACGGGACTCCGTACGTCTGCTACCCCGACGACTACTGCCGTCCGCCCGGCACGCCGAGCGCCGACACTGACGCCGGAGCCACTGACGCCGGAGCCACCGACGCTGGAGCTACCGACGCTGGAGCCACCGACGCTGGAGCCACCGACGCATGCGTGCCGATCTCGTGCTCCGTGGAAATCTGCGGTTCGCTCGACAACGGCTGCGGGACGACAATCGACTGCGGCGGCTGTGGCACTGGGTTCTTCTGCGGAAACAACAGATGCCAGCAGTGTGCGGCGACCGACCTGCCAGATGATGCGTTCGACGATCGGAACTGCGACGGAATCGACGGGCAGCTCGACGGCGGCATTTTCGTCTCCGAAGACATCGGGAACGACAGTTGGCCGGGCACGAAGTCGCAGCCGGTAGCGTCGCTCGCGGTCGCGTTCGACCGCGCACGGGCCGCTCCTCATAAGACGATCTACGTCGGCAGTGGGACCTACGACGCCGGCTCGTCGGGCATGCTCTGGGACTCGCCGGTGTCGCTGTATGGCGGCTACTCCGCGGACTTCAGTTCGCGCGACGCGGTGACGAGCCCCGTTCTTCTGGTCGGCGCGGACGGCATCCGGGTGACCGCCACCGACGGCGGATTCACCATCGAGCGCATCTCCGTGAGCGCCGGAAACGCGGTCGGAGACGGCAAGCCATCGGTAGCAATGACGGTGCTCAACGCGCAGGGCCTTGCGCTCCGCCACGCGTTGCTCCGAGCCGGTAACGGCAGCGCCGGCACGGGTGGTCAAGCCGGCGGCGACGGCGCGGCCGGCCTGAATGGAGCCGATGGAGGGATCGCCAACAACGCCAGCGCCGGAGCGGGCGCGGGCTCCACCGGATCGCCCTGCGGCAGTGCGGGCGGCGCCGGAGGCGGGGGCGGCACTCACTACACCGGTACGCCGGGTGTTGGCGAGTCGGGCACTGCTGGCGCCAACAACGTCGGCTCCGGGGGCCTCGGCGGCTCTCGCTTCACGGGCTGTGACAACCAGGGGACGTGCGGCTCATGCCCGCAGGGAACGGCTGGTGCCTGGCGGAAAAGGCGGCGACGGTGCCAACGGAGTCGACAGTTCGCGCGGGACGGCGGGGAACGGAACAGGTTCCGTCGTCAGCGGCGCCTGGACGGCCGGGAGCGGCGGCACCGGAGCGACCGGCGGCAACGGACGGGGAGGCGGAGGAGGAGGCGGCGGCGGCGCATACCAGATCTACACACGGCACCAGTTTCTGCTCGTTTGCGAATCCCGGCGGCGGGGGGGGCTCAGGCGGTGGCGGAGGTTGCGGCGGCCTTGGTGGCACCGGCGGTCGCGGCGGGGGCGCGTCTATTGCGCTGCTCCTGGCAAACGCTCGCGTTCAGGCCACCGCACTGACGCTTCAGACCGGCTCCGGCGGCAATGGAGGCTCGGGCGGTCCCGGCGGGAAGGGCGGAAGGGGCGGGGCGGGAGGCATGGGAGGTGTCGGCTTCGACAGCTTGGGCGAATCCGGCGGCCCAGGTGGTCAGGGCGGGCGAGGCGGTGATGGAGGAACCGGTGGTCCCGGCGGTGGCGGCGGTGGCGGACCTTCCGTCGGCATCTACTGCACCGGTTCGTCGACGGTCGTCCACGACGGCGGCATCACCTTCGTCGCCGGTATCGCCGGGCATGCCCGCGGACAACGGACTCGCTGGCCAGGGCGGGGCGGCATACCAGTGCACGGGCTACCCCTGAGTGCTGTCTCCAGGGCGGTGGGCTGGTGCAGAGCGGCAGAGGAGGGCCGCTGACGGGTGGCAGCAGGGCCGTGCGCCGTGTCGGTACGCATAGGCGGAACAGAACGTATGTCGCCGGCAAGGTCGTCGTCGCGGTCGCCGCGGCCTGACTCGAAAGTATAGGAGGGCTGGAGGCCCCCTTGAGGGCGGGCCTTCACGCCCGCGTGTCACTCCTCGCGCGCCCGCCTCCTCCGGAGCGCCAGCGCGGCGAGCGCCAGCCACGCGAGCGGCGCCACGGGGGCCGCGCCGCAGCCGCAGCCGCTCTCGGCCTCCAGGTCGTTCGGCAAGCTCGCTCCAGCATCCGGCCCACCCGTCCCAGCATCCGGCTGCGCCAACTCGCAGCTCCCGTCACCGACGCACACCTTCACTTCGACCTGGGCCTGCGCTCCCGCCGTGTCGACCACGACGAACCGCACCGTGTGCAGGCCCGGCGATAGCCCCGTCGTGTCCCAGCGGTTGTGCTCTCCGCCGAAGTGGAAGTGATTGTCCGAGCGCGTGTCCGTGTAAAGCAGCTCCCCGTCCACGTAGAACCCGGCGAGGGTGCAGCCCACGTCGTCCACGCAGTCGCCGAAGAACTCCGCCATCGTCCCCGAGACGCGCTCCCCCTCCTTGGGGCGCGTGAGGACGGCGCGCGGCGGCTCATCCCGCTTCGTGGTGACGGTGAAGGTCTGCGTCCGCGTCCGGGGTCGCCCCGTTGGCCACCCGCACCGCTCACGTCCATCGCGCCCACCGCCGTGGGCGTCCAGGTGATGAGCGCCGCTGCTCACGTCGATGCTCATGCCCTCCGGCACCGTGCCCACCAGCGAGTACGTGGGCTCCGGCCGGCCGTGCGGCCATTACGCTCGTAGCGGTAGGGAGCGCCCACCACCGCGGTGGTGACAGGGTGGAGTTGATGGCGGGAGCCAGCGGCTCGTCGTCCGCCACGGTGACGGCACCGTGCGCGCATCCAGCGCCCGCGGCGGCCACGGTGAGCGTGGCGGTGTCCTCCACGTTGTCCGCATCCTCCGCGGCGGCCGCGCGTGACGGTCTGCGCCGTGTTCCAGTTGGCCGGCGTGAAGCTCGAGCGTCGCGCCCCCCGTGACGGTGACGTCCGTATCCCCTGCGTGTCCGCGCCACCGTGACGGTGACGTTCCCCGTGGGCTGCTTCGACAGCGCCACCGTGAAAGTGGCGGTGCCGCCCTCGTGCAACGCCACGCCGCTGGTGGACAGCACCAGCCGCGCCGCGTTGTTGTCGATGGTGTGACCACCACCGTCTCGGTGCCCAGCCCCTGCGCGGTCACCAGGAAGGTGGCGGTGTCCGAGGTCCGAGTCCGCGTCCTCGGCCGCCGCGAGCGTCACGAGCTTGCGGCAGGCTCCAGTTGGTCGGCGTGAAGGTGAGCTGGTTTCGCTCGCGACGATCAGGTCCGCGATCCGCCCGGGGCCCGCTGCCACGCTGACGCGTGACGTCCGCCGTGGGGGCCTCGGCCAGCCGCACGGTGAAGACGGCGCGCGCCGCCCTCGACGACGCGCAGGTTCAGCCCGGAGACGATGAGCTTCTGCCCGGGCTCCGCCGGGGCATGATGCGGCGTCAGGACTCCGAGGTGACGCCCACGACGTACAGCGCGCCATCCGGCCCCACGTCCATGTCCACGCTTGGCGCTGAAGCCCGTGCCCCACTCGTCCACCGTGGCCACCGAGTTGTCCGCCGCCAGCGTGGCCCGCGTCACCTGTCCGGAGTTGTAGTCGCCGAAGAAGAAGTTGCCGCGGTAGACCGGCCGGGAAGAGCGTGGAGTCGTAGAAGGTGCCGCCCGTGATGGAGCCGCCCAGGTCCTGCGTCCTCGCCGTGCCACCGCCGCTCGTGCGCGTCCGGCCCCGCCTGCGCCAGCCGTGCACGTGGTGGGGCTCGGGGACGCTGGCCACGTACACAGAGACCCGTTGAAGCTCGCGTCCGTCACGCCGGACGACGGTGATCCTCTCGCCCTTGCGGAAGCCGTGCGTCCGCGGTGGTGGTGAAGGTGACGACGCCGCCCGCTGCGCACCGCCCCGCTCGCGGTGAGGGTGCGCGTGTCCGTGCCGTTGGTGCGGTACTTGATGACGGGCGTGATGAAGCCGGCGGGCTGGTTGTTCTCGTAGGCGTTGTAGCCGGCGTGGTCTGCCCGGCTCGGGACGAAGATCTGCTCGTAGCTCGTGCCCACCGAGTTCACCCACAGCTTCCCGGTGCCCGGCTGGAACGTGAAGGTGAACGGGTTGCGGAAGCCGCGCGCCCAGATGTACTCGTTGTTGGGGCCGACGCCGTCGTTGAACGGGTTGTCGTTGACGGGCGTGCCGTCCAGGTTGGCGCGGCCCACCTTGGCCGCCAGCGAGGTGAGGTCCGCGTCCACGCCGGTGCCGTTGCCCAGGTCGCCGATGGCCCAGTACAGCTTCCCGTCCGGCCCGAAGCCGAGACGCGCCACCGTCATGGTTCTGCCCGACCGTGGGCAGGCGTCGACGATGACCGTGCGCGCCGTGCCCACGCCGTTGGCGTCCGTGTAGCGGACGATCTGCTGCTCGGAGCGCGGAGACGCCGTGACGAAGAGGTAGACGTAGCGGTTGACGACGTAGTTCGGGTCGAACGCGATGCCGATGAGGCCGCACTCGCTGTTGGTGTAGACGGCGGGCTCCGTCGCGAACACCCGCGTCACCAGCGTGCCCCCCTGCGTCTCCGGGACGCCGTCCTTCAGCGATACGAGCCGCACCGTGCCGTTCTTGATGAGGATGAAGAGCCGACCCGAGCCGTCCGGCGCCCAGGCCATGCCCGTGGCCAGGGTCAGCGCGGTGGAGGTGTAACTCGTCTCCACGAAGCCGGTGGGCACCGTGGCCCCCACCGACATGGACATCAATAGGAGCGACGCGAGCAGGAAGGTGCGCATAGGACGGCGAAGCTAGCGCACGCGGAACGCGGCTTCAGTCCGTCAACCGTCCGCGGCCCCGCCCGTGCCGGCTTTTTCAGCCTTGGTGCTGTAACAGTGTGACAACACCGGACCGGACGCGATTGGATTGGGCCGGTCTACCCGCCCAGCGGCAACGCCACGTGGAAGGTGCTCCCGTGACCGGGGCGGCTTCACGTGAGACGTACCCGGCTCACGGCAGCGCCACCAGCAGCGGCGTGAGGAGGTGCCCCGCAACCCCCTGCCCCAGCGAGCCATAGAGGTTGTTGCCCCAGCTCGACACGCTCCCGCCGGTGTGCACGGCCAGCGAGAAGGTGCCGCCACCCGAGGCGCCCACCCCCCCCGTCAACCCTGGCACCTGCACGGCCGTGGAGCGCGGACTGGTGGCCCCGTCTCCCAGCTCACCATGGGAGTTGTTGCCGCAGACCCAGGCCGCGCCACTCGAGTCCACCACCAGCGAGTGCAAGGAACCCGCGGAGATGGAGGTGGCGCCCGTCACCGCCGCCATCTGGACCGGGAGGCCGCGCGGGAAGAGGGTGCCGTCCCCGAGCTGGCCATTGCCATTGAGTCCCCAGGCCCACACCGTGCCGTCCGCCTTCAGCGCCAGTGAGTGGGCGTAGCCCGCCGCCACGGCCGTGACGCCCGTCAGCCCCGACACCTGCACCGGCGAGGTGCGCTGGGTGCCGGTACCATCGCCGAGCTGGCCGGCGCTGTTGCTGCCCCACGCCCACACCGTGCCATCTGTCTTCAGCGCCAGCGAGAAGTTGCTTCCGGCCGCGATGGCCACCGCGCCCGAGAGCACCTGCACCGGGAGCCTCCGCTGGGTGGTGGTGCCGTCCCCGAGCTGGCCATTGCCATTGCTGCCCCAGGCCCACACCGTGCCGTCGGACTTCAGCGCCAGCGAGTGGTAGCCCGCCGCCGCCACGGCCGTGACGTCCGTCAGTCCCGACACCTGCACCGGAAGAATGAACCGGGTGCCGGTGCCAACCCCGAGCTGACCCTAGTAGTTGTCTCCCCACGCCCACACCGTGCCGTCCGTCTTCAGCGCCAGCGAGTGGAAGTCCCCCGCCGCCATGGCCGAGACGCCCGTCAGTCCCGACACCTGCGTGGGCGCGGCCCGGAGGAGGGTGGTGCCGTCCCCGACCTGGCCATTGTCATTGCGGCCCCACGACCAGAGCGTGCCGTCGGAGCGCAGGGCCAGGGCATGGTTGGCGCCTGCCCGCACCGCCGCCACTCCCGTCAACCCGGGCACGCCCACGGGGCTCAAGCGAGGGCCCGTCGTCGCGTCCGCCATCTGGCCGAGCTCGTTGCTGCCCCACGCCCTCGCCGTGCCGTCCTGGAAGAGGGCCACGGAGTGCGCATCGCCCGCGGCGACGGCGGCTGCGCCCACCAGGCCCGGCACCTGCATCGGCTGGTTGCGCCACGCGGTGTTGCCGAGGCCCAGTTGGCCCAGGTGGTTGTAGCCCCAGGCCCACACCGTGCCGTCCATCTTCACCGCCAGCGAGTGGCCCGTCCCCGCCGCGAGCGTCTCCACCTCCGACACGCCCAGCACCTGCACCGGCACGAGGCGCGCGGTGTTGGTGCCGTCCCCGAGCTGGCCATTGCCATTGCCACCCCAGGCCCACACCGTGCCGTCGGACTTCAACGCCAGGGAGTGCTCCTTGCCGGCGGCGAGGAAGGTGACGTCCGAGGGGAAGCCCTGCACCTGCACCGGCACGAGGCGCAGCGGTGGTGGTGCCATCCCCGAGCTGGCCGGCGTAGTTGGCGCCCCACGCCCACACCGTGCCGTCGGACTTCACCGCCAGGGAGTGCCAGGTGCCCGCCGCCACGGCGATGACTCCCGTCAGCCCCGACACCCGCACCGGCGTGGTGCGCCGGGTGGTGGAGCCATCCCCGAGCTGGCCGGTGCTGTTGGCGCCCCATGCCCACACCGTGCCGTCGGACTTCACCGCCAGCACATGCTCAGCCCCCGCGGAGAGGGCCACGACGTCGGAGAGCCCCTGCACCTTCACCGGCAGGGTGCGCGCGGTGGTGGTGCCATCGCCGAGCTGGCCCTGGCTGTTGTCGCCCCACGCCCACACCTCGCCAGCGCAGGTGAGCGCCAGGGAGGAGGAGACGTTGGCGGCGAGGGACCGGGTGCACGTGGGCACCTGGACGCTCACCGGGGCCATCCGCAGCAGCTGCGTCCCATCTCCCGAGCTGGCCGAAGCTGTTGGCGCCCCAGGCCCACACCGAGTCATCGGCGCGCTGGACGAGGACGTGGTTGTGTCCCGTGGCCAGGGCCACGCGCACCTGCGTCAGGCCCATGGACGGTAGCTGGGCCTGCACGGGGAAGGGAAACGAGTTCGTGGCACCGTTGACGAGCTGGCCATCGGTGTTGTCCCCCCACGTCCACACGGTTCCATCCGTGCGCAGGGCGAAGGACATCCGGGAGCCGGCCGCGATGGCCGCGACCTGGGACATCTCCGGCATCAGCTCCGGCCCGGACATGGCCAGGGTGTTGCTCCCGAGACCGAGCTGCCCCTGGACGTTGCGTCCCCAGACCCAGAGCAGGCCGTCGGAGCGCCGGGCCAGCACGTGGTTGGCGCGGACAGAGAGGGCGGTGACACCCGAGACGCCCGGGACCTGCACCGGGCTCAGGCGCGAGGCGGTGGAGGTGGTATCGCCGAGCTGGTACTGGGAGTTCTCCCCCCAGCCCCACACCGTGCCGTCCGACTTCAGCGCCAGCGAGAAGCTGCCTCCAGCCGCGATGGCCACCACGCCCGAGAGTCCCGGCACCGGCCCCGCAGTGGCGCGGGTGGAGGTGGTGCCATCGCCGAGCTGCCCGTAGTCGTTGTTGCCCCAGGCCCACACCGTGCCGTCCGACTTCAGGGCCAGCGAGTGGTAGGTGCCACCCGCCACGGCCACCGCGCCGGTCACCCCCTGCACCTGCACCGCGGGGGTGCGAGCAGTGAAGGCGATCGTACCCGTGCCGATCTGCCCGTTGTTGTCCAACCCCCACGCCCACACCGTGCCATCGGTCTTCACGGCCAGCGAGTGGTAGTTGCCCACGGCGAGGGCCGAGACACTCGTGAGGCCCGGCACCTGGATGGGCGTGTTGTGCTGGGTGGTGGAACCATCACCGAGCTGGCCGTAGCCGTTGTGACCCCAGGCCCACAGCGTGCCATCCGACTTCAGCGCCAGCGAATGATAGGTGCTTCCGGCGAGACGCTGGACGGAGGACAGCCCCGACACGAGCACCGGGAGGCTGCGCTGCGTGGTGGTGCCATCACCGAGCTGACCGTAGGCGTTGTTCCCCCACGCCCACACCGAGCCATCCTGGTGCAGGGCGAGACCGAACAGGTCACCGGCGCCAATGTCCTGGATCTGGGAGAGGCCCAGCGCCTGGGCGGCAAAGGGACGAAAGCTCGACATGCCATTGCCGAGCTGGCCCGAGTTGTTGAGGCCCCAGCCCCGGATGGTGCCGTCACCGAGCGCGGCCAGCGCGAAGGAGCCACCACAGGCGATGCCGTGGACTCCCGTGAGGTTGGACACCTGGACCGGGGTGTTGCGCGCGGTGAAGGTGCCATCCCCGAGCTGGTTCATGGAGTTGTTGCCCCAACCCCACACCGTGCCGTCCTGGCGCAGGGCGAGGGAGAAATAAGTGCCACTGGCGAGCCCCACGACGCCCGTGAGGCCGGACACCTGCACCGGCGTGAGGGACGAAGCCGTGGCGCCATCGCCGAGCTGAGCATAGGTGTTGTCACCCCAGGCCCACACGGTGCCGTCGGACTTCAGCGCCACGCTGAAGGAGCCGCCCCCGGCGATGGCCACGATGCCCGTGAGCCCGGACACCTGGACCGGGGTGTTGCGCGCGGTGGCGGTGCCATCCCCGAGCTGGCCGGCGCCATTGTTGCCCCAGGCCCACACGGTGCCGTCCTGCTTCAGGGCCAGGGAGTGGTAGTCACCGGCGGCGATGGCCTTCACGTTCGACAGCCCCTGTACCTGCACCGGCGTGGAGCGCGACACATTGGTGCCATCGGCGAGCTGCCCGGAGCCGTTGCCGCCCCAACCCCACACCGTGCCATCGGACTTCAGCGCCAGCGAGTGAATGTTGCCCGCGGCGATCGCCGTCACGCCCGACAGCCCGGAGACCACCGCCGGAGTGGAGTGCGCGGTGACAGTGCCGTCCCCGAGCTGACCATCCCCATTGCCGCCCCAGGCCCACACGGTGCCGTCCTGCTTCAGGGCCAGGGAGTGGCTGTTGCCGGCCGCGACCGCCCACACCTGGGAGAGGCCCTGCAGCTCCACCGGAACGAGGCGCTGGGTGGTGGTTCCATCGCCGAGCTGGCCCTGGGTGTTGGTTCCCGAGGCCCACACGCCACCGGTGGGCGACACGTACAGCGAGTGCCCCAGCCCCCCGGCCAGACGGCGCGACGACACCATGGAGCCCATGAGGGCCCGGACCTCCCGGGCTGGAGCCTCCGGAGCCGAAGCCTCCTGGCTGCCTCTCTCCGCTTCACATCCCGCCAGCGTGATGATCCAGAGCGCCAGCAGACACCGCATGACGCGAATTCCCCTGCTCATGTGAACAACCCCTCCCATGAAAAAGGGGGCGAACCTAGCACGGGCAGTCACAGCCAAGACGCACAAGCGCTTGTTCCCGTCAGCCCTCGGCGGGCCGGGGATCCTCCTCCTTGGAGCGCTTCGCCAGCCGCGACTTGATGCGGTCCGCCACCACGTAGAAGGCGGGCACCACGAGGAGGCTCAGCACGGTGGAGACAGAGAGGCCGCCCAGCACGGCGACGGACATGGGGGCGCGCGTCTCGCTGCCGGCGCCCAGGGCCAGGGCCGCGGGCACCGCCGCCATCACTTTGGTTGGACGGCCGGTGAGCGGGGAGGGGGACGTGGCCTGCGCCGTGCCCCCTCGCGGGTTAGACGCGAGGAGAGGGCTCTCGCCGGAAGGGAAGGACCGTCATGGCCCAGCACTCCACACGTTTCTCTCTGCTCGCGGTCGTCGTCACGTTGATGGTGGGAAGCGGAGCCGCGGCGTCCGCTGCCGAGTCCACGAAAGGGGATGCGCCGCTCGCCACCGCCACCTTCGCGGGCGGCTGCTTCTGGTGCATGGAGCCGCCCTTCGACGCGCTGCCGGGCGTGGTGTCCACCACCTCGGGCTACACCGGCGGGACGAAGCGAGGACCCCACCTACGAGGAGGTCTCCGCCGGAAGCACCGGCCACGCCGAGGCGGTGCAGGTGGTCTACGACCCGCGCCAGGTCAACTACGCGCAGCTGCTCGAGGTCTTCTGGCACAACGTGGACCCGCTCGACGGCGACCGGGCAGTTCTGCGACAAGGGGGACGCAGTACCGCTCCGCCATCTTCGTCCAGGATGCGGAGCAGCGGCGGCTCGCCGAGGAGTCGAAGCTCGCGCTGCGAGAAGTCGAAGCGCTTCGAGCAGCCGCTCGTGACGCAGATCGTCCCCGCCTCGGACGTTCTACCCGGCCGAGGAGTACCACCAGGACTACTACCGGAAGAACCCGCTGCGCTATCGCTTCTACCGCTCCACCTGTGGTCGCGATTCGCGCTTGAAGGCGGTCTGGGGCGAGGACGCGAAGAAGTAGCGTCCCCGTGCTCAGTGCACGCCGGTCTTCAGGAAGACGCGCAGGGCCTCCGCCACGCTCCACGCCTGCGCGATGCAGCCGCGCGGCCGGTACGGCTCCGTGGCGTCGAAGATCTCGCTGATCTGCCCCAGGCCCGCGTGCTCCAGGTGGTCCTCCAGGCCCGCGCAGCAGCGCCCGCGCCGCGCCCTTGTCCGCGTTCACCTTCAGCGTCGCGTCGACGTAGTGGCCGATCAGCCAGGCCCACACCGTGCCCTGGTGGTACGCCGCGTCGCGCGCGCGCAGGTCGCCGTCGTAGTTCGGCTTGTAGTCCGGGTGCCCCGGCGCGAGGCTGCGCAGGCCCACCGGCGTCAGCAGCTCCTCGCGCACCTTCTCCAGCACCGGCTCCCACCGTCCCGCGCGCAGCACCGGGTAGCTGCAGCGAGATGGCGAACATCTGGTTCGGGCCGCACCGCCGGATCGTTCTTCGCCGTCCTCTCCGTCCACCACGTCGAACAGGCAGCGCGTCTGCCGGGTTCCAGAAGCGCCGGTTGAAGTTCGCGTAGGCCCGCTCGGCCGCCGCCGCGGTACGGCGCCGGGTCCTTCCCCAGCCGCTCGGCCCACTCCGCCATCAGCCGCAGCGCGTTGAACCACAGCGCGTTGATCTCCACCGCCTTCCCGCGCCGCGGCGTCACCACCCAGCCGTCCACCTTCGCGTCCATCCAGGTGAGCTGGTAGCCCTCCTGCGCCCTGGCGCGAGCAGCCCGTCCGCCGGGTCGACGCGGATGTTGAAGCGCGTGCCCTTCAGGTGGTGCTCGATGATGCCTCGCCAGCGTCGGGTAGAAGTCGCGCAGCAGCTCCTCGTCCTCGGTGTGCTCGAGGTAGCGGTCCACCGCGTGGAAGAACCACATCGTCGCGTCGGCCGTGTGGTACAGGCCCTCGTTCTCGCCCTCGGGGAAGAGGTTGGGCAGCAGGCCGTCCTTCACGTAGTGCTGGAAGGTGCGCAGGATGGCCGCGGCCTCGCGGTGCCGGCCCGGTGCACAGCGTGAGCCCCTCCAGGGAGATCATCGTGTCCCGGCCCCAGTCCGTGAACCAGTGGTAGCCGGCGATGACGCTGCGCGCGTCCTGGCCCGACTGGAGCGCGCCCAGGCGTCGTCCGCGGGCGCGCATCGGGTCGATGATGAACTGGTCCGCCGCCAGCACCAGCCGCGCCGGCACTCCCGTGCGCGCCTCCTCGGGCGACCCGCACCAGCAGCCGCCGCTCGCGCTCGCAGCTCCAGCGCGCAGCGCCTCCTCCGGGTCGCGCTCCAGCACGTCCCAGTCCTCGGCGGTGACGCCCAGCGCCAGGTGACTCGCCCGGCCGCAGCGTGCACTCGAAGTAGCCCGGGCTCGCCAGCGTCTCCCGGAGTCGTACCCGCGCGCCTGCTCCACCCGGTAGAACAGCGGCGCGACTCGCTCGCTCAGGCCCACGAAGGCGCGCGCGCAGCGCGAGTACATCCGCATCCGCAGCGGCGGCGCGCCGTCGCCGGGCCTGCAGCTCCACGCCGCGAGCCCTCGAGGCGCACCGACGGGCTCGCAGCTGCTCCTGTGGTGGAGCTGTCGTCGTGCATGGCGGCAGCGCGGGGAAGGGGCGCAGCCGCAGCGTGCACCTCCGGACCCGACGAGGTGCTCCCACACGCACGAAGAGCGGTGTTCTCCCCGTGCACCATCACCAGCCTGCGGCTGGATCCGCGCCTCGCCGAGCTCGTACTCCCAGTCGGGCACCAGGCCCTCCAGGCGGAAGCCGCGCAGCAGCGTGGCGCACTCGGTGCACCTGCGTGCCGTCCGCGTGCTCCTCGCCGTCCAGCCGGTACGTCCGGCCGCCCACCTGGGCCTGCTCGGCCAGCCGCGCCAGCAGCACCGTGCGGCCCTTGCTTCGCCAGCGCCGGGGATGAACAGCCCGTGGTAGCGCCGCGTGTTGCAGCCGCGCCACCGTGCCCGAGGCGTACCCGCCCCGGCCGTTGGTCACGAGCCACTCGCGGGTGAGGACGTCCGTGAAGTCCGTCGCCCGTGGGCCAGTCGAAGGCGAGTCGGGGCAGGGAGGGGCACTCGGTTCCAGGGGTCACGTCTTCGTCTCCTCGCTCGTGAGCACGAGCGCCATCTGTCCTGGCACCCGCGTCCGTCCCTCGTCTTCGCTGGGAAGGCGGGGACATCCCATGCCGCCGTAGCGGACGTGCTCAGAAGCCAGGAGGAGCCGCCACTTCTTTCCCGGCGGCGGCGCGAGCAGCGGCTCCGGGCATGGGCTCCAGCTCCAGTTCCGTCCCCAGGTTGAGGAGCACCAGCCGGTCGCCCTCCTGGCCGCTCCCGAAATAGCGCAGCACCAGCGCGTGCGGAGACAGCACCGCCCCCGCCAGCCGCTTCAGATCCTGCGCCGCGAACACCGGATCCTCCCGCCGCAGCCTCAGCAGATCCGCGTGGAGCGCCAGCGCCTCCGCGTTCCGCTCGCGCTCGGACCAGTCCAGCTTGGACAGCGCGGAAGGCCTCCTCCCCGAAGGGCACGCGGTAGCCCTCCACCTCCAGGGCCTGGCGGGCGCTCGCGAACTGGGAGAGGAAGTCGTTGCGTCCCTTGCGCACCAGCTCCTGCAGCTCCGCATGGTGGTCCACGAAGTAGAGGAAGGGCGAGGAGGCGCAGAACTCCTGCCCCATGAAGAGCATGGGCGTCTGCGGCAGCAGCAGCAGGAAGGTCGTCAGCGCCCGGGTCCGCGCCGGTCCCGCCTGCTGGTGCAGCCGCTCGCCCCTCAGGGCGTTGGCGAGCTGGTCATGGTTCTGCAGGTAGAAGACGACGTGCTTCGCCTCGCGTGTGCAGCAGCGGCGAGCCCCGGTGCTTCTTCTGCCACGTGTAGTACTGCCCCTGGTACAGCGAGTTGCGCAGCACGCACGACAGCAGCTCCTGTGCGGTGCCGCAGTAGTCCATCAGGTAGGCCTCGGAGCGCGCCCAGCACCGCCACGCTTCGCCGAGTGGTGGAAGTCGTCCACCCAGAGGGCGTCCGCTCCGTAGCCTTCCTTGGCGGGCGGCTTCACCAGCCTCACGTCCTGTGGCTCGTTCTCGCCGACGATGTAGACGCGCCGCTTCCCCGCCGCCGCGCGCACCCGCTCGATGAGCTCCCCCACGATGTGTCGCGGCGAGGCGTCGTAGAGGCTCTGCGTGGCGTCCACGCGCAGCCCGTCGAAGTGGTACTCGGTCACCCAATAGCAGGCGTTCTGGATGAAGAAGTCGCGCGAGGGGCCGGCCGCCTCCCCGTCATCGAAGTTGGTGGGGTCGCCCCACTCGTTGGGGTACTTCTCGTTGAAGTAGCCCTCGGAGTACTGGGCCAGGTAGTTCCCGTCCGGCCCCAGGTGGTTGTAGACGACGTCCAGCGATGATGCCGAGCCCCAGCCGGTGCGCCTCGTCCACCAGGCGCCGCAGCTCGTCCGGGCTCCCGTAGGCCGGGTAGGGCGCGAAGAGATTCACGCCGTCGTAGCCCCAGTTGAAGCGGCCGGCGCAGGTGTGCAGCGGCATCAGCTCCAGCGTGGTGACGCCCAGCTCCTTGAGCAGCGGCAGCTTGCGGGCCGCCGCCGCGTAGGTGCCCTCGGGCGTGAAGGTGCCCACGTGCAGCTCGTAGAGGACCTGGCCCTTCTGGCGTGATGCCCCGGCCACCCTCCGTCCTTCCAGGCGTAGCGCGTGGGGTCCACCACCTGCGAGGGGCCGTGCGGGCCCTGGGGTTGGAAGCGCGAGCACGGGTCCGCGAAGGACTCCCCGCCGTCCAGCCGGTACTTGTAGAGGCTGCCCGTGGGCACTGGGTGGGTGCCCTCGAAGTAGCCGCCCGCGGTGCGACTCGAGCGGCAGGTAGCGCAGCCTCCCTGCGTCGTGGACGGCGACATCCACCCGGCGCCTCCGGGGGGCCCAGACCCGGAAGTGGGTGCGTCCGCCGTCGAGCGGGCGAGCACCGAGGGTGAGCTGGAAGTTCCCGGGACTCACTATCCCCTCCACGGAAGAAACGCTTCTACTTCAGGCCTCCTTCGCCACTCCGGCCGGCGTCGTCTCCTTGCCACTGCCCAGTACCGAGCTGCCCGTGAACAGGCCCACGCCCAGCAGTGCCACCGTGGCCGCCTCCGCGTAGGGACCTAGTATCGAGCCCAGCAGCGTCATTCCCACCGCGCCCACCGCGAACATCGCGATCACCGCTCCCGCCACCTTGCTCATAGCCGCCGTCCGTTCCCTCGATCGCTCCGGACCTGCCCGGGTCCGGGGCCCACTGAGGGTGAATTCAATCGGCGTGCCGCGGTTGGTGCCGGGGGAGTGGGAAAAAACCTGGGACACGGTGGGAAGCGCGGTTCCCATCTCGGGGGTGATCCCGAGCCCGGTACGAGCCCTCCCTCGGGGGTGAGGTCGGAATTTTTTCCCGGACACCCGCCCGGCTTCCGACTGGCTGTAGCGCGTAACCCACGACGATCCGGGGACTTTGCCCTCGCGGTGGCTTTGGCACACCCGCTGCTACGGCCACCCCCGAACACGTGGCCCCTGGCCTTCTTGCTTGGTTGCCAGGGACTTTGGGGAGAGGCGAGCGATGGGAAAGACGAGCGCGAGGTGGTGGGTGGCGTTGGGGTTGCTCCTCCTGTCGGGGTGCGCCCACCGGGCCCCGGCGCGGGTGGACAACTCGGACCAGCCGTACCGCATCGGCCGTGAGGACATCCTGGATGTGGCGGTGTGGCGTGACGCGGATCTCTCGCGCACGCTGCCGGTGCGCCCCGACGGTTTCATCTCCATGCCCATGGTGGGCGAGGTGCGGGCCGAGGGTCGCACTCCCACCGAGCTGTCCGAGGAGATTCGCGAGGCCCTCAAGCCGTACGTGCAGGAGCCTCGGGTGACGGTGGTCGTCCGCGAGGTGAACAGCAGCCGCGTCTACATCACCGGTGAGGTGGCCCACCCCGGCGCCTACCCACTGCGTGGCCGCGTGTCCATCCTCCAGGCCATTGCCCTGGCGGGAGGCTTCACGGACTTCGCGGACAAGGACGCCATCGTCGTCCTGCGCCGCGCGGGCTCGGGCGGAGGCACCATCCCCGTGAGCTACAGCGATCTGGTGGAGGAGCCCGAGAAGTTCGAGCCGCTCATCCTGCGGCCGGGCGACACCATCGTCGTGCCGTGAGGCGTGGAGCGGGGCGCGGGGCGCCAGGGTCGGGGTCGGAGTGCGGGGATGGAGGGTGCCGTGAGACGTGCATGGAAGGGTTGGGTGGCGGCGGCGGTGGTGGGGGGCGCGCCGGCCGCGCTCGCGGCCACGGTGGTGGAGCCTCGGGCGAAGCTGACGCTGGAGGAGCGCTACGACGACGACTTCCGGCTGAACGCCGGGGGCACCGGCGGCCAGCTCATGACGAAGTTGACGCCGAGACTCGGGCTGGGCGTGAAGGACCCGTCGCTGACGCTGGAGAGCTTCTACGCGACGGACCTGCTGCTGCGGCACGGCTCCGGCCGGCTGACGATGGATCACCGCGGTGGGCTGTCGGTGCGCAAGCTGCTGTCGCGCCGCCTGCGGGTGGATGTGTCGGGGAGCCTCTACCGGGTGACGGACCCCACCTCGCTGCCGCGTGAGAGCGTGGCACGCGCGGTCCAGCCCGTCCTCTATGGACAGGGGAGGGTGTACGTGTCGGGGCGGGCGAGCCGGCGGGTGGACGTGGGGGTCGGCTACGGGATGGAGGGCGTGAAGGTGCTCGAGGGCGATCACGCCACGGGCTTCGTCCACACCCCGTTCGTGGAGACCTGGCTGCGCGCCACGCGGCGGCTGTCGCTGGGCGCCGAGTACCGCTACCAGGCCTTCCTCTATGGTGACGAGCTGGATCAGGCGCACGGCGCCGCCGCCGCCCTGCGCTACCGGCTGACGCGGCAGACGACCTTCACGGGCCGCGCCGGACCGGTGTCCTACGTCGGGGCGGACGGCACCCGGGGGCTGCTGCCGAGGGTGAAGCTGGAGTTGATGCACGAGGCCGGGCGCTTCGACATGGGTTTCGTCGCCGGGCATGACCTGGTGGGCGCCAGCGGCTTCAGCAACGCGCTGTGGGCCGACTACGCGGGTCTGGTGTTCAACCATCACTTCACCCACCGGCTGTCGGCGTATGGCGCCACCAGCTTCTTCCGCAACGGGCGCGCGCCGGATGAGGGGGCCTTCACCCTGGGCGGGGGCTCGCGCGTGGCGCAGGGCTACGCGCTGGGGGCGGGGCTTCAGTTCAGGGTCAATGAGTACGTGTCGGTGCAGGGGGCCGTGGACCGCATCGCCCAGGTGGGCGTGGACGGAGCCGCGGAGGACTTCGGGCTGACCCGCAATGTCGCGGCGGTCCGCCTGCACATGACGGCCTGGTAGGCACGGATGGATGGCGCACAGGTGGAGCGAGAAGGAGGGGCGCACATGGAGCGTGGGATGACGGCAGACCAGGTGCTCAAGGCACTGTGGCGCCGAAAGGTGCTGGTCGGGGCCATCGTGCTGGGAGTCTTCGCGGTGGGGGCCGCCATCGTGCTGAGCCAGCCGAGTGTGTACGAAGCGACGGCGGTGGTGCGAGTACAGCCGCAGCGGCCCGGAGAGGAGATGGTGCAGCGCACCGTGAGCGAGCTCGTCGAGCAGCGGCTGCTCACCGTCCGCCAGGAGTTGATGGCGCGCCCCGTCCTGCAGCGGGCCATCGAGGAGATGAACCTCTATCCGGAGATCGTGTCCGAGGACGGCATGGAGGCCGCCGTCAACCGCATGCGCAAGGAGCTCACCGTGCGCGTGGAGGGCGAGAGCGCCTTCGAGCTGACGTACTCGAGCCGCGACTCCGCAGGTGACGGCGCAGGTGGCCAACCGGCTGCCGGAGATCTTCGCCGAGCAGGCGCTGAAGTCGCGCCAGGAGCAGGCGGCCCGGGCCACGAAGCTCTTCGAGGATGAGCTGGTGTCGCTCTCCAGGAGCGTCACCGACTGGGAGAAGAAGATCGCCCAGTTCAAGGTGGACCATACGGGCGAGCTGCCCGAGCAGCTCGAGATGAACATGCGCGGGCTGGAGCGCGTGGGCGCGCTGATGCAGACGAAATCCGAGGAGCTGCGCGTGGCCGAGGCGCGGCGCTCGGAGCTGGCGCGGACGCGCAACGCCGCGGACAGCGAGGCGGGCCGGCTGGAGTCCGCCGAGCACTCCCTCACCGAGGCGCTGGTGGGCGCCCGCTCCTCCTGGACGGCGGATCACCCCGAGGTGCGGCGGCTCACCCAGGAGCTCGCCTCCATGCGTCAGAAGCGCAAGGACGCCGAGAGCAGCCAGTGGGTGGAGCGTCAGGAGCGCGCCCGCGTGGCCGACCTCATCGGCACCATCCAGAAGGAGATCGAGGGGCTGCACCAGCAGGCCAGCGACTACCAGGAGCGGCTGGACCGCACTCCGAAGTGGGCCCACGAGCTGGGCGTGCTGCAGCGCGACTATGAGATCGCCCGCACCAAGTACCAGAGCGTGGTGTCGCGCCGGGTGGAGGCGGAGATCGCCCAGGAGCTGGAGGCCAAGAGCGCAGAGAGCCTCTTCAACGTGGTGTCCCCGGCGGGCGTGCCGGCGTCGGCGGCCCGGCCGGACCGGATGAGCGGCCTGCTGATCGCCTTCCTGATCGCCCTCGGCCTGGGGGTCCTCACCGGGGTGGTGCTGGAGATGCGTGACGACAGCATCCGTGACACCCAGGAGCTGCGCGAGCGCCTGCCTCTCCCCGTGCTCGCGGTGGTCCCGAACATGCAAGGCAAGGGGGAGAAGCGGGTGCTGATGCCCGCCACGGGAGCTCGCAATGGGGTGGTGACACCGCCTTCGTCGGACTCGCCTCTGAACTAGGGAACCTCGGGTGAGCAACGCGAAAGTTGGGAGGGCTGAGATGGAACAGACGATGGAGCGGGCGGGAAACTTCCTTCCCCGAGTGGATGACGCCGCGGGCTCTCCGAACGCGGTGGACAAGCGGGTGGTGTCGCTGACGGCACCGGCCTCGAGCGCGGCGGAGCAGTACCGCAGCCTCTACTATCGGCTGGAGCGGATGCGCGAGCTGCGGCCGCTCAAGGTGGTGGGCATCACCTCGGCGCTGCCCGGCGAGGGCAAGACGGTCACCACGGTGAACCTCGCCCTGGTGGCGGCCCGGGCCAACCCCGAGCGGCGCATCCTGCTCATCGACGCGGACCTGCGTCGCGGTCAGGTGGCCGACGTGCTCGGCATCAGGGGCCGGCCGGGGCTGTCGGAGTTGCTGGCCGGCGAGTGCGAGGTGCGCGACCTGGTGCGCCGCTTCCATGCCACGCGCATGGCCGTCATCACCGCGGGCGCCACGCCGGAGGAGCCCACCCAGGCGCTCGCCAGCGGGAAGATGAAGCAGTTCCTCAAGGTGGTGCGCGAGCACTTCGACGAGGTGTACGTGGACCTGCCGCCCACGCTGCCGTTCGCGGACTCGGCGATCCTCGGCCACCAGACGGACGGCCTGCTGATGGTGGTGCGGGCCAACGTCACCCCGGCCCGGGCCATCAACCAGGCCGTGGAGCAGCTCGGCGGCGCACCCATCGTGGGCTGCGTGCTGAACGGGGCGGAGCTGAGCGACACCCCGTACATGAAGAACTACCTGCGGAAGTAGGCATACCGGCGACCCGGCCGCGCAAGGGGGGACTCCTGACCGGGTGACATGGCGAGGGGCGACGAGGCGGTAGGAGGGTCATCCGTGCTTCGGGTTTTCCACCATTACTTCTCATCCAGGAAGCTGACGCTCTTCGTCATCGAGGGCGCCGCCATCGCCCTGGCCTGCCTGCTGGGGGCGGCATGCGTGTCGAGGGTGCTGGCGCCAACGAACACCCACCTGTCGCTGGCCCAGTCACTGCCGGCGCTGCTGCTGCTGGGGGCCACCTTCGTCCCCACGTTCCAGTTCGCCCTCTACCTGATGGATCTGTATGACCTGCGGGTGGCGGCGGAGGATCGGGGCCGGGGTGCGCGGCTCCTCAAGGCGGCCGGGGTGACGACGGCCGTCGTCGGGGTGTTGATGCTGGCGGCGCCGACGGTGCTGCCGGTGCGCCTGCCGCCCGGGGCGCTGCTGGGCGGGGCCATGGGGGCGCTGGGCGGGACGTTGCTGGTGCGTGCCTCACTGCGCGCGGTGGTGGGCGTCCCCAGCCGGGTGCTCATCGTGGGGGATGGGCTCAAGGCGCGCGCGGTGGCCAGCGCCATCGAGCAGGGCTGCGAGGACAGCTTCCGGGTGGTGGCCCTGGTGGACCCCCGGCGGGCGGTGGCCGAGGGCAAGCAGCTCGAGCAGGTGGACGCGCTGGCCGAGCGGCTCGGGGCCGAGTTCGTGGTGCAGGCCGCGGATGACATGCGCGGGGCCAACTGGATGGAGGCGCTCCTGCGCTGCCGCCTGGCGGGGCGCCGGGTGTACGACGCCAGCGGCTTCTGCGAGCGCGTGCTGCGCCGCATTCCGGTGGCCCATCTGCGCACCAGCGACTTCGCCTTCGCGGACGAGCTGACGGTCTCGCCGCTGCGGCGCATGACCAAGCGGGCCTTCGACGTCGCCGTGGCCTCGGTGCTGCTGCTGTGCGCCGCGCCCTTCCTGGTGCTGGTGGCGCTGGCCATCAAGCTGGACTCGAAGGGTCCTCTCTTCTACCGGCAGGAGCGCGTGGGGCTGGGCGGCAGGCGCTACTGGCTGTGGAAGTTCCGCAGCATGCGCACGGACGCGGAGAAGGACGGGGCGGTGTGGGCCCGGGCCAATGACGACCGCGTCACCCGGATGGGGCGCTTCATCCGCAAGACGCGCATCGACGAGATTCCCCAGGTGTTCAACGTGCTGGTGGGGGACATGAGCTTCGTGGGGCCTCGGCCGGAGCGCCCCGTCTTCGTCGAGCAGCTCAAGCAGCAGATTCCCTTCTACGGGCTGCGCGAGGCGGTGAAGCCCGGCATCACCGGGTGGGCGCAGATCCGCTACCCCTACGGAGCGTCGGTGGAGGATGCTCGCAACAAGCTGGAGTTCGACCTGTACTACGTGAAGAACGGCTCCCTGTTCCTGGACCTCGGCATCATCTTCCACACCGTCAGGCACGTGTTGCTGGCGCGGGGAGCGAGGTAGCGGAGGGGCAGGCCGGGCCCGTTGAGGCTCGAGTGCCGCCACCGGGGGGCCGGTGGCGGGGGTGTACGGATGGGGTTGGAGAGGGGACGGGGACGGGGACATGCTCGAGTCGGAATCGCCTCTCGACGAGGCGTTGGGGGAGAGTGCGCGCCGGACGGCCAGCCGGAACGAGCTGCTGCAGGCGCTCGACGTACGGCCGACGCGCATCGTGGCCATGGGGGGCGGGACGGGTCTCCCCATGGTGCTGCGGGGTCTGGCCCGGCGTGCCGGGCCGAGAGCGGGGGAGCCGGGCCTGGATATCACCGCCGTCGTGGCGATGAGCGATGACGGGGGAAGCTCCGGCCGGCTGCGGCGCTCGCGCGGGGTGTTGCCGCCGGGAGACGTGCGCAACTGTCTGGTGGCCCTCGCGGGCGGCAAGGGCACCAGCCCGCTCAGCGAGGTCTTCCAGTACCGCTTCGCCGGGAAGCGGGGGCTGGCGGGCCACGCGGTGGGCAACCTGCTGATCGCCGCGCTCGCCGAGCTCAAGGGGGACTTCCTGGAGGCGGTGCGCGTCTCCGGGGAGCTGCTCGGGGTGAAGGGGCGGGTGCTGCCCAGCACCACCTCGCCGGTGCAGCTCGTGGCGCGAATGGAGGACGCCACCGAGGTGGTGGGCGAGCGCAACATCTGCCGCGTCCATGGCCGTATCCAGAAGGTGCTGCTCAGCCCCCACGCGCCGCCTCCGGTCGACGGGCTGCTGGAGGCCATCTACACCGCGGACCTCATCGCCATCGGGCCGGGCTCGCTGTACTCGAGTCTCATGCCCAACCTGCTGGTGGACGGGGTGGCCCAGGCGCTGTGCGAGACGCGGGCGCTGAAGGTGCTGGTGGCCAACTTGATGACGCAGCCGGGCGAGACGGATGGCATGGACTGCCTGGACCACGTGCGCGCCGTCATCGACCACGTGGGCCCGCTGCTGGACGCGGTGCTGGTCAACGGTGCCTCGCCCTCCGACGAGGCCGTCCGCCGCTACGGGCTCAAGGGCTCGTCCCCCGTCCGGGTGGATCGCCGCGCCCTCATCAGCGCGGGCGTCGTCCCGGTGGAGGCGGATCTCCTCAAGGAGGGCCCACGGATCCGCCACGACAGCCGCAAGGTGGCGCGCTGCCTGCTGAAGATGGCGCGCACCGGGTTGTAGGGCGGGCGGGGCTCCACCCCGGGAGGTGGAGCTCCCTGTCTCACGCCGCCTGGGACCGAGGGGCGAAGGCCGGCTCCGGCTGGCGGTTCAGATCGGCCGCGGCCGGCCTGGAGGTGAGCGCCTTGAGCACCATCCGCGGGGAGAAGAGGGCCGCGGGCGACTCGAGCATGTGCATGACCCGCACGAACGTCCGCAGCGCTTCCTCATCGTGGTTCGCGAGCCGATGCACCTGGTCGCCGTACCAGTTCAGCAGGCCGCTCGCCGGCGGGCGCTTGCCCTCCACCTCGGGGAAGCGCAGGTCCCCACTGGTTGCCATGGACCAGGGCAGCTCGAGCAGCTTGCCCACTTGCTGGCGGTAGCGCTGGGACACTCCGCCCAGGCCCTGGCGCAGGCACTCGCCCAGCGTCTGGGCCTGCAGCGCGCCCGTGGTCATGCCCTGGCCGTAGATGGGGTTGAACGAGCAGAACGCGTCCCCCACCGTGACCAGGCCCTCGGGGAAGCGCGGCAGCCGCTCATAGTGACGCCGCTGGTTGTGCGAGAAGCGGAAGACGGTGATGGGCGAGAGGGGCTCGGCGTGCCTGAGCGCCTCGTGGATGTGCGGCTGGCGCAGGCTCCGGGCGAACTCGACGTAGCCGGCATCGTCCAGCGGTGGTTGCTCGCCCAGCCATCCCCCCATCGAGACGAGCCAGCGATCGCCCTCGATGTTCTGGATGGAGGCCAGCCGCCGCTCCTTGGGGAGCTCGGGCGCGATGCTCATCATCTTCCAGTTCCCCACGAAGTCGGGCGGCCGCCGGTAGAGGCGGCTGGCGTAGACCACGTCCACGTGGATGCGCGTCTCCTCCACGCGCGGGTAGCCCAGCGCCTCCAGCCACTGGGGCGTGCGCGAGCCGCGGCCACTGGCGTCCACGACCAGCTCGCCCTCGAGCGTCTCCTCTTGTCCGCCCCCGGGCGCCCGGAGCTGGACGCCGGTGACGCGGGCCTTGTCCGCGCTCGTCAGGTAGCCGGTCACCTCGCGGCCGTCGAGGACCGTCACGTGGGGCAGGGCCTGGAGCTGCTCGCGGAGCACGCTCTCCAGCAGCGGCCGACTCTGCGCGTAGAAGGTGATGCCACTCGGGATGCGAGGGCGCCAGATGCCGGACATGTACCAGGCATGGTCCGCGGTCATGTCCATGAAGTTGGAGCCGGCGGCCTTCAGGGCCTCCCGGAAGCCGGGGAAGAGCTCGCAGAGGATGTCCATGCCGCGCGTGAGCAGACCGTGGACGTGCATTCCCTGGGGGACGCCCTTGCGCGGCTGTGCGCCCGGCTCGAAGCGGTCCCGCTCCACCAGCGTGACGCGCTCGAAGTGACGGGCGAGTACGCCCGCTGCGATCAGCCCCGCCATGCTGCCGCCAGAGATGATGGCGTGCTTGCCAACAGGGTTGGAGGGAACGGCGTTCGGTGTGCTCATACGGTCCTCGGCTAGAAAAGGAGTCGGAGAGTAGGCGACACGTCTGGAGGCGTCGAATGACGGACTCCTGGCTCGTTCCTCCCTGGTTCATGCGGTGTCCGACAGATGACCGGCCGGACCCGTCCGCTCGAACGCTCCCCATCGGGTGAAATGGGGCTCGTGGGTTGTTGGCGGGCAGGGCCGTTACCACCTTGCGGCGCACGCGGGACCTCGGGGGCCCCGCGCCGTCAGGAGCCGGACACAAATCATGGAAGCCAGACAGCTCACCCCCGCGCCAGGCATCGTCGAGGTGACGGATCGCACCTCCTTCATGTCTCTCGAGCCGGAGTGGAACGCGCTCGTGGGGTCCACGGCCGACGAGCCCTTCTATCGCCATGAGTTCCTCCGGGTGTGGGTGGACAACTTCGCCCCGGAGTCGCGGCTGCGTGTGCTGACGCTGCGTGATGGGGAAGGGCACCTCGCCGCGGGCCTGCCGCTGCTGGCCGGGCGCGCCTCGATGTATGGCGTGCCGGTGCGACAGCTCTCCGCCACGGCCAACTCGCACTCGTGCCGCTTCGATTTGGTGGCGCGCGAGCCCGAGGTCGCCGCGAAGGCGTTCCTCGGACACCTGCGCGAGGACTCGAGCTGGGACGTGCTGCTGCTCACGGACGTGCCCGAGGGGGGCGCGGGCTGGACGCTGTACGAGGCGGCGAAGGCCTCGGGGCTGCCGGTGGGGACGTGGGAGTCGCTGCGGTCGCCCTACATCCCGCTGCCGGGCTCGTGGGACGAGTACCAGAAGACACTTCAGTCCAAGTTCAAGGCCAACTGCCGCCGCCGGCGCCGCAAGCTGGAGGAGAAGGGCCGCGTCACGGTGGAACGCGTGGAGGGAGGGCTCGAGCTGGAGGCACGGCTGGAGGAGGGCTTCGCGCTGGAGGCGAGCGGGTGGAAGGGCCGTCGCGGCACGGCCATGGCGCAGGACGCGCGCACCCGGGGCTTCTACTCGGAGCTGGCGCGGGACGCGGCGTACGCGGGCCGGCTGGTGCTCTATTACATGAGGCTGGACGGGCGCGCGGTGGCCTTCCAGTACGCGCTGGAGTACGGCGGGCGCTACTTCCTGCTCAAGCCCGGCTACGACGAGTCGCTGGGGGACTGCAGCCCGGGTCAGCTCCTCATGGAGGACGTGCTGCGCGACTGCATGCAGCGGGGCGTGCGCGAGCTCGACTTCCTCGGGCCGGACATGGTGTGGAAGCGGGACTGGACGGACAAGGTCCGCCGCCACACCTGGCTCTACCTCTTCAACGACACGGCTTTGGGTCGCGCGCTGTGCGCGGCGAAGTTCCGCTGGGCTCCGGTGGCCAGGGAGGTGGTGGCGCGATGGAAGCGGTGAAGCATACGAGGTTGTTCGTTCCCGCCCAGCCCACGCTGTGGCCGGGCATGCTGTTCGGCCACCGCGAGCCGAGCGGCTTCATGCCCTTCAGCGCGCCCAACGTCCGCTGGTTCTACTTCGCCCGCAACGCCGTCTGGACGACGGTGAAGATGCTGGGGCTGGACAAGGGCGAGGTGCTGATGCCGGCCTATCACCACGGTGTGGAGGTGGAGGCGGTGGTGGACGCCGGCGCCATGCCGCGCTTCTACCGGGTGGGCAGCCGCTGGGACGTGGATGTGGAGGACGTGGAGCGGTGCCTCGGGCCGAAGACGAAGGCGCTCTACCTCACCCACTACGCGGGCTTCCCGGGTCCGGTGGACGCGATGCGCGCCCTGGCGGACAAGCACGGCCTGCCGCTCATCGAGGACTGCGCCCTGTCGCTGCTGAGCGCGGATGGCTCGGTGCCGCTCGGGACGACGGGGGACATCGGCATCTTCTGCCTCTACAAGACGCTGCCGCTGCCGCACGGCGGGGCGCTCACCGTCAACGGCCCCCGGCAGTACAGCCTGCCCGAGCCTCCCGCGCCGCCGTTCGCCTCCACGCTGAGCCACACCCTTTCCGCGCTGCTGCAGAACCTGGAGCTGCGCGGTGGGGCGTTCGGGCGCGGGGTGCGCCGCTTCATCCGGAGCCTCGGCAGGGGGGCGGTGAAGGCGGCGGACATCGAGCGGGTGGCCACGGGCACGCAGCACTTCGACAGGCGCCACGTGGACCTGGGGATGAGCCCGTTCGCGAAGCGGATCGCCCAGGCGCAGGATCTGGAGGCCATCGTCGAGCGGCGGCGGCGCAACTACTTCTTCCTGCTGGGGCGGCTGCGGGACGTGTCGCCGCCGCTGTTCAACCAGCTCCCCGCGGGGGTGAGCCCGCTCTTCTACCCGCTGGTGGTGGAGGACAAGGCGGAGGTGCTCGCGCGGCTGCACGCGAGGGGCCTCGAGGCCATCGACTTCTGGAGGCACTTCCACCCGGCGTGCGACGCGGCGGCCTTCCCCGAGGTGGCACAGCTCCGCCGGAGCATCGTGGAGATTCCCTGCCACCAGGACCTCACGCCGGAGGTGATGGCGGAAGTGGCCACGGTGGTGCGCGGGGCGCTGACGACGGATCGCCGCAGCCGCAAGCACGCGGGCTGAGCTGCTGAAACAGACACGAGGTTCATACCGTGATTCACGAAGCGGAATTGTCTCCCAAGCCGAGCCCCGCTCTGTGGTTGGACGTGAGCGCCGTGGGGGACTTGTCGAAGCTGGCGGCCATGCGGGGCGCCTGGAACGCGCTGCTCGACGCGAGCAACGCGGGGCCCTTCAACGCGTGGGAGTGGCTGTACCCGTGGTGCCGGCGCATCGGGGCGGACCGGACGCCCTTCGTGTTGCAGGCGAAGGACCGGAGCGGCGAGCTGGTGGGGCTGATGCCGCTGGGCTTCGAGTACCAGTGGGTGCTTGGGCGTCCCATCCGGCGCCTGGCGTTCCTGGGCGAGACGCACGTGGGCAGCGACTACCTGGACGTGGTCGCGCGGCGCGAGTGCGAGGAGGAGGTGACGCACGCCTTCGCCGGAGCCCTGTGGGAGCTGAGGGACCAGTGGGACGTACTGGACCTGACGGACCTGCGCGAGGACTCGCTGTCGGTGCGGGTGCTGCGGGAGACCTTCGAGAAGAACCGGGCGGATTTCCGGATGTCGACGCGGTACGTGTGCCCGTACGAGTCGCTGCCCAAGGGCGAGTCCTTCGATGACTTCCTGCGGCGCACGAGCCGGCGGGACAACTTCCTGCGCCGGAAGAAGTGGCTGGAGAAGCAGGAGGGCTACCGCATCGAGAAGACGGAGGCGCCGGGCGCGCTGGCGGGGCCGCTGACGGACTTCTTCCGGCTGCACGCGATGCGGTGGGAGTCGGACGGGGGCTCGCAGGGCATCAAGGGCCGGGGCGTCGAGGCCTTCCACCGGGATGCCACGCAACTGCTCGCCGAGCGAGGCCGGCTGCGCCTCTACACGATGAAGGTGGGGGGCCAGGCGGTGGCCTCGGTGTACGGCATCCTGCATCGGGACTCGTTCATCTACTTCCAGTCCGGCTATGACCCGGCCTGGCGCAACCGCAGCGTGGGGCTGGTGCTGGTGGGCGAGACGTTCCGCGACGCCCTCGAGGCCGGGCTCACCGAGTACGACTTCCTCCGGGGCACCGAGTCCTACAAGTCCGACTGGACGACGCAGCAGCGGCGCACGGTGTCCCTGCGGGTGCTCTCGCCCGGCGGGGGAGGGGAGTGGCTCGTCCGGCGCGAGGCGGCGATGCGGCGGGTTCGCGAGGTGGCCCGGCGAGTGCTGCCGCGGAATGCGGTGGAGCGGGTGCGCCGGTGGCGGCGCGAGCTCGCCGCGGTGCGCGGATAGGAGGCGGGGAGGGCGCCCCGCGTCAGGCCGGATTCACTGCTGGCCGGCGCGGGACAGCACCCCGCGCCGCATGCGTGTCTGCGCCAGTCGCGCGAAGAGCAGCAGCTTCCGCTCCGCGGCGTACTTCTCCAGCACCTGGAGCTGCTCCTGGGCCGCCTTGGCGTGGCCCGCTTGCGCCTCCACCTCCGCGAGCGCGAGCCGCGCGTCACACTCGGCCAGCACGCTGCCCAACTGCCCGGCTTCCGCCACCGTGGCCTGGAGCTGAATGTTGGCGTCCGCGTCCTGCTCGGCCGAGGCCACGAGGGCTGACGTGACCGCCCAGGCCAATTTCACCAGGGCGTTCTGGTTCGCCCTCGCGAGCGGTTCCGCCCGCTCGCACGCGGCCCGCGCGTCCGCGAGGCGCCCCTGCGCCAGTCCCACCCGCGCCAGCAGGAGGGCCGCCTCGGCCTCTCCGTCCCGCACCTTCAGCGTCTTGAAGGTCTCCTCCGCCTCTCGCAGAAGCCGTGTGGCCTCTTCCGCACGCCCTTCTTCCAGCGCGAGCCGCCCGAGCGCGATCTGCGCTAGCGCCAGCTCGCTCCGCCCGCCCGCCTGCTTGCGGATCCGCACCGCCTCCTCGAGGAGGCCGCGGGCACGGACGAGCTCATCCGACAGCATCGCCACGTTCCCGGTGGACACCAGATTGTAGGCGATCATCCGCTGGTCCCCGATGGCCTGGGCGGACTCGGTGCTCTCCGCGAAGTGCTTCTGCGCGATCGCCAGGTCCCCGGTCTCCAGGTAGAGGGTGCCGAGGATCCACTGGCCCGCGTGCATGCTGTAGCGGTACTCCGTCTCCCGGCTCAGGCGAATGCCCTCGACGGCCAGCTCCTTTCCCTTCTGGAACGCCCCCTGGTGGTGGTGGATGACGGCGAGATTGACGAGCGCCCCGGCCTCCACGCGGCGGTTGCCGAGCTCGTGAGCGATCCCCACGGACTCCTCGAACAGTGCCTTGGCCCCCGCCAGATCTCCTTGCATCAACAGGCAGTCCGCGAAGCCGTGGAGTCCGGTGGCCACGCCCTGCCGGTAGCCGAGCTCCCGCCAGATGCGCACGGCCTCGCCGAACAGCCGCTTGGCCTCCTCGTAGTCCCCCGCGCCGTGGGCGATGATGGCCATCTGCTTGAGCGTCTTGGCCTCGGCGTTCCGGTCCCCGGCGGCGGTGAAGATGCGGCGGGCCTCCTCGCAGATAGCGAGGGCCTCCTCGGGGGGCTTGCCCAGACGCAGCAGCGCGTGTCCCTTCACCGAGAGGGCCTGCGCCACCAGCAGTCGCGCGCCTTGCTCCGTGCCCTCCTTCGCCGCCCGACCCGCCGCCTCCAGCGCGCCCTTGTAGTCGGACGTGGCGTCCATCACCTCGGCCTGGGCGAGGTGGAGCCGGCCCCGTTCCGAAGCCGAGGCGGGGAGCTGCTGGAGCTCCTCCAGCACACCGAGCGCGTCCCGGCCATGCCCACCGGAGAGCTGCGCGGAGGCCAGCTTCAGGCCGTAGTCGAGGTTGTCCGGATAGGTCTTGTAGAGGGTGTCGTAGATGTCGATCGCCTTGTCCCACTCCTTGCCGAACTCGCGCAGGCGTCCGTCCACCAGGAGGCGATCCGCGCGGTTCAGGGTGCCGGCCAGCGCGAGGGCCTTCTGTGCCTCCTCCAGCGCGCGGGTGTCATAGCCGAGCGTGGACCAGGCCTCCGCCAGGGCGGAGTGGGCCAGGGCGTACTGGGGATCCGCCTCCACGGCCTGCGTGAGCCGCTCCTGGGCCAGGAGCGTGTCATAGCTGCGGAGGTGGGAGAGCCCCTCGGCGTAGTACCGCAGCGCGTCCGCGTTGGCCGGCAGCGAGGCTCGCGCGTCCGGGCTGTTGGAGGTGGCGTCTTCGGCGCCGAGACGTCCACGAAGGCGCGCGCCCATCCGGGAGATGAGCTTGAGCACATCCTCCATCATATCGGTCTCCGTGAGGGTGGTGAGGGTGTCACCAGTCGCGGTGTCCTGGAGCCGCACCACCAGTCGGAGCTGCCCGCCCGAGGAGCCCGGGACCGCCAGGTACGAGCCCAGCACGACGTAGTCCGTGCCGAGGTTCGCGTGGAGCCTTGCCAGGGTGTCCCTGGAGAGCCCGTCGCTGTCCTTCAGGGCCAGCTCCTGCTTGAGGCGGATGACGTTCTCGCCGGGGATGGTCCGGAGATCCTCCACGGCCGCCAGCTCCGCGAGCAGCATCTCGGCGAGCGCGGGGGACAGCCAGGCCACGTCCGGGTTCCCCGAGAGGTTCTTGAAGCCGAGCACCGCCACGACCCGGCGGGATCGGCTCTCTCCCCGAGGTGCCCGGCCGCCAACCAGCAGCCGGAGACCGGGACACGACACCACACCGGTGGCGCCCGCGAGCAGGAGTGCCCCCGCGGTGAGGAGGACGGTCCTCCGCCGCACCCGTGACGGCGCGAACCCCGGGGCGCGCGCGCGTCGCACCTTGTGGCCATCTCCGGGCGGCGGCGACAGGGGCGCGAAGCCCGGTATGCCTACCTCACAAATCTCGGTCGGTTCCTCCACTCCGGCGAAGACGTATGGCCCGTGGACCACCCACTCGGGGGCGCGCTCGGAATGGCTGGTGCCCACGAAGGCCCGGCGAGCCAGGTCGAAGGCGGCGCGCGTCATCAGCGTCTGTCGGGCGATCGCCAGTGACATGGTGCGGGCCGCCACCGGCTTGGCCAGTCCCTCGACCTCCACGGGCTTGGCTCCCCGTGCCACCGCGGCCGGTGGATTCTCGTGGAGGAACACCTCGCCCAGGTGGATGCCCGCCCGTGCCGCCAGCGGCACACCCAGCTCCACGCCCAACGCGGCCAACGCCTGGTGGTAGGCGAGCGCGTAGCGGGTCGCATCCACCGGCCGGTCGAAGAGGAGGAGGAAGCCGTCGGTCTTGTCGATCTCCTGGCCCCCGTGCGCGCGGAGCAGGTCGCGGGCAAGCCGGTCGTGACGGTTGAAGAGCTGCGCGGCGCGGGTATCGCCCAGCGTCTCCACCATTCGGGTGCTCTCGACGAGATCCGTCATCAGCAGGGTGCGGATGGCGATGCTCGGCTGGGCGGCAACGGTCAGCGCCCGGCTCACCTGGCGGGCGCTGGCGAAGCGGGCGTGCGGGTCGCGATCGAGACAGCAGAGGATGGCCTCGCGCCATCCCGGGTCCATCCCCGCGAGCCGGGGGAGCAGGGCCCCGTCGAGCACCTCCGGGGAGGGCCGCTCGCCCGTCACCATCTCCAGGAGAACGGCGCCGAGTGCCCAGAGGTCGGAGCGGGTCGTCGCCGGTGCGCCCTCGCGCTGCTCGGGGGCGGGGTGGGGCAGCTCGGTCGCGGAGGGTTCGCGGCCCAGCTCGAAACCCATCACCAGGGCGCGGAGTCCGGCCCCACCGGGCACCAGCACCACGCGGGAGCTCGAGAGCGCCCGGTGGACGAGCCCCGCCTCGTGGGCCGCCGCCAGTCCTTCGACGAGCTGGTTGGCCAGCGCCAGCGCCTCCGGCCCCATCAGCCGTCCCCGGTGACGCAGGTGCTGCTCGAGCGTCTCGCCCTCCAGGAACTCCGTCACGAGGAAGGTGGACTCGGTGCCGGACGCGTCACGGTCGCGGACGAGATCCAGCACCCGGCTGACGTTGGCATGTGACACGCCGCGGGCCTGGTTGAACTCGCGTCGCAGCCGCGTCATGGCTTCCGCGGAGGCGGCCACTTCCGGGCGCATGCGAGTGAGCATGACGGGCTGCTCGAGCGTGAGGTCGAGCGCCTCGTGGACATCCTCCCAGCCGGGACGGGCGATGCTCCGCCGCAGCAGGTAGCGCTGGGCAATGAGCTGCTCGTCCACCTTAGAAGTCATTCATCCCGTCCGGAAACCAGAGGCGCCGGATTCTGCCACATGCCCGGAGTCGGCACAGGACGTATCCGATGACGGTTGGCCCATATCCACGAAGCGGTCTTGCTTGTTGCCTCCTCCCCTCGGGACTACATTCGCGCACCCAATGAGGATAGCTCTCGTCGTGATGCCGCTCGCGGCGGCGGATCGCCCGAGCTTGGCGGTGGGGCTGCTGCAAGCTGCGCTGAAGGCCCGGGGCTTCGAGTGCCACGCCAAATACTTCAACGTCCTGCTCTGGAAGATGTTGGGCCAGGAGGCGTACGGCGGGCTCGCCCAGCGCGCGTCGATGACGTGCCTGGGGGGTGAGTGGGCGTTCTCGCAAGCCTACTGGGGCACGCGCTTTTCCCACTGGGAGTCCTTCTCGCGCGAGGTTCTCGAGCATCCCGTCTGGGGCGCGAGCTCCGAGGAGCGCGAGTCCATCTGGCGGCTGAAGGAGCTGGCCCCCGCCTTCTTGCGTCTGGCCTTCGAGTCCTGTGACTGGGGCCAGTACGATCTCGTGGGCTTCACCAGCACGTTCGAGCAGACGATGCCGAGTCTGTGTCTTGCCCGGATGATCCGCGAGCGCTACCCGCGGGTGCGGCTGGTGATGGGAGGCGCCAACTTCGAGGGCCGGATGGGGCGGCCGTACCTGGAGCACTTCGACTTCCTGGACTACGTGTCGACGGGGGAGGCGGACGACTCGTTCCCGCGCCTGTGCGAGAACCTCCGAGCGGGCCGGCGGGAGGTGCCGCCGGGCTTTCTCCATCGCGAGGGGGGCGAGCTCCGGGACTCACCGAGGGAGCGGGCCACGGGGCCCACCGCTCTCGACGCGCTGCCGACGCCGGATTTCGAGGACTACTTCCGGGTGGCGAGTGCCAGCACGCCCGGGGGCCAATCGCTGGTGAACTGGCTGCCGGTGGAGGCTTCGCGGGGATGCTGGTGGGGCGAGCGCTCCCACTGCACCTTCTGTGGCCTGAACGGCGAGACGATGGCCTTCCGGAAGAAGAGCTGGCGCCGGGTAGTGGACGAGTCGGAGGAGCTGGTCCGGCGTCACGGCGTGGGCGCGCTCCAGTTCGCGGACAACATCCTGGCGATGAGCTACTTCGAGGAGCTGCTCCCCTTCTGGGCGAAGCAGCCGGAGGGCCCGTACAAGTTCTTCGAGATCAAATCCAACCTGAAGCGCCGCCAGGTGGGCCTGCTCCGGGAGGCGAAGGTCACGAGGGTGCAGGCCGGGGTGGAGAGCCTCCTGGATGGGACGCTCAAGCTGATGCGCAAGGGGGTGACCGGCGCGCAGAACGTGGCGCTCCTCCGCTGGTGTACGGAGCTCGGCATCCACCCCTCGTGGAACCTGCTCTACGGCTTCCCGGGGGAGGACCTGGCCGGGTACGCCGAGCAGCGCGCGCTGATGGAGAAGCTCGTCCACCTCGCGCCGCCCGTGGCCTGTGCCCCCATTCGCATGGATCGCTTCAGCCCCAACTTCATGAGCTGGCGTGAGCACGGCTTCGCCCGGATGGAGCCCATGCCCGCGTACCGGCATGTGTTCCCGTTCCCGGAGGACACGCTCCGCGAGCTGGCCTACTTCTTCCAGTACGAGCATTCGCGGTTCGGGCAGGCGTTGGAGCTGGGTTCCGGGCTGGAGGCGTTCCGACAGTCCTGGGTGGAGCGGGCCGGGCGCGGCGAGAGCGGGGAGCTGGCGGTGAAGCCCCATTGGCAGGGGGGCTATGTCCTGGTGGACACCCGTTTCACGCATCCACGCTCCGCGGTCCGGTTGGACGAGGACACGCTGGCGCTGTTGCTCGCGTGTGATGCGCCCACCTCTCAGGAGGCGGCGCTGAAGAGCGCGGTCCAGGCCCGGTCGGGCAGGGCGGCCGAGCTCTCGGCCAGGCTGACGGAGCTTCTCGCGCAGAACGTGATCGCGCGGGTGGGGTCTCTCATGGTCACATTGGCGCTGTTGCCAGAAGGGCTGTCGCTGCAGCCGCTTCGTCGTGCAACCTAGGAGGGGAACAACGCATGTCGAATCTCATCAGGTATCTGCTCACCGTGGATTCCACGACGGGAGCAACGGTGAAGGTGGAGCGGTTGGGAGAGGCGGGCGAGCTCACGGAGGTTCCCGTCGGAGTCGATCCCCAGTCCACAGGGGATGGTCACCCCGTCGTCACCGCAGTCCGTGGTGGTCAACATCTACATGGGCGGGCCCCAGCCCACGGTGACAACCGGCCCGGCCCATCCGTCGCAGAAGGGCGGAGCCACGGTCCGGAGCGGCTCTCCTTCCCTTTCCGATGCCGAGCCGCCGCCGCCGGACATCATCCCGGGCGGTGGTTCGCACCGCGAGGGTAGCTAGGGGCATCGCGCGGCGGTGGTGGGGAAGGAGGGCGGTCTACTTCCTTCCCAGCTCGGAGCGGAGCTGCTGGATGGCCATGAGCAGCGGCGGCGGCTGCATGCTGGCCGGCACCTCCACCGCGAAGCGCTCGAACTTCTCCAGCGCGCTCGCCTTGTCGCCCCGGCGCACCGCGAGCGCGCCCACGAACAGCAGCGCCTCCTGGGCGTCCGGGTACGTGTCCACCAGCTTCATCAGCTCCTGCTCCGCGCCGGTCTCGTCGCCGCGCACGGCCCGCAGCACGCCCTTGTGGACCCGCAGCTCCACATGGAAGGGATCCACCGCCAGCCCGCGCAGCGTGACGCGCTCGGCGTCCTCGTACATCTGCTGCCGGATGAGCTCGTGGCTCAGCAGGGATGCGGCATCCAGGTCCGACGGATTGGCCTTCACGCGCTCCCACGCCTCGGCCATCTCCTGGTCCATCTGCGGCTCGCCCTGCTGCTGCGCGTTCGCCGCCATGCCCGGAGGCACCCGGCCGGTCGCCGAGTCTTCCTCGCCGCGCGGACGCTGCTCGGACACCAGCAGGTAGCCCAGGAAGCCGAAGAACAGCACGATGGCCGCGCCCCACAGCGCGCCCTGGAGCTGGGGCGAGAGGGCGCCCTGGGACACGGGCGCCGACCGCGGCGCGGACGCCGTGTCTCCGCCGCCCTGCTTCTTCAGGTGCTCGTCCTTGGCGCGCAGCGCCGCCGCGGCCTCCAGCTCCAGCCGCGTGCGCTCGGCCTCGTACCGCTCCGTCGGGAGCGAGTGCTTGTCCGCCGCCAGCTCCTTGAGCTGCTCGATGAGGGACTGGTAGCGCCGCTCCAGGTCCTCGAGCGCACCGTCACGTGGCGCCTGCGCGCTCGCGGCCTTGCTGCGGCTCACGAAGAGGAAGAACGCCGCGGTGACGAAGCCCACCGCGAGCACGATGATGCCAGGCAGCCAGTTGGTGGTGGTCGAAGGGTTCATTGATCCAGCTCCCGGCGCACGGCCGCGAGGTACGGGTCCACGGAGTCGTTGGTGGAAGAGGGGGCAGCGGGCGTGGGAGGCGCGGCCGCCGGGGCGGACGGCTCGGGCTCGCGCCGCACCTGCCGGTAGATGACGAAGCCTCCGCCGAGCAGCAGGACCACGGGCCCCAGCCACACGAAGAGGTTGAAGCCCTCGGCCTTGGGCTGCAGCAGCACCCACTCACCGTAGCGGGCCACGAAGTACTCGCGGACCTCCTGGTCCGACTTCCCGGCGGACACGAGCTCGCGGATTTTATCGAGCTGGGCGCGGGCCATGGAGGAGGGGCTGTCCGCGACGGACAGGCCCTGGCACACGGCGCAGCGCAGCTCCTTGCCGAGTGTCTGGACGCGGGCCTCCAGGGGAGGCGCGAGGGGTTCACTTCCGGCCTGCTGGGGCGCGTACTGGCCCGTGGCGATGCCGAGGAAGAGGGTGAGCGAGAGGAGGGCAGCGGTCATGGGTGGGCCAAGGGCTCACCTACCTATCGCTACTGGCCGGGTGTTGCCCAGGGAAACCCGAGGGCAGGGGAGCGACCTGCGTGCCCGCCCGCCCGCTGTCCGGGGGCCGAGGGGGGGCTGCTAGGAGGCGGCGGACTCGTGCTGCCCCCGCCCGTGCCGCATCTGCCGCAGGCGCAGCAGGCCGGTGGCCATGAGGCCCAGCAGGCGGAACTCGGCCGGCTCCAGCTTCTTCACGGTGCGGACCAGCCGGCGGATTTCGGCGGGCTCCTCGGTGGGTCGGGGCGGGGCTTCCTTGGCCCAGAAGTTCTCCTGGGCGGGCGTGAGCCCCAGCAGCACGTCCGAGGGGATGCGCAGGGTCTCGCACAGCTTCCGGAGCGTGGGGACGCTGGGCAGCATGCCGCCGCGCTCCAGCCTGCCGTACACCTCGGTGGCGAGCCCCACCCGCTCGGCCACGTCCTCCTGGGTGAGATTGGCTCGGACTCGCGCGGCTCTTGCCGCTGTACCGATGGTCGCTGCCAGTCCTCGTGGGAGAGCCATATGCCGTGCAGTCCTGGGTGGTGGGGGGGGCGCCGGGGTGACGTGACTTTAAAGATAACCGGAATAATGGTGACTTCAAGAGTCATGTGTGAGGAAGATATGACTCCGGAGGTCAGTGTTCGGACATTGGCCCGCCTCCAGCCTCGTCATCCTTGTTGTCCCGTCATCCTTCTTGGTCGTTCGTGAAGCGCATGTTCACCTTTCGAGTCGTCTCGCCGACATCTCGGCGAAGGAGCTGCCCGCATGTCGCGCCGGTCATCCGCTGACACCTCCCTACCCGGTTCCCCTTCCGTGGTCCTCGATGCCGGGTTGGCGTCGTACGAGCTCGTCCGGACGTTGGGACAGGGCCACCATGGCGAGCTGCTGCTGGCCCGCCAGCGCTACCACCATGGGCTCGGGGGTCTCACCCTCCTCAAGCGGCTCAACAAGGTGGCGCGGCAGCTCGACTACCAGCGGCTGGTGGAGGAGGCGCGGCTGGGGGGGCAGCTCCAGCACCCCAACATCGCCTCCGTGCAGCTCATGTGCGGTACCGCGGAGGAGCCCGTCCTCCTCATCGCCTATGTCGAGGGGGACCTGCTCGGTGACCTGATGCGTCGGGCGGCCGGGATGGACCTGTCCCTCTCGGAGGCCTTTGCCTGCCATGTGACCGCGGAGGTCGCGGACGCGCTGCACTACGCGCACGCGCTCGTCGACGAGAGGGGCCGGTCCCTGGGCATCGTCCACCGGGATGTGACGCCCCAGAGCATCCTCCTCGGTCGCCAGGGCGAGGTGAAGCTGATGGACTTCGGGGGGGCCTGGTCCCGCCTGGAGGGGCGCATGTCCACGGAGGGGGACACCGACATGGTCCCCCTGGCGTACAGCTCTCCCGAGCGGGTCTCGATGGATCCGCTCGACGGGCGCTCGGACCTGTTCTCCCTGGGGCTCGTCTTCCTGCGGCTCCTCACCGGCCGGCACCTCTTCGACGCCGACGCCCGTTACGAGGCCGAGCTGCGTGCCCGTCAGCTCCGGGCGCGCGGGGACTTCCCCGGGGCCAGCCGGGTGCCGGGGCTCGAGGAGTTGGGCCCCCCTCGCACCACCGACCTGATGCGGCGCATCCGCCTCCTGAGCACGCGGCAGGTGGAGGAGGCCACGCGCTCGTTGCCAGAGGGGCTGCGCCCCGTCCTCCACCGGGTGCTGGCGCCGAAGCGGGAGGACCGTTACCCAACAGGGGCGGAGCTGAGCCAGGCCCTCCGCGACTACCTGTGGGCATCCGGCCAGCGGTATGGGCGGATGGAGCTGGCGGCGGAGGTGTCCGCCCTGCACGAGGCCGCCCTGCGGGACGGGGAGGGGGAGCCCTCCGGCGACTCGAAACGGGAGGGGGCGGCGTCTCGGGGACGCCGTAAGGGACCTGTCAGGGAGTCCTGACGCTTGGCCAGAAGCCCCGGCCCGTGTTAGTCCGCCGCCTTCCTGCTTCTGTTGGAGAAGGAGTCCGGAGATGGCTCGCCGTCACATCCGCGTCGTCGGCGCGATGCTTCAGAATTCCGAGGGGCGCTACCTCATCACCCAGCGCCCCCCCAAGGCGACGCTGCCGCTGCTATGGGAGTTCCCGGGCGGCCGCGTGGAGGAGGGGGAATCGGATGAGCTGGCGCTCGCCCGGGAGATCCGCGAGGAGATGGGCGTGGCCGTGGAGGTGCTGGAGCAGGCTCTCCACACCCACCACGATTACCCCACCTACGACATCGACTTCCGCGTCTACCGCTGCCGGCTCACCAGCCCCGAGTCCGCCATCCAGCACCTGCGCGTGCATGACCACCGCTGGGTGACGCTCGAGGAGATGTCGAAGTACCAGTTCCCCGACGCCGACGCGAAGACGCTGGCCAAGCTGCTGGGGCTGGAAGGCTGACGTGCGGCGTTGCGCCGTGGTGTTCGCGGGCGTGCTGCTGGGCGCCTGCTCGACGAAGAAGCCGTCGGGCCCCGAGGCCACCACCCAGGCGGTGGATTCACGCTATCCGCCCGCCGAAGGCCTGCCCGGCTGCACCCTCTACGGGGAGCCGCACGTCACCGGTCGTCCGCCGGACACCGGCCGCGTCCCCCTGGTGCTGGCCGAGATGTCTGGCCTCGCCGCGAGCACCCGCCACCCGGGCGTCTTGTGGACCCACAACGACTCCGGCAACGCCTTCCAGGTGTTCGCCATCAATGAGCTGGGGGCGGTGCTCGCCACCCTGACCCTCACGGGCGTCGACGCGACGGCGCTGGGCCGGTTGGACCTCGAGGACATCGCCGTGGGCCCGTGTGCCCCGGGCGATGGGCGCTCGTGTCTCTACGTCGCCGACATCGGGGACAACTTCGAGCGCCGCAAGCAGGTGCGCCTCTTCCGCTTCCCCGAGCCGGAGCAGGTGGCCGACGCCCCCGTCACCGTGGAGATGCTGCCCTTCACCTACCCGGACAGGCCGCACGACGCCGAGTCCCTCGTCATTGAGCCGAGGACCGGGCGGCTGGCGGTCATCACCAAGGAGCGCGCCTCGCTGGGCACCGTCTTCGCGCTGGACGGGCTGGTGCCGGACTCCGTGACGAAGGCCACGCGCCTGGGCGAGCTGCGCACGCCGGGGGATGTCGACTTCCGCACCACCGCGGCGGACCTCCACGAGTCGGGGCAGCGCCTGCTGCTGCGCACCTATACGCGCGTCTGGGAGGTGCGTCGTCCCGGAGCCACCCGCCTGGAGGAGCTCGTCCAGGGGCAGGTGGCCGAGGTGCCCGGTCCGAGCCAGGCCCAGTCCGAGGCCCTCACGTACCTGCCTGGAGGCCGTGCCTACCTGCTGGGCTCCGAGTTCGCTGGCCAACTCCTGTACCAGGTGGACTGCCGCTGATCGGTGTCCCTGGGCGGAGGGTGTCTTGTGGTCGGCATTGGGCCCGGCCGGATGGACGGGCGGTGTTCCGGCGTTACCTCAAGTACCCAAGGTGTATCTGCATGGCGGGTTGACCGCCGAGCAGGTGTGAACATCTTTGGCCAGCAGCGAAGTCGTACCACGTACCACCAGGGGTGCGTGGCATGGGGGAGGGGGAGTGCGTCGACGATGAAGCCTCAGAACACGGTACCGCCGGGGATGAGCCCGCGCGGAAAGAAGCAGGAAAAGCCTTCGCCTCCCACGAACAAGGGCTTCCGGTTCGGCTCGCCGCTGGGCTACATCATTCTGCTCGTGCTGGGCTTCATTCTGTTCCGCAACGTCTTCCAGGACGCGGGAGTGCGGCGGGTCAGCTACAGCCAGTTCCGCGAGGCCGTGCAGCAGGGAAAGTTCACCCGAGTGCAGCTCTCGAACGACTGGGTGAAGGGCTTCCTCAAGGAGAGCGCCGTGCCGCCGCCCTCCGACACCCAGAGCGGGGGCGGGCCCCTGCGCGGTGAGCCCAGTGCCCTGCCGTGGCTGGCCTACCGCGTCCAGGGGGACGAGGCGCTGATCCCGCTGCTGGAGCAGCAGGGCATCCAGTACGAGGCGGTGCCCCAGTCCAACTTCACCGAGGTGCTGCTGGATCTGGCTGATCCCCCTCGCCCTGGCCTTCCTCTTCTGGAGCTTCATGATGCGGCGGATGGCCGGAGGCATGGGCCAGGGTCCGCAGAGCGTCATGAGCTTCGGCAAGACGCGCGCCAAGGTGCAGGCCGAGTCCGACACCGGCGTGGGCTTCAAGGACGTGGCCGGCGTGGACGAGGCCGTCGACGAGCTGCGGGAGATCGTCGAGTTCCTCAAGACGCCGGAGAAGTTCCGCAGGCTGGGCGGGCCGCATCCCCAAGGGCGTGCTGCTGGTGGGCCCGCCGGGCACGGGCAAGACGCTGCTCGCCCGCGCGGTGGCGGGCGAGGCGGGGGTGCCCTTCTTCAGCCTCTCCGGCTCCGAGTTCGTGGAGATGTTCGTCGGCGTGGGCGCCGCCCGCGTGCGCGACCTCTTCGCGCAGGCCACCGCCAAGGCGCCGTGCATCATCTTCATCGACGAGCTGGACGCCATCGGCAAGAGCCGCAACGCGGGGGTCGCCGGTGGCCACGACGAGCGCGAGCAGACGCTCAACCAGCTCCTGGCGGAGATGGACGGCTTCGACAGCCGCGCCGGCCTCATCATCCTCGCGGCCACCAACCGGCCGGAGATCCTCGACAGCGCGCTGATGCGCCCGGGCCGCTTCGACCGGCAGGTGCTGGTGGACCGCCCGGACAAGCGCGGGCCGCGAGCGGGTGCTGGAGATCCACTCCCGCGACGTGAAGCTGGGGCCGGACGTGGACCTCAAGTCCATCGCCGCGCGCACGCCGGGCTTCGCCGGCGCGGACCTGGCCAACGTGGTGAACGAGGCGGCCCTGCTGGCCGCGCGCCGCAACCGCGACGACGTCACCCGGGCGGACTTCGAGGAGGCCATCGAGCGGGTGGTGGCGGGCCTGGAGAAGAAGAACCGCCGGATGAACGAGCGCGAGAAGGAGATCGTCGCCCACCACGAGGCCGGCCACGCGGTGGTGGGCTGGATGCTGCCGCACGCGGAGCGGGTGACGAAGGTCTCCATCATCCCCCGCGGCCTGGCGGCGCTGGGCTACACCATGTCCCTGCCGCTCGAGGACCGCTACCTCATGTCCTACGACGAGCTGCGCGACAAGATGGCCGCGATGATGGGCGGGCGCGCCGCGGAGGAGCTCTTCATCGGCGAGGTGTCCACCGGCGCCGCCAACGACCTGAAGCAGGCCACGGAGATCGCCAAGCTGATGGTGCGCGACTACGGCATGAGCTCGCTGGGGCCGGTGGCGCTGGGCGAGGAGCGCGCCCGGGCTTCCTGCGCTCGGCGGGCGGGCCGGAGATCCGCAGCTACTCGGAGCAGACGGCCCGGCATGGTGGACGAGGAGATCCGCAAGATGGTCACCGAGGCCCTGGACCGGGCCCGCGCATGTCCTCACCACGAACCGGGAGAGGGTGGAGGCGATCGCCGCGCGGCTGCTCGCCACCGAGGTGATCGACGAGGACGAGATGCTCCGGCTCCTCGGGCCCAAGGCCACCGCGGAGCGGGGCCTGCTGCACCCCGAGGCCCGCCAGGTCCTCTCCGCCCACCCGGTCGAAGCGGGCGAGCCGTCTCCTGCCGGTGCCCAACACTCCGACGGGAATGCTGCCAGACGCCTGAATCCGCTCGGCGGGCGTCTGGTCGCCTGCCCCCTGAGCTTGCCATCGCCCTTCCACGTCTGCATGTTCTGCGGTGTGGGAAGGGCGAAATTATCTTGCCCGGGAAGGAGGGAGAGGCCGTGGAAAACAGAATCGGTAAGAGCTACATGGCTCGCAAGGCACTCTTCGCCAAGGGGCTGCGTGAGGGGCGCCTCACGGTGCAGGAGATCGAGGACGGCTCTGCCCGCTGGGACACTCACGGCGGCCGAGCGCTGGTTGCTGTACTACTCGCTCCGGGCGGCCCAGGTGGAGATCATCGACGAGGTGACCGGTCAGGTGGACCACGGCTTCATGTCCGAGCAGCCCGCCGCCCCCGCCGAGCACTAGCCGTGTCATCGCATACGTTGACACACAGTCGGGGCTGGTTAGGTTCGCCGCATGAACGGCAATCCCCGGACAGATGGGCCGTCCCAGGACGGGACGCAGGCCCAGGACGCAGCCAGCACGGCCGCGCCTGAAACGTCCGCCGAGCAGCAGGAGCAGTCGGCCCAGTCGGCCGCGCCGGCGGTGGACCCCGAGCGACAGCGGTTGGAGGCGGAGCTGGATGCGACCCGGCGCCGCGTGGACGAGCTCGCGCGCGCCTACCAGGAGGTGCAGAAGGATCGCGAGGAGTTCAAGCAGCGCCTCACCCGCGAGCGTGAGCGGATGATGGACGTGGAGCGCGGCAACGTGGCCACGGCGCTCCTGGAGGCGGTGGACGAGCTGGACCGCAGCCTCTCGATGAGCGGGGCGGACAACACCTCGCCCCTGGCGCAGGGCGTGCAGATGATCCGCGACGGGCTGCTCTCGAAGCTGCAGCAGATGGGCATCGAGCGCATCCAGGTGGTGGGCCGGCCGTACGACCCGAACACCGCCGAGGCCACCGACATGGAGATCACCCCCAACCCCGACGATGACCAGAAGGTCGTGGCCGAGGTGCGGGCGGGTTACAAGCTGAAGGATCGAATCATCCGTGAGGCGCGCGTGAAGGTGGCGAAGTACGTCGCCCCCGCGCAGGCCTGAGTCCCTCCGGGGCTGCTAGGGTGGGGGGTTCCTCCCCTCGCCCTTCCGCTCCGTGAACGCGGGCCCGGTATTTCGGGAAATAGACGGAGGGGGCGGTTGTTCGAGCCCTCGCCATGGCCCCCGTCGTGACCCGCCGCTGTCCCTCCCTGACCCCCCTGCTCGTCCTGCTTCCGCTGGTGCTCGCTTCCCGAGCGGGGGCGGACCCGGGAGCGCTCGCCCCGTGGCTCCAGGCTCGGGCACGGGAGCATGCCTCCTGGGTGGAGGACTCCAGCCCGCGGGCGCAGCGGCCCGATGGGGCTGTGGCGCGAGTGGGGCTCGAAGGAGCCGATGCTGCCGGGCTTCGTGCCCCCCACCTCGCTGGCGCCGCTCATCCGGGCGGTGGAGGCGGGCGTGGTGAACATCAACATCATGGGCGCGGGGAGCCCGCTGGAGGGCGCGAGGCGCTCGGCCACGGGCTCGGGCTTCATCCTCACCCCGGACGGGCTGGTGGTGACGAACAACCACGTGGTGGCGCGCCAGGACGTGGGGCGCGGAGATCGAGGTGCGCCTGTCGGACGGGCGCGAGTTCCCCGCCGAGGTGGTGGGGCGGGACTCCTCCACGGACGTGGCGCTGCTTCGGCTGCTGCGGCAAGGGCGTGGGCGGGCTGCCGGCGGTGTACCTGGGGGACTCGGACAGGCTGGAGGTGGGCGACTGGGTGGTGGCCATCGGCAACCCGTTCGGGCTGGACCACTCGGTGTCGCACGGGATGATCTCCGCCAAGGAGCGGGTGATCGGCGTGGGCCTCTTCGACGACTTCATCCAGACGGACGCGCTCATCAACCCGGGCAACTCGGGCGGGCCGCTCTTCAACATGCGCGGCGAGGTGGTGGGCGTGAACACGGCCATCATCAGCCAGGGGCAGGGCATCGGCTTCGCGGTGCCCATCAACATGGTGAAGGACCTGCTGCCCAACCTGCGCGAGAACGGTCAGCTCCAGAGCGCGGCTGGCTGGGCGTGGTGCATCGACGAGCAGCCGCAGGTGGGGGCGCGGGCGGCGGTGGTGAAGGAGGTGTACCGCGAGCAGCCCGGCGGCGAAGGCGGGCATCCGCACGGGGGATCAGGTGGTGGGGGTGAACGGGAAGCAGGTGGACTCGTACCAGCAGCTGCTGCGCAGGGTGGCGATGCTGGCGCCGGGCACGGAGGCGAAGCTGACGCTCCTGCGCGGTGGGGAGACGCAGGACGTGGTGGTGAAGCTGTCGGCCCGTCCGGCGCCGGAGGTGCTGGAGGCCCTGGCCAGTCCGGGCAACCTGAGCGAGCTCGGCCTGGTGCTTCGGGACGTCACGCCCGAGGTGGCGGCGCCCATGGGGCTGCAGCCCTATGAGGGCGTGCTGGTGTCCGGGGTGGTGCCGCGCAGCGTGGCGGCACAGGCCGGGCTGCGGCAGGGAGACGTGGTGACGGAGGTGAACCGCCGCAAGGTGAAGGACATCGCGGCGGTGAAGGGCGCGCTCGAGCGGGGCGTGGGCGCGGCGGTGCTCCTGCGGGTGCGGCGCGGCGAGACGCAGCAGTACGTCGCGCTGGAGCCCTGAGCCCCGCGGCTACTTCTTCTTTCCGCCCGTCTTGCCACCCCCGGAGCCGGGCTCCTCGGCGAACCACATCCCGAGCGGCTCGCCCGTGCGCGCGTGCGTCAGGAGGATGCCCTCCACGCGGGCGGCGACGCCGTACTGCTTCCCGCCGCCCCGCTTGCGCGGGAGGCTCCACACGCCCTGCGGGGTGAAGACGAGCTGCGCGCGCACCTGGTGTGTGGAGAAGAGGCGCAGGAAGTTGCTGGCGTTCCAGCCCTCGGGCGTGGTGCCGGTGATGCGCAGCAGCGGCAGCAGCGGGTTGCCCTCCGTGTCCGTCTGCGAGGGCACGCCCTGGGTCATCGCGTAGGCGCCTCCGGGGAAGTACGGGGTGACGTGGATGACGTAGTTGCCGGTGCCGGGCTGGTACGGGCCCGGGCTGAGCATGGTCGCCACGTCCTCCCCGACGATCATGTAGAGCTTCTTGTCCTTGTACTTCTCGCGGAAGGCCTCGGCCTCCTTGCGGCAGGACGGGCCGGAGAACACGCTGCCGCACTCGCCGATGTACTTCTCCAGGAACGTCGAGAGGCTGCCCAGGGGCTCGGCTTGATCCCTCAGGCGGGCGAAGCGCGGGTCCACGTCCGCCAGGGCGAACACGGGCAACAGCAGGACGGCGGCCAGGATGAGTCGTCTCACGCGGAGGGCACTCCAGGGGGTGGAAAGGGGAGGCCGATGGTGCCACCCCGGGCCGCTTCAAGCACCGGTGATGTAGGTACGTAGCGGTACGTGCTGGTATGGGCTGGTGGATATTTTGACTACATGTCCGCACCATGTAGTTTCCGTGTCACCTTCCACCTACCCGGAGGCCTCACATGGCCCTTGCCCAGCACAGAGAGCGGCGTTCACACCTGCGCTTCGACAAGGTCTTCACCGTCTACCTCTCCACGGAGGAGGGTATGACCCGGGGGATCGGGCGCAACATCAGCAACCACGGGCCTGTTCGTGGAGACGCGCGAGACGCTGCCGCTGGGCGAGCGGGTGAAGGTGACCTTCGCCGGCGAGGACGGCACGGAGATGACGTGCCTGTGCGAGGTGCGCTACCAGGTGGCGCTCGCGTACGGCCGCAAGGACGGGCGCGAGGGCCACAGCCGGGGCGTCGGGCTGCGCATCGTCGCCTACGAGGTGCAGGACGACCAGCCGCTGCTCCTGGTGGACCGCGAGCGCGTGATGCACTGAGCTCGCCGGGGGAGCCGGTGGAAAGCGAAAGGGCACGGCCGCCACGAGCGACCGTGCCCTTCGTGCTTCTGGGAGCACCGGGGCCCGCGCGAGGTTTCCTCCACGGGCCCTGGGGCGGGACCTACTGGGAGAAGCCCTCGAGCAGGTAGTGGGCCTCGATGCGCTTGAGCGCGAGGATCATCGCCGCGCAGCGCGTGTCCACCTCCTTGCCGATGATGAAGGGACGGCTGTCGTGCATGTCCGTGCGGCGGCCCTGGTTGCGCGCGATGTCGCGGATGATGCGGTAGTTGCGCTTGATCGCGTGCTCGAGGCGCTGGTTGACCTCGGCCTCGCGTCCAGCGCTCCATGCGCTTGTTCTGGATCCACTCGTAGTAGCTGACCGTCACGCCGCCGGCGTTGGCGATGATGTCCGGGATCATGTCGATGCCGCGCTTGCTGCAGGACGCGATCGGCCTCGGGGGTGGTGGGGCCGTTGGCGCCCTCGGCGATCAGCTTCACCTTGAGCCGCTCGGCGACCTCGCCGGTGATCTCGCCGCCCAGCGCCGCCGGGAAGCAGATGTCGGCCTGGACCTCCCAGAAGTCCTTCTTGGCGATCACCTGGGCGCCGGGGAAGCCCGAGCACGCTGCGCTTGCAGGTTCTTCGGGTCGTTGACGTAGGCCATGCAGCGCCGGCACGTCGATGCCGTCCCGTTGTAGATGGTGCCGTCGGCGTCGTTCACCGCGAGCAGACGGGCGCCCATGCTTCTGGAGGATGTCGGCGCCGTGGCTGCCCACGTTGCCGAAGCCCTGCAGGATGAAGGTCTTGCCCTTCAGGGTCTCGCCCTTCTCGGCGTAGTAGTCCTCGATGCAGAAGGCGACGCCCTGGCCGGTGGCCGTCGCGCGGCCCTCGGAGCCGCCGATGCGCACGTCCTTGCCGGTGACGATGCCGCGCATGGTTGTGCCGCTCGCGCTCGCCGTCCGAGTACTGGCGGTACATGAGCGCCATGATCTCCCCGTTGGTCCCCACGTCCGGCGCGGGGATGTCGATGTTCGGGCCGATCAGGCTCTTGAGCTTGTACATGAAGCGCAGGGAGATGTTCTCCAGCTCCTCCTTGCCGTACTGGCGCGGATCGATCTGGATGCCGCCCTTGCCGCCGCCGAACGGAACCTCGGCGATGGCGGTCTTCCAGGTCATCTCGGCGGCGAGCGCCTTGAAGAGATCCAGGGAGACCTCGCGGTGGTAGCGGATGCCGCCCTTGTAGGGGCCGCGGGCCTGGTTGTGCTGCACGCGGTAGGCCTTGAAGCGCTGCGACTCACCGGGCACGAGCTGGTAGACGTTGCCGTCCGGCAGGCGCAGGTGACCGCGGCGGATGTTCACGTCGCGAGCCGAGCAGGGCGCGGCCGTTGAGGATGATCTTGCCGTCGGCCAGGCGCTCCAGGCCCTCGGGGTTGCGCACCTGGGTGACGGAGAGGTCGGCGAAGTCCTTGGCCTGCTCGGGGGCGAGCGGCACGAGGCGGTCCTTCAGCTTCGCGGTGACGTAGAAGATGTGCTCGTAGTCGGGCTCTTCGAGCTCCAGGCGCACGCGCTTGTCCAGGTCGATCAGGTCGGCGGCGCGATGGAAGATCTCCATCGCCTCGGTGTAGACGGTGCGCTTCGGCGTCGGGGCCGGGGCGCGCATGAAATTCTCTTCGCTGGCCATGTGTAAAATCGCTCCTTGGGGTGAGGCGATTGTTAGGTAGAGGCGGGGCCCTTATGTGCATAGCAGCCACATGGGGTCAACCGCTGGCCCGCGTTGTTTGGAACCAAACTGTCAGTTGTTTCAGGTAGTTAGCCAACGCGGCGTGTCAATTCACCGGGGGTGCTTGCCTGTCTGCTCCCTGGGACCGGGTGGGGGCGTGGAGGCGGAGCGGGGCGGGATGAAAGAAGTGCTTGCCGTGGTTGGGGCAGCGTGGTACTTCGCCCGCCCACATCGGTGACGCCAAAAGCGTCGCCCCTGTGCCGACATAGCTCAGTCGGTAGAGCAACTGATTCGTAATCAGTAGGTCTCCGGTTCAAATCCGGATGTCGGCTCCAAGAAAAACGAGGGCTTGGGAGGCAGTTCGCCCCCAAGCCCTTTTTCTTTGTTGCCGCTGTGGAGAAGGAAGCGAAGGAGGCAGCAGGGCGCGCGGAGGTTAGGACGGACCCCGAAGAGGCGCAGACCAACGCCCCGCTCCGCGACAGCACGAGCCTCGCCAAGCGGGTCCGAAAAGAAGGACGAGCCGCAGTAGGCCGGGAATTCAAGAGCTTCCTTGAAGTTGCCCGGATTCTAGGGGCCACCGGTGGACGAGGGACGGCCGAAGCGCTGCGTGGCGTCGGTCGGCGGCTAACCGTTGTAGGAACCTCGCAGCCAGCTGTAAAAGCCGGCTAGGCCCGTGCCTGCGGTGCGTCGGGCAGCGTCGCCTCGACGTCTCGGATGAGCGGATTCATCCAGGCCCAGGTGGTGAAGCCAAGCGTCACCAGCCCCATGAGCGCCATGATGACGGCCACTCCGCGGCCCGCGCCGACTCCGAAGAGCGGTCCCAGCCAGTCGGCGAGCCGTCCCTCGGGCCTCATCGCCGGCTCGAACACCGCGTCGGACAGCGGCCCGGACAGTGCGAAGGCCAGTGGCAGCGTCGCCCCCAGCACCAGCCGGCGCGCGGCGAACACTCGCCCTTGCAGCGCCGCCGGCACCTTCACCTGCCAGATGGCCTGCACCGCCGAGTTCACCAGCGGGCTGGCGAACCCCACCGCGAAGGCGCAGGCACCCACGCCCAGCGCGCTCCGCGCGGCGCCGCCCGCACCGAGCGCCACCGCCATCAACAGCCCGCCTGCCCACACCGCCTGGACCCGCCTCCGCGGCCCGCCCCGGGCCGCCACCAGCCCAGCCCCGGCCAGCATCCCTACGCCTGCGGCCGACATCACCCCTCCGAAGGCCGCCGCCGTCGACAGCGACAGCACCAGCGGGAGGAGCAGCACCGTGGCCATGCCCAGCGCGAAGTTGATGGCGGCCTGTATCACCAAGGTGCCCAGGAGCCCGGGCCGCTCACCGACGTAGCCAATGCCGAAGCGCCACGAGGTCGCCTCTCGCTTGGGCGCCTCCCCGGCCTCCGGCACCTCGGTCAGGGCCACCGCGGTCAGCGCGAAGACGAACGTCAGGGCGTTGACGACCAACACGCCCGAGAGCCCGATGCCCGCCAAGAGCGCCCCGGCCGCTGACGGCGCCACGAGCTGCGCCAAGGCCTGGCCGGTCTGCTGCGCCCCGCTGGCCCGGGCCAGCTGCGTCGGCGGCACCAGGAGCGTGGTGGCCGCCTCGAAGGCGAGCCCGTGAAACGCCGCGACGAGCGAGTTCACCGCCGAGAGCACCCCGATGTGCCACAGCTCGAGTTGCCCGGCGAGGCCGAGCGCCGCGACCAGGCCCGTGCTGACGGCCGACGCGAGGTTGCCCAGCCGCATCACCGTGCCCCGCTCCAGCCGGTCGACCACCTGCCCAGCGAAGGGCGACACCAGGAGGCCGGGGAGGATGGCGGCCAGGGAGATGAGCGCGTAGGTGGTGACGGTGCGCGTCTGTTGGAACGCGTGAATGGAGACAACAAAGCCCGACAGCAGGCTGCCCAACAGCGACATCGTCTCTCCGGTGAGGATGACGGGAAAGGCGGCCCCGCCTCGGATGAGCCGCCTCACTGGGCTACCACCCACGGGCGCAGCACGCCCTCGAGCTCCCGGAGGACGGCCTGGCGGTTGTGCAGCACGAAGAAGTGGCCGCCCTCCACCGTCACCGCCCGGAAGGGGCCGCCGGCGTGGCCGCGCCAGGCCTCCAGCGCGCCGGGCGGCGCGAGGGCGTCGGCCGTGCCGCCCATCGCCAACAACGGGCATCGCACCGCCGTCCCCGGAGCCACGGAGTGCGTCTCGTCCACCGCGAGGTCCGCCCGTAGCACCGGCAGTATCATCCGCATGAGCTCGTCGTTCTCCAGCACCTCGTCAGGGGTTCCGCCCAGCCGCTTGATGGCGTCGCGGAACGCCCCGTCGGGCAGCGTGTGCATCGGCGCGTGCTCCCGAACCGACGGCGCCGCCCGCCCCGAGGCCACCAGGTGCTTGAGCTCGACGGCGCCGTCGGCTTCGAGCCGCCGCGCCAGCTCGAAGGCGACCAGGGCCCCGATGCTGTGGCCGAACAGCACCACCGGCAGCTCTCCCAGCGGGCGGAGCGCCTCGGCCAGCGCCTCCACCACCGGCGCCATCCGGGTCAACGCTGGCTCCTTGAAGCGCATCTCGCGACCGGGGAGCTGAGCGAGGCATAGCTCCACACCGGGCGGCAGCAGGGGCAGCCAGCTCCGGTAGGCGTTGGTGCCCCCGCCGGCGAAGGGCAGACAGACGAGGCGCACCCGGGCATCCGGGCGCACTCGCGGGCGCACCAGCCAAGGCCCCTCAGCCATCCATCTTCTTCCGCAGGCTCAAGGGCCGCATGTCGGTCCATACCTGCTCGATGAAGGCCAGGCACTCGGCCTTCGGGCCTGACTTGCCCGCCGCCCGCCAGCCGGCCGGGAGCGCCTTGTCGGCGGGCCACAGCGAGTACTGTTCCTCGTGGTTCGTCACCACCTCGTAGACGGTCGTGTCGGCGTTGTCGCTCATCGTATGCCCTTGGGCGGGTGGAGTGTCAGCGTTTCGCCGGGCGCGGCCATCGCCGCCTCGCGGCCGTAGTACATCGGGTGGTGGGTCACGTGGGCCCAGGCGTCCACCTGGTCCTCGCGGTGTGGGTGCAGGGAGAGGCCGCTCTGGCCCACCGGAGTCGACCCGACCGACGCCCCCAGGTTCGAGAGGTCCGCCACGAAGCGCTGCGCGGGCCCCGAGGCCACCGCGAAGGGCACGTCGGTGTTGTGGAAGGTGGCGTTCACCGAGTAGGGCTCCCCCGAGGCCTCGACGGTGTGGGTGTTGAAGAGCCACTCCAGCGGCTTGATGCCCGCCATGCCGAAGGGCTGGTGGGCGAACGTCATGGTGTGCAGCCGCCCCCACCGCCACTGCGTGGGATCGGGTCCGAGGCGGCCGGACAGCCACGCCACCGCCTGGGTGAAGGCCCGGGCCGAGAGCTCGTCGCGGGTCTCCTTCTCGGGGGTGCGCACGTCGTCGAACCACGGGGAGTCGCCCGACTTCATCATTTGGATGAAGAGCGGGGTGTGGGTGAGGGCCACCGGGCGGAAGTCCTTGAGCAGCGCCTCGCCCAGCTCGTCACCGATGATCTCATCGAGCAACGTGGCGTACCAGACGTAGTACACCGAGGCCGCGGTGCTGCTGGTGGTGAAGCGTCGGTCCCACCCCTCGAGCTGGGCGAAGGCCTTCTGCTCCAGCGCTCCGCTGGGCTTCACCTTGAGCAGGAAGGGGAGGAGCGCCTCGGCCGGGAGCGAGGCGTCGTCGGCCTGGAGCGCCCGCATGTCGTCCGGGGAGACGTGCGGGTTCTTCGCCAGCACGTCCGTGATGCGCTGCACGCGGAACGGATCGCCCCAGTCATCGGTCAGGTGGTGCGCGTAGCTGTCGGGGGCCACCTTGTTGTTGGCCGAGACGATGAAGCCGGCCGGCGGGTTGATGGCGAAGGGCAGCTCCTCGAAGGGGATGAAGCCGGTCCACTCGTGCGCTCCCGTCCAGCCCTCGGCCGGGCGGGTGCCATGGCGATCGCCAGCCCGCATCGGGATTCGCCCCGTGCCCTGGTAGCCGATGGTGCCGTCGACGTCCGCGAAGACGAAGTTGAGGCTGGGGCTGTCCCACGCCCTCAAGGCCTGGCGGAACTCCTTCCAGTCCTGAGCGCGGTCGATGGCCTCCAGGGCGTTGAAGAGGGTGCTGCCCTCGCGGGCCGCCCAGCGCAGCGACACCGGCGGCAGCTCCTTGGCCCCGAACAGCACCTCGTTCACCAGCGGCCCGTGGCGGGTGCTGCGCACCACCAGGGGCACCGGTGCTCCGCCCTTCACCTCGATGGACTCCTGCCGGACGCCGAGCGGCTCCATCACCCCTTGGTACTCGGCGGCGGTGGGCGCCTTCGGGTCGTCGAGCTTCTCGAGGTACAAGTCCTGGACGTCGCTGCACATGTTGGTGACGCCCCAGGCCACGTGGCCGTTGTGGCCCACCGCCACGAAGGGTGCGCCAGGGAAGCTGAAGCCCACTACCTGGTGGCGCCCCGCGTGGAGACCGTTCTCGTACCAGATGGAGGGCAGCGCGAGCCCGAGGTGTGTGTCGTTGGCCAGCAGCGGCTTGCCGGTGGTCGTCCGCGAGCCGTGCACCACCCAGGCGTTGCTCCCCCCGGGGAGGCCGGCGAGCGCGCCCAGGAGCGGGGGCAGCGTGGACCTCACGGGAGCCTCGCGCTGAGGCTCGTCCGCCCGGGTGAGGGTGGTGGGCCCGTCGGCGGGGTAGAGAGGAATCAGCTCGCCGCCGCGCTCGCCCACGGCGTTCGACAGCCGCACCCGCGTCACCTCGTAATAGGAGTTGAGCGACATGGCGAGCTGGATGCTCTCGGCCACCAGCATCACGTCGAGCGGCTCCCACTTCCCGGGCTTCACTCCCAGGATGGTCATCTCCACCGGGAGCTGCGCGCCGGACGCCAGGAAGGCGTTGACGCCGTCGACATATGCGTTGATGGCGGCGCGGGCGTCGGGGGTGAGCAGCTCCAGGTCTTTCTTGGCGGCGGGCACCAGTCCCAGCGTGCGGGTGGCCTTGTCGGACTCCAGCGCGGCCTGGCCGAGCATCTTGGAGAGCTCTCCGCGGCCGAGGGCCCGGCCGAGGACCAGCTGCCAGAGGCGGTCCTGCGCGTGGACGTAGCCCTGGGCGAAGAAGAGGTCGTGCTCGTTCTTGGCGAAGATGTGGGGCACTCCGACGCTGTCTCGGCGGATCTCCACCGTGTCGATGAGGCCCGGTGCCGCCAACTCTCCGCTCATCTGCGGCCAGGCCGAGCGCAGGTAGAGCCACCCTCCCGACCAACCCGCTGCCAGCAGCCCTACGAGCACCGCCAGTATCCACTTGAGGGCGCGCTTCATGACTCTCCTCCCGACGTGCCGTGCAAGAGCCTATCGAGGAGCGCTCCTAGCATCTCGACCTGTGGCGAGGCCATGAGTGAGTGGTGGTCCCCCGGTGTCTCCAACACGGTGAGCGGGCCGTGGCACAGGCGAGCCCAGCTCTCCTGCGCTCCGGCCTTCCAAGGTTCGGCGGCCGCCCCAAGGATGAGGGTGGCCCCGCCGGCGTAGGCCCGCGGCTCGTACGCCATCAGCGCCCGGAGGTTGCTGCGGTACACCGCTACCAGCCGCGCGAGCTGCGCCGCGCTCGGTGCGCCCCCTGACAGGCCCCCGCCGGCGCCCAGGCGAGCGGCGAAGGTGGCCAGCTGCGCCTCGGCGCCGAGGCCCTCGAGGCCCTCGGTCGAGACGCGGCGGCCCCACAACTGCTCCAGGTACTGGGCGATGCCCTTGAGCCAGGGGAGCGGCGTCTCGAAGGTCGCGGCGTCGCAGGCGACGCGCGCCCTCGCGCCGGCCTCCGGGTCGCCGTCGATGAGGCCGAGGAAGGCGATGGCCTCTCCGCCGCGCGACAGGTGCTGGGCCACCTCGAAGGCGACCTGCGCCCCCAGGCTCCACCCGGCCAGGCGGTAAGGCCCCTGTGGCTCGACCGCGCGGATCGCCTCCGCCAGGTGCGCCGACAGCTGGCCCAAGGTCGAGTAGGGCTCGCACTCGCCCGCCAGCCCTGGCGCTTGGAGTCCGTATACCCTCCGCTTCGGCATGGCTCGGGCCAGCGGAGCGAAGCAGGTGACGTCGCCTCCGGCGGGATGCACCAGGAAGAGCGTGGGGGCCGGACCTTCTCCGAGCGGCACGACGCAGGGGGGACGCTCGGGGGCCTTGGGGCCTGCTCCCGCCAGGGTGCGCTCCAGCGCCTCGCGCTGGGCAGAGGGAAGGCGGGCTCGCCTGGCTTCGAGCGTGGCTCGCCGGTGGGCGAGGGCGTCTTCATTCATTGCGTGCTCCTGTTTCGGCGGCGGCCGTTTCGGCGGCGGTGATGAGCCGCTCTTCAATGCTGAGGGCCAGCTCGGCGATGGTGGGCTCATCGAGGAGCGCCCGTAGGGGCATGTCGACCCCCAACCGCTCGCGGATGCGCCCGGCCATCGTCACCAGTGAGAGCGAGTTGCCGCCCAGCTCGAAGAAGCTGTCCCGGGTGCCCGCCACGTCGAGCCCCAGCAGCTCCCTCCAGATGGCGGCCAGCGCCTCCTCCATTGGCCCTTCGGGGGCCACGAAGTCAGCGCCGGTACGGGCCTCGCGCTCCACCGGTGCCGGGGGCAGCGCCGCGCGGTCGACCTTGCCGTTGGCGTTGAGCGGCAGGGCCTCGAGCAGCACCACCGCGGCGGGCACCATGTACTCCGGCACCCGCTCCTTGAGCGCGGCCCGCACTCGCCCGGCGTCGGTCGGCTGAGAGGGCACGGCGTAGGCCACCAGCTGCTTGCCGGCGGGGCCACCGTCGTCGAGCAGCACCACCGCGTCGTGCATGCCGACTCGCCTGAGCGCGTCCTCGACTTCGCCCAGCTCGAGCCGATAGCCGCGCAGCTTCACCTGGAAGTCGACCCGCCCGAGGAAGTCGAGGGCCCCGTCGGGCCTCAGTCGGACTCGATCGCCTGTGCGGTAGAGCCGCCCGCCTCCCATCTCGGAGAACGGATCGGGCACGAAGCGCTCCGCGGTGAGGTCCGCCCGGTTGAGGTAGCCGCGGGCCAGGCCGTCGCCGCCGATGTAGAGCTCGCCCGGCGCACCGGGGGGCACCGGCTCCATCGCCGAGTCCAGCACGTAGAGCCGGGCGTTGGACAGCGGCGCGCCGATGGGCATGGCCGCGCCCGATTCCCCTCGCCCGGTGGCTTGGAAGGCGCTGGCGAAGGTGGTGGTCTCGGTGGGGCCGTAGCCCATGATGATGCGACACCCCGGCGCGGCGCGAGCCAGGGCCGCGACCGCCGCCGGCGACACCACGTCGCCTCCGGTGAGGAGCTGCTCCACCCGAGCCAGCCGTCCGGGATTCTCACCCACCACCGCGTGGAAGAGGGCGGCGGTGAGCCACAGCGTGGTGACGCCGTGCCGCTCGATGGTGCGCTCCAGCACGTCAGGTGTCGGCACACCGGGAGGCAGCAGCGCCAGGCAGCCGCCGTTGAGCAGCGCCCCCCACAGCTCGAAGGTCGAGGCGTCGAAGGCGAGCGGCCCCGCTTGGAGGATGACGTCGCGCTGGGAGAAGCGGCAGTAGTCGACGCCGCGCACCAGCCTCACGATGGCCTGGTGGGTGACGCCCACCGCCTTGGGCACCCCCGTCGAGCCGGAGGTGTACATGACGTACGCCAGATTGGCCGGGTTGAGTTCGAGCGGGGGCGCCTCGGCGGGCGCCTCGCCGAGCGACGCGTCGTCCACCCGCACCACTTGGGCCGCGAGGCCGTCGAGCACCCCGGCGAAGGCGGCGTCGGAGACGGCCACCCTCACCTCGGCCTCATCGAGCATGAGCTTCACCCGCTCGCGAGGGGCAGAGCGATCGACCGGCACATACGCCCCGCCGGCCTTGAGCACGCCGAGCACCGCCACCACCATCTCGAGCGAGCGCTCCACACCCACCGCTACCCGGCTCTCCACGCCCACGCCGGCGGCGCGGAGGCGCTGGGCGAGCTGGTTGGCCCGGGCGTCGAGCTCCCGGTAGCTCAGCTGCGCGTCCTCGAAGCGCACCGCCACCGCCTCGGGCCAAGCCCTCGCGGTGTCCTCGAACAGCCGAGGCACCGACGCCTCTCGCGGGTACTCGGTGCGGGTCTGGTTGAAGCGCGACAGCAGCGCCTCTCGCTCGAGGCTCGACAGCACCGGCAGCGAGCCGAGCGGCCGGGAGGGTGCCTCCACCGCGGCCTCGAGGTACCGCCGGAGCCAGTGGGACCAGCGGTCGATGGTCGCGGCGTCGAAGAGGCCAGTGCGGTACTCGAACGTGCAGTGGAGGGTGCCGTCCGAATCGGCGACCGTAGCCAGCGTGAGATCGAACTTGGCCAGCTGCCTCGGTACGTTCTCGACCGACACCCGTACCCCCGGCAGCTCGAAGGCGCTGGTGGGGGAGTTCTGTAGGACGAAGAGGACCTGGAAGAGCGGCGAGCGACCTTGGTCGCGCTCCGGCTCCACCGCCTCCACCACCCGCTCGAAGGGGAGATCCTGGTGGGTGTAGGCCGCCAGCGCGACCTCCTTCTCCTGGGCCAGGAGCGCCTCGAACGACATGCCCCGCTCGACCCGGCTCCGCAGCACCAGGGTGTTGACGAAGAAGCCGATCAACCCCTCGGTCTCGGCCCGAGTGCGGTTGGCGATCGGCGTGCCCACCGCGATGTCCTCCTGGCCGCAGAGGCGGTGGAGGAAGGCCTTGAAACCCGCCTCGAGCGCCATGAAGAGCGTGGCGCCACAGTTCCGGGCCAGCCTCTCGAGCCCCTCGACGAGCTCGCGAGGGAGCGTGAATACGTGGAGCGCGCCGGAGTGCTCCAGCGCCTTGGGCCGGGGTCGATCGGTGGGGAGCTCGAGCGGTGTCACACCGGCGAGCGCCTGCTTCCAATAGCCCAGCTGCGCCTCGAGCCGCGCTCCCGAGAGCCACTCCCGCTGCCAGGTGGAGAAGTCGCCGTACTGAAAGCCGAGCTCCGGCAAGGGCGAGGGCCGGCCCGCACGGAATGCCGCGTACAGCTCGCCGACCTCCCGTATCAGCACGCCCAGGGACCAGCCGTCGGCCACGATGTGATGCAGGGTGACGGCGAGGACCCATGACGACGGCCCTGCCTCGAAGAGGCGCGCCCGCATCAGAGGCCCGGTGGCGAGGTCGAAGGGCCGCCCCGTCTCCTCGGCGAGCCGGGCCTTGAGCCAGGTCTCGAGGGTCGGCGCGCCGGGCCAGGACTCCACCTCGAGCGTGACCGCGCCGCTCGGCTCCACCCGCTGGCGAGGCTGGTGCGCCTCCATCACGAAGCGGGTGCGCAGCGTCTCGTGACGGCGCACCACCTCGTCGAAGGTGCGGCGGAGGGTCGGCACGTCGAGGTGGCCCTCGAGGCGCATGGTGATCGGCACGTTGTAGAGGGCCGTCCCCGGCTCGAGCTGCTCGAGGAACCACAGCCGCTGCTGGGCGAAGGAGAGCGGCAGCGTGCGCGCCTCGGAGGCCTTGGGCGCCTCCGGTTTCGGCGGCACCGGGGCCTCGGCCTCGCGGCCGTCGATGAGGGCCGCCTGGCCGGCCACCGTCGGCCGCTCGAAGACGCTCCGCATCGGCAGGTCGGCGGCCAGGGCGGCACGCAGCCGCGACACGAGCTGTGTGGCGGTGAGCGAGTGGCCGCCCAGCGCGAAGAAGTTGTCGTGCACGCCTACCGCGGGTCGCCGCAGGAGCTCGCACCAGATGGCGGCCACGGCGGCCTCGGTGGGCGTCCGGGGCGCCACCACCTGGGGCTGGCCGGCCCTGTCGCTCATCGCCTGCTCGGGCGCGGGAAGGGCTTTGCGGTCCACCTTGCCGTTGGGGGTCAGCGGCAGGGCCTCGAGCACCACCAGCTGGCCGGGCACCATGTACTCCGGCACCCGGGCCCTCAAGGCTTCGCGCAGGGTGGCGGGGGTGACGGCGAGGCCGCGGCTTCCCGCGTAGCCCACCAGCCCCAGCTCGCCGCCCTCGTCGCGCCGGGCCACCACCACCGTGTGCTGCACGCCGGGCACCGCGGCCATCACGCTCTCGAGCTCTCCCAGCTCGATGCGGAAGCCGCGGATCTTCACTTGATGGTCCACCCGCCCCAGGAACTCGAGCGTCCCGTCGTTCTTCCACCGCGCCAGGTCTCCCGTCCGGTACATGCGCGCGCCGGGCTCACGGCTGAAGGGGTCGGGGATGAAGCGGTCGGCGGTGAGGTCGGGCCGGTGGAGGTAGCCTCGGGCCAGGCCGATGCCCGCGACGTAGAGCTCGCCGGCGACGCCAATGGGGGCGGGCGCGAGTGAGGCGTCGAGCACGTAGGCGCGCTTGTTCGACAGCGAGCGCCCGATGGTGGCGGGCTTCTCCGGCTCGCGCCGGCCGCCGGTGGAGTAGGTGGTGTCTTCCGAGGGGCCGTAGAGGTCGAAGACGCGCCGGACCCGCGTGTGCCGTGAGATCTCGTTGACCAGCGCCACGGGCAGCGCCTCTCCGGCCAGGTTCACCACCGCCACCGAGTCGGGGACCGCCCTCTGGCGGACCAGCTCGGCCATCGCCGACGGCACGGTGTTGACGAGGGTGGGCCTGAGCCCCGCGCCCTCCTCGGCGAGGGACAGCGCGTTCTTCACCACCAGCACCGCGCCGCCGCTCGAGAGCGGGACGAAGAGCTCGTACACCGAGAGGTCGAAGCAGATGGAGGTGCACGCCAGCACCCTCTCGAGCTCCTCGGAGGAGTAGAGCTCCTGGGCCCAAGCCACCAGTGCTACCGCGCTGGTGTGAGCGATGGCGACGCCCTTGGGCCGGCCGGTGGAGCCCGAGGTGTAGATGATGTAGGCGAGGTTGTCGGGGCCTACGCCACTCTGAGGAGCGGTCGCCGGCCGCGCGTCGATCTCGGCCATGTCGGCGTCGAGCAGCACCAGGTGCGCCGCGCGGGTGGGGAGGCGATCGGCGATGCGTTCCTGGGACACCAGCACCGGGGCCTGGGCGTCCTCCAGCATGAAGGAGATCCGGTCCGCCGGGTAGGCCGGGTCGATGCCCACGTAGGCGCCGCCGGCCTTGAGGATGCCCAGCACCGCCACTGGGAGATCGAGTCCCCGCTCGAGGCACAGGCCCACCCGCACCTCGGGGCCAACCCCCAGCGCGCGGAGGTGGTGCGCCAGCTGGTTGGCTCGGGCGTCGAGCTCCGCGTAGGTGAGGCGCCGGCCCCCGTGCTCCACCGCCACCGCGCCGGGAGTGCGCGCCGCCTGGGCCTCGATGAGCTGGTGCAGCGCCAGGTGGGTGGGGAAGGGCCGGGTGGTGGCGTTCCAGTCGTTGAGCACCCTGCGGCGCTCACGGGCTCCGGCCAGCTCGAACGAGCCGATGGGCCGGGTGGGCTCTCTCAGCGCCCCCTCGAGGAGGCGCTCGAAGTGGCCCGCCCACCGGACCATCGTCTCGGTGTCGAAGAGGTCCGAGTTGTACTGCAGCGAGCACTCGAGGCCCTGCGGCCGCTCGGTGACTTCGAAGGAGAGGTCGAACTTCGCCAACCCCGGGTCGGCGGGGACGATGGAGAGCTCGAGGCCTGGCAGGGCCAGGGTGTCTAGCGGAGCGTTCTGCAGGACGAAGAGCGCCTGGAAGAGGGGAGAGCGGGAGAGGTCGCGCTCCGGTTGCACCGCCTCCACCACCTGCTCAAAGGGCAGATCCTGGTGGGCGTAGGCCTCGAGGGCCACGTCGCGCTCCGCGTCCACCAACTGGTGGAAGCTGGCGCTCGAGCGCACCTCGCTCCGCAGCACCAGGGTGTTGACGAAGAAGCCGATGAGCCCCTCGATCTCCTCGCGGCCTCGGTTGGCGATGGGCGTGCCCACGCTCACGTCGGTCTGCCCGGTGTGCCGGTGGAGCAGCGCCTTGAAGGCCGCCATGAGCGCCATGAACGGCGTGACGCCCCGTTCGCGGCACAGGCGCTCGAGGTTGAGCTTGAGCTCTTGGGGAAGGAAGAAGACGTGGGTCTTCCCGTGGTGAGTCTGCACTGGCGGCCGGGGGTGATCCGTCGGCAGCTCAAGGTGGGCGAGGCCGGACAGCTTCCGCTTCCAGTAGGTGACTTGCTGCTCGAGGCGAGGCCCGCTGAGCCACTCCCGCTGCCAGACGGCGAAGTCCCCGTACTGGAGGGCGAGGGGCTTGAGCGGCGAGGGCTCGCCACGGCGGAAGGCGGGGTAGAGCCGCGCCACCTCGTTCACCAGCACTCCGATCGACCAGCCGTCGGAGACGATGTGGTGCATCGTCAGCGCCAGGAGCCACCGCTCGGAGGTCCGCTGGAGGAGCAGGGCCCGCAGCAGCGGACCGCGGGCGAGGTCGAACCCCTGGCGGAGCTCCTTGTCGAGGGCCGCCTTCTCCCACGCGGCGGCGTCGCCCTCGCCGCTCCACCGGAGCACTTCGAGGTGCACCGGGGCGGGCGCTTCCACCACCTGGATTCCCGCCCCGCCGTCGGTCTCGAAGCGGGTGCGCAGGGCCTCGTGGCGGTTCACCACCTCGTCGAGCGTGCGGCGCAGGGCGTCGAGGTCGAGCTCACCCTTGAGCCCCACCAGCGCGGGGATGTTGTAGAGAGCCGTCCCTGGGTCGAGCTGATCGAGGAACCACAGCCGCTGCTGGGCGAAGGACAGAGGGAGTCGTCGCACCGACTCGCGAGGGGCGGGAGCGGCGAGCGGCGCGGCGTCCTCTCGACGCGCCCCGGGTGTCTGGGCCCTGGATGCCGTCACCCCCGGCACCTCGGCCAGCGACACCTCGCCCGCCGTGGCGGCTCCGGGGAGCTGGGCCAGCACTTGGACGAAGTGCTGGGCCAGGCGCTGCACCGAGGCCTCGGAGTAGCGGTCGCGGCTGGTGGAGAAGTCGATGGACAGCGTGTTGCCGGGGCGCACCTCGACGAGGAAATCGTGGTGGGTCTCCCCGGTCATTTGGGCGCCGCTCACCCGGAGCGCCCCCGCGCCCGAGCGCAGCGCCGCGTCCACCGGGTAGTTCTCGAAGACCAGGCTGGTGTGAAACAGCGGCTCGCCCGGCGGCACCGCGCTCCACGCCTGGATGTCGAAGCCCGAGCTCGCCTCGTGCTTCCGGAGCTGCGCCGCGTCGGCCTGCACCTTCCGGAGCCACTCGACCAGGGGCTCGCCAGTGCGAACACGCACCCGCATCGGCAGCATGTTGATGAACATCCCCACCATCGCCTCGCTGCCCGGAAGCTCCGTGGGGCGGCCCGAGACGGCGATGCCGAACACCACGTCGTCCCTCTGCGCGTAGCGCGCCAGCACGAGGGCCCAGGCGGCCTGCACCGCGGTGCTGAGCGTCACTCGAGACGCCTGGGCGAACCGGCGAAGGCGCTCGGTGGCAGCGGCGTCGAGCTCGACGCGGTGCCGGGCCGGCGCGTGCGCGGTCACCGAGTAGCGGCCCTGCTCGATGCCCAGCGCGGTGGGCTTCTCGAAGCCGGCCAGCGCCGCTCGCCAGAAGTGCTCCTGGGCGCGGCGAGACTGCCGCCGGGCCCAGTCGACGTAGGCCCGGAACGGCGGGGGCGCCGGACGCACTTCGTTCGAGAGGCCGGCGAGCAGCTCGGACAACAGCAAGGTGAAGGACCAGCCGTCGAGGATGCAGTGGTGGAAGGTGCAGACGAGCCAGGCGCGGTCCTTCCCCAGCTTGGCGAGGTGCACCCGCATGAGCGGCCCTCGACCGAGGTCGAAGCCTCGGCGCCGATCCGCTGCCAGGAGGCGCTCCTGCGCGTCGGCCTGCGCCTCGGGGCCAAGGCCCGTCCAGTCGACGTGCTCGACGGCGATCGAACCGCGCGCCGACACCACCTGGAGCGGCTCGGCGAGGTCTTCCCAGACGAAGCTGGTGCGGAGCACCGCGTGGCGCGCCGCCAGAGCCTCCCACGACGCGTCGAAGCGGGCGCGGTCCAGCGGCCCCTCGAGGGTGGCGCTGAGCTGCTCCACGTACTCCGCCGACGCGGCGCTCACCACCGCCTGCACCAGCATTCGCTGCTGCAACGGCGCGAGCGGGTAGACGTCCTCAAGGTCCGGATACGCGGCCTCGAGGCGCTGGCGGAGCGCGGCGTTGAGCGCGACGTCGGGCGCCACCTTCGACTCCTCCACCGGTGGGGGCCGCGCGGCGGCCAGCTCGGCGACGGCGGGGGTGCCCTTGCCCACCAGGGCTTCGAGGAGCACGCGGACCTCGGCGGTGAAGTCGCTCGCCATCCGCGCCACCCGGTGCGCCGAGAGGACGCTCCGGCCGGAGGTGAAGGTGACGCGCAGGCGCCCGTCGAGCACCGCCGCGCTCACCTCGAGGCGGTGGGTGCGGGGCAGGCGTGGGTCGTGCGTGGCGCCCGAGGGCTCATCCACCAACTGGAACGTCTCCGACGCCCCCGGGGCGAAGGCGCCGAGATAGTTGAAGGACACCTCGGCTCGAGGCCCCTTGGCGAGGGCGTTGCGCAGCGCCTCGTCGGGAGAGAGGAAGCGGAGGATGCCGTAGCCAACGCCCTTGCGAGGGACGGCGGCCATCGCGGCACGCGCCGCGGTGAGAGCCTGGGCCGGCGAGCCCTCGGCGGGGATATCGAGCACCACCGGGAAGAGGCTGGTGAACCAGCCCACCGTGCGCGAGAGGTCGAGCCCCGGTGCGAGCGCCTCCTCTCGCCCGTGGCCCTCGAGATCGACCAGCACCTTGGCTGCCCCTGTCTCCCGCGCGAGGACCCGGCCCAGCGCGGCGAGGAGCACCTCTTGCACAGCCGCCCCCGAGGTACGGGGGACGTCTCGCACCAGGGCACGGGTCTCGTCGGCCGAGAGCTCGACGCGCGTCTCCCGCGCCAGGGCCCAGGTGTCGGGGCTGGCATGCGCGCCCAGCAGCGAGCCCGAGCCGGACCCGTCGAGACCGCGCCAGAAGCGGGCCTCGACCTCGGCCTCGGAGCTCGCCGCCCAAGCCTCGAGGGCGCGGCTCCACTCGGCGAAGGGACTGGTGGGCGCTGGCAGCGTCACCGGCACGCCTCGGGCCAGTTGCTCGGTAGCCTGGGCCAGGTCCTCGAGGAGGATCCGCCATGACACGCCGTCCACCACCAGGTGGTGCGCGACGAGGAGGAGGCGGTGGGAGGCGCCGGGTCCGCAGTCGAAGTACGCGGCGCGGAACACCGGGCCCGAGACGAGGTTGAGCGTGGCCTGGAGCGCGTCGGCCCGTGCCTCGATGGCCGCCGCGCGCCCGTCGGCCGGCGTCTCGGAGAGGTCGAACCAACTCACCACCTCGCCGCCCGCGGCCGAGGCGGGCGCGGAGGCCCAGCCCGAGGCCGCGTCGAAGCGGAGGCGCAGCGCCGGGTGGTGCTGAAGCACCAGGGCCAGCGCCGCCTCGAGCCGCTCGGCGGGCACGGGCTCGTGCACCGCCACCATCACCGCCTGATTGAAGTGATGCGGGGTTGCGGCGGCGTGCTCGAAGAACCAGCGTTGAATGGGCGTGGGGGCGGCCCGCGCTCCCGCCGGTGCGGGGGCCGAGGCGGCCGAGGTGGGCGCGCCAGCGGCAGCCAGGGCCGCGAGGGCCGCCAGTGACGGGTGCTCGAAGATGTGCTGCGGGGTGAGCTCGAGGCCAGCCTTGCGGGCTCGCGCCACGACCTGGATGGCGAGGATCGAGTCTCCGCCGAGGGCGAAGAAGTCGTCCTCGGGCCGGACCTCGGCCAGACCCAGCATGTCGGCCCAGATGCCCGCCAACGTCTGCACGACGCTGGATGTGCCCTGGGCCGCTTCGCCGGCCGGAGCTCGCTCCCGGCGTGGCGGCGGAGGGAGGGCCTTCTTGTCGGCCTTTCCGCTGGCGGCGAGCGGCAGCGTCGGTAGAGCCACCAGCACCTGGGGCACCATGTACTCGGGCAACCTCGCGCGCAGCGCCGCGGCGAGCGCCTCGGTGTCGAGCGCCGCGCCCGGACGAGGCGAGACGTAGCCCACCAGCCGCTTCTCGCCGGGGACGTCTTCGCGCACGACCGCCGCCGCCACCCCCACCGACGGCAGGGAGGCGAGCGCCGACTCGATCTCGCCCAGCTCCACCCGGTAGCCGCGCAGCTTCACTTGCTCGTCGAGGCGGCCCAGGTATTCGAGCTGTCCGTCGGCGCGTCGGCGGACGAGGTCGCCCGTGCGGTACAGGCGGGCCCCGGGAGGGCCGAAGGGCTCGGGCACGAAGCGCTCGGCGGTGAGCCCAGGGCGATCGAGGTAGCCGCGGGCGACGCCTTCGCCGCCGATGTACAGCTCTCCGGGGATGCCCGCGCCCACGGGCTCCAGGTTGTCGTCGAGGACATAGAGGCGGGTGCAGGCGATGGGGTGGCCGATGGGCACGGCCGCCGAGCCCGGGGCTTCGTCGGCTCGAGCCTCATACACGCAGCAGCCCACCACCGTCTCGGTGGGGCCGTACTCGTTGACGATGAGCGCCGAGGGCGCGTGCCGTTGCCAGAAGCGCAGGTCCTCGCGGAGGAGCTGCTCGCCGCCGACGACGAAGGTCCGCGCCAGCCGCGGCGCCTTGCCGGGCGTGGCAGAAGCGGCGAAGAAGCGGAGGTGAGTGGGGGTCAGCTTCAGCAACCCGGGGGCGGGCGCGGCGGACAGGCGCTCGAAGATTTGGGTCGCGTCGCCGCTCACCAGCGTGACGCGACCGCCGGAGACCAGCGGGACCCACAGGCTCGTCACCGCCAGGTCGAAGCACACCGAGGAGTGGAGGGGCGCGTCCACCGCCTCGCCTCGGCCGTACGTCTCCCGGGCCCAGCACAGGTAGTTGGACAGACCTCGATGCGTCACCAGCACGCCTTTGGGCCGGCCGGTCGAGCCCGAGGTGTAGATGACATAGGCCAGGTTGTCGGGGGCGAGGGCGGACAGCGGCGGACCGCTGGGCGGCGCGGAGGCCTCGGGCGCGTCGATGTCGAGCCGCGCCAGCCCCGCCTTGGGCAGTGCCGTCGCCCTCTCCGTCACCAGCACCCGTGGCTTCGCGTCGGCGATGACGAAGGCCAGGCGCTCCTCGGGCCACGAGGGGTCCAGCGGTACGTAGGCTCCGCCAGCCTTGGCCACCGCCAGCAGCGCGACGACGAGCTCGGGGACCGGCTTCAGGCACACCCCAACGAAGACCTCCGGCCCGACGCCCAGCGCGCGGAGACGGCGCGCCAGCCCCTCGGCGCGGCGCTCGAGCTCGGCGTAGGTGAGGGAGACGCCGTCGTGCTCCACGGCCACCGCCCCGGGCGTCCGTCGTGCCTGGGCCGCCACCAGCTCTGGCAGCGTGGGCTGCGGCGAGGGTGAGCCGGTGCGGTTCCACGCCTCCAATTCCTGGATGCGCTCGGCGGGCGAGAGGAGCGGCAGCGCCTCCACGGCGGTGTCGGGCGCGGCGGCAGCGGCTTCGAGCAGGACGGCGAGGTGGCCCGCCCACCGCTCGATGGTGGCGGCCTGGAAGAGCTCGGCGTCGTACTCGAGGACGCAGGCGAGGCCCGAGGGCCCCTTTGTCACCTCGAGGGTGAGGTCGAACTTGGCAGTGCTCCTCGGCGGGGGCAGCGGCGCCACCTCGAGGCCGTCGAGGGCGGGCGGCACCGGGGGCGTGTTCTGCAGCACCAACTGCACTTGGAAGAGAGGCGAGCGGCTCAGGTTACGCTCGGGCTTGAGCGCGTCCACCACCGCCTCGAAGGGCACGTCCTGGTGGCCGAAGGCCTCGAAGGATGTCGTGCGTACCGCCTCGAGCAGGGCGCGGAAGCTCGACCGTGGCGACACGCGGGTCCTCAGCACCACGGTGTTGACGAAGAGGCCGATGAGCCCCTCCAACTCGCCTCGGGTGCGCCCTGCCACCGGCGTGCCGATCGCCACGTCGGACTGGCGCGAGCACCGGTGGAGGAAGGTGGTGAAGCCCGCGGTCAGCACCATGAAGAGGGTGGCCTGGTGCTCGCTCGCCAGGGCCTCCAGCCGGCGGGTGAGGTCGGCGCTCAACCCGAAGCGCACGGCCGCGCCCCGGCCCCCGCGCCGGGCCGGGCGAGGGAAGTCGAGGGGGAGCTCGAGGGCTGGGACGCCAGCGAGCCGCTGCTTCCAGTACTCGAGTTGCTGCTCGCGGCGGTCGCCGGTGAGCCACCGGCGCTGCCAGAGGGCGTAGTCGAGGGGCTGGATCGCGAGCCGGGGCAGCCGCGGCGTCTGGCCGGTGCGCTCGGCGCGGTACAGCTCGCCGAGTTCCCGGGCCAGCACTCCGACCGACCAGCCGTCGGCGACGGCGTGGTGGAGGGACACCACGAGTACCCGCTCCTCGGCGCCGAGGGTGAGGATTCGGACGCGCGCCAGCGGAGCCGCGTCGAGGGCGAACGGCGTGCGGGCCTCCTCGGCGAGCTGGGCTTCCACCCAGGCCTCGGGCTTGGTGCCCTCGGGGCAGGTCCGCTCCTCGAGCGGCACCTCGACGCCGTCGCGCAGCATCTGCACTGCGCGACCGTCGTTATCCCCGAAGGCGGTCCGTAGCGACTCGTGGCGCCGGGACAGCGCCCCCAGCGCGCGGCGGAGCGCCGGGACGTCGAGGGGGCCTCGCAGGCGCCAGGCGCCGGTCATGGTGTAGGCCGGATTCTCGGGCGCGAGCTTGTCCAACACCCACAGCCGCTCCTGCGCGAAGGAGAGGGGGTAGGTTGCGCCGGTCTGCCGGGGGACGACCTCGATGCGGCCCTGGGCGGCGACTCGCTGGAGCTTCTGAAACAGCCACTCCCGCTGGCGCGGGGTGAGGGTGTTGACGGACGTCATGATTGCAGGTGCTCCAGCGCGGCGAGCTCATCGGGCGAGGCGGCGGCGGCCTGGGCCACCAGGGCCTCGAGTTCGGCCGCCGGCGTAGCGAGGGCAAGGGTCGACACCACGAGGCACGCCATGCCCTCGATGGTCGGCTTCTCCAGGAGCTCCTGAAGGGGGAGCTCGACCCCCAGCCGCTCGCGGAGGCGTGAGACGAGCCGAGTCGCCATGAGCGAGTCGCCTCCCAGTTGGAAGAAGTTGTCGTGAACCGACAGGCGCTCGAGGCCCATGATCTCGTGCCACGCCGCGGCCACCTCGCGCTCCAGGGGCCCCCGGGCATCGAGGCAGCCGGTGAAGGCCGGCGCTAGCGCCTCGGGGTGATGAGGCGCTCCCGCCTCTGCGGCCGGGCGACGCGCCACCCAGTGCGGCTCGGGCTCGAAGTCGTAGGTGGGCAGGGGCACGCGCCGCGGCGGCCCGGCGTGGATCGTGCTCCAATCGGGCGTGGCTCCCAGGCACCAGGCCTCGCCGAGCGCCCCGAGCAGCGACGCCACCTCCCCTTCGCCCGGCTCGAAGCCGCCCACCGTGCGCGCGTCGATGCGCCGGGCCGACTCCGAGGTGGCCCCGACTTCGACAACCATCGCGCCGGAGGCCTTCAGCGCTTCGAGGCCCTCGGCGACGCGCGCCGGTCGGGTGAGGTGCGCGACCCACGAATCGGCCGAGGTGGCCTCCTCGGCGCTCATGGCTCGTCCGGTGAGGGTGGAGACGATGGGGATTCGCGGGGCCGAGAGGACGGCGGAACGCAGACGCCCGCGGAAGCGCTCCACCAACGCCTCTGCGGCCGGGCCGGCCCCCACGGACTCGACGAAGTGAGCGCGGGCTGCGGTGAGCGCCACCGCGTCGTCGAGGGACAGCACGCCAGCGAGGCAGGCCGCCACGTACTCACCCACGCCCGACCCCATCAGCAGCGCCGGAGTCACGCCGCGCGCCATCCACCAGCGGGCCGTGGCGTACGACACCGCGAAGAGGGCGACGTCACCGAGCGCCGGAGCGGGGCTCGGTGCGAAGGCAGCGGTAGAGAGCTCGCCGCCCCCCGCCTTGGCGTGCGCTCGGGCGCAGGCGTCGAAGGCCTCGCGGAACGCGGGCTCGGCGCGGTACAGCCGGGCGCCAGCACCCGGCCGCCGCTCTCCCGAGAAGAGGAATGCCACCTTGAGCCCCGTCTCCTGCGCCTCCACCGGCGCCTGCGGCCTGGCGAGGGCGGTTGCCGCTGCGCGAGGGTTCTCGGCCACCACCGCTCGCCGGAAGCGGAACGGGTGGCGCCCGGCCTGGAGCGTCCAGGCGACCTCGCGGAGGCCCACCGGGGTGCGCTCGAGGTGCGCCGCCAGCTTCGTCGCCGCCGCCTCGAGGGCGCGAGGAGTGCGTGCCGAGAGGACGAGCAGCTGCGGGCCGGCGGGCGCGGCCGTCACTTCGCGTCGGGGCGCCTCCTCGAGCACCACATGCGCGTTGGTCCCTCCGAAGCCGAAGCTGCTCACCCCGGCGAGCCGGCGCCGGGTTCCCCGCGGCCAAGGCCGGAGCGTCGCGTTGACGTGCACCGGGCTCGAGGCGAAGTCGATGCGCGGGTTGGGCGTGTCAAAGCCCACGCTGGGGGGAGCTCCTCGTGCTCGAGCGCGAGGACCGTCTTGAGCAGGCCGGCGATGCCCGCCGCCACGTCGAGGTGGCCGACGGCGCCCTTCACCGAGCCGAGCGCGATGGTGCCCCGGCGGCCGCTCGGGCGGCCGAGAGCCTTCTTGAGCGCTTCGATCTCCACCGGATCTCCCAGCGCCGTGCCGGTCCCGTGGGCTTCGATGTAGTCGAGCTCGTCGGGCCGCACGCCGGCGACCGCGAGCGCCTCGGAGACGACGGCCGCCTGGCCATTGACGGCCGGGGCGGTGAAGCCCACCTTGAGGTGCCCGTCGTTGCCGATCGCGGTGCCGCGGATGACGGCGCGGATCGGATCGCCGTCCTTCACCGCGTCGGCCAGGCGCCGCAGCACCACCACGCCGAGGCCGCTGCCGAAGACGGTGCCGCTCGCCTTCGCGTCGAAGGGCCGGCAGACGCCGTCGGTGGCGAGGATGGATCCGTCCACCGCCACATAGCCCGCCCCCTGGGCGAGGTTGATGGACACGCCGCCGGCGAGAGCCACGTCGCACTCCTGATTGAGGAGGCTCTGGCAGGCCAGGTGCACCGCCACCAACGAGGAGGAGCAGGCGCTCTGCACCGCGAAGCTCGGGCCGGTGAGGTCCAAGAGGTAGCTGACCCGCGTGGCGAGCGAGTCGTTGATGTTGTTGACGAAGACCTGCAGCGCCCCGGCACCGTGGCTCTCGGGCCGGCTCATCAGGTTCAAGAGGAGGTAGTTGCTGGTGGTGGCTCCGGCGAAGACACCCGCGGGCTGCGGGGCGCGCCGAGGGTCGATGCCCGCGCTCTCCAGCGCCGCCCAGGCGACCTCGAGGAAGAGGCGCTGCTGGGGGTCCATCTCCTCCGCCTCGCGGGGGCTCAGGCCGAAGAAGGCGGCGTCGAAGAACTCCTTCCCCTCGAGCGGCGCGGCGACCGGGACGAACCTCGCGTCGCCCCTGAGCCTCTCGTTCACCTCGAGCGCCTTGAGCTCCTCGGGCGACAGTCGGCGGATGGCCGAGCGCCCGGCGCGCAGGTTGGCCCAGAAGGCGCTGAGATCCGCCGCGCCTGGGAAGCGCCCGGCCATGCCGATGAGGGCGATGTCGGGACCGTTGGCATCACTCACGGCCAGCTCCATTTCGACGAGTCCTGAGCTCCCGGCGCTTCGAGCCGCGCGTTTGGGCCTCGTCGGAGTCCTCGGCGGACGGCTCGGGGGCTGGAGCCGCGGCGGGCAGCCCCTCTCTAATCAGCGCCGCCAGCGCCCGCACCGTGGGCGCCTGGAAGAGCCCCACCTCGGACAGCCGCACCTTGAACTCGTTGCGCACCTGGTTGATCAGCTTGATGCCCACGATCGACGTGCCGCCGATGTCGAAGAAGTTGTCGTCGAGGCCCACCTCGTCGACGCCCAGCGCCTCCTTCCACAGCGCGATGAGCTTCGGCTCCACCTCACCCTCGGCCACGACGGGGACGGGCGCCGGCCTCGGCTCGACGGGCGCGTCCGCCGGGGCTTGGGCGATGGCCCTCGGCGCGGTGAGCCGGACGGCCATCGAGTGCGTCGATACGGCGACATGGCTCAGCCCGCTCGCCACCGCGGCCCAGGCGCAGCGGACGCCCTCCTCGGTGGTGAGGCCGTCGGCCATCATGGTGCTTCGCCACCGCTCCAGGGCCGGGTCTGCCTCCACTCGAGCCGCCATGCCCACCTCGCGCCAGGCGTCCCAGCCGATGGACGTCCACGGCTTGCCCGCTCGGGCCTGGGCGCGAGCAAGCGCGTCGAGCACCGCGTTGGCGGCCACGTAGTCGGCCTGCCCGGGCATGGGCACCGCCGCAGTGAGCGAGGAGCAGAGGATGACGAAGTCGAGCTCGAGCCCCTCGAGGGCCTCGGCGAGGCCGAGCGCCCCGTAGGCCTTGCCCGCCATCACCGCCTCCTGGGCGGAGCGCTCCCTCAGCTGCACCAGGCCTCCGCCCGGCACACCCGCCGCATGGATGACGCCGTGCAGGGCCCCGAAGCGCCGTCGCACCTGCTCCACCACCGCCGCCGCCTCGCGGGAGACGTCCGCGCCCAGCACCTCGACCTCGGCCCCGTGTCGCCGCTCGAGCTCCATGAGCCGCTCGAGCCGCTTGGCGAGCCCGTCGCCAGCGCGGGCACGGGCGGCCCACTCGGCTCGTGGCGGCACCCACGTGCGCGTCACCAGCGCCAGCCTGGCCCGAGGCGTCCGGGCGGCGAGGTCGGCCACGAGCTCGAGGCCGATGCCGCCCAGGCCGCCTGTCACCAGGTACACGCCGCCGTCTCGCACCGGCGCCGTCGTCGCGTCGAGGCGCGGCACCCGCTCCCAGGTGAGCGTCCAACGGCGTCCGCCCCGCATCGCCACCTCGGTCGGCCCGTCGCGCTCGAGCTCCTCGAGCAACCGGGCGGCCTGCTCGCCATCGGTCACGTCGACGACGCGGCAGCGCAGCCCGGGGAGCTCGAGCGGCAACACCCGCGCCGCGCCCAGGACCGCTGCCCGTGAGGGCGCGAGCGACTCGTTGCCGCTGACGTCGTGCAGCCCGGTAGTGACGAAGGCGAGCTCAACGGCGGCGGACGGGCGCCGGCCCAGCGCCCGGGCGAGGGCGACGGGCCCGAAGAAGCAGCCGCCGGGCGACGAGGCGCCGGTCGACAACCACACCACGCGCTCGGGCGTGGCGAGCTCCGACAGTGCGCGCGCCCAGGCGTGCTCGTCCTCCAGCGGCAGGGCGACACCCGCGCCCCCCCGCTCGAAGGTCGGGCCGTCAGCGAGTACCTCGAGCGGGCAATTCGAGCGGCGCAGCGCCTCGCACAGGCCGGCCGCAAGAGGACCGCCGTCGCTCACCACCCAGGTGGCAGCGCCCGAGCCGCGAGGCGCCGCGGCCTTCGCTCGAGGAACTTCCCGGTAGGCCGGAGCGTTCAGCCAGTCGCTCTCGGGCAGGCGCGGGTCGGCCTCCGCCGGCCGGGGTGCGGCGACCACCGGCCCCGGATCAACCCAGGAGCGCTTGCGCTCGAAGGGATAGGTGGGCAGGGGCACGCGCCGCCTCGCCTCGCCAGCGCGGTACCTGGCCGGGTCCACCTCGATCCCGGCGACCCAGAGTCGGCCCAGGGCGCGGGCGACCGCCCGGGTGTCGTCGATGGTCTCCTGAGGGTGCCGGAGGAGCGTCACCACCTCGTGACGCGCGGTGCGCGCCGGGTGAGTCCGCACGAGGCCGCTCAGCACCTGACCGGGGCCGACCTCGATGCAGGCGCGGGCGGGGGTTGCGAGCAGCGCGCCGGCCGCCGTCGCGAAGCGCACCGGCTGGCGCATCTGCCGCACCCAGTACTCCGGATCCGTCGCCTCGGCCGCGGTGAGCCAGGTGCCGGTGAGGTTGGAGAGCACCTTGAGGCGCGGCGCTGCCAGGCGCACCCGCTTCACCTTCTCGAGGAGGAGCGGCGCCGCCTCGTCGAGCATGGCGGAGTGGAAGGCGTGTGACGTCTTGAGCGCCCGGCCCTCGACGCCCTCGGCCCGGAGGGTCGCGGCGAAGGCCTCCACCGCCGGCGTGGGGCCCGATACCACGCAGGACTCAGGGTGGTTCACTGCGGCGAGGTCGAGCTCCCGGCCCAGGCGCGCCTCCACCGCCGCGGCGGGCAGCGGCACCGCCAGCATGCTTCCGGGCTTCATCTGTTGCATGAAGCGCCCGCGCGCCGCCACCAGCGTCACCGCGTCCTCAAGCGAGAAGACGCCGGCCAGGCACGCGGCCACCAGCTCACCCAGGCTGTGCCCCAGCATGGCCTCGGGCTCGAGCCCCCACGACATCAGCAGGCGAGCCAGGGCGTACTCGACGGCGAAGAGGGCGGGCTGGGTGACCGACGTCTGGGCCAGCGCGTCGGCGGCGGCCCGGCGATCCGCCTCGGCCGGCGGATAAATGCGGGTGCGAAGGTCGAAGCCCAGCTCGGGCTCGAACAGCGCGCACGTCCGGTCGAGCTCGGCGGCGAAGACCGGCTCGCTTTCGTACAGCCCGCGAGCCATGTCCACGTGCTGGCTCCCCTGGCCGGGGAAGAGGAAGGTGAGGGGCCGGTCGCGCTCGGCGGACCCGGCGATGGCGTCGGGGGCCCGCAGCGCGGCGATGGCCTCGTCGCGCGAGGCGCAGGGCACGGCGCGGCGATGGGTGAAGGCGCGGCGGCCGGCGTGCAGCGTATGGGCGACGTCGGCCAGCGGGAGCTCGGGGTGCGCCTCGAGGTGGGCGGCCAGTCGCTCGCTCATCACCGCCAGGGCGCTCTCGGTCTTGGCCGAGAGGAAGAGCAGCTGCTGCGAGCGGGAGGAGCCCGACGGCGGGCGCGCTGGCGCCTCGGCCACGATGACGTGGGCGTTGGTGCCGCCCATGCCCAGCGAGGTGACGCCCGCCACCCGGGGCGAGCGCGGCCAGTCGCGGAGCTGGGTGTTGACGAAGAAGGGCGTGGCGTCGAAGTCGATGCCCGGGTTGGGCTTTTGGAAGTGGAGCGTGGGCGCCAGCTTGCCGTGCTCGACGCTGAGGACGGCCTTGATGAGCCCCACGACGCCGGCGGCGTTGTCGAGGTGGCCGATGTTCGTCTTGAGCGAGCCGAGCGCCACCGAGCTCTTGGGCAGGGGTTCGCGGCCGAAGGCCTGGGTGAGGGCGGCGATCTCGATCGGGTCGCCCAGGGCGGTGCCGGTGCCGTGGCACTCGATGGCGACGATGTCCTTGGGGCTCACCCCGGCGGCCGCCATCGCCTGCTGGTAGACGTCGACCTGCCCCGCGACGCTGGGCGCGGTGTAGCTCACCTTGAGCGCCCCGTCGTTGTTGCAGGCCGAGCCGCGGATGACGGCGTGGATATGGTCTCCATCGGCCAGCGCGTCCTCGAGGCGCTTGAGCAGCACCACCCCGGCGCCCTTGCCCGAGACGAAGCCGCTGGCGTCGGCGTCGAAGGCCCGGCAGTGCCCATCGCGCGAGGTGGTGCCGCCGTCTTGGAAGAGGTAGCCCGACTTCTCGGGCAGGTGGATGGACACGCCGCCAGCCAGCGCCATCTCGCACTCCCCCGAGAGGAGCGTCTGGCAGGCCATGTGCACCGCCACCAGTGACGTGGAGGACGCCGACTGGATGGTGACGCTCGGTCCCTTGAGGTCGAGCTTGTACGAGACGCGCGAAGTCAGCGGGTCCTTGTCGTTGCCCAGCGCTGCCTGCAGGGTGTCGAGCGACGCCACCAGCTTGAGGTGGGGCAGCAGGTTCATCAGGAGGTAGGTGTTCATGCTGCAGCCGGCGAAGACGCCGACTCGCCTGGGGTACCGGGACGAGTCGTAGCCGGCCGCCTCCAGGGCCTCCCAGGAGCACTCGAGGAAGATGCGGTGCTGAGGGTCCATCAACTCCGACTCCCTGGGGGAGAGGGAGAAGAACTGCGCGTCGAAGCGATCGATGTCCTCGATGGTGCCGCCGGCCTTGACGTAGTTGGGGTCGTCCAGCAGTGCCTGCTCCACCCCGGCGGCCCGCAGCTCCTCGTCAGTGAAGAAGGTGATGGACTCGACGCCCTTCACCAGGTTGTCCCAGAACTTCGATGGGCTCGACGCCCCAGGGAAGCGGCCGGCCACCCCGATGACGGCGATGGCGCCGCTCGAGGGCCGGGCCGGCGCCCGCACGGTGGCGACGGCCCGCTGCTGGCCCTCGGGGGCGAGGGCGGCGGCGAGGGAGCCCACGGTGGGGTAGCGGAAGAGGTCCACCAGCGTCAGGTCTCTTCCCAGCACCCGCTGGAGCTCGGCATGCACCTTCACCAGGAGGAGCGAATGCCCGCCGAGGTCGAAGAAGTTGTCGCTCATCCCCACCTGGTCGACCTTGAGAGCGGCCCTCCACACGCTGGCGATGCGCTCCTCGAGCTCGCCTCGCGGGGCGAGGTAGGCCGTCTCGAGCTCCGGGCGCGCCGAGGTCGGCTCGGGCAGCGCGCGCACGTCCACCTTGCCGCCCGCGCCACGAGGGAGTGCCTCGAGCACCACCACCGCCGCCGGCACCATCGCCTCGGGCAGCCGCTCGCGAGCGAAGGTGAGGAGCTCGCCCTGGCCGGCCGTGCCCGCCACGTAGGCCACCAGCCGCCGCTCATCGGCCCGCTCGCCTCGGAGCACCACCGCCACGTCGCGCACACTCGGGTGGCGGCGCAGCGCTGCCTCCACCTCATCGAGCTCGATGCGGTGGCCGCGCACCTTTACCTGTCGATCGCCGCGCCCGAGGAAGGACAGGGTCCCGTCGGAGCTCCACCGGGCGCGATCGCCGGTGCGGAAGAGGCGCTCGCCGGGACGGAAGGGGTTGGGCACGAAGCTCTGGGCGGTCGCCGCCGACCGGCCGACGTACCCGCGGGCGAGCCCGGTGCCGCCCACGTACAGCTCGCCGGCGCAGCCCACCGGCAGCGGCTCCATCTCCGCGCCGAGGACGTACACCTGCGTGTTGAGGACGGGCCGGCCGAGCGACACCGGGCCGGGGCGTCCGAGCTCCTCGGCCGAGACGCGGTGGAAGGTGGAGCAGATGCCCGTCTCGGTGAGGCCGTAGCCGTTGACGAGGGTGAGGCCTTGGCCGAGGCCCGGCAGCTCCGCGGCGGTGAGGGCCTCGCCGCCGCTCAGCACCAGGCGCACCCGCGCGAGGCTCCGCTGCGCGTCGCGGAGGCTCACCAGCCGCGAGGGCAGCGTGCTGACGATCGTGACGCCCGAGGAGGCGATGAGGCCCGCCAGCTTCGACTCGTCGAGCATCTCCTCGCGGGTGGGCAGCACGAGCGCGCCGCCGGCGCAGAGCAGCGGGAAGACCTCACCCACGAAGCTGGCGGAGGCGAGCGAGGTGACCGGCAGCATCCGGTCATCCGGCCCCGGCTGGTAGGAGTCGATGAAGGAGGCGACCAGGTTGGCGAGGGCGCGGTGCTCGAGCACGGTGCCCTTGGGCTCACCGCTGGAGCCGGAGGTGAAGATGACGCAAGCCGAGGCCGCGGGGTCCGCCTGGGGGCCGGGCGCGTCGTCGGCCTCGCCCCCGTCGACCGAGACGGTATCGATCCCTTCGAAGGACGGGGCGGAGCCGTCGCCCACCACCAGCCGCACTCTAGCGTCGGCCAGCATGCGACGGGAGCGCGCCACCGGGGCCTCGGGCTCGAGGGGCAAGTAGGCCGCGCCGGCCTCGAGTACTCCCAACAGCGCCACCACCAGATCGGCGCTCCGCTCAAGGCAGACGCCCACCACCTGCTCGGGTCCCGCGCCCAACGACCGGAGTCGGCGAGCGAGGTGGCACGCCCGGCGGCGCAGCGTCAGGTAGTCGAGCGTCTCGCCTCGACACACCAGTGCCACGGCGCGCGGCGTCTTTCGCGCTTGCTCGGCGATCCAGGCCTGCACGGTGGCCGGGGTCTGCCGCTGTGCCTCGGTGGCGTTCCACGCCTCGAGCTGGGCGCGGCGCTCTTCAGGGGAGAGGAGCGGCGCCTCGAGCACCGGCCGGGACGGCTCGGCCACCAGCGCCTCGACGAGGGTGACGAAGTGCCGTGCGAGGGTTCGCACGAAGGCCTCGTCGAAGAGGTCCACGCAGAAGTCGAAGGACGCGCGGAGCACGCCGTCGACCACCCCGGCGGTGAGGGGAATGTCGAACTGGGCGCGGCGCTGGGCGAGGGGCACCGACTCGAGGGTGAAGCCGGCCCATGGCAGCCGGACGTCCGGCATGTTCATCGCGAAGCCGGTGAGGGCGTCGCCGTCGGGCCCCGTCCCCTTCTGGAAGACGAACATCGTCTGGAACAGCGGCGGGCGCGACGCGTCTCGCCGGGGCCTGAGGCGGGCCACCAGGCTGGTGAAGGGGTAGTCCTGGTGCGCCAGGGCACCCAGCACCTGCGCCCGGGTGGCAGCGAGGAAGTCAGTGAAGGATTGCCCGGGGCCGAGGCGGCTGCGCAGGGCGATGGGGTTGGCGAAGTAGCCGGGCACGTCCCCGGTGCCGGCATGGCGCCGCCCGGTGGCCACGCTGCCCACCACCAGGTCGTCCTGCCCCGTGTAGCGGTGGAGGAGCGTCTGGTAGGCCGCGAGGAGCACCATGAAGGGGCTGGCATGGTGGGCCTGGGCAAAGGCCCTGAGTCGAGCAGTGAAGGCGGGCTCGAAGGCCATGTCCACGACCGCGCCGCGGGTGGACTGCACCGCGGGCCGCGGGCGGGCGGTGGGGAGCTCGAGCACCGGCAACTCGCCGGAGAGCTGGGACTCCCACCACCGGGCCTGGCGTTCACCCTCGGCGCCGGCGAGGAGCCGGCCCTCGGCCTCGACGTGGTCCTGGAAGTCAGCCTTCACCGCGGACAGGCCGGAGGGGCGACCGGTCGCCTCGGCGACGTAGAGCGCGCCGAGCTCCTTGAGCAGGAGGCCCTGGGACCAGAAGTCGGTCACTATGTGGTGCAGCGTCACCACCACCACGTGGCTCCCGTCGCCTGGGTCGAGCACTCGCATCCGCGCCGGGGGCTCGGCATCGAGGGCGAAGGGCCGCTCGGCCTCGGCATCGGCCTGGGCGTCCAGCTCGCTGGGAGCGACAGGCTCGACCGCGAAGGGGATCGTCTCGGCGGGGCCCACGCACTGGATCGGCACGCCGTCAACCGAGGGGAACCGACTGCGCAAGAGTGGATGCCGCGCGGCGAGGGCACGGAAGGCGCGCTCGAGGGCGCGCACGTCGAGGTCTCCCCGCACTCGGAACGCCGCCGGCACGTGGTAGCTCGTGCTCCGGGGATCGAGCTGGTGGAGGAGCCACAGCGCCCGCTGCCCCTCGGAGAGCGGCCAGTCTCGCGCCGTCCAGTCGCGCCCGCTCGTCGCGGTGGCGCCGGCGGCCTTGGCGGCGGCGCGGCGGCCGAGGTCCTTGAGTGGCGTGGAGCCGAAGAAGTCCTCGAGGGGGACGGTGAGCCCGTAGGTCGCCTCGAGCTCATGGCCGAGCTCGACGAGCTGCAGGGAGTCGAGGGCGAAGCTGCCCACCGGCGCGTCGAGATCAATCGAGGCGGGGGCGACGCCTAGCCGCGCGGCGATCGCCGTCTGGAGCCACTCGCCGAACTCGCGGCGGGGGGCCGGCGGAGCAACCGGCGCCGGCTCGCGACCCACGACCTCGAGCTCGCCGGCGAGGTAGGCGGCCCGGCACGCCCCGCGTTGGATCTTCCCGCTCGACGTCTTGGGGATGGACCGGGGGGCGATGCAGCACCACCTCGTGGGTCTGCACTTCGTGCTCGCGGGCGATGGCCCGCTTCACCGCGTCGATGACCGCCGGCGCGTCGAGGCCGTCGGATGACACCACCTCGTGCACCACCACCAGGCGCTCCTCGCCGTCGACCTCGAGGGCGAAGGCGGCGCCACACCCGGGCCGTAACCCGGGGTGGCTCTCCTCGGCGGTGAGCTCGAAATCCTGCGGGTAGTGGTTGCGCCCGCGGATGATGAGCATGTCCTTGATGCGGCCCGCGACGAAGAGCTGCCCCTCGTCGATGAAGCCCAAGTCTCCGGTGCGCAGGAAGGGCCCTTCGCCGGAGGTGGTGGTGGCGCGGAACGTCTCGGTGCTCACCTCCGGTCGGCCCCAGTAGCCCTTGGCGACACTGTCGCCCCGCACCCAGATCTCCCCCACCGCCTCGGGCGGCAGCTCGGCTCGGGTGGAGGGGTCCACCACCTTCACCAGGCTGGCGTCGCCGCAGGCCACCAGGCGGCGAGCGACGGAGTCTTGCGAGCGCTGGACCCGGCGCTGCTCCAGGGCCTTGGGATCGAAGCCCCGCGCCCGCGGCTCGGGTTTGCCTCCGCTCGCCAGCAGGGTCGCCTCGGCCAGGCCGTAGCAGGGGACGAAGGCATCGCGGCTGAAGCCCGAGACGGCGAAGGCGTCGGCGAAGCGGTCGAGGGTCTCGGGGCGGATCGGCTCAGCGCCGTTGAAGGCCACCGTCCAGCGGCTCAGGTCGAGGGTGCGGCGCACCTCGGGGGGGATCTTCCGCACGCAGAGGTCGAACCCGAAGTTGGGGCCACCGCTCACCGTGCCACCGAAGTCCGAGATGGCCTTGAGCCACCGGAGCGGCTCCTTGAGGAACTCGAGGGGCGAGAGCAGCACGCAATGGGTGCCCAGCCACATCGGGTGGAGCACGTTCCCGATGAGGCCCATGTCGTGGTACAGCGGCAGCCACCCCACCACCTTGGAGTCGGGCCGCGTGCCGAAGGCGCGCTGGATGAGGCTCTGGTTGTGGAGGAGGTTGCGGTGCGACACCATCACGCCCTTGGGGCTGGCGGTGGAGCCCGAGGTGTACTGGAGGAAGGCAATGGCCTCGGCGTCCAGCGCGGGGGGCGTCCAACGCTCGGTCCAGCTGCCGTCCAGGGTATCGGTGGCCAACCACCGCAGTGGGCGGTGATCAGCCATGAGCTGCTCGCCCACGGCACAGACGGCCTCGGTCGCCAGCGCATGGGCCGGCTCGGCGTCCTCGATGATGGACAAGAAGCGGGTGAGCGGCCGGTCGAGGCGAGGCGGGTAGACCGGCACCGCCACCGCTCCGGCGTAGAGGCAGCCGAAGAAGCCCGCCACGTAGTCGAGACCGGGTGGGTAGAGCAGGAGCACCCGCTCGCCCGAGGCGCCCTGGGCCATGAGCCTCGCGCCGATGTCTCGGGCCTGGGCATCGAGCGCCTGGTAGGTGAGGTTCACCTCACCCTCACCACCGTCGAGGAGAAATGTGTAGGCCGTGGCCTGGGGGTCGGTCGGCTGCGCGGGAGCGGAGCAGTTCGACCAGGGTCTGGGCGTGAAGATCTGAGCTCATGGTGTGCAGGAGTCGAGCGTTCCGGCGAGGCGGGTGGTGGGCAGGCGCGACGCCGCGGCATCCATCATGGCGCAGCCGCGGCCGTCGATTTCCGAGGGCGAGAGGGCGACGAGTGGCTCGGTGCGGGGTGCTCCCGCTGGGCCCCAGGTGAGGTTGAACTTCACCGCCACGGTGAGGGCGTCGAGCCAGGGGCGCCCGCCGAGCAAGTCCACCTGCTTGTCCACCACCAGGGAGACGTTGGCGGCGTAGGTGGCCGGCATGTTCCAGTTCGCCAGGAGGCTCGCCCGCACGGTGTTCTCCGAGGCGTATTGGAAGGTGAGCCGCGAAGTGATGGTGGGCGACAACGCCCCGTTGGCGACCACCGAGACGATGTGCGAGGTGAAGTCGGCCAGAGGGAGCCAGACCTGCTCGCGATCGTAGATGGCCTGTACCCCCAGGTTGGGCAGGGGCCGGGCGAAGAGGTTGAAGCGAGTCCGGAAGCGCCTGCCGTTGTAGAACCGCCCTCCGTCGAGCCAGAGGATGCCGGCGTAGGGCCGCGACAGATCGGTGCCAAAGCCGAAGAAGAGGTTGCGGTAGTGGTAGGTGCCGGTGGGGATGACCAGGTCTGTCCGGCTCTCGTCTCCGGTAATGGCGAAGGGCTCGTTGAGCTTCTCCACCTGGTCCACCGTGGGGATGATGGCAAAGGCGTAGCCGTTGTTGAAGATCACCAGCGTCTCGGCCTTGTTCTTCATCGTCTGACGCGACCAGTCGCGGTCCATCACGAGGTTGAAGTCGTAGATGAGGCTCGCCTGTTTGATGCCCCAGAAGCCCGGGCGCGCCGTGAGGATTGGCACCACCTGCGCCTTGCGGATGCTCGGCCGCGTCAGGTAGCCCATGTCCGGGCGGAAGTTCTGGCCGATATCCGTGTAGAGCGCGTGCAGCGAGAGGTGCTGCGTCTGCAGTACCGCGTCGACCGAGCCGGCGAGGTCGCCGCCGGGCCCCTGAATGGGCCGGTCGGTGGGCCCCACGTCATGGGTGAACGTCTTCGCCAGGTAGCCGCCGAAGCGCAGGTAATCGGTCACCACCAGGTTGCCGTCGACCCCCACCCCGCGGTTGAAGGCGCCGTCTTTGCCCTGCTTGTTGAGGCCCATGAGGCCCAGGCTCGAGCTGTTGGGGAAGTCGTAGCGCAGCCTCATGACGGTGTAGTTCTCGAGCGGCACCTGGATGGTCGTCTCGGGGTCGTCGACCTTGGGTGTGGTGAGGTTGAGCAGGCCGACGTTGAGCTCGCCCACCTTCCCGGTGATGCGGGCTCCGCCGATGACCGGGATGGTGGCCTGGCCGCCCTTGGCGAGGCCGATCTGGCGGCTCTGGAAGAAGATGAACTGCTCCAGCGTCTCGTTGGACGTGTCGACGACTCGATCGCCGAAGTAGAAGAGGCTGGCGCCCTCCTTGAAGAACTCGCGCTTCTCGGGGAGCAGCAGCGGGAAGCGCGTGAGGTTGAGTTGCTGCTCGTCGGCCTCGGCGTCGGCGAAGTCGGGGTAGACGGTGAGGTCGGCGGTGAGGCTGGAGGTGATGGGGATCTTCACGTCGATCCCGAACCGGACCATGGGAGACGGCTTGCCCGCGCCGCGCCTGGTGGCGCCGGTGAAGACGTATGGGCGGGCGTCGAAGAGGTGCCGGCGCTCGATGGCCGAGAATCCGGAGAGCTCGGCGTAGTTGGCCACCTTGTATCGGGAAGACCACAGCCCCCGGCTGTGGGGCATCGGCTTCCAGTACGAGACCTCGTGGTCCGCCGCCACGAACCGGCCGAAGTTGGCGCCGAACACCGGCTCGGACGTGTCCTTGAAGCGCAGTGTGGCGAAGGGAATGGAGAACTCGGCGGTCCACCCCCGCTCGTCCCGGGTGGTGGCGACTGCCCAGAACGCGTCGTCCCAGTCGTAGCGGAGGTCCTCCCCGTTGTCCCGAATGGTGCCATCCACCCGCACGCCGAACGGGTTGGTGCGAAAGAGGAAGGCGTTCTGGCGATCCTGGAAGGTGTCGAGGGCGAGCTCGACGTGGTCCTCGTAGCTGAGGTCGGCGTCGTGGTTCATCGACAGCGCCACCATCGACGACGGGCCGGCCCACTCGCACCGAAAGGCGACGTAGAGGGCGTGGGCGTTGTAGCCCACCCGCACTTCGGTGCGCCGCGTCGCCGGCGCTCCGTCGGACGGCTCGGTCTGCACGAAGTCGCCCAGCACCGGGGCCTCCGACCACGCGGCGTCGTCGAGCTGCCCGTCGATGACCGGGGCGGACTTCAGGCGAGGGACGTGCAGGCGGAACTGCTCCGCCGCCGATACCTCCACGCCGGCTGGGGCGCTGGGTGCTTCCTCAGCCGCCTGGGCAGGACGAAAGGCCCCAGTGACGAGCACGAGGACCAAGAGAATGGTGAGTCGGGGCGTCCGCTGGGCGCTCGGCTGAACGAGGTTCATGTCTCTGCGCCATCGGGGGGGGTGGCACACCAGGTCGTGATGATCCGATAGATGCTTAACAGTAGAGCAAAACCGGCGCGACTGGACAAACGTTAAAAGCAGGGAATGCCCTTCGGCGGGGTGAGGCCCGGGGCCCAGCCCCGCGTCGAGGATCTGGCCTCTGTGCGCTGGCCTCAAGGCATCTTGGCTGTGTACGCGCCACCGAAGGTGGGGGCAGACACGCGCGCGGTTCTCAAGCGCCTGCGCCGGGTTCTTGGGCCAGGGGTTTCGGGTAACTGACATGGCCGACGTCATGGCGCACCCTACGAAGTCCGCGCAGCGGCTCCCTAAGAGATAGGGCTGCTTTCGGCCTTGCCGTGTTGGGTGATTTGTTGGGTAATTCAAGCCGCCACCGGCGACCAAGCATGGCCAAAAGAGGCCAGATTTCGCAGTGGTTCCAGTTGGTTACGATGGAAGCCCTGGAGGTCCCACTCATTCCGTAATCAGTAGGTCTCCGGTTCAAATCCGGATGTCGGCTCCATAAACGGGTCGCCAAGCAAGAAGGTGCTTGGCGGCCCGTTTCCTTTTGTGGGCCGCTGAGGGTGCTTCGAGCGGAGGTGGAACTCAGGCGTCGCCTTCGTCGACGATCGCCTGGGTGGCGGCCTCCAGCCAGCGACGGGTAGAGGCGAGGCGCGCCCCGGCGAGTGGCTGGATGGGCAGCAGCCTCCAACTGGTGAGAAAGCCGCTCCAGAGAATGTTGAGCCGCGCCGCACGCCCCTCGCCGTCCGGTGGTCCCAGCCACCTGGCCAACGGTGCGATCACCTTCGTCTGGAGAAATTCGACGCTCGCCGCGTGCGCCTCGGGGTCGGACGCCGAGAGGATCATCATCATCAGCGGGCCCGATGCGTTCGGCTCGTCGAAGAAGACCGCCACCATGTCCACTCCGAAGCGGCGCCGATCTCCTTGGAGCATCGGGGAGATGTCGATCTCCTCCAACGTCGCCCGGAACAGCCCCTGCTTCGAGCCGAAGTAGCGGCCGACGAGCGCGGAATTCACTCCAGCGAGCTCCGCCACCTCGCGCACGCCCGTGTGGGCGAAGCCTCGGGTTGAGAACAGGGTCCGTGCGGCGGTGAGGATAGCGGCGCGCGTGCGATCGGCATCACGCTGGCGCATCGATTTCTTGGGCTCGGAAGGGCCGGACATGTACACGACCGTTTACTTACGACAGCGATTGAGTTAAGTCCAGCGATGTACACAGCTGTGTACATACGCCACGGCTGTCAGGTCGAAAGGACGTGTGCTGATGGATACGACGAAGAAGGGTGTGGCCTCTTTTTCTCCGGAAGCGCTGAGGGAGAAGTACCGGCTCGAGCGCGAGAAGCGGCTGCGTCCTGACGGCAACGCCCAGTATCGAGACCTCAGCGGCGTCTACGCGGACTTCGACAGGGATCCCTACGTCGAGCCCGGCTTCACCCGTCCGGCGGTGACCGAGAAGATCGACGTGCTGATCGTCGGCGGCGGCTTTGGCGGCATGCTGGCGGCGGTGCGGCTGCGCGAGGCGGGGGTGGATCCTTCCGCATCGTCGAGAAGGGCGGCGATTTCGGCGGCACCTGGTACTGGAACCGCTATCCCGGCGCCGCCTGCGACGTCGAGTCCTATATCTACCTGCCGCTGCTCGAGGAGATCGGCTACATCCCGACGCGAGAAATACGCCAAGGGCTCCGAGATCTTCGCGCACTGCCAGCGGATCGGCCGGCATTTCGACCTCTACGAGACGGCGCTGTTCCAGACCCAGATCGAGCGATGCGACTGGGACGAGGACGCGCCAGCGCTGGATCGTCACGACCGACCGCGGCGACAGGCTCGCGGCGCGCTTCGTGATCATCGCTGCGCGGCATCCTGCACCAAGGCCGAAGCTGCCCGGCATCCCCGGCATCGAGACCTTCAAGGGCCACAGCTTCCACACCACCCGCTGGGACTATGCCTATACCGGCGGCGGCCCGACGGGCAGTCTCGACCGGCTCGCCGACAAGCGCGTCGGCATCATCGGCACCGGCGCGACCGCGGTCCAGGCGATCCCCGCACCTCGGCGCGTCGGCCAAGCAGCTCTACGTCTTCCAGCGCACGCCCTCGGCGGTCGACGTGCGCGGCCAACCAGCCGACCGACCCGGACTGGGCGAAGACGCTCAAGCCCGGCTGGCAGGAGGAGCGCATCGACAACTTCACCGCGCTCGTCTCCGGCGGCGAGCAGCGAGGTCGACCTGGTCGGCGACGGCTGGACCGATCATCTTCGATGGTCCGAGAGCCGCCGTGCCGAGACCGCCCGACGAGGCGGCCGAGCTCGCGACCAGCTGGCCGACTTCGCGCAAGATGGAGGAGATCCGCGCGCGGGTCGACGCCATCGTCAAGGACCCGGTGACCGCCGAGGCGCTCAAGCCCTAGTACGATCACTGCTGCAAGCGGCCCTGCTTCCACGACGAATATCTGGAGACGTTCAACCGCCCCAACGTCACGCTGGTCGATACCGACGGGCAAGGGCGTCGAGCGGATCACGCCGCACCGGCGTGGTGGTCGAACGGCAAGGAATATGAGGTCGACTGCCTCGTCTACGCCACGGGCTTCGAGGTCTCGGGCGAATACACCCGCAAGCTGGGCTTCGACATTCGCGGGCGCGGCGGCAAGTCCTTGCGCGACAGCTGGGCCGACGGCCCGGCGACGCTCCACGGCATGACCAGCCGCGGCTATCCGAATCTCCTGATGATCAGCCTCATCCAGAGCAGTTGGGCGATCAACTTCGTCCACCTCCTCGGCGAGCAGGCGCAGCACGCCGCCTACATCATCGATCGTTGCCTGAAGCGGGGCATCGAGGCGATCGAACCGACGGAGCAGGCGCAGGAGCAGTGGTGGGGGATGATCCTCGGCAGCCTCCAGAAGGGCCACGTCTTCGGCGGTGCCGAATGCACGCCCGGCTACATCAACAACGAGGGCGTCCGGCCTCCCCCGAGCGCGATTCGCGGCGCTGGTTACGGGGGCGGCACGCTCGAGTTCATCGACATCCTGCGGAACTGGCGCAAGGCCGATGAGTTCTCGGGTCTGGAATTCACCCGTGGCGGGAGCAACCCATGATGCCGCGATTCCTCTCCAAGACCCTGGCGGCCGGGCTGCTGCTGGTGAGCGGCCAGGCTCTTTCCGCCTCTCCACCTGCCTATCGGCAGGAGGTGGTGGTGGCCGGCTCTCCCTTCCAGGGCGTCCATGGGCTGGCGCTCGATGGCAAGGGGCACCTGCTGGCCAGCAATCTGCTCGGCCAGTCGGTCCACTCCATCGACTTGAACACGGGTGCGGTGACCACCCTGGTGGGACCTCCGCTGGGCGGCGCGGATGATGTGACCCTGGGCCCGGATGGCTCCATCTACTGGACCGGTTTCTTCTCCGGCCGGTTGATGCGGCGCACCCCGGATGGAAAGACGCGCGTCATCGCCAAGGATCTGCCGGGGCTCAACTCGCTGGCCTTCCGCCGCGACGGCAGGTTCTACGTCACCCAGCTCGGCCGGGGCGATGCGCTGTGGGAGGTGGATCCGAGCGGGCACAAGCCTCCGCGTCAGATCCTCTCCGGGCTCGGCTTCCTCAATGGCTTCGAGTTCGGCCCGGACGACCGGTTGTACGGCCCGCTCCTGCTCAAGAGGCAGATTGCCCGCGTGAACGTGGATACGGGGGCTATCGAGGTTGTGGCGGAGGGCTTCGCGATGCCGACCGCCGCCAACTTCGATTCGCGCCGCGAGAACCTCTACGTGGTCGACGCGGTGCGGGGCGAGCTGGTCCGTGTCCGGGTGGCCACGGGAGACAAGGAGGTCGTCGCGAAGCTGCCCACGGGGCTCGACAACCTGACGGTCGGTCCCGACGACCAGGTGTACGTGTCCAACATGGTGGACAACGACATCCGCGTGGTCAATCCCGCGGATGGCTCCATCCGGCCGCTCGTCGAGGCGCGCTTGAGCGTGCCCTCCGGCCTCGCCGTCGCGCCGGATGATCCGGACGAGAACCTGTACGTGGCGGATGTGTATGCCCTTCGCCGGGTGGGAGGGCGGGATGGGAAGATTTCCCAGACGACCCGTGTGCTCTCCACCCGGATGACCTTCCCGATGCAGGTGAGCCTGGGCGCGAAGCACGTGGTGCTGAGCAGTGCCTACCTGGGGAACGTGCAGGTCCTGGATCGGGACTCCGGAGAGGTGCTGCGGACGATTCCCAACACGAATGGCGTCCAGGGCGTGCTCGAGCTTCGCCGATGGCACGCTGCTCGTCGCCGAGGCCACCACGGGCCGGCTCGTGCGGGTGGATGGCGCCGAGCCCGCGGGGACCACGGTGCTGACGGAAGGCCTGGAAGGGCCGGTGGGACTCGTGGCCGACACGGAGGCGGAGGAGCCGGGGGTGTATGTCACGGAGGTTCGCTCGGGGCGGGTGACCCGGGTGCGCCTGTCGGATGGGGCGCGGCGCACGGTGGCCAGGGGCCTGAAGGCACCGGAGGGCATCGCCCGGCATCCCGACGGTGGATTGATCGTCGCCGAGGTGGGCCGCAAGCGGCTGGTGCGTATCGAGCCGGCCACGGGACGCTCCACCGTGCTCGCGAGTGGCTTGCGCATCGGTCTGCCCGAGAGCGAGGGCCTGCCGCCAGGGTACCTCCCCACGGGGGTCGCCGTGGGCGGCTCGGGGACCATCTATCTGTCGTCTGATGTCGAGAGCGCCGTCTATCGGTTCGTCCCCGCACCAGGGAGAGCACAGCCATGAAGGTCCAAAACAAGATCGTCGTCGTGACCGGCGGCGGAAATGGCATGGGCAGGGAGCTCGTCCTCGCTCTTCTGTCGAGGGGCGCGAGCGTCGCCGCTGTTGACATCAACGCGTCTGCCCTTGAGGAGACCGTCGCGCTGGCGGGGATGAACCGAGGCAACCTGGCCACCTACACCGTGAACATCACGGACCGGGCCCAGGTGGAGGCGCTGCCGGAGCAGGTCATCTCCCGCTTCGGGGCTGTCGACGGCATCATCAACAACGCGGGCGTCATCCAGCCCTTTGTCCGGTTGAAGGACCTCGATTACGCGGCGATCGACCGGGTGATGAACGTCAACCTGTTTGGAACGATCTACATGACCAAGGCGTTCCTGTCGCACCTGCTCGCACGCCCGGAGGCGCACATCACGAACATCTCCAGCATGGGTGGCTTCCTGCCCGTGCCGGGACAGACCATCTACGGAGCATCCAAGGCGGCCGTGAAGCTGCTGACGGAAGGTCTGAGTTCGGAGCTGCTGGGGACGAACGTGCGGGTCACGGTGGTCTTCCCGGGGGCGCTGGGAACGAACATCGCGGAGAACTCGGGGGTGATGATGGACAGCGCGCAGGTGAAGGGCGGGCAGGCGCGGATCAAGATGCTGGCCCCAGACAAGGCCGCGCGGATCATCATCGACGGCATCGAGCACAACCGCTACCGCGTTCTGGTGGGTGCCGACTCCAGGCTCATGGACGCCGTCTACAGACTGAACCCCCAGCGCGCGGCGCGGTTCATCCTCAATCAGATGAGCGGTTTGTTGCCGCAATAGGAACGACCCCCATGCTAGTGGAGTGTGGGCATGAGCGAGCGGCGTGGTGCGGATGCGTTTTCCTTCCAGGTGATGGTCGTCCTCTGCATGACCTGGGGTCTGCAGCAGGTGGCGATCAAACTGGCGGCGGCGGACATCGCGCCGATCATGCAGGCGTCCACGCGCTCCGGCATCGCCGCGCTGCTGGTGGCCCTGCTGATGTTCTGGCGCGGGGGCTGGGAGGGACTCCGTCAGGGCACCTGGCCCGCGGGCCTGCTGTCCGGCGTGCTGTTCGCCCTGGAGTTCCTGCTGATCGCCCTGGGACTGGAGCGCACCACCGCCGGGCACATCGCGGTGTTCCTCTACACCTCGCCCATCTTCTCCGCCCTGGGACTGCACCTGCTCCTGCCCGGCGAGCGCCTGCGCCGCATGCAGTGGCTGGGCATCGGCCTGTGCTTCATCGGCATCGCGGTGGCGTTTGGAGGCGGCATCTCCCTGGCCCGGATGGATTCACGGATGCTGCTGGGCGATGCCCTCGGGCTCATGGCGGGAATGGCCTGGGGCGCCACCACCGTGGTGATACGGGCCTCGAAGCTGTCGGAGGCACCGCCGGGCCTGACGCTGTTCTACCAGCTCGCGGCCGCGTTCGTGCTGCTGCTGCTGATCGCCATCGTGAACGGACAGGTCGGCCACTTCCACCTGACCCCGCTGGCGGTGGGCAGCGTGCTGTTCCAGGGAGTGGTGGTCTCCTTCGTCAGCTACCTCATCTGGTTCTGGCTGTTGCGCCGCTATCGGGCGTCGAACCTGGCGGTGTTCTCCTTCATGACCCCGCTGTTCGGCGTGACCATGGGAGTGCTGATCCTCCACGAGCCCTTGTCGTTGAACTTCGTCGGGGGCGCCGTGCTGGTGCTGTTGGGCATTACCCTCGTGAGCGGTGAATCCTGGTTGAGACGGTGGATTCAGTCGCGTTGAAGGCCATCCAACCGGCCTTGCGGCGATGCCTGCGCTCGGTCCTCGGGTCGCCCCTTCATTGCCGTGGCGCCCGCTCGTTCCCACCCTCTTGAGTGTGCACTCCCGCGGGCCATAGGGCCATGCCTGGGCGGGGGCGGCGGAGGTGACTCACATGGCGGGCACCCAGGCACGCACACGCATGGAGGCGCGGCTCGACTCCCCGCGTCGCGCACGACCGCGTGACGTCCAGCCGTTGCGCTGGTGGGTGCGGCACAGGCTGTGGCTGCAGCCCGTGCTGGGCGCGGTGGTGGGCGCCTGCCTGGGCGTGTTGCTCGTGGCGCCCCCCTGGCCCCTCGCCCGGGTGATGGGCGGGGTGGCCTGGCAGGCCACGGCGGCGGAGGCTCGGAGCATGCTCGCCACGGCGCTGGGCATCGCGGTGTCCTCGCTGAGCATCGTCCTGTCCCTGTCCATGCTCGTGGTGCAGAACGCCGCCGGGCAGTACTCGCCACGCCTGCTGCGCCTGTTCCTGCACAGCGCGGGCATCCGCGTGGTCATCCCGGTGTTCGTTGCCACCAGCGTCTTCTGCCTCGTGGCCGCGCACGAGTTCGGGTTCGTCTCCGGAGCCGAGCGCGCGCCGCGCCCGGCGCTCAGCGTGACCATGCTGCTGCTTGTTGCCTGTGAGGGGGCGCTGATCTTCCAGGTGCTCGACGCCCTCCAGCTCATGCGCGTGGAGAACCTGGTCCGGCAGGTCCGCCGGGACACGCTGCGCGTCGCGCGGGCACTGGAGCACTCCCGGCGCGGGGACATGGAGACGCCGGCCGTGGTGCCGGCTCGCGCTGGTGGGGCATGGCCGCTTCGGGTCCACAGGGATGGTTTCGTCGTCGCCGTGAATGCACGGGCGCTGCTGGCGGTGGCCACGGCGCGGGGGCTCGTCGTCCATGTGGACCGTGCCATCGGCGAGCCGGTGATTCAGGGCGGAGAGGTGGGCTGGGTCGAGGCCGCGGGCCACCGTCCCTCCGCGTCGCGCGAAGCCTCCGAGCCCCTCCTGCTCCGCGCCATCCTCCTGGACCGCTGGCGGAACGAGGACGCGGACGTCGCCCTGGGCGTGCGGCAGCTCGTGGACATGGCCATCAAGGCGCTATCTCCAGGCATCAACGACCCCTATACAGCCGTGGAGGTGGTGGATCAGCTCACCTTCTTGCTGTGCGAGCTGAGCCAGATGCACCTGGGCCCCCGGGTGCTGGCAGATGAGGCGGGGCGTGCGCGCGTCTTCCTGCGTGCCCCCTCGCTGAGCGACTACCTGGAGCTCGCAACGGACCAGATCCTCCGTTACGGCGGCGGCGAGCCTGCCGTGGTGTTCCGGTTGCTGCGGCTGGCGGGGGCCAGCGGACAGCGCGCGCGGGACGCGCGAGACCGGCAGGCGGCTCGCGAGACGCTGCACCGGGTCCTGGCGGAGGCGGAGCGGGCCCACGCCGACTCCCCGTGGCTCGAGTCACTCCGCCGGCATGCGGAGGCCCTGGAGCTCGCATTGGATGGCGGACCGCTCCCACCGCTGCCAGCCATTGGCTTCTGAGACTCCATTCGGGGGTGAGCTGCTCGCTCAAGCAGTCCGGCGGGCACCGGCGGAGGGCCCTGGGAGCGGACGGCAAGTCCCCCGCGAGGGGTCCGCTTGTCCCGGGCGAGTGTCGGCCTAGCTTCACTTGTACACCGACGGAAGGGACGGGTGGGTTGATGGGAAGCGAGCGACACGCGGGGCCCGTCGAGGCGCTTCGCAACCTGGCCTTGTCGTTGGAGCGTATGGTGGCGAGCGAGGCCGCGAGCGGCGCGGTGCGCGGTGCGGCCGACGGGCTGCGCAAGGAGGTGCCGGAGCTCGACGGGCAGCTGCGCACGCTCGTCCACGACGCACTCACGGTGCTCGCGCGGCTGACGCATGAGGCGGCCGAGCGCGAGGGCGCGGAGCCGGGGTCCTCGGCCCACGTGCTGGCGGCCGCGGCCATGCAGGGGGTGCTGGAGGCGCTGGAGCGGGAGCGGCGGGAGGGCGGCTTGCCCCTCCATGCCTTCATGGATCGCCTCAACCACCTCTTCGACGACATGGTGGAGTACGCCCGCTCCCGCACCGATGAGATTCGCACCCCGGGGCCGCGGGCCCGGATCATTGTCCGGAGCATGGTGACAGAGGCCGCGGACCAACTGCATGAGGTGATGCCGGCACTCGCGGAGGACGCGCGGGTGCTGGCCCCGCTGGGGGCGGAGGTGGCCTCGAAGGTGGGGCGGGGGCTCGTCGAGGGCATCGGGTCGAAGCTCCACGAGGACTCCGACGCTCTCGTGGGCCTGCTGGAGCGCGTCGGCCGGGGCCTGGTGCGGGGACTGGCCGCGGGCCTCCGCGAGGAGCTGGCGTCCAGCCCGGTGGCCTCGGGCGAGGCGCTGGGCGCCTCCCTGGAGAAGCTCGCCGAGCGCACCGCCGCCGCGACCGTCCGGGGCGCGGGCGGGGCGCTGGAAAGCCAGGGGCGCCGCTGGCGAGACTCCCTGCGGAGTGAGGGGGCGCTGCGGCATGCGAGCCGGGAGCTTACGGCGGGCGCGTTGGAGGCGCTCGGGGCGGGCCTGCGCCGTCCCCTGCTGGCGGTGGCGGGCGCGGGCAGCGCGCTCGTGTTCCTCTCCGTGCTGGCGGTGCGCTGGCGCGGCGCCTAAGGAGGTCCGCCGCCCAGGGGTGTTCGAGGATTGCGATCGGTCGTTTAGAAACGATAGTTGAAGATGATCCAGAGATTGTTTCCGCGCACGATGTCGTGGGCCGCGAACTCCCAGTGTGCTCGAACCCGAAGCGTGAGCGGATCGAAGAGCGACAGACTGGCTTCGGGTCCGACTCCGAAGAGCCGGTAGCGGTCGTCATCAGTCCCAGGAGGCCCGCCTTCCTGTGCTGTGATTTGCCACACCCCGAAACCAGAAAGACCGACGTCGAGTTGATGATCGGCCACGCGAAACATTCGACCCGCGCCCCAGTCGACGACGAGGTCGGCGCCCGGTTTGATCCCGGAGCCGCGCTGCTCGAAGTTCTGCTCGATGCGCGCGACGGCAGAGATGCTCCACGCAGCTCGGTCTCCGCCCGGGTAATAGACCCCACCCAGGGAATAGACGAGCGCCCAGAAGCCAGTGCCGCGGTTACTGGCCGACCCCGGCGAGAACCTTCCCGATGGCGTCCATACCGTGAACTGGATCTGGTAGTCGAACGAGGTGCTTTTGCCATAGAGGGAAATCGGCGTGACCAGGATGTCCCCAAGGCCGAATCCGGACTCGCCCGCCGGTGAGGAAAGATCGCCGGTCGCGAACGGGATTCCGGCGAGCGCTCCGTATCGGAATCCGAGGAACTCCCAGTCCGTCGTCCACGTGAACATGCTGATGTTGGCGTAGCGCAGTTCATCGATCTCCTGCACCGGTGTGCCGGATGCCCCGACGAGCTGGAGGTTGGTGAAGAACCGGCTGAAGTTCGTGTACGCGAACCCCGGGTCGGGCGTACTTGCGCCCCGAATGCCCGACTGCCCCGGAGGGTAGTGTCCGGTGACCGGCGTCTGCATCTGCGCGAGAGCCTCGGGCCCGATGCACACGCTCAGGAACAGGAACAGGAGTTGCCCCGAAGCTCCTCTTCGAAGAGAACGCAGTAACATCTGCACTCCTTCTTCGAACCAAACCAACGGGTAACCGCTCTCCCGTCAGCACGCCCAAATGAGGGAATGCCTCAGGCCGCGGTCCCATCAGGCTGTCAAATAGCCAGGCGAGTGCTGGGCCGATGCTCCCTACTCGTCCTGTCCAAGATGCCATCGACATCCGAGAGCCAGCCCTTGGCAGCGGACTCCACCAAACCTAACTCTCCGATATGGAGATCAAACCCAAGGCCGTCGCGATCCCGAAGTCGACCGACCACCTCGAGAAGGGGAAGTACGGCCCGATCTTCCCCAAGACGCCCGCGTGTTACGGGTTCACCATCATCGCGAACGTCAAGCCGGGCAGGGCGGAGGCGATGCGCAGCTACGGCGAGAGGCTCGCGAAGGCGCTCGAGGCCGACCCCCACGTCCTCGCGCCGCTCAAGCTCCACTACCTGCGCTGGGTGCTCTTCGATAACGACACCCGGTTCATGTACCAGGGGATCTTCGACACGGACTTCGACAAGTACACCGAGGACGCGGTCGTGCTCTTCCGGAAGGTCGGCATCGACACGGCCTTCGAGAACCTCGAGGGCTTTCCGACGGACTGGAAGACGAACACGCCTGCGTTCGTCAAGTTCATCCGCGACCACCAGTGCCAGAGCTTCCTCGAGTACGGGGAGTATCCCTATGTCACGAGCGACGAGATCAAGAAGGCCCTGAAGATCAAGGCCGCCCTCGCCGAGATGCTCGAGCAGATGCAGTAGGAGGCCGCCATGAGCGAAGCGAAGACCGCGCGGACGTACAACCAGGACCACAAGGCCGCGGAAGTACGCCAAGGGCCGCCGGCGGGTCAGCGTCTACATCGCCTGGAGCTATCCCGGGGAGGCCAACCGAGACCCGACGGAGCTCGACAACCGCTTCTCGACGATGACCGAGGTGCGGCGGGTGCTCTGGCCCGACTACGAGGCGCCGCAGTGGGCCGACCCGCTGAGGTTCCAGCAGGGGATCGCCGGCTCGCTCGAGCTGTTCTTCTGGGCGTGGGTGAAGTTCCAGCGCGTCGTCGACGAGGTCACCGGGCACGTCGTCCCCATGTTCCAGCGCGTCGACCAGGCGGGCTTCACGCTTCCGCTCGACGAGCGAGTCCTCGCCGACACCGACACGCTGTTCGTCTTCGGTCTCGACCACATGGTCACCGAGCAGGTGCGCCGCTCCCGAGGAGATCGAGGCCGTTCGCGAGTTCCTCAAGCGCGAGGGGACCTGCCTCGTCATCGGCCCGCACCACGACGTCGGGCACTCGCCGGACATGAAGGAGCGCGACATGGAGTACCGCCACCACGGCGACGCGCTGGTGCCGCGCCAGCAACGCTTCGGCGGGTACACGCGTTCGCTGATGAAGGGACTCGGGATCCCCGTCGAGAATCGGTGGGGCCTTCGCCCCGCGGTCATCACCGATGGACCGCGCCGCGACCGCCGCGAGCCTGGAAGTCGCGATCGGGACCACCGCGACGACCAGTCGAATCGCTCCGCTGACCGTCGTGAAGGACCTGGACACGCGCGGCTGGCTCACCGGCGTCCGCAACTTCAACTTCCACATGCACCTGCCGCACTACGCGGTGACGACGGAAGACACGCGCGTCCATCCACGTCCTGGCCCGACAGCCGATCGACCTGTCGAGGCCGCATCCCTTCACGAACGCGGGAAACAAGGAGTTCAACGCGCTCGTCTGGATGCCGCCGGGCGGCGGCAGGGCCGGCGACGTGCTGGTGGTCGACTCCACGGTCTTCAGCACGTTGTTCGGCAGCGACGAGAGCCTGGAGCGCTTCTGGAAGAACATCGCCACGGCCCAATAACGTGCTCGAGCTCGACGACATCCAGAGCGGCGTCCTGCGCCCCCGGCCCGCTCCGTACGCGGCGACCTACATCCTGCTCCGCATCGACGACCGCGCGAGCAGGACGGGAGCTGATGGGGCGCCTCGGCAAGCGTCGTGGCCTCGGCCGCCCACCCGACGAGCCCGGCGGCCGACACCTGGGTCAGCGTCTCGCTCACGTACCAGGGCCTCAAGGCGCTGGGCGTTCCGCAGGACTCGCTCGACAGCTTCGCGTGGGAGTTCCGGCAGGGGATGGCCGCGCGCGCGAAGGCGCTCGGCGACACCGGCGAGAGCAGCCCCGAGCACTGGGAGACGCCCACTCGGAACGAGCGACGTCCACGTCGTGCTCACCGCCGCTCTCGCCGGACCAGGAGCAGCTCGAAGCCGCGCTCGAGCGCGCCCGCAAGGCCTTCCGGGACCTTCCAGGCATCGAGGCGATCTGGCGCCAGGACTGCCATGCGCTGTCCACCGGCAAGGAGCCGTTCGGGTTCAGGGACGGAATCGGCTATCCCGCCGATCGAGGGGAGCGGTATTCCCGGCACCAATCCCCACGAGCAGCCGCTCAAGGCGGGCGAGTTCGTCCTCGGCTACCCCGACGAGACGGGCGGCTTCCCGCCGATGCCTCGCCCCGAGGTCCTGGGCCGCAACGGCACCTACGTCGTCTTCCGCAAGCTCCACCAGCGCGTGGCGGCGTTCCGCCGGTACCTGAAGGAGAACGCGAGCAGCCCCGAGGAAGAGGAGCTGCTGGCGGCCAAGATGATGGGGCGATGGCGCAGCGGCGCTCCCCTGGCGCTCTGCCCGCTCCACGACGACCCGGAGCTGGGCGCCGATCCGCAGCGCAACAACGACTTCGTGTTCGCGGACGACCCGACGGGCTACAAGACGCCGCCCGGCGTCGCACATCCGGCGAGCGAACCCGCGCGATGCTTCCGTCGCCGGCGTCGTCCGGCTCCACCGGATGATCCGCCGCGGGACCGCCTACGGGCCCGAGCTTCCCGAGGGCGTCCTCGAGGACGACGGCGTCGATCGCGGGCTTGATGTTCGCCTTCGTCGGAGCGCACCTCGGGCGGCAGTTCGAGTTCGTGCAATCCGAGTGGGTCAACGGCGGTGACTTCCTCGGGCTGGGCGACGTGAAGGATCCGATCGCGGGTGCCCACGACGGGACCGGCGCGTATTCCATCCCGAGGCGGCCGATTCCACAGCGCCTGCGAGGTCTGCCGCGGTTCGTCGTCACGCGCGGTGGCGAGTACTGCTTCATGCCCGGACTGCGCGCGCTGCGCTGGCTCGCCGAGCTTCGGACATGAAGCCCGCGACCGTGGACGTCCTCGTGGTCGGTGGCGGACCGGCGGGTCTGCTCGCCGCGCTCCGCGCCGGAGACCTGGGCGCCCGCACCACCCTGGTCACGCGCGGCGAGTTCGGCGGCATGGCCGCCCACGACGGGCCGGTTCCCGTGCGGACGCTGGCGCACGCGGCCCGGCTGATCCGCGACGCGCGGCAGCTCGGTCGGTACGGCATCGCCGTGCCGCGAGCCGGTGCTGGACTACCCGCGGCTGCTCGCGCGCGTGCGCGAGGTGGTGGGCGACGTGCGCGCCCACGCGGCGTTGCGCGAGCAGATCGATGCCGCGGGCGTCACCGTCCACGAGCGGGCCGGCGTCGCGCGCTTCGTGGACCCACACACCGTCGAGACCGCAGAGCGGGCTGCGACTTCGCGCCGAGAAGATCATCCTCTGCACCGGCGGGAGCCAGCCGGCGCCTCCCGGTCCCCGGATTCGAGCTGACGGCAACGCACAGCGATGCCTGGAGCCTGACGTCGGTTCCGCCGACGATGCTGGTCATTGGCGGGGGCGCGACCGGCGTGCAGGTCGCGTCGATCTTCAGCGCCTTCGGCACGCGCGTGGAGCTCTTCCAGGCGGCCCCGCGCATCCTGCCGACGGAGGACGAAGACGTGTCCGCGGCCGTCGCGGAGTCCTTTCGCAGGGCGGGCATCGGGGTGCACGAGGGCTTCGGCTCGATCGAGTCCTTCGAGAAGACGCCGAGCGGCGTGCGGATGATCTTCTCGAAGGACGGCGCACGAGCCAGCGCCGAGGCCGCGCTCGTGGTCGTGGCGGTGGGCTGGACGGCCAACACGGCCGCGCTCGGCCTCGCGACCGCCGGCGTCGAGACGGATCCCCGGGGATTCGTGCGCGTCGACGCTCACCTGCGCACCTCCGCGCCGCACATCTTCGCCGCCGGAGACGTGACCGGCCGACTGATGCTCGTACCGCAGGCGTTGCAGGACGGCTTCGTGGCCGCGACCAACGCCGTGCGAGGGCCAACGATGGCGACCGCAGACACGGTGTCGCCCGATCGGGAGCTTCACCGACCCCGAGTATGCGCAAGCGGGCCTGACCGAGGCGAAGGCGCGTGAAACGCACGACGTCGTGGTGGCGGTGGTGCGCTTCGACTCGACGACGCGCACGATCATCGACGGGCGAACGACCGGCTTCTGCAAGCTGATCGTCGACCGCGCGACGCGCACGATTCTGGGTTGCCACGTCGTCGGCGAGCGTGCGGTCGACATCGTGCAGACGGCCGCGATCGCCATCGCCGCGGGAATGCGCGTGGACGAGCTCGCGCGCGTTCCGCTTTCGTTCCCGACCTACACGGGTATCCTGGGTCGCGCCGCAGCAACCGCCGCTCGCCAGCTCAGTCGGGATGTTGGCCGAGGTCGCTTCGCGGAACTGCTATGACCGCTAGCGAGAACGCTACATAGCGCTTGAGCCAGAAGTACACCGAGGGTCGGCTCAACCCCGTCACATGCGCTGCCTCGGCCAGCGTACGGCCCTCGGCCACGAGCAGCAGGGCCTGTGCGCGCCGGTACACGAGCACATCCTCCGCGTGCTGAAGCGCTCGCTGGAGCCGGACGCGGTCGTACCTGGTCAGCCCCCGCTGGGCGGGGCCCTGTGCCTTCCTCATCGGCGCACCGTCGGCCCCGCCGCACTATTGTGTCAGGAACTTTTGCCTACCTACTTGGTCCCCGCGCAACGTCAGAACAGGAGCTTGCCGAGCGACACCACCACCAAGAGGAAGCGCCGGTCGATGAAGAGCAGGGGCAGCATTGGCGCCATGGCCGCGCAGAGGATGGCCAGCACCGCGCGGAGGCTCACCGGGAACCAGCGCATGCGGCGCGCGGCGTCGAAGGTAGTGTCCAGGTCCGTGAGGGAAGAGAAGTCGGGGGCGCCCAGCGGCTCCTGCTCGGTGGCCTCCTCGCGGTGGAACCACCGGCGCTCGAAGTGCCGCGAGTGCCAGGCCGCCAGGACCGAGAAGTCGTAGTCCCCGCGTCGCTTCGCCGCCAGGAGCTGGGGGGAGAAGGGGAGCAGCGGGGCGAACAGGATGAAGAAGGAGACGATCGCGACGGCGAGCAGGCGGATGGCGATAGTGTTGAGGTCTCCGCTTGGGTGGCGCTGCAGGTACTGCGCGGTGAGCGGGCATGACACCGCGAAGACGATGACGGAGAAGCTGGCCTGGCAGGTGCTGAGGAAGTACAGGCCGCCCGTGGCGTCGGGATGGGTTGGCAGAAGGGCCAGCGGCAGCCGGGAGACCCTGAACAGGAAGACAGTCCACAGGGCGCTCCTCCACAGCCACCGCAGCAGCAGGAACCGCAGCAGGGGCAGGCTCAGCCAGAGGTACCACCACCCGGCCAGGGAGAGCCGGCCGCCGGGCTCTGTCAGGAGCCAATCCGGGCTCGCCTGGAGGGGCACGTCCACGAAGGACAGGGCATAGGCGGCCAGCAGCAATCCGGCCTCGACGGAGGCCTTTTTCCGCAGCCGCATCACCCCGCGCGCGATGTCCTCGAAGGCGGCCAGGTGCTTCGCGCCAATCAACTTCGAGGAGACGAACTGGCGCACGGCCGTCGCGAGGCTTGCATCGATGTAGGGCTCGGCCGCGATGAGCATCGGCAGGGACACCAGCAACCGGACCTGGAGTAGGACATCGAGCAGAAAGGCGCGAGTCACCGCGGGCCCGCCGTGAAGCAACGACAGGACGAGGAGCGGCAACCAGCTCACCAGCAATACGAAGAGGATGCGCCGGAGCAGGGAGGGACGGCGCGGGCGGGCGAGGTGGCGCCACCGTCCGAGGCGGACGAGCGGGTCTCCTCGGACGAGCGAGAAGTCGAGTAGCGAGGCGGGGACGTCCATGGACGCCTCAAAGACCGCGCAGCCTCAGAGGCGCACGCCGAGGATGAACGGCAGGTACATGCCGTTGGCCCGCCGCGAGCCGCTCGGCGTGTCGAACTTCGGGCCGAAGACATAGTGGTAGCGGGCCTCCACGAAGACGCGCAGGGGGCCCGCGTACCGCAGCGTGACGCCGACGCCCACGTTGAGCCCGAGGTCCGTGGAGCTGATGGAGCCCAGGGTCTCTCCCACGGGGACGGCGCCGCTGAAACAGGTGAAGAGCCATGGGTCGCAGAAGGGTGCGGAGGTGACGCCCTCGATGCGGGTGATGCGCACCCGGCGGTAGTACAGGCCGGGCCCACCCATGGCGTAGATGCCCACGCGGCGCTCGGGCAGGAGCTGGAAGACGGCGTCGAGGCCTCCGTACCGCATGGTGTGGTCGCCCTGGACGTCGTTCGCCTCCAGCACGTCCGACTTGACGGTGTACGTGCTTTGGAAGATCTCTCCCTGCAGGGCCACGCGGTCCGTGAACTCATACCCGGCCGTCACCTGGAGGCCACTCCCCGTCTCGAAGCGGCCGCCCGCGTCGGAGATGGGCAGGATGACGCTGCCTCCGGCGCTGAAGGTCAGGGGGACGTCCGGTTCTTCACTCGCCCACGCGCTCCTCGCGCTCACGAGCAGCAGCAGGGCCACGGGAATCGCGGAGCCGAGGCGCATGGGGCCCCTCCTTCGAAGCAGCGGTGCATGAACGGTAGTGGCTCCGGGCCCGGGCGACCAGCACCCGGGACTCCGAGGCACGTGGGCTTCACCCACGTGACACAGGGGCTGCTCGCGCGCGACTGTCGGGAGCGCGACGGGATCACCGGCTCCCAGGGAGGGTCGGCGGGGGGCGCACGGATGCGCAGCTTGCGCCGGGCACATGTCTCCGGTTCTTCCCCCACGGCATCGGGTATCCATGGTGGTGCTCGCGGCACTCCTCTCGGCATGCGCCACGCTGAGTCCGCCCCGCTCGGAGCTGACCGAGCGCGTGGGGCGCTCGGACCTGGACGTGAGCGCGCTGCGGGTCCGTGTGCGCGACATGGCCCGGCGCTTCTCCGGCCTGCTGGAGGCGATGGCGGATGGCCTTGCCTCGCACTCGGATTCGCCCGAGGTGGCGCGGGCGATGCTCACGTTCAAGGCGAACGCGGTGCCCGCCATGCAGGGCGCGCTCTTCCAGTCGGACCCGGTGGCCGCCCTGGTGGATGCCTGGGCGCTGCTGGCCCAACTCCAGGACGTGCTTCCGAAGCGGGCGGAGCTCGCCCCCCCGGAGTTGCAGGCCGAGGCCCGGCGCTCACTGGGCGACATGGAGTCACAGGTGGAGGCGCTGTGGCGCGAGCTCACGGGGCGCGAGGACGTGTCCTCCGCGCGGAGGCTCATCCATGAATGGGCCGCCGCGCACCCGCTGACCGGAAACCTCGTCGCGCGCGAGTCCACCGCGCCACTGCTGGCCTCCGTGTCGGAGGTGTCGGGCGGCGGTCTGCTGAAGAGGGCGGCGGGTCTCCTGGAGGGAACTCGCGACATCATCCGCGCGGGTGGACCTCTATGCGTCCAGCCTCCCTCGTCAGGTCCGCTGGCAGGCGGAACTCCTGGCCGCCGATGCCATGAGCGCGCCCACCCTCCAGTCCGCCACGGCCGAGCTGGCGCGCACGGTGGACATCCTCGATCGCGTGGGAGGCATGGCCGCGAACGCGCCCGCGCTGGTGGCCCGTGAGCGCTCGGCGGTGCTGGAGGCGCTGGACCAGGAGCGGCGGTCGCTCCAGGACTACATCTCCGGTGAGCGGCAGGCCGTCATGGCGGGGGTGGGGCAGGAGCGCGCGGCGGTGCTGGGCGCCCTGCATGCCGAGCGCGTGGCGACGCTCCAGCAGCTCGACGGCCTGGCCCTGGGCTGGGTGGACCACGCGTTCGACCGGGCGGGGCTCCTGGTGGATCGCGTCTTCCTGTGGCTGCTGGGGCTGGTGGGCCTGGGGCTGGTGGGCGGGCTCGTCCTCGTGGCGCTGCTGGCCCGCGTTTGGCGGCGCACGTGAGAAAGGCGCTGAGAGGGGTCAATGTCTCCATGGAGAGCCGCGCTCCGCGTCACGGCTTCGCGGGGCTCCACCAACGCTCATGACGCAGCCGCGGCTTCGCCAGGCGAGTGATGGCTACCTGCTGATTCGCTCGCGGGCGGTGAGGCGCACGGTGACGCCGCCGGCGCGGATGGCCTCGCCCTGCGTGAGCCTCCTAAGCGGGTTTGCGCCCGACGAGCTGCACCACGGCGGCCTGGCCCGTGTGCAGGGAGCCCTCGCGCACCTCGCGCGTCAGCTCACGCAGCACGCGTCGAAGGCCTCACTGCGCGTGAGGCGATGCGGAGACCGCGGGCGTCGCGTACTCACCGCCCAGCTGCGTCAGCGCATCCCGGTTCTTGTAGAGGATGAAGACGCCCATCACCACGAGGAAGGCCGAGAAGGCACGCTTGAGGGCCGCCTGCGACACATAGTGGGACGCCCAGGTGCCGGCGAAAATCCCGGCCACCGCGATGGCCGTGAAGATCCCCAGGTAGCTCCAGGGCACCTCGACGTGGCCGAGGTAGCCGGCGAAGCCCACGAAGGAGTTGAGGGCAATGACGAGCAGGCTGGTGCCCACCGCCTGCTTCATCGGCAGTCCCACCAGGAGCACCAGCGCCGGGACGATGAGGAAGCCGCCGCCCACCCCGACCAGTCCCGTGAGGCCGCCCACACCCAGAGCGGCCGCGGCCATCACCGGGAAGGAGGCCTTGTGCGGCTCGGGCACGTGTGCGTCCTCCTTCCGCGCCGCCAGTGCGGCCTCCTTGCGGCCATTGCGGAACATGAAGAAGGCGGCCACGAGCATCACCGCGGCGAAGAGCAGGAGCTGCGCGGCGCCCGAGATGAAGACGGACAGGCGCGCCCCGGCGTACGTGCCCGCCATCGCCACCGTTCCGAAGATCAGGGCCGCCCGGAACTGGAGATTGCCCTTGCGCCAGTGGCCCATGGCACCAAAGAGGCTGGTAACCCCCACCACCGCCAGTCCCATGGCGATGGACTCCTTGGCTCCGAAGCCCAGGACGTACACGAGGATGGGGACGGTGAGGATGGAGCCGCCGCCGCCGAGAAGACCGAGCGACAGTCCAATGAGAGCCGCGAGGGAGAAGCCGAGGAATGGCATGGTATCCGTTCTTGTCCGAGCGCGCGCTCAGCCCTGGGGACGGGCGGCGGGCGTCTCGTTCACGGCGAGCATTCCGCCCGCCAGGTTGTAGAGGTGTTTGAAGCCACGCAGGGCGAGTGCCTGCGCGGCCCTCGCGGAGCGTGCGCCCGAGCGGCAGATGAGCAGTAGCGGCACCTCGCGTGGCCAGGAGGCGGAGGCCGCCTCCAGCGTGCCCAGCGGGACGAGCTCCGACCCGGGCAGGTGGCCCAGGGGACCGGTGAATTCATCCTGCTCGCGCACGTCGATGCGCCGCACTTCGGGGCCGAGCGCATCGAGCTGGGCGGGGGTGATGTCCTGGTAGGGTTGAGAAGTCATGGTCGGGCCTCCTGGGTGAGGGTAGGGGGCTCAGGCCCCTTGCTGTGAGGGCGCCGTGTGCCCGCAGGCGCGGTTGGCCGGGACGGCGATGTCGAGCTTCTTGGGCTTGGGCAGGTTGAGGTTCTCCATGATGTGGATGAACTCCTCACGGCTCTTGCCGGCCAGGCGCGGGTTGTGCCGCTTCTCGAGGACTCCTGCCCGTGAGAGCCCGGGTCGGGGAAAAGGATTCAGGACGATCGCCTCCCTCCGGAATCCGCGCGGAAGCAGGCGCTTCCTCCTCTCTCCGGTATGGGGGCGGCCTGCTCCTGCCTTCCTCGGACTCTGGATTTCAGGGCGGCCCGAAGGAGCCCGGGTGCTGAGCAGGTGATGCGGCGAGACTGCCCTGCGCGTATGCTCCGTGAAATCCCTCGTGAATCCTTTTCTGAGAGTCTGGCTCTAGCAAGACATGAATTCTTCCATCCTCTTTCCTCTCCTGGGCGGGGCGCTCATCGGGTTGAGCGCCTCGCTCCTCCTCCTGGCCAATGGCCGGGTGGCTGGCATCAGCGGTGTGGTGGGCTCGCTGCTGGCCCCCGTGCGCGGCGACATCGCCTGGCGCGCGCTCTTCTTGGGGGGACTGCTCACCGGCGGCCTGTTGCTGGTGTGGCTGCGCCCCGTGTCCTTCTCGGCCCCGGCGCCCTTGAGCGCGGGCGGGGTCGGGCTGCTGGTGGCGTCCGGGTTGCTGGTGGGCTTCGGCTCGCGGCTGGGCAACGGCTGCACCAGCGGGCATGGCGTCTGCGGCATCAGCCGTGGCTCCGTCCGCTCCATCGCGGCCACCGTCACCTTCATGGCCACCGGTGCCCTCACCGTCTTCCTGGCCCGCCACGTCTTCTAACGGGAGTTCCCCAATGCGTTCCTTCATCAGCGCGTTTCTCAGCGGCCTCATCTTCGCCATCGGCCTGGGCCTCAGCGGCATGACGGATCCGGCCAACGTCGTCGGCTTCCTCGACATCGCCGGCAACTGGGACTTCCGGCTCGCGTTCGTGATGGGCGGTGCCATCGCCGTGCACGCGGCGCTGCGGCCCCTCATCCTCAAGCGGGAGCGGCCCCTGTTCTCCGCGAAGTTCCCCTCCTTCCCCGTCAGCAAGTTGGACCCGAAGCTCCTCGTGGGCGCGGCCCTCTTCGGCGCGGGCTGGGGACTCGGCGGCTATTGCCCCGGCCCCGCTCTCACCTCACTCGCCAGCGGCGCGCCCCAGTTGCTCGTCTTCGTGCCCGCCATGTTCGCCGGCATGTACCTCGCCCAGGTGTTCCAGGCGCGGCGCGATGCGAGCGCGCGGACTTCGAGCCTGGGCGCGATGCCCTCGCCGTAGTACCGGCCTTCCGGATCGCCGGCCCCGAGCCGGCGGTCCCGGGATCGCTTCCGTGGGACGTGGACCCAGCTGTCCATATGTCCGCCAGCACCGACATCGGGCGCCCAGTATATTTTCCCAGGGTGGACCGTCAGGAGGCATTCTGGCGACCGAGCGTTCCCCAACAGGGGCGTGACAGGTGAGTGAGGAGGCGACCTGGTAATGGCGAGTCGAACCGATGAGCAGTTGGTGGAGGCCGTGCGCTCGGGCGAGAACAAGGCCCTGGATGAGCTCCTCGCCCGCCACGAGAAGCAGGTGTACCGCTTTGGCCTGCGCATGTGTGGCTCGGAAGAGGACGCCAAGGAGGTACTCCAGGAGACGCTGATCGCGGCGTTCCGCGGCATCCACGCGTTCCGGGGCGACGCGGAGCTGTCCACGTGGCTGTACCAGGTGGCCCGCACGCACTGTTTCCGCTTGCGTCGCCGGCGCGTCGGAGCGCCCGAGGAGTTCCATCCACTCGACTCTCCCGCGGCAACCCACGTTGCCTCGGCGGAGGCGACCCCGGACATGGCCTCCCAGGCGCGGCAGATGGGGGAGGTCTTACAGGCGGCCATCCTCGCGCTGCCGGAGGCCTACCGCGAGGTGCTCATCCTCCGGGATGTGGAGGGTCTCTCGGCCGAGGAGGCGGCGCAGGTGGTGGGGATCGAGGTGGGGGCGCTCAAGAGCCGACTGCACCGCGCGCGCCTCCAGTTGCGCGAGCACCTCTCCACCCTCATGGGGGAGGGCGCCCAGGGCGAGGCCCAGTCGTGCCCGGAGCTGGCGCAGGAGCTCTCGGAGTTCGCCGCGCAGGAGGTGGATCAGTCCACCTGTGTGCGCCTCGAGGACCATCTGTCGCGCTGCCCGCGCTGTGCCCAGGCGTGCGACTCGCTCAAGCGCACGGTGTCCCTGTGCCGGCGTATCCCCGGGGATGAGGTACCCGCGGCGGTGCGCGCGGCGGTGCGCCAGGCGCTGTCACGAGCGTTGCCTGCCTGAGTCGTGGGCGCCGCAAAGGCTGCGTGCCTGCTGACCGTGCCGCAAGGCTTGCGTTCCTCGGGGCCGTTTCCCGGTGGATTTCAGGTGGCGTGCTTCTTGCCCCGAGAAGGTTCCATCGACGGCCTCCGTCACGGTGTAGAGGGTTGTCATCATGTCCCACCTTCGCAGGACGTTCCTCGTCGTCCTCTTGCTCCTCCTGGCGGCTCCCGCCGGGGCGGTGGAGCCCGGCAGTCCCCTCGGTATCCAGCCGCCACCCAAACCCCGCCCGGTGGCCACCCCGCCCGCGCCCCGGTCCGTCGAGCTGTCCCGTTTCCTCGAATCGCCCGGGCGCGAGGAGGCCTCGCTCCGACTGTGGCTGCGCTTCAATCGGGAGGCGCACGGCCTCGAGCTGGGCGTCCGGGACTTCCTCGATACGCTGGGGCGCCTCGCCGCACAGGTGCCCGCGGGGGTCGTCCTCGCCCATGAGCACGTGCAGCTCGACGCCGAGTTGCTCGCCGCGGAACAGGAACTGGTGACCCTGGAGGAGGCGCGGAGGCTGCTGCTCGAGGAGCTCGGCCGGAGCGACCCGGACAACGCCATCCTCGAAGGGGAGCTGCCGCCCCCCTGGTCCCCGGATGGGATGCTCGACCGGGATGCCCTGGTGGGGCTCGGCTTCGCGCGCTCGGGCAAGGCCGGGCCGCTCGGACCAACCGTGGAGAGGCTGCTCGCCCGCCTGGGCTCGCTGGACCGGCGCCTGGCCTCGATGGAGGTGCTCCTGCTGCCCGCTGCGGAGGAGGCCCTGGGGGCGACGCTCCTCGCGCTCTCCTCGGGCGAGGCGAGCATCCTGGAGGTCGTCAACGGCCTGCGGTTCCTCAAGCAGCAGCAGCGGGCCCGGCTGGAGCTGCGCACGCAGCGGGAGCTCCTCCTATTGGAACTCGCCCGTCAGCTCGGCTGCACGGTGGAGCAGCTTCCCTGGTCCTCGGCTACCCCTCAGGGTTGAGTTGCGGGCAGAAGAGGAGAGAAAACCCCTCTGCTGTCCGACGCTGGCCGCGCTAAGAAGATCCATCGCACTCATGGCGGAGACCTTGTTCGAAGAATTGAAGAGATACGTGGACTTCGGGCCGGAGGACGAGCAAGCGCTTCGTTCCCTGCACGAGGTATCCCAACAGCACTTCACCGAGATCGCGCACGTCTTCTACACGCGCATCCTGGAGCACGAGGGCGCGCGCAGCGCGCTGGCGGGCGAGAGCCAGGTGGGCCATCTCAAGGTCACGCTGCAGGCCTGGATGGAGCAGCTCCTGCGCGGACCCTGGGATGAGGCCTACTACCAGCTCCGCTGCCGCATCGGCCGCATGCACGTCCGCATCGCGTTGCCCCAGCACTACATGTTCGGCGCGATGAACACCCTGCGGCAGGAGTTCAACCGCATCATCGACGAGCACTACGCCGACAATCCCACGGCGCTGCGAGCCACGCGGGTGGCCCTCGGGAAGCTCCTCGATCTCGAGCTGGCCATCATGCTGCACACCTACCGGGAGGATCTGCTCGCCCAGCAGGCGCGCAGCGAGCGGTTGTCCACCTTCGGGCAGCTCGTGGGCTCCATCGGGCACGAGCTGCGCAACCCGCTGGGGGTCATCGAGACGTCGCTCTTCATCCTCAAGGGGCGGCCCCTGGCCACCGACGAGCGCGCCACCAAGCACCTGGATCGCATCGGCGAGCAGGTGGTGCTGGCCAACCGCATCGTCACGGACCTGCTGGACATGATCCGGGATCGCCCGCTCAAGCGTGAGCCCCTGCGGCTGGAGGAGGTGTGGAAGGACGCGCTCACCTCGGTGCAGTCGCCCGAGGGCGTGTCCATCCGCGCCGAGGGCCTGGCCGAGCTCCCCACGCTGCAGGGCGATCCCGGGCAGATGCGCCAGGTCTTCGTCAACCTGCTGGAGAACGCCGTCCACGCCGTGGGCGAGAAGGGCACGGTGTCCCTGGTGGCATCGACGGGTCCGCGCATGGTGGAGCTGGTGCTGGAGGACTCGGGGCCCGGGGTCAATGACTCCATCCGGCGCCGGCTCTTCGAGCCGCTGATGTCCACCAAGGCGCGCGGCATCGGCCTGGGCCTGCCTCTCGTCAAGCGCATCCTCGAGCGCCATGGCGGCTCCATCACCTACGAGCCCCACGAGGGCAGCGGCGCGCGTTTCGTCATGAGACTTCCCGTGTCTCCCCCCTCCACGGAGGCCACGGTATGAGGAACTACCTGCTGCTCGATGACAACGAGGCCTTCGCCGAGAACCTGGCGGAGATCCTCCGCGATTGCGGCGACGAGGCCACGGTGGTGACGGACGGGGCGCGGGCGCTGGAGCTGGCGCGCTCGACGCGTTTCGATGTGCTCCTCACCGACATGAAGATGCCCGGCATGAGCGGGGCCGCGGCGGTCCACCACATCCGCAAGGTGGACCCGGGGCTCGCCGCCGTCGTCATCACCGCCTACCCCGGCGAGGACGATCTGGAGACGGCCCGGCGCGAGGGGCTGCTCGCGGTGCTGCCCAAACCCGTGCCCATTCCCACGCTCGTCTCGCTGTTGTCCGGGGCGCGCCGGGACGGGCTGGTGGCGCTCGTCGACGACGATCTGTTCCTCTGCGACAACCTCACCGAGGTGCTGCGCGCCCGCGGCTTCTCGTGTGTCACCGCGAGCTCGGTGCTGGATGCCGACCAGCTCGCCACGGTGCGGCCCTTCGCCGCGCTGGTGGATCTGAGGTTGCCGGGCGGGCCGGATGGCGAGGCCCTGCGCCGGCTGCGGGCGCGCTTCCCGGAGCTGCCGGTGTTCGTGATGACGGCCTTCCCGGAGGCGGTATGCCCCATGCCCGAGCACGCGGGCATCTTCTCCAAACCCTTTGACACGGAGAGGTTGCTGGAGGCGCTGGAGCGCGCTCACGCCTCGTGCCGGGAGCGGGCGGCATGAGCGCTCCCCAACCCAAACCTCCCCGCGTGCTCGTCGTCGACGACAACGCGTCCTTCCTCGACAACCTCCACGAGCTGCTGGGTGATGCCGGCTACTCGGTGGAGGGTGCGACGAGCTGCCGTCAGGCCCGCGAGCGCGCCGGGGGTGGTTTCGACGTGGCCCTGGTGGACCTGCGGCTGCCGGACGGGGAAGGGACGGCACTCGCCCGCGAGCTGAAGGAGAGGGTGCCCGAGTCCGAGGTGGTGCTGCTCACCGGCTTCGCCACGCTGGAGACGGCCGTGGAGGCGGTGCGCGCGGGGGCCTGCGCCTACCTGATGAAGCCCTGCGCTCCCAATGAGCTGCTCCTCACGCTGGAGCAGGCCATGCGCCAGGTGCGCCTGCAGGCCGAGAAGCGCGAGCTGGCGCGCCGGGCCCAGGTGACGGAGAAGCTCGCCGCGGTGGGCACCATGACGGCGGGGCTCTCGCACGAAATCCGCAACCCGCTCAACGCGGCGGCCCTGCAGCTCTCGGTGCTGGAGCGGCGGGTGCGGCGGCTCTCGGAGGAGCTGCAGCCCAACCTGCTGGATCCCCTGCTGCTGGTGCGCGATGAGATCCGCCGGTTGGATCACATCCTCGAGGACTTCCTCCAGTTCGCTCGCCCGCGCGAGTTCCGCCCGGAGTCGTTGGAGGTGAGGACGCTGCTGCGGCGGGTGGTGGATCTGCTGGGAAATCAGGCGGACGCGCGCCGGGTGCGGCTGGAGCTGGACGGGGACGGGGGCGCGCAGGTGCCTGCCATCTGGGGCGAGGAGGAGCGGCTGCGCCAGGTGCTCATCAACCTGACCCTCAACGCGCTCGAGGCCACGCCGGTTGGCGGGCTCGTGCGCGTCGCCGCGGGCCGTGAGGGCGACATGGCGTGGATCACCGTGGACGACACGGGCCCGGGCGTTCCCCCGGAGGTTCGCGATCGGCTCTTCGAGCCCTTCTTCACCACCAAGGCCCAGGGCTCGGGCCTGGGTCTGTCCATCGTGCATGCCATCGTGACGCAGCACGGGGGCACGCTGGAGGTGGGCAGCTCGCCCGAGGGCGGGGCGCGGTTCTTCCTGCGCCTGCCCCTGGCCCGCTGAGCTACTCGGCGGCGGACTCCGCCTCCTCCTCCGCCTCGTCCTCCGCGCTCGGGGTGGGCGGAGGCGTGCCGTTGGTGGCGGCGCTGTACTCCTTCAGCCGGTACTGCACCTTGCGCACGCTGATGCCGAGGATCTCCGCGGCCCGCGTGGTGGAGCCTCCCACCATCTCCAGGGTACGGAGGATGGCCTCGCGCTCGATCTGCGCCAGGGTGGCCCCGGGGATCAGCGACGAGGTCGAGGAGCCCAGCGGCCGTGGGCCCCTGAGCACGGGCGGGAGATCATCCGTGGTCAGCTCGTTGCCCGAGGCCAGCACCACGGCGCGCTCGATGGCGTTCTCCAGCTCGCGGATGTTGCCCGGCCAGTCGTAGGACAGCAGCGCCTGCAGCGTGCCCGGCGCCAGCCCCCGCACGTCCTTCCCGTACGAGTCGCTGTACTTCTCCAGGAAGTGGTTCACCAGCGCGGGGATGTCGCTCTTGCGCTCGCGCAGCGGCGGCAGCGTCACCGCCACCACGTTCAGCCGGTAGTACAGGTCCTCGCGGAACCGGCCCGCCTTCACCTCGGCGGTGAGATCCCGGTGCGTGGCCGCGACGATGCGCACGTCCACCTTCAGCGTCTGCGTGCCACCCACGCGCTCGAACTCGCGCTCCTGCAGCACGCGCAGCAGCTTCACCTGCACCGAGGGGGAGATCTCGCCGATCTCGTCCAGGAAGAGGGTGCCGCCGTCGGCCAGCTCGAAGCGGCCCTCCTTGCGGGCCAGCGCGCCGGTGAAGGCGCCCTTCTCGTGGCCGAACAGCTCGCTCTCCAGCAGGTTCTCGGAGAGCGCGGCGCAGTGGACCTTGACGAAGGGCTTGTCGCGCCGCTGCGACTCGTGGTGGATGGCCTGGGCGATCAGCTCCTTGCCCGTGCCGGACTCGCCGAGGATGAGCACCGTGGCCCGGGTGTTGGCCGCCCGCCTCACCACCTCATAGAGGGCCTGGAGCTGGGGCGAGTCGCCGATGATGTTGTGGAAGCGCGCCCGCTGGCGCACCTGCTCGCGCAGGCTCTCCGCCTCGCGCTTCAGGGCGCGCTGATCCAGCGCCTTGCCCAGCACCACCAGCACGGCGTTGGCGTCCAGCGGCTTGACGAGGTAGTTCTCCGCGCCAGCGCGCATGGCCTCCACCGCCGTCTCCACGCTGGCGAAGGCGGTCATCATGATGAACGTGGCCTCGGAGCCCTGCTCGCGGGCCTTCCGCAAGAAGGTCAGCCCGTCCATCTTCGGCATGCGCACGTCCGTGAGGACCACGGCGGGCGAGAAATCGGCCAGACGCGCGAGCGCCTCTTCACCATTCGAGGCCTCGGCGACTTCGTAGCCCTCTTCGCCGAGGATGGTGGCGATGGCGCGGCGGGCATTGTCCTCGTCGTCGACGACCAGGATGCGTTGAGCGGACATGGTCTTCACAACCTAACAAGCAACCGCCCGGGAGGGGGGATTTCCCGACCCGCGGTGCGGCCCGACCTCATACGCCGCTTTCAGATTCCCAGCCGGCTGCTTGCTCCCCCTCCCGTCGACGCCAGTTCAGGTCGTAGCGGCGGTTCTCCTCCAACGCGGCCGCGTGCTGCTCGTCCCAGGTGTCGATGAAGGGCTCGATGCGCGGGGTGAGCCGCAGCATGGAGCTGGGGAAGCAGCGCTCGGGCAGCTCGTCGAAGATGCGCCGGGCTGTTCGGGCCTCCTCCTCTCCTCGCACGGCCACGTGGGGACGGACGATCAGGTCCGTATAGTGGGGCTGGCCGCCTGGGCCATCCACCCGGCGTGCTACCGCGGAACTCTGGTAGAAAAGAACCTCCACACCCTGGGCATTCGCCTGCTCCAGGAAGGCCAGCAGGGTTCGCCCTTCCACCGCCCCCACCAGCAGGGTCTCGGGGTTCCACCGCTCATCCAGGGCGCCCGAGGGCCCACCCAGGGGGAGGGTCGGGGCCCGCTCTCCGGCGAGGAGTGCCCCGGATTCATTCCGCCACTGGAGCCGCGTCTCGAACTCGGTGATGGGAACGTAGGTCACAGCACACCTCCGGGGTGTCACATCCACGGAGAGACCTTCAATGTGCGTGCCGCGGAACCCCAAAGGTGAGGAGTTCCGCCCCTTTACGAGCGATGGGGCAGGGGGCTGGCCGCCCCTCTGCTCATTCGGGTCTGACGAGCAGCACCGGCCGGGTGCTGCTCTGGAGTACTTCCTGCGCCACCGAGCCGGCCAGGGCCTTGGTCAGCCCCGAGCGCCCGTGGGTGGCCAGGCAGATGACATCGCAGCCGAGCCGCTCCGCCGCCTGGTTGATGGCCTCGGACACCTTGCGGCCGTGGACCACCTCCACCCGGGTGGAGATGCCGCGGACGGCCGCCTCGGGAGGGATGAGGCCGCGCAGCTCCTCGGCGATGCGCTCCTGCTCGGGCGAGTGGACCACGGAGCTCGGGGGCGAGATGTACTGGGCGTAGAGGGGGGGCGTGCCACCCAGGGGCTCCAGGACGTGCAGCAGGTAGACGGTGCCTCCGGCCGGCACCACCGAGTAGGCATGCCGGATGGCGCGGACGCCCACCTCGGAAAGATCCGTGGGGGCCAGCACCCGGCGCACCACGGGGATGGTGACCGCGGCCACCGCGCTGGAGGGGACGCACAGGACGGAGATGGGGGACTCGTGGGTGACGCGCTGGGATACCGAGCCGTACCACCACTTGCTCGCCCCGGTGCGTTGGTGGGTCCCCACCACGATGAGGTCCGCCTCCTCCTTGCGCGCGAGCGCCACCAGCGAGTCCGAGGGCCGACCCAGGCCCGGATCCAGGTGGACCCACACCGCGCCGTTGCCGGGCATGTCACCCAGGCGGGCCGTCAGGTCGCGCCGCAGCGCCTCCTCCACCTCCGGCGTCACCTCGGACTCGGGGGAGAGGGGGACGCCGTAGCGCACATGCGCGTCCGCGCCCCAGTAGTGGTGGGCGGCCACCACCTCGCAGGTGCCGAGCGAACGCAGCTTGCGCACCCAGGCCACCGCCGCGTCCGAGGGAGGCGAGAAGTCCAGGCCCAGGAGGATGCGCAGGCTGCGCTCCCCGCGGGCCCAGGCCTCCAGGGGGCCCGCCGAGCGGATGACGAGCACCGGGCATCGGGCCGCCTGCACCACCCGCTCCGCCACGTTGCCGATGCGCCAGCGCGGCGCCCGCTGCCCATGGTGGGACACGACGAGGAGCGAGGCGTGAACGAGCGCCGCGTGCTCGACGAGGACCTCGTCCGGAGCGCCCTCCAGCAGGTGGACCTCCACCCGGGCGTCCCCGATGCGCAGCTCGGCGGCCTGCGCCTCCAGGCGGGAGGTCAGCTCGCGGCGCAGGGCCTCATCGGTGGCGGTGGTGCGCCCCACGTTCCCATACTCGGTGATGTGGACCAGGTGGAGTACTTCACCACTCCGGCGGGCGAGCGTCGCCGCCGCTCGCCCGGCCGTCATCGCCCGTTCCGAGAAGTCCGTTCCGAAGACGATCGACATGGTGCTCCCCCGTGGACTGCTCAGGTCTCGTACTCGGCCGCGAGGCTCCGGCGGTCCAGGTCCTCGATGAGGTGCTGGGCGAAGCGGACCATGTCCGCCTCGGTGAGGATGCCGAGCAACTCGCCGTCCGCCCCCACCACGGGCAGACAGCCATACTTGTTGTCCAGCATCTGCTTCACCGCGTCCCGGGTGGGCGTGTCCGAGCGCACCGTCTTCACGTCACGCACCATCACGTCCGAGGCCCACAGCGGCTGCTTCGCCGGATCCGCTCCGCCGCGCTGCGCCGCGGCCTTCAGCAGGTCCCTATGGGTGACGAGCCCGACGAGCTTCCCATTGCGCACCACCGGCAGGTGACGGATGCGGTGCAGGCGGAGCAGATCCTCCGCCGCGGCCAGGTTCTGGGTTTCCGTGAGCGTGACCAGATTGCTGCGGGTCATCAGCTCTCCAACGGTCTGCATACGTGGCTCCGGTCCTTTGCTTTGGAAGGGTGTGTCCTGAAAGAAGCTATTGCAGGTTTGGTTCCAGGGCGTGCTCCCTTTGAAGCTCGCCATGCTGGCAGTCTCACCTCAGGGCCACTCAGCGCAACGTTTTCATTCACGAAGGGGCCCGCCGCAGATGCTGCGTTGCCCACCCATCTGATTCTTGACGGACAGGGAGCCCTCCAGGCGGTTGAAGCCCGGTCCCTCGATGGGCTACACCCTCGCCCTGTCGCTAGGGGTGCCTCCGAGAGAGGCTGAGACGGCCGTGGAGCGGCCAACCCTTGGAACCTGAACCGGTTAGGACCGGCGGAGGGAAGCGGCGAGCGCTCCACGCCTCGCCTGTCCCTCCCGTGGGATGAGGAGGAGTGACGTGAGCGGAGCCTCGAAGAGCCTCAAGGTGGATGGCAAGGTGCTGGAGGGTATTTCCCGGGGGCCCCTTCCGGCCTCGCGCAAGGTGTACGTGTCCGGCTCGCTGCACCCGGACGTCCGCGTGCCCATGCGGGAGATCAGCCAGACGCCCACCCGGCATGGCCCTGGTCCGGACGCGAAGGCGACGCCCAACCCGTCCATCCTCGTCTACGACTCGAGCGGCCCGTACACGGACCCCGAGGCCTCCATCGACCTGCGGGCGGGGCTGCCCGCGCTGCGCTCCGAGTGGATCCGCGGCCGCGGGGACGTGGAGGAGCTGTCCGGCGTCACCTCCGAGTACGGTCGCGCCCGCGAGGAGGACCCGCGCCTGACCGGGCTGCGCTTCGGCCACCGCCGCAAGCCGCTGGTGGCGAAGCCGGGCGCCAACGTCACCCAGATGCACTACGCCCGCAAGGGCATCATCACCCCGGAGATGGAGTACGTGGCCGATGCGCGAGAACCTCAAGCGCGAGGCCGCGCATCGCCGCGCTGTCCCATCAGCACCCGGGGCACTCCTGGGGCGCCGCCATTCCCCGGGAGATCACCCCCGAGTTCGTGCGCGACGAGGTGGCCCGCGGCCGCGCCATCATCCCGGCCAACATCAACCACCCGGAGCTGGAGCCGATGATCATCGGCCGCAACTTCCTGGTGAAGATCAACGCCAACATCGGCAACTCGGCCGTCACCTCCTCCATCGAGGAGGAGGTGGAGAAGATGGTGTGGTCCATCCGCTGGGGCGCGGACACGGTGATGGACCTGTCCACCGGCCGCAACATCCACGAGACGCGCGAGTGGATCCTGCGCAACGCCCCGGTGCCCATCGGCACGGTGCCCATCTACCAGGCGCTGGAGAAGGTGGGCGGCAAGGCCGAGGAGCTCACCTGGGAGATCTACCGCGACACGCTCATCGAGCAGGCGAGCAGGGGGTGGACTACTTCACCATCCACGCCGGCGTGCTGCTGCGCTACATCCCGCTCACGGCGAAGCGGGTGACGGGCATCGTCAGCCGCGGCGGCTCCATCCTGGCCAAGTGGTGCCTGGCCCACCACCAGGAGAACTTCCTCTACACGCACTTCGAGGAGATCTGCGAGATCATCAAGGCGTACGACGTCAGCTTCAGCCTGGGAGACGGGCTGCGGCCGGGCTCCATCGCGGACGCCAACGACGCGGCGCAGTTCGGCGAGCTGGAGACGCTCGGCGAGCTGACGAAGATCGCCTGGAAGCACGACGTGCAGGTGATGATCGAGGGCCCGGGCCACGTGCCCATGCACCTCATCCAGGAGAACATGACGAAGCAGCTCGCCATCTGCCACGAGGCGCCCTTCTACACGCTGGGGCCCCTCACCACGGACATCGCGCCGGGGTACGACCACATCACCAGTGGCATCGGCGCGGCGATGATCGGCTGGTTCGGCACGGCGATGCTCTGCTACGTCACGCCCAAGGAGCACCTGGGGCTGCCCAACCGGGACGACGTGAAGGAGGGCGTCATCACCTACAAGATCGCCGCCCACGCCGCGGACCTCGCCAAGGGACACCCGGGCGCGCAGCTGCGCGACAACGCCCTGTCCAAGGCCCGCTTCGAGTTCCGCTGGGAGGACCAGTTCAACCTCTCGCTGGATCCCGAGCGCGCCCGCGCCTTCCACGACGAGACCCTGCCCGCGGAAGGCGCCAAGGTGGCCCACTTCTGCTCCATGTGCGGCCCGCAGTTCTGCTCGATGAAGATCACCCAGGACGTGCGCGACTACGCGGAGAAGACGGGGGTGCTCGACGAGCAGAAGGCGCTGGAGACCGGCATGGCCGAGAAGAGCGAGGAGTTCAAGAAGGCCGGCGGGGAGATCTACCGCTGAGGACTCGCTGACTCGTGAGGTCCCCCTCCCACCCCCCCCTCGCGATGCCGCAACGTGACATTTGCCCGGGGAGTGGGGGAATATGGGCGCGTCAGGGCGCGGCTTGACGCGCCCAGTCGTACTTGGAGGGGAACTTCAATGGAGCAGCAGGGTCAGCAGGTCAGCTCGTTCATCACAGGTTCATCGATGCCGACGCAGGATGAGAAGACGTGGGGGATGCTCTCGCATCTGAGTGGTCTGTTGCTGGCCTTCATCGGCCCGCTCATCATCTGGCAGACGAAGGGCAAGGAGTCCGCCTGGGTGGAGCGTCAGGCCATCGAGGCGCTCAACTTCCAGATCACCATCGCCATCGCGTTCGTCGCCTCGTTCATCCTGACGTTCGTGGTGATCGGCGCCTGCCTGATGCCGCTGGTGGGGCTCGGTGCGCTGGTGCTCTCCATCCTCGCCGGCATCAAGGCCAACAACGGTGAGGTCTACCGCTACCCGGTGACCCTCCGGCTGATCAAGTAACCCCACCCGCGTAGGGTCGTCGCATCACGGGCGAGGCGGGCCTCCACGAGGGGTCCGGTCCTCGCCCGTCGTGTTTCCGGGGCTCAGCCGCCGATGCCCATCATGGACAGCAGCGAGGCCCCGGCGCCGGGTTCGGTGAAACGGTGGCCGTCGGGTTTCTCACCGAGGGCGTGGCGGATGGCCAGGGCCAGGTCCGTGTCCGTGGCACCGTTGCGGATGAGCGCGTGCAGCGGCGCCTGGGCACGCCCGCCGAGGCAGCTCCGCAGGTCTCCGTTGGAGGCCACGCGCACGCGGTTGCAGCCGCCGCAGAAGTTCTGGGTGAGGGGCGAGATGAAGCCCACCAGCCCCCGGGGGGCTCGCCAGTAGCTCGCCGGGCCCGAGGTGGCATCGTGCTTCGCGTCCTCGGGGACGAGGGAGATGCCCGAGGCCTGGAGCCGCTCCACCAACTCCGCGGTGGGCACTGGCGTCCCCTGGCCGAAGGGCATCAGCTCGATGAAGCGCGGCACCATGCCTCGGGCATGGGCATGGGCGATCAGCGCTGGCACCTCGAGGTCGTTCACCCCGCGCATGACGACGACGTTCAGCTTGAGGGAGGCGTAGCCCGCCTCCACCGCCGCGTCGATGCCACGCAGGGTGGCGGCGAAGTCTCCCTGCTTGGAGATGCTCCGGAAGGTGGCCTCGGACAGGGTGTCCAGGCTGATGTTGAGCTGGGTGACACCCGCCTCGCGCAGCGGCACGGCCAGCCGCTCCAGGTGGCTCGCGTTGGTGGTGATGGCCACCCGCTCCACCCCGGGCACCGCGGCGATGCGCCGGGACACCTCGATGATGTCCGGGCGGATGAGGGGTTCGCCCCCGGTGAGTCGGACCCGCCGGATGCCCATGCGCGCGAAGACGGAGGCGATGCGCTCGAACTCCTCGGCTGTCAGGAGATCCTTCTTCCCACCCCAGCTCGCCGGCGAGCAGTACGTGCAGCGAAAGTTGCACCGGTCCGTCACGGACAGGCGCAGGTACGTCATGACCCTTCCCTGGGCGTCGAGTAGGGGAGGGGTCAGGGGATCCCTGGGTGGGGGAGCAAGCGTCATTAATGGCCTCGACTATCAACCACCATGGCCTCCATCCGGCATCCCCGCAAGTCGGTTTTTCCTGCTCGGCCAGGCCTCAGGCACGTCTGGTTGAGCAGATTCGGGGCCACTTCTGGTCGACCAGAAGTGACTCTCACTCGCGCGGGTTGCCTTGACGTCCACCCGCCAGCACCGAGAGAACCACGGGCTGCTGGGCCGGGGTAGAGGAGGCGGAAGGGGCGGGAGGATGCGCGGCGCGAGTCGCGGGACCCTGTCCGCCAGTTCCCGTTCCCGGGTTGCCAGGACCCGGGATGGTCTGGTCGATATCGTCCAGATCATCGCCGAGCCGGGCGAGGGTGGCCTCGGCCTCCTGGGCCTGCGCCTCCGCCTGCACCAGGGTCAGCTTCCGGTTGTGCATGTCCTCGCGGATCTTGATGAGCGCCTGCTCACCGATATCGAGGAAGGCCCGGACGACGTCGCGGTCGAACTGCGTCCCCGCGCAGCGGTTGATCTCCGCGATCGCGTTGGCGAACGTGGTGCCCTTGCGGTAGGGCCGGTCGCTCGTCATCGCGTCCAGGGTGTCCGCCACGGCGAAGATGCGCGCGCCGATGTGGATCTCCTGACCCCGGAGGTTGCGCGGGTAGCCCTGGCCGTCCCAGCGCTCCTGGTGCGACAGCACGATCTGCGCCGGCGTGGCCAGGAAGGGGATGTTCTGGATCATCTGGAAGCCGATGTCCGGATGCTTGCGCATCTCCTGCCACTCCTCCGGGGTGAGCTTCCCCGGCTTGAGCAGCACGGCATCCGGCACGCCGATCTTTCCGATGTCATGCAGCAGGGCGCCCCGGCCGATCTCCTCCAACTCCTGGCCCTTGATGCTCAGGCGCTCGGCGATGGCGTTGGTGTAGCTCACCACGCGCTGCGAGTGGTCCGACGTCTCGTGCTCGCGGGCGTCCAGGGCCGCCACCAGTGCCAGCAGGGTGGACTGGTAGGTGTGGGCGATGTCCCGGAGCGCGTTGCGCAGCTCGGTCGTGCGATCCCTCACCTTGCGCTCCAGCTTCTTCTGGTAGCGCTTGCGTGCCAGTTCGATGCGGCGCTTGGCGAGAGCCCTCTCGATGGCGCGGATGAGATCCGTCAGCTTGGGCGGCTTGAGGAGGTAGTCCACGGCGCCGCGGCGCAGGCAGTCCACCGCGGACTCGGTGTCGCCATAGCCCGTCAGCATGATGACCGAGGTGTCCGGGTAGCGCTCACGCAGGTTCTCGAGCAGCCACAGGCCGTCCTTGCCCGGCATCTTCATGTCGCTGATGACCAGTGGCGTCTCTTCCTGCCCGGCGACGTCCAGGGCCATCTCGGCGCCACTGGCGACCACGCAGTTGTAGCCCTCCTCTCTGAGGAGGACGGAGATGACGTCGCGCACGGAATCGTCGTCGTCGACGATCAGAATCCGAGGAGGTACGGGAGGAATGGCTTCCACGGTCGGCGATTCTAGGAGGATCAGGCTCCGGAAGGCCAACCCAACTCGGTTTTTCGAGATTCTCGTCCGTCCGAAAGTGGGACGGGGGGGTAGGGAATTCCCCCCTGCCTGCTCAGCGACGGGGGAAGCGATCAAAACGGAACGGGGCGAGGTCCACCGAGGGAGACTCGCCGAGGACCACCTGGGCCATGAGCTTCGCGGTGATGGGAGCCAGGAGGATGCCGTTGCGGAAATGTCCAGTGGCCAGGAAGAGGCCGGGCAGGGGCCCCGTCCCCAGGATGGGCAGGTGATCCTCGGTGTAGGGCCGCAGGCCCGCCCACGTCTCCTGCACCGGCGCCGAGGCCAGCGCGGGGCAGATCTGCATGGCCAGGGAGAGGATGCGGTGCAGGCCCTCGGCGGTGACGTTCTTCTCGAAGCCGGCGAACTCCAGGGTGCTGCCGGCGATGATGCGCCCGTCGGCCCGGGGGATGACGTAGCCCTTGTTGGAGAAGATGACGTGCGAGAAGAGCGGCAGCCGGGTCTGGAGCTGCACCATCTGCCCGCGCGCCGGGCGCACCACGCGCGGATCCAGCGCGATGCCCTGCACCAGACCGGACCAGGAGCCGGCGGCGATCACCACGGCATCCGCGCGCAGCGTGTCCCCATCCAGATCCACGCCCACCGCGCGGCCGTGCTCCTCCACCACCCCTCGCACGTAGCCGGTGCGGAAGGTGACGCCCACCTTCGCGGCGGCCATGGTGAGGGCCCGCGCCAGCAGCCGGTTGTCGACCTGATGGTCATCCTGGAAGCGCGCGGCGGCCACCACCTGGGGCGAGAGCTGGGGCTCCAGGGCGCGCACCTCGGCCGTGGCGAGCAGCTCCGCGCGCAGGCCCAGGGCGCTCTGCCAGCCCACGGTGGCCTCCAGGCGCTGGGCCTCGGCCTCGTCGAAGGCCAGGTGCAGCAGGCCGCTGGGCAGGTAGTTCACGTTGACGCCGGTGAGGGCGAGCAGCTCCGCGGCGAAGTCCGCGTACATGCCCCGGCTGCGCAGGCCCAGCTCGAGGAAGGGCCCCGGCCCCTCGGACTCCTGCTGGGGCGCGAGGATGCCGCCCGCCGCGCTGGAGGCCTCGGCCCCGGGGATGGAGCGCTCGAGCACCGTCACCCGCGCGCCGGCCTGGCGCAGCCGCAGGGCGATGCCACACCCCATCAATCCGCCCCCTACGATGACCACGTTCATGTCACGCATCGGTGGCGCTTGTGCTCGCTTGGGGTGGGTTTTGGCAAGTGCGCGGTGGGTTGGGTTGACGGCACGGGGGCTTTTCCGTTACCAATGGACTCGTGCTTTTCGCGTCCGTTCATCACCACCATGCGCATCATCGGCCGGCCCCGACGGGACCGCTCGCCGTGCGCATGTTCGGGTGAAAGCGTCCAGACGCCCCCCCCAATGAACCTGCCGCAGTGACCGGAAGCCCGTCCAACCCAGGACGGGCTTTCTTCGTTTCCGAGCCCGTCTCCCACCTCACCGAGTACCCCAATGCTGAAAATCGCCCTGCCCAACAAAGGTCGCCTCTCCGAGGAGGTTCGTGAGCTCTTCAACGATGCCGGTCTGGAGGTCCGTGCCCGGGGAGAGCGGGCCCTCACCGCGTCGCTCGGCGGCGAGTTCGAGGCCATCTTCGTGCGCGCCCAGGACATCCCCGAGTTCGTCGCCGATGGCGCGGCGGACGCGGGCGTCACCGGGTGGGACCTGGTGTGCGAGTCCGGCCGCGAGCTGGAGCTGCTGATGGACCTGGAGTTCGGCAGGTGCCGGCTGGTGGTGGCCGCCCGCGAGGAGAGCGGCATCCAGAAGCTCGAGGACATCCAGGACGGGGTGCGCGTGGCCTCGTCCTTCACGCGGCTGACGCAGGAGTTCTTCGCGAAGCGCGGCCAGAAGGTGACGGTGGTGCCGGTGTCGGGCGCCACGGAGATCGCCCCGCACCTGGGCATCGCGGACATCATCGTGGACCTGACCTCCACGGGCTCGACGCTGAAGATGAACGGCCTGCGCGAGGTGGGGACGGTGGTGCAGTCCAGCGCCCGGCTCATCGCTCGCAAGGGCCACGCCCCCGAGGCGGCGGCGAAGCTGGACGGAGCTGCGGCAGGCGCTGGGCTCGGTGCTGGCGGCCCGGGGCAAGCGCTACCTGATGGCCAACGTGCCGCGCCGCGTGCTGCCCAATGTTCGCGAGGTGCTGCCGGGCCTCAACGGCCCCACCGTGGTGGACGTGCAGGGCGGTGACTTCGTGGCCGTGCACGCCGTGGTGCCCGCCAAGAGCATCTATCGCACCATCTCGGCCCTGAAGTCCCTGGGCTGCGAGGGCATCCTCGTCACCCGCATCGAGAGGTTGATGCCGTGAGCGCCCCCACGCTCAAGTACCAGGGCCGGCTGAAGGACCTGTCCCCCGAGGCGCGCCGCCGCCTGCTGGAGCGCACGGGCGAGTCGGATGCCCGCGTCGCGCAGCGCACCGCGGATCTCATCGCCCGCGTGCGCCGGGACGGGGACAAGGCGCTGCGCGAGATGGCGCGCGAGTTCGACCGCGCGGAGCTCCAGTCGCTGGAGGTGCCGCGCTCGGTGTGCGAGGCGGCGCTGGCATCGCTGGAGCCGAAGCTGAAGGACGCGCTGGCCCGCGCGGCGCGCAACATCGCCAAGGCGCACGCGGCGCAGAAGCCCCAGGCCACCGAGGTGGAGACGGAGCCGGGCATCCTCGTCGGGCGCCGGCCGGATCCGCTCGGGCGCGTGGGCGTGTACGCGCCGGGGGGCCGGGCCGTGTACCCGAGCAGCGTGCTGATGGGCGTGGTGCCGGCGAAGGTGGCCGGGGTGGGCGAGGTCATCGTCTGCTCGCCGCCAGGCCCGGACGGGAAGCCCTCGGCGGGCGTGCTGGCGGCGGCGGCGCTGGCGGGAGCGGATCGCGTCTTCGCCCTCGGTGGGGCGGGCGCGGTGGCGGCCATGGCCTACGGTACGGAGAGCGTGCCCCGGGTGGACCGCATCGTCGGCCCGGGCAATGCCTACGTGGCCGCGGCCAAGCTGCAGGTGGTGGAGGCGGTGGCCATCGACGCGCCGGCGGGCCCGAGTGAGATCCTCGTCGTCGCGGATGGTTCGGCGGACCCCGAGGCGGTGGCGCGGGAGATGCTGGCCCAGGCCGAGCACGACCCGGATGCCTGCTGCGTGACGGTGGCGGTGGGCGATGCGTTGGCCCGGGCGGTGTCGAGGCGGTGGGCCGGGCGGCGGCGCGGGCACAGCGCCAGGAGATCGTCGCGAAGGCCCTGGGCGAGCGCGGCGCCGTGCTGAGCGTGGACACGCTGGAGGAGGCCTGGCCCTTCGTGGCGGACTTCGCTCCCGAGCACCTGCTCATCGCCACCCGGTCTCCGCGTGGAGGACCTGCCGAAGGCTGCGCAACGCGGGCACGGTGTTCGTGGGCCAGTACGCCTCGGTGGCCTACGGCGACTACATGACGGGCGCCAACCACGTGCTGCCCACGGCGGGACTGGCCCGCGCGTACTCGGGACTGAGCGTGCTCGACTTCTACCGGTGGACCACGTACCAGCGCGTGGAGCGCGATGCGGCGGCGCGGCTCGCCGATGATGTGGGCCTGCTCGCCGACAGCGAGGGCCTCTTCGCCCATGCCGACGCCGCGCGCGGCTGGAGGAAGCCATGAACCTGCCCTCTCGCGCCTCCTACCGGGACATCCCGCTGTACTCGCCCTCCAAGGTGAAGTGCGGCGTGGACCTGAGTGACAACACCAACCTCTTCGGCATGCCCCCGGCCGCCGAGCGCATCCTTCGCGAGACGGTGGCCTCCCAGGTCTCCAGCTACCCCGTGGGCTATGCGCCAGGACCTCAAGCGGGCCGTGGCCGCCTACACGGGCGTGGAGCCCTCGCGGGTGACCACCGGATGCGGCTCGGACGACGTCATCGACAGCACCCTGCGGGCCTTCCTGGAGCCGGGCGAGCTCATCGCCTTCCCGGACCCCACCTTCGTGATGATGTCCTACTTCGCGAAGGTGAACGGGCTGCGGTACGCGCCGGTGCCGCTCAAGCCGGACTTCGACATCGACGTGGACGGGCTGCTCGCCACGGGCGCGAAGCTCATCTACGTGTGCTCGCCCAACAACCCCACGGGCACGGTGGCCTCGCGGGCCGCGCTGGAGCGGCTGGTGGACAACGCCCCGGGCATCGTCCTGCTCGACGAGGCCTATGCCGAGTTCGCTCGGGAGAGCCACCTGGACCTGGCCTCGCGGCCCAACGTGCTCGTGACGCGCACGCTGTCCAAGGCCTTCGGGCTGGCGGGCCTGCGGGTGGGCTACGCGGTAGGCAACCCCACCCTGGTGGCCGAGGTGGAGAAGGCGCGCGGGCCCTACAAGGTGACGGGCCTGTCCGAGCGCATGGCCGTCGCGGCGCTGCTCGAGGACGTGCCGTGGATGAAGGCGCGGGCGGCCGAGTCGCTGGCCATCCGGGAGCGGCTGGTGGCCGAGCTGGAGAATCTGGGGCTGAAGTCGTTGCCGGCCGAGGCCAACTTCGTGATGGTGCCGCTGCCCGGCGCGCTCGCGGTGGCGGAGCGGATGCGGCAGCGGGACGTGAATGTGCGGGCATTCCAGGGACTGACGGTCGTCGGGGACGCGCTCCGGATCGGTTGTGGCCCGTGGACCCTGATGGAGGCGGCGCTGACGGCGCTGCGAGAGGCTCTGCGATGAGAGTGACGCTGTTCGACTACGGGGCGGGCAACCTGCACTCACTGGCCAAGGCACTGGCCACGGTGCCGGACGTCGAGGTGCGCGTGCAGGAGGATCCGATTCGGGCTCTCGACACGGACTTGCTGGTGCTGCCGGGCGTGGGGGCCTTCGGCGCGGCGGCGGCGCGGCTGGAGCCGGGGCGCGAGAAGATGCGGCGCGCGCTGGAGGACGGCCTGCCGTGCCTGGGCATCTGCCTGGGCATGCAGCTCATGTTCGACACGAGCGACGAGGGCGGAGGCTGGGGCCTGGGCGTCTTCCGCGGCCAGGTGACGAAGCTGCGCTCCCAGCGCGTGCCCCACATCGGGTGGAACTCGGTGGAGGAGGACACCGCTCTGAAGAGCGCGAAGCTGGGCACCGTCTACTACGCGCACAGCTACGTCTGCCGCGCCGAGGAGCTCAACGTCGTGGTGGGCTGGACCACGCACGAGGAGGACCGGTTCCCCGCGGCGGTGCGGCGCGGGAACGTGCTCGGGGTGCAGTTCCACCCGGAGAAGAGCTCGGCGGCCGGCGTGCGCTTCGTGCAGGCCTTCCTCGAGGAGGTGCGCAAGTGATCGCCATTCCGGCAATCGACCTTCGGGAGGGCGCCTGCGTGCAGCTCGTGGGCGGCTCGTACGCCGACGAGCGGGTGCGGGTGAAGGACCCCATGGACGCACTCAAGCGCTGGCGCGCCCACGGCTTCAAGAGCTTCCACGTGGTGGACCTGGACGCCGCGCTGGGCAAGGGCTCCAACGAGGGCCCCATCGGCAAGCTGTTGAGCCATGAGCCGGGGCTCAGCTTCTCGGTGGGCGGTGGCGTGCGGAGCACGGCGAAGGTGGAGGCGGTGCTCGCACTGGGTGCCGCCTACGTGGTGGTGGGCACGCGGGCCATCGAGGACGGGGTGTGGCTGCGCGAGGTGGCCGAGCGCTTCCCAGGCCGCGTGGTGGTGGCCGCGGACGTGAAGGGTCGCGAGGTGGTGACGCGCGGCTGGACGGCGGGCAGCGCCCGGGACATCGGCGACGTGCTCAAGTCGCTGGAGCCGCTGCCCCTGGGGGGCCTGCTGGTGACGGCGGTCCACAAGGAGGGACAGATGGAGGGCGTGGACCTGCCGCTGATGGAGGAGGTGGCCCGGACGAGCCGCCACCCTCTGTACGCCTCGGGTGGAGTGACGACGGTGGAGGATCTGCGGGCCCTCGGGCGCGTGGGCGCCTTCGGGGCCGTCATTGGCATGGCGCTGTACACGGGCACGCTGGACGCGGCCGCGGTGGCGAGGGAGTTCGCATGACGACCATCGTTCGGGAGACGAAGGAGACGAAGGTCACGGTCGAGATTGCCCTGGGCAAGGGCGTGGCCAAGGTGGACACGGGCCTGCCCTTCTTCGACCACATGCTGTCCACCTTCGCGCGTTACGCGGGGTTGGACCTGACGCTGCACGCGCGCGGCGACTTGCGGCACCACCTCATGGAGGACGTGGCCATTACCCTGGGCACGGCGGTGCAGAAGGTGATTCCCGCCACCGCGGCCCGCTACGGCGAGCGCACCATCCCCATGGACGACGCGCTGGTGCAGGCCTGCATCGACGTGGCCGGGCGCTTCTATTACCGGGGGCCGCTGCGCAACAAGCTCTACGAGCACGTCATGCGCTCGTTCTGCGAGCACGCGAAGGTGACGCTGCATCTGCGCATCCTCCGCGGCAAGGACAGCCACCACGTGACGGAGGCGGCCTTCAAGGCGCTCGGCATGGCGCTGCGCGACGCGATGGTGGACTCGGGAGTGGTGTTCAGCACGAAGGGCGCGGTCGCCCTGGAGGTGAAGTGGAATGCTCACGCGGCGACTGATTGTGTGCTTGGACGTGAAGGGCGGGCGCGTGGTGAAGGGCGTCCAGTTCGAAGGACTGCGCGACGTGGGCGATCCCGTGGAGCTGGCCATGCGCTACGAGGAGGCGGGCGCCGACGAGGTGACCTTCCTCGACATCTCCGCGAGCAACGAGGAGCGCGGCACCCTGTGGGACCTGGTGCAGCGCACGGCGGAGCGGCTGTTCATCCCGCTGACGGTGGGCGGCGGCGTGCGCACGGTGGACGACGTGGGCCGGGCGCTGCGGGCGGGCGCGGACAAGGTGAGCATCAACTCGGCGGCCGTGGCCCGGCCCGAGGTGCTCACCGAGTGCGCCGAGCGCTTCGGCGCCCAGTGCGTGGTGGCGAGCATCGACGCCAAGAGGGACGGCGACCAGTGGCGCGTGTACACCCACGGCGGCAAGCGGGCCACGGAACTGGACGCGGTGGCCTGGGCGCGCGAGTGCGTGAAACGTGGAGCAGGTGAAATCCTCCTCACGAGCATTGACCGGGACGGAGCCCGTTCGGGGTATGACCTGGAGCTGACGCGGACAATCGCCGAGGGGGTGGCTGTCCCAGTCATCGCCTCGGGGGGCGCGGGCAACGCGGAGCACGTTCGGGCCGCGCTGAAGGAAGGTCAGGCGGACGCGGCGCTGGTGGCGGGCATCCTCCACGACGGCGTCACCACTGTTGGAGCGATCAAGACGCTGCTCCAGGAGAGCGGCCTCAAGGTCAGGAGCCTCTGAATGGACGCGCAGTCGGCGATGCAGGCGGTGGAGCAGGTGGCGCGCAGGTCCGGAGACGTGGCGCTCGGCTTCTTCCGGAAGGGCATCCAGGTGCACACCAAGGGGGACGGGACGCCGGTGACGGTGGCGGACCAGACCGCCGAGAGGACGGCGCGCGAGTGGATTGAGTCCCACTTCCCCGAGGACGGCATCCTCGGGGAGGAGTTCGGCGAGACGCGGCCTGGAGCGAAGCGCCGGTGGATTCTGGACCCGATTGACGGCACGAAGTCGTTCATCCGCGGCGTGCCGCTGTGGGGCACGCTGGTGGCGCTGGCGGAGGGGAGCGCATCCTCGCGGGCGCGGCGTACTTCCCGCCGGTGGGGGACATGCTGGTGGCGGCGCCGGGGCAGGGGTGCTGGTGGAACGGGAAGCGGACGCGGGTGTCGGAGGAGGCGGACCTGTCCAGGGCGACGGTGCTGGCCACGGACGAGCGCTTCCGGGTGTACCCGGAGCGCGGGGCGAAGTGGCGAGCGCTGACGGCGAAGGCGCTCATCTCGCGGACGTGGGGAGACTGCTACGGCTACCTGATGCTGGCCACGGGGCGGGCGGAGGTGATGATCGACGAGGAGCTGTCGCCCTGGGACGCGGCGGCGCTGCAGCCCATCATCGAGGAAGCGGGTGGAGTGTTCACGGACTGGACGGGGACGAGGACCTCGTTCGGCGGCAACGCGATCGCGACGAATGCCGCGCTCGCGGACCAGGTGCGCGAGCTGCTGGGCGCGACGAAGAGGGCATGATGCTGGACCTGTCGAAGCTGGACTTTGCCAAGGGCAACGGGATGGTGACGGTGGTGACGCAGGACGCGCACACCGGTGACCTGTTGATGGTGGCGCACGCGGATCGCGAGGCGTTGGAGAAGACGCTGGAGACGGGCGAGAATGTACTACCGCTCGCGCACGCGCGGGCTGTGGCACAAGGGCGGGACGAGCGGGAACGTGCAGCGGGTGGTGTCGCTGACGGCGGACTGCGATGGAGACGCGGTGCTGGCGCGGGTGGAGAAGGCGGGCCCGGCGTGTCACACCGGGGCGGAGACCTGCTTCGACATCGGTCCGGTGGACGCGCTCGTCGAGCTGGACCGGACCATCACCCAGCGGGCGGCGAAGGCACCGGAGGCGGGGGAGAAGCCGAGCTACACGCGGCGGCTGCTGGACGACCGGAACCTGCGGCTGAAGAAGATCGGCGAGGAGGCGGTGGAGCTGGTGACGGCGTGCGCGGACGGGGACAAGGAGCGCGCGGTGGAGGAGGCGGCGGACGTGCTCTACCACCTGCTCGTGGCGGTGCGCCCGCTGGGCGTGACGCTGGACGACGTGAAGGCGGTGCTCGCGCGCCGTGCTGGAAAGACCGTCTCCCTCCGATGAAGAGCCTCGGGAAGCGCGGGGTTCTGGCGCGTGTGGCCCGGTGGACGGGACTGCTGGTGGCAATCGCAGGGGTCGCCATTGCCGCCGACGCGTGGACCGCGCTGGGCCGGCGTGCCGACGGAGCGCGACGCGTGCGCATGGAGCGCTCGCCGCAGTGGCAGGACGGGCACTTCGAGAACCCGCAGCCGCTCTTCAACGACTGGCGGGGCTCGCTGATGGCCATGTTCAAGGCGAGCCCCGACGTGGGCCCCGCCGAGCCGCTGCCCACGGTGCCGGGCGACCGTCGCGGGTTCGAGACGCCGCCGAGCACGGGACTGCGCGTCACCTGGCTCGGGCACTCCTCGGTGCTGATCGAAATCGACGGACACCGTGTCCTCACCGACCCCATCTGGAGTGAGCGTGCCTCGCCGCTGAGCTGGGTGGGCCCGAAGCGCTGGTATGCCCCGCCGATTCCGCTCGCGGAGCTGCCGCCCATCGACGCGGTCGTCATCTCGCACGACCACTACGACCACCTCGATTACCCCACCGTCTCGGCGATGAAGGACTGGGACACCACCTTCGTGGTGCCGCTCGGCGTGGGCGCGCACCTGGCGTCGTGGGGCGTGCCCGAGACGCGCATCGTCGAGCTCGACTGGTGGGAGCGCACGCGGGTGCGCGGGCTCGAGATCGTCGGCACGCCCGCGCGCCACGCGTCGGGACGGACCGGCCTCGACAAGGACGCGACCCTGTGGGCGGGCTTCGCGCTCCTCGGCCCCCAGCACCGCGCGTATTACTCGGGGGACACGGGGCTGTTCCCCGCGATGAAGGACATCGGCGCGCGCCTCGGGCCCTTCGACGTGACGATGATCGAGGTGGGCCAGTACCACAGCGCGTGGCCCGACTGGCACATCGGGCCCGAGCAGGCCGTCCTCGCCCACCGGATGGTTCAGGGCCGCGTCCTGCTGCCCGTGCACTGGGGGCTCTTCACCCTCGCCGTCCACGGCTGGACCGAGCCCATCGAGCGCGTGCTCGCCGCGGCCGAACAGGCCGGCGATACCGTCGTCGTCCCCAAGCCCGGACAGAGCATCGAGCCCGCGGCACCGCCCGCGCGCGAGCGCTGGTGGCCGAACCTGCCCTGGGAGACCGCGGCGCAGCATCCCATCGTCTCCACCCAGTTGAACTGAAGCGCGCCAGGGCTCGAACCGGGGATGACCTGACGCGTGTCCGTGGCGTGGGATAGCATCCGGACGCCTCTTCATCATCCCTGGGGGGATCTCCACATGACTGTCCGGTTGAACCTCTTCGCGCCCGAGTTCCGCGCCAACCCCTATCCGTTCTTCGCCGAGCTGCGGCGCCAGCCCACGCTCGCCCAGGTGGACCTGCTCGGCTTCTGGGCCGTCTCCCGCTACGCCGACGTCCTGCACGTCTTGAAGAATCCCCAGCTCTTTTCCTCCACCGGCCATCGCGCGCCCTCGGAGCCCGAATGGCTGGGGCGCGGCAACCCGATCGCGGACTCCATCGTCATGATGGATCCGCCCAAGCACACCCGCCTCCGGGCGCTCGTCAACCGCGCCTTCGGCTCCACCGCCTTGAGCCGGATGGAGCCGCGCATCCGCGCCTACGCCGAGCAGGCCGCCGCCGAGCTGCCTCTCGGCCGCCCCGTGGACTTCGTCGAGTCCTTCGCCCTGCGCGTGCCTGCCTCCGTCATTGGCGAGCTGCTCGGCCTGGACGCCTCACATCACATGCGCTTCAAGCGCTGGACGGACGACATCAACAACACCACCGCCACGCCCCCGGATGCCCATGAGTGGCACGCCCAGATTCGGGGCACCTACGCGGAGATGGAGCAGTACCTGAAGGAGGTCATCGCGGACCGCCGCCGCTCCCCCCGCGAGGACATGGTGAGTGAGCTGATCGCCGCCCGAATCGAAGGCGAATCCCTCACGGATGCGGAGTTGATGGGCTTCCTCTTCCTGCTGCTCGTCGCCGGCCTGGAGACCACCATCCACCTGCTGGGCCACTCCGCCCTGGTACTCGCCGAGCGCCCGGACGTGTTCGCCCGCCTGCGCGCGAACCGCTCGCTGATTCCCCTCTTCATCGAGGAGGTGCTGCGCTACGAGCCCGTCGCCCAGACGCTGCTGCGGCTCACCACCGCCGAGACGGAGCTTGGCGGCGTCCGCCTGCCGGCCGGCTCGCACGTGATGCTGTTGCTGGGTTCCGCCTGCCGCGACGAGGCGCAGTTCCCCAACAGCGAGCGCTTCGACCTCGACCGCGAGGGCCAGCAGAACATGCCCTTCGGCCACGGCATCCACTTCTGCCTCGGTGCCCCCCTGGCCCGCCTGGAGGCGCGGCTCGCCCTGGATGCGCTGCTCGACCGGTGCGGCGGGCTGGTTCGCGACGCCGCGCCCGTGCAGTGGCACCCCTCGATTGTCGTTCGCGGGCCCACGGTGCTGCCGCTCACCGTGCTGCCGGGTTGAGACACCTGGGGCGGCTCACCCGGCGAGCGCGAGCTCGATGCGGCCGAGGTTCTCGTCGGTGGAGGCCACGCGCACCCGCAGCGGCATGCCGATGGTGAAGGTGCGCGCCCGGCCCACGAGGGACGTCTCCCTCGGGTCGGGCTGGTAGGGCCCGTCCGGCAGCGTGTCCGCCGGGAGGTAGCCCTCCACCAGCATGCCGTCGAGCTGGACGAGCACGCCGAAGGGCTTCACCCGGGTGATGCGCCCCGTGAACTCCGCACCCACGTGTGCGGCCATCACCCGTGCCTCCAGCACGCGGTGGCGATCCTTCTCGGCGCGGTGGGCGGTGCGGGAGCGCTCGTTGACGTGGACCGCGAGCTCCTCGACGGCGGGGTCCTCATGGACGAAGTCGCGCCGGCCCCGCAGGTACTGCTTGAGGGCGCGGTGGACGGAGAGGTCCGCGTACCGCCGGATGGGGGAGGTGAAGTGGACGTAGGCTCGCGCCGCGAGGCCGAAGTGCATGGCCGGCACCACGGTGTAGCGCGAGGGGCCCAGCGAGCGTCGCAGCACCGAGCGCAGCGCGGGCTCGGAGGTGCAGCCGGCGATCTGCCGGTCGAACGCGGCGAGCGCGAGCGGGGTGAGCCTGCGGCCGAAGCCCGCGGCGAAGCCCGAGTGGTGCGCGAAGGCGGCCAGGTCGGCCACGCGCTGGGGATCCGGCTCGTCCTGGACGCGGAAGAGGGCGGGGACACCCCGATCGAGGAGCCATCCCGCGAGGGCCTCGTTGGCGGCCACCATGAAGCGCTCGATGAGGGCGTGCGCCGTGGTGGGCCGCACGGCCTCGATGCCGGAGACCTCTCCCGTCTCCTCGTCGAAGGTGAAGCGGGCCTCCTCGCGCGCCATCTCGATGCCACCGCGCCCGGCCCTCGCCACCGCCAGCCGGGCCGCCGCCGCGCGGAACCACGGCAGGGCTTCGCGCACTGTCGCCATCGGCTCGGACACCTCGCCCTTGTCGAGGTAGTCCGCCACCTCGGTGTAGCTCAGCTTCGCCCACGAGCGGATGAGGCTCTCGTACACGTCCATCGCGGTGACGTGCCCCTCCGGGTCGATGCGCAGCTCCACCGTGAGGCACAGCCGCTCCTCGCCGGGCACCAGGCTGAGCCAGTTCGTGGAGAGCTCCTCCGGGAGCATCGGCAGCATGGCTCCGGCGAGGTACACACTGCTCGTCCGCTCGCGCGCCACACGGTCCAGCGCCGAGCCCTCGGGGACGAACTCCGCCGCATCGGCGATGGAGATGAACACGCGCAGCGCACCGTCCGCCCCCGCGGGCAGTACGGAGACGGCGTCGTCGATGACGCGCGTCGAGGCAGAGTCCACGGTAACGGTGGGCACCTGGCGCAGGTCTCGCCGCGCCCCGAGCGCGTGGGGAATGGCGAGCACGCGCCGCACCTCGGCCAGGGCCTCCGGGTCGAAGTCCCGGCGCAGCCCGTGACGCACGATGATGCGCTCCAGCGAGCGGTCCGCGCCCGGCTCGAGCTTGCGCAGGAGCCACGCCTTGCCGTCGGCGACGCGGGCCACCACCGCGTCACCCTGCTGCACGTCGACACCGGCCGTCTCCAGCGGCCAGTCGCCATTGCCCAGTTCGCGATCGATGCGCAGGTGCGGGGCTCCCTTGCGCGTCACCAGTTCGCCGTAGACCTCCTGGCGCGGACGCTTCAGGAGGGACAGCCCGCTCGCGCTCCAGCGTCCGTCAGCCGAGGCCGTCACGGTCGCGGAGACGACGTCATCGGCGAGGTAGGGGTTGAGCTCGGGCGGAGGGATGAACGCGGAGAGCACCTCGTCGGAGCCGGACGGGTGCACGATGAGGAAGCCGTAGCCGCGAGGGTGGACGTCGATGCGGCCGGTGACGGTGCGCGAAGGGGCGGGCGTTTCCATGGGGCGCAGACATGCTACCGCCTGACCTCGCGGCGCCGCCGGGCAATGTGACGCCGATGGCTTTCAGGGGATGCGGTAGGGGACGAGCTCCTTCCCCTGGCGCCGCAAGGTCCTCGGAAGGGTGGAGCGGACCTGGGCGGGGGCTCCCTGCTCCTGTCGCTCCACCCGGATGGCCTCATCCTCATGGATGACCGCCCACCGTGTACCGGTGGAGTCTCGGACCTCGAATGCGTTCTCCGCGGGCTGCTCGGGTGGGCGTTCCTGGGGTGCCTCCTTGGGGGGGCTCCAGGTCCGGCCTCCGTTTCGAGTGACGAGCGCGCGGGGACGGGACTTCTCCTCGTTCGCGTCCACCAGCCACACCGTGCCGTTCTGGCCGTCCTTCCAGACGATGTATTCCGGCCACTCGGACCAGACGGCCTTGGGCAAGGTGCTCCGGCGCTTCCACGAGGCTCCACAGTCCGAACTCGCGTAGAGCGAGAGCTCTCCCGGTCCTTCCGTACTCCAGCCCACCAGGGCGCGCCCCTCGCAGCCCAGGAAGTCGAGGAACAGCACCTCGCTGTCGCTCACTCGCGGGAGCACCTCGGTCCAGTGGGCCCCGCCGTCGGTGCTGCGCAGCAGCAGGGCTCGCACCGGACGGGCCGAGGTGGAGAGTGCGCCGTACAGGTAGATGCCGGCCTCCGCACGGGTGGGGACCGAGAGCCCGGAGACTCGCAGGGTGGCGATGTCATCGGGCTCGATGTCCCCCGCGCGCAGCTTCACGGGCAACTCGGGGGAGGAGGCGAGCAGCGCGCAGAGGAACAGCGGGAGCATCGGGGGGTCCTCGAGTGGGGAAGACCCTCAGCCTATCCCCATCCCATGGGAGAGGGGACACCCACGTTCACGGCTTCGAGCTGCCCCGTTCGAACAGCGACACCAGATCCGCCTGCACGCCCACGAGCGCGAAGCCGAAGTTGCCCCAGTTGTAGATGTCCCGGCTCTTCACGTCCGCGCCACCCCCGAGCAGCCGCAGCCGCGCGTACGCGCTCACGTCTCCCTTCGAGTTCAGCGGAACGCCCAGCGTCAGTGCCACGTCGTAGATGCCGCCCGACGTGTTGCCGAGCAGCCCGAAGGTGGACAGCGCGTCGGCTTCGAGCCCCGCCCACACGCGCGAGGGCAGCTCGTAGCGCAGCCGCGTCTTCAGCGCCCCCACCACGCCGATGTCGCTCTCCTTCGCGTAGCGCGAACCGTCCACCGCGCTCAGGTCCACCAGCGCGTTGCGGATCTGCACGCTCGCGCCGATATCCCAGGTGAAGCGCTCGCCGTCGATGAGCCGGTAGAGGTAGCTGGCCCGGTAGCCCTCGAACAGATAGCGGCTGTCCACCACCGTGCCCGTCGGGAACACCGTCCCCCGGAAGTCGATGTCCTTCGACAGCGTCGCGCGCGTGGTGATGTCGAAGGGGGCCCACAGCAGGATGATGCCGTGGCGCTCTCCCAGCCGCGCCTCGAGCGCGATGCGCTGGGTCCGGTACAGGTTGCTCTTCTGGTTGAGGTCGTCGGCCTCGAAGTCCGTGCCGGTCGGGCCGTAGCGCCCGTCGTTCTGGAAGATGTAGCCAGGGCCCGTCTCATACTCGGCGACGAGCGCGGACAGAGGGCTTTCGGCCAGGGCCGGAGTGGCCACCAGGGTCAGTGCGAGCAGAGGGATTTTCACGGCCCCGCTTGGATGCGGATCCGCATCCAGCGTTGCGCGAAAATCCCCGGGTCTTCCGCTCACCGCGTTCCGCGGGGTTCCATCTCACTCAGCGTGAGCTTGCCCTTCTCGGGGAACACGCTCAGTGCTTCCACGGTGAGCAGCGGCACCGGAAGCGAGCAGGCCTCCCACTGTCCGGTGCCACGGAAGCGGCAGGCCACCGGGAGGACGAAGCTCGTCTGCGAGTCTGGATCGCTCATGCCCAGATCTCCCTCGGTGCGGACGACGGCTCTCACGGTGCCCGGCCCGCTGGCACGTACGCGCAGCGCCGAGAGCGCTGTCACCGGCGGCTCGAACACCGCGCTCAGTGCTCCGTCCTTGTCCCAGCGGGGCGCCTGGGGGGTCGCCGTGAGCTCCACACCCGTGGTCTCCTGGCCGTCGAAGGCTTTCTCTCCGCCCTGGGCGCCCACGAGCCGGCTCGGCTTCAGCACGGCGCTCTCACCGGCCGGCTTCGCCTGGACGAGCTGGGCCAGCGCGGGCACGCCGCCCTGCACCACGGCCGCGTTGAGCACGTTCGCGGGGAGTTGTCCCGCGCGTGCACACGCGGGAGCGAGCTGTCCGAGTACCGCCTTCTGCACGTCCGTCAGCGTGTCGTTGGGGATCGCCGCTGGCGCCAGCAACGAGCGCACCACCTCGGCGCAGGCGATGGGGGTTCCCGGCCCGGCGTGCTCCAGGTTCCACTGCAGGGCGGCGGGGTCGGCCGATCTCCCCACGGCGAGCCCCATTACCGCGCGTGTGACCTGGCCGGCACACGGGTTGGTCGCGGCCGGACAGCGTTGGCACAGTGCGTCTAGAAGCTCCCGCAGGGGGGACGTCCCCCCATCGACGCCAGTGCGGGCCTCCAGGGCCGCGCCCAGCTCACAGGCGCGCGCTGGAAGCTCGGGGCAGGTGTCGAGCTGTTGCCGGGCCCTCGTGAAGGCGGCCGGGTCGGTGGGGGCTCGGATTGCGGCCTCCAGGGTGCGATCCAGGGTACGGCAGGCCTGCTCGCCCGTGGGGGAGCCGGGCTCCGGGCTCCGAGGGGTCACGTCGATGACCCGCTCGTCCGGCTTCGCCGGGGCAGGGGCGGAGCTCTCGGCCTGACGCCTGGTCGTATGGGTGATGTAGTACAGGCGCAGGAAGGCCAGCAGCGCCAGCGTCATCAGCAACAGAGTTCGGAGCGGAAATCGGCGCACGGTGCAAACTCCTTGATTCCAGCCGGGATGGGTGGTTATCAGCGCCGCGCGAGTACATCCACCCACGGAGGCGTTCGTGGCTGAGACTTTCGACGTGGTGATCATCGGTTCGGGCCCCGGCGGGTACGTGGCGCCATCCGCGCCGGGCAGCTCGGTCTGAAGACGGCCATCGTCGAGCGCGACAAGCGCCTGGGCGGCACCTGCCTCCACCGCGGCTGCATCCCCACCAAGTCGCTGCTGTGGACCGCCGCGCTGCTCCACCACATGCAGGAGGCCGCGGACTTCGGCGTCGAGGTCCCCAGCCCGATGGTGAACTGGGCCAACGCGGTCCAGGAGCACAAGGACAAGGTGGTCACCAAGGGTGCCAACGGCATCGACTACCTGATGAAGAAGAACAAGGTGACCGTGGTCAAGGGCCACGGCCGCATCGCCGGCAAGGGCAAGGTCGAGGTCACCGCCGAGGGCGGGGCAAGCAGACGCTGGACACCAAGAACATCATCATCGCCACCGGCTCGGTGCCCAAGTCGCTGCCCAACGTCGCAGGTCGACCACAAGCGGTCCTCAACAGCGACTCGATCCTGGAGATCCATCGACCGCATCCCCAAGAGCATCATCGTGCTCGGCGCGGGCGCGGTGGGCTGCGAGTTCGCTTCCGTCTTCAACCACGTGGGCAGCAAGGTCGTCCATCGTGGAGTACATGCCCAACCTGCTGCCCATCGAGGACATCGACTGCTCGAAGGAGCTGGAGAAGCACTTCAAGAAGCGGAAGATCGACGTGCACCTCGGCGCCAAGGTGGAGAAGGTCGAGAACACCGACACGGGCGTGAAGCTGACCATGACCGTGGGCAGCGAGACCCGCACGATCGAGGCGGAGATCGTCCTGTCGGCGGTGGGCCGCGCGCCCGTCACCGAGGACATCGGGCTGGAGCTGACGAACATCAAGCCCGATCGCGGCTTCATCAAGACGGACAGCATGATGCGCACCACCGAGCCGAACGTGTACGCGATCGGCGACGTGATCCCCACGCCGATGCTCGCCCACGTGGCCAGCGCCGAGGGCGTGCTCGCCGTCGAGCACATCGCGGGCAAGAACCCGGCGCCCATCAACTACGACCTCACGCCGTCCGCCACCTACTGCTACCCCGAGGTGGCCTCGGTGGGCCTCACCGAGAAGAAGGCCAAGGAGCGCGGCTACGACGTGAAGGCCGCCATCTTCCCGTTCACCGCCGTCACCAAGGCCTCCATCTCCAACGAGGGCTTCGGAATGATCAAGGTCGTCTCCGACAAGAAGTACGACGAGGTGCTCGGCGTCCACCTCGTGGGCCCGCACGCCACCGAGCTGCTCGCCGAGGCCTGCGTCGCCATGCGGCTGGAGATCACCACCGAGGAGCTCGCCCACACGATGCACGCGCACCCGACGCTCTCCGAGATCATCAAGGAGGGCGCCGAGGCCACCCTGGGTCACCCGATCCACATCTGAGTCGCGACCGGGACTCCGGTTGCTTCAGTCAGGCCGTTCGAGACTCTTCTGTCTCGGACGGCCTTCGCATTTCGGGCGGTGGGTGCACCGGCACGTGGCCCAGCAGCTCCGCCAGGTCGAAGGCGTCCAGCAGCGCGTGCCCGTGCAGGTCGTTGTTGAAGTAGACCCAGGCCGTGCGGCCCTTGCGTCTCCACCTGTCCAGGTCGCGCGCCACCGGCCACAGCGCCTCGCGGCCGTAGCGCCCGGCGTAGCGCGAGCGTCGCCCCGTGGAAGCGCAGGTAGCGGAAGCCTCCCGTGAGACGCGGTGGAGGTACCGGCACGAGGTCGTGCTCGCACACGGCCACGCCCGTGGCGGTCGAGCACCTCGCAGCACCTCCTCGTGGTACCAGGCCGCGTCGCGGAACTCGAAGACGGCCTGGACGCCTCGGGGCAGGGCGGCGAGGAAGCGATCCACCCGCTCGGGGTCCGGCTTCTTCATGTGCGGCGGCAGTTGCCACAGCACCGGACCCAGCTTCGGGCCCAGGCGGAGGATGACGCTGAAGAAGCGCTCCAGGCCCTCGCCCACGTCCGTCAGCCGCTTCATGTGCGTGAGGTAGCGGCTGCCCTTGCACGCGAACCGGAAGCCGCGCGGGCATCTGCTCGCCTCCAGCCGTCCACCGCGTCCGCCGTGGGCAGCCGGTAGAAGGGCGCGTTCAGCTCCACCGTGGCGAAGACGCGGGCGTAGTAGGGGAGCCAGCGGCTGGCTGGCAGCTTGGGCGGGTAGAAGTGTCCTCGCCAGTGCTGGTAGACGTAGCCGCTCGTCCCCAGGTGGATGGCCCTCATGCGCTCAAGCATGCGCACTCCGGCCGCTCCTGGTGGCCGGCTCATCCCTTGCCCAAGCTGTGCTTAAAGGGCACTCGGAAGGGGTCCTGCTTCCCGGCGTACCCGGATGATGCCGCACTCCGTGTCGGCGTTAGATCGGGTGAGGCGATCCGAGCTGACGCCTCGCGTCAGGGCTTCTCCCTTGACCCCTGCTTTCACCCCACCCGTAGAAGGCCCGCGACCCATGGCAACTCCCGATCGCTTCCCGCTCCCGCAGGTCACCGACACCACCCGCAAGCCCGAGTGGCTGAAGGTGCGCCTGCCGCACGGGGAGGGCTACGAGCGGGTGAAGGCCATCGTGAAGCCGCACCAAGCTCGCCACGGTGTGCGAGGAGGCCCGCTGCCCCAACATCGCCGAGTGCTGGGGCGGTGGCACCGCCACGGTGATGCTGATGGGCGAGGTGTGCACCCGCGCGTGCCGCTTCTGCCACGTGAAGGTGGGCGCGCCCCCGCCGCTGGATCCGATGGAGCCCATCCACCTCGCCCAGGCGGTGAAGGAGCTGGACCTCGAGTACATCGTGGTCACCTCGCGTGAACCGCGACGATCGGCCGGACGGCGGCGCCAGCCACTTCGCGCGCGGCCATCCGCGAGCTGCGCCGCCAGAGCGCCCAAGACGATGGTCGAGGTGCTCATCCCCGACTTCAAGGGCGTGGAGAAGGACCTGGCCACGGTGGCCGACGCCGGCCCGCACGTGGTGGCCCACAACGTCGAGACCGTGGAGCGCCTCACCCCCACCGTGCGCGATCGCCGCGCCACCTACCGCCAGTCGCTGCGGGTGCTGGAGTACCTGAAGAAGCGCCCCGAGGGGCTCTACACCAAGAGCTCGGTCATGGTGGGCCTGGGCGAGACGGACGAGGAGCTGGAGCAGACCTTCCGGGATCTGCGCGAGGTGGGCGTGGACGTGCTCACCCTGGGCCAGTACCTGCAGCCCAGCCAGTACCACCTCCGGGTGCAGCGCTTCGTCACGCCCGCAGCAGTTCGAGGACTACAAGCAGCTGGCCGAGTCCTACGGCTTCCTGTACGTGGCCAGCGGGCCGCTGGTGCGCTCCAGCTACCGCGCGGCCGAGTTCTTCATGAAGGGCCTCATGGACGCGCGAGCGCCTGGGTCCGGCAGCGCACGGCCTGACGCGCTTCTCAACCCTCAGCACTTCCGACGGAAGACGGACCCGACCGCGAATGGCGACCTTTGAATTCAAGCTGCCCGACCTCGGCGAAGGCGTGGTCGAGGGCGAGATCGTCAAGTGGCTGGTCAAGGCCGGCGACACCGTCGAAGGAGGACCAGGTCGCTCGTGCGAGGTGATGACCGACAAGGCCACCGTCACCGTCCCCGCCCCACGGCGGGCAAGGTGCGTGCAGGCGCACGGCAAGGAAGGCGACATGGCCAAGGTCCACCAGCTCGCTGCGTGACGCTCGAGATCGAGGGCGCCGCGCCGGTCCAGGCCTCGGGTCAGGCGCGCCCGCCGCCGCCGCGCTGCCGCGGCCGCGCCGGCCACGTCCGCCGCAGGGCGACGGCGCGCAGGCTCGCGACACCAAGGTGCTCGCCACGCCGGTCACCCGCCGCATGGCGCGTGAGCACGGGCTCAACCTCGCGGAGATCTCCGGCATCGGGTCCCCAGGGCCGCGTGACCAAGGCGGACGTGAGGCGGCCCTCGCGGGCGCCAGCGCCGCCCCGCGCAACCGAGGTGGCCGCCTCGCCGCTGCGCAGGCCCGCCCGGCCGCGCCCTCGGGCTACCGGGCCGGGCGACGAGCGCATCCCGCTGCGCGGGCCTGCGCAAGAAGATCGCCGAGAAGATGGTGCGCTCGAAGTACACCGATGCCGCACTTCGGCTTCGTCGAGGAGGTGGACTGCCACCGAGCTGGTCGCGCTCCGCAAGCGCCTCAACGACGAGCCTGGCCGCCTCGGGCGAGAAGACGAAGCTGTCGCTTCCTGCCCTTCATCATCAAGGCCGTGATCGCGGCGATGAGGAAGTTCCCGCACCTCAACGCGAACTTCGACGAGGCGGCGCAGGAGCTCGTCGTCCGCGGCGAGTTCAACATCGGCATCGCGGTGGCCACCGACGACGGCCTCACCGTCCCGGTGATCAAGAACGCGGATCGGCTCACCCTGCGGGAGCTGGCGGACGAGGTCGTCCGTCTCGCGCAACGCGGCGCGCGACCGCAAGCTGAAGATGGAGGAGCTGACGGGCGGCACCTTCACCATCACCTCGCTCGGCCAGACCGGCGGCATCTTCGCCACGCCCATCATCAACCACCCCGAGGTGGCGATCCTCGGCATCCACCGCATGCGCAAGCGCCCCGTGGTGGACAAGGACGACGAGATCGTGGTGCGCGAGATGATGAACGTCTCCATCTCGGCCGATCACCGCGTCATCGACGGCCAGGTCGCCGCGGACTTCGTGTACGAGGTCATCAAGTACCTGGAGCATCCGGAGATGCTGTTCCTCGAGATGGCCTGACGGCCGGCCACCTGCCGGGGGCGCGTGCCTCGCCGGGAGCGCTCGCGCACCGCGCTCCCGGCCTTCGAGGAGGTTACGCTGCCCCATGGCCGAGAACGTTCGCGACGTCATCCGCGCCGCCCAGGCCGCGGAGCTCGGGGGAGACAAGCCCCGGGCGATCGAGCTGCTGCGCCGCGCCGCCACCATGTACCGGCGCGCGGGCAGCTTCACCCGTGCCGAGCAACTCCTGCGCTATGCCCTCCGGTTGGATTCCTCGCTCACCGACGAGCTGGAGGAGGAGATCCGCCGTCTGTCGGAGGTGACGCAGGCCACCTCGGACGTCCAGGCGTGGGCCGGGGAGGAGTCGTCGCCGGATACGTCCGCGCCCGCCCCCGATGAGGACCCCGAGAGTGGGGTGTGGGTGCATCGAGGAAGACCCCTCGTCCGGCGCCCTCCAGAGGGCCCTGCGCGAGGCCGAGCTGGCCGTGGGCCTGCGCACCGACCCCGTGACCGTCGCCGTGGAGGCCGTGCGCACCACCGTGCTCAGCATGGAGGTGTCGGCGGTCGCGGCTCGGATGGAGGAGCCCCCACCTGTGGAGGAGCCCCCGCCTGATCCGGTCCCGGAGGCGGAGGGGGCCTTCATCGAGCGGGGGCCGACGCGGGCCGATCCCTCGCTCGATGCGTGGTGCTCCTTCTGCTGCCGGCCTCGCTCCGAGGTGGGGCCGCTCGTCGCCGGTCCCGCCGGTGCGTTCATCTGCTCGGCCTGCACCGGTGAGTCGAGCACGCTGCTCGGCGGTGTGGCTCCAAGTGCTCCCGCGCGCAACCGGGCCGCGGCCCGGGGGCCCGTCACCTTCGAGCTGGTGGGCCAGGAGGCGGCCCGTGAGCAGCTCGAGCGCGCATGGGAGGCGCGGCGTGCGCCATGTGCTGGTGCTCGGACCCGAGGGCTCCGGCAAGAGCACCTGGATGCGGGCGCTCGCGGAGCAGGGGAGGGGCGTGCTCGGCCTCCCCGAGGCCCTGGACCGCGCTCCCCTGGAGGCCGCGCTCCTCGTGGAGGACGTGGACCGGCTCCCGCCCGCCGAGCAGGCCTCGCGCTGGGCGCCTTCCTGGCCCGTCATCCCGAGCGCACCGTGCTGATGACGGCTCGGGGCACTCCGGCGGCTCCGGGAGTGGTGCTCCTGTCGGACTCCGGCCGTCTGCCCATGCTCACCACCGCCGCGCTCTCCGAGGCCGTACAGGGGCGCGCTGCCCGTCGCGCTGCTGGAGCGGGTGCAGCTCCTCGTTCCGCTCGAGCGGCCGAGCATCGAGGCACCTGGTGGAGATCGCCCGGCGCGGGCTCGCCTCACGCGAGGATTGTCACCTCTCCGACGAGGTGCTCGTCGCCCTCGCCACCGAGGCGGCCCGTTCGCCCCGGGCCGGACACGAGCTGCGGGCCCTCCTGGCCCGCGTGCCTCCGGGCACGTGGCGTCTGGAGGTCAAGAAGGGGAAGGCGAAGCCGGCCCGTCGCGGTCGGCGAAAGGGGAAGTCGTGAGCACGCTGACGGTGTACCGGCTCGGCCGGGTGGAGTACGAGGACGGCCTCCAGCTCATGGAGCTCTTCGGCGAGGCTCGGCGCCAGGGGCTGTGCGAGGACGTGCTGCTCCTGCTCGAGCACCCGCCGGTCCTCACCCTGGGGCGCGCCGCCAAGCGCGCCAACATCGTCGCCAGCGACGCGCAGCTCTCCTCCGAGGGCGTGGAGATCGCTTCGAGACCGACCGCGGCGGCGACGTCACCTACCACGGCCCCGGGCAGCTCGTCGGCTACCCCATCTTCCTCCTGCCCCGAGGACCGCCAGGACGTGCGCCGCTACGTGCGCGACGTCGAGCAGCTGCATGATCCGCACCGCTCGCCGACTACGGCATCACCGCCGGCACCATCCCCAAGTGGCCGGGGGTGTGGGTCGGCCAGGAGACCTGCGCCGCGACGCCGCGGAAGATCGCCGCCATCGGCGTGCACCTCTCCCGCTGGCTCACCAGTCACGGCTTCGCGCTCAACGTCAACACGCACCTGCGCGCACTTCGGGCTCATCGTCCCCTGCGGCATCCGCGAGGCGGGCGTCACCTCGCTGCAGCAGGAGCTCGGCCGCGCCGTGCCCGTGGCCGAGGTGGAGGACAAGGTGGCCCGGCACTTCGCCGAGGTCTTCGAGCTCGAGCTCGCCGAGCCCAAGCCGCTCACGCGCACCGTGAGCGTCGCGGTGATGCGCGGGCACGGGCCGGAGGCGCGGGTGCTGCTGCTGCGCCGGCGTCCCGAGCGCGGCGGCTTCTGGCAGATCGTCACCGGGCGCGTGGAGCCGGGCGAGCAGCCGCGGAGGCCGCCGCGCGGGAGCTCTTCGAGGAGACGGGGCTGCGCGCCGACGTGGTGGACCTGGAGTACCGCCACGCCTTCGCGCTCGGCGAGCGTGGTGCCGCCGCGGCTCGTCGAGGAGAACGCGTTCGCGGCTCGGTGCTCCGACAACTTCGAGATCCGCCTCGGAGACGAGCACGACGCCCACGAGTGGGTGGATGTCCCGACGGCGCTCGCCCGGCTGCCGTTCCGGGGGCTGCGCGAGGGCGTGCAGAGGGCCCTCAGGCGCTCGCGGTGTGATCGCGGGGGCGACCCCCACCCGCATTCCCTCTCCCATCGGGAGAGGGCGGAGTGGGGGAGGGGACTAGAGCTTCAGGGTGTCCCGCTCCACGGCGGCGATCACCTCGGGACGGTGCTTGCGCACCTCCTCCACGAAGCGATCCATCGCATCGTCGTCGCGCGTCGGCTCGTGGTGGAAGAGCACCAGCGTCTTCACCTTCGCCTCGTCGGCCGTCTCGCACCGCGCGCCTCCCAGGTGGAGTGGCCCCAGCCGACCTTCGAGGCGCCCACGCGGCCGTCGTACTCGTCCTCGGTGTACATCGCGTCGTAGATGAGGACGTCCGCGTCCCGCGGCGAACTCGACCAGGTCCTTGTCCCGGTCGCAGCCGTGCTCGACGTCCGTGGCGTACACCACCGACTTGCCGCCGAACTCCACCCGGTAGCCCAGGTTGCCGCCCGGGTGGTTCAGCTCGAGTCGTGCGCGATCCTCGCCGGACCCAGCTCCAGCTCCTGTCCCGAGCGCAGCGCCTCGTAGGTCGAGCTGGGCGCGGAAGATCAGCTCCGCGGTCACCGGGAAGTAGGGCTGCATCATCTGCCCCGTCCAGCACCTCCTTCACCGAGCGCCCGTCCGCGGCCGCGCCGTAGACCGTGAAGGCGTGCTTGCGCGGATCGAAGATGGGCGTGAAGAACGGCAGCCCCTGCAGGTGATCGTAGTGGTAGTGCGAGAGGAAGATGGACGCACGCGCCGGTCCGCCCGCCGCGCAGGCAGCTCGTCGCCCAGCACACGCACGCCGGAGCCCAGGTCGAAGATGAGCAGCTCGTCGCCGCAGCGCACCTCGACGCAGGGCGTGTTGCCCCCGTAGCGCTGCGTCTTCGGTCCCGGGGCAGGGATCGAGCCGCGCACTCCCCAGAAACGAACCTGGAAGGGCACGCTCGCCGGCGTCCCTCCTGCTTGCTCGTCGTCAGCCGACCTTCGCTTCCGTGTCGTCGTCGTCCTCGGCGAAGAGCTCAATGAGGTGCCCCGTCCGCTCGCGCTTCGTCCTCAGGTACTCGACGTTATGCGGATTGTGCTCAGTACGCGAGGGAATGCGTCGCCGCACGGGGATTCCCTCTTCCACCAGGCCCGCAATCTTCAGCGGGTTGTTGGTGATCAGGTCCACCGACCGCACGTCCCAGGGTGCGCAGCATCTCGGCCGCGACGTCGTAGCTGCGCAGGTCGTCCGGGAAGCCCAGCTGCCGGTTGGCCTCGTAGGTGTCCAGGCCCTGGGCCTGCAGCGCGTAGGCCTTGATCTTGTTGCCCAGGCCGATGCCCCGGCCCTCCTGCCGCAGGTAGAGCACCACGCCGCACCCATTCTGGGCGACGAAGTCCAGCGCGCGGTCGAGCTGCTCGCGGCAGTCGCACTTCAGGCTGCCGAACACCTCGCTGGTCAGGCACTCGGAGTGGACGCGGACCGGCACGCCCTCCTGCCCCTGGACGTCGCCCATCACCAGCGCCACGTGCTCTCGCCCGTTGCGCTTGTCGCGGAAGACGACCGTGCGCAGCACCCCTCGGGGGGTCGGCACGTCCGCTTCGGAGAACTTCTCCAGGAGAGAAGAGGTCTTTCGGGCCGGGAGAACCTGGGGTGTATCGGACATGATGATCCCTTCTCTCGCACAACATCTGGGCGGCACAAGTTGGATGCGAACCGCCGGAGTTCGTTCTTCATGCCCTCCAGGACAGAGGAAGCAACTCCACTTTGTCTCCATTAGTTAATCTGCTGGCCGAAAGTGGAAAGTGGAGCAGGTGTGTGGCCGAGGCCGCCGAGCGCAGCACTCCCGACGTCTGGGTGGACAAGGGCCTGGCCCACAGCTCGCCGTCCTCCCAGGTGGCCGTCACCCGGATGTAGTGGGCCAGCCCGGGGGCCTTCTTCAGCTCGCCCGCCAGCCGGCCGCCCACGCTCGGTGGCTCCACGTCCGGGTGCCCCAGCATGCGGCGCAGCGCCGGGCGGACGAAGAGCTCGAAGGTGACGAGCGAGGAGGTGGGGTTGCCCGGCAGCCCGAAGTAGACGGTGCTCCCCTTGCGCCCCACCGCCAGCGGCTTGCCCGGCTTGATGGCCACACGCCAGAAGTCCTGCTCGACGCCCAGCCTCGCAAGGGCCTCGCGTACGAAGTCGTGTTCGCCCACGGACATGCCCGCGCTCGTCAGCACCAGATCGTAACCCTCGGCCGCCGCGAGGTGCGCGGAGACGTCCTCCAGCGTGTCCCGGGCGATGCCCAGCACCGAGGGCACTCCGCCCGCGCGCAGCACGGCCAGGGAGAGGGCGGGGGCGTTGGCGTCCACGATGTGGCCCTCGGCGGGCGCATCCGCCCGGCACAATTCGTCGCCGGTGGAGAGGATGGCCACCCGGGGGCGGCGCGGCACCGGCACCGACAGCATCCCCTGGCTCACCAGCAGCCCCAGCTCCGGAATTCCCAGCGGCGTGCCCCGCGCCAGCAGCACCTCGCCCTCCCGCGCGTCCTCGCCCCGGGGCCGTACGAAGTTCCCCGGCCCCACCGGTTCCAGGATGTCCACCTCGCTCCCGTCGGGCTCCAGCCGCGTCCGCTCGCGCATCACCACCGCGTCCGCTCCCGCCGGCAGCGGGGCGCCCGTCATGATCCGCGCGCAGGTGCCCGATCGGACCTCCTCGCGGGGCGTCTGGCCGGCGTAGATCGTCTCCCGCACCTGGAGGCGGATGGGCGGCGGGCCCGAGAGATCGGCGCTGCGCACCGCGAAGCCATCCATGGCCGAGTTGTCCCAGGGCGGCAGGGTGCGTTGCGCGCGGACGTCCACCGCCAGGGCGCGCCCGAGGGCCTCCTCCAGCCGCACCCACTCCAGCGGCAGGGGAGCGGTCAGGGCGAGCGTGCGAGCACGCGCATCCTCCACGGGTAGCAGAGCGGCTTCTTCCTTCATGGGTCGGGCTCCCTCGGGATGATCTCCCAGGACAGATTGGCGTTGCCCCGGGCGAAGCGAAACAGGCGTGTAGCGACGGGTTGTTTTTGGGATCAAAGTCCCTAGGAATTTCAAGACTTTGTTTGACAGACCTGCTGATCATCGTTACAAGCCGTGGTGATCGCGAGACCCGATATCCGGTCGGGGGAATGCGCCAACCCGTTGAGATGACACGGGATTTCAAGGAGACAGCGTCGATGGCCAAGCCCAGGTCCGGGGCCAAGAAGGCGACTCCCGCTGCGAAGAAGGTCAAGTCGACGAAACCGGGTGCTCTCAAGACCGCGTCCAAGCGTGTGGCCAAGGCGGCCGCGAAGCTGGCGACGAAGGCCGCCGGAGCCGCGAAGGCGGTGAAGAAGGTGGCGAAGGTCCAGAAGCCCGCGCCGACTCCCGCTGCCGCGAAGAAGACCGCGGCTCCAGCGAAGGTCGCGGCGAAGAAGAGCGCCGCCCAGGTAAAGGTGAAGGAAGTGGCCGCCAAGGCGACGACCGCGGCCGCCAAGGCGACGACCGTGGCCACCAAGGCGACGACCGTGGCCACCAAGGTCGCGGCGAAGGCGGTCACCAAGGTGAAGGAGGCCGCCTCCAAGGCGGCGGCCGTCGCGGTGCCGGCGGTCGAGAAGCCGAAGCCCCGCGCCACCAAGCTGCCCCCCGCGGGCGAGCCCCTCAACAAGCGCGACATGGAGCAGTTGCTCACCGCGGGTGCGGGCCGTGGCGTGACGGGGGAGGGCAGCCTCAAGGGTCGTCTGGTGGTGACGGATGGCATGCCGAACCTGGTGGTGATCGGCCGCGACAAGCGCGAGCTGACCTTCCTGCTCCAGGGGCCGGATCAAGAGGTGCTGCCGGCCTACATGGACCACAAGGTCTCCGTCAGCGGCCTCATCAAGAAGACCACCAACTACGGCGGCACGGTGGACGTGCGGAAGTTCTCCGCCAAGAAGCCCGAGGTCGAGGAGCCCGTGGTGGTGCCCGCGGAGCCGGAGACGAAGCTGCGCTTCCTGTCTCCCGGCGAGGTGTCCCAGGTCAGCTCGGCCGGCATGGGCGCGGGGATGAAGGGCTTCGCCGCGCTGCGCGGCAACCTCGAGATGACGGGCGACGAGTTCGTGCTGGTGGTGTCCCACGGGGGTACCCGGCAGCAGGTGTCCTTCATCCTCGAGGGCAAGGGCGCCAAGGGGCTGCGCAAGTACCTGGGCCAGACGCTCATCGTCACCGGCGTGGCGGACAAGTCCTCCGGCTGGGGTGGCCGCATCGAGGTGGAGAGCGTGGAGCCGCGCCCCGCCGAGTCCCGCCCCATGTCCCGCGAGGGCATGGAGAGCGTCCACGTGGAGGGCGAGCAGTCCACCCACGTCGAGGTGAAGCTCAACCACGCCTTCACCGTGCGGCTGCAGGAGCAGCCGGGCTTCACCTGGGCCATCGAGCCCACGGTGGCCAAGCGTGTGGGCCTGCGAGAGGCCAACTTCGAGCCGGGCCCCGACGGCCAGGCCACCCGCGAGTTCTTCTTCGTGCCGCGCAACCCCGGCGCCACGGAGATCGAGTTCTTCCTGGCCAAGGCCTTCAACCCGGGCCAGGTGGAGCGCTCGTTCAAGCTCAATGTGACGGTCAAGCCTTGAGGGCCTGCCTGGCTCTTCGAAGCCAGGACGTCACCTTCTCCCGCCCGGGGGTCCCCAGTGGGACCTTCCGGGCTTACTTTTTTCAGGGCCCGTTGGGCTCCCTCCGCTGGGACCTCTCGTGACCGAACTTCCTCAGAGATCTGAAGCGTCATCTGGCCGAGTCCAAGCACCCGCTTGGGGTGAAAGAGCTTCTCAAGCTCACCGGCCTGCACCCTGGGCAGCAGACCCAGATCAAGCGCGTTCTCCGGGACATGGTCCGCCGGGGCGAGTTGCTCAAGGAGGGCAAGCGCTTCTTCCTGCGGAGCGAGCGGCCATCCCCGAACCGGGGCGAGGGTGATGGGCGGGGGCCTCCTCCCCACGTCCGGCGCCGGCCCGGACCCGAGGAAGCGGCTCCCGGGAGCTCGCCGGGGCCCGAGCGCGAGGAGCGCCGGTTCGGTGGCCCGAGCGAGGGCACCCGCGAGGAATCCCGTCCCGCGCCGGACGCGCGCTTCGCACCGCGGGGCCGTTTCGCGCGGGAGGAGCGTCCCGAGCCTCGGGGTCGCTTCGTGCGCGAGGGACGCGTGGAGACCGGTGGCCGTGCCCAGGGACCTGGTGCCGAGCCTCGTGGCCCCGAGCCTCGTGGCCCCGAGCCTCGTGGCCCCGAGCCTCGTGGCCCTGGTGCCGAGCAGCCCCGGGGGCGTTTCGCCCGGCAGGTGAGGCCCGGTGGAGAGCGCTTCGAGTCGCGAGGCCCCCAGCAGCCGGGTGGGCGTCCTGGCCAGCAGCAGCGGCCCGGTGGCGGTCGCGTCGAGGTGCGCGGCCCCGAGCCCCGAGGTCGCTTCGCCCGGGACGAGCGCCGGCCCGGTGGCGGTCGCGTCGAGCAGGATCGTCGCTCCGGACGCGGGGGACGTTTCGCGCGGGAGGAGCGCTTCGAGCCGCGCGGCCGTGGAGGCCGGCGCGGGGCGGAGCAGGGGCAGGAGACCCTCACCGTCGAGGGCATCCTCCACGTCCACCGCGACGGCTACGGCTTCGTCCACCCCAGCTCCGGCGAGGGGGACAACATCTTCCTGCCGCCCCAAGAGGCCGCGCGGGCGCTCGACAATGACCGCGTCGTCGTGGAGGCCTGGGGTCGTCCCGGCCGCATGGAAGGGCGTCTGCTCAGCGTGCGCGATCGCGTGCGGCAGCTCGCCGTGGGCACCTACATGGAGCGCGGCCGGCGCGAGGCCCTGGTCGTTCCCCACGACAAGAACCTCCAGACGCAGGGCCCCATCCGCGTCCCGCCCTCTCAGATGGCTCGTGACGGGGACGTGGTGAAGGTGCGACTGGGCATTGGCGCGGAGCTGCTGGAGCCCGGCGAGGGCCTCTACGGCGAGGTCGCCGGCTCCATTGGCAAGCCCGGAGACCCGAGCACCGAGGTGCTCTCCATCGCCTACTCGCAGGGCTTCTCCGACGAGTTCCCGCCCGAGGTCATGGACGAGGCGGATCGCATCCGCACGGTGGTGAGCGAGGAGGAGGCCCGCGCCGAGGGCCGCCGCGACTTGCGGGAGATGGCGCTCGTCACCATCGACGGCGAGGACGCCCGCGACTTCGACGACGCCGTCTACGCGGAGCGGCACCCGCGGGGCTGGCGGCTGGTGGTGGCCATCGCCGACGTGACGCACTACGTCCGCGAGCACACGCCGCTCAACGCCGAGGCCCTGCGCCGCGCCACCTCCGTCTACCTGCCGGACCGGGTGCTGCCCATGCTCCCCGAGCGGCTCAGCAACGGCATCTGCTCGCTGCGTCCCGACGAGGACCGGCTGTGCATGGTGGCCGACATGGTGCTCGACCCGCACGGGCGGCTCCTCTCCAGCGAGCTGTACCCGGGCGTCATGCGCAGCCAGGCCCGCTGCACCTACAACGAGGTGCAGGACGTCCTCGATGGCAAGGACGTCCCCCACCGCAACGCCTTCAAGCTCCACTTCGAGCGGCTCTGGAGCTGGCCCGCGCGCTGACGCAGATGCGCAAGGAGCGCGGCGCCATCGACTTCAACCTGCCCGAGCACAAGGTGATGATGGGCGAGGACGGTCTGCCCGCCCGCATGGAGCGCCGCGAGCGCAAGGACAGCCACCGGCTCATCGAGGAGTGCATGCTCGCCGCCAACGAGGCGGTGGCGAAGTTCTTCGCCGACGAGGGCCTGCCCAGCGTCTACCGCTACCACGGTGAGCCCGACGAGGAGAAGCTGGCCGTCTTCGCCCAGCTCGCGCAGGCCTACGGCTTCCGCCTGCTGCCCGCGGAGCATCTCCTCGAAGGATCTCAACGCCTTCATGGCCCAGCTCCAGGGCCACCCCGAGGAGCGCGCCCTCAACCAGCTCCTGCTGCGCTCGATGATGCAGGCCGTCTACACGGCCTCGGACATCGGCCACTACGGCCTGGCCGCCGAGTACTACCTCCACTTCACCTCGCCCATCCGCCGCTACCCGGACCTGCTCGTCCACCGGCTCCTCAAGGCCCACTGGGCTCGCAGCGGGCAGCAGCGCTCCCCCGCGCAGCTCGAGCGCGAGGAGCAGATGCTGGAGGAGATGGCCGCCCAGAGCTCCGAGCGCGAGCGCGCCGCCATGCAGGCCGAGCGCGAGGTCGTCTCCTTCTACGCCGCCCTGATGATGAAGGACCGGCTCGGCGAGGAGTTCGCCGCCACCGTCACCGGCCTCGTCGAGTTCGGCTTCTTCGTCGAGCTCGATGAGGTCCACGTCGAGGGGCTCGTCCGCGCCGACTCGCTCGGTTTCGGTACGCGCTTCGACAAGGCCCTGCACTCCTTCACGCTGCCGGGTGGCTTCCGCGTCCGCGTCGGGCAGAAGGCCCGGGTGCGGCTCGTCAACGTGAACCTGGCCCTGCGGCGGATCGAGTTCGATGCCCTCGAGGTTGGGGGCAAGACGATTGGGGCCCTGCGGGAAGTCGATCGGGTGGAGCAGAAGGCCCAGAAGCACCAGCTCCGCGAGGATCGGAAGCAGGCCATGCGTGCCGCGCGTGAGCGGGAGCGCGAGGAGCGCTGGGGCCCGCGTGCTGCTGGGGCCGAGCTCTCGATGGCCGAGGCCGAGGCGCTGCGGACGCGGGTCGCCGAGGAGGCAGCTCCGGCCGCGCAGGGAGGGGTCGAGGAAGTGGCTCCTGCCGCCGTGGAGCGGATGCCCGAGGTTCCCGCGGAGGTGGAGCGGGCCGCCGAGGAGGTGCCGGCCGTGGCCGATCGCATCCGCGCCCTCGCCGCCCGTGGCGAGCGGACAGAGGTCGAGGAGGCCCAGCCGGTTCGGGCCGTTGCTCCCACGCGGCGCCGGAAGGTCGCCGCCGCGGCCGAGGAGAAGCCGGCGCGTGCGAAGCGGGCCGCTGGGGCTCGGAAGGCTGCTCCGGCGAAGAAGGCTCCGGCTCGCAAGGCCGCCGCGAAGAAGCAGGCCGTGGCGGGTGGGGCGAAGAAGAAGGCCCCGGCTCGCAAGGCCGTGACGAAGGCCGCCGCGAAGAAGACGACGCGGGCCGCCGCCAAGAAGGCTCCCGCCGCGAAGAAGACGACGCGGGCCGCCGCCAAGAAGGCTCCCGCCAAGGCTCGCTCCGCGGGTGGAGCCAAGGCGAAGGCCGGCGCGAAGAAGACCGCTTCCTCTCGCAAGGGGAAGAAGCGGTAGGGCAGGGGTCCTCGGGCTGGCCCGTTCACGGGCTCGACCCGGGGACCCTCAGTCGAGGCGGAACTCTCCCTGGATGAAGGGCATGTCCGCCGTCATCCCGTGCTCGCGGCAGTATGCGATGAGCTTTCGCGACTCGACGAGCTGCGGCGAGGTCTCCGTGTAGCCGAGCACCATCACGTGGCTCAGCCAGGGCTCGCGGCCCATGGCGTAGACGTAGACCTGCTTGGGGTTGAGCCTGTTGACGATCTCGATGGCGCGCTCGCTGTTCGAGCCATTGAGCCGCCGCGACTGATCCGCCTTCCTCGGCAGCGGCGTCGTCAACAGCGGCCCGTACATCCAGCTCAGCGGGGCGCCCTCACTCTCCATTCCGATGAAGAGCACGTCGATCTCACCCACCATCCTCCGGACATGGTCGTAGAGGCGGGGCTCGATCGCATTGGAGTCGGCCGCCATGAGCAGCGACCTGCCCCCCAGCTGGACCAGGTGGGCGATCTTCGCGCGGATGTTCAGGTCCCCGTGCTCGCCCAGGAAGGGCAGGCCGGTCAGCGAGCCCCCGGGGATGTCCAGGGTCTCCATCTCGTCGATCTCCACCACGTTGCGGAAGCCCGTGTGGCGCAGCAGCAGTTTGAGCGAGGGATCCGCCAGCGCCCCACCGTTGCTCCGGGGAACGACGATCGTTCCGATGCGCTTGCGGAGCTGCAGCAGCGTCTCCAGCATCAGGTGATCGGCGTGGCCGTGCGTGATGAGGACGTAGTCCAGCTTCTCCGGCAGGTCCGCGATGGTGAAGCGCGGCAGATCCGCGGCGTACTCGTAGCTGAGGACGGGGTCCGTCAGGATGCTGACGTCACGCGTCTCCAGCAGCACGCACGCATGGCCGAAGTAGCGCACCCGCACGCCCTCGCCGTCGTACTTCGAGCGCGGGCGCGGCGGCTCCTCGGTGAAGAAGGTCGAGAACACCTCGGCGTCCGCTCCCCGGATGCCCAGGGCCTCCAGGATGGGCTCCACCGGGCCGGGGGTGTCCCTCATGGCGAAGAGCGCGTCCAGCGCCTCGTGACGGAAGGGGACGTGGACGTGGACGGTGCCATCTCCCCCGAGTCGCGGCGTGCTGAAGACGTAGGGCCGGGCGTCCCCCGAGAGCTGCCGGAACGCGAGGCTCTGCGAGGACTCCCGGTAGTGGGGGCCGTTGTAGAGCAGGGCCTCGATGAAGCGGACCGATGGCCGGTTGTTCAGGTCGTACGTCAGCTCCACATAGCCGCGGAGGATGTCCGGGACCTGCTTGTACAGCGACTCCAGCGACATGCCCGCCGGGGCATTGGCCAACAGCCGCTCGAGCTCTCCCAGGGCCTGCGCGAGCTGGAGCGTGGCCGCCTGCTCCTTCTGGGTCCGCTCCAGGAGGAGCTTCACCTCGGGGGCCTTGTCGGCGCCGGCGTTGATGTACGGGCCGCCTCGCAGCGCCGGATCCTTCAGGGCGGCGACGTGCAGGTCCGGCGCCGTCACGAAGGACTGCATGAGCTTCAGGTGCAGGTTCGTGACGAACAGGGGCGCGGTTGTCGGCGGTACCAGGTACCACCACGCGTACCACTGGTTGTAGAGCGGCTCGACGGCGACGTTGGGCTTCAGGTACCGGGCAGGTGCGGTCATCGGAGTGTTCGCGGCCGAGGGGACGAGCGAGAGCCTATGTCATGCGCTGGGACGAGGGGAACCCGCCCTGGCTCGTGACTCGTGCTCGCTCGGGCCCTGGGATTCCTTGTGACCGCTGGGGGCTCGTGAAACCATCCGGCGCGAGCGAAAAAAGGAGCCGGAGCATGAGGACTGTTTCCCTGCGACCGATGTCGGACGAGGTCTACGCGGCGTACATGGAGAGCCACATCCATGAGTACGCCGGGGACCGGATGCGCACGGACTTCGAGACCCGAGAGGAGGCCGAGCAGGTCACCCGCAAGCAGATCTCCAGCACCCTCCCCGACGGCCCGCACACGAAGAACCACTACTTCTACGTCGTCACCGACGAGCAGTCGGGCGAGAGCGTCGGCCACGTGTGGCTCAACGTCCAGCCCGACACGCGACTCGCGTTCCTGTTCCACATCATCATCCACCCCGAGAAACGTCGCTCCGGCTACGGGCGCCAGACGATGCAGCTCATCCTCCAGCGGGCGCGCGAGCTGGGCGGTCGCGTGTTCTGGCTCAACGTCATGGGCCACAACCACGAGGCGATTGCCTTCTACAAGGCCATCGGCTTCAACACGGCCGCCATGCACATGAACATGCTGCTGGAGGGCTGACCCCGCCCGAGGGAGGCGGGGCCGCGCTCCTCCCTCAACCCGCGAGCAGCTCCCTCAGCCCGCTCAGGTGGGCCTTGGCCAGTCCCTCCACCGTGGCCCGCTCGTGCAGGTTCTCGCTGTAGCGCCACTCGAGCTGCAACCGGCCCTCCACCACGCTCGCGAGGATCTGGAGCACGTGGCTCCTTCGCGCGGAGGGATCCCGATCCGCCCCGGCGAGCTCCTTCGCCAGCCGGAAGCTCGTGGTCTCCGTCATGAGGCGCTGGCTCAGGTAGTCGAAGCTGATCTCCGCGGCGGGCAGTGCCTGGAGCCTCCGCGCTTGCTCCCCCTCGCCGAGGAAGCGCAGCAGTCCATAGCCCAGGCCCCGCCCCGGAATCCGCGCCAGCGTCGCGTCCACCTCGCCGAGCAGTTCCCGCGTGTCCCGGGCCCGCTGCACGTCCAGGCGCACCGGGCAGTCCGTCGTCATGCAGCCCAGCGTCCGGGAGAGATCCACTGACTCGTCTCTCGCTTCGCGACCATGTCGGCCGAGGTCCAGCAGCACCGGAGCCCCATCCATCCAGCGGGAGATGACTCTGGCCAGCGGCGCGAGCAGCACGGTCTCCAGCCCTCGGCCCAGCACCGCCGGCGTGTCCCGGAGCAGGTGCTGCGTCTCGGCCCCGGTCAGCTCCACCCGGACGGAGCGCATCGAGCCCTCCGTGTTGGTGCCACCCGGACGCTCCACGGGCACTCGACCCGACGTGCCGCCGAGCTCCGTCAGCCAGTGCTCCGCCTCCCGCTGCGTCTCCTCCGAGCGGGCCAGGTTCGCCAGGCTCTCGGCCCAGGTCCGGAACGAGCTGGTGCGCGGTGGGAGCTGGACCGCCTCGCCCCGCAGGAGCTGCGCGTAGGCGGCCTGCAGCTCGTCGACGAAGAGCCCCCATGAGAGCCCGTCCGCCACGAGGAAGTGGAGGACGATGAACAGGCGGCTCGGCCTCCCGGAGCCGAGGTCCAGGTGGGCCACACGCACCAGCGGGCCCCGCGACAGCTCCAGCTGCTGCAGGGCCTCCGTGGTCGTGCGCAGGGTCGCCGCGAGCTCCGCGTCCGGTACGCCGGAGAGATCGATCCGCGTGTAGGGCACCTCGTCACCCGGGTCGCCCGCGTCGAGCTGCCGCCAGCCCTTCTCGTCTCGGAGGAACCGGAGGCGGAGCGCGTCATGACGAAGGAGCAGCAGGCGCAGCGCCTCGCGGAGCTGGGCGTCCTGGACGGGCTCGTGGACCTCCAGCAGCAGCGAGCGGTTCCAATGGTGCGGCGCGGGCAGCTCCTGCTCCAGGAAGCGCCGCTGCGCCGGAGTGAGCGGCACCGGGCCTCCGGTGGGTGCGACCTCGGGCTCCTGGGCGCGGGTCCCCACCACCGTCGCGAGCTGGGCGATGGTCTGGTTCTGGAAGAGCTGCCGCGCCGTGAGCGACAGGCCGGCCTGGTTCGCCCGGGCGATCAGCCGGATGGCCATGAGCGAGTCGCCGCCCCGATCGAAGAAGCCGTCGTGGATGCCCACTCGCTCCAGCTTCAGGACCTCCGCCCAGAGCCGCGCCAGCGTCTCCTCGATGGCGTTGCGGGGCGCCACGAAGTCCCGCTCCGCGTCCTCGGCGTCGGGGGGTGGTGCGGAGAGCGCCAGGGCCTTGCGATCCACCTTGTCGCTGGCCAGCCGGGGCAGGGACTCGTGGAACACGACGCGGGCCGGTACGAGGTAGTGCGGGAGCCGGGTGCCGAGCCGCGAGCGCAGCTCCGCCTCCGACAGCGCCTGCCCGGCCGTCACCACGTGCGCCTCCAGCCTGCCCTCTCCCGAGGCATTCTGTCGGTGCAGCACCACCGCCTCCCGCACCTCCGGGAGTTGCTCGAGCATGGATTCGATCTCTCCCAGCTCGATGCGGAAGCCCCGGATCTTCACCTGGTGATCGCGACGGCCGAGGAACTCGAGGTGGCCGTCCGGCAGCAGTCGCGCCAGATCTCCGGTCCGATACATCCGCGCGCCCGCCTCGCCACTGAACGGATCCGGCACGAAGGCGGCCGCCGTGAGGGCCGGCTGGTCCAGGTAGCCCCGTGCCACCCCGAGGCCGCCCAGGTACAGCTCACCCGGAGCACCCGCGGGCACCAGTCTCAGGTGCGCGTCGAGCACGTAGGCTCGGACCCCCGGCAGTGGCCTGCCGACGGGCACGCGTGGGCGCTCGAAGGCGAGGCCCTGGGGTGGCTCATAGACAGTCGCGGTGATGGTCGCCTCGGTGGGGCCGTAGGCGTTCAGCCAGCGCACGCCGTCGCCCACCCGCTCGCGCCAGCGCGCCAGTCGCTCGGGGGAGGGCGCCTGGCTGCCGGTGACCACCAGCCGCACCGAGCGCGGCACTGGTGAGGAGAGCCGCGGCAGCTCGTCCACCCACTCGTGCCAGTAGGGCGCTGGCAGGTTCACCACCGTCACGCCGTTGCGGTCGATGAAGTCCCGCAGCTCGGCCACGGAGTCGACGGTGCCCGTGCGCCGCGGCACCACCGTCGCGCCGCTCGCCAGCGTGGGGAACAGCTCCTCGGCGGCCACGTCGAAGCTGAGTGCCGAGAACTGCAGGACGCGATCCTCCGGCGTCAGCCCGTAGCGGGCCACCACCGCGCGCAGGTGGTTCGCCAGGGCCCGATGGGGCACCACCACGCCCTTGGGTCGACCCGTCGAGCCCGAGGTGTGGAGGACATAGGCCGCGCCCTCGGGGGATACCGTCACACCCGTCGGGCCGTCCTCCTCTCGCGCCAGTGCCTCGCCCAGCGCGCCGAGGCACAGCACTCGCGCCCGGCCGCCGGAGACCCGGGCCTCGAGGGACTCCTGCGTCAGCACCACCGGCGCCGCCACGTCCTCCAGCAGCGAGGCCAACCGCTCGCGGGGCGCGGAGGGATCCAACGGCACGTAGGCCGCACCCGCCTTGAGGATGCCCAGCATCGCCACCACCGCCTCCGCCGAGCGCTCCATGCACAGGCCAATCCGGATCTCCGGACCCGCGCCCATCCGGCGCAGGAGGTGCGCGAGCCGGTTCGCCTTGCGATCCAGCTCGCCATAGGTGAGCACGCCACCATCCCAGACGAGCGCCGGACGCTCCGGGGCTCGCGCGGCCTGTTGCTCGAACGCCTCGTGCACGGTGAGCACCGGCGGCACCAGCGTTCCCTCGCCCCAGGTCTCGCGCAGCTCCAGGGGTGATGGAAGCGCCAGCTCCGACAGCCTCCGCTCCGGCTGCTCCGCCAGGGCTTCCAGCGTCCGCTCCACCTCCCGCGCGAGTCGCGCCACGGTGGCCTCGTCGAACAGCTCGGCGCTGTACTCGAAGGCCCCGGCGTAGCCCTGGGGCGTGGGTCGCAGCCACAGCGTCAGATCGAACTGGGTGCTCCCGGTCTCGAGCTCCAGGGGCTGGATGGACAGGCCCTCCAGCGAGGCGGGCATGCTCGACTCCTCCTGGAGCGAGAGCATCACCTGGAAGAGGGGCGAGCGGCTCGGATCCCTCTCCGGGTGCAGCTCCTCCACCAGCTTCTCGAAGGGGAGATCCTGGTGCGCGTAGGCGCCCAGCGTCGCCTCCTTCACCCGCTCCAGCAGGGCTCGCCCGCTGGGGTTCCCGGAGAGATCGGTGCGCAACACGAGCGTGTTGACGAACATGCCGATCATCCCCTCCAGCTCCGTGCGTCCACGCCCCGCGATGGGCGAGCCCACCGCGATGTCGCTCTGCCCGCTGAAGCGACCGAGCGCCGCACTGAACGCGGCCAGGAGCACCATGAAGGGCGTCACGCTCTCGCGCCGGCCGAGCGCCTCCAGGGCGTCGCTCTGGCTCCGGGTGAGGGTGAAGGGACTCCGGGCCGCGCGGAAGGAGGGCGTGGGCGGCCGGGGCCGATCCGTTGGCAGCTCCAGGGGCTGGAGTCCCGCGAGGCGCTCCTTCCAGTACCCGAGTTGTGCGTCCAGCGCTGGGCCCTGCAACCACCGTCGCTGCCAGAGCGCGTAGTCGACGTACTGGAGGGAGGGCTCCGGAAGAGCAGGGGCCTCGCCACGCCTCGACGCCAGATAGAGAGCCACCATCTCCCGGGTGAGCACGCGCAGGGACCAGCCATCCGCGATGAGATGGTGCAGCGTCACCACCAGCAGGTGGTCCTCCGGCGCGAGCCGGATGAGGGTGGCGCGGATCAGCGGCCCACGAATCAGCTCGAAGGGCTGGTCCACTTCCTCCGCCGCCAGGCGCAGTGCCGCCGCCTCGCGCTCTGCCTCTGGGATCGCGTCGAGCTCCACCCGCCTCAGCGCCAGCGAGGCCTGGGGGGCGATCTCCTGGACCGGCTGCCCATCGGTGGACGGGAAGGACGTGCGGAGGGACTCGTGCCGTCGTACCAGCCCGGTGAAGCTGGCCTCCAGGGCCGCCGCGTCCAGGGAGCCACGGAGCCGGAGCGCCTGCGGCAGATGGTAGGCACTCCCGCCCGGGGTGATCTGCTCCAGCATCCACAGCCGCTGCTGGGCGAACGAGAGCGGCAGCGGACCGTCGCGGAGGGCTCGCTCCAACCGGGGGGCGCCGTCCTCCTTCTTGGGGCTCGGCGTCCCGAGTCGCGCGGCGAGGCCGGCCACGGTGGGGTCCTCGAACAGCTCCTTCACCGTCAGCACCACGCCGAACTCATCATGCAGCCGCGAGACGATCTGCGTAGCGAGCAGCGAGTGGCCGCCCAGGTCGAAGAAGCCGTCGCGCGTGCCGATGGGCGAGAAGCCCAGGCACTCCTCCCAGATGGCCACGAGCCGACGCTCCACGTCCGTGGTCGGCGCGACATAGGGCGTCTGGAGCGAGGAGGGGCGCTCGTGCTTGACGGAGGGCGTGCTCGCGGGCGTGGTGGAGGAGGCGCGCGTGGGCGCGGGCTGCAGCGGGAGCGCCCGCGAGCCAGTAATGCTGGCGCTCGAAGGGGTAGGTGGGCAGCGACACGCGCCGACGGCGGTGGCCCTTGTGGAAGCCCTTCCAATCCACCGGGACTCCGGAGAGCCACAGCGCTCCGAGTGTCCGCAGGGCGAAGGCCATGTCGGAGGCATCGCGATCCTGCGGGTGCCGCAGCGACGACAGCACCGCGCGCCCGGCCGGCCGCTCCGGGTGCCGCAGCGCCAGCGTGGCCAGCGTGCGTCCCGGCCCCACCTCCAGCAGCACGGTGTCCTGCGCCTGGAGCAGTCGCTTCACGCCGTCCGAGAAGCGCACCTCGTGCCGCAGGTGGCGGACCCAGTAGTCGGGGATCGTCGCCTCGGCGGGGGTGATCCAGTCGCCCGTCACGTTGGAGACGAACGGAATCTTCGGTGGCCGCAGCGTCACCTTCGCCAACCGCGCGGCGAACGGAGCCAGGGCGGGCTCCATCATGGCCGAGTGGAACGCGTGCGACGTGTGCAGCCGCGTGCTGGACACGCCCCGCTCGGCGAGCAGCCGCTCCAGGTGCTGGATGTCCTCCGCCGGACCGGCGACCACGCTCAGCGCGGGACCATTGACGGCGGCCAGGGAGAGCCGCTCGCCGAGCAGTCCTCGCAGCTCCGCCTCGGGCAGCGGGACGCGAGCATGGCGCCGGGGGGCAGCCGCTGCATGAGCCGGCCCCGGGCGGCGACCACCGCCAGCGCGTCCTCCAGCGAGAAGACACCCGCGAGGCACGCGGCCACGTACTCGCCGACGCTGTGGCCGAGCATCGCGCGCGGGCGCACGCCCCACGCCTCCCACTGCTGCGCCAGCGCGTACTCGACGGCGAAGAGCGCGGGCTGGGTGAGCCCCGTCTGCGCGAGCCTCGCCTCCGCCTGCTCCCGCTGCGCCTCGGGCGGGTAGAGGACCTGGCGGAGGTCCACGCCCAGGTGCGGCTTCAGCAGCCGGGCGCAGTGCGTCGAGCTGCTCGCGGAACACCGGCTCGCTCGCGTACAGCTCGCGGCCCATGTCCACGTACTGCGCGCCCTGGCCGGGGAACATGAAGGCCACGCCCGGCTCGGCCTTGACTCCCCCTCCAGCACCCGCTCGGGAGCGCAGGCCCGTGAGCGCGCCCAGCGCCTCCTCGCGCGTGCGGCACACCACCGCGCGCCGGTGCGCGAAGGCCCGGCGGCCCAGCTGCAGCGTGTAGGCCACGTCGGCCAGGGGCAGCTCCGGGTGCTCCTCCAGGTGCGGGCCAGCCTGTCCGTCGCGCGCGCGAGCGCCGTGGGCGTCCTCGCCGAGAGCACCAGCACCTGCGCCCCACGCCCGGCGGACGAGGGCTCGGACGGGCGCCTCCTCCAGCACCACGTGGGCGTTGGTGCCGCCGATGCCGAACGAGCTGACGCCGGCCCGGCGGGGCGCCGTCGCGCTCGGGCCAGTCGGCGCAGCCGGGCGTTCACGTAGACGGGCGCTGCGGGCGAAGTCGATCCGCGGGTTCGGCCGCTCGAAGTGCAGGCTGGGCGGGAGCTGCCGTGCTGGAGCACCAGCACCGTCTTGATCAGCCCGGCCACGCCGGCCGCCGCGTCGAGGTGGCCGATGTTGGTCTTCACCGAGCCGATGGCGCAGAAGCCCGTGGCCTCGGTCGTCCGCGCGGAAGGCCTCGCGTCAGCGCGGCGATCTCGATCGGATCGCCCAGCGCCGTCCCGGTGCCGTGCGCCTCGACGTAGCCGATCGTCGCCGGGCTCGACGCCGGCCATCGTCGTGCGCCACGGCGATCGACCTCGGCCTGCCCCTCGACGCTGGGCGCGGTGAAGCCCACCTTGAGCGAGCCGTCGTTGTTGATCGCCGATGCCGCGGATGACGGCGCGGATGTGGTCGCCGTCGGCGAGCGCGTCCTCCAGCCGCTTGAGCACCACGACGCCCACGCCGCTGCCGACCACGGTGCCCTGCGCCTCGGCGTCGAAGGCGCGGCAGTGCCCGTCCGGCGAGAAGATGCCGCCCTCCTGGTACAGGTAGCCAGCCACCTCCTGCGGCAGCGCAGCGGACACGCCGCCGGCCAGCGCCATGTCGCACTCGTCGGCGAGCAGGCTCTGGCAGGCCATGTGGATGGCGACCAGCGAGGTCGAGCAGGCGGTCTGCACGGTCACGCTCGGCCCTCGCAGGTTGAGCTTGTAGGAGATGCGGGTGGCCAGGAAGTCGCTCAGGCCGCCGATGGCCAGTTGCAGCAGGTTCTCCGGCATCCCGTTGCCGCGCAGCGCCTCCAGCATGTACGTGCTCATGCTGGCGCCCGCGAAGACGCCGATCCGCCCGCCGTAGCGCTGCGAGTCGTAGCCGGCGTCCTCCAGCGCCTCCCAGGCGCACTCCAGCAGCAGCCGGTGCTGCGGATCCGTCTGCTCGGCCTCGCGCGGGCTGTAGTCGAAGAAGGCCGCGTCGAAGAGGTCGGTGTCCTCCAGCCTGCCCCGGGCCTTCACGTAGCGAGGATTCGCCAGCAGCTCGGGAGGCACCCCGGCCGCCCGCAGCTCCTCGTCCGAGAAGGTGGAGAGGGCCGGGATGCCGGCGCGCAGGTTCTCCCAGAACTCCGCGAGGTCGCGGGCCCTGGGGAAGCGGCCCGCCATCCCGATGACGGCGATGCCCTCGGTGGCGAAGGAGTCTTCTGCCTCACTCATCGGACTTCATCCTCTTCGCCATGCGCTTGAGGCGACCGAGCCCCTCCTTCTGCCGCTGCGCCTCGCCCTCGACGCGGGCCAGCGCGGGCGGCGCGTCCTGCTGCTCGGAGAGGTGCTTCGCCAGCATGCTCACGGTGGGGTAGGTGAAGAGCGCCACCAGTGACAGCTCGCGACCCAGCTTCTGCTGCAGGGCCACCTGCACCCGCGTCGCGAGCAGCGAGGTGCCGCCCAGGTCGAAGAAGTTGTCGTCCCGACCCACCTGCTCCACGCGCAGCTCCTGCCGCCACACCTCCGCGAGCGTGTGCTCCAGCTCGCTGGCCGGGGCCACGTAGGTCGCCCGCTCCGCATCCGTCGGCGCCTCCGGGGCCGGCAGGGCGCGGCGATCCACCTTGCCACTGGCGGTGAGCGGCAGCGCCTCCAGCACCAGGAGCGCCGAGGGCACCATGTACTCGGGCAGCTTCTGCCGCAGGTACGCCCGGAGGGCGGCGATCAGCAGGGGCTGGCCCTGCGCCGGCGACTTCAGCGCCTCCGCCAGCGCCCCCAGATCCGCTTCGGGATCAACGAGGCTCCTGGCCAGCCGCTCGCCCAGGGTCGGCGCATCCTGGGTGGACAGCTCCAGGCGCTCGTCACGGGTGCGCTCCACTCGCAGGGTGTAGTGCCGCGGCTCGCGCTCCGCCGGGAGGCCCACCACCACGTAGCCCACCAGCCGGGGCTCGCCGCCGTCCTTGCGCAGCATCACCACCGCCTCGCGCACCAGCGGATGTCCGCGCAGCACGGACTCGATCTCCCCCAGCTCGATGCGGAAGCCGCGCAGCTTCACCTGGTGGTCGATGCGGCCGAGGTACTCGATGGTGCCGTCCGACAGGTAGCAGCACAGGTCGCCCGTGCGGTACAGCCGCCCGCCGGGCTCCGAGGAGAACGGGTCCGGCACGAAGCGCTCGGCCGTCAGCTCCGGGCGGCCCCGGTAGCCGCGGCCCACCTGGATGCCGCCCAGGTACAGCTCGCCGGGCACGCCCACCGGCTGCGGCCTCATCCGCGCATCCAGCACGTACGTCGTCGTGTTGGGCACCGGCCGTCCGATGGGGACGGTGCGCCGCGTGCCGTTGCGCTCGCACGTCCAGGCCGTCACCTCCACGGCCGCCTCGGTCGGGCCGTAGAGGTTGTGCAGCCCGGCATCGAAGAGCTGGAAGAAGCGCTCCTGCTGCTCGTACGGGAGCGCCTCGCCGCTGCAGAACACCTCCAACAGGCTTCGCAGGTGTCCGCCTCCGGGTGCGGCCAGGAACGCCGGAACATGGAGGGCACGAAGTGGGCATGGGTGATGCCCTCCTCGCGGATGAGCTGCACCAGGTAGCCCGGATCCTTGTGTCCCTCGGGCCGGGCGAGCACCAGCCGCGCGCCGGACATCAGCGGCCAGAAGAACTCCCAGACGGAGACGTCGAAGCCGAACGGCGTCTTCTGGAGGACCGAGGCTCCGGGGCCAATCGCGTGGCGCGCCTGCTTCCAGCGCAGGCGGTTCACCACGCTCCGGTGGGCGTTCATGGCGCCCTTGGGCCGGCCGGTGCTGCCCGAGGTGAAGATGATGTACGCGAGCATCCCCGCGTCCACGTCCTCCGGTAGGGGCTCGGCGGAGAGCGGGGCCAGCGTGTCCCCGAGCGTGTCCAGCTCCAGGCGGGGGGCGCCGCCGGGCAGTCGCTCGGCGAAGCGGGCATGGGTGAGGGTGAGCGCGGCGCCGGAGTCCTCCATCATCCCGGCCAGCCGCTCCGGCGGGAGGGCGGGCTCGAGCGGCACGTAGGCACCCCCCGCCTCGAGGATGGCCAGCAGGCCCACCACGAGGTCGAAGCCACGCTCCAGGCAGACACCCACCGGCACCTCCGGCCCCACGCCGAGGGTGCGCAGCTTGCGCGCCAGCCGGTGGACCCGCGCACCCAGCTCCCGATACGTCAGCGACGCGCCCTCGAAGGTGAGGGCCACCGCGTCCGGAGTGCGCGCGAGCTGGGCCTCGAACAGCCCATGCACGGTGCCGCCCGGGAAGTTCGTGCGGGTGTCATTGAAGGAGCCGAGCAGCGTGTGCAGCTCCTCCTCGGACAGCAACGTCCCGGCCTGGTGGCGGGCGGTCGGCTCGCGGGCGATCCGCTCCAGCACCCGGGCGTAGTAGCCCGCCACGGCCTCGGCCTGCGCGTCCGGCAGGTTGCCGGGATCGTAGCAGAGCTGCAGTCGCACCTCGGAGGTGAGGTAGTGCAGCCCGGCCTCGACGTGCAGGGCGAAGCTGGTGCGGTTGAAGTCGCTGGCGTCGAGCAGCTCCAGCCCGTCCACCGCGCGCAGCCGCTCGAAGACGTGGAAGTGGGTGAAGTTGAAGGAGGTCTCGAATAGCGGCACGCCGCCCAGGGCCCGCTGCAGCTCCGCGAGCGGGTAGCGGCGGTGCGGTAGCAGCTCGCGCTCCAGCCGGAAGGTGTCCTGGAGGAGCTCCAGCCAGCTCCCGTCGGGCAGCCGCTGGCGGAAGGGCACCGTGTTGAGGAAGAGGCCGAAGACTCGGTCCCCGTCCGGAGTCTCGGGGCGGCCGTTGGAGATGAGCCCGGTGACGACGTCCTCGCCGCCGGAGAGCAGGGCCATCACCCGGCAGTGGGCCGCGAGCAGCACGCTCTTGAGGGGCACGCGGGCGCGCAGGGCCACCTGCTTGAGGGCCGCGGACAGCTCCGCGGGGATGACGACGGAGCGCTTGTGCAGGCGGGGCGTCGCATCCTCGGACGCGCGGGTGCTCCAGCGGGGCAGCTTCGTGGCGGTGGACTCCTCCAGCCGAGCCAGCCAGAAGGCGCGCGAGGTGTCGCTGCGCGCGGCCTCCGCCTCCAGGTGGACGAAGTCCCGGAAGGAGGCCGTCGGCGGAGGCGCCACCGGGGGCGGCGTTCCCTTCGCGTGGGCGAGGTACCGCTCGAACAGCTCCACCAGCAGTGAGTTGACGCTCCAGCCGTCGCCGATGGCGTGGTGCTCGGTCCAGCCGAACTCGAAGGTGTCCTCACCGAGAAGGTGGATGGTGAAGCGGATGAGAGGAGGGCGGCTCCAGTCGAAACGCGCGGTGCGCTCGGCCTCCATCCACTGGGCCACCGCCGCGTCCTGCTCGGCGGCCGGCAGCCGGCTCAGGTCGCGCACCTCCAGCGGGAGGACGACGTCCCGGTGGACGAACTGGAGTGGCTGGCCGTAGCCGGCCAGGTGGAACGAGAATGCGCAGCCCGGCGTGACGGGCAACCAGCTCGGCCAGGGTGCGCTCCAGGCTGGCGCGCTCGAAGTGCCCACGCAGCCGGAGGCGGTTGACGTTGTGGTAGACGGCGGCGTCCGCGTCGGCGGCGCTGTGGAACAGCATGCCCGCCTGGAGCGCGGTCACCGGGTAGGCGTCCTCGAGCCCCTCGGGCAGCCGCCGCCGGTCTTCCTCGCTCACGAGGCTGAAGGGCGCGGTGGCCGGCATCTGCTCGGCGGAGGCCTCGCGCCGCACGACGCGCGCGAGCTCCCTGGGCGAGTGGTGCTGGAAGAGCTGCGAGAGGGTGAAGTGCAGTCCACTCTTCGCGGCCCCGGCGACCACGGGGATTCCCCGGATGGAGTCACCGCCCAGCTCGAAGAAGTCGTCCTCCACGCCCACGTGCTCCAGCCCGAGCGCCTCGGCGAAGACGGCCGTGAGGAGCTCCTCCTCGTCCGTCTCCGGCCGGGCGGCGGGACGGCCCGAGCGCAGCAGCTCGGGGGCCGGCAGTGCGCGGCGATCCACCTTGCCGTGGGTGTTGAGCGGCAGCACCTCCATCGGCACCAGCACCGAGGGCACCATGTACTCGGGCAGCGAGCGGCGCAGGTGCTCCTGGAGGGAGGCCAACGCCTGCTCCGGGTTGCCCTCGCACACCACGTAGCCCACGAGGCGCCGCGAGCCGGACGGCTCCTCGCGCACGTCCACCACCGCCTCGCGGACCTCCGGATGCTGGGCGAGCACGGCCTCGATCTCCCCCAGCTCGATGCGGAAGCCGCGCAGCTTCACCTGGTGGTCCGTTCGGCCGAGGAAGAGCAGCTCGCCATCCGGCCGCAGTCGGACGAGGTCTCCCGTGCGGTAGAGCCGCGCGCCCGGGGCACCGCTGAAGGAGTCGGGCACGAAGCGCTCGGCCGTCAGCTCCGGGCGGCCCCAGTACCCGAGCGCCACGCCGTCACCGCCGATGAACAGCTCGCCGGCGGCACCCGGAGGCACGGGCTGGCCGAAGCGGTCGAGCACGTAGAGCCGGGTGTTCGCGATGGGCCGGCCGATGGGGACGGGGCCGGTGGCCTCCTCCGAGGCGGGCGCCTCGAAGATGCAGCAGCCCACCACCGTCTCGGTGGGGCCGTACTCGTTGATGAGCCGCGTGCCGGGGGCGTGGCGCCGCCAGAAGGCGAGGCTCTCGTTCGTCAGGGCCTCGCCGCCAATGACGAACGTGCGGGCGCGCCCCTTCACCTCTCCCGGCTCCAGCGTCTGCCGGAGCGCGTCCAGGTGCGCCGGGGTGAGCTTCAGGAGCGAGAGGGCGTCACCCTCGCGCAGGGCCGCCGCCAGCCCCTCCACGCCCGGCCCGGAGGGCACGAGGGTCGCGGAGCGGCCATTGATCAGCGGCACGAAGAGGCTGGTGACGGTGAGGTCGAAGGACAGCGGCGAGTGCACCAGCGAGCCAGTGCCCTCGGCGCCCGCGTAGGCGCGCGAGGCCCAGGCGAGGTAGTTGGACAGCCCGCGGTGGCTCACCATCACGCCCTTGGGCCGGCCGGTGGAGCCCGAGGTGTAGATGATGTAGGCCGGAGACTCGGGCGGCACGTCCCAGCCCGGAGCGTCCCCTGGCAGCGACGCGAACCGGGGTGCGTCGGTGTCGAGGCAGACGGTGTGCGTGGTGGCGGGCAGCTCGTCGGCGATGCGCTCCACGGTGAGGAGCACCGTCGGGCGCGCGTCCGCCAGCATGAAGCTGATGCGCTCCAGCGGGTAGCTCGGCTCGATGGGGACGTAGGTGGCGCCAGTCTTGAGGACGCCGAGCACCGCCACCACCATCTCCGGAGTCGGCTCCAGGCAGAGGGCCACCCGGTGACCCGGGCGGATGCCGAGGGCGCGCAGGTGCCGCGCGAGCTGGTTGGCGCGCCGCTCGAGCTCGCCATAGGTGACGGTCGTGTCGCCGGCCCGGAGTGCCACGGCCTCGGGGGTCCGCGCCGCATGCGCCTCGAAGAGCCGGTGGACGGGAACATCGGCCGGGTACTCGGCGGCGGTGGCATTCCAGTCCACCAACAGCGCGCGCGTCTCCGCCGCGTCCATCAGCGGGAGCTGGGAGAGCCGCCGCGAGGGCTCGGACACGGCGGCCTGGAGCAGGTTCACCAGGTGGCGCGAGAGCCGCTCGGCCGTGCCGGCGTCGAACAGGTCGGTGCTGTACTCCAGCGTGCCGGAGAGTCCCTCGGGCCGATCGAACAGCGCGAGCGTGAGGTCGAGCGGGGAGGTGCCGCGCTCCACGTCCTTCATCGTCGTGAGGCGTGCCCCGGGCAGCTCCAGCGACTCCAGCGGCTCGTTGTCGAGGATGAGCTTCACCTGGAAGAGCGGGGTGCGGCTGCGGTCGCGCTCGGGGCGCAGGGCGCTGACGAGGGCCTCGAAGGGGACGTCCTGGTGGGCGTAGGCGTCGAGCGCCGTCTTCCGGGTACCGGGCCAGCAGCTCGCGGAAGGTCGGGTCCCCCGAGAGGTCGGCGCGCAGGACGAGCTGGTTGACGAAGAAGCCGATCAGCCCCTCGACGGCGCCGTGGTTGCGGTTGGCCACGTCGGTGCCGACGGCGAAGTCCTCCTGGCCCGCGTAGCGCGAGAGGAGCGGCCTGGAAGCCCGCCAGCAGCGTCATGAAGAGGGTGACGCCCTCACGCTGGCTCAGTGCGCGCAGCTCGCGCGAGAGTCCGGCGGGGAGGGCGAGGGCATGCCGCGCGCCGCGCAGCGTGCGCACCGGCGGGCGGGGACGGTCCGTGGGCAGCTCCAGCCCGCTCAGGCCGGCCAGCGCCGTCTTCCAGTGGGCGAGCTGCGACTCGAGGGCCGCGCCCTGGAGCCACTGCCGCTGCCAGACGGAGAAGTCCGCGTACTGCACCGGCAGCTCCTCGAACCGGGCCGGCTGTCCGTCCAGGCGCGCCGAGTAGAAGGCGCACAGCTCGCGCACGAGGACCCGGAGGGACCAGCCGTCCGAGACGATGTGGTGCATCGTGAGGAGCAGCTCGTGCTCGCGCTCGCCCAGCCGGACGAGCCGCGCGCGCAGCAACGGGCCCCGGGAGAGCTCGAACGGGCGCAGGGCCTCCTCGATGGCGCAGCCGCTGTGCCTCGGCGCTCGCGCTGATCGGCGGGCAGGTGTCGCAGGTCCTCCACGGAGAGGGAGCGCTCCACGTCCGGGGAGACGCGCTGGGTGGCGTAGCCGTCCACGGACTGGAAGGTGGTGCGCAGCGACTCGTGACGCTGGATGAGCTCGCCGAAGGACTGCTCCAGCGCGGCCACGTCCAGCGTGCCGTCGACGTGGACGCGGGCGGGCACGTTGTAGGCGGGGCTCGGGCTCGAGCTGGGCGAGGAACCACAGCCGCTCCTGCGCGAACGACAGCGGGAGCGCGCGCGTCACGGGCGGCCCGGCCGATGGGCGGGGCCGCGGCGCCGGGCTCGGCCGGGTGCGGCCGCCCGAGGCGCTCGGCGAGGGCGGCCACGGTGGGGGCCTCGAAGAGCAGGGCGCAGCGGCAGCTCGCGCCCGAGCGCGCCCCGGAGACGCGACACCACCTGCGTGGCGAGCAGCGAGTGCCCGCCGAGCTCGAAGAAGTTGTCCTGGACTCCCACGCGCTCCAGGCCGCAGCACCTCGCGCCCAGATGCCGGCCAGCAGCTCCTCGGTCGGCGTGCGCGGCGCCACGAAGTCTCGCCGCGCTCCGCACGCACCGCGCCGGGGCGGGCAGTGCCCGGCGATCCAGCTTGCCGCTCGGCGTGAGCGGCAGCGCCTCCAGCGAGCACGAAGGCGGACGGCACCATGTACTCGGGCAGCCGCTCCTTCAGGGAGGCGCGCAGCTCCGAGCGCTCCGGCGCGGACCCGGGCGCCGGGACGACGTAGGCCACCAGCCGCGCATCGCCCGGTGCATCCTCGCCGCGCCAGCACCGCCACCTCGCGCACGCCCGGGTGCTGAGCGAGCGCGGCCTCGATCTCCCCCAGCTCGATGCGGAAGCCGCGCATCTTCACCTGGTGATCCAGCCGGCCGAGGTACTCGATGTCGCCGTCGGGCAGGCAGGCGGGCGCGGTCGCCGGTCCGGTACATGCCGCGCGCCGGCGGCCTCGTCGCGAAGGGATCCGGGATGAAGCGCTCGGCGGTCAGCTCGGGCCGGCCGAGGTAGCCGCGGCCCACCTGGACGCCGCCGATGTAGAGCTCGCCCGGCACGCCGACGGGCACCGGCTCCAGCCGCTCGTCGAGCACGTACAGCCGCGTGTTGGCGATGGGCCGGCCGATGGGCACGACGCGCGCGGCGTCCGCCTCGGCTGGCAGATCCACAGTGGACACGTCCGACGGCCGCCTCGGTGGGGCCGTAGAGGTTGTGCAGCGCGTCGATGCCGCAGTCGCGCGAGGCAGCGATCCGCTCAGCTCCGGGGACAGGGCCTCACCGCTGCACACGATGCGGCGCAGGCTCGTGCACGCCTCCAGCCCCGGCTCCTCCAGGAAGGCCTGGAGCATCGAGGGCACGAAGTGCACCAGGGTGATGCCCTGCCGCGGCGATGAGCGTCGCGCAGGTACGCCGGATCCTGATGTCCGCCCGGACGGGCCAGCACGAGCGCGCGCCCCGGCGAGCAGGGGCCAGAAGAACTCCCAGACGGAGACGTCGAAGCTGAAGGGCGTCTTCTGGAGGACGCGGTCGCTCGCGCCGAGGCCCTGGACGGCCTGCATCCAGAGGAGCCGGTTGCGGACGCCGCGGTGGGTGTTCATCGCGCCCTTGGGCCGGCCGGTGGAGCCCGAGGTGTAGATGACGTAGGCGAGGTCGTCGCCGGAGACGTCCACCGCGAGCGGCTCGGCGGACGCGCGGGCGATGCGCCGTCCCAGCCCGAGTCCGAGGCGCACGCGCGTGGGGCCGTGCCGCGGGCAGCAGCTCGCAGCAGCCGCTGCTGCGTGAGCAGCACGGGGACGGCGGCGTCCTCGAGCATGAACGCCAGGCGCTCGCGGCGGGTAGCCCGGGTCGAGCGGCACGTAGGCGCCGCCGGCCTTGAGCACGCCGAGCAGGCCGACGACCAGCTCCAGCGAGCGCTCCAGGCAGACGCCGACGCGCACCTCGGGTCCCACGCCGAGGCCCGCGCAGGTGACGGGCGAGCTGGTTGGCGCGGCGATCCAGCTCGCGGTAGGTCAGCTCCTGGCCCTCGAACACGAGCGCCACCGCGTCTGGGGTGCGCGCCACCTGGGCCTCGACGAGCCCGTGCAACGTGGCGGCGCCCTCGTAGGAGGTGGCGGTGGCGTTCCACCGGGAGAGCTGAGCGCGCTCCGTCTCGGGGAGCATCGGCAGCGCGGCCACCGGGCGCGCCGGGTTCGCGGTGATGCCCTCCAGGAGCACGCGCAGGTGGCCCAGCATCCGGTCGATGGTGCCGGCGTCGAAGAGGTCGGTGCTGTACTCCATCGACGCGGCCAGCCCGTCGCTCGTCTCCGCGAGTGCGAGGCTGAGATCGAACTGAGCGCCGCGCTGCTCCAGCGGGAACGCCTCCAACAGCAGCCCGCCCACGTCGACGGGAGCGCCGCCCTCGCCGAGGGCCAGGGACTCCAGGCCGCGGTCGGTCGAGAGGTGCGACTTCTGGAGCACGAGCAGGGCCTGGAAGATGGGCGAGCGGGACGGATCGCGCTGGGGCTGGAGCCGCTCGACCAGGGCGGGGAAGGGGATGTCCTGGTGCTCGAGCGCGGAGAGCACGGTGCCGCGCACCTGGAGCAGCAGGGCCTCGAAGCTCATGCCGGGCGCGAGGCGGGCGCGCAGGGCGACGGGGTTGGTGAAGTAGCCGACCAGCGAGGAGAGCCCGGCCCGGGTCCTGCCCGAGGTGGGCGAGCCCACGATGAGATCGTCCTGGCCGGTGTAGCGGTGGAGCAGCGTGTGGAACGCCGCCACGAGCACCGTGTACAGGGTGGTGTCATGCGCGCGAGCGAGCGCGTGCAGGGCCTGGGTGAGCTCGCGGCCGAGGCGGAGGTTGCGCGCGCCACCGCGGAAGGACTGCACGGGAGGGCGCGGGCGATCCGTGGGCAGCTCGAGCACGGGCAGCGAACCACTGAGCTGCTCGCGCCACCAGCTCCAGGAAGGCTCGGCGTCGGCCGACGCGAGAGCGGCCTGCTGCGCGCGGACGTGATCCGTGTAGCGCAGGGACAGCGGAGGCAGCACCGCGTCCGTGCCGCGCCGGGCCGCCGCATACAGGGTGCCCAGCTCCTGGGCCATCACCGCCAGCGACCAGAAGTCGGTGATGAGGTGGTGCATGGACAGCAGCAACACGGGCTCCGCGCCGGCGCGCGTCCACAGGTGGACCCTCAGCGGCGGCTCGTTCTGGAGCGCGAACGGCCGGTGGGCCGCCTCGGCCACGCGAACCTGGAGCGCGGCGTCATCGAGGCCCGAGGCGTCCTCTGGTGGAAGGAGACCTCGGCGCGAGGGAGGACGTGCTGGCGGGGCTCGCCGTCCACGGAGGTGAAGCGGGTGCGCAGCGAGGGATGGCGATCCACCAGGGACTGGAAGGCGCGCCGCAGCGCGAGGGGCTCCACCTCGGAGCGGAGCCGCACGGCGCGCGCCACGTGGTACGCGGTGCCGTGGGGTGCCAGCTCATGGAGGAACCACAGGGCCCGCTGGCCGTGCGAGAGCGGCTGCCCCTCTTCCGTGTCGGGAGCCGACGCGAGGACCTCCTGCCGGGCCGGGGCCGCGTGCGCCGAGGCGAGCCGGGCGACCAGCTCCTCGATGCTGTTGCCCTGCAGCAGGGCGACGAGCGGCAGGGCCACGCCCAGGGTGCGCTCGATCTCCGCGTGCAGCTCCAGGCTCTGGAGCGAGTCGAGCCCGTAGCGCGTGAGCGGGGCGCTCGGGTCGAGCTCCTCGGGGCGCACGCGGAGTAGCCGGGCGGCGCGGGCGCGCAGCCACTCCTTCACTCCCTCGGGGCTGGACAGGACGGGAGCCGGAGCCTCCTCCAGCGAGAGCCGATCCTGCTCCTCGGCCGCCCCATTGCTCCGCCACTCACCCAGCAGCTCGAGCGAGCCATCGAGGAAACCATTGCGGCAGGCGTGCCGCTGGATCTTCCCGCTGGACGTCTTGGGGATCGCTCCCGGCTTGAGCACGAGGACGGCGTAGGTGCCGAGCTGGTGCTGCTCGGCGATGGCCTGCCGGAGGGTGGCGGCGAGCGCGTCGGCGTCCACCTCCTGTCGGGCATTGGCCTCCACGGCGAGGACGAGTCGCTCCTCGCCCTCGATGTCCACGGAGAACGCGGCGCTGCAGCCGGAGCGCACGGCGGGGCTGCTCTCCTCGACGGTGCGCTCGATGTCCTGCGGGTAGTGGTTGCGCCCGCGGATGATGATCAGATCCTTGAGGCGGCCGGTGATGAAGACCTGGTCCTCCAGCAGGAAGCCCAGGTCCCCGGTGCGCAGGAAAGGGCCCTCGCCGGTGGAGAGCCGGGCGTTGAAGGTCCGCTGGGTGTCCTCGGGTCGCTTCCAATAGCCCTGGGCGACGCTGGGGCCGGACATCCAGATCTCACCCACGATGCCTGGAGGGCAGGGCGCGCCGGTGGCCGGATCCGCGATGACGATGGACTGCCAGGGCAGCGTGGTGCCGCTGCTCACGAGCTGGATGTCACTCGGGGACGCGCGCGGGGAGAGCTCCGCCCTGCCGGCCTGGAGCGCCGTGCCCTGGAAGCGCCCGACGCGCACCGGATCCACCTTGCGACCACCGGCGGCGAGGAGCGTGGCCTCGGCCAGGCCGTAGCAGGGATAGAAGGACTCGGGGCGGAAGCCCTGGGGCGCGAAGGCCTTCGCGAAGCGCTCCAGCGTCTCGGGGCGGATCGGCTCGGCGCCGTAGAACGCCACGTCCCACGTCCGCAGATCCAGCCCCTCGCGCTCCTCCGGCGTGATCTTCCTCACGCACAGGTCGAAGGCGAAGTTGGGGCCTCCCGCGCAGGTGCCGTGGTGGCGCGTGATCGCCTGCAGCCAGCGCAGCGGCCGGTGGAGGAAGGTGATGGGCGAGAGCAGCACGCCGTGGAAGCCGTTGTAGAGCGGCTGGAGGATGCCGCCGATCAGCCCCATGTCGTGGTACGGCGGCAGCCAGATCACGCCACCGAGCCCCTGCGCAGCTCGAACCCCACGCCGATCAGGTGCGAGTTGTGCACCAGGTTCGCGTGCGTCAGCATCACGCCCTTGGGCATGCCGGTCGAGCCGGACGTGTACTGCAGGAAGGCCAGCGTCTCGGGCGTCACCTCCGGCTCGCGCCAGCCGTCCTCGGTGCCGGGCTCCAGCACGTCCGTGGCCAGCCAGCGCAGCTCGCGCAGGTTCGGGGCGTGCTCCTCCAGCAACCCCGACATCGACTGGATCATCTCCGTGGTGAGGATGAACGTGGCCCCCGCGTCGTTGAGGATCGCCTGCAGGCGGGGGAGCGAGCGGTTGAGCCGGGTGATGTCCGGAGGGTACGCCGGCACGGCGATGACCTTGGCGTACAGGCACCCGAGGAACGCCGCGACGTAGTCGATGCTGGGCGGGTAGAGGAGGACGGCCCGCTCGCCCTCCGCGTTCAACCGCTGCAGCGCGGCCGCGATGGCCCTCGCGCGCCGATCGAGCTCGCGGTAGGTGACCTGGAGCTCATCGGACTCCTCATCCCCGCAGAACGTGTAGGCGATCTCCTCTGGCGTCGTATCTGCCCTCTTCCGGAGACACTCCAAGAGCGTGGAAAAATGAGGGCCATGTCCCGGGGCGGGATGCGACGTCATCAGCTGTCTCCGGTGGAGTCGGGGCGGCGAGGGATGCGAAATCTTAGACAAGTCCAAGGAACGGCAGCAATCCGGATGAAAGCCAGAAAGCCGGACTTCACGGAGGGCATTCCCTGTCGTTAGACTGGCTCGCGGACGAGCGGAGATCTCGGTGGGCGCGAATCTTCCTGCCCGGGTGCGAGTGCGCTCGTCAAACTCGTCAAAGGAGCCCTGATGAAACAGGTAGTCGATGATTTCCACGCCCTCTACCTGGGCGAGCTGGCGATGCGAGAGGCCGGGGGCGGCGGCGAGACGTGGATGGGCGTGCAGATCCTCAAGTGCCCGCTCGACCTGTGGGTGTACCAGGAGATCCTCTTCGAGGTGCGGCCCGATCTCATCATCGAGACGGGGACCTACCTGGGGGGCTCGGCGCTGTACCTGGCGCACCTGTGCGAGCTGCTCGGCAAGGGGCGCATCCTCTCCATCGATCTGACGCACCGGGGCTCGCTCCCCACGCACCCGCGCATCGAGTACCTACAGGGCTCGTCGGTGGATCCGACCATTCTCGCCGCCGTGCGGCAGCGGATCCGCCCGGAGGAGAAGGTGCTCGTCATACTGGATTCGGATCACCACGCGCCCCACGTGCTGGAGGAGCTGAAGGCATACGCGCCGCTCGTCACCCGGGGCAGCTACCTGATCGTCGAGGACACCAACCTGAACGGCCACCCCATCATCCAGCCCGGCTTCGAGGGGGAAGGGCCCACCGAGGCGCTGGAGCAATTCCTGCCCACGGCCCCCGAGTTCGAGCGAGATCTGGCTCGTGAGAAGCTCCTGTTCACCTTCAACCCTGGCGGCTTCCTCAAGAAGGTTGCCTGACCCGCAGGCGGAAACGACGACATGAACGCGGACACCATCGCGGCGATTGACAAGACGTTGGGCGCCCTGAAGGAGCAGTACGGCAAGGACGCGCTCGAGCGGGTAGACGAGTGCGTTCGGATCAGCCTCGGGCGCAAGGAGCTCCCGCGACTTCCGGAGCACCAGAAGCCCACGCTGTTCTACTTCCCGGACCTGGGCACGAAGCCCTGGTACGAGCCCGAGGAGTACGAGGAGACGCTGGCGCTGACGCGGCGCCTGGAGGCGGCGGCTCCCCTCATGCGCGAGGAGTACCTCAACAAGGCGCGGGGCCAGGGCAAGTCGCTCGCCTACGAGGACCAGTTCCCGGGCCGCTTCAAGGACATCCGCGCCCAGGACTGGCACTCCTTCTATCTGCGGCGCAAGGGCGAGGCGAGCGTGGAGGAGAACTGCGCGGCCTGCCCGCGCACGGCCGGGGTGATGCGGGAGCTGGAGCAGCACCTCAGCCCTGGTGGCGCCTTCTTCTTCTCCGTCATCGGCCCGAAGTCGGGGGTGCCTCCGCACCACGACACCACCAACCTCAAGTTGACGGTGCAGCTCGCGCTCATCATCCCCCCCGGGTGCGGCATCCGCGTGGGCGGCATCACCAAGGAGTGGCACGAGGGCAAGTGCATCCTCTTCGATGACACCTTCAAGCACGACGTGTGGAACGACAGCTCCGAGCCGCGCGTGTGCCTCCTGGTGGATATCTGGCACCCCGGCCTCACCGTGGTGGAGCGCAAGTCCCTCGTCGCGCTCCACCAGGTGATCGAGGATCAGCTCGGCCTCGACTACAAGGCGCCCTGGGCGGTGGACCTCACCGGCCTGGAGGACTAGCGGCACCCGGCGCGGGGGCGGCTCGGAGCGGCGGGTTGCCCTGCATGGAAGCGGCGGGAATCGAACCCGCAGCAAGGCGAGAGCAAAACCCTCAGCAGGTCGCGCTTTTACCGGCTAACGCCTTGAGCTCACACCGGATCCGTTCCCCCGCTCCGTCCCGTCCCGTTCTTATCCCCGCTGGAGGGGCACACTGGGGGCACATGCGGCCCAACAGGGTCAATCTGCTCGGACGCGAGCGGCCTGAGTTCCCCGGTTGCCCGAT
>CAVYSY010000002.1:0-171010 GCA_963771175.1 uncultured delta proteobacterium
TCCGGCGTGGAACGCCAAGGGCACCTGGTGGGCGTGCACCCCTGGAATCTGTTCCTCGAGCCGTTTCCGGAGAACCAGAGACGGGAGCGGCTCCGCCCCCGGTCCGGGCGGGGCTACGCGCATGCCGTTGTTGAAGAATCGATCAATCTCCTCGTAGAACGCCAGGAGGGCTCCCGAGGCGCCCATCACGACGAGGATCGCGGCGAGGGCGAGACCGACGTACCGATGAAAACGGAGGATGATAGCGCGCATGGGACGGGTGGTGGGCGATCGGGGTGATCTTCGATAACTCATTCGGCCGAAGCGCGCTGCCAAAGTGGTTCCGAGGCTGATCCTGTTAACCAAAAAGAGCTTGCATCCCACTCATTTATTTGCCGCCCGGCCACCGTCAAGCCTGCTGTCGTGATGATCGACTTTAAGACCGAGATCTTGCTTCTTCGCGGTCGCTGATTACACCCTCATCCCCCGGACGGCTATTCGGGATGTTGATTCGCTCTCGCTCCACTACGAGGGGTCGGCGGCGTACTTGTTCATGAATAGAGGTGACGTACTCGCCCAACAGCCCGGTGAAAAGCAACTGCAAGCCAAAAAGGAAAAAAAGGCCAACGATGAGAGATGCCATACCGCGTGGCGCGGCATCTGGGCTGAGGATGTATACCACTAGAGTAATCATCGCGTATAAAAAGCAGAGTGCGGCGAGCGCTGCACCGAGAAAGGTGCACAGCCTAAGGGGCACGTTTGTGAAAGAAAAAATGCCATTTAAGGCATGATCGACGAGTTCGAAGAATTTGTGCTTGGGGTGCCCCCGCACCCGTTTCTTCCATACATATGGCACTATAAGACGCTTGAAACCACAAGCTGCAATTATTCCGCGTATGTAAGGATAGTGGTCCTGATGTTCGAGCACCGCCCTGAGGACTTTGCGGTCAATCAGCTGGAACTCTCCAACGTTCCTCGGGATTTCAAAGCCCGAAAGCTTGTTCACTATCGCATAAAACAATCGCCGCGCCATTTGCATTAGCGGGTCCTCCTGCCGTTTGGACCGCTCACCCGCGATGACCTCATAGCCCTGCTCCCACAGCTTGACGAATTCGGGAAGCAGCTCTGGCGGGTCTTGAAGATCAACGGGCAGCATGACGAGAGTAGCGTCGCCGGTGGCGTAGCGAAGCGCATTAAACGTAGAGCGGAATAGACCAAAATTTCGCGCATTTATAACTACCTTGACGCAAGGATCGCGCGCAGCCAAACAACGGAGGATCTCAACCGTTCGGTCAGTTGATGCATTGTCAGCGAAGATGTGCTCTCGCTCATAAGCCGCAAGGGGGTCGTTGAAAAGTGTTCGCACTGCGTCGTAGCAAGCCTGTACATTGCTCTCCTCGTTGAAGCAGGGGGAGACAATAGAGATCGTTTTCTTTCGCGATACTTCTATGGACACGACATCCCCTCACGGCACACCGCGATTCGGTGCCGCCACCACGCAAGTGTGGTCTCAAGACCTTCTTCAAGCCGACAGCTGGGCAAGACGCCAAGTTCAGTACGCAACCTCGTGACGTCGGCAACAAGCCGTTTCGGTTCCTCGCTTCCGGAATTTCGTGCACCAATGGCGAGCAGATCGGGGCGCCCTGAGAAATTTCCGAGAAGCTCGACTATGCGACGGACGGGCACGCTCTCGCCCGACGCAATGTTGATGGTTCCCGCCAGATCGCTCTCTGTAAGAGCGACAAGTGCCGCAGCCACGTCGGCAACGTAAAGATAGTCAAGTTCCTGTTGGCCAGTCGTTGTTTCCGCCACCTCTCCCGCAGCCAAAGCGCTGGCGACATCCGATACAAGTCTGCCCAACGGCTCGTGAGGTCCGAAGGTGAAAAAGACGCGTGCCCAGGCAGTGCTCACCCCGGCGTCGATCGCCATTCTCTGTATACCCTCCCTCGCGGCGTTCTTTGCCCGCCCATAGTCTGTTCTGGCGTTTGATGGCGTCTCGGTCTCATGTAGGATCTCGTACCCCCAGTCGTATTCGGCACAACTTCCCACAAAGACCGCCCGGCGTCCTCCCATCCGCAGGAAGGCGCGAAAGAGGTCCATGGTTGCCCTCGCCCATAAGAAGTTCTCGGGAGCGTCGAAAATCCGCATCTTGTCTTCCCATGCCAGGCAAGATGCAGGAGGTGCGTGGGGCGTATAGCTTGGATCAGGGCTGACAGCGACAACGGCGAGAGAAGATCAATCCTGTGCGCGGAGGGCACGGCCAACGGATTGCTTGACGATCGCGAGACTATGTGAATTCAAAACCGCGCTCGCCGAGGGGCTTCAGGACATGTTGCCCGACAAATCCGGTAGCCCCAGTAACAAGTATCCGTTTCATCTACGAGAACTGGCGCTTAGTCGACTGCAAGATGAGGAATAGCTGTGACGAAGCGGGTGCCAAACGAACGGACTTTCCCAATCTGGCCGACGATCTCGTCCTTGAGATTCCAGGGGTAGTATAAGGATGAAATTGGGAGGCCTCTCCAAAATAGCTGAAGGCTCTCGTATGGGGATATGCGTGCCGGGCAAAAACAGCCCCTGTTTATGAGGGCTGAGGTCAACGGTGAAGGGCATGAGCTCGGGCCCAATGCCACAATAATTTAACAAGGTATTACCTTTTGCGGGTGCCCCGTACCCAACCACACGTTTCCCTTCGCATTTGGCATCGACGAAGAACCGGAGGATCTCGCACTTTGTTTGTACCACTTGCTCTGCGAACGCTGCATAGGTTGTGAGCTGGTCGAGACCGGCTTGCCGTTCTTTAGCCTTAAGCTTGTGCACGCGTGCGCCTGCCCGTCGCCTTCCGACATGACAGACATATATTCGCAAAGACCCGCCATGCGTGGGAAGTTCCTCCACGTCGAACACGGTAAGCGCGTGCGCGGCGAATATCTTTTCAACGGTTAAAAGCGAAAAGTAAGAGAAGTGCTCGTGATAGATTGTGTCGAACTGGTTGCCATCGATCAGCCGAAGAAGATGCGGAAATTCGAAGGTGGCAATTCCATCCGACTTAAGAAGGATCCGAAAGCCCTCAACGAAGTCATTTATGTCTGGCACGTGGGCGAGAACGTTATTAACGCAGATCAGGTCGGCATCATAGCCAGCCACGCGGAGCGCCTCGGCCTTGGCAGCATTAAAAAACGCTACTTCAGTGGGAACTCCTCGGCTTTCCGCCACAGCGGCCACATTCGCTGCGGGTTCGACTCCGAGTACGGGGATTCCATCTTCAACGAAATTACGCAGCAGATACCCGTCATTACTCCCAATCTCTACGACCCTGCTCCTCTGATTTATTCCAAACCGCCTACGCATCAGAGCGCAATAGCGCCGTGCATGCTCGAGCCAACTGTCGGAAAAAGATGAAAAATAGAGATAGTGTCCGAAAATCCGGCTAGGCGTTTCGAACGTGTCGAGTTGTACAAGAAAGCATTGGTCACAGACGTAAGCATGCAGTGGATAATGGGGCTCCATCTCATTAAGAGAAGCCGCGTCCAACAGAGCGTTAGCCAAGGGGGATTGATTAAGGTTAACAAAGCTAGCATGCAAAGCCGCATCACAAAAGCGACACCGCAGGTCCATGTCTTCACCCCCTCGGTCCTGGAATGCACTCAGCGAACGAGGATGGTCTTTGGTGTGTGGGGTCGCCAAGCAATCCTTCGATTCCCCTCCGATGAGCATCGCGCAGCGCGCCCGTCTGCTCCGTCCCCAAGCTATCTTCAAGATCGATCAAAAGCTGCTAGCTACCAATCAAGAAATGCCCTTGTTAGAGAGCCCAAGGTAAGGCGTGCCCTTGGAATTCCCTACGAACGCGGTCTGGTCGCCACGGCTGCGAACAGGGGCACGGGCCATAATTAGTGTCGCTCAGGGACGGCCTCCGCGACAAGAAATTGTCCCTCGTAATGGGGCAACGTCGTTTTGCAATCCCACGAGTAAACACGCCTCCCGGTTCTCTACCAAACACTTCAGCGTTGAGTTAGCGCGGTTGGACAGTGCATCCAGATACTGTGCCCGAATAAGACGCCTGCAAAGTCACGAGGATCACCACACTTTCCACTGCGGGCTCCCGCTCGCCCATAGCTCCTCAAGGAGCGTGCGGTCACGCATCGTATCCATTGGCTGCCAGAACCCGCGGTGTAAATAAGCGCGCAATTGGTCAGTTGCTGCGAGGATTTGCAGCGGGTCACGCTCCCAAATGGTGGAATCATCCACAATAAAATCCCCGATTTTTGGGGAGAGCAAAAAAAACCCTCCATTAATCCAGCCTCCCTCGCTCTCGGGCTTCTCTTGGAAACTCAACACCCGATCCTGATCCAAAGCTAAGGCTCCGAAACGCGCCTTGGGTTGAACTGCGGTAATGGTAGCAAGGCGTCCATGGCTGTGGTGAAACTTCATCTGCGAGGCAATATCGATATTAGCAACCCCGTCACCATAGGTAAGAGCGAAGACGTTCTCCTTGGCGAGGTGAGGAAGAACGCGCTTCAGGCGACCTCCAGTTTGAGTTCGTTCTCCAGTGTCGAGCAGTGTAACTCGCCAAGGCTCAGCCATGCTGCGGTGAATATCGAAACGATTGTCTGCGAGATTGATCGTGACATCTGACGTATGTAGGAAGTAGTTAGCAAAATATTCCTTAATCATATAACCCTTGTAACCAAGGCAAATTATGAAATCTTTGATCCCGTAATGACCATAAATCTTCATAATGTGCCAAAGAATTGGCATACCTCCAATCTCGATCATGGGCTTGGGTTTGACCGATGTCTCTTCGCCAATGCGAGTGCCTAATCCACCGGCCAAAATAACGGCTTTCACAAGCGTAACTCAGAGCATCGCCCGTTGGTAGGGTAACTACGCGCGTCCATTTCAGCGTCCCTGCGGCCCCAAAACTCGTGAGTTGCTACCCGCTCACCCAATATCCATGGCCTCACTCCCCCACAATACGAACGCGTGATGATTTATTCCAGCTTGAGCGTGCGCGTGCTTCAACAAGCTGGTCAATGGGAAAAGGAAGGTTCCCGCAACCGACAAGGAGAAACGGAAGTTCGGGGAGGAAGCTCAATCAGTCAAGCGCGATTTCCTAACCCTCTTCAGCCGGCGCTTTTGAGCATGTCACCTTTTGTCGGCGTTGGGCACCACGTCCTAGCGAGGAGTCCAAAACAGACCGCGGTCAATCTGCGCGGTCCGCTGCAGGTACTGCAGCTGTCTTAGCCGGGTAAACGCTCTGAACTCGTAGGTGCTCTGCGAAAACTCAATACGCTGAAACAGCCGTCGCAACTCCGGGCCCCTGCCGCGCCGTCCAACGGCTCTTGAATCCGGGCAACCGCGAGGCAATCTTGTCAAATGAAACCCGATAACTCCGGTTATCCGGACTCGGCGGCCCCACAGTCACCTCGCAGCCGGGAAACGCCTGGGCGACGATCGCCGCAATCTCGCGCACCCGATAGTTTTCCGCCGTAACGCCAACGTTAAATATTTGACCGTTCACGGCATCTATCGGCGCATCGAGCGTGAGCCGCATCGCTTCGCAGATGTCCTCGATGTGAGCAATGGGGCGCCACGGACTGCCGTCACTGACCATTGCGATTTCCTGCCTTGTCCAGGCAAGCGCACACAGATCATTCAACACAACATCGAAGCGCATGCGTGGGGAGGGACCGTAAGCGGTGGCGTTTCGCAAGAACGTGACGCAGAAGTCTGTGCTTGCCATTGAGCGCAAGTCGTCCTCCACCATGACCTTGCATTTCGCATAAGCGGTCTGAGGATTGGGGGGCGAGGTCTCGTCGACGAATTCTTCGCTGCCCACACCGTAGACACTACAGGAGGACGCATAGATAAACCTTCGCACACCCGCTTCGCGCGCCGCCCTTGCGATGCGTACTGATCCTTGGTGGTTTATCTCATAAGTAATTTCCGGATGATTTTGCCCCAGAGGATCGTTCGAGAGTTCCGCTAGATGAACGACCGCGTCCAGCCCTTCAAAATCCGGCCGTGTTACCGTTCGCAGATCCTTGTAAAGCGTGCGGGGCGCCATCCGCAGGCCGAGCGGGTCGAGATAAAGCGTGCCGTCGCAATAGTAGCCCGTATCCAGGCCGATCACATCATGACCGCACTCGGCGAGCCATGGAGCAAGGCGTGCACCAATGTAACCCTCGGTGCCGGTGACAAGTACCTTCAGCCTGCTTGTTCCCTCTCTGATCTTCATAGAGTTACTCTTGATCAGGCCTCGGCGTACCAAGTATCCCCGACTTGACAAATTGGGCCCTCAGCATATGCAGAAAGAGAAGCACCTCGTTAATTACGTTCGGACGGAATGATTTATAGTTCCTCAGAGTAGGATTGCTGATCTCCGGCGCGAGTGGCAGGAGCACATAGCTGCGCACTAGAGTTAAGCCAAGAGTCCCAGGTTGCCCGGCCCACTGCCAAGGGACTCGAGCCCTATTCCAGCGCGCGCAAATTTTTTTGCGTCTAGTTATTTATAGCACTAAATGTAGCTGTGGGCCAAAAGCGAACGATCCGCGGGGTGCTTGAGGCCGGGCTCTCACACATGCCCGGTCTCGTGCAGATCGCTGCGGGGCCAATCTTTTGTCCATTCTACCACTGCGTTACTGACGAGCCAGGCGATCATGTCAAGCGCCTGTTTCCTATCCGTAATCCGCGAACGTTTCGGGATGATCTGGAATTTCTCGCCCATTCGTTCGCGCCATTGTCGTTAAGCGATCTGGTCAATCACGCGCGCGAGGGCCGTCCACTTCCGCCTCGGGCAATGTTCCTCTCATTTGATGATGGTTTGCGTGAAGTCGCTGATGAAATCGCGCCACTCTGCAAGCGAGTAGGCGTCCCAGCAACATTCTTTTTGAACTCAGCCTCGCTCGACAATCGGTTTCTCTGCTTTCGCCACAAGGCGAGCCTACTCATAGAAAACCTTTCCAATACTCATCCAAGTTTGATCACAGAAGTCGCGCGCTTGATGGGACTTCCTGACGGTGTTCAACCTGAAATCGTCATTCAGCGAGTTGCCGACGCTCGCGTACGCGACACTCACACTCTCGATTTGATAGCTCGCGTAGTTGAATTGGACTTCGAAACGTTTCTGCACCAAAGGCAACCGTATCTTACCACCAAAGAGGTTCAAACACTTTTGGTTCAGGGGTTCGAAATAGGCGCGCACAGCGTGGATCACCCTCACTACAGCGACCTGCCCCTTCCACAACAGGTTTGCCAAACAGTGGACTGCGCTAGGGACTTGAAAGCCCGCTTTGGGCTCGAACGCATCTCCTTCGCCTTTCCATTTACGTCCGACGGCGTCGAACAACCTTTCTTCGATGAGGTATTAGGACGAGAAATTGTCGATTTGATTTTTTGTGTCGGCGCTATGCCCGCCAATGAAACTCGCGTTCTGCAGAGAGCGTGGATGGAAAGTGATGCTCACCTACCAGTGCAGCGCATCATGCGAGATTTCCATACCAAAGAGTTGAGCGGACGTCTTCTTAGTGGCATAAAAAATTTCTTCGAACGCCGTTGGAGAGTGCGATGAGGGGTAATCCCTTAGTTTCTATTCTAATCCCATGCTATAATTCTGTAGATTATGTTGATCAGTGCATAAGAAGCGCCTTGGATCAAACATATTCAAACGTTGAAGTTATTGTAATTGATGACGGCTCGACCGACGGAAGTAAAAAGGTCATTGAATCTTATGGAAATCACATTCGCGCAGAATTCTCGTCCAACCGCGGTCCAAACGCAGCGCGAAATTACCTGCTTCAACACGCTCGAGGCAGTTGGCTGCAATACCTTGATGCCGACGATTACCTGTTGCCGGATAAAGTCAAAAAACATATGGCCGTCATTGACCAAACCCCAGACATCGATGTGGTTTACTCTCCGGTTACGCTCCTCTTTGAATCCGGCGAAGAACATACCGTCGACATCGAACAAGTTGATGATCACATGGCAAACTTCGTGCTCTGGGGGGCTTTTGCCACCCATTCTATGATGCTACGAGCGGAAGCGGTACGGGCGATCGGAGGTTGGAAAGAAGACCAACCTTGCTGCCAGGAACACGAGTTGTTGCTTCGTTTGCTTCGGGCCGGGGATAAGTTTGCTTGTTTGAATGAGAACGTTGGAGCCATCTATCGCCAACATGGTTGTGGCACGGTTTCTAAGAAAAATCTTGAGTTGGTAATGCGCATCCGAATGAATCTCACAGATGCACTGGAGTGCTATTTGAAGCAACGAGGCGAGTTAAACACGCTGCGACAAACATGTATTGCTCGAGCACGATTCGAGAGTGCGCGATGAATGTATGATTAAATCGCGACTACGCCCACGACTTAATGGAGAAGCTGGTCACAGCCGGAGCGCGACCGAGCGGGGCCGCGGCGCCGCTGAGATACCGTATGGCGCTGGCATTGTTCGGCTTTGATGGCGCCGAAAGGCTGGCAAAGCTGGCCCGCGAGCTACGAGGCGCTCGGGAGGGCTTCGTCCGCGAGTGATAAATTAGCCACTAATACGTAGAAAAAGCAGCACCCCCGTTAGGTCGACTTCTCCTGCGGACGGAATGATGTATAACTCCTTCAATTGGGGTTTCCGCCGCGACAGGAGCGCAGCGATGCGCGTTGGAGCTTTACCAAGAGGTGGAGGGGCCGCGCGAGTTGCTAAGATCGCGGCAAAGCCCAAACTTTCCTATCGCGCCTGGCTGTGGCGAGAATGCCGCATGCCAGCCGTGGCGCAACTGGAGATGAGCCATGTTGACGGAAATAGCATTCACCGAAAATGAAGCTGTGGGATCGCTCGGGCTTGTCGATCGCGCGCTTGGTGGTGAGGTATTCTTAATCCGCCGGGCTCTTCAGCAATTTGACCTGCTGCGGATACTTGTCGAGGCAAGCCTTGAAGGCGTGCGCCAGGTCGCTGGCGATGAGGCCGCCCGGCGCACAGAAGGAGAGGGTTTTAACCACATTCACGAGTGGGTTCCCCCTGAACAGGCGCCCCCGGGAGGCAACCGGCATCAGGACCCGCGGCGCCGACGCGAGAGCAGCAGCATGCCCGCCAGCACGAACAGCACCGAGCCCGATATGGACACCGAGGAGCAGTTACAGCTCGAGTCCTTCAGGGTGAGGTCATCGGGCAGCGGGCTGGGAGGGCCGGGCGGCGGCGGGGCGGTGACGTTGGGCGATCCACCCCCGTCCGCGCCTCCATCCGGCGTGCCCCCGTCCGTGCCCCCGTCCGTGCCGTTCCCGCCACCGGTGTCCACGACGAGGTTGGGCGTGAAGCGGGTGGCGATCGCATCCCAGGGGACGAGCTTGAAGTTCTCGGTGCCCCCGATGTTGGTGCTGTCGTGGACGGCGACCATTCCCAATGGGAAGCGGGTGCCCAGGACGCGGTTGCTCACCACCACGTGGCGAGGACGCTCCACGGCGTCGATGCCTCCGTCCGTGACGACGGTGAGGCTGCCTCGGAAGGTATGGGCGGTGGGCGCCCGCTCGTAGACGAGCACTGAGTCCGCGCCCCCGTTCGCCACCAGCAGATAGCCCCTGTCGCCGGACGCCGAATAGAGCGCCACGCCCCCCAGCGGTTGCACGAGGCCCCCGCCGCCGACGTTGTCCACGGAGGTGACGGGTGTCCGCGGCATCGGGCTCGGCGCCGTACTGCCAGATGCCGACGTCCTGCTGGACCACGTAGAGCGTTCCTGGGCATCGTCGACGGCCAGGCCCACGACGGGTCCCCCCACGGTCAAGGAGCGGACCAGGTTGGACGTGGTGCCCGCATCGCCCTGAGTGGAGGTGAGCTCGAACTGCCGGAGGTCGCCCGTCGTACTCCCCGCGAAGGCGAAGACGCGCCCGGTGGTGGGGCTCACGTACATCGCCACGCTGTTGGGCGCGAAGCCCTGAGCGGTGATGGTCGCCAGCCCCGCCCTGCGCAGGCCGAGCGTCGTGGGGTCCACGATGTAGGCCACGAGCCCCTGGAGCGGCTGGTTGGCCACCATCACCAGTTGCTGGGAGATGCCGCCCACCGAGACGCCCTCCTGCACGTCCACGCCGAGCACCGCGCCCTCGGCGAGCTGCGCCAGCCGGGTGCCGTCGAGCTGGTGGACGAGGAGCCCGTTCAGGTTGTCCGCCACGAGGAGCAGGCTGTTGGCCGGGTCGGTCGGGTGGACCCACAGGGCCGCGCCGTCGACCACGGTCCCGGTGCCGAGCACCCCCTGGGTCTCCAGCGTGGGCTGCACCTGGACGGTCTGCTGGGCGAGCGCGGGCAGGCCGAGCAGAAGGACGGCCAGGGAAAGGAATGTTCGCGAGCGCACGATGGCCTCCAGGGCGAGTTCCGCCGCAAGGTGGTGGCCACGACCGTCCGCGCGCGCAAGGCGATTTCCCCGAGGACGGTCGACCCCCGGTCAGAGTGACGCGCCCCGCCAGGGCTTCCGTCCAGGGGCGTACGCGGGACTCGCTCTCGGGTGCTCCGGTATGCTCCCGGACATGCACACCGGTGAGGGGGACACCCAGGAAGTCGCGGGCCACCGCGGCGAGGCGGCACCCATGGCGGCGAAGTCGGAGGCCCGGCCCTTGCCGTGGTGGAAGGAGCCCACACGGGGCCAGTGGATGACCTTCCTGGCGGCCTGGGTGGGGTGGGTGCTGGATGCCTTCGACTTCACCATCTACCTGCTGGTGATGCCGGAGATGGCGAAGGAGTTCGGCGTCGGGGTGACGGCCCTGGCGGTGTCCATCACGCTCACGCTGCTGCTGCGGCTCGCGGGCGGAGTGGCGGCCGGAGCGGTGGCGGACCGGTGGGGCCGCAAGCTGCCGCTGATGCTCTCGGTCATCTGGCTCGCGCTGTGCGATGGGGCGGTGGCGTTCGCGCCCAGCCTCACCTGGGTGCTGGTGCTGCGCACCCTCTTCGGCTTCGGCATGGGCGCCGAGTGGACGAGCGGCGCCACGCTGGCCATGGAGAACTGGCCCGAGCGCAGTCGAGGCATCGCCTCGGGCATCCTCCACGGGGGCTGGGCCGTGGGCTACCTGCTGGCCGCGGTGGTGTCCGGCTTCGTGGTGCCGCTGTGGGGCTGGCGGGCGCTCTTCGTCATCGCCGCGGTGCCGGCGCTGCTGGCGCTGCCCATCCGCTACGGGGTGCCGGAGAGCTTCGACCGCGAGAAGGCCGCTGCGGCGAGGCAGGCGCGGTCCAGCCAGGAGCTGACGGGCAAGGGACTGATGACGCGGCTCGTGTGGGGCTCGCTGGTGATGGCCTTCAACTTCGGCGGCTACTACGGGCTGACCAGCCTGTACGCGGTGCTGCTGAAGACGGAGTTGGGGCAGACGACGCAGGGCGTGTCGGTGCTGGTGGCGATCTTCAACGTGGGCATGCTGCTGGGGACGGCGGTGTGCGGAGCCCTGGCCTCGCGGCTGGGCGTGGCGAGGGCGGTGGCCATCGCCGCGTTCGGCGCGCTGCCCTTCTTGCCGCTCTACGTGGGCATGAAGCCGGAGCTGCTGTGGCTGGGCGCCTTCATGGGAGGCCTGTTCGGCGCGGCGCCTCCGGGGATCGCGCCACTGCTGCTCACCTCGCTCTTCCCGGCGAGCATCCGCGGCAGATGCGTGGGGCTCGTCTTCCACGTGGGCGCCTTCGTGGCGGCCTTCCTCCCCACCGGCATGGCGGCGCTCGTCGAGCACGCCGGCTTCACCTATGCCCAGGTCCTCATGCTGGCGGGCGGCGTGAACCTGGTGGCCATGGCCGTGGCCCTCCTGCTGCGCCCGAGGGCCACGCTGGACGAGGCCCCCGCCGAAGCCGTGGCCCCCGCCCGGTGAGGTATCCTCTCCGGCAAGGAGTCGACATGGCGAACGGTCACAGGGGTAACTCGAGGCGGGCCGACGAGACGCGCATCGCCCCGCTGGGAGAAGAGGAACACACGTCTCCCCCGACGCGGGCAGCGGGACGGTCGAACGAGACACGCATGGCCCCCATGGCGGAGTTCGACGACGCGCCGGAGCCGGCGCCCGCGGCGGGCGAGTCGAACCGGACGATGTTCGCGACCCATGCGGCGCTGTTCGCGGACAGGCTGCGGGACAAGCTCTCCAAGAAGATCTACGGCCGCAATCCGCACCGGGTGCTGCGCATCGACGAGCCCGAGGGCCCCAGCACCGCCGGAGGACGCCTGGCCCGGCAGTCCATCTCGCTCATCCCGCGGCGCGGCACGGGGCCGACGATCGTCTGCGGCTGGGTGGACGTCGCGAAGCAGGAGGCACAGCTCCGCAGCCACGAGTCGGTGGCCAGGCGGTACGAGGCCCACCATGGCACGCCGATCGACATCTCGCTGGAGGACTACGAGCGCTGCCTCGATGACCTGGTGAACGCGCTGATCGCGGGCGACATCAAGGTCCGGGTGCTCGTCCCGGAGGAGTCGACCCCGGCCCAGGCCCCCTCCCCCGCTCCGGCGGCCAAGGGCCAGAACCTTCCCCCTGGATGGCGGGGGCCGCCGCCGCCGTGACCTTCCTGCTCGGCCTGCTCATCGGGCGGATGACCGGCTGAGCGGACGGCCGCTCGCTCTCGAGCGGGTCCGTATCACCAAGGCGCTCGTCACATCCGGGCCGGAAGCTCTCTTCCCGTCGAGGAGGGATGACCCATGACACGGCTCGACAAAGCGGACGCGGTATTCGAAGGCGGAGGGGTGAAGGGAATCGGACTGGTCGGCGCCGTCGAGTACATGGAAGAGGCCGGCCTGCGGCTCCAGAACGTCGTGGGCACCTCGGCCGGAGCAATCGTCGCGGCCCTGGTGGCGGCTGGGTACTCGGCTGCGGAGCTGCGCGCCATCATGGAGAGCCTCGACTACCGACGCTTCCAGGACATGAGCAAGCTGGACCGGCTCCCGGTGCTCGGACCGGCGCTGAGCGTGCTGTACGAGAAGGGCCTCTACGAGGGGAACTACTTCGAGAGCTGGCTGCGGGAGCTGCTGGCCGAGGCCCCTCGCAAGGTCCGCACCTTCCGCGACCTGCACATGGACGGCGAGTCGCCCGGGTCGAAGTACTTCTACAAGTTGCAGGTCATCGCCGCCGACCTCACCCGGCGCAAGCAGCTCGTCCTGCCCTGGGACATCCGCGACTACGGGTACGATCCCGAGGAGCTCGACGTGGCCAGGGCGGTGCGGATGAGCATGAGCATTCCGTTCTTCTTCGAGCCCGTGCAGGTCCAGGATACGCGCGGCCAGACCTGCTTCATCGTGGACGGAGGCGTGCTCAGCAACTTCCCCGTGGACATCCTCGATGACGGCAAGGCCAACCCGCCCTGGCCCACCTTCGGCTTCAAGCTGGTGGACGGAGTCCAGAGCGATGGCAGGGAGGAGGAGCGGCCGAACCGAATCCAGGGCCCCATCTCCCTGCTCCGGGCGCTGTTCTCCACGATGCTGGAGGCGCACGACGCGCGCTACATCCGGCAGAAGAACTTCGACCGCACCATCGCCATCCCCACGCTGGGAGTGGGGACCACGGACTTCGGCATCCGCAGCGAGCAGACCCAGGCCCTCCACCGCTCGGGCTGGGAGGCCGCCGAGCGGTTCCTCCAGAAATGGGACTTCCACGCCTGGATCGAGAAGCACCGCCTGCCCGAGGTACTCGGCCCGAAGGCCCCTGGCCCCGAGTCGATGTCCGCGGTGATGTGATAGGTCGGCGACATGGGAGGTCGTGTCCCTGGAACCAGGGAAGCGATGGTTCGCGCTCACCGGGGTAGACCCGGTAGCGCCCCCCATGTGAGCCGAGGAAATGGATCAAGAGACGGACACGGTGCAGCTACAGGACGAACTGGTCGACGCGTGCCGTTGGGGAGAGGAAGACCGGGCACGCGAGCTGATTTCAAGGTTCGGCGTGGAGCCGAAGGCAAGGGCCTTGCTCGAAGAGCTGTTGCAAGACGAGGAGTATGCGCCAGCAAGGCAAGCCGCGGCCTTCGGTCTGGGTGAACTTGGTGGAGAAGCCAGTGTCGGGCGATTGGAGCAGCAACTCGCTCTCGAAGAGGCACGGGGGGACTACGACGGGGACTCCGTCGTTGACGAAATCATCAGGGCACTGGGACGGATCGAGGACGCGGGAGCACGGGCCGCGCTCGTACGAAAGCTGGAGCGACTGGCGACCGCAACCGAGCCAGAGCTCAGTGACGTAAACGTGGTCACGGAATCTCTATGGAAGAGACGCCACCCGGACCTGCTACCGACCATCCGGAGAAGTCTGGCCCGGCTTGACCCGAAATCCCACGGTTCCTTGCCGGGCCTGCTCGTGCTCCTGGAGAAGACTCCGGATGAGCTCCGTGCATGGGTGCGCTCCCCCTCGGTTTCCGTGGAGGACAAGACGCGAGTCGTCACGGTGCTCGACGCGGATCTACCCGAGGACCTGGTCTCCACGTTGCCGTCGTTCATCTCCGTGGCCTCCGCGCGGCTCGAGGAGGCCGCGAGCCAGAAGGGTGAGGCCGCGTACTACTGCGACCGCCTGTTCACCCTCTTGCTCCTGTACAAGGAGCGGCTCCTCCCCGAACTCCCGGAGGAGACTCTCGCTGAGCTGCGCACCCTGGCCCGAAGCCTCGTGCCCGCTGTCTCGCCCAACTGCTCCTTCGGCGCCGCGGTCTTGCTGCAGTTCATCGGGCACCCAGAAGATGCGGCAGTCATCGAAGCAAACCGCCCGGAGGACTCCGTCGGAGCGAACCTTCGACGCATCGCCGGCGGGCCGAAACCTTCGACGCCATCGCACGCGTGCTGCGCAGCCGCCAGAGTCAGCCATGAGCCTGCTCGAACAAGGGACAGCTCACGGGGAGAGGGCTTGAGGCGGGCGTGGGTCCCTCAAGCCCACCGGCAGGTAGCACTTCCCCTGGTACTCGGCCTGCTCCGGGTGACACGGCGGACGGCGCTCAAGCGCTACCCAGCAGCCACCGTTGATCGCGACCTCATCCCGATGGGTGCGGCAGGGGGGCCTGGACTGGTTCGAGAAGGGCTTGTCGGGAAGCGGGTAGGCGATACCCGCCGGGCCCTGCTGCCCACCGGAGACCAGGAAGGAGGACGGGTGCCCGGCGTCCGCCAACTCACCGAGCGCGGGAGTCGAAGGTGGTGGTGCGGGAGGAGCCATGGGATGGGTGCCCGTGCCCAACCAGAAGCCCCCGCCCAGCGCGAGGACGGCGAGTGCAGCGACCGCCAGGGCCTTCAGCGGAGGGCGCCTCATGAACCGCTCCATGGGCTCGCGGGTGAGGTGGGCGCGCATCCTGGCGTTGCTGCCCACGGCGTCGAGCCCCGCGAGCAGCAGGGTAAGCAGGTTGGCCAGCTCCGCCACCTTGCCCGAGGCCGGCGCCCGCTCCACCTCGATTGAGATGGAGGGCGGAGTCACCTGGAAGGAGGCACGCACCTGCCACTCCTTCTTGGGTCCCCAGGTGGGCCGAGGCCCCGGCAGCATCACCAGGGCCGGGGCGCCCGTCTGGACATTTCGCGCCTCGTGGATGTGGCCCAGCTCCGCCGCTGCGTGCTTGCACCGTCTACCGATTTGGAACGGACCCAACCTCCTGCCCTTCTTCTTCGTCGTGGTCGTCATGCGCTGTCCCTTGTCGCTCTTCCCTACCACGCCCCAGTGGCGTCGACGGAAGCCCGATGCGCTCGCGTCATACCACGGCAGGAGTCCCCTTCGAGTGGAGAACTCACGAGGTCATGCCTCTCCGTAGCGGCGACGACGCGAGTTCGAGCCATGCGGGGTTCAGACGACTCGTAGGGGGCGAGGTGTTGGAAGAGTCCTTTGACAGCGGAGATCACATGGCTTCCGCGCTGATGTCAGCGACGTAAACTATCAGAAGAGCTTCTTCACGATCTGCCGCGCAAGTTGTAACTCCTCCACACCGACACTGCCCCGTTCGGGAAAGAGTTCCTTCAAGACCAGCAAGAAGGCTCTCTCTTGCCGGGAGTCAACATCAATATCATGGGCGTCCTTCCACCATGGATAGGCTTCCAACTCGCCCTTCTCATTGTGAATCCAGCACGACAGAAGCTTGTTCGGCTTCTCCCCCAAAAGAACCAGCGAGTCATTGACGCGGCGGACGGCCTTCCAAACAGAGGTCTTCTCTTTGCGCAGAAGCTGGAAGTAGAGCATCTGCTCGGCTATCGCACAAACATCGTCTGACGCTATTCCAGGGTAGCCAACAACTGCTTCTGCCCCGCTGGCATCGAGAATCCCGTTGGCAAGTTGCGCGCACCCACCGCTCCAACAAGCCGACAGCATGACTGCTCGGACACGCATCTTTTTCAGGGGGGAGAAGGCGTTCGCGATTTCGGTCGTGCTCGCCGGAACTCCGCCATCTTCCAACCGCAGATACGGTCCATCGGAGGAGCCGTGAGAGTTGAGGTGGACGAAGCGAACATCCATAGGCTCGACCAAGTCACCTCCCTGTGTCCTTCGCGAACGCTCCCAAGAGTTCTGTTCGCCTGCCTTCGTGAGCACATGGCGCAATGCCCCGACGGTTTCGATTCGCTCATGGAAAACACGAGTCTCTGGAGAGAACGCTCGCGCAAATGACTGGAACAGATCGAGCTGGGTCCGCCGCGCATCCCAGGGCACGATATGCCCATCGAGATTCGTCTCCAACAACAGAATGTCATTCATCAAAATCCCCTTACAAGTCAATCAACACCCATAAATCCGTGAGCCTTGATCCCACCATATTCGTGACGACAGGCTCAAGACATGCATGAGGGCTGAAGCCGAGGGCATGGGCTTGCGATTTCGGACGCAGGACAGACGACCCCCGCCCGGGGTCGCGGGTCGCGAGCAGGAAGAGCTGGAGAGGGTGCTACGGAAGATTCGACGGGAGGGAAGGGATTGCCGCCGATTGGCTACGAGACGTGGGCCGTGCTCAGCGAGCCCAGCTTCGTCCACAGCTTCTGCCAGAGGCTGGCCGACTCCCGGGCAATCACCAGCACGACCCTCCTGGCGTGCAACAGTACCCGTGCCGCCACCTTGAGTACCCGCTCGCGGACGCGGCGCAGCCCCCAGCCCTCGCCCGTGGCCTGCTCCATCAGCACGCGCGCGGCGTGCACCAGGTTGTAGGCCAGGGCGTTGAGCAGCAGGCGCACCTCGTTGTTGGCGAAGGCGTCGATTGACACCGAGCGCTGCACGGGCGGACGCCCCCGGTAGTTGGACTTGGGCCGTTTGGACGAGGAGAGCGCCGGGGCCAGCACGTCCATCAGCTCGCCGAAGTGACCTTCGGCCGTGCCGCGCTCGCGGTAGTGCTCCAGCAGCTTCTCGGCCGGCATCTGCTCGGCCGAAAAGCTCGTCACCAGCCAGAAGGCGTGCGGGAAGAGCTCGCCCTCCCTCTCCAACAGCACCAGCACCACGCGCCGTGCACGGCTCCAGCCCTGCGCCTGGTACTCCCATTCGTACAGGAAGGTGCCCGGCTCCCCCGTCGGCACTCCCGAGTGGAAGAAGCGTGGCAGGGCTGCCTCCTGCTTGAGCACCGAGGTGTTGCGCACGCGCGCCACATAGGGCGTGCCTCGCTCCTCCAGCTTCCCAAGCAGCTTCTCCTCGGGAAACCCCGCGTCCAAGCGCACCGCCGCCACTTCGCATATCTCCTTCTCCACTCGCCCCAGCAACTCCTCGATGAACTCCAGCGCCCCGTTGGCGCTGTGCACGTTGCCCTCGCGCAACCTCACGTCCAGCAGGTCGCCCGTCTCCGCGATGCTGGCCACCAGCGGGTGGTACATGCGCACCCCGTAGTGTCCGTTGTACGCGCTGCCTTCCTGGTGCCCATGCACCTCCACCGGCAACCCGTCCACGTCCACCGTCACCTGCCTCAGCTTCTGGCCCTTGGGCTGCTGCGCCCTCAGCCTCCGGCCCGTCTGCCACACCAGCGCCTCGTGCAGCACCTTCCGGTTTTCCTCTCGCGCCAGCATGCTCACAAGCCGCGACAAGGTGGGCTGCGAGGCCAGTCCCTCCGGCCCTCCTTCTTCCCGCCGCAGCGGCGCGGTGCTCTTCCTGTCCGACACCGCCAGCCTCAGCACCGCATCCCGCCTCAGTGCATCCGCGTCGTCGCTGTCTTTCCACCCCTGCGCCAACAGCAAGAGGGGCGTACGCACCAGTTCCCGCAACGAGTGCGTTATCCGCTTCTCGTCTCGCGTGTCCGTCAAACTCTCCCCCAACCAGCGCGTCAGCCCCAACCGCTCGTCCACCTCCCTCAACAGCACCGCCCCTGCCTCCGCCGTCAACCGCTCCGCTCTCGCCTCCAGCTTCACGGAGCCGTTGAATTCCAGCCCGAAGTCGTTGAGGATTTCACCCATGACGCGCCTCCTGCCGTTTGGTGGTGGTTGTCTGAACAACACCCCTCTACCACTCGGGAGGTCAGGCGCGTCACCCTCCTTTTCCGGTCATCCTCCTGCCCCTCTCGTGAATAAGGCGGGATGATGATTCTCTTCGACCAATCAAATCTTCCCATCAGAGGACATTAAACTGGGACAAGCAGGAACAACGTTCAGCGCCTACCCCGCATGCAGGCAAGCCCAATGTAATGGGCCAGGACGCTTCCCACCCACCGAGCTTCGAGGGAGACAGTTCAACAGTCTCTCTCATGTTTTCACACTACCGCCATCCGGACGCGTATGCGTAGACTTCGAACTCGCGGATAGTGCTTGCAGTTGAATTACCATCAACCAAGTGCAGAGCCAGCTTAAGAACTCTGGGGGTGGCGACTGCACGCCCCCTGTTATTTCGAAAAACCAATCCAGCGTATTAATGTAGAGAAAGATCCGTGCGAAAGGCCATTGCGGATACGACGCACATAATCGCTATTCAAGAGCTTTCGCACCATGCCGGCACAGGGGTGGCGCGCCTTCGCGGCCTCATTGATTAGCCGGCTGAGCGGCCCTTCCCTCATGAAGACCTAACGATATATAAAGCCGCATCACCAGCTGACCCCTGGTACGGTCATTCTGATTTTTACAGGCACTGGAAGATCAAGCAACTCAGCGTAGGGCGGAACGGGCCCTCCTCCTCCATCACGCCGATCCAGCGAGGTAGCGAGGGCGAACCAGAACACGCCGTTAGCCAGTTGCTCTGAAATCTTGCTTGGCAACGAGAACCCCGTGAGTTCCTGCAGCAGTTCAGTTCATTAGAACCTGAGCTGATTTGCGAAGCGTGCTCAAGGAGATCGCGGCACTCGTTGAACTGTCGAGAGAAGCTGGATTATCCAGAGCCTCTCGCGAGTAGACAGCTCATCCGTCAGCCCCTACGTTTCCCGATCAACATCGTCACGTTCAGGCTAGGCGGAGGCCCCTCATTTGGCCGACCGAATGTGGCATAAAACTTTCGAAGAGTATCATCTCAAGATGTTCAGGTGAAAAGCTCATGCCCCTGAATCGTCTTCTGTTCGAAAGTAGTGTCAGGCTCGCCCCCGGGGGCATATCCCCTGGGCTGGAACCTGGAACCGCCGGGTCATCGTGAAGCACTTCGCGTTTAGAGCTACCACTTTAAGATGTAGCAGCAGCTCCCCCTGGAAGGGATTATAGGAGGCATCTGAGGGCAGGAAACTCTCAGAGGTCAGAGGGTTGTTGAACTGTCCCTCGGAGTCCGGCCGGCAGGATAATCCCTTGTCCATTACATTGAGCTTGCCCGCCTGCTGGGTAGGCACGAATGTTGTGCCGCTTGTCCTATTTCAACACCCTCTCAGAGTTGAAATTAGCGCTTCCCCCTATTGATTGGCTCTCCCGCACTTCGTGTGGTTCAGGGGCGGGGGGCGGGCAAGCGGGCCAGCCTCACGCATACAGACGTCCGCAGGCACCCAGAATTCACAAAAACTTCGGGAGAAGCCTATTGATTCCCGGGCACTTCTTACCGCCGTAGTGCCGCCTCGTAGGCCGCGAGCGTCTGCTCCGCGCAGCGCGCCCAGGTGAACCGGGCCGCCTGCTTCCGGCCCGCCTCCGCCCAGCGCCGCCGCTCCGCGTCCGAGCGCATCAGCCGGTCCATCGCCTCCGCCAGCCCCTCGGCGTCGTCCGGCCGCACCGCCGGAGCCGCCTCGCCGCACACCTCCGGCGTGCGCCCCCGTCGTGGACACGATGGCCGGCGTCCCCAGCCGCATGGCCTCCAGCGGCGGCAGTCCGAATCCCTCGTACTTCGAGGGGAACACGAACACCGCCGCCCGCCGCATCAGCTCGAAGAAGACGGGCTCGGACTGGTAGCCGAGCGGCCGGATGTCATGGCCCTCGGAGCGCATGCGCGCGACGCGGGACTCCACCGCCCCCGAGCCGAACCAGCTCTGCCCCACCATCACCAGCGAGACCGGCCGACCCCGCGCCTTCAGCCGCTCGAGCGCGTCCAGCACCAGGCTCACGTTCTTCCGCACGTCCAGCGAGCCCGCGTACAGGACGAACCGCTGGGGCAGCGCCAGCGCGCGCAGGAACTCCTCGGTGGTGGCGTCCGGCACATGGCCGTCCACGTGGTCCACCCCGTTGTACGACCACCGACACCTTGTCCGCCGCCTCGGGGTGGCGCGCCAGGAGATCATCCCGGGTGCACTCGCTCACGCAGACGATGCGGTCGGCCACCTGCACGCTGCGGGCGAGCCACAGGCGGAACTGCCAGCGGTAGGCCCGGGAGACCGTCTCGGGCATCAGCAGGGGGATGAGGTCGTGGACGGTGAGCGACGTAGGGCTTGCCGGGGGTGCGCACCAGCGGGAGGTTGAAGTTGCCCAGCGCGTGGTACAGCAGCGCCTGCGAGCGCCGCAGCGTCTGGGGCAGCCGACCCAGCACGTAGGCCGTGCGCCCCATGTCGGCCGCGAGGGTCCTCGCCGGAAACCCGTGCCCCCAGCCGCTCCAGGCGCACGCCCCGGGCCTGGAGGGCGGAGGCCAGACACCGGGTGTAGAGACCGATGCCCGTGGTGGGCTCGTCCCACAGACTCGCATCGAAAGCGACAGGACCGATGGACACGGCGCGCCTCATAGCATGCCGCTGTGATAGGCAGGGTCCCCCTATGGCGGTCCATCAGCTGATTCCGAGCTTCGTGGCGGGCGACGCCACCGGACAGGCGGCGCTCCACCTGCAACTGCTGCTGCGCCGGCTGGGCCACTTCGGCGAGCTGTACGCGGGCGAGGTGGGGCCGGGCCTCGAGGTCCCTCGCGCACCCGGCCTCGGCGCTGCGCCCGGCCCCGGACGACCTGGTGCTCTACCACCACGGCATCGCCTCGCCGCTGAGCAGCCGGCTGATGCACCTGCCCTGCCGCCGCGGGCGTCGTCTTCCACAACATCAGCCCCGCGCGCTTCTACCGGGGCACCCCGCTGGCCGAGGCGCTCGTCACGGGCCGGGCCCAGCTCGCCGCCATGGCGCCCTTCGTGGACGTGGCCATCGGCGTGTCGGACTTCAACTGCGCCGAGCTGCGCGAGGCCGGCTACCGCAACGTGCACACCGTGCCGCTCTTCGTCGAGCCCGAGCGCTTCTCCGAGGCGAACGCGGACAAGGCGATGCTGCGAACGCGCTGTCGGGCCCCGGCCCGGTGGTGCTCAGCGGTGAGCCGGGTGGTGCCGCACAAGCGCTTCGAGGACCTGCTCGCGCTGCACGCGGAGCTGCTGCGCCTGCGGCCCGACGCGCGCCTGCTGGTGGTGGGCGGCTACGAGCCGGGCAGCCGCTACTTCAAGTCGCTCCAGCGCACGGCGCGCGGGCTGTCCGGGGTGAACTTCCTCGGGCGGCTGAACCACGCGGAGCTGGTGGCGGCGTACCGCTGCGGCGAACGTCTTCGTCTCCATGAGCGAGCACGAGGGCTTCGGCGTGCCGCTGCGTCGAGGCCATGGCCGCGGAGGTGCCGGTGCTGGCCTACGCGGCGGCGGCGGTGCCCGAGACGCTCGGGGGCGCGGGCATCGCCTTCGACCAGAAGCGCTTCGCCTTCCTCGCCGAGCTGGTGGTGGAGCTGTGCGAGGACCTGTCGCTGCGCGAGCGCGTGCTCGCGGGCCAGGCGCGGCGGCTGAAGGACTTCTCCGCCGAGGCGAGCGCAGAGGGCCCTCGCGAAGGCGCTGGGCGAGAGCAAGCGCCCGAAGCGCCGCGCGCCGCCGGCGACGAAGAAGCCCCGGGTGGGCGTCGTGGTGCAGCGCTACGGCGAGGTGACGGGCGGCGCCGAGCGCCACGCGCAGCAGGTGGTGGAGCAGCTCGCGCCGCACTGGGACCTGACCGTGCTCACCACGCTGCGCGAAGGACCACCTCACCTGGGAGAACGTCTTCCCGCCGGGCGAGGAGCAGGACGCGAACGTGGAGGGCGTGCAGGTGCTGCGCTTCCCGGTGACGCGCGTGCGCAACATCCGCCCCTTCAACGCGCTGTCCAGCAGGTCTTCGACAAGCCCAACGAGCGGCTGCGCGAGGAGCACTGGGTGGCCGAGCAGGGCCCGCTGGTGCCCGGCCTGCTGGAGCACCTGGACGCGCACGGGGCGGACTACGACGGCTTCGTCTTCTTCACCTACCTGTACGCGCCGACGGTGTGGGGCGTGCCGATGGTGGCGGACCGCGCGCTGCTCGTCCCCACCGCGCACGACGAGCCGCCCATCCGCTTCGGCGTGTACGCGGACGTCTTCGAGCGGCCCCGGCGCCCTGCTGTGCAACACGCCCGAGGAGGTGGAGCTCATCGGCCGCGTACTACCCGGACCACGCGCCGGCGCGGGTGGTGGGCGTGGGGGTGGACGTGCCGGCGAAGGTGGACCCGACGCGCTTCCGCGAGAAGTACGGCGTGCGCAACCCCTACCTGCTCTACGTGGGGCGGCTGGAGGCCGGCAAGGGCATCCCCGAGCTGCTCGCGCACCACCGGGAGCTGCGCTCGCGCTTCCACGACGCGCCGGACCTGGTGCTGGCCGGCGAGGCGCACATGGAGCTGCGCGGCGAGGGCGTGCGCTACGTGGGCCGCATCGACGAGCAGGACAAGTACGACGCGCTGGCCGGGGCGCTGGCGGTGGTGGTGCCCTCGCGCTTCGAGAGCCTCTCGCTGCTGACGCTGGAGGCCTTCGCCTCGGGCACGCCGGTGCTGGTCAACGGGCACTCGGAGGTGCTGGTGGGCCAGGTGGAGCGCAGCCAGGCGGGCAAGACGTACACGGACCTGGACTCGTTCATCGAGGGCCTGCGCGTGGTGGGCGAGCAGCGGAGCGCCATGAGCCGGCGCGCGCGCGCCTACGCCGCGAAGTACACGTGGCCCAAGGTGGTGGACGCCTACCGGGAAGAGATGGAACGCATCGTCAGGGAGAAGAGCCGATGAAGCTGATGGGACGGGACATCCCCGCGCGCGAGCTGCTCGTGCGCATCGAGGAGCGCCTGCGCACGCGGGGGCTGCCCACCTCGGAGTCGGTGGAGGTGCCCGAGGAGGGCGTGGAGCCGCGGGTGGATCCGCTCTCCTTCTACCTCGAGGCGCTGGAGGCCAACGCGGACGCCACGCGGCCCCTGCCCCTGCACACCCACCGGGGCGGCGCGGGCCAGCTCGTGCTGGTGGCCAAGTGGGCCTTCCGCAAGACGTGCCAGGTGTTCATCAACGAGACGCTCGGCCGCCAGCGGGTCTTCAACGGCCACGTGCGCGACTCGTACGCGCAGCTCTCCGCCGAGGTGATGCGCCTGCGTGCCGAGGTGGAGACCCTGCGCGCCGCCCAGGCCACTCCCCCGCCGGAGCCCCCGTCGAGGCGTGGCTCGAAGAAGGGCGGGTAGCGCGGTGTGCAGCGAGGTCCGGCCGTGACGCCGCCGACCGTCAGCGTGGTGATTCCCGCGTACAACGAGGGCGCCCGGCTCCCCGCCTTCGTGGAGCGGCTCACGCGGGCCAGCCTCGCGCACCGGGACACCGTCCTCGAGTTCATCGTCTCCGATGACGGGAGCGCCCCGGACCACGCCGAGCGCCAGCGGGAGTGCGTCGCCGAGGCCCAGGCCCGGCTGGCCGAGGCCGGTGCCCCCCACCGCTTCCGGTACGTGGCCGCCGAGCACAATGCCGGCAAGGGCTCGGCCATCCGCAGGGGCTGGCGCGAGGCCGACCCCCAGGCCGATTGGCTGGCCTTCCTGGATGCGGACGGCTCGGTGAGCGCGGAGGAGTTCCTGCGCCTGGCCGCCATGACCACCACCGAGGAGGTGGACGTGCTGGCCGGCTCGCGGATTCTCATGGCCGGGCGCCGGGTGGAGCGCCGGCTCTTCCGCCATCTCCAGGGGCGCGTTTTCGCCACCCTCACCGACATGCACTTCCACCTGGGTTACTACGACACCCAATGTGGGGCGAAGCTCTTCCGGGCCTCGATGCTGCGACCGCTGCTGGGCCGGCTCCAGGAGGACCGGTGGCTGCTGGACGTGGAGCTGCTGGTCCTCATGCGCGAGCAGGGCGCGCGGGCGCTGGAGGTCCCCATCGACTGGGCTGATGCCGGCGATTCGAAGGTCCGATTCGGCGTGGATGCGGCGAAAATGTTCTGGGGGTTGAGGAAGATGCACCGCCGGTTGTACCGGCCCCAGTAGCTGCCCTGTTCGAGTCCGCTTGCTTTCCAGTCGGCGGGCCGCGAAATAGGAGGCCGCATGGCGACCGTTTTCCTCTGGTTGCCCTCCCCCACTGCGAGTGACATGCGTCCCTTGACCGCCCTTTCTTCCAACGACGGCCCCTCGCTGACCCTCGGCCTTCCCGGCTTCAGCTTCGAGGACCTGTACCGCCCGCGCGGGCTGCGCCGCCTGTCCGAGCGCTTCGACGAGCAGCTCGCCGCCGACGCCCCCGAGCTCTTCCAGGAGTTCGACGCCTACCGGAAGTCCGGCGGCAAGAGCCTCACCGGCCCCGCCGAGTCCGAGCTGCTCATCCGCGTGTCGCGGCACGTGTCGGCGCTTCGTCGCCCGGCTCTTCGGCATGGAGACCGAGGTGGACCGGCTGGCCCGCGCACCTCACGGGCGAGCTGCCGCTCTTCGACTTCAAGCGCGAGTTCATCACCCGCCGCGTCTTCAAGAAGGGCGCGACCGACCGGCCCACGCTGGCCGAGTTCCCCTCGCTGGACGCGCGGATGCGGCTGCTGCTGTCGCTCGGCTTCCCCGAGGCCATCGCCAGCGACGACATCGAGCGCGCCCTGGCCGAGTCCGATCCTCACGCTGCTGGACCTGGAGCGGCTCTTCTCCGGCAACGCCGGCAACCTCGCGCCCACACGCCGGAGACAGGCCGAGGCGCTGCGCGCGAAGTGGACGGCGCTCCGCGCCGCGCTGCCTGGCCACGCCCGAGGGCAAGGAGGCCTTCGGCTCCAGCCTCGTCACCCAGGGCGACGACACGGCGGAGCTGCAGGCGGTGCGCGACCTGCTGTCGCTGGCGGACCGCTGGACGCTACGCCCGCGCGCTGCACCCCGGAGGTGCAAGGAGCTGTTCCACAGGCTGGACCACGCACCGCGTGCCCAAGCCGCTGGTGTTCGACCAGCTGGTGCGATCTCGAGCACCCGGACGAGAAGCTGCCCGAAGTCACCCGAGGGCTCCCGACCACCACCTGCGCTACCGCGACGGCTTCAAGCTCACCGACCCGCGCGGCACGCCCGCGCGAGGTGATGGGCGAGGTCGACTACTGCGTCATCTGCCACGAGCGCGAGAAGGACTCGTGCTCCAAGGGCTTCCCGGCGAAGGACCCGGTCGCCGAGGGCCACACCTTCAAGAAGAACCCGCTGGGGATTCCGCTCACCGGCTGCCCGCTGGACGAGCGCATCTCCGAGGCGCACACGCTCAAGGGCGAGGGCGACTCGCTGGGCGCGCTGGCGATGGTGATGGTCGACAACCCGATGTGCCCGGGCACCGGCCACCGCATCTGCAACGACTGCATGAAGGCCTGCATCTTCCAGAAGCAGGAGCCGGTGAACATCCCGCAGGTCGAGACCTCCGCCCTCACCGACGTGCTGGCGCTGCCCTGCGGCTTCGAGATCTACGGCCTGCTCACGCGCTGGAACCCGCTCAACGTGCGCCGCCCGTACGCGCTGCCCTACATCGGCAAGAACGTGCTGGTGGTGGGCCTGGGCCCGGCCGGCTACACGCTCTCGCACTACCTGCTCAACGAGGGCTTCGGCGTCGTGGGCATCGACGGCCTGAAGATCGAGCCCTTCCCGGACGAGCTGGTGGGCCGCAACGGCAAGCCGCTCGAGCCCATCCGCGACTGGCAGGCAGCTCACCCGCGAGCTCGACGAGCGCGTGCTGGAGGGCTTCGGCGGCGTGTCCGAGTACGGCATCACCGTGCGCTGGGACAAGAACTTCCTCACGCTCATCCACCTGACGCTGGCGCGGCGGCGAGAACCTGCGCATCTACGGCGGCATCCGCTTCGGCGGCACGCTGACCATCGAGGACGCGTGGGAGCTGGGCTTCGACCACATCGCCATCGCCGCGGGCGCGGGCAAGCCCACCATCATCGGGATGAAGAACAACCTCATCCGCGGCATCCGCAAGGCGACCGACTTCCTGATGGCGCTGCAGCTCACCGGCGCGTTCAAGCGGGACTCGCTGGCCAACCTGCAGGTGCAGCTGCCGGCCATCGTCATCGGCGGCGGCCTCACCGGCATCGACACCGCCACCGAGCTGATGGCCTACTACCCGGTGCAGGTGGAGAAGACGCTCGCGCGCCACGAGACGCTGGTGGCCGAGCTGGGCGAGGAGGCGGTCCTCGCGCGCTCGACGCCGAGGAGAAGGCCACCTACCAGACCTTCCTGGAGCACGGCCGCGCGGTGCGCGCCGAGCGCCAGCGGCGCGAGGCCGAGGGCCGGGCGCCCGACTTCATCCCGCTGGTGCGCGGCCTGGGGCGGCGTGAGCCTCGTGCTACCGCCGCGGCCTCACCGAGTCGCCGGCCTACCGCCTCAACCACGAGGAGGTGGCCAAGGCGCTGGAGGAGGGCATCCGCTTCATCGAGCGCATGAGCCCGGTGGAGGCGCTGCCCGACGAGAACGGCGCGGTGAAGGCGCTGCGCTTCGAGCGCATGATGACGAAGGACGGCAAGCTGCGCGGCAGCGGCGAGCTCTTCGAGCTGCCGGCGCGCACGGTGTGCGTGGCCGCCGGCACCTCGCCCAACGTCACCTACGAGAAGGAGTACCCGGGCACCTTCGAGCTCGACGAGAACCGCGAGTACTTCAAGGGCCACGAGCTCGGCGGAGCGACGGCCGGAGGGCTTCGCGCTGGCGCCGGTGCAGCCGGTCGAGGACCTCGCCGCGAAGGCCGGCTTCTTCACCTCGTACCAGAAGGACGGGCCGCTTCATCTCCTTCTACGGCGACAACCACCCGACCTACGCGGGCAACGTGGTGAAGGCCATGGCCAGCGCCAAGGACGGCTACCCCGAGGTGGCCGCGTCTGTTCGCGAAGGACGTGGCGGCCATCGACTTCGACGACGAGCTGGCGCAGGCCCGCGCGACGAGAAGCTGGCGGCGCACTTCGCAGCGCTGGACGAGGCGCTGCTGGCGCACGGTGGTGACGGTCAACCGGCTCACGCCCACCATCGTCGAGGTGGTGGTGAAGGCGCCGTTCGCCGCGCAGCACTTCGAGCCCGGCCAGTTCTACCGGCTGCAGAACTTCGAGCGCTCGGCGCCCGTGGTGGACGGCACGCGCCTGACCATGGAGGGCCTGGCGCTCACCGGCGCGTGGGTGGACAAGGAGAAGGGCCTGCTCGGCACCATCGTGCTGGAGATGGGCTCCTCGTCCCGGCTGTGCGCCGCGCTGAAGCCGGGCGAGCCGGTGGTGCTCATGGGCCCCACGGGCGCGCCCACGGAGATCGCCCACAACGAGACGGTGCTGCTCGCGGGCGGTGGCCTGGGCAACGCGGTGCTCTTCTCCATCGCGCGCTGCGCTGAAGGCGGCCGGCTGCAAGGTGCTCTACTTCGCCGGCTACCGGCAGCGCGCGGACATCTTCAAGCACGAGGAGATCGAGGCCGCCACCGACCAGGTGATCTGGTCGGTGGACGCCGGCGAGCTCATCGAGGCGCGGCGCCCGCAGGACGCGTCCTTCCGGGGCAACGTGGTGCAGGCGATGCTGGCCTACGCCAAGGGCGAGCTGGGCGTGGCGCCGGTGGCGTCCGCTCACGGAGGTGAACCGCATCATCGCCATCGGCTCGGACCGGATGATGCGCGCGGTGCAGGAGGCGCGGCACGGCGTGCTGCAGCCGTTCCTCAAGCCCGAGCACGAGGCGATCGGCTCCATCAACTCGCCGATGCAGTGCATGATGAAGGAGATCTGCGCGCAGTGCCTCCAGCGGCACGTGGATCCGCGCGACCGGCAAGGAGACGTTGGTCTTCTCCTGCTATCAACCAGGACCAGCGGCTGGACCAGGTGGACTTCGGGAACCTGAACCAGCGCCTGCGCGGCAACACGGTGCTGGAGAAGGTGGCGGACATGTACCTGGCGCAGCTCCTGAAGAAGGCGCCGGGCCTGCGTCGCGTGTAGCACCCCTCCCCACCGGGAGAGGAAGAGGGCCGGGGTGAGCACCCCCGGCCCTTCGTCTTTTCAGGGGCCCTACTGCGCCTTGCCACCAAAGGACCGGAGCATGTCCTGGTAGTTGCGCATCAGCTCCTGCTCGCGGGTGAGCACGAGGTCCACGTTGGCGTCCCCGTGCTGCTTCCGGACGACGACGAGCTTTTCCGTCTCCTGAACGCGCTGGCGCATGGTCTCGATCTGCGGCGCCAGCTCCTTCTGCTGCTCGGGCTTGAGCCGGGCCTGCATGGCCTCCAGCTTCTGGAGCTCGCCCGCCAGGTCCAGCATGGCCGCCATGTGCCGCTGGGTGATGACGTCCATCACCAGCCCGCCGATGCGGTTGACGTCCTCCTCGGAGAGCCCGCCCTCGCGGCGCGCCTTGGCCTCCGCCTCGGCCTTGCTCTCGATGGCCTTCATGGAGTCGCTCAGGCCCGGATCCTTGCCCGGCGCGGCCGCCCGGGCCTGCACCACCTGGAGCTGCTTGGACATGGCCGCGTAGGCGTCCAGCACCTTGCGCTGGTAGCCCACATAGGCGTCCAGCTTCGCCTGGGTGAGGACATAGGGCTTGCCGTCATCCACGAAGTCCTCGGCCAGGGCCTCCTGCGAGTCCCCATCGGCCGCCGCTCCGGCCGCCTCCTGGGCAGGCGCGCGAGCCTCCTCCTTCTTGCACCCGCCGAGCGACACCGCGACGAACAGCACCCACAGCAGCTTGCGCATCCACGCTCCTCCAGGACTCTCCCGGTCGAGAGAAGTCACGGAGTATACGTCCGCACACGGTGTGTCACGGACGGGAGCGCGTCCGTTGGGAACGGAATGAACCGGCTGCCTGCCCCCCGGCGGGAGAGGCCGCTAGCAGCCAACAATCGCCGCATTACCTTTGACCAACCCGGGCGCGGTCGTGTACGAACCGCGGTCCGTTCAGGCAGCGTGGAGGCACTTTGAGGATCTTCCTGGTAAGGCACGGCGAGGCGGACGCGGAGGCCCCCGAGGGACTCGGCGACGAGGCGCGCGCGCTCACTGCCAAGGCCCGAGCCAGCACGGCCGCGCATTTCGCGTCGCTGGCGGAGCGCATCGGCCCGGTCTCGCTCGTGCTGGCGAGCCCGCTGGTGCGCACGATCCAGACGGCCCAGCTGCTCTCCACCAGCCTCAAGCACGAGGGGACCCTGCGTGCGCACCGGTGCCTCCTGCCGGACATGCCGGTGGGAGCGGTGGCGCCCGTCATCGACGAGCACACGGGCGAGAACATCGTCCTCGTGGGCCACCAGCCCTCGATGGGCGCCCTGGCCGCCCACCTGTTGGGAATGCAGTCCTTCCCCAAGCAGGTGAACCCGGGCACCGTCATCGCCCTGGAGCGCCCGGACTCCACCGAGCCCGGCACCGCGCCCGCCCCGGCGAAGCTGCTCTTCTTCGCCGCCCCGGGACAGCAGGTCCTCGACGTCATCCAGTAGCCGATGCTGGACGAAGCCACCTACAACCAGCTCATTGCCGCGGCGTTCAAGCGCATCATCGCCGCCGCGGATGGGTTGGATCCGGACGTGCTGGAGGCCGAGAGCACCGGTGACATGGTGACTCTCACCTCCGCCTCGCGCGAGAAGTGCATCGTCAACACCCAGCGCGCCGTGCGGCAGATCTGGGTCGCCGGTCGCGGGCAGGGCATCCACTTCTCCTACGACCCCGCCAGCGGCTCCTGGATGGACGACAAGGGCAAGGGGCTCGAGCTGTTCCGCTTCGTGGCGGACGTGGTCCGCGACATCTCCGGCGAGGCGCTCGAGTACCCGGCGTAACGGAGGGAGCCCCGTTCCCATCCGGGGCTCCCGAGCACTTCACTCCACCCCGCCCCCAAGGGAGCGGGAGGGCTAGACCTCGGCGGGAGGAGCCGTGCGGCTCCCCTCGATACGGTCTCCGCCGGCGGCCTGGGCCCGCCGCAACGAGTCCCCGGCCTCCTTCATCAGGCTGCCGAAGCTCACCTGCGCGAGCCCCTTCACCGCCGCCGGCTCGAACACCGCCAGTCCCATCGAGGCGGTCAGTCCCTGCACCGTCTCCACTTCCTTCACCCGCTGCCGCAGCCGCTCCGCCACCACCATCGCCCCCTCATAGGGCGTGTGCGGCAGGAAGACGATGAAGCGACCCTCGGCGAACGGCACCGCCAGGTCGATGTCCCGCAGCGACTCGGTCAGCCGCCGGAGGAGCTCCGCCATGGTGGACGTGCGCAGGGTGCCCGGCAGTGGTGCCAGACGCTCCGAGAACCTGTCCGGCTCCAGGATGAGGAACGAGATGGGGTAGCGGTAGCGTCGGCTGCGCTTCACTTCCATGAAGAGCAGCCGCTTGAGGAAGTCCAGGTCCGGAGACGCCCCGGGGGACGTCGTCTCGCGCCGGCCGCTGGACTGCTGCTGCTGTTGCATCAGCAGCTCAGCGCGCACCTGGGTCACCGTCTCCCGGGCCTGGGACACCTGCATCATCAGGCTCACGCACGACACCACCGTGGCCCGCTTCAGCGGCCCCACCAGGCACGCCTCCGCGCCCGCGGACGCGGCACGTGCCTCCGGGAACTCCTCCTCCGGCAGGTACAGCAGGAGCACCGGGATGCCCGGCGCCTCCTCCTTGATCTGCCGGCAGAGCGCCTCGCCGTCGAAGCCCTCCGCGACGGAAGCCATCACCACCGCGGGCGCCAGCTCGCGCACCCGTGCCGTAGCCTCCTGGAGGTCACCGGTCACCAGGACCTCGTGGCCGGCGCTCTCCAGGAAACGGCGCAACGCCCCTGCCACAGGGGCCGCGGGTTCAGCGACGAGGATGAGGGACATTCTCAGACCTCCATCACTTCCTTCTCCTTCTTGGCGATGATCTCGTCGACCTTCTTCACGCCGTCGTCCGTCTCCTTCTGCACCTTCTCCGTCAGGCGCTTGGAGTCGTCCTCGGTGATCTTCTTGTCCTTGAGCTGCACCTTGATCATCTCGTTGGCGTCGCGGCGGACGTTGCGGATGGCGACCTTGTGCTCCTCGCCCTTGGTCTTCACCTGCTTGGCGATCTCCTTGCGCCGCTCCTCGGTGAGCGGGGGGAAGGGCAGGCGGATGAGCTCTCCGTCGTTCATCGGGTTGATGCCGAGGTTGGCCTCACGGATGGCCTTCTCGATCTCCTTGAGGACGGTGCGCTCCCAGGGCTTGATGATGATGAGCCGGGGCTCGGGCGAGGTGATGTTGGCCACCCCGTCAGCGGCGTGGGCGTGCCGTAGTAGTCCACCCGGATGCCGTCGAGCAGGTTGGGGTTGGCCCGGCCGGTGCGCACCTTGGTCAGGTCCCTCTTGAGGTCGTCGAGCGTCTTGTCGATACGGCTCTTCAGTTCGGTCAAGACGTCAGCCATGTGCGGGTCTCCCCTTGTGAAGTGTCCGTGCTGCTCTCAGCTCAGGCCCAGGTCGTCTCGGTCCCACCCACCAGCGTTCCCATCTCGCCATCTTCCCGGAGACGGCGCTTGCGGATGTTGCCGGACTGGGTGAGGTCGAAGACGATGATGGGCAGCTTGTTGTCCATGCAGAGCGAGATGGCCGTCGAGTCCATCACGTTCAGGTTCTGCTTGAGGACGTCCATGTACGTGAGCGTCCGGTAGCGGCGCGCCGTCGGGGTCCTTCTTCGGGTCGGCGTTGTAGATGCCGTCCACCTTGGTCGCCTTGAGGATGACCTCGGCGTTGATCTCCATGGCGCGCAGCGAGGCGGCGGTGTCGGTGGTGAAGTACGGGTTGCCGGTGCCCGCGGCGAAGATGACGATGCGGCCCTTCTCCAGGTGACGCACCGCGCGCCGGCGGATGTAGGGCTCGGCGATCTGCTCCATCTTGATGGCCGAGAGCACCCGGGTGTGGCAGCCCTGCTTCTCCAGCGCGTCCTGCAGCGCCATCGAGTTGATGCAGGTGGCGAGCATGCCCATGTAGTCGGCGCTCGCCCGGTCCATGCCCTCGGTGGAGCCGGCCACGCCGCGGAAGATGTTGCCGCCGCCGATGACCATGGCCAGCTCGATCCCCGCGTCCGCGACCTCCTTCACCTCCGAGGCGATACGCGTCAGCGTCGGGGGATGGATGCCGTACTTGCCATCGCCCATCAGGGCTTCACCCGACAGCTTGAGGAGGATGCGCTTGTAACGGTGCGGGAGGACTGGAGCGGACATTGGTCCCGCTTCTATCCCTCGCCCCGGCGGCGATCAACGCCGGATTGACTCTGGCGTCGGACAGTGTCCCCTCCCCTGCCTTCCAGGCCCCCGCAACGGCGAGGGCCGCCTCGCCCGGGGAGTTCCGGGACGATGCGGCCCTCTGGGCACTCCCTCGGGGAGCGCGCGACGACTAGGCCTGGCCCAGCGTCTTGGCGACCTCGGCGGCGAGGTCGTCCTTCTTCTTCTCGATGCCCTCGCCCACCTCGTAGCGGACGAAGCGGCGCACGGCGACCTTCTCGCCGATCTTCGCGGCGCGCTCGGTGATCATCTCGCCGATCTTCTTCTTGTCGTCCTTCACCCAGAGCTGGTCCACGAGGCACACCTGCTCGAAGTACTTCTCCACCTTGCCCACGAGGATCTTGTCCCACATGGCCTCGGGCTTGCCCTGCTGCTGGAGCAGCGCGCGCTGGATCTCCTTCTCCTTCTCCAGCTGCTCGGCGGGGACCTCCTCGCGGCGGACGTACTTGGGGCTGGCCGCGGCGACCTGCATGGCCACGTCCTTCACCAGGTCCTGGAAGTCGGTGTTGCGGGCGACGAAGTCCGTCTCGCAGTTGACCTCGACGATGACGCCGATGCGGCCACCGTGGACGTAGGTGCCGACAAGGCCCTCGGCGGCCACGCGGCCCTCCTTGCTACCGGCCTTGGCGATGCCCTTCTTGCGCAGCCACTCCTCGGCCTTGACGAAGTCGCCACCGGTCTCGCCGAGCGCCTTCTTGCAGTCCATCATGCCCGCGCCGGTCTTCTCGCGGAGCTCCTTCACCATCGAGGCGCTGACCTCGGCCATGTTCGTCTCCAGGGGCCCTCTCCGAGCGGCGGGCGCCGGGCGGGGCGTTCAGTTTTGAAGGTACTGCCAGGGTTGAAAAGGAAAAGCCGGGCTGCGACATGCGCCGCCCGGCTGGACTTCATCGCGCCCCGAGGAGCGCGGCGGCGCTACTCGGCGGTGGGCTCGCCACCCTCGGAGGAAGCCTCGCCCGCGGGAGCGGCGGCGGTGGCCCCACCCTTCATCTCCACGAGGGGACCACGGCGCTCGCCGCCCCGGTCACCACCGCGGCGGTCGCCACGGTCACTCCGGCGCGGCGCCGCGGCGGTCGTCGCGGTCGCGGCGCTCCTCGCGGCCCTCGCGAGCCTCGTCCTCGTCACGATCGGCCGCCCCGCTGGCGCGGTAGCGAGCGCCGCCCTCGATGCAGGACGTCGGCGATCTTCGAGGTGAAGAGCTTGATGGAGCGGATGGCGTCGTCGTTGCCCGGGATGACGAAGTCGATGCCATCCGGATCGCAGTTGGTGTCCACCACGCCGATGACCGGGATGCCGAGGCGGTTGGCCTCGTGGATGGCGATGTGCTCCTTCTTCGGATCGACGACGAAGATGCACCGGGCAGCTTGGACATCTCCTTCACGCCGCCCAGGTTCTTCTCCAGCTTCTCGCGCTCACGCTCGAGGGACGCCACTTCCTTCTTGGGCAGGCGCTCGAAGGTGCCGTCCTCGGCTTCATCTTCTCGAGCGTCTTGAGGCGATCGATGCCCTGCTTGATCGTCTTGAAGTTGGTCAGCGTGCCACCCAGCCAGCGGCTGGTGACGAAGAACTGACCGGCGCGGCGCGCCTCCTCCTGGATGACGTCCTGGGCCTGCTTCTTGGTGCCCACGAAGAGCACCGTGCCGCCGCGCGCGGTCACGTCCGCCACGAAGCGGAAGGCCGCGCGGGCCATGTTGACCGTCTTCTGGAGGTCGATGATGTAGATGCCGTTGCGGGCGCCGAAGATGTAGGGCTTCATCTTCGGGTTCCAGCGCTTGGTCTGGTGGCCGAAGTGAACACCGGCCTCCAGGAGCTGACGCATGGTGATGCCGCCGGCGGCGGCCATGGCCTGCTGCTGAGCTCGTCTCTTGCGTTTCCATTTCGGTTCTTCCTCCACGTCCGTGGATCATTCCGGTCGCGGCCTCCCGAGGGAGGCACCGAGGACCGGCACGGGGCGTGTGCGTAGTAGGTTGACTGAAACAACGAACCCGTCACCAGATGTAGGCAGGTAACGGGCGCGCTTCTCGTCAACAGAACCCCTCCGGGCGGTGCAAGCTTCGCTACGCCCGGTGAAGGGTGGAGGACGGGTGCCGGGCGGCCGGGGAATCCGGCGCCCGGTCAACCGTGAAGACCTAGACGCTGGCCTCGGCGGCGCCGTGGCACTTCTTGTACTTCTTGCCACTGCCGCAGGGGCACGGATCGTTCCGGCCCACCTTGGGACCGCCGGCCGGGGCGGCCGCCTGCTGGCGGGTGGCCGGACGCAGGGGCGGGCTCGGCCAGCTTGCCCTCGGCGTCGGCGCGACCCTCCTGCATCTGCCGCTGCCGCTGGGCCATCTGCCGCTGCAGCCGGGCCGCCTCCTCGGCGGTGGCCGCCTTGGCCTGCACGCGCATCAGCTGGCTGACGAACTGGGCGCTGATGGCCCCGAGCATCTGGATGAAGCCGTTGTAGCCCTCCTTCTTGTACTCCTGCTTCGGGTCCTTCTGGCCGTAGCCGCGCAGGCCGATGCCCTGGCGCAGGTGGTCCATCGCCAGCAGGTGGTCCTTCCACAGCGGTCGATGGTGGCCAGGTAGCGGCACCTGGAGGAAGCGCAGGAACTCCTCGCCGAACTCCTCCTCGCGGGCCAGGAAGACCTTCTCGGCGGCCTTGTAGATGTCTCTCCTGGATCTCCTCGCGGGTGCCGCCGGAACTCGGTGAAGGACATCTCCAGGTTGAGCGTCTCCTTCACGGCGCGGGTGAGCGCCTCCAGGTCCCAGGAGTCCGGGTTCTTGGACGGGCAGTACGTGTCGGTGATGGACGACGATGACGTCCTCGACGCGCGTCCAGCACCATCTCCTTGAAGTCCGCCCAGGAGACGGTCTGCTCGCGAGCGCAGCTTCACGTGCGTCTTCTTGTCCTCGTCGTACTCCACCAGCGGGATGCCAGCACCGGCGGCCAGCACCTTGCGGCGCAGCTTGTAGATGGTGCGCCGCTGCTGGTTCATCACGTCGTCGTACTCGAGCAGGTTCTTGCGGATGTCGAAGTTGTGTCCCTCGACCCGCTTCTGGGCGCTCTCGATGGCGCGGCTGAGCCACACGTGCTCGATGACCTCGCCCTCCTCCATGCCCAGGCGCTCCATCAGGCCCGACGATGCGCTCGGACCCGAAGATGCGCATCAGGTCGTCCTCGAGCGACAGGTAGAAGCGGCTGCCACCCGGGTCACCCTGGCGGCCGGCGCGGCCGCGCAGCTGGTTGTCGATGCGGCGCGACTCGTGACGCTCGGTGCCGAGGATGTAGAGGCCGCCGGCGGCCACCACCTCCTCGCGCTCCTTCTGCGTCTGCGCCTTGTGCTTCGCCGAGCACCTCCTCGAAGCGCTGTTGTGCTCGGCGAGCGCCTGCTGGTACGCGGTCAGGTCCACCGTCTGCGCCGTCCGGACCCGTCGTCGCCGCGGGCGGCTGGGGCTCGGGACCGACCTCGTTCCTGGCCAGCACCTCCGGGTTGCCGCCCAGGAGGATGTCCGTGCCGCGGCCGGCCATGTTGGTGGAGATGGTGACGGCGCCCTTGCGGCCCGCCTGGGCGACGATGTCCGCCTCGCGCTCGTGCTGCTTGGCGTTGAGCACGTTGTGCGGGATGCCGCGCCTTCTTGAGGAAGCTGGCGAGCGCCTCGCTCTTGTCGATGGACACCGTGCCCACCAGCACCGGCTGCCCCTTCTCGTGCAGCTCCTCGATGTCCTTGGCGACCGCCTCGAACTTCTCGCGCTCGGTCTTGTAGACGACGTCCTCGAGGTCCTTGCGGACCATCGGCCGGTTGGTGGGCACCACGCGCACGTCGAGGTTGTAGATCTTCGCGAACTCCTCGGCCTCGGTGTCGGCCGTGCCGGTCATGCCGGAGAGCTTGGTGTACATGCGGAAGTAGTTCTGGAACGAGATGGTCGCCAGCGTCTGGTTCTCGTTCTCGATCTTCACGCCCTCCTTGGCCTCGACGGCCTGGTGCAGGCCGTCGGACCAGCGGCGACCGGCCATCAGGCGGCCGGTGAACTCGTCGACGATGATGACCTCGCCGTCGCGCACCACGTAGTCGCGGTCGCGCTTGTAGAGCGTGTGGGCGCGCAGGGCCTGCTCCACGTGGTGGAGCGTCTCGATCTCCTCCGGATCGTAGAGGTTGCCGATGTCGAGCCGCTTCTGGAGCTTCTCGATGCCGCTCGTCGGTGAGGGTCACCGACTTGTGCCTTCTCGTCCAGGGTGTAGTCCTGGTCCGGCACGAGCCCGGGGATGACCTGGTCGACGCGGTAGTACTTGTCGGTGGTGTCCTCGGTGGGGCCGGAGATGATGAGCGGGGTGCGGGCCTCGTCGATGAGGATGGAGTCCACCTCGTCGACGATGGCGAAGTTCAGCTCGCGCTGGACGTAGTCCTGCAGGCGGAACTTCATGTTGTCGCGCAGGTAGTCGAAGCCGAACTCGTTGTTCTGCCCGTAGGTGATGTCCGCGCGGTAGGCCTCCTGGCGCTGCTTGTCGCTCAGATCGTGGAGGACGCAGCCCACGGTCAGGCCCAGGAAGCGGTGCACGCGGCCCATCCACTCGGCGTCGCGGCGGGCGAGGTAGTCGTTCACCGTGACCACGTGCACGCCGCGCCCGGACGAGGGCGTTGAGGTAGCGAGGGCAGCGTGGCGGTGAGCGTCTTGCCCTCGCCGGTGCGCATCTCGGCGATGCAGCCCTGGTGCAGGAACATGCCGCCGATGAGCTGCACGTCGAAGTGCCGCTGGCCGAGCGCCCGGCGCGCGGCCTCGCGCACGAGGGCGAAGGCGTCGAACAGCAGGTCGTCCAGCGGGCGGCCGTTCTGCACCTCCTGCTTCATCCGTGCGGTGGCGGCGGGGAAGTCCTCGTCCTTCAGCGCCCGCATCTTGCGTCTCGAGCTCGTTGATGCGGGCTACCTTCGGGACGCGTCTTCTTGAGCTCGCGCTCATTCTTCGTGCCGATGATCTTCTTCAGCGTCCATTCGATCATGTGATTCTCGCACTCTCTGCGCCCGAGAATCCGCGAAGGCGAAGCGGCGAGTGAAGGGAAATCCCTGGAGTGTAGGTGGGATGCAGGAAGGAAACCAGTGTGTTTCCCCCACGTCATTCCACTTGGCAGGCTGCCGTCCGCGCGGCAGGACAGAGTAAAGCGGAACCGAGACCAAGCAATGCCCTCCCGTCGAAAAGATGAACGGCGCCCTACCCGGCGCCCCGCTCCCCGCCCGCAGCAAGAAGGGCGCGTCCTCCCGGGGTCCGAAGCAACCCACCACCCCGCTCCCTCCCATCCCGCCTCGGGTGAAGCCGCCCCCCATCCCGGCGGACACCCTCCCCGCCACAACCCGGGCGGTGGCTGTGGACTTGCCGCGCCGGCTTCGAGCCGCACCTCTTCGAGGAGCTGGCGTGGGCGGGTGCCTCCCCTCGCATGCTCGGTGAGGTGCTGGTGGAGAGCGAGAAGCGCCCGGCCGAACCGCCCGTCTTCGCCCGCACGGGCATCCGGGTGATGGCCTCCTTTGATGCCGAACAGACGCCCGAGCAGCTCGCGGAGTCCATCGCGGCCCGGGTGAGGGAGTCGGTGCCCTCCGGCTCGCTCGTGCTCCAGGCGTTCACCCCCGACAGCCCGGCGGGCAACCGCCTGGCCGACGAGGCGGATTCCCTGCGGAAGCCGTGCGGACCCGACTGCCCAAGGAGCGGCTGCTGGAGGAGACGTGGCGCGCCCGCGAGGCCGGGGCGATGCTCGTCGAGCTGTGCGTGGCGCCCGGGGTGGTGATGGTGGGCTCCGTGCCGGCCCGCGAGGCCCTCTCCCTGTCTCCCGGCGGACGCCAGCGCATGCGGCGCCCGGGTGACGCCGCCCTCGCGCGCGGCGATGAAGCTGGAGGAGGCCCTCATCGACCTCCCCTTCGAGCCAGGACGAGGCGAGGTGTGCGTCGACCTCGGCGCGGCGCCGGGCGGGTGGACGCAGCGGCTGATGGCGCGCGGCGCGCGGGTGATCGCCGTGGACCCGGCGAAGCTGCTGCCGGAGCTGGCCGACAGCGCGCGCGTGCGAGCACGTCCAGGAGAGCGCCTTCGCCTACGCGCCCGGAGGAGCCGGCCGACTGGCTCTTCTGCGACATGGCCTGGCGGCCGCTCGAGGTGGCGCAGCTGCTGGCCAAGTGGGGCCGGCGCGGCTGGGCGCACGCACCTGGTGGCCAACATCAAGCTGCCCATGAAGGACAAGAACCCCATCCTCGTGCGCGTGCGCCACATCCTCACCGAGGACGGCGGCTGGCAGGGCCTGCACCATGCGGCAGCTCTACCACGACCGCGACGAGGTGACGGTGACCGCCCACCGGACGCTCTAACTCCTCCCCCTCGCCGCGCTCAAGGAGCGGCCATGCCCTACGCCATCGACGAAACCCGGCCACCGCCCTGGTGGCCCTCTACCCGCGACTGCGTGCAGCGCTCGCGCGAGCCGGTGACAGGTCGCGCTCAACGCCTGCTCGACGAGGAGCACGCGCGCCGCGGCGCCCCGGACGCGACCGGCGCGCTCAACCCGCTCGCCCTGCCGCAGGGCACGCTGCTCAAGGAGGAGTTCGATCTCTCCACGCACGCGCACCACGAGGGCTGGCGGTGGGCGCGCTCATCGTGGACGTGAAGGGGATGATTCACGTCAACGCGCGCCACGGCTTCCCCGCGGCGACGCGCTGCTGCGCGCCGTGGTGGCCTCGCTCCAGGCGCAGCTTCCCCGGCGCGAAGCTGGTGCGCCTGCACGGGGACAACTTCGCCGCGCTGCTCGTGCCCACCTCGGGGCTGTCGGTCGCGGAGGAGCTGCGCGAGCCCACCCGGGCCCGGCTCGTGGCGGACGCTCGCGCCGCGCTGCCCGAGGGCGCCGAGGCCCCGGACTTCACGCTCGCCCTGCTGGACCTCACGCATCGAGCAGCCCACCGCACTGGCAGGTGCTGGGGCCGCTGGTGTGGGCGGAGCTGGAGCGCGCCTACACCCTGGAGCGGATGGGGAGCGCCGGGGGCCTTCAGCGCCGGCGACTCGAGCTCGGGGGCTTCGTCCCCGGCCCCACCGAGCCCTGAAAACGCGAAAGGGGCGAGGGCTCTCGGCCCTCACCCCTTCACTCGCATCAGCCTGGGAGGCGCGCTCCCAGGGACGGCTTACTCCTCGAGGATGAACTTGCGCGGGTTCTGCGGGATGCCGTTGACGCGCACCTCGTAGTGCAGGTGCGGTCCGGTGGAGCGGCCGGTGTTGCCCACCGCGCGCGATCTGCGCGCCGCGCTTCACCCGGTCTCCCGCCTTCACCAGCGATCTTCGACAGGTGGCCGTAGCGCGTCTTGATGCCGTAGCCGTGGTCGATGACGATCACGTTGCCGTAGCCGCCCTCGAGCCCCGCGAAGACCACCGTGCCGTCCGAGGGGGCGATGACCTCCTTGCCGTGCGGGGCCGCGATGTCCAGACCGCCGTGCATCACGCGCTCCGCCGTGTACGGGTCCAGCGCGCTGGCCGAAGTCGCTGGTCACCCAGCCGCGCGCCGGCCAGATGGACGGCGTGGAGGCCAGCAGCGACTTCTGGTCCTGGAAGTAGGCCTGCAGCTCCTGGAGGCTCTGCTCCTGGCGGGTGGCCTCGGCGCTCAGCCGGTCCAGCCGGCCCGCCAGCGCCTGGGGCGATCTCCTGCTGGTGAGCTGGGTGAACTGCGGTCTCGCGCCGCGGGAGCGCTGGCGCCTGGCGCCGGCTCGGTCGGGCCCATGGCCAGGTTGCGCTGCGGATCGATCAGCAGCGTCACCGCGCGCAGCTTCTGGTCGAAGCGCTCGACGCGGTCCAGCGTCGAGCCGATGTGCTCGATGCGCTCGCGCACCGTCTTGAGCTGGCTGCGCAGGGTGAGGTTCTCCTCGCGCAGAATGCGGTTCTCCGCGGCGTCCTGGGCCACCAGGAAGTAGTGGAGCGGTGGCCCCGAGGGCCAGTCCGGCGAGCAGCAGGACGCCCACCGCCCACCTGCAGGAGGAGGACTTCTGGATGCGATAGCGCCGGACCGGCGAGTCGTGGTCCGGAACCAGATCAGGGTGTAGGACTTGTTCGCCATCGCAATGCCGGCTCCCTTCAGTCGCCTCAGCGCTCCGGCGTGCGACACTCGGGCGCGAGAACCTAGGTCGTCGCCCGCGCGCCCAGCATCTCCCCCCGCCCGCGCCGTCCACCCATACCGTCACCCACCGGCATCTCGAAGCACGCCAGAATGCGTTGTGGGCAGCTTCCACCGGACTTCTGGCAAGGTGTCAAGCAATGACACATGACATCCCAACGTCCCACGTGTGCACCCCGTGGAACAATTCCAGCGCGCCCGGCTCCGGGGCGCGTTGGTCTCCAGGTGCGACGTCTGCACCACGATGACGGTGATGTTGTCGTCGCCGCCGCGCTCGTTGGCCAGGTCGATGAGGCGCTGGGGCACGTCCGTCGAGCGGCCACTGGCGGACCACCTCGAGCAGCTCCCGGTCCTCGACCATGTTGGCCAGCCCGTCCGAGCAGAGGACGAAGGTGTCGCCCGGCTCGCGCGACCAGGCCCATCACGTCGACCTGGACCTCCTCCTCGAAGCCCACCGAGCGGGTGATGATGTTCTTGTAGCGGGAGTGCTTGGCCTCCTCGGGGGTGATCATCCCCGCCTTGATCTGCTCGTTGACCAGGGAGTGGTCCTCGCTGATCTGCTGGATGAGGTCGCCGCGGACGAGGTAGGCGCGGCTGTCACCCACGTGGGCGAAGAAGGCGTTGTCGTCCTTCACCACCAGGGAGATGACGGTGGTGCCCATCCCGGCCAGGCGCGGGTCCTCCTGGGCGGCGGTGTAGATGGCCGCGACAGGCCTGCTCCACCGCGCGGCGCAGGGCCTCGGGCAGCGGCGAGTCCTGCAGGGTGGCGGTGGAGACGAAGGGATTGTCCCCGACCGTCCCGCGCCCGGCGCAGCTCCTTGTCGATGGTCTCGACCGCGATGCGGGAGGCGGTACCGCCGCCGGCGTGGCCACCCATGCCGTCGGCGACGACGTAGAGCTGCAGCTCGTCGTCGATGAGGAAGCTGTCCTCGTTGTGGTTGCGCTTGCGGCCGACATCGGTGAGGCCGGCCGAGACGACCTTCATCGTGGGCCGGCGGGCTGGCCCGCGGTGCTGGACACGGTGCGGGATGACTAAGTGAGTGGCCGGGCGGCGGCAAGGAGCCAGCGGTGCCCCGGCGTCGAAAACGGACGGCGCTCAGCGGCGCGGCGCCTCGGGGCGCGACCCTCCCGGGCGGCCAGGGCCCGGCGGACCGCCCGGCCCGGGGGGGCCGGACGCGGCGGTGCTGCGCCGCGCGCACCAGCGCCTCGGCCGCCCCCAGCGCCTCGCGGGTGACCTCGGACCCCGGAGAGCATCCGCGCCAGCTCCCGGGTCCGCTGCGATCCGGCCTCCAGCGGCCACCACCTCGGAGACGGTGCGCCCGTCCTCGCAGCGCTTCTTCGACGAGCAGGTGCGCGTCCGCGTGGGCCGCCACCTGCGGCAGGTGGGTGATGCACAGCACCTGGCGGTGCCCGCTCACGTCCCGGATCATCCGCCCCACCACGTCCGCGACCGCGCCGCTCACGCCGGCGTCCGCCTCGTCCAGGACCTACGCAGCCGCAGCCGTCGCGCCGGCCAGGACGCCCGCTTGAGGGCCAGCAGCAGGCGCGACGCCTCGCCGCCGCGAGGCCACCTTGGCCAGCGGCCGCGGCGGCTCGCCGGGGTTGGCGCTGAAGAAGAACTCCACCTCGTCCAGGCCCTCGGGCTCGCGCAGGGTGCCGCGGCGTCGACCCGGACCTCGAAGGCCGGCCTTGCCCAGCGCCAGCGAGCGCGAGCCCCTCGCGCACCTCGCGGCGTCGAAGTCCTGCGGCGCACGCGCTCTCGCGCCCGCGGTGAGGGCCTGCGCCGCTGCGCGCGCGCCGCGCGCCTCCGCCTGGCGCCGCTCGGCCTCCAGCGCGGCCGAGCACCTCCTGCCGGTTGTCCAGCGTGGAGAGCTCCGCGCTCCAGCGCCTCGCGCCGCGCGAGCACGCCGTCCAGCGGCGTCGGTCGCGTGCTTGCGGCACAGCCGCTTGAGGCGATCCAGCCGCTCGTCCACCTCGGCGAGCCGCGCCGGGATCGGCCTCCAGCGCCGCGCCACGTAGCGCGCCGAGGCCGCCGGTCCGCCTCCTCCAGCTCGGCGAGCGCGGCCGGCCAGGCTCGTGCGCCAGCGGGCGCGAGCGAGGCGTCCAGCTTCGCCGCCTCGTGCGACGCAGCGCCAGCGCCCGGCCCACGGGCTCCAGCGCGCGCTCGCCGGTCCTCACCAGCCGCAGGAGCGCCTCCGCCTCGGCAGCCTGGCGCCGCAGCTCTCTCCAAGCCCGCCAGCCGCCTCCGCTCCTCCTCCAGCGCGGCCTCCTCGCCCGGCACCGGGCTCGACGCGCTCGATCTCGTCCAGCTGGAAGCGCAGGAACTCGGCGCGCTCGGCGCAGCCGCGGCCTCGTCCCCGCCCAGCGCCTCCATGCGCGCCTGCACGTGCCGCCAGCGGCCGCGTAGTCGCGCGCGGTACGCGGTGAGCGCGCCGCCCACGCCGCCGTAGCGGTCCAGCAGCGCGCGGTGCAGCGCGGCGTCGAAGAGGCCCACGTGCTCGTGCTGGCCGGCGATGTCCACCGCGCCGCGCATCAGCCGCGCCGAGCACGCCCACCGTGACCAGCGCGCCGTTGACGTGCGCCTTGCCGCGCCCGGCGCGCCCCACCACCCGGCGCAGCACCACCTCCTCGCCCGAGGTCCGGCAGCCCCAGCGCCTCGAGCCGCGCGGCCAGCCCCGGGGTGCGCTCGAAGACGCCCTCCACCACGGCCTCGTCGCAGCCGGCGCGGATGCACGTCCGCATCCGCGCGCCCGCCCAGCAGCAGCCCGAGCGCGTCCACCAGGATGGACTTGCCCGCCCCGGTCTCGCCGGTGAGCACGGTCAGGCCGGGCCCGAACGCCACCTCCACCTCCTCGATGACCGCGACGTTCGAGATGCGCAAGCCCAGCAGCACGGTGCGCCTCCGTTCGCCGCATTCGGGCCTGGACACCTGAACAGCTAGCAGTGGCCTCTGACACTGCACAAGCGTTCAGCCGGCCCGACGTGGGCTCGAGCGGCAGGGCTCGGACGCACGGAGCGGCGGAGGTGAGCAGTCGGACTCTCGTGTAGCTCCTCCGGGGGAGGGGCTCACTCGCCGGCGGAAGAGGTCCTCGACGTCCTGCTCGGTGAGCACCTTGCCGAAGTCCGCGTCCGCGCCGAGCACGCCCTCGGCGAGCTCCTTCTTGCGCTGCTGCAGGCTGAGGATCTTCTCCTCCACCGTGCCGCGGGTGATGAGCTTGTAGGCGATGACCGCGCGCGTCTGGCCGATGCGGTGCGTGCGGTCGGTGGCCTGGTCCTCGACGGCCGGGTTCCACCACGGGATCGTAGTGGATGACGTAGTCGGCCGCGGTGAGGTTGAGGCCGGTGCCGCCCGCCTTGAGGCTGATGAAGAAGAGCGGCGGACCGTCCGGGTCGGTTGAAGTCGTCCACCCGCGCCATGCGGTCCTTGGTGCGGCCGTCGAGGTAGAGGTAGCTGCAGGCCCTTCTGTCCGCCGCGCCTGCTTGAGCAGCTCCAGCATCTCGGTGAACTGGCTGAAGACGAGCGCGCGGTGGCCCTCGGCGACGAGGTCCGTCCACCAGCTCGCCGAAGCGCTCCAGCTTCGCGCTGCCGGGCAGCAGCGTGCCCGGGGGCATCTTGAGCAGGCGCGGGTCGCAGCACACCTGCCGCAGGCGCATCAGCGCCGCGAGGATGGAGACGCGGCTGCGCTTGAAGCCCACCTTCTCGATGGTCTCGTTCACCTTGCGGCGGCTCTCCTCGAGCACCTCGCGGTAGAGCGCGGCCTGGCCGGGCTCCATCTCGCAGCAGGCCACGCGTCTCCGTCTTGGGCGGCAGGTCCTTGGCCACCTCCGTCTTGAGGCGGCGCAGGATGAAGGGCTGGATGCGGCGGCGCAGGCGCTCGCGCACGGCGCCGTCGTTGGCCACCTGGATGGGCTGCTCGTAGCGCTCGCGGAAGCCGCTCGGCGCTGCCGAGGAAGCCGGGCATCAGGAAGTCGAAGAGGCTCCAGAGCTCGGAGAGCCGGTTCTCCAGCGGCGTGCCGGTGAGCGCGAGCCGGTGGTCGCTGGGCAGCGACTTGCACGCCTGCGCCGTCGCGCTGTCCGCGTTCTTGATGTTCTGCGCCTCGTCGAGGATGACGTAGCGGAAGCCCACCTCGCTGAGCGCCTCGAGGTCGCGACGCACCAGCGCGTAGGAGGTGAGCACGAGGTCCGCGCCCTTGAGGTCCTCGACGCGCTCGCTGCGGTCCTGCCCGTGCCACATCAGCGTCTTGAGGCCCGGGGTGAAGCGCTCGGCCTCGCGCTCCCAGTTGGCGAGCACGCTGGTGGGGGCCACCACGAGCGAGGCTTGCGGCCCTCGTCGTTGCGCACCTTCTGCAGCAGGGCCAGCGCCTGGACCGTCTTTCCCAGACCCATGTCGTCCGCGAGGATGCCGGCCAGCCCGTGGCGGTGGAGGAACCACAGCCAGGACGAGGCCCGCCTCCTGGTAGTGGCGCAGCGTGGCGCTGAGTCCCTCGGGGAGGCCCACCTGGGCACGCCACTGGTGTCGCGCAGCTCGCGCATGGCCTTGCGCGCCTTGGCCTCCACCTCGGTGAACTCGCCGAGCTCGGCCAGCAGGTCCAGCGCCACGGCCTGGTGCAGCGGCAGGCGCGTGCGCTGCGGCCGGGAAGCGCACCGGCCTCCTCGAGCAGGTCCGCGGCGCGCTTGAGCTCCGCGCGGTCCGCCTCGGCGAAGGTGCCGTCCTTGAGCGGGATGAAGCGGCGGCCCGAGTCGAGCCACATGCGCACCGCGCCCAGGTCCACCGCTGCTCGTCGGTCTCGAACTCGGCGTCCAGCTCGAACCAGCTCACCCCGCTCATGCCCACGCGGATGCGCGGACGCAGCTTGGGCCGCATCCGCACCTTGGGCGCCTGCACGCCGAAGCGCTCCCAGTCGCTCGGGCAGCGAGGCGAGCCCGCGCGCCCAGAACTCCACCGCGCGCGTCGCCCGCGGCCTCGTAGGCGCTGGCGTGGCCGTCGTAGCGGAAGCCCAGCTCCACGCAGGAGCTTGCCCGCGGCCGCGCTCCGCCTCCTCGTGGCGACGGTAGAGCTTGCGGCCCTCGGCACCCACGCCGCTGGCGTAGCCCAGGTGCACGGCGGTCGGGGACACCGGCACGGTGGTCTGCCCGTAGCGCGCGGCGAGCTGCGCCCGCACGCTTCTCCGGCGTGCCCTCGAGCGTGAGCACGAAGCGGGGCTCCACGGACTCGTCCACGTCGAGGTCGTCCGCCTTGAGCGCCATGCGGAAGCGCGGCAGGTGGGCGGCGAAGAACGTGAGCACGCGGTCCAGCTGGCCCGCGGGGAAGGCCATGGTCGGCTCGAGCAGCCACTTGCGCAGCAGGCGGGGCGGGAGGTCCGGCTCCACCGCGTGGAGCGTTCTGCCCGGCGAGGACGCACGTGCCGCCGCCCGGCGAGCAGGATGACGTCCTTGAGCGGCCAGGCTCGTCGCCGTCCGGGAAGAGCAGCTCGATGCGCGGCGGAGCGCGCCGTCCGGGCGGGACTCGAGGTGGATCTGCGGCCGCGCCGGCTCGTCCGAGAAGAGCAGCGCGGTGCCGCGGTAGATGACGCGGCGCTGGCGCAGCAGCTCGAGCAGCGTCGCACCAGGTCCTCGTCGGAGAGGACGATGCGCGAGTCGTAGCGGTGCTCGTGCTTGGCGAGCATGCTGGAAGACGCGCTCGTCGGCCGGCGCGATGCGGGTGCCGGCCTGGAGCAGCGCGCTTGACGTGCACCGGGCCCCTTCACCTGGGCGTCCTGGCGGCGCACGTCCACCACCCAGTGGCGGTCCGCCGCGCCCGGTGCCCGAGGGCGTGAGCCGGTAGAGGAACTCGTAGTCCGGCAGGGAGGAGAGGCCCAGCCAGCTCTCCAGCTTGGCGAGCGCCGGGCAGGCTCACCGGGTCGCCCAGGGAGGTCCGCCATGGGGACGGGCTCCTCGGAGTCGGCGGTCGTCTCCTCGTCTGGCGGGAACTCGGGCGCGGCGGCGGCAGGCGCGGCGGCTGGCCTCGGGGCAGCGGCAGGCGCGGCGGCCGCCGCGGCGGCGTTCATGGAGGCACGCAGGCGCGCCGCGTAGACGAGCGCCGCGGCCACTACGTGCTTGCAGTGGGGCCCCGAGACGCTCCAGGACGCACAGGTGCACTTGGAGGTGGCTTTGCCATCTGCCCACCTCGATTGCGACCTCGTAGCGCTCCTCGCTCGGGGAGGAACCGGCCACCTGGGCGCGAATGAGGTTGCCCTCTCGTTGGAGCCCGAAGACGCGGCGGGTCTCCGCGACCTCGCGGCCCTTCTGGAAGGTGGTGGGCGGAACCTCTGCCTTGAGGGCGCGCAGCCACTGCCCATCAGGCGGGAAAGGGGCTTCTCGTGTATCGGCGATGGAGGGCACGTTCTCGCAAGTCCCTTGGGACCCCCCGGTAGGAGGGGAATCCGGTCGATTACCACAGACGGGGCATCCGCCGCCGTGGGAAAAATGAATGGAGAGGGCCGGGCGTCGGTCGCTCGGTCATCCACCGCACGGCTCGCACCTATGCGAGCATCGGCGGTCAAAATGGAACGCTCCACCCTCGCCCGAGTTTTCGTCACACGACAACTCCCCGGAGCCGCGCTCGCCCGGCTGGCCGGACAGGTCTCACTCCGCGTACGGGAGGAGCCGCTGCCTCCCCCACGGGAGGTGTTGCTGGCCCAGGCCCGGGAGGTGGAGGGGCACAAGCATCCCCATTTCGTCAACCCGGAGTTCTTCCCATGAGCCACCCCCCTCCCCTCTTCATCCCCGGCCACGACTCCAACCTCCTCGAGGACGTGAAGGCGCGCATCCGCGACGTGTCGGACTTCCCCAAGCCGGGCATCCTCTTCAAGGACGTGACGCCGGTACTGGCGGACCCGCACCTCTTCGGGCGGGTGGTGAACGCGATGGCGGCGCCCTTCCGCGGCCGGCACATCTCCGAAGGTAGTGGGCGTGGAGGCGCGCGGCTTCCTGCTGGGGGCCCCCATCGCCCTCGCGCTGCACGCGGGTTTCGCGCCGGCGCGCAAGCCGGGGAAGCTGCCCTACAAGGCGGTGACGGAGCGCTACGCGCTGGAGTACGGCTCCGACGGGCTGCAGCTCCACGAGGACGCGGTGGGGCCCGGGGACCGGGTGCTCATCGTGGACGACCTGCTGGCCACCGGCGGCACGGCCGAGGCCACTGCGCGGTTGGTGACGAAGCTCGGCGGCGAGGTGGTGGGCTTCTGCTTCCTCATCTCGCTCGACTTCCTCCCCGGTCGCGAGCGCCTGGGCCGCGAGAAGGTCTGCGCGCTCATCTCCTACTGAGCGGCCCGGCATCGGGCCATCACGCCAGCTGCCACGGCTGGCAGGCACTGACAAGTCCGCCCTCCGAATAGCCCCACGAACAGAACCCCGTGGTCCGGGTTGACGCCGCTCGTCGGCGGTCTTATAAGTTGGTTAACCAACCTAGAAACGGAGCCACTGATGGCCCGCCCATCGAACACGGAGGAGCGCCGGCAGCAGATCGTCCAGGGACTGCTGCGCGTCATGGCCGAGCGAGGCTACGAGCGCGCGTCCATCGCGGAAATCGCGAAGGCGGCGGGGCTGAGCCCGGGGCTGGTGCACTACCACTTCACGGAGAAGCAGGAGATCCTCCTCACGCTGGTGGAGCAGCTCGCCCACCGCGTGCGCGAGCGAGTGAAGGCGCGCGTGGAGCGCTCCAGGGGTGGAGCGAGGGCCCAGGTGGACGCCTTCCTCGATGCCTTCCTGGCCACGGGAGATGACGCGGACCCGGCCTCGGTGGCGGCGTGGGTGACGATCAGCGCGGAGGCGGTGCGGCAGCCCGAGGTGCGCGCGGCCTACGAGAAGGTGGTGCGCGCGGACCTGGAGTTCCTGGAGGAACTGGTCGGCGCGGTCATCGGCCGCCGGAGGGCCCGAGCGGTGGCGGCGGGCCTCTTCGCGGCGGTGCAAGGCTACTTCGTCCTGGCGGCGGCGACTCCGGACCTCATTCCTCCGGGCTCCGCGGCGGGCACGGTGAGGCGCATGGCCGCGGGGCTGCTCGACGCTTCGGCATTCTCGGATGAGGGATAGGGAGAAACACATGATGCGCGAAGATCGATTCCTGCTGTTCATCGACATCCTGGGGTTCTCCGAGCTGGTCAGAACACAAGGGCAGGCGGAGGTCTTCAACACCATCAAGGCGTGCCTGGACGAGTCTCATGGCTGGGTCGATGGCCAGAGCTTCGCCAGACTCCATTTTTCCGACACCCTCGTCATCTACTCGCGCGAGCCCGGGTTCGATCAAACGCTCTGGGACGACTTCGTGGTCATCGCCTCGCGGATGTTCGTGGCTCTGGCAGCCAGGAAGATTCCCACCCGGAGCACCCTCGCCTTCGGCCCCTTCATGGTGCAGAGGGATGCGCAGAACGGGCACGACCTCTTCTTCGGGGAAGCGCTCGTGGAGGCGGCGGAAACCGAGAAATACACCCCATTCATTGGCACCGCCTTGTGCCCCTCATTCGTGCAAAAGCACTCGGAGCGGTACATCGCCCATCTCCAAGAAACGCGGCTCCTGGGGCAACTCGATGACGGGCGCTACTACGTCAATCCCCTACGCCACCTGCAACACTGGCCAGACCCCGAGTGGATTGACTCCTATGCGCTCCAGTTCCCCGGCCGGCTCCACGCGGCTCCCGAGGACACCTATCTCGTGGAGCAGGAGCTCCTGGCGCTCGACTTCCTCCAGACCCAGGAACACGCCCCACTCCCCGACCGGGTGCTCCTGAAGTACCGGCGGACGATGGACTTCTTCCGGCGTGTCCTTCGAGCGGGCGCAATCGAGTGGGCCCAGGAAGCCATCGCCGGATTGAAGGCAGGCGAGCGGCAACCTGGCAAGTCCCCCCTGCGGTGACTCATCGCGCTGGCGCGTCCGGCGAGGAGTGCGGCGTATGCGAATGAAGACTCCCGTGAAGCTGGGGCTGCTCACGAGCCTCTACCTCTCCCAGGGCCTGCCCTTCGGCTTCTTCACCCAGGCCCTGCCGGTGCTGCTGCGCAAGCAGGGCCTGTCGCTGCCGGCCATCGGTCTGGCGAACCTGCTCGCGCTGCCGTGGGCGCTCAAGTTCCTCTGGGCGCCGCTGATGGACCGATACGGCTCGGAGCGGCTGGGGCGGCGGCGCGGCTACATCCTCCCGCTGCAGTTCCTCTCGGCGGCGCTGCTCCTGGGGCTGGCCCTCCCCGAGGGGACAGTGAGCGTGCCGGCCCTTCTGGTGGCGGTGCTGCTCGTCAACCTGCTGGCCGCCACGCAGGACGTGGCCACGGACGGGCTCGCGGTGGACCTGCTCGAGTCCGAGGAGCTGCGGCTGGGGCAACGGCGTGCAGGTGGCCGGCTACCGGGTGGGGATGATTCTGGGCGGCGGGTTGATGCTCATCATCTTCGACGCGCTGGGCTGGCGCCCCACCCTGCTGAGCCTGGGCGCGCTGCTGCTCGTGGCCACGGTGCCAGTGGCGCTCTTCCGCGAGCCGCCCTCCCCCGCCCCCCGGAGCGAGAGCGTGAACATGGCCCACTGGCTCCGCGAGTCCCTGCTGTACTGGGTGCGCCGCCCCGGCGCGGGCGCGTGGTTCACCCTGCTCGTCCTCTTCAAGGCGGGCGAGCACCTGCGCCACGGGCATGCTGCGCACCTTCCTCGTCGACGTCGGGGCTGGGCCTGTCCGAGGTGGGCTGGATGCTCGGGTTCGTGGGCTTCACCACGGGGCTCGTCGGCGCGCTGCTCGGAGGGGCGCTCGTCCACCGGCTGGGGCGACGGCGGGCGCTGCTCGTCTTCGGCATCCTGCAGGCCGGGGCGGTGCTCCTCTACGCGATGGCCGCGCGCGGGGCCTCCTTGCCGGTGCTCGCGCTCGTCTGCGGCGTGGAGCACCTGACGAGCGGCATGGCCACCGCCGCCCTCTTCACGGTGATGATGGAGATGTGCCGCCCGGAGCACGCCGCCACCGACTACACGGTGCAGGCCTCGCTCGTCGTGGTGGCCACCGGAGCGGCCGCGGCCGTGAGTGGATTCAGCGCCCAGGCGCTCGGCTACGCGTGGCACTTCACGCTCTCGGCGGTCGTCTGCGCCGTGGCCGTGGCCTGGGTGGCATTCACCTTCCATCCGCCCCGGACGCTCGTGTCCAGGGGACAACCGGAGGTGTCGTGATGACCATCGCCGTCTATGCCGGCAGCTTCGACCCGGTGACCGCTGGCCACCTCTCCGTCATCCGTCAGGCCGCGCGCCTCTTCGGCCACGTGGTGGTGGTGGTGGCCATCAACCCCGAGAAGCGCACCCTCCTCACCGTGGCCGAGCGCGTGGAGTTGCTGCGCGACGTGGTGGCGCTCCACCCCAACGTCACCGTGGCCAGCACGGAGGGGCTCATCGTGGACTACGCGCGAGCCATCGGCGCGAGCGTGCTGCTGCGCGGGAGTGCGCGGCGCCACGGATGCCCAGTTCGAGACGACGCTGGCCCAGGCCAACCGCGCGCTCGCCCCGGACCTCTCCACCCTGTTCCTCCCCGCCGAGGCCCACCTCGCCGAGGTGAGCAGCAGCCGACTCAAGGAGCGGCTGGAGCGCGGCGAGGATGTTTCGGACTTCTGCCCACCGGCGGTCGCGGCGAAGCTGCGGCAACGACTGTCCCCCTCCTTTCGGAGCCCGTGATGAGCCTGTCTTTCGTCACCCTCGGCGTTGGCGATGCCTTCTCCGCGCTGCACTACTCCTCGTGCCTGGCGCTCGAAGCCGAGGGCCAGGTGCTGTTGGTGGACTGCCCGCACCCCATCCGCAAGATGATGCGCGAGGCCAGCCTGAGCGCGGGCGTGGAGCTGGACGCGGACCGCGTGTCGGGCCTCGTCCTCACCCACCTGCACGCGGACCACAGCTCGGGCGTGGAGGGGCTCGGCTACTTCTCCTTCTTCGTGCTGAAGCGGAAGCTCCAGATGCTCGCCCACCCGGACGTGGCGCACCGGCTCTGGGACGGGCACCTCGCCGCGGGCATGGAGGACCTCATCCGCAAGCCCGGAGGCGAGCCCCAGCGGCATGGTTTCGAGGACTACTTCGATTACCGCCCGCTCTCCACCGAGACGGCCGTGCGCTTCGGGCCCTTCAACATCGAGTGCCGCCGCACATACCACCACGTGCCCACCACGGCCCTGCGCATCCGCGCCGGAGGACGCAGCCTGGGCTACAGCGCGGACACCGCCTTCGACGAGGGCCTCATCGCATGGCTCGCCGAGGCGGACCTCGTGGTGCACGAGACGAACTACGGCGTCCACACGCCCTACGAGAAGCTGGCCGCGCTGCCCGCGGACCTGCGCGCGAAGATGCGGCTCATCCACTACCCGGATGACTTCGCCCTCGACACGAGCGCCATCGAGCCGCTCGCCCAGGGGCGCCGCTACACGGTGTGAACCGCCCCCCGACCTCTCGCACCCAGGGCAAGAAGGCGGGCAGCCCTTGTCACACCGCGTCACGTGCGCGTCACGCGAAAGGATGCACATCCCCAACGGACGTGGGAGATTCGACTCCCCAGCGAACCTCACATGTCCTTTCCGTTCCGTCTGCTCCCGAGCCCCCTGGCCTCGTCCCTGGCTGCACTGCTCCTCGCTGGCTGCGCCACGCTGCCATGGAGCACCCCCGCCCCTTCCCCGGACTCGGAGTCCAAGCCCGACGCGGCCTCCGAGTCCGAAGCGGACGACGAGCCCACCGTCACCCTGTCGCTGCTGCACGTCAATGACGTGTACCAGTTCACCCCGGTGGACAACGGAGAGCATGGCGGGTTGGCGCGGCTGTCCACGCTGCGCAAGCAGGTGCTCGCGGAGACTCCGAACACGCTGTTCCTGCTGGCCGGTGACACGCTGTCGCCCTCGGTGGAATCCACCTTCCACAAGGGCAAGCAGATGATCGACGCGTGGAACGCCCTGGGCCTGGACTTCGCGGTGCTGGGCAACCACGAGTTCGACTTCGGCCCGGACGTGCTGCGCCAGCGCATGCGGGAGTCCCGCTTCACGTGGCTGGGCGCCAACGTGATGGACAAGCAGACGAACCGCGCCTTCGGGGACACCCCGCCCTTCGTCATCCGCGACGTGGGGGGGGTGAAGGTGGGCATCTTCGGGGTGCTGCTGGGCAAGACGCGCTACAGCTCCAAGCCGGGGTCGGACGTGTACTTCGTGGACTCGTGCCTCAAGGCGCGCGAGCTGGTGCCGCAGATGCGGGCGCAGGGCGCGCAGATCATCGTCGCCCTCACGCACCTGCTCGTGGCCGAGGACAAGGTGCTCGCCCGCTGCGCCCCCATCGACCTCATCATCGGGGGCCATGAGCACGTGATGATGCAGGCGGTGTCCAACGGCACGCCCATCGTGAAGATGTCGTCCGAGGCGCGCGAGCTGGGGCGAGTCACCCTGCACGTGGGCACCCAGAGCCACAAGCTCAAGAGCATGGATTTCGACGTGCTGCCGGTGACGCCCGCGGTGCCGGAGGATCCGGCCTTCGTCGCCACCATGCGTGAGTACGACGCACTGCTGGCCGAGCTCTCCCAGCCCCTGGGCCGCACCTCCGTGTCCCTGGACGCGATGGAGGAGTCCAACCGCGTCCACGAGACGAACCTGGCCTCCTTCATCGCGGACGCCTACCGCAAGGCCGCCGGCGCCGAGGTGGCGCTGCTCAACGGTGGCTCCATCCGCTCGGACTCGGTGGTGAGGCCGGGCCCGCTCACCCAGCGTGACGTGCTGGCCATCCACCCCTTTCCGGGCTCGGTGGTGAGCATCGAGGTGACGGGCGCGGCGCTGCGTCAGGCACTCGAGCACGGCGTCAGCCGCAGCGCCGAGGAGACGGGTCCGGGCCGCTTCCCCCAGGTCTCCGGCATGCAGTACGCCTTCGACGTGTGCCGGCCCGTAGGGGACCGCATCGTGCGCGTCACCGTGAATGGCCAGCCGCTCGACCCGAAGCGGACATACACGCTCGCCACCAACTCGTACATGGCGGTCGGGGGCGACGGGTACACCATGTTCAAGGGCGCGAAGTACCGCGTCCCGGCCGACAAGGGCCGCTCCACGCAAGACGTGCTGCGCGATGCCTTCGCCTCCGCCGAGGCCATTGCCCCCACCACGGACGGCCGCATCGAGCGGCTGCGCGGCGGCGTGCGCGACGTGGCGAAGAAGGACGACAAGGACGCCCCGACCTGCCCCACCGAGGCGCAGGCGGCGCAGTAACCGTGTCTGATCCCGTTTCCCGTTGGGAGAGGGTTGGGGTGCTCATGCTCCTCGGGGGTGAAGGCGTGTACCCGTAGAGCCGGAAGATGTCCTCCGCGTAGTACCCGGCTCCAGCGCGAGGCTGCCGTTCATGGCCTCATCACAGAACAGCAACGGCGCGGAGGGCGGCGCGAGGGAGCGGAACCAGAGCGCGAACTCGGCGACGTCCCAGAGGTCCCCCTCGAAGAAGACGCCCTGGCCCTGGTGGAACAGGGAGCCCCACAGCTCGGAGTGGGTCATCTTCAGCTTGAAGCGCAGGCTCTCGCTGTCGGGCCCGCTCACTTCCTGGAGGGTGGCGTCCGGCCAATGGGAGCGCAGGTGGCGGGCAGCTCTGGGCGAGGTCCGCCACTCCGATTTGGAAAGAACGAGGTAGTCCATGGAGTCCTCGACTGGTCGGACGACGACCCGACCGGGGATGCCCAGCTCGTGCATGAGCAGCTCGAAGAAAGGGGCCGCCCGAGCATCGTTGACGATGATCTCCAGCCCGACGGCAGGGGTCTCCGGATCTCCGATGACGGCCGCGTATCGCTTGAGCTGGATACGCTCCTTCTCCCGGATCATCGAGCGGATGAACTCCTCGCACGTCGACCCTGCGATGAAGGGACTCGAGTCCGGCTTCTCGACGTGCTTGACCTCCAGCAGGTGGGCGTTGTCCATCCGAGCACCGTCCGCCCAGATCTCCTCACCGCCTCCCCTGACGAGAACCTCCTGCTTGCCAGCCCGAGCCGCCTGGTAGTCCAGCGCGGGCGTCCTGCCATTGACGGCTCTCTTCTGCGAGCCGGCAATCCACGACGCGAAGGCCTTCAGGTCGAGCCCCTTGAACGGACGCATGATGACGGAGGCCAACGCAGGCGCTCTCGTCGAAGCCTCGGACCCGAGAGCAGGAGTGCCATGGGGTGTCGCTGGCTGCAGGGGAGCCGAAGGAGGTCGCTGATGGAGCTTCGCTGCCACCTTCTTGGTCAGGATGAAGGTGACGACGTTGACGCCTGCCAGGGAAATGGCGCGTGCCAGATGGGTGGCGGCAGCCTTCAGTTCCGCCCGGCTCCGTGCACCTATCGAGAGATTCGCATACTCCCACAGCGCTCGTGACAGGTCCGCGGCCTGGGCCGCAAGCAGCGACCACCCCCAAGGTGAGCAGGGTCCCATCGACGGCCTGTCCGACGATGGGAACGCCTTGAGTCCCGAGCCAGGCGGCGCTGAGCGCGGTCATCGCCGCGAGGTTCTCGGGGGTGAGCATGGCCTGGACTTCCGCCGACGCGGCATCCGGAACCTGCCCGAGAGCGAGAACGAATGACCGGCACAGCTTCTCCGAATGGGCCATCTGCTCGACGGGGGCCGAAGCCGGCTTGCAGAGGGCGTCCTCCACGGAGTTGGCCGAGGCCGGCAGGGCCAGCCCCAGACACAGAAGGAAGGTGAAGACCCTCAAGAACGCCACCCCGCCCGCCGCCAGATGTCCCCGACCTGTACGCTTCCAAGCAAGCTCACGCTCAAGCCGCTCAGAGGTGCCTCGTAGAACCCGGGCTCCATTCCCTCCGCCCCGCAGGAGCTGAAGCCGTACCAGGAATGCGTCCGCCATGCGGCGGGAGTGTAGAGGGCTGTCGACGGAGAAACCAACTACCCCTACTCAGGCCCAACCGCGCAGCCAGTACACCCAGCGCCCGAAGAGCTCGCGCAGGGCGTCCGTCCCCGCCGACAGGTTGGACGCCCGGGGCTGCCACCATGCGCCGCGCGGGTGCCACTCGTGCGCGCGCACGTCCACCACCAGCGTGTCCGGCTTCAGCCCCACCGCCTGGAAGGTGCCGAGCGCCCGCGGCATGTGCGCCGCGCTCGTCACCAGCAGCAGCTTCGTCCAGCCCTTCTCCCGGATGATGCGCTCCGCCTCCAGCGCGTTCTCCCTCGTGTTGCGGCTGCGCCCCTCGGTGACGATGTGCTCGGGTTCAATCCCCCACAGCCGGAGCTGCCGCGCCATCACGTCCGACTCCACCAGCGCCCCCGGCCGCGTGTCCAGCGTGCCTCCCACGAGGAACACCTGGCGCGCCCGTCCGTCCCGCAGCACCTCGAACCCGCGGAGGATGCGCTCCACCGCGGGGCCGTACTCGGGCAGGCCCGAGCGCTCGGTGGCGTCCGCGTCCACCGCTCCGCCCAGCACGATGACGGCGTCATAGACGATGTCCGGCCGGTACGTGGACACCGCCCCCGCCTCCACCCACTGCTGCAGGCCATTGGCCACCGGCTCGGTGGAGAAGGCGTAGAGCACCAGCAGCCCGAGCCCCTGCAGCCCCACCGCCAGCCGTGCCCGCCGATGGCGCAGCAACAGCCCCACCATCACCAGCAACAGTCCCCAGGAGAGCGGGGCGAGCAGCAGGTCCAGCAACTTCGACAGGAAGACGAACACGCCGCGCTACCGCTCGCCCCAGTGGAGCTTCTGCCGGAGGATGGTGAAGTAGCCCATCCGGGTGTTGCGCACGAGGTTGACCCGGTTGGGCGAGCGCACCACCTCGATGACGTCGTCGCACTGCAGGCTGTGGCCCGTCTGCCCGTCCAGGGTGAGGAAGGTGTCCGCCGTCTCGCTGCGCAGGGCGATGCGGATGGTGCGGTCCGCCGGCACCACGATGGGCCGGTGCGTGAGCGCGTGCGAGCAGATGGGCGTGAGCACCGTGCAGTCCACCGAGGGGTGGACGATGGGCCCTCCCGCCGATAGCGAGTACGCGGTGGAGCCGGTGGGCGTGGCCAGGATGACGCCGTCCGCCTTGTACGTGGCGATGGGCACGCCCTCGATGGACACCTCGTGGTCCGCGATGCGCGCCAGCGCGCCCTTGTTGATGACCACGTCGTTGAGGACCTCGTCCTCCACCATGACCCGGCCCTCGCGCACCAGCCGGCAGGCGAGCTTCATCCGCGAGTCCACCTTGAACCGGCCGGCGAGCACCTCGTCCAGCGAGGAGAACAGCTCCTCCACGGGAATCTCGGTCATGAAGCCCAGGCTGCCCAGGTTGACGCCCAGCATGCGGCGTGGGGCGCCCCCGAGCAGCCGCGCGGCGTGGATGAGGGTGCCATCCCCGCCCAGCACCACCACCAGCTCCGCCCGGGCGGCCAGCTCGCGATCCTCCAGCCGGGGCCAGCCGAGCGCGTGCGGCCAGGAGCCGGTCCCCCAGTACCTCCAGCGAGGAGTAGCGCTCCCGGATTCGCGCGGCGAGCTCCGCCGCCTCGGGCTTGTCCTTCTTCGCAACGAGCACCAGGGTCTGCACGATAAGCCGAGGTTCTAGTCCAGGCGGCCAGGGGTGCGCTGGACGAAATGGACCCTTCGATGACCCTGTGACAGGTGGGACCCGGACGGCAGAATTCCCCCATGGACCTCTTCGAACATGCCAGCCAGAAGGACGAGGCCGCCCTGGCCCCTCTGGCGGAGCGGATGCGTCCCACCCGCCTGGAGGAGTTCGTCGGGCAGGAGCACCTGACGGGCGAGGGTCGCTTCCTGCGCCGGGCCATCCAGCATGACCAGGTGCCCTCGCTCATCCTCTGGGGCCCCCCGGGGACGGGCAAGACGACACTCGCCCACCTGATCGCCCGCTCCACGGGTGCCGCCTTCGATTCGCTCTCCGCCGTGCTCTCCGGCGTGAAGGACATCCGCGAGACGGTGGCCCGGGCCCAGGAGCGCTGGAAGATGAACCGCCAGCGCACCATCCTCTTCGTGGACGAAATCCACCGCTTCAACAAGGGGCAGCAGGACGCGCTGCTGCCCCACGTGGAGAAGGGCACCGTCACCCTCATCGGCGCCACCACGGAGAACCCGTCCTTCGAGCTGAACGCCGCCCTCCTCTCCCGCGCGCGCGTCGTCACCCTGCGCGGGCTGGAGGAGGAGGAGTTGGTGGCGCTGCTGCACCGGGCCGTGGCGGACCCGAAGGGACTGGGCGGCAAGGTGCAGGTGGACGAGGAGGCCCTGACGTTCATCGTCCAGGCCTCGGGAGGGGACGCGCGCAAGTCGCTCACCGCGCTGGAGGCGGCGGCGGCGCACGGCGGCACCCGGGTGGACAAGGCCATCGCCGAGGAGGCCCTGCAGCACAAGGCGCTCCTCTACGACAAGGCCGGCGAGGAGCACTACAACGTCGTCAGCGCCTTCATCAAATCCATGCGCGGCTCGGACGTGGACGCGGCGCTCTACTGGATGACGCGCATGCTGGAGGCGGGCGAGGATCCCGTCTTCATCTTCCGGCGCATGGTCATCTTCGCCTCGGAGGACATCGGCAACGCGGACCCGAGGGCGCTGGGCGTGGCGGTGGATGCGCTCCGGGCCTTCGAGCTGATGGGCCTGCCCGAGGGCACGCTGCCCCTCACCCAGGCGGTGACGTACCTGGCGCTGGCGCCCAAGTCGAACGCGGTGCTCACCGCGTACGCCGCGGCGCGCGCCGCCGTCACCGAGGGAGGGCCGCTGCCCGTGCCCATGCACCTGCGCAACGCCCCCACGAAGATGATGAAGTCGCTCGGCTACGGCGCCGGCTACAAGTACCCGCACAACTTCGAGGGCAACTACGTCCCCGAGGACTACCTCCCCGACGCCCTGCGCGGCCGGCGCTTCTACCAGCCCACGCACAACGGCTTCGAGCACGAGCTGGCCGAGCGCTACGAGGACATCCAACGCCAGCTCGAGGGCCGCACCCGCGAGCCGGGCGAGGAAGGCTAGGAGGCTGCCTCCAGGGCGTCGTCGTCCTCATCCTCCTTGGAGCGCTTCATGGTGCGCCCCGCCACCTCGTACTGCTTGAGGAGACGGCGGAAGTTGGAGCGATCGACGCCCGCGGCGCGCGCGGCGCTGGAGACGTTGTGGTTGTGCTTCTCGAGCAGCGCGGTGAGGTAGCGCCGCTCGAAGGCGCGCATGGCCAGCCGCTTCGCCTGGGCGTACGGCAGGTGCGCGAGGCTGAAGACCTCGACCTGGGCGCCGGCCTGCGGCGCGTCCTGGAAGCCCGGCGGCAGGTCGTCGGCGTCCAGCACCTCCTTGGAGGTGAGCACCACCGCGCGCTCGATGACGTTCTCCAGCTCGCGCACGTTGCCCGTCCAGCGGTTGCAGGTGAGGGCCTCCATGGCGCGCGGCGTGAAGCCCGTCACCTTCCGGCCCACCTTCGCCGCGTACAGCTTGAGGAAGTGGTGCGCCAGCAGCGGGACGTCCTCGGGGCGCTCGCGCAGCGGCGGCAGGTCGATGGTGATGACGTTGAGCCGGTAGAACAGGTCCTCGCGGAACTTGCCCTGCTCCTTGGCCCGGTTCAGGTCCACGTGCGTGGCGGCGATGACGCGCACGTCCACCTTCACCGGCTCGTTGGCGCCCACGCGCTTGACCTCGCCCTCCTGCAGCACGCGCAGCAGGCGCACCTGGGTGGCGGGCGGCACGTCGCCAATCTCGTCGAGGAAGAGGGTGCCGCCGTCGGCCGCCTCGAAGAGGCCCTTCTTGTTGCGAGGTGGCGCCGGTGAAGCTGCCCTTGACGTGGCCGAAGAGCTCGCTCTCCAGCAGCGTGTCCGTGAGCGCCGAGCAGTTGACCGCCACGAAGGGCTTGTCCTTGCGCGCGCTGCGGTAGTGGATGGCCCGCGCCACCAGCTCCTTGCCCGTGCCGCTCTCGCCCTGGATGAGCACCGTGGCCGTCGAGTGGCTCACCGTCTCCACCAGCTTGAAGACGCTCGCGCATCTGCGCCGACTGGCCGATGAGCTCCTCGAACTGGTTGCGCGACGGTGAGCGCCTCCTCCAGCGCGCGGGTCCGGTCCCTCAGCGCCTTGCGCTCGGCGGCCTTGGCCACCGTCATGCTCACTTCGTCGATGTTCTCGAAGGGCTTGGTGAGGTAGTCGTACGCCCCGGCCTTCACCGCCTCCACCGCCGTCTCCACGGTGGCGAAGGCGGTCATCATGATGACCTCCACCTCCGGCCGCGCCGCCTTGATACCGCGCAGCAGGTCCATGCCGGACAGGTTGGGCATCTTGATGTCCAGGATGGCCACGTCGATGGACGGGTCCTTCGCCGCCGTCAGTCCCTCCACGGCGTCGTCGATGGAGACGACCTGGTAGTCCTCCCGCTTGAGGATGGACGTGACCGCCTTGAGGACGATCTGATCGTCATCCACGACCAGGATCTTCGCGCGCTTGGCAGATGGCTGCGGGTTCACGGCAACCTCTCGAGCTGCAGGGGGATGGGGATGTAGACGGTGAAGCGCGAGCCCTCACCCATCTGGGTGTCCACCTTGAAGACCCCACCATGGTCCTCGATGATGCGGTACGCGATGGAGAGCCCCAGGCCGGTGCCCTGGCCGGGTGGCTTGGTGGTGAACGCCGGATCGAAGATGCGCGCCAGGTGGCGCTCCTCGATGCCCGCCCCCGTGTCGACGACGCGGAAGAAGCAGCGATCTCCGTCCCGGCCGGTCTCCAGAGTCAGCAATCCCCCCTCGGGCGGCAGTGCATGCAGCCCGTTCTGCAGCAGGTTGAGCATCACCTGCGCCAACTGTCCCGGGTCTCCGAACAGCTCCGGCAGGTCCGGCGCCAGCTTCAGCTCCATCCGCACCTTGGAGTAGGACTTGAGCTGCGCCCCGAAGAGCACCGCCGAGTCCTCCGCGCACCTGTTGAGCTGGAAGGCCCGGCGATCCTCCGTCCGGCTGTGCCGGCTGAACTTCAGCAGGCTCTCCACGATGCGCTTGCAGCGCAGTGCGCTCTCCTCGATGAGCTCCAGCGACTCGATGTCGGCGGCGCTGCGGCCCTCGTCGCGCTTCATCAGCTGCGCGAAGGCGAGGATGCCGCCCAGCGGGTTGTTGATCTCGTGCGCCACGCCGCCGGCGAGCTGACCCACCGCCGCCATCTTCTCGCGTCTCGATGAGCCGGCGCGTCAGCTCGCGCTCGTCGGTGATGTCCCGGTAGGAGCACACCGCCCGCCCCTCGCCCGTCAGCGGATAGGCCGCCACCGCGTAGGCGCGCCCGCGCTGGGAGATCTCCGCGCGAGCACCCCGGCCGCTCTCCATGGCCCCCGGCAGCGGGCAGCCCTGGCAGGGCGTGTCCCGGTCGAACAGCAGCTTGTGGCAGGGCTGCTCGCCGCCGCCCTCCTCGGACAGCGGCTCCGCGAGCCGGCTGCCCGCGAGGTCCGTGTACGCGCGGTTGGCGCGGCGCACCCCGTAGTCCTTGGCGCGCACCACCGCCATGGGCGACTCGATGGAGTCGAAGGACAGCTCCCACTCGCGCTTGGCCTGGCTCAGCAGGTGGGTGCGCAGCGCCACGCGCGTCTCCAGCTCCGCGTTGAGCCGCCGCAGCTCCTCGTTCTGCTGCTGCGTCACCCGCAGCAGCCGCTCGTTCTCCGCCTGGAGCGCGTACTGCTCGAACGCGCTCTTGACCGTCAGCACCAGATGGCTGTCGTTCCAAGGCTTGGAGATGAACCGGAAGATCTCCGACCGGTTGATGGCCTCCTCGATCGCCTGCTGATCGGCCTGGCCGGTGAGCATGATGCGCTGGGCCCGCGGCACCTGCGCCTTCACCCGGCTGAGGAACTCCACGCCGTTCATCCCCGGCATCCTGAAGTCGGAGATCACCACCTCGGGCGTGAAGCGCTCGAGGGCCTTGAGGCCCTCCTCCGCATCAGAGGCCGTCTCGATCTGCCAATCGCCCCGACGAAGCACCCGCCGGATGGACTTCAGGATGTACTCCTCGTCGTCCACCAGCAGCAGCCGTCCGCGTGGCACCGCTCCCTGTGTCTGCGCCAGTTCCAGTGGCAACCTCGTCTGGGTCCGAGACCCGAGCATTTGCAATGACGCTGCCAACGTCCAACACCTCGCAAAGCGCCCGGATACCGGGTACTTCCGCACCCGGGGCTCGCTCCCACCCTGGGTCCCTTCATACCCTGACCCTCAAATCGGGTCAATGATGACCCAGCCCGAGAGGGAGGAGAAGCGTCAGCGGGGGGCGGAGCCGTCGAGCGGCGCGGGGGTGGCGTGGAGGCAGATGCGGTTCCGGCCCTCGCTCTTGGCGCGGTAGAGGGCCTGGTCGGCGGAGCGCACGAGCTGCTCGGGGCTGTTGACCGCCTGGTGGGGGAACGAGGCGATGCCCAACGAGGCGGTGACGGCCAGGCGGCGCTGGGGCCCGGTGCGCAAGGCGCCGACCTCGCGCCAGACGCGCTCGGCCACCGTGAGCGCGCCGGCCAGCGGGGTGCGCGGCAGGAGGATGGCGAACTCCTCGCCGCCATAGCGAGCGAGCAGGTCCGTCTCGCGCACGCTGCGCTGGAGGGCGGCGGCCACGTCGCACAGCACGGTGTCGCCCACCTGGTGGCCGTGCTCGTCGTTGAAGGCCTTGAAGTGGTCCAGGTCGATGAGGATGAGCGACAGCGGATCGTCGTAGCGCTGGGCCCGACGGAACTCCTCGCGCAGCCGGTCCTGGAAGTAGCGGTGGTTGTGGACCTGGGTCAGCCCGTCGGTGATGGAGAGGCGCTCCAGGGAGTGCACCCGCGCGGTGAGAGCTCGTTCAGGCGCTGCCGCTCGTGGAGGCAGCGGGCCATGCGGGCCAGCAGCTCCTCCGTGTCCACGGGGGTGCGCACCACCTCGGCGCCAAGCCTCAGCGCGGCCAGCACCGCCGCGCGCTCCTCGGCGGGCACGAGCGCGATGAGGGCGGGGCCCAGCCCGTTCGTCATCCCGGGCCACCAGGTGCTGCAGCAGCGCCCGGGAGGGCCCGCCCGCGGGACCCAGGACGAGGAGCACCAGATGGGCTTCGTCGATGAGACGCTGGGCCTCCGAGCCGGCGGAGACCAACCGGACGGAGAACCCCTCCTGCTCCAGCGCGCTCGCGAGGCCCGCCTGCCGCTCGGGCAGCTCGTCCACCAGCAGAATCAGGCGCCTGTCTCCCACATCTTCTCCCCACCACGAGCCAAGCTCCGAAGCTACCACGCCAGCCCCACCTCGGCGACCGTTGGATTGCGCTTGCCCCGCGATGTTTGATACCCACCCGCCTCTGTCACGGTAGCGCTCCTCCGAGGTTCCATCGTGGGCAACTCCCCTCCCAGCATCAGCCTCTTCTTCCCCGCCTGGAACGAGGAGGACTACGTCGAGCGCTCGGTCTCCCGCGCCCTGGAAGTGCTCCCCAAGCTGACGAACGACTTCGAGATCATCGTCGTCAACGACGCCTCCACGGACCGCACCCAGGAGATTTGCGAGGAGATGGCCGCGCGCATCCCCCAGCTCCGGGTGATCACCCACCCGGTCAACCTGAAGCTGGGCGGGGCGATGCGCACCGGCATGTCCGCGTCCACCAAGGACATCGTGGTGTACTCGGACATCGACCTGCCCTTCGACCTGAGGGAGCTGGAGCGGGCCCTGCACCTGATGAAGTACCTGGAGGCGGACATGATCTGCGCCTTCCGGTTCGACCGCACCAGCGAGGGACCGAAGCGCATCGTCTACTCGTTCGCCTACAACCTGCTCATCCGCACGCTGTTCGGTGTCCACGTCAAGGACATCAACTTCAGCTTCAAGGTGATGCACCGGCGGGTGCTGGAGGCGGTGGAGCTCAACAGCCAGGGCTCGTTCATCGACGCCGAGCTGGTGGTGAAGGCCATCCACCAGGGCTTCAAGGTCTTCCAGATGGGCGTGGACTACTTCCCGCGCACGCGCGGCGTGTCCACGCTGTCCTCGCCCACCGTCATCCTGAAGATGGTGCGGGAGCTGATGAAGCTGTACCCGGAGACGCGCCACCCCCAGGTGGCCAGGCGCCCGGTGCGGCTGCCGCCCACGGTGGCCACGCTGCACGGCACGGCGCGCGAGCGCGAGCGGACGCGCGGCCACGGGTAACGAGGTGAGACAGGCTCGCACACGGCTCGTCGTCAACGCGGACGACCTCGGGCTGCACCCGGCCCTGGACGCGGGCATCCTCCGGGCCCACCGCGAGGGCATCGTCACCAGCGCGACCGTGCTGGTGGGCGGCCCCAGCGTGGAGGAGGCCGTGGCGAAGGCGCGGGCGCAAGGACTGGCCCTGGGCGTCCACCTCGCCCTCTCCACCCAACTGCCCCCGGCCGCTCCCGCCTCGCACGTGCCCACGGTGGCCCCGGGCGGGCGGATGCGCGCGAGCTGGGCGGACTTCGCTCGGGCGTGGTTCACCGGACAGGTGCGCCGCGAGGAGCTCGAGCGGGAGCTGGCCGCGCAGGTGTCACTCGCTCGGGCACTGGGCGTGGAGGTGGACCACCTGGACGCACACCAGCACCTGCACCTGCTCCCGGGCGTGCGCCCCCTGGTGGAGGCCCTGGCGCGGCGGGAGGGGCGTGCCCCTGCGCTGGCCGGACCGGCTCCCCCGCGTCTCGTGGCTGCGAGCCCCCGGGCCGGCGGTGAAGACGTCGCTGCTCACCCTGCTGGCCCGCGCCGCGCCGAAGCCGCTGGAGGGGGTGCGCCGGGTGAGCGCGGGTGGCGTCTTCGAGGCGGGCCAGCTCACCGAGGCCGCCCTGCTCTCGCTGCTGAAATCGCTGCCTCCGGGAGACTTCGAGCTCGGCTGCCACCCGGGCGAGGGCACGCCCCCGGGTATCCGAGGACCCAGGGTGGACCTATGGCTGGCAGTCCGAGCTGGAGGCCCTCACGAGTCCCCGGGTGCGGGCGCTCGCTCGAGGTGCTGGGCGTGGAGTTGACCACCTACGCCGCGCTGTCCGCGCCCGCGGCCTCGGCGGTCGCCTCCGCCACGTAGAGGATGTGGGGCGTGGAGTAGCCCGCCCCCAGCTCCACCGTCTCGCGCGGGGCGAAGCCGGCCCGCCGCAGCATCGCCTCCATGGCGTCGCGAGGCTGGAGCACCAGCGCCCCCCCGGCCTTCGTCCGGCCGAGCAGCTTCACCATCACCACCTCCTGCGCGAGGCACTTGTAGTGCTTCCAGGAGCCATCGCCCTCGGCCTCCTTCAGCAGGAGCCGCCCGCCCGGACGCAGCAGCCGCCGGGCCTCGGCGAGGAAGCCGGGCCAGCGCTCCGCCGGGAGCAGGTAGAGGACGTCGCACACCACCACCGTGTCGAAGTGGCCCGGAAGGCGCTCGGCGAGCGACTCCACGGTGCCCACCTCGACCTTCACGTTGGGCAGGCGACCCGGGCCGGCCTGGGCCCACTCAATCTTCCGTGGGTCAGGATCGACCCCATGCACCTGGCGCGCGGGAGTCGCTCAGGGCGAGGAGGGCGGAGAGCAGCCCATGGCCGCAGCCCACATCGGCCACGGTGCCCCCAGCGGGGACGCGGGCGGCGACGGCCTCGAGCGGCGCGGAGAAGGCGCGGGCGTGGACGTGGAAGCGCTCGCTCGGCGGGAGGCTGGGAGAAGAGCGCGAGGGCGGCGAGAGAGGGGAGCATTCACGAGACGTAGTGGTCCAGCGCCGTAAGGCGGCGACGAGGAGGACGAGCAACACGGCGCTGGTGGCGAGCACGCCCTAGCGCACGCGCGGGTCGCTCGCGCAGCAGCAGCGCGAGGGTGAGGAAGAGCGGGAAGGCGGAGAGGAGGTAGCGCCCCATGCCCATGAAGTCCTTGCTGGACAGGTGGGCATGCCCGACCAAGCACGGCGCGTACACGCCGTAGCCCCAGCCGAGCCGCCGGACGGTGGGCCACACCAGCGCGAGCGCCCCCAGGGTCAGACAGGCGCGCGTGACCCACCAGCCGCAGCGCATCGTCTCCACGTTGGACCGGGGAGAAGACGGTCTTGAACCAGCGCAGCTTCAGCCAGGTGCGCCAGCCGGGCTCCTGTCCCACCCGCGGCGACTGCACCTCGACGAAGGCGAAGGGCTCGCCGAAGGCGTGCCGAGGTAGAGCATGTAGAGGACGAAGCCGAGCGCGGCGAGCACGGGCAGCGAAGTCGAACGCGGTCCAGCGCTCTCCCCGCTGGCGCTTCCACTCGAGCCGGCGCACCAGCAGGCCGAGCACCACCGCGGGAGCCACCGGCCGCGCCGCCGTGGCCACCGCGCCGAGCAGCACCGCCGGCCCCAGGTGGCCCCGCTCGAGCAGGAGGAAGGCGCCCACCACCAGCAGGAGGAAGAGCGCGTCGGAGTACATCACCCCGTAGAGGAAGAAGGCGAAGGGGTAGAGGGCGAGCAGCAGCCCGGCGTGGAGCGCGCCGTCTCGTCCACCCGGAAGCGCGCCCAGCGCAGGAAGAGCAGGAGCGCGAGCGGCCACACAGCAGGGTGACGAGCACCCCGGCCTGGTACACGTCCAGGCCGAGCGCCTCGAGCGGCGCGGATGGCCAGCGGGTAGAGCGGGAAGAAGGCCACGGGCTCTGCTCGCCGGGCGTGTAGCGGTAGCCCTCGCTCGGCGATGCGCGTACCAGCCCGAGTCGCAGCCCACCCAGCCCATCAGCGACGTACTCGTCGAGCCGGAGCCACCGGGGCCTCGGGGCTCTTGTGGTGGAAGCGCCAGGCGCGAGCCACCGCCGACGACGGCACAGGCGAGGACGGCGGCCAGGGCGACGAGGGCGAGGGTGCGGGACGCGGAGCGGGGCATGGCGCCGGGGGCATCGTCCAGAAACGTGCCAGGGTCAAGCCCCGTGGGCAGCCGGTGCGACGGGGCCCCTGCCCCACCCACCTCACACGAGACTTTCCGCCCCGCCACCGTTCACCGACAATGCCGCTTCCCCACCAGGAGAGAGCATGCCCTCCACGATTCGCAGCCTCGTGGTGCTTGGGCTCGTCGCACTCGCCAGCCAGGCGAATGCACAGGCCTCGAAGCCGCAACAGCCCTACGGTGACTCCAACGAGCGCGCCGAATACATCCGCTCGCACTACACCAAGTTCGAGTACCGCATCCCCATGCGCGACGGCACGAAGCTCTTCACGCCGTCTACGTGCCCAACGACGCGAGCCCCGGCAAGCGCTACCCCTTCCTGCTCACCCGCACGCCCTACACGGTCGCGCCGTACGGGCCGGACCGGTACGCGCGCGAAGCTCGGGCCCACCGCGCGAGTACGAGAAGGAGGGCTTCATCTTCGTCTTCCAGGACGTGCGCGGCGCGCACATGTCCGAGGGCGAGTTCGTCAACATGCGCCCGCACGCTCACGAAGAAGGGCGGGCCCGAGGACATCGACGAGAGCACCGACACCTACGACACCATCGACGTGGCTGCTGCAGCAACGTGCCGGACAACAACGGCCGCGTGGGCCAGTGGGGCATCTCCTATCCGGGCTTCTACACCTCCGCGGGCGCCATCGACTCGCACCCGGCGCTCAAGGCGGTGTCGCCGCAGGCGCCCATCGCCGACTGGTTCTGGGACGACATGCACCGCCACGGCGCCTTCAACCTGGTGCTGGCCTTCAACTTCTTCTCGGGCTTCGGCAGGCCCCGGCCCGCGCCCACCGACCAGCGAGGAGTGGAAGCGCTTCGACCACGGCACGCCGGACGGCTACCAGTTCTTCCTCGACCTGGGACCGCTGACCAACGCGGACACGCGCCACTTCAAGGGCGACATCGCGTTCTGGAAGGACATCGTCGCGCACCCCAACTACGACGCCTTCTGGCAGTCGCGCAACCTGCTGCCGCACCTGAAGAACATCAAGCGCCGCGGTGATGGTGGTGGGCGGCTGGTACGACACCGAGGACCTCTACGGGCCGCTGCACACCTACCGCGCCATCGAGAAGCAGAACCCGGGCATCTCCAACACGCTCGTCATGGGCCCCTGGCCGCACGGCGGCTGGACGCGCACGGATGGCTCCGCGCTCGGTGACGCTGAGTTCGGCTTCCAGACGAGCAACCTCTACCAGGAGCTGGAGCTCGCCTTCTTCAAGCACCACCTCAAGGGGGGCGAGAAGCCCGAGCTGCCCGAGGCCCTGGTGTTCGAGACCGGCGCCAACCGCTGGCGGCGCTTCGACGCGTGGCCCCCCAAGCAGGTGCGCGAGACAGCGGCTCTACTTCCAGCCGAAGGGAGGCCTGTCGTACTCGGCGCCCCAGTCCGCCGAGGAGTCCTTCGACGAGTACGTGAGCGACCCGAACAAGCCGGTGCCCTTCACCGCAGGAGCTCACCACCGGGCTGGAGCAAGAACTACATGACCGAGGACCAGCGCTTCGCCTCGCGCCGGCCCGACGTGCTCGTCTACCAGACCGAGCCGCTGGAGAAGGACCTCACGCTCGCGGGCCCGATGGAGGCCGAGCTGTGGGTCTCCACCACCGGCACGGACGCGGACTGGGTGGTGAAGCTCGTCGACGTCAACCCGGGCAGGATGCCCGGCTTCTCGCGGGAGGACGCGGCGGAGGGAAACAAGAACCGCGGGGCCAGCAGACGCTGGTGCGCGGAGAGCCGTTCCGCGGCCGCTTCCGCGACAGCTACAGCGAGCCCAAGCCCTTCAAGCCGGGCGAGGTGACGAAGGTGCGCTTCGTCATCAACGACGTCTTCCACACCTTCAAGCGCGGGCACCGGGTGATGCTGCAGGTGCAGTCGAGCTGGTTCCCCTTCATCGACCGGAACCCGCAGACCTTCGTGCCCAACATCTTCGAGGCGAAGGAGGAGGACTTCGTGCGCGCCTTCCACCGCGTGTACCGCTCGGCGGCGCACCCGAGCTCACTCAAGGTGGGCGTGCTGCCCGCGTCGGACGAATGACACGGGTGGAGAACAGGGGGCTCCAGGAGAGGAGCCCCCTGCCCTTCCGGCGTGACTACCGCGAGTAGAACGTCTTGCCCGCCTTCACCATGTCCACCAGGTACGGCGCGGGAGTGAAGCGCTCACCGTACTTGTCCTGGAAGTGCTCCAGGCGGCGCAGCAACTCGGCGGGGCCGAGGCTGTCCGCGTAGCGGAAGGGGCCCCCGAGGAACGGAGGGAAGCCCAGGCCGAAGATGGCGCCCACGTCGCCGTCGCGCGCGCTGCGGAGGATGCCCTCACCCAGGCAGCGCACGGCCTCGTTCACCATCTGGAGGGCGCACCGCTCGGCCATCTCGCGCGCATCGAGGTGCTTGCGGTTCTTCCCGTGCGGCAGGAGCTCGTAGACGGAGACGTCCACCTCCTTCTTCTTCTTGCCGTCGTAGGTGTAGAAGCCCTTCTTGTTCTTGCGACCCTGGCGGCCCTCGGACACCACCTTCTCCAGGGCCTCGGGCGCGGCCATGCGCTTGCCGAAGGCGGCCTCCATGATGGGGCCCACCTTCTGGGCCACGTCGATGCCCACCTCGTCCAGCAGGGTGATGGGGCCCACCGGGAAACCGAAGTCGACGAGCGCCTTGTCCAGCTCGGCGATGTCGGCGCCATCGGCCAGCAGGTGCGCGGCCTCGTTCATGTACGGCGCGAGGATGCGCGAGGTGTAGAAGCCCGGCCCGTCGTTGACGACGATGACCGTCTTGCCCTGCTTCTTGCCCATCTCCACGCAGGTGGCCGTCACCCAGTCGGCGGTGCCCTTGTGGGTGATGATCTCCAGCAGCGGCATCTTGTTCACCGGGCTGAAGTAATGCATGCCGATGACCTGCGCGGGCCGCTTGGAGCCCTTGGCCAGCTCGGTGATGGGGATGCTGGAGGTGTTGGAGGCGAAGATGCAGTTCTCGCCGGTGATGGCCTCCACCTCGCCGATGATGCGGTGCTTGAGGGACAGGTCCTCGAAGACGGCCTCGATGACCACGTCCACGTTCTTGAAGCCCTCGTAGTCGGTGCCACCGGTGACGAGCGCCATCTTCGCGGCCGCCTCGCGCCACGTGAGCGAGCGCCTCTTCACCCGCTCGTCGAAGATGCCCTGCACCTGCTTGAGGGCGCGGCCCACGCCCGCGTCGTCCTTGTCCTTGATGCGCACCGGCACGCCCTGCAGCGCCGCGGTGACGTAGGCGATGCCGCCGCCCATCAGGCCGCCGCCGAGCACGCCCACCTTCTTCACCTCGCGCGGCTTCACGTCCGCGTTGGCCGTGCCGTTCTCCTTCTTGAGCGCGGTGGTGGCGAAGAAGATCTCCACCAGTCGCTTGGAGACGTCGGACACCACCAGCTCGCCGAAGAAGCGGGCCTCGGCCTCCAGACCCGCCGCGCGGCCGGACTCCAGGCCGATGCGGATGGCCTCGAGCGCCCGCTCCGGCGCCGGGTACTTGCCGCGCGTCTTCTTCAGGAGCTGCTTGCGCGCCTGATCGAAGAGGATCTTGCGGCCCAGCGGGTTGTCCTCGAGCGCGAGCTCGGTCCACATCTCCTTGTTGGCCAGCCCGAGGAGCAGCCCACCCAGGCCCCCCTTCCTGCCCTGCTGCGCCACGCCCTTGAGGCCCTGGCCGCGGGGACGCTCCACCTTCAGCATGCCCTCGGCCAGCTCGCGGGCGCGCCGCACGGCCACCTCCGGAGGATGGGCACGGGCACCACCTCGTCCACCAGGCCCAGCTTCTTCGCCTTGGAGGGCTTCACGTTCTTGCCGGTGAGGATGAGGTCCAGCGCGGCCTGCGCGCCGATGAGCGCCGGCAGCCGCTGCGTGCCGCCCGCGCCGGGGATGAGGCCGAGCTGCACCTCGGGCAGGCCGAGCGTCGTCTTCGGGCTGTCGGTGGCGATGCGGTAGTCGCAGGCCAGCGCCCACTCCAGGCCGCCGCCCAGGCACGCGCCGTGGATGGCCGCCACCACCGGCTTGGGGAACGCGTCGAGCCGGTCGAAGCCCTGCTGCCCCTGGCGCGACGCCGCGCTGGCGTCCGCGGCCGTCTTGATGGCCTGAAGGGCATCGATCTTCGCGCCGGCGACGAAGTTGTCCTTCTTGCCGGAGATGAAGACGACCGCCTTCACCGCGGGGTCCTTCTCCGCTCGGGAGAGCAGCGTCGCGAACATCTCGCCCGAGCCGGGGAGAGCGTGTTCACCGACTCGCCCGGCTGATCGAACGTGAGGACCGCGACGTTGTCCTCGACCTGGTAGGTGAAGCCCTGCTTCGCCTCGAGCTCCTGAGCCATCATGGCAGCCATCACGCACGCTCCAGGACCACCGCGGCACCGAGGCCACCGGCGGCGCAGACGGTGCACAGCACCGTGTTCTTGTTCTGACGCTTCAGCTCGTGCAGCGCCTGGGTGACGATGCGCGCCCCGGTGGCCCCGAAGGGGTGACCGAGGGAGATGGAGCCACCCGTACACGTTGAGGCGCGTCGCGATCCACCTCGCCCACCGGAGCGCTCCAGCCCGCCTTCTGGGCGAACTGCTTGGAGGCGAACGCCTGGAGGTTGCTGGCCACCTGGGCGGCGAACGCCTCGTGCATCTCCACGAGGTCGATGTCCGCAGAGCTTCATCCCCGCGCGCTGCGAGCGCGATGGGCGCCGCGTAGGCCGGGCCCTGGAGGAGCTGCTCGGCCGGATCGGTGGCGGCGTAGGCGTGGGAGCGCAGGTAGCCGAGCGGCTCGCAGCCCGAGCGCCTTCGCCCTCTCCTCGCTCATCAGCAGCAGCGCGGCGGCACCGTCGGTGAGCGGCGAGGCGTTGCCGGCGGTGATGGTGCCGTACTTGCGATCGAAGACCGGGCTTGAGCTGGCGAGAGCGCCTCCAGCGTGGTGTCCTCGCGGACGATGTTGTCCTTCTGCGACACCTGCTCGTACTTGGGCGGCACCACGACGTGCATCACCTGCGCGTCGAAGAAGCCGTCCTTCCAGGCTCGCGCCGCGTTCTGGTGCGAGGCGAGCGCGATGCGCGTCCTGCTCCTCGCGGGAGATGCCGTTCTCCTTGGCCATCTTCTCCGCGCTCTCGCCCATGGTCATGGCCGGTGGAGTACTCGGCGATGGCCGGGGGCACGGGGAGCAGATCCCGCGCCTTGAGCGACTGGAAGGGCTTGAGCTTCTCCGGGAACGTCTGCGGCCCTTGGAGGCGGCCACCAGCGCGTGGGCCAGCGGGCGGCTGGTGAAGATGGGGGCGTCGGACATGGACTCGGTGCCGCCGGCGATGACCACGTCCGCCTCGCCCAGCGCGATGGCATTGGCCGCGTCGGTCATCGCCTGGATGGAGGTGGCGCAGGCACGCGACACGGTGAAGGCCTCGATCTTCCGCGGCAGCCCCGCCGCCAGCACCACCTCGCGCGCGATGGACGGCGCGGTGAGCGTGGGGATGACCTGGCCGAAGACCACCTGGTCGATCTCCTGCGGATCGATCTCCGCGCGCTGCACCAGCTCCTGGACCACCATGCGGCCCAGGTCGAGCGCGGTGAGTTTCGCGAAGTCGGTCCCCGCCTTCACGAACGGCGTCCGCAACCCATGCACGATGGCCACCCGACGGTGGCCGTTTCGCTGCTTCTCGCGTGCCATGTGTGCCTCACCTTCCTGCTAGATGAGGCGCATCTAATGACCCGTAGCGCATCGCGTCAACGGGGGATTGACTCCGGAATCAACGGAGCGAACGGTTCGCGCCGCCCTGCCTGGGAGGCGAGGTCAGGGAGCCGCGCCCGGCTGTTGAGCAGCCGACTTTTCGAGGAGGAACTCCTCCAGCGGGCGGAGCTCCGGGGCGACCCACAGCGAGGACGCGTCGAGCTGCTCGAGCCGCTGAACCAGTACCTCGGGGAAGGGCTGCTCCCCCGCCTGGGCGAACAGCTCGGCGAGCACCCGGTTGGGCTCGTAGCGACCTCGGATGAGCTGTTCGAAGGAGGGGTTCACCGGCACCACCGAGCGCAGCAAGTGCTCGTCCCGGAAGAGGAGCACCGCGATCTCGGGCATGATCGACAAGACCCGCCATTCGTTTGGGGAGGCGAACTGCTCCAAGAGCAGTTGCACCCAGCCCTCCTGCTCCGCCACCAGGTCGGGCGAGAGCGTATGCGCATCGCGCACCACGACCACGGGTCCTCTCCGCCGGAAGAGAATGTCCCGTGCCAACCTCGAGGCTCCGCCATTGCTCTGAGCCGCCTGAATCTGGATCCCCCGACCGCTCAAGCGGGGATGACCATTCACCAAGCGTCTCATGAGCTTTCCAGCCACGAGTCCCGAAGTCACGATGAACGCACTCATCAGAGGTCACTCCCCTTCACCAATTTCAGATCGACGAATCCCGTCTCCACCGCGTGCCGTAGCTTCATCCTCATGCCTTCGAGGAGCCGCTGTCCTCGGAGGGCCAGATCGATCTCCGCCCCCTCCCACAGCAGCACATCTGGCGGAGGCAGCATCTCCACCAGCGTGAACGCGGCCTCCGAGACCTCACCCGTGCAGAACAGCGCTCCAAGGGTGGTACGCGGTCGACGAAGGATCTGCGACTTCAGCTTGACGATGGCAATGGTCTCTACCGGTCTGGTTACGTCTTTGCACTCTACCAGACAGGACACCCCATCGAAATAGACCACTCCATCGATCTGCTCCAGGAGCACACCCTTCCGGTAGACCCGGTACGGCCAGGTCACCTCGGCGCCTTCCAACTGGAAGGCCCTCAGGATGAGGTACTCCAGCAGCACACCGGGGGGCCACTCGACGGGCATGACGCCCACCCGAAGGCCACTCCACAGCGCCACCAGCTCTTCATGTCCGAGCGCGAGTACCCTGCGCTGGTACTCGCCGCTCCTGCCCTCGTCCGTCACGGCCCCCGTCCCCTTCCCCAACCCTCCACACCACCCTACCGGGAGCCTCTGACATCCCCGGCTGACTCACGGGGTTGATGTCATCAGGCGCCCTGGCGGAGCGCGAAGCCGTGCTTGTGGACGGCATCCACCATGAACTTCGCGGCGTCCGGATCCGTGGGCGGGAGGATGCCGTGGCCCAGGTTGAAGATGTGCCCCACCGGGCCGGCGCGGCGGAGGATGTCCACCACGCGCTGCTCCAGCTCCTCGTGCGGCAGGAAGAGGTGCGAGCGGATCCAGGTTGCCCTGCACCGCCACGTCGGGGCCGAGGATGCGCCGGGCCTCGTCGATCTGCGATGCGCCAGTCCAGGCCGATGACGTCCGCCCCCGTGCGCTTGAGCAGCGGCAGGTGGGTGGACATGCCGGTGCCGAAGACGATGACGGGCACGCCCTTGGCCTGCACCGCCTTCACCATCCGCGTGAGGTACGGAATGCTGAAGCGCTCGAAGTCCGCAGGGCGACAGCTCACCGCCCCACGAGTCGAAGATCTGCACGATGCTCGCGCCGGCCTCCACCTGCATCTCGCAGGTAGGGGATGAGCGTGTTCGGTGAGCTTCTCGAAGAGGGTGTGGGCCAGCTTCGGCTGCTCGAAGAGGAGCCGCTTGATGAGGATGTAGCTCTTGGAGCCGCCGCCCTCGACCATGTACGCGGCGAGGGTGAAGGGCGCGCCGGAGAAGCCGATGACGGGCACCGAGTCGTTGAGCGCCGCGCCGGGTGCGGCGGATGGCCTCGGCGACGAAGCCGGTGCCCTCGACGGGGTCGGGCACGCCCAGAGCGCTCGATGTCGGCGGCGGTGCGGACGGGATTGGGGAAGTGCGGCCCCTTGTCACCGAGCTCCAGCTCGATGCCCATCGCCTCCACGGGGATGAGGATGTCCGAGAAGATGATGGCGGCATCCACGCCCAGCCGGGTGACGGGCTGGACCGTCACCTCGGCGGCGAGGTCCGGGTTCTTGCACAGGTCGAGGAAGCCGATGGTGTCGCGAATGGCTCGGTACTCGGGGAGGTAGCGGCCGGCCTGACGCATGAGCCACACGGGCGTGGTGTCGGTGGGCTGGCGGCGGGCGGCGCGGAGGAGGCGGTCGTTCAAGGGATGGGCTCCGTGAGTGCCCCCTCTCGGAGAGGGCTGCGGTGGGGGTTGTGTCCGGTGGAGTCGTCCGGGTCAACGTTCTTTCCTCCGCCCCTCTGTGCTCGCCCGGGGCGGCCCGCGCACCGGACTCCGGGCAACCGAGCGGCACGCACTGGGAAGCGTGGCGAAATGCCCGCGTCCCCGCAAACGTATGCTTGACAGTGATGGATGTGGCCGATACAAGGCCGCCCCGTCGCAACGCGGTGACGCAAGCGAGGGGCGGATAGCTCAGCGGTAGAGCGTCGCCCTTACAAGGCGAGGGTCACAGGTTCAATCCCTGTTCCGCCCAAGCAGCAGTCGTGGTAGAGGCAAGAGCAGTGTCGTGGGGAGTTAGTTCAGTTGGTTAGAACGCCGGCCTGTCACGCCGGAGGCCACGGGTTCAAGTCCCGTACTCCTCGCCAATAGAAGGGCCCGGAATCGCAAGGTTCCGGGCCCTTCGTCTTTCCTCACCCACCTGTCTTACGTCCACCACGAATCTCCTGCGCAGCAGCTCTGCCCAGTCCACTCGCGGCGTCCCCTCCCTCATCGCCGGGTCGGCCGAGTCAGGCCTCCACCGGAGGAGGCACGCGACGCGCGGTGAGCGCGGCCCCCGCGGACGAAGCATGAGAAGGATGGGAGGCCGATTGACGGCGAGGGCTGGAGCGGAGGGGCCGAGGAGAGCCGCTGACGGGGCCGCCCCGCCTATGCGGTTACGTATTGCTTGAGGGGCAGCGTGGCGATGAAGGTCGCCCCTCCGCCAGGCGTGCTCCGCGCGGTGATGCCGCCGTGGTGCCGCTCGACAATCTTCCGGCAGATGGCGAGGCCGATCCCCGTGCCCTCGTACTTGCTGCCGCGTCCATGCAGGCGCTGGAACACGTTGAAGATGCGGTCGAGGTACTTCTCCTCGAAGCCGATGCCGTTGTCCTCCACCCGCAGCTCGCATTCCGCGCTCTGCTCGTTCACCGTGGCCAGGATGGAGATGGACGGGGCCACGTCCTCGCGGCGGAACTTGAGGGCGTTGCTCACGAGGTTCTGTAGCAACTGCCGCAGTTGCATCGGGTCCGCATCGAGCGTGGGCAGTTCTCCGAGCGAGACGGTCGCTCCCGCCTTTTCGATGGCCGTTTCGAGATCCGCCAGCACGTCGCGGGCGAGCGCGTTGAGCTCCACTCGTATGAAGGGCCGTACATTCGACGATACCCGGGCGAAGGCGAGCAGGTCCTCGATGAGCCTGCCCATGCGCGAGGCGGCCCCCTGCATCCGCTCCAGGTAGTCGAGTCCCTCGGCGCCCAGCTTGTCGGCGGACATCTTCTTCAGGCGCTCTCCGAAGGCCTGGACCTTGCGCAGCGGCTCCTGCAGGTCGTGCGAGGCGATGTACGCGAAGCTCTCCAACTCCCGGTTGGACTGCTCCAGCCGGAACTGGGTCTGCTTGAGAGCCGAGATGTCCGTGAGGATCATCGTGAAGCCGACGATCTCCGGGCCCGCCTTGATGGCGCCCACCCTCACGTTGAACCACTCGGGGCCGGGTTTGTAGATGGAGTGGATTTCGTAGCTGGCGGGCTCGCCGGTCTCGAGCACTCCCTGGATGATGACCCGGACCCGCTCGTGCTCGTGCGGCGCCATGGTCTCGTAGACGCTCCGGCCCAGGGTGTCCGACACGGTGATGCCCGGAGTGGTGAAGTTCAGGAACCGCATCTTCGCGTCGCGGTCGCACGCAAGCATGATGTTCGGCGACTGCTCGACGAGCGCCTGCACGCCGAAGGCCTCGCTCGCCTTGGTGCGGCCCGAGGTGAGCTGGGTCGACAGGTTGTTGAGCGCCACGGCCAGCGGCGCGAGCGGCCCCGTCCCGACGCGGCACTGGGCGTGGGGATCGTTCGCCACCAGTCTGGAGACCAGCTCCAGCAACTCCTCGACCGTCGTTTCCCTGGCGGATGTGGAGCCAGGAGCTTCGCTATTCGGAGGAATGCCCATGGATGGCACGAGACGCTCTATTGGAGCCAGCTGGATTGCTCGTTCCGTGCACCTCCGTAGCACAGGCGTCAAGTACGTAAAATCCGCGCTGCCTGGCCCTATTTCCGGGCACCACGTGGACCTCGAAGCATAAGGCGGTGCTATCACTCCATCGCCATGTCCCAGTCTCCCGCCCCCCTGTTCGCCACGGTCCCCAACGAGCTCGACTTCCCGGGCGACGAGCGCCGCATCCTCGCCTTCTGGAAGGAGCGCCGCATCTTCGAGAAGACGCTCGCAGGGCCGCGACGAGCGCTCCCACCTTCGTCTTCTACGAGGGCCCGCCCACCGCCAACGGCATGCCGCACAACGGCCACGTGCTCACGCGCGTCATCAAGGACGTCTTCCCCCGCTACAAGACGATGCGCGGCTACGACGTCCCCCGCAAGGCGGGCTGGGACACGCACGGCCTGCCCGTCGAGGTCGAGGTCGAGAAGGAGCTGCGCATCCACGGCAAGGCCGAGATCGAGCGCTACGGCGTCGAGCCCTTCACCGAGCGCTGCATCGAGTCCGTCTTCCGCTACACCGAGGAGTGGGAGACGCTCACCGAGCGCGATCGGCTTCTGGGTCGACCTCGCCGACGCCTACGTCACCTACCACCGCAGCTACGTCGAGAGCGTCTGGTGGGCGCTCTCCGAGCTGTTCAAGCAAGGGCCTGCTCTACCGCGGCCACAAGGTCGTCTGGTGGTGGCCGCAGGGCGGCACCGCGCTCGCGCGGCCGAGGTCGGCCTGGGCTACAAGACCGTCGACGACCCCAGCGTCTTCGTCGCCTTCCCGCTGCGCGACGCGCCCGACACCGCGCTCCTCGTCTGGACGACGACGCCGTGGACGCTGCCCGTCGAACATGTACGCCGCGGTGCAAGCCCGACGTTCGACTACGTCACCGTGGACGCCGGCGAGCGCAAGCTCATCGTCGCCGCGGCGCTGCGCGAGGCGCTCGCGCAAGAAGCTCAAGCAGGAGCTGCCCGTCGCTGGCCACGCCGCAAGGGCAGCGAGCTCGTCGGCCGGCGCTACACGCCGCCCTTCGACGTGTATGCCCGGCGCGTGGGCGACACGGAGCTGCCGCTCGCGAACGGCGGCACGGACGCGCCCGCCTGGCGCGTGATCGCCGCGGACTTCGTCACGCTCGACAGCGGCACCGGCATCGTCCACATCGCGCCCGCCTTCGGCGAGGACGACTTCGAGGCCTTCCGCCGCGAGCGCACGCGCTTCGCCAGCCCGAGGCCGCTCGACGCTGTTCTGCGCGGTGCAGCCCGACGGCACCTTCGTCCGAGCGACGTGCCCCAGCTCGCCGGCCGCTTCGTGAAGGACGCCGACAAGGACCTCCAGCGCGAGCTCAAGGAGCGCGGGCTGCTCGTGCACGCCGAGCAGTACCGCCACGAGTACCCGTTCTGCTGGCGCGCCGACGACGACCCGCTGATCCAGTTCGCGCGGCCCGCCTGGTACATCCGCACGACCGTCCGTCAAGGACAAGGCGCATCGCGAACAACCGCGCGGTCCACTGGCTGCCCGAGCACATCAAGGAGGGCCGCTTCGGCGACTTCCTCGCGCAACAACGTCGACTGGGCGCTCTCGCGCGAGCGCTACTGGGGCACGCCGCTCAACGTCTGGGTGAACGACGAGACGGGCGAGATGGAGGCCGTCGCCTCGCTCCGGCGCTGCGCGAGATCCGCGGCGCAACCCGCCGCGCGTTCGAGCCGAGCTTCGAGCCGCCGCGCCAGCAAGCCGACCCGACGCCTGCACCGAGCACCTCATCGTCCACAAGCCGTGGATCGACGAGGTCACCTTCGACGAAGCCCGGCGAGCCCGGCGCGCTATCGCGCGCGTGCCCGAGGTGATCGACTGCTGGTTCGACTCGGGCTGCATGCCGTTCGCGCAGTGGGGCTTCCCGCACGCGCCGGGCTCGCGAGGAGCTTCGACCAGCGCCTTCCCGGCCGACTTCATCACCGAGGCGATCGATCAGACGCGCGGCTGGTTCTACTCGCTGCTCATGATCTCGACGCTCGTCTTCGACGAGGAGACGCAGAAGCGCATCGGCCTCGTCGCCGCACGCGCGGCTGGCCGCACCCGTACAAGACGCTGCATCGTGCTCGGCCACGTCTGCGACAGCGAGGGCAAGAAGGAGTCGCAAGTCGAAGGGCAACTACACGCCGCCCGAGGTCATCCTCGACGAGGTGCGGATGGAGTTCGCCGTGCTCGACGACACGCGAAGGCGCGGCGCGCCCGGCGAGGCCGGCGTCGCGCTCATCGCGCGCGAGGACTACGAGGGCCTCGACCTCGCAGGAGGGCGCGAAGGTGCGCGTCTTCCGCGCCGGACCGCGCCGGACGAGGCCGTCACCGCTCGACGCGTGAAGGCGCACAAGAAGCTCCCGCGCCGCGTGGTCGCTGCTCGCGCGACGACGGAGCTGCAGGCGCTCGGGCGTGGCGCCGTCGGCGCGCGGCGCGGACGTGATGCCGGTCGAGGTGCCCCGGCTGGCTCCCGACCGAGCGCGTCGTGCGTCGAGGACCCGACCACGCCGCGCGCCCGGCGCCGACGCGTTCCGCTGGTTCTTCTACGCGTCGAGCCCCGCCGTGGACCAACACGCGCCACTCGCTGCGCGAACGTGCGCGCGCCTGCAGAAGGAGCTTCCGGTCAAGCTGCGCAACGTCTACTCGTTCTTCACCATCTACGCGAACATCGACGGCTTCTACGCCGGCCGCGGGCAACCCGGACGCCACGCGACGTGCCCTGGCGGCCATCCGCCGGAGCACGGGCTGGCGCGAGCCGAAGCAGCGCACGCTGCTCGACCGCTGGATCCTCTCCGAGCTCGCGCTCGCGACGCGCGACGTGACCCGGGCGCTCGACGCCTACCAGCTCTACGACGCGGCCCAGCGGCTGGTCGCGCTCGTCGACGCGCTCTCCAACTGGTACGTGCGCCGCAGCCGCGCGCGCTTCTGGGCGCCCGGGGCCTGCGAGCAGGACAAGCGCGACGCGTACTTCACGCTCTACGAGGCGCTCGTCACGCTCGCCAAGCTGATCGGCGCCCTTCACGCCCTTCTTCGCCGAGGAGATGTGGCAGAACCTCGTGCGCCGGCCCGTGGCCCGCGACGCAGCCGGAGAGCGTGCACCTCGGCCGCTTCCCGGAGCCGGACGCGAGCCGCGATCGACGAGGGCGCTCGCGCGCGAGATGCGCGCCGTGCGCGAGCTCGTGTCGCCTCGGCCTCCAGGTGCGCACGGCCAACAAGCTCAAGGTGCGCCAGCCGCTCTCGCGCGCGGACGTCGTCCTCTCGCGGCGCGAGCTGCACGGAGCGCGTGGCGCGTCTACCTGGAGCTCATCGCGGACGAGCTGAACGTCCACGAGGTGCGCTTCCTGGCGGCCGGGCAGCGAGGAGGCGGACGTGGTGCGCTACCGGTGCGGCCCAACCTGCGCGCGATGGGCAGCCGCCTGGGCCCCAAGCTGGCCCCGGTGCGCAAGGCCTTCGACGCCGCCGACGGCCGGCTGCTCCAGCGAGAGCTGTCGCGCGACGGGCAAGGTGGCGCTCAACATCGACGGCGAGCCCATGGTGTTCCCCGCCGAGGAGCTGGAGGTGCTGGTGGAGGCCACGCCCGGCTACGCCGCCGCGGGCGCGGGCGTGGGCGTGGTGGTGCTCCACACCGAGCTGACGGAAGCGCTCGTGGACGAGGGCCTGGTGCGCGAGCTGCTCGCCCGGGTGCAGGGGGCTCGCAAGGACATGGCACTCGGCTACACGGACCGCATCCGCCTGTGGGTGGACGGGGACGCGCGGGTGCTGCAAGGTGACGCAGGAGGCTCGCGAGTCCATCTCCCGCGAGACGCTCGCCTCGGAGCTGCACGTAGGCCCCGAGGGCCTCACCGGCCAGGAGGAGGAGCTCAACCTCAACGGCCTGCCCGCCCGCATCCGCGTGGAGCGCGCCTGACTGGGGGTGCTCGCTAGCGCCGCTCCCGGGGGCGACAAGGCCGCTCGTACACTGGAGGCCTATCTCCCCCTGGCTTCCCAGGTGGCCAACAAATCACCCGGGAGAGGCCGCGGACCGGCAGGCTACGTGACTACGTGGAGCGCGTACTGGCCGCGCAGTCGGTTGCAGCCCACGAAGAACGACCCTGAGGAGCGTCAGGCTTCATTCCACGCATCTGATCCCGGGGAACGCCTCTGGGGGTGAGCCCTTGCGCGCACGTCCGCTCATTCCCTTTCAACACACGCTGTTCCATCCGAGGAGGCAACGATGACCCCCACACAACCCCAATCGAGGAAGGCAGGGCCGAGCTCGACGCGGTGTTCCTGCCGCCCGTGGCGCAGGGAGACGTGTACCAGGCTGCGCTCGAACACCCCGAGGCCATCGGCATCATCGATGCTCAGGGCGCGGGTTCCAACTGCTCCCGCTTGCGTTGGGCCTCCTCAATCTTCTTCACGTTCTCCTGGAGCTGATTGAGGAGCTGCGCGGGGGATTTGGACTGGGGGTCCTTGCCCGCACCGGATGACGCGGGGGTCTCCGGCTCGGACTCGGAGGGACTCGGCTCCCCTCCCCCGCTGTGGCTGCTCGCGGGAAGGATGCCGACCTCGGCCTCCACCGGTACCGCCCGGGAGCGGTAGCGGTCCGGAATCTCCTGGGTCGAACCCACGAAGTGGCTCGTCCCCTTGTCATCCTCGTACCGGTGCATGACGGAGGTGGTGGAGACGTGCTCCGCCCTGGTCGCGCCCGGGAAGCCCTCTCCATCAAAGCCCAGACGGAACGAGCGTCCGTCCGCGCTCTCCAGCTCAATCTCCGTCCCGCTGAAGGTGTAGCGCGGTGGCTCGCCCGAGAGGCCCGCCTGCCCCTTCACCCAGGCGAAGTGGACGGAGGGCGCCTGCGCCCAGGCTGGAGCGCTGACGAAGGCCCCGGCCGTCGTGCCCGTCACGCGCAAGCCATGCTCGTACAGCGTGGCCACCTCCACGTCCTTCCAGTTCCCCTGGAGGGAAGCCGGGAGCGGCTCGAGCACGAGCACCCGCTTCCCATCCGGAGAGACGAACTTGAGCTGCTCCCGCGTCGCGATGCAGGTGTCCCACTGCCACACCACACTCGGCCCATCGAACAGCGACGATACCGTCGAGACGATGGTGCACCGGAGCGCCTTCCCATCCCGGCTCGCGGTCTGCCGGACCTCCGCGCGCCCGTTCTCGGAGCGCGCCGACCACGTCTGGTCGGGAAGCTCTTCCGCCGGAGCCGCCAGGGGCACGCCAGGCGCTTCCGGACTGGTCGGCTTCGCGTCGGGAGCCTCCGGACGAGTGGTGGACTTCGCTCCAGCAGTGGCCTGCTGCGCGTTGGCGGGAAGCTCGAGCACAATCGTCGGCTCGGATGAGGACTGCCGACAGCCGCCCAAGAGCAACACCACCGCCAGAGTCCTCCGTCGCATGCGTTCCCCCGCGGCTCCGTGCCCGAAGGCTCAAGCGTACACGAGCCTTGACGGATGGGCCCTCGACAATCCACAACGCGCGCGCACCCGAGGGGACCCATGACCCGTAAGCCGCTGTACTTTTTCGCCCTGCTCGCAGTCCTGCTGTCTTCGTCCAACGCGTTCGCCGGCGTGTGGTTCGAGCTCCTGCACGCCCCGTGCTTCACGGGCAACGAGGGCAACATCGCGCAAGATAACGGCGTGATGGGCCGCTACCGCGGCGCCGTCGACTGCTTCAACAAGGACTTCAACGGTGGCGGCTCGCGCACCACGCTGAGCATCAAGGCGTTCCAGGCGTGGGAGTACGGGACGATGTTCCTGTATTACGACATCACCGGCCCCTTCAACAGCGCCGTCGCCAGCACCACGAGCGCCAACGAGAAGGGCGGTTTCTTCGGCGGCATCACGCTGACGCTGTCGGGCAAGGCGTTCGGCGAGAAGCTGATGCAGCGGCAGCTCGACTGGGGCCCCGTCTCCAACATCTCCTTCAAGTACGAGGCGGAGCACGTCGCCAAGTTCGGCATGCTGCACTACTACGGCCTGCAGTGGGACCTGGCGGTGCCGGGCATGGACTTCGTGACGGCCACCACCGTCGTCCGCAATGACCAGGTGTTCCGCGGCGTGGACTTCCAGGTGGGCGCGGCGTGGCAGAAGTCCTTCTCGCTGGGCACCCAGGACCTGCTCTTCGGCGGCTTCTTCCAGGCCGGCCTCTTCGGAGAGGGCGCGCACCGCAACCCGGGCGAGTTCGACCTCCCCACCGGCAACCGCTTCTTCCTCGCCCAGCCCCAGCTCCTGTGGGACTTCGGCAAGCTCATCCAGTTCACCCCGGCCAAGCTGTACCTGGGTGTCGAGTACCAGTTCGCCTACAACCGCTACCTCATCCCGGGCAAGATCGAGAACGTGGGCCAGGGCATGATCCGCTGGAACATCTGAGGCAGAGGACTCCGCGCCTCCTCGCGAGGCGCTGAGCAGTCAGGGTCCGGAGCCGCGAGTCGGTTCCGGGCCCTTCGTTTTTTCCGTCCCCGGCTCACGCTCCCAGCGCGCGCATCCCCCCGGCGAGAACCCGCTGCTCATGCTCGAGCAGCCACCGCTTGGCGGGCACGCCGCCCGCGTACCCGGTGAGTGTCCCGTCCGAGCCCACCACCCGGTGGCACGGGACGACGATGGAGAGGGGGTTCTTCCCGTTCGCGGCACCGACGGCCCGCGCCGCGCCCGCCCGTCCGACATGGCGCGCGAGGTCTCCATAAGACCAGGTGACCCCCAGCGGAATCTCCCGGAGCGCCCTCCACACGGCCTGCTGGAACGGCGTCCCGGTCGGTTCGAGCGGAAGCTCGAAGGACACGCGCTCGCCGGCGAAGTACTCCTCCAACTGGCGCCGCGCGGCGAGCAGCACGGGGTGGTCCACCCGCTCGCTCGCGGTGAGCGTGGGAGCCCCTTTGTGGTTCTCCAGATAGATGGCCGTGAGCGCACCTTCCGTCGCGAAGAGACGAAGGGGCCCCACCGGGCTCTTCAGGGTCGTGGTGAACAGCATCATCCGCCTGCTCCTTCAGAGAGAGAGGTCCAGAGGTGTACGGCCGCATAGGCGCGCCAGGGTCGCCAGGCCTCGGCCCGCGCGGCGGTCTCCTTCGCCGACAGACCTCCGAGTGCCTTGCGAATCCCGAGGTCGCTCGCGGGAAACGCATCGGGCCAGCGCAGGGCCCGCATGGCGACGTAGTGCGCCGTCCAGGGACCGATGCCCGGCAACTCCTCGAGCGCCGCCATCGTGGCGTCGACATCGACGTGCCGCTCCAACCGTACCGAGCCCTCCGCGACGGCCCGAGCCACGGCCAGCAGGCTCCTCGCGCGTGCGCCGGGAAGTCCCAACGTGGCCACGTCGTCCTCCGTCAACGCCGCCAACTCCTCCGGCGACGGGAAGAGCCGGGAGAGCTCCGCATGAGGCGTGTCGAGGGGCTCGCCGAATCGCGCGACGAGCCGCCCGCTCAGCGTGGTCGCTGCCCGGACGGAGACCTGCTGCCCGAGGATGGCACGCACCGTCATCTCGAACGGGTCGAAGGCCCCCAGCACGCGAAGCCCCGGATGCGCCTGGACCTGCTTCGCGAGGAGCGCGTCTCTCCCGAGGCACTCCGCGATGACCGTCGGCTGGGCGTCCAGGTCGAAGAGCGTCCGCAGCCGCGCGGCCACCGGCATCAGCACTCCCGCCAGCGAGAGCGAGACCTCCGCCAGGAGCGCGGGGCGCTTGCCGTCATGCCGGACGGTAAGCCAGCCCTGGGTGCCACCCAGCCGCACCGTGCGCCGGTATTCCGAGTCCCCGACGTACTCGACTCCGGGGATGGCGCGTCCGCGCAGGAAGGTCAGGAGCTGTTCCCAGTCCAGCGGCGGGCGATAGTCCAACCGGAGAACAAGCGAGCGAGAAACCTCCGCCTCGTCATGCTCCCGCCGGAGCGAGGAGGGAGCCCTACCGAAGCGCTCCTGGAAAAGCGCGTTGAAGCGCCGGACGCTCTGGAAGCCACTCGCGAAGGCAACCTCGGCCAGCGGGAGCGCGGTGTCCTGGAGAAGCTGCTTCGCCAGCGCGAGCCGCCGCGACTGAGCCAGCTCGACCGGAGAGACCCCGAGCTCCGTCTCCATGGCCCGGCGCAGGTGCCGGTCCGTGACGCCCAGCTCCGCCGCGAGCTCCTCAATGGAGGACTCGTTGAGGAAACCGCCCTCGATGCGGGAGACCGCGGCCGCGACGAGCCTCGGCACCGAGTCGACCGGCGCGCTGCCCGGGGCCAGCTCGGGGCGGCACAGGAGACAGGCCCGGAAGCCCGCGCGCTCGGCCTCGGCGGCCGTGCGGTAGAACGAGCACCGCTCCTGGCGGGGCGTCCTCGCCGTACACACCGGCCGGCAGTAGATGCCCGTGGTCGATACGCCCACGAAGAAGAGCCCGTCGAAGCGCCGGTCGCGCGCGGACAGGGCCCGGTAGCAGGTCTCGGTCTCCAGCGTCTGCATGATGGGGCTTTCGTAGCGTGGACGAACACCCCTGTCTGGCCGTTTTCGGACCTGACCGCGAAAATCGGGTCCCGGGTCTACCTGGAGCAAGTGGCTCGCCAAGCGCTCCCTCACAAGATGCCGTGAGGCCCGAGCCTCCCGCCGGAATCACTCCGGCCGCGCTGCTCCACCCGCCTCGGGGGCCGGCGCCCGCCCGGCGAGCGCCCGCGCCTCCTCGACGCTCGCCGCACAGCGGAAGCCGAAGTGGTGGAAGACGGGCCGGTTCGCCGGCATGTGCGACCGCCGGTACACCGTCGTCGCGTACGAAGCCGGCCAGAACCACGAGCCGCCTCGCACCACCTTCTCGGTGTGGCCCGCACAGGGCTCCCGGCCCTCGCACGGGCCCTTCGGCTCCACCCCGAGGCACGCCGCGCCACAGTCCTTCCACGACGGCGTGAACCAGTCCGCCACCCACTCCCAGCCATTGCCCGCCATGTCGTAGAGCCCGAATGGGTTGGGAGCCCGCGAGCCCACTGGCTCCGGGCGTCCCACGTCCGCGTGCGTCTTCGAGCGCTGCTTCTTCCCGCAGCTCCGTCCCCGCGCGTCCATGATGACCGCGCGCTCGCAGGTGGCCGGCTCGTCACCCCACGGATAGAGCCGCCCGTCCGTGCCCCGCGCCGCCTTCTCCCACTGGGCCTCCGTCGGCAGGTGCTTGCCCTGGGCCTCGCAGTAGGCCTTCGCGTCGTACCAGCTCACCCCGCTGATGGGCTGCTGGGGGTTGTCGAAGTCGCGGTAGTTGGGCCCCGCCTTCCGGCACCGCCCCGCCTTCTCGCACGCCTTGTAGGCGCCGTAGGTCACCTCGTGGGTGTCCATGTAGAAGGTCTGCACCCAGACCGTCGCCTGGGGCCGGGCCGGCGCGTGGCGCCCTCCGTTCACGCCTCGGAGGAAAGGGCCACCGGGGATGCAGGCCAGGCCCGATGGCGTCGCTTCGAGACAGGGCAGCGGCTCGGGAGCGCCGGGGAACGTCTCCTCCGCCCCCGCCCCATGCGCGAACAGGAGCACGAGCACGAGGGCGGACGCCCTCACCGCGCTCACTGCACCGCCTCTTCACGCCTCGTCCGCGACAGGCCCCGCCCCTTCTTCGTCTTCTTCACCGACTGCTTCGCCAGGAGCCGCTGCTTCACCGCCTCGCGAGCCTCCTCGGGCCCGATGTCGAGCCGCGACAGCCCGTACACCGTGCTGGCGGCGGGCGCGTACCGGAGCATCGTGCGCACGTCCCTCGTCTTCGCGTCCCCCAGCCAGGAGATGAAGCTCGCGCCCGACTGCGTGTTGTAGTGGTAGTAGGTGCCCTTCACGTGCGAGATGCCCCGCTGGCCGCTCGTGCGGACCACGACGCTGTGCTCGTCCAGGGGCAGCTCGCGGATGTTGCGCCGGTACCTCGCGTCGTACGGGAAGTACTGCTCGGCGTTCGAGAGGTAGAGCACCCCCACCTTCATCCCCGTCTGCGCCACCGCCCGGCCCACGGCGCTCACGGTCCGCTGGGCGGTGAGGTCCCCCCGCACCATGAAGACCTTGTCCTCGAGGACGAGGCGGCGGATGTGCGCGTACTCGTCGGCATCCACGACGAAGCACGGCAGGGATGCCTTCGCCATCTGCTCCACCACGCGATTGAGGCGCCGATCCACCGCCCAGCGGGCCGTGCCATAGGCCCGGAGCGCACTGGCCCGCTCCTTCGGGTCCGCGTAGCCCTCCTGGATGAGGCGGCGCACCTCCGGGCGGCTCTCGAGCCGCCACAGGCGCAGGAAGTCCGCGGGCGTCTCCGCCGCGCGGAAGAGGACACGGTAGACGCGGTGCAGGTCCACGATGGACTGGTCGAAGTCCATGAGCACGAGGACCTCGGCACGCGCCCAGGCGCCCAGCAGGTAGTTCTGGTCGGAGCCCACGCCCACGTAGACGCCGCCCTTGTCCTTCACCGCGTCATGGAAGAGGTGGAGCTCGTTCTCGTTGGAGATCCAGTAGTGGTTGCCACGCACGAGCTCCTCGGGGGCCGGATCGGCGGGCAGGCTCGCGAAGGCGGCGAGGGTCGGCTCGCTGGCGAGGCTCAGGGACGACACCAGGGCGACAAGAAGGGCGAGGACACGCATCGCGGGCATGATAGCGCGCCCAGAGGAGTCGTCCGCCCTTCCTCTTGGGCCGGGAGCAAGGGAGCGCTACGCTCGGCGCGGTTCTCCCGGGACTCCCCGTCCGCCCGAGGCTCACGGCATGTCGGCGTATCTCTTCGCCTCCTCGGTGGTCGCGCTCATCGTGGCGCTCTTCAATGGCCTGCTGGCCGGCTACGTCCTCGCCTCCGCCCGGGGTGACGGACGCAAGCTGTCGTTCGCCTGCGGTCCCGCGGGGGTGGCCCTCTTCGCCACCGCGTGGTTCGTCGTCCTCCTGGAGCCCCAGGCCCGGGAGTCCGTCCGCGTGGCCGTCGGGCTCGCCTCGCTGCTGTCCGTCTCCGGCTTCGTCGTCGATGCCCTCGTCGACCTCGGCCCCACCCCGGCGCGTCGGCGCCTCCTCGTGGCGCTCGTCCCACTGGGACTCAGTGTCCTCGGGCTGTCGGCCGCGGCCTCGGTGGCGCTCGACCAGCCGCTCCTGGCGCTGCTCCCGCAGATGCTGGCGCTCGTCCTCGTGGGCCTCCTCGGCGCGGTCCGTCTCGTCCTCCGCCGGCACGAGAACGCGGCCGTGCGGCGGCTCTCACGACATATCGTGGCGCTCATCGGCGTCTCGCTGCTCGTCTGTGGCATCCGCACGGTCTACGAGCTGACCCAGGGCGGGCCCGCCGGCAACGGGGTGCTCCTGTGCGTCATCCTCGTCGCCGAGCTGGTGACGCTCAGCTACACCCTCCACGAGCGCATCTCCGTCCAGCTCCCCGTCTCGCGGGCCCTCACCCACGCCGTGCTCACCATCGGAGCGGCCTTCGCGGTGGTGGCCGTCCTCCGGACCGTGGGCTACGCGGTGGACCTCGTCCAGGTGTCGGTCGCGGTGGCGGTGACGCTCCTGGCCTCGCTGCTCTTCATCGGCCTGGGTGAGCAGCTCGATCGGGCCCTGGAGCAGCTCCTGTTCCCCAAGCAGGCGCGGCTCTCCGGGCTCCTGGAGGCCTCGCGGTCCGAGGCGGCGGTGCTGCGCAGCCGTCTGGAGCGGGCCGAGCGGCTCGCCATCGCCGGAGAGCTGGCCGCGGCCATCGCCCACGAGGTGAAGAACCCCCTGACGGCGGTGCGCGGCTACGCCGAGCTGCTCGCGGGCCAGGCCGAGCATGTCCTCCCCGAGCACCGGGCCCGGTTCGAGAAGGCGGTCCGCATCATCAGCGAGGAGAGCGATCGCATCGACGCGCGGGTGGCCGAGCTGCTGAACCTCGGGCGGACGCCCCGAGGGGAGAAGGACGGGAGCCCCCTCGACGTGTCGCGCCTGGCCCTGGAGGCGATGGCGGTGGCCGAGGGGGAGCCGGACTTCCCCACGCTCGTCCCGCGGTTGGAGCCGTTCCTGCGGGTGGTGGGAGACGAGGACGCGCTGCGCGGCGTGCTGCTGAACCTGCTGAAGAACGCCGCCGAGGCGATGCGGGACACGAGCGGCGGACGCATCGAGGTGCGGACCTGGAGCGAGGAGGGGCGCGTGCTCGTCGAGGTGCGCGATGAGGGCAAGGGGCTCGGCGAGGTGGACCGGGATCAGCTCTTCCGGCCCTTCTACACGACGAAGGCGGACGGGACCGGGCTGGGGCTGGCCATCTCGCGCTCGGCCCTGGATGCGATGAGCGGCAAGCTGAGCCTCCAGCCCCGCCAGGACGGGCCGGGCGCGGTGGCCCGGGTGGAGCTGCCCATGGCGCCGGTGGCGACCCGCCCGGCACGGGAGGACGTGAGATGACGATGAACGCCGCGGTGGACGGACCCGAGGTGGCGCTCGTGGAGGACGAGCGCAACGTGCGCGAGCTCTACCTGGACGTGCTGGGCGCGCGGGGCTTCACCGTCGTCCCGCTCGAGTCGGTGGCGGCCGCGGAGGCGTACCTCTCCCGGCGTGCGCCGGACCTCCTGCTGCTCGACGTGAAGCTGGGCGATGGCGATGGACTGGTGTTGCTCGACAAGCTGCGCAAGCAGGGGCTCCGCACGCCCGTCATCGTCATGACCGCGTTCGGCACCGTGGAGCGAGCGGTCCAGGCACTGCGCGCGGGCGCGGCCGACTTCCTCGTCAAACCCTTCAGCAACGAGCGGCTGCTCTCCGCGGTGGCGACGGCGCTGGAGGCGGGGCGCCGGCTGGTGGAGCTGGAGCTGGCCGCCCCCACACTGGCCCCGAGCACGGAGGCCGGTCGCGCGCTCATCGGCGTCGACGGGGGCTTGAGGGATGTGGCCGCGCTCCTGCCCCGGGTGGCCGCCTCCGATGCCACCGTCCTCATTCGAGGCGAGTCCGGCACCGGCAAGGAGCTCGTCGCCCGCGCCATCCACGCCGCCTCGTCACGGCTCGACGGGCCGTTGATCTCCGTCAACTGCTCGGCCCTGCCGGCCTCCCTGCTCGAGTCCGAGCTCTTCGGCTTCGAGCGCGGCACCTTCACCGGGGCCCACGCCCGGCGCAAGGGGCTCATCGAGACGGCGGAGGGCGGCACGCTCTTCCTCGATGAGATTGGCGACATGCCGCTGGAGGCCCAGTCACGGCTGCTCCGGGTGCTGCAGGAGCGGGAGCTCCTCCGCGTCGGCGGGCGGGAGGCGGTGAAGGTGAACATCCGCGTCATCGCCGCCACCCACCGGGACCTGGACGCCCTGGCCGCCAACGGGCAGTTCCGCTCGGACCTCCTTTACCGGCTGGCGGTGATTCCCCTCCATCTGCCGCCCCTGCGCGAGCGCGTCCAGGATCTCCCCGGCCTCATCGAGCACTTCCTCCAGAAGCACGCGGCGCTGAAGAAGCTCCCGCCTCCCCGCCCTGACGCGGAGCTCCTGCGGCGCGCCACCACCTACCCCTGGCCCGGCAACGTGCGAGAGCTGGAGAACTTCGTCGAGCGCGCCATCGTGCTCGGCCGGTTCGATCCGGAGTCGCTCCGGACCCCACCGGCTCCGAAAGCGGCGCCCGTCCCCGCTCCAGCGGATGCCCCCGAGCCCTCCGAGCCCGAGACGGCGCCCGTGCCGCCGGAAACCACCGCCACCGTCCCGACACTGCGCGAGGCGGTGGCCCGGGCGGAGCGCGCGGCAGTCATCGCGGCGCTCCAGGCGGCCAAGGGGCAGAAGACCGTCGCCGCGAGGCTGCTCGGGGTGAGCTACAAGACCCTCTTCAACAAAATCCACGAGCACGACATCCGCGAGGAGCTGCACATCGGCTGACGGCCTCGCACCTGTGTAACGCCTTACATACCCCTGTCGCGGAACACCCAGGTGGGGTCGAGCTGTCCGCGCGCCACGGAGTAGGAGAACGGGGGCGGAGAACCTCACCGCGAACCTCTCCCGAGGGAGAGGAGGGATCGCCCACCTCGGGGCACGGGGCTTGCTGAGGCCTCGGGCGCGCAATGACGCGCACTCGAGGAGACCTCATGGGCTCTGCACCTCCCCAGGCGGCGGTGGGCCGACTGGACCTGGCGAATTCACTCCTGCGCTCGGTGGACCGTCCGGCACGCGAGGCGTTGGACATGGCCCGGCGCCCGCTCGCGGCGACCCTGGCCCCGGCGCTGCTCGGCATCTTCCTCGTGGCGGCCACCTCGGCCGCCGCGGGCTTCGTCTCCCCCGACGGCCTCCAGCTCGCACCGAGGCTCGATGCCCTGCGGGCCGTCTTCGAGGCCCTGCTCGTCGTCGTCCCCGGCACCCTCGTCTTCGCCATCTACCTGCGCCTGCGGCTCTCCACGCGCGTGCTGCTGGCCGCCACCTCCATCGGGCTGCTCGCCGGTGGACTGGTGGCCACGTGCGTGATGCCGCTCATGGCGTTCCTCGTGCTGGTGTCGAGGGAGGCACCCGTCGTCCTCGCGCTCCCCGCGCTGTTCATCCCGAGTCTCGCGCTCGCCACCGTGGCGGCCCTGCCGGTGCGCGTCATCACCTCGCTCGACTCCTCACGAGGGGCCTGGTGGCTGTCGCGTGCCTTCGCCGTCTTCCTCGGCGCCGTCTTCCTCCTGCGCGTCCAGACGTCCCTCCTCCCGTCCTGACGAGGTCCTCCATGGAAGCCCTCTCTCGAAGTGTCACGCTCTCGGCCGAGCCCCTCACCCCCTTCATGCCCTGGTCCGTGGAGGAGCGCGCGCCGCTCCCCGAGCCGGGAAGCGCAACGGAGCCGGAGCGCCAGTTGCTCGTGGAGCTGCTGCGCGAGCCGGCCGCCATCGTGGAGCGGCTGCTCGACCCTGCCCGGCTCCAGGGACTGGTGCTCGGCTCGGTGGGAGTCATCGCCGTCTGCACGAGCGTCTTCGCGGCCACGTCGAGCGCCGCGCGCGGTGGGGACGAGCTGGCACTGTCGGCGGCGCTCACCTCCGCGAACGTGTTGATGGCGCTCGCGGCGTCCCTGGGCCCCATCTACGCGGCGAGCATCCTGGTGGCGACGCGCGTGCCACTGGCCCGGCTCGTGGCGGCGCTGCTGGCCTCGGCGGCGACGGGCTCGCTCCTGCTCGCGGGGCTCGCTCCCCCGCTCTACCTCCTGTGGAGACTGGACGCCGAGTGGGCGGGGCCGCTGCTGCTCACCGGAGCGTTCCTGCTCTCCGGGGCGGCGGCCGGCGCGCGCATCCACCGGCTGCTGAGCCTCATGGCCGAGTCCGTCACCCGCGCCGCGCTGGACAACCCCACCGCCACGCTGTCCGCCGAGGACGCCTACCGCGTGGGCATCCTCGCGCGGGTCTCCTGGATGATGGTCGCGTTCACGTCGGGCCTCGGCTTCTGGGCCTTCGACGCGCTGGGTTGAGGAGGACGGACCATGACGGCGCTCATCATTCTGGCGATATATGCGGCGTTCGGGTTGATGGCGGCGGGGGTCGCCCTCACCCGTCGGCAGGGAGGTCCCCTCTGGGATCGGCTCGGGCAGGCCCTGCTGTGCCTCACCCTCTGGCCCTTCCTCCTGCCCGTGCTCCTCTCCCCCGGGGACGCCTCCGTGCCCTCGGGGAGCGGTCCCCGGAGCGCGCGTGCTCGGCGGCTCGAGGACGTGACGAGCCGGCTCGAGGAGTGCTGGAGGCAGGCGGCGGTGGAGAGCTCGTGGGCGGCCGAGCAGGCGCGCGAGCACCGGCTCCTGGACGGGTTCGTCTCCCGCCTGCGGGCGCAGGAGCGACGCCTGGTGGAGATGGAGACGGTGCTGGCCAGCGCGCCCGCGAGCGTGAAGGAGCGGCTCACCCGGCTGTACGAGCACTCCGCGACGGAGCTGGAGCACAGCATCGGGCTCGTCGAGGAGCTGGTCGCCCAGCTCACCCTGCTGCGCTTCTCCGACCTGGGCAACCCCTCCGCCGTGCGCGTGGAGCGCGGTCACATCGAGGAGCTGCTGCTGCGCATCGAGGCGCTCGCGGAGGCCTCCCAGCCGGGTCCGAGCGAGGCACCACCGACGCAGGTGGCGCGCGCGTAGCGTTTTCAGGCGAGCGGGAGCCGCGAGGCGCGCCATACTGTGCGCCTCGCCGTGACGACCTTTCCCGTGGTGCAGCCATGAATGCCCAGGACCTCCTCGCTCGACTCCAGGACGCCTCTCCCAACGGTCCGCTGGATCGCCTCGCCGCGCTCGTAGTGGAGCACGAGCTCTCCCAGCCCCTCGACACCCTCTTCCCGCCCGCCCTCCTGGCTCGCGCGCTGAGAGCCGCCCTGGAGGGCTGGCTCGCCTCCGACACCGCGGACCGCGAGTTCGCCGACGCGCTCCACCACCTCCAGGGCCAGCTCACCCAGGACCGACGCACCCTCCGCGAGGCCCTGCCGCCGGAGCTCGCCAAGGGGCTGGCGGAGCTGGCCTCGCGCCGCTACTCGCCGGATCGGACGCTGGTGCTGTCGGTGCTGGACCGGCCGCCCGTACGCGCCCTGGCACGCGGGCTGCTGCTCAACGTGCTCATCGAGTTCAGCCGCAAGGTGAGCGCGCCCGTGACGGAGAACCGCATCGCCAAGGGCTTCTCCGGCCTGGCGAGGCTCGCGGCCGATCAGGCCCGGAGCGCGGGCGGGACACTGGGAGGCATCGCCGGAGCGCTCTCCGATGAGATCGAGCGCCAGGTGGAGAAGCGCGCCCGCGACTTCGCGGACTCGGCGCTGACCGGTGTCTTCCAGCAGCTCGCCGACGCGCTCACCGACCCGAGCCGGGCCTCGGATCAAGCGGAGATGCGCGTGGCCATCCTCGACGGCGTGCTGGACCTACCCCTGTCGCGGCTCGGGCGCGAGCTGTCCCGCTCGGACGTGCCCGGCGGGACGGCGGTGGCACGCAAGGCACTCACCCAGTGGCTCGCCTCGAAGGACGCCACCGCGGAGTTGGAGGGCTGGCTCACGCGAGCGATGGCGCGGGACGCGAAGCGCCCGGTGCGCGAGGTGCTCGGACCGCTCGGCCTGCTCGAGGCCTTCCAGTCGATGGGCCGTGAGTCGCTGCGCGGGCGTCTGGCCCCGGTGGTGACCTCGGAGCCCTTCGCACGCTGGTTGGAAGAGCTGATGAAGAGCTGATGCAGGCCGACCCTTGACCGAAGAGAGGAGACACCGAATGGCACTCGAGGATGACTTCCGCTCCGCGCAGGAGCGCGTGAAGACGCTCACCACCCGCCCCTCCAACGACTCGCTGCTGGAGCTGTATTCGCTGTTCAAACAGGCCACCGAGGGCGACGTCCAGGGCAAGCGCCCGGGGATGCTCGACCTCAAGGGACGCGCCAAGTACGACGCCTGGGCCGGGCGCAAGGGACTGGGTCGCGAGGCGGCCATGCAGCAGTACGTCGCGCTCGTGGACCGGCTGCTGCGCGGCTGAGACCACGGCCACGCGAAGCCAGACCCTCGGCTTCGCGGCAGGGGCACCCAGCCCATCACACCTGGGTGCCCATCACCTTGGCGGCCCAGCCGCGCGTCTCGTCGTCCACGTTCTTCATCAAGGAGTCGAAACGCCCCGCGCGCATCAACTCCACCAGCCGCTCGTCCCGCGCGAGGATTTCGGTCGCGTGCCAGGGGAAGAGGAGGTCCGTTTCGCCCGACTTCTGGTAGCGCGGGTCCGCGACGAGGGCTTCCAGGTAGCGCGAGTAGCTGTCGAAGAACCGGTCCACGTTCGAGGCCACGGGGATGACGTGGAGCCCATCGAACTCGTAGGTATTTATCTCCACCACGGGCTGCCTTCCCTGCTCATCCGCGAGTCCCGGTACGGTGGCATAGGTATAGACCTCGCCGCCGAAAACAATCACGGGCTCCCCCAACTCTTCCCAGTAGTTCTCCCGCCACCACTTGTTGTTCTCCTCCAGCCTCGTGCTCATCGTCGTCGGACGAGCGAGTACCCAGCGCATCACCCCCGTGGCGAATACCGCGTGCCCGAGGCGCGCATAGACACGCGCCAGTACCGGATCGAAGGGAACCCCTCCAACAAGCACCCGGCCTTCAACGGCTCACGGGCAGGCGGCGAAGTATTCAGCCCCAGTTCCAACCGCCGACATACATCCATCAGTCGATCCATCCCGGGCAGGGCCATGGGCTGCTCCATTGTTTTTCTCTCTCTTACTTGAGGCCGAGGATGGCCTCGTGCATGGACCGGTACCAGCTCGGCTCGAACGCGAGCACCGCCAGCCGGCACCTGAACGGCGCGCAACCGCTCCCTGGCCGTCTCGTGGAACGCGAGGAAGGTGTCGGCCGGCGTGCCCTGGATGCGCACCGGGAGTGTCCTGGCTTCGGCTGGGCGAGGTGACTGGCGAGTGGCGTCGTAGTCCACCGCCCAGCGCCCCTCCTCGCGCCGCAGCCGCAGCACCACCTCGCCCGTCCGTCGGCCCACGTACTCGGTGAGGACGTGGCGCAGTACGCGCGCCAGTCCCTCCGCATCCACCGGACGCCCCGCGCTCCCGCCGCCGCCCTCTTCCCCGTAGCCCACCAGCGTCAGCGCGCCCCCCTCTACCCAGAAGGTGAAGGCCAGCACCGCCCCCACCTCCTCCACCCCACCGCACAGGCCCACCGCCCGAGCCAGAGCCCTGTCCACCTCGGCCTCGCGCGCCGCCCGCGGGTCCCGCCCCTCACCCTGGGCCGCCTGCACCAGCGCCCCAGCCCTCGCCTCCTCCACCCGCCATGCCCGCTCCCAGGCCTCCTCCTCGTGGCGGGCTCCGCCTTCCGGCTCCCGCGCCCAGGTCCTCCCAACTGCTTCCGCCGAGACAGGATGCTCTCCGGCACCCCCTCCGCTGCCCGAAGCGCGGGGCTCCTCCCGCGGCGACACGGCCTGGAAGCCAGCGGGTGTCAGCCGCCGGTAGGCGGTGCCTCCCAACATGCCGCGCCCCAACGGCGCTCCCGTGACGCAGCCCACCTGGAGCAGCAGCACCAGGACCACTGCGCTCAACCCGAGCTGCTGCCGCGCACGGGCCCGGCCCAGGCCAACAAAATGGGCGGACATGCCGCACCCCTCCGCGAGTGACTCCACTTCCAGACGTCCAGAAGCATCGCACATGCACCCACCTCACTTCCAGACGTCCAGAAGTGCGGGGGTCCAGAGCCCTTCGCGCGGATGCCAGGTGCGCCTGCGCTCCAACGCGCAGCCCGTGGGCACGAACGGCCAGCCATCCTGGCGAGCAGGCAGGGCAGCGGCCAGAAGGCAGGCGTGTCCATGCCAGGGGTACTACCCCATGCCTATCGTCCAGGTATGCGGTCCCCGTTCGCTCAACGCCTGGGTTGCTCGCTCGGTGTCCTGCTGCTCTGCCTCGGGATAGCGGCGAGCGCCCAGGAGCCGGAGGCCCCGGAGCAGGAGGAGGGACAGTTCCTCCGGGTGCAGACCGCGAAGCAGGACATCTCGGTGCGGATCTCCCCGGAGTCCGCCGTGGGTCCCGGCGTCCAGCTCGTCCGCGACGACGACGCCGTGCGGGGACGGGCCGCCGGTCAGTCCGTCTACCTGCGCATCGTGAAAGGCAAGGGGGAGCTGGATGGGCTCGTGGGCTCCCAGCCGGCGTGGATCTCCACCGCGTCCAGGAAGGGTTCGAGCCCGCGGCTGGAGGGCACCTTCGGCGGTGGCACCCTGGAGCTCGACGTCAGTGCGAAGGAGCTCTCCGGCACGGTGGGCCCGTGTACCTATGACCTGGACTTCAAGGACGAGGCCTACCAGGGCGTCCGCGTCTGCGACGGAGAGCGACAGCATGTGTGGGTCTTCCTGACGCCCGGCCTCCCGGAGCCGCTCTCCCCGATGTGGGTGACGACGCTCGTCGTCCTCCTGGGCACATAGTCCCGGCGATACGGCCTCCTCACCTCGGGCCAAGACGGTAGTCTCCGCCGCGATGAACACCCCCACCGCCCCCCAGCGGCCCCCGCTGCGCCCGGAGGACCTGTGGTCCCAGACGGTGCGCACCACCCATCACGGCCTGGCCACCGGAGCGCTGCAGCCCATCGCCACCGAGTGCCGGATCCTCGAGCAGCACGGGGTGTCCTTCCAGGTGCGCGTGCTCGGGCGGGTGCACCTCAAGGAGCGCAGGCGCGAGCAGCCCCGCGCGGCGCCCTTCAATCCCTTCGAGAACCCGGATCCGGACCTCGTGGTGGGGGACGTCTCGCCCACGCACGTGTGCCTGCTCAACAAGTTCAACGTGGTCGAGCACCACCTGCTCATCGTGACGCGCGCCTTCGAGGAGCAAGAGTCCCCGCTCACGGCCGCCGACTTCGAGGCGCTCGCGCTCTGCATGGAGGGCCTGGACGGGCTGGCCTTCTACAACTCCGGCGAGACGGCCGGCGCCAGCCAGCGGCACAAGCACCTGCAGCTCACGCCCCCGCTGGGCCCCGAGGGCTTGCGCGCCCCCATGGAGAAGCTGCTGTCTCCGCCCCCCGCGCGAGGCCACGTCACCACCGTGCCGGCCCTGGCGTTCGCCCACGCGGTGACCGGGCTCGGGCCGTGGACGGGCTCGTTCCGTGAGGACGGGGCACGGCTGCTGGAGGCCTACCAGTCCCTGAGGGCCGCGGTCGGGATGGAGCGAGAGCTCGCCCCCTACAACCTGCTCGCCACGCGAGACTGGATGCTGTGGGTACCCCGAGCCCACGCCGAGGCCGAGGGCATCAACGTCAACGCCCTGGGCTTCGCCGGCTCGCTTCTCGTCAAGACGCAGGAGCAGTTCCAGCGGCTCCAGGAGCTGGGCCCCATGGAGCTGCTGCGTCAGGTCGCGCCACCCGCCACGGCCACACCCGCGAGGACCCGGGGATGACGGCCCTGAGGACGTCACTCGTCATCCTGGGCACGGCGGTGTTGCTCGTCTCCGGCCTGGGCTGGGCAGCTCTCGAACGGGAGGCGCTTCTCCCGGTCTTCCCGCCCCACCTCTATTTCGTGAGGCATCCCATCGTTGGGCTCGTGCCTGCCCGAGGAGGCATCGCGCAGTTCTGGCCGGACATGGGAGCGACGGTCCGCGTGTATGTGCACGGGCCGGATGGGATCGTGCGCCGCGATTGGGACGTCGACAACGACGGGGTGTTCGAATGCCGCGAGGACAATTGCTACGGCACGAGCACACGGCGCTGGTGCGTCTCCCGGCGTGTGGACGGTCGATGGGTTGCCCAACCTGAAGAGGTCAGGGACTGCGCCATTCCAGGGGAACGTGGCCCGGTCACGAAGGCAGGGAGCGAGACGGCTCCCCCCTGAGCCGTTGCCTCTTCAGGCCTCCATCAGGATGCGGTGCCGGTAGAGCTCCAGCAGGATGTCCTCGTGCAGGTCCGCCTGCTTCTCCTCGCGCAGGCGCTTGCGCACCGCCTCGACCGGCTCGCGGCCCGTGAACTCCACGATGAGCGCGTAGGCCAGCCCGGGCAGCGCCACGGCGTCGTACTCGCTGTAGGCCCCCAGCGCGACACTCCCATCCGGGAGCCACTTCACGGTGGCCTCGGGGTTGAGCTTGAGCGCCTTCGGCAGCGTGGGCGCGACCGCGTCCCGGAGGCTCTTCTCCAGCACCTTCAGCTCGATGACCCCATCCAGCCCGAGGATCTTCTCGACGTCCTCCGGCGACAGCTTGCGGATGATGTCGTAGCTGGCCCGGTAGAACTCGTGCTCACGACCCGCCCACTGGCGCCACAGCGCGGCGTACTCCTTGTCGGGCAGGGGCTTGTCGTCGAGGTCCTCGACGGTCGGCGTCTCCGACAGGTCCGGCTTGTCCTTCCCGGTCAGGATGTACTCGGGCATCAACTGGAGCACGGCGTAGCGCGAGAGCTGGATCTCCGAGAGCGCCAGGTACGTCTTGAGCGTCATCCAGAACTTCCGCCCGTCGGCCCCCGCCACGTACTTGCAGAAGAACGTGGAGCACACCGCCTCGCGGTAGGGCCAGATGGTGCAGCCGCCCTGCTCCAGCTCGTAATACGGGCAGCGCATGGAGGCCGCCTTGCCGAAGAACTGGCGCGAGTTGCGATAGAGCAGGTTGTACCGGGCCGACGGCCGGACCCACTGGGGCGACACGCCCGTGCGGCTGGCGATCTTCTCCCCCACACGCCGCTGCCCCTCGCCCAGCTCCGCGCGCTCGTCGGATAGGAGCGCGCCCACCAGGTAGTTCGGCAGCTTGGGGTAGTAGGTGCAGCACTTGGTGTCCGGCCGGAAGAAGCGGCTCACCCCATCCACGGACTCGACGGCCCCGTGCGCCGAGGACTGGCACATGGCGCACGAGGAGCACGTGGCCTTCGTCTCGACTGGAATCTCCTTCCGGAAGAAGTCGGGGAAGAGCTCGCGGTAGAGGACGGGCAGGCTGTCGAGGATGCGAGGCAGGGACACGGGCTCCTCCGTTCGTGGGTAGGGGCCAAGGGCTCAGGAGACGAGCCGGATGAGGATCATCACCATCAGCGCCAGGGAGGCGAGCTGCCCCACCCCAAAGCCCATCGAGCGCCACGGCTGCATGGCCTTCAGGTAGGCGACGCTGTGCACCACGCGGGCGGCGGTGAAGGCGATGAAGCAGCTCTGCAGGCCGAGCACCGGCGCGCCAGCCAGCACGGCGATGAAGCCGAGGATGAGGAAGGCCGGGATGTTCTCCAGGTCGTTCCGGTGGGCACGCAGCACCCGGTCCACCTCGGGGTGCTCGGCCGTGACGAGCTGGGCGCCGCGAGCCGTGTCCTCGGCGTTCAACGCCACCTTGAGGCGAGCGCGCGTCACCGCCGTATAGACGCCGACGGCGTACATCTTGACGACGAGGACGATGGCGCACAGGGCGTAGAGCCGGAAGCCCGGCATCGACAGGAGGAGACTGGAGGAGAAGTTCGGGAGCAGGTCGTTCATGGGGGGAAGAGACTCGCGGAAGGAGGGCCCTGGACCCGCCATGTACCAGCAGCGCGGATGTTTGGACAGCCGTCCCCGGCCCCGGCGGCAGGCCGCACCAGCAGTGCCTTGACGGCGAGGCCCGGCTTGCCCATGTTGCCGGGCCCCATGCCTGTCCTCAGTGGTTCAGTGACCTTTTCGCGCTTCCGGTCCGAGCCGGCCGGAAACGCTCCTTCGGATGTGAAACGCTGGCTCGCCAAGGGCCTGAAGTCCGGAGCCTTCGAGCCCATCGACCTCAAGAAGACCGAGGACGAGCGGGCGGCGGGCTTCGTGGAGGTGGAGCAGCATGACTCCACGGACTTCTCCACCGGTAGCGTCCTCTATGGTGAGTACGCCCTGTTCGGCTTCCGCGTCGACACCGTGAAGGTGCCCGCGGTGGTGCTGAAGGCCGAGCTGGAGAAGTGGGCCAGCCGCCTTCGAGAAGCAGAACGGCCGCGCCCCCACCCGGGGCGAGAAGTCCGAGAACCGCGCCTCCCTGCGCCACATGCTGCGCCAGCGCGCCGTGCCCCACACCAAGGTGCACGACGTGAGCTGGAACCTGAAGACGAACCAGGTGCAGCTCTGGGCCTCCTCGCGCAAGGTGGTGGACGAGGTGCTGCTGGCCATGGAGACGGCCTTCGAGGTGAAGCTCCAGCCGCTGGTGCCCGCGTCCCTGGCGGCGCGCGCTGGCATCGCCGACGACGACCTCGTCCCCACGCCGGAGCTGATCGGCGTCGAGATTTCCAACAGCGAGATTCCCAGCGAGGTGAGCCATGGGGAAGCGTGAGCAGGCGAGGATCGAAGCGGCCTTCATGCGGGGCGACACGGGTATCGACGGAGCCGCCACCGAGGAGGAGACGCGAGACGAAGCCGAAGTCGAACGCGACAAAGCCCGAGAGCAACTGCTGCGCGGCCGGGCCTACCTGGGCCGCGAGTTCCTCACGTGGATGCTGTGGCGCTCGGAGTCCGGCGATGCGCTGGCGGACTTCGAGGGCGCCGGTCTCGTCGTCCTCTACACCGGCCGCTGCATCCTGCGTGGCATCAACGGCGACGTCACCGAGCTGGCCGCCCGCGGCGCGATGGCGCCCTACTCGGAGAACGTGAAGCACTCGCTGGACCGCGGCCTGCTCATCCACCAGGCCCGGGTGCGCATCACCCACGGCGAGAAGGTCTACGAGGTCACGCTGGACGCCGAGTTCCTCGACATCCGCGCGGCCAAGCTGCCGGAGCTGATGACCGAGGAGGAGGATGACCGGCTCCAGGAGCGGCTCTACCTCACCGAGCAGCTCTCCGGCATGGTGGACACGCTGGTGCTGGCCTTCCTCGAGGTGCGCGCCAGCCGCAACTGGAGCAAGAAGGTCGTCCCGGCGATGAAGAGCTGGATGAAGGGCGAGGACGAAGCCCCTCGCACCAAGGTGGAGCTCGCGCGCGCCGCTCGCGGCTGAGCTGACGGCGGGCCTCCATGGACTCCCCTGCCCGACTCACCTTCTTCTGTGAGCTGGAGGCCGGGCCCCTGGAGGCCCTCTTCGCCGACCCGGCCGTCATCGAGCACCTCCTGGCGCTGCGAGCCAGCGTCAGCCTCGGGGTGCTCGACCTCGGACCGGAGCGGGCCCGGGTGGTGCGCCGGCTGAACCAGGCCGGTGTGCCCGTCATCGCGTGGCTGCTGCTGCCCCGGGCGGAGGGCTACTGGTTCAACCTGGACAACGCGCCCCGGGCCGCGGCCCGCTACGAGGCCGTGCGCGCCTGGACGGCCGAGCACGCGCTGCGCTGGGACGGCGTGGGACTGGACATCGAGCCGGACATCCACGACCTGCAGCGCCTGTTGGAGAGCCGCTGGCGCCTGCTGCCCGCGCTGCTGCCCCGGCTCGCGCGGGGTGAGCGGCTGCGTGGGGCTCGGGCCGCTTACGGCGCCCTGGTGGACCGCATCCGCGCGGACGGCCACCGGGTGGACAGCTACCAGCTCCCCTTCATCGTGGACGAGCGTCGCGCGGGCTCCACCCTGCTGCAGCGCCTCCTGGGGGTGCTGGAGCTCCCCGTCGACCGCGAGGTGCTGATGCTCTACTCCAGCTTCGTGCGCCCCCACGGACCGGGAGTGCTGGGAAGCTACGGGCCGGAGGCGCGCTCCGTCGGCGTGGGCGTCACCGGTGGCGGGGTGGACGTCCCGGACCTCATCGCGGTGCCGCCGATGGACTGGGCGGAGCTCGCTCGGGACCTGAGACTGACGCGGCGGTGGACGGACGACATCCACGTCTTCAGCCTGGAGGGCTGCGTGCGCCAGGGCTTCCTCGCACGGCTCCGGGACTTCGACTGGAGGGGGCCGGTGGAGACGCCTCTGACGTCGGCCCGACGCGTGGGCTGGCTGCGCCGGGCCGCGGGTCTGGTGCTCCGGGTCAGCTCCTGGCCGCTGAATTGATGGGGGCGCCAGCGCCAGCTTCCGGGAGTGCCAGAACAAGCGAGGGTTTGGGAAACTGGCTGCCGCTTACCCGTTCTGATAGGTGGTCCGTGCCATGTATAGACTCCTACTTTTGCGGTCTGCCGTGCTTCTCGTCCTCGTGGCGTCCGGAGCTGAGGCCGAGGAATGGGAGCCCGTCTCTCGGAACCTCTACCTTTCAGACGACCCGAGGGACGACGTACGCCGGGTGTACGTCGCCGGTGGATGACAACCGTGCTCCGCTTCCAGCAACCCTGCGACCGAGCAGGAACGAAGATGCTGGGCTGGGAAGGCCGCTTCGAGCCCGTGGAGTGTGCCGGGAAGAAGGTGCTCATAGAACCGCTCCACGACCTCGAGCCCGAGGATCGCTTCCTCTTGCTGGTGACGCTCGCGGATGGGAAGGAACTGCCCTTCACCGTGACGGCGCATGAGGGTCGGTTTGATCATCAGGTGAACGTCTTTCCGGACCTCAAGACCCCGGAGGCAGCCCGCAGGCGACTCGCGGATGCCTACCAAAGGGAGCAGATTCTCAAGAAGGAGAACGAGAGACTCCTAAAGGAGCAAGCCTCTACCGATCACGCCTACGCCTCACTCCTGGCCCGCGGCGAAGCGAAAAACACACCGTTTCATCGCGAGAGCAAGTGGCGAGTCGCGCTCGGGGGCGCGGTCGTTGATATTTATATTTATTCCGCCAGGAAGACACAAAAGGCAGCCGTCCTGTTTCATGTGCTCAACAGCGATCTGGACGTGCCCTGGAAGCTGAAGGAAGTCCAGCTATCAGCCATGCTCAGCAGACAATCCCACGAAGAGCCAGCACGAACAGGCGAGAAGAAAGCGTTCGCCTTGCGCACGAATCGCGACGAAATCCCGCCCGGCGAATCCGGCTTTGTCGCCGTCGTTGCAGACAAGAGTGCCTTTGCTTCAAAAGATGGACCCGTTCATCTTGTTCTTGAGCTATTCCGGCATGACGGCCTTCAGCAAGCAGTTGTCTACCTGGACCATCGAATCGTGGCTGAACAGGGAGCGCGCTAACCATGTCCGTGAGAAAATCCCTCGCACTCCCTGCCGTGTTCCTTCTGTTTGTAATCACTGGCTGCCCCTCTGCAGGAGTGTCTCTGCGTCCTGATGGCAGTCCCGAACCAGAGAAATGCTCCGAAAAGGCATTGGAAGTCATGCGCATCTTGCGGATGCGTGTAGGTGATGCCGCCGATGCGCATCTCGATGCGAATCAGATAGATGCAAGTCCCGTCATTGTTTACGACGGTCCGATTGAAAGCTACTTGACCGAATCGCTTGGTACGCTTGATCCCGGAACTCGCCTCTACGGACAGGCGTGGACGGGAGGGTTTCAGGTCGTCGTCCGGTATTATGAAGCGCACCCTCCCGATGGCGACAAGGTTCCAATCTGCGCGGTCGCTCGGCTCGGTCGCGGCCAGATGCGAAAGAGGCCCGATTCCAAGCCGGGGAGCGCTCTCCTCGAACATGGCGCGGTGTCTGTTTTCGTGGTCGATTCGTTCCGGTAGACCCACCTATTGGGGCGCATAGAAGGGTAGACCCTCCGCGTTCCGGAGACACGGTGCCCGGACTTCACGGCCCTTCGACATCCACCATGCTCCACTCGACATCCGATGAAATCCGCTCGTGGGAAGGAGGAGGCACCGGGTTGCGCTCCGCCCGCGCCTTGATGCCCAGCATCATCTTCCGCATCATCCCCAGCTCGCCGAGGTCCATGGCCAGGTAGAGGAGGAAGGCGCCCGGACGGAGCGAGGGGCGCATCCGCACCCGGGTGACGAGGCGGGTCCTCCGCACCCCGAGGGGTTCGAGCAGGAGGACACTGCTGATGAGGGGATGGCCCCTGTCGCGAATCACGAGCTCGAGGCACCGCTCGGGCACGAGCCCCTCCACGGTGAAACCCCCACGGGGGCCGACCACCCAGGGCCAGACGGCGGAGAGCGGCGCCTCGACGGTGACGGCGCGGGTGGCCTCCTTCAGGGGATGGGCCACGAGGTCATCGCCGCGCATGGGCCGATGCACCTCCTCCCACGTGGCCCCCCAGGAGAGCTGCCTGGGACGGATGAAGAACAGGTTCACCCAGGAGAAGGCCGCCCCCAGGAGGGACAATCGCTGGAGGGCGCGCATGGCGTTGCTCCTCGCCGGACGCGCATTCAGGGCAGCCGCCCCCAGGGTGGCTCCCATGCCGATGACCACGCCGGGCCACCGGGAGCCCATGTCCCGCCACACCTCCCGCCAGGCCTCCTCCATCTGCCCCACGCTCTGCCCTGCCCTCTTCATGTCCTGCCCTCCTGGCCCGCGCTGGCTCCTCGCCCCTGCTCGTCCAGCCGCCGCGCGAGGTAATCGACACAGGCGTCGAGTGTGGTGAGCCGCCCGTAATCCGACTCGGGAATGGCGCGTGCTCGAAGATGAGGACGGGATCCGGCTCCTGGAGCGCGCTCCACAGCATGCCGCGCGCGTCCTCCAGCGTGGCGGGGGCCAGGATGCGGATGCCCGGGATATGGGCGAACCACCCCTCGAAGCTGTGCGAGTGCTGCGCGGCCACCTGCCGCCCCGCCCCCGTCGCCAGCCGGATGACCGGCAGCTTGCGCAACTGGTCCGCCAACGCCAAGCCGAGCGCGAGCGGCAGTCCCCCGGCGACGATGGCATTGCCGCCGTAGAAGCGCCGGGACACATCGAAGAGGTGCATGGAGCCACCACGCCCCCGACTGCACCCCTCGGCCCGGCCGAACATCTCCGCCATGATGGCCCGCGCGGGCACGCCCCGGGCCAACGCGTGCCCGTGCTCGCGATAGTGCGACACGAGCGCATCGTCCGGCTGGAGCGAGCGGATGGCCCCCACCGCGCACGCCCCCTCGCCGATATAGATGACGTCGTCGGTGCGGCCCACGACCCGCTCCAGGCGCGTGCGAACGGGCTCGGGGCCGAAGGCGGAGAAGAGCGGGCAGAAGACGGCGCGGTGCTTCAGCGTGCCGAGCGCGGCGATGTACAGCTCGGGGACGCGACCCAGGAGGGAGAAGACGCGCTCGCCCGGCCCGATGCCCAGCGCCTCGAGCGCGTTCGCGAAGCGGCTCGTCCAGGAGGAGAGCTCGGCGTAGGTGAAGACCTCGCGCTCACCGCGTCGCCCCAGCCAGCGCAGGGCCGGATGCTCTCCCTTCCCTGCCAGGCAATGCCGCTCCACCGCCTCGTGAGCGATATTGAGGCCCCTCCCTCGCGGCAGCCCGGCCAGCTCCCGTTTGGCGGCTTCCCAGGAGAAGGAACCCCGCGTGGCCTCGTAGCCGAGCATGTTGGGAGGCACCCGCCAGCCCGCACGTGGCTTCACGATGCGCTGCACGTCCTCCGGCCTCATCCGCGCACCCTCTCTCTGTCCCACCCTTCCAGAGGTAATTCTCCGCCCATCAGCCGACACCCCGCCTGCCGAGATGAAGCAGGCACCCTGGAGCGGGGAGCAGGCATCCTGGACCGCTTGCCCTACCTCCTGGTCGAGCCGAGCTTCATGGAAGCAACAGCAGCGCACGCCGACACAGCCGCCTGATAGGCGCAGAGGGCGGCTTGCTGGCACCCGAGGCGATTCCCAGCTTTCCCAGAGCCGCCCGGTGAGGCCTCGAGGCGGGGAGGTGCCCGATGGAGCTGCTGACCATTCCCATCGAGAAGCCGGGAGACCTGAACGTCATCCTCGGCCAGTCGCACTTCATCAAGACGGTCGAGGACATCCACGAAGCACTCGTGGGCACCTCGCCCCACCTCAAGTTCGGCCTGGCGTTCTGCGAGGCCTCCGGCGCCCGACTCGTGCGCGCCTCCGGCAATGATCCGGAGCTCGTCGAGCTCGCGACGAGGAACGCGCTGGCCATCGGCGCCGGCCATTCCTTCATCATCTTCCTGCGCGATGGCTTCCCGGTCAACGTGCTCAATCCGCTCAAACAGGTTCCCGAGGTGTGCCGCATCTACTGCGCGACCTCGAACCCGGTGGAGGTGCTCGTCGCCGGCACCGAGCGGGGGCGCGGCATCCTGGGGGTCGTGGACGGCGAGCCCCCGCTCGGGGTGGAGAAGGAGCAGGACGTGCGCGAGCGCAAGGAGCTGCTGCGCACGATTGGCTACAAGCTGTGAGGGTACGCCCCCCGTCAATCCGCATGCAGGAAGCGGTGGCGGTGTACCTCCTCGCGTGTCCAGACGGACGTCCCCGCCTGCGTCCCCACCGTTTCCACCGTCACCACCGCGTCGGGCTCCTCGAAGGAGAGGCGCCCCGGGGCCCCCTCCTCCTGAAGTCGGTCCAACAGGACATCGTCCAGGACATGCTCCTCATCCAGGCTGTGGAGCTGGCCCTTGAAGCCCCGGCGGTGGATGCGCACGTGGAAGGACTTGCCGGCAAGCGCGGGAGCCAGTCCCTGGAGTGCCTCCTTCGCCCGGGACTCGAACTCCTCGGTGGAGTGGAAGGTGAAGGAGCGATCAATCGGCGTCACATGCGCCAGGAAGCGCACGCTGTCCGGGGCCTGCTCCGCCTGGGCGCGGAGGTGCTCCAGAAAGGCCCTCGGATCCGCCACCTTCATCACCAGCACGTTGAAGAAGCCGCTCGGGGCCACCACACCGAACCGGCGCAGGTAATCGAGGGCGCGGCCGAACTCCCGCCCGTTCAGGGTGATCACCACGTTCCAGTCCTTCATGACCCAACGTTGCGGATGCCCGCCCCGGCAAGCCAGGGGGGCCCCGGAAGGAGCGGAACACGTAGACGCGCGCTCGGTAGTCGACCACAAGTGATGTGCCCCCCAAACCCACATCACTTACAGACGTCTGTAAGTGAGCGCGGCAGGGAGCTACTGGACGAGCCGGTGGATGTCTCCGCAGGCGATGTACGAGCTGCCGTTGGCGGTGGTGGTGATCTCCTCCACGACGTACAGCACGTTCTCCTCGCGGATGTCGCGCGGGAAGCGGATGTTGAGGTCGGGGTCGTAGCCGTCCGAGACCACGCGGGCGCGCAGCTTGCTGCCCTCCTTGATGCACTGGACGATCACACCCGTGCCCACGGTGTTCGTGGTGGGCAGGTCCGCCGCCGAGCCCGTCACCTTCGACGCGGTGGGCTTGCCCTTCTTCCTCGAGGACGCGTCCGCCGCGCGCGCCGTGCGCTCCTGCCCCGGCAGCACCAGCCGCTTGATGGTGCCGTTCACGCGGTAGAAGGTGCCGTCCCCCGACAGCTCCAGCTTGTCCACCACGTACGTGACGCCCTCCTCGCGCGCGCTCCGGGGGAACTGCACGTTGAAGCTCGCGTCGTAGCCCTCGGAGACGGGGTGGACGCGCAGCTTGCCGCCATCGCGCACGCACTTGAGGATGACGCCGGTGCCCGCCGTGGACACCGCCTCCAGGCCGTCCGCCGAGCCGCCCGCCGTGCCTCGCAGGGCCAGGTCCCCGCGGCTGCGCGTGCCCGCCTGGTAGGACTGGTCCCTCAGCTCCTTGCGGATGACGGAGTCGTACCGCTTGGACTCCAGGCGCTGCGCGTAGTGCGCGAGCTGCTCCACCTCCTCGGCGATGTCATAGGAGGCCTTGTCGAGGTTGGCGGAGAGCTCGGCGATGACCTGCCGCAGCCGCTGCGAGGCGGAGGCGAGGTCTCCCTTGTCGGCGAACTCCACGGCCTGGTCCTTGACGCGCGCGATGCGCAGACGGTTCGTCTGGGCCAGCACGTTCTTGTCCGCCGACACGGCCGCCGACTCCGAGGCCGAGCCCAGGTTGGCCACGATGGGCACCTCGCCGGAAATCTCCCGGACGGCCCCGTCCACCACCGTCTGCGCGCGGAACACCAGCGTGGCGAGCGTCACCGGACCGGTCGCGGCTCCCGCCTCCACCGACAGCTCCGCGGCGAGCTGCCGCTCCTCGGTGGCGTACACGTCGCCCAGCCCCACCGCCACCTCCTGGCCCCGGGCCTCGAAGCGGTAGCGGTTGAGCACGCTGGCCACCTTCACCGTGGGCGCCGGCTTGAGCGTCACCTCCAGGTTCTGCGCGACGAGCGAGCCGAGGCCCTCCATCTCGATGTTGAAGACGCCCTCGGCGTCCTCCGGCGTCTGGATGTAATAGAAGTGCCCCTCGCCGGCGTTGGCCATGCCGATGAGCAGGTCCTCGTTGAAGTTGGCCCCGAAGCCGAGCGTGGTGGTGATGACGCCGGCCGCCGACTTCTCCCGCGCCGTGGAGATGAGCGCCTGCGCATCCGTGATGCCCGCGTTGGCCTGGCCGTCCGTCAGCAGCAGCACGCGGTTGATGCGCTCCTGGGCCTTGTTGGTGCCCACGTGCTCCACGCCCTTGAGCCAGCCGCCGCTGAGGTTGGTACACCCGCCGGCGCGCACCTTGGAGAGCACCGAGCCGATGGCCGCCTTGTCCGTGACGCGCGTGGGCGCGAGCACGGTGGACACCGCGTCGTCATAGGTGACGATGGAGAGCCAGTCCTCGGAGCCCATCCGCTCCACGAGCTGTCGTGAAGCCTGCAGCGCATGCTTGAGCGGAACGCCCGCCATGGAGCCCGAGCGATCGATGACGAGACTCAGGTTGAGCGAGCGCCGCGCGGCCGCCGCCGGGGCATCGGCCTGGAACGTCACCAGCAGGTCGACCTTCGAGGAGGTACCAACAGGGAGCACCGGACGGCTGAGCGTGTAGGAAGCCTTCATGGGTAGGCCCTTTCGAGGAGTGCGCGCGAGAGCCTATGCTCTCCCTCTGTCATGCGTCACCTGGGGCCGACCCACCCTGCCACGTCGGCCCCGCCAGGAGAAGGAGATGGGGGGCCCAATGATCTGCCTGGCCTGTGCCGAGCTCCGCGCCGCGGACTCCGGCGCCCGTTGCCCGAACTGCGGCGAGCCGCTCCTCCCCGCCACACCCGAGTCCCTCGACACGCTCGTCCAGGAGAAGCTGCGGCGGCGGATCTCCGACTGGCGGGACACGCGGCTGCTCGATGAGCGCACCGCGTCCCAGCTCACCGAATCCCTCCTCACCGGCGCGCCCGCCGCGGCCGTCGCGGTGTCGCTGCTCGAGGACGCGAGCACCCTGGAACAGAAGGCGGATGCGCTCGCCGGGAAGCTGGAGCAGGTGGAGGACTGGCGTCCCGACTGGGGCAAGGCGTTCTTCCAGGCGCTGGAGAAGGCGGCGCGAGAGGAGCGCGAGGCCAGGCACGAGCACCGCGACGAGGGAGACGGAATCGGCCTCGCGTCGGACTCGGGACAGGCGCTCTTCCACCGCGCGGATGCGAGCGCGCTCGGCGGAGGGCTGGATGCCGTGGCGGCGCTCGATGACGCCACGGAAGGAGCGCGCGGCGAGAATCCCAAGCTGCACGAGTACGTCTGGTGGTTCCTCGGCGCGGTGCTGGTGCTCGGCGGCTCCCTCATGGGCGTGCGCGAGGCGTGGCGCGCGCTCGGGGGCGTTCCGCGCCAGTTGCTCGTCACCGGCGCGCTCTTCGCCTACCACGCGGCCTTCATCGGACTGGGGACGTTCCTCGCGCGGCGCTCGACCTCGGCGGGACGGGTGCTCGCGGGGATTGGCATCGCGCTGCTGCCCGTCGTCTTCGTCGCGCTGTCCGCCCTGGTGGGGCTGAACCCGGCCGATGGGCGTGCCCGTCGCGGCCGGGGTCGCCGGCCTGAGCCTGCTCACCTTGAGGCTCACGGGGCGCCTGCTGCACGGGGCTTCCACGGTGTCGCTCGGGGTGGCGCTGCTGCCCTCGCTGCTGGCCGGACTGCCGCTGATGGCGCTGGGTGAGGAGCCCTGGGCGCGCACCCTCTGCGCCTTCGCGGGAGTGGCGGCGCTCGGAGCCTCGGCGTGGCGGGTCGGGAAGGAAGGTGCGAGCCGGGCCGGGCTCGCCGTCCTGACCACGAGTCTCTATGGGGCGGTCGCCCTCGCCGTGTTCTCGGTGGCCAGCGCCCCCTCGGGCTTCGATGCCCTCTCGCCGGGGAGCCCCACCTTCGCGGGGATGACGCTCTGGGCGGTGGCGCTCGCCACGGTGGTGGCGGGCGTGGCCACGCGGAGTCAGGCACGCGAGGCCCATCCCCAGGCGGCTCCCGTGGTGGAGACGCTCGCGCACGCGGTGGTGGCCTGCGGAGCGCTCGCCGGAGCCATCTCGGCCTTCGTCCTGCCTCCCGGGGTGGCACCGTGGGTGGACCTCGCCTCGGCCTTCACGCCGGTGGCGGCGGCGCTGGCCTTCTTCGTGCTCCAGCCCCGGCGCCGGGCGCTGGTCCACCCGGCCGTGCTCGCCCTGGCCCTCGCCGGCGTGCTGCTGGCCCGTCTGGGGATGCCGGACGAGCCCCGCTGGTGGATGGTGGGAGTCGCCGCCGTGGGAGCGGGCCTGCTGCTCGTGGCCCGCCTGAGCGGGAACGACTTCCTCCGCTTCTGGCTGCTCGGCTGGGGCGTGGTGCTCTCGCTGGCCTCGCTGGCGCTGTCCTCTCGCGTCTTCAATGACTGGGGCCCGGACACGGGATGGCCCGAGGTCGCCGCGGGCGCGCTGGTCGCAGTGGCCGCGCACCTCGCGGGTGGCTACCGCTGGAGGGCGCTGCACTACCTGGGAGGCCTCGCGGTCTTCGTCGGAGTGCTCGGTGGCGTCTTCGCCATGAACGTGAGCGCGCCTACCTGGACGAGCGTGGCCGGGCTCACCCTGGTGGCGGGCCTCTATGGCCTGACCGGGCTCCTCCAGGAAGCGTGGATGCGCCGCACGGGGAAGACGAGCGAACTCCTCCCCCTGGATGACCTCTCGCTGGCCATGGCCGCGCTGGGCGTGCTGCGCGCCCAATACGGGCTGAACCCCGGCTTCCAAGGAGAGTACCTCCTGCCGCTCCCGCTCTTCACGGAGGTGTTCCTCGTGAATATCGGGATCGCCCAGGTGCCGCTCGTCCTCGCCTCGGTGCTCCTGCTGCTGCGCGCGAGGAGGGACCGCAGCCGGCTCGTCAGCACCTGGGCCGCCTGGGGCCTCGCGCTCCCCGTCGTGCAGTTCAGCTTCGAGGCCCCCACCGTCCTGGAGGGCTCCGGCTCCCGCGTCCTGCTCCTCGCGCTCCTCGCACTCGGCTTCTCCGTCATCGCGATGCCGCGTGGACGAGGGCTCGAGGGGCCCACTCCCGCCAGACGAGGCCGGAAGCTGCTCGGGTGGGTCCGGTTGCCCTTCCCCGAGTGGGGCCGCCCGCTCTACACCGACGGCTTCGCCACCGTGGCCCTCGTGGTGGCCGCGTTCGCCGCCCTCATCCTCGGGGCCTGGGTGGCGCTGCCGGTCGAGCCCGAGCGTCCCCGGGTGCGTGCTCGCGGGCGCGTTGCTCACGGGCAGTGCGCTGCTCGCCTTCCTCTCGCGAGGCTTCGTCGCGTGGCGCCTGCGCGGCGCGGTGGGGACACTCGCCGTCGGGGGGCTCCTCATCGCGCTCACCGCGGTGCTCAACCGGGTGGGACGCCCACTCCCGCCCGACGTGGTCGCCTTGCGACTCCCGCTCATCGGCGTCGGTCTCTGGCTGCTGGCGCTCGCCGCCCGACGCTTCGGCCCGTGGCTCGCGCGCCTCCTGGAGAACGAGCCCCAGGGCCGCTTCTACCACCTCGTCCCGCACGCGGGCGTCGCCGCACTGGGCGTGGTGCTCGCGGTGGATGCCTTCCTCTTCGGCGGGCCCGACCTCACCCGCGCGCTGACGGTGGTGCCGCCGCTCATGCCCCTGGGCGCCGCGCTCCTGGCGCTGCTGCTCGCCTTCTCCTTCCGGGCGCCGGGCCTCGCCCACCTGGGACTGCTCCTGGGACTCCCAGGGGCCATGCTGTGGGCCGTCCACGCAGACCGTGCTCGGCCATGCACTGGTGGCACTGGCGCCTCCGGGTGGACACTGGGTGCGCGCCGGAGATGCTGGAGACGGCTCGGGACCTCGGCTGGCTCGCGCGAGATGCCTGGCTCCGCGCTCGGAGAGACACGCCCCGACGTGTGGTACCGGGCCTTCGATGGGCCTCGCCGCCGCGGGGCTCGTGTATGCCGGTGCGGGGCTGGCGCTGGTCCTGGTGAGCGCACGGCTCGCCTTCGTGCGCGCCTTCCTGTCCTCCGAGTCCGACTTGTTCGGCCAGGAACTCAGGCGAGCGCTGCACCACTGGTCGGGCATCGCCGCGTGGCTCGTCTTCATGGCGGCGTTCTTCCAACCCGGGCTGGAGGCGGCGGTGCTCACCTTCGCGTCCGGATGCTGCTGCTGCTCTCGGGCGGGGCGCGGGCCCAGGGGCGGCTGGTGCCAGGGCTGGGTCTCCTCCTGGTCATCCACGCCCTGGCGCACCGCGAGCCCATCCTCGGCGCCTGGCCGGGGCCGGTGTTCGCCCTGGTGGGGTTGGCTGGTGGTGGCGCTCAGCCCGTGGGTGGCCCGCTGGCGAGGGCGCGATGAGAGCGCGGTCCGGGCCCGTGCCCAACTGGGCGCGCTGTTCTACGCCCTGGTCGCGGTGGTGTACGCCCTGGCCAGCGGCGGCGAATCCGACCCGGTGGTGGCGGTCCCGGTGCTGCTGTTCAGGGCGCTCAATGGCCTCGCGGGGTTCTGGATGCGGTCTTTCGCCCTGCCGGCGACCTCGGCCCTCGTCGCCATCACGCTGTTCATCGGCGCGTCCCAGTGGAAGGGCGCGCTGTCGAAGCTGGGAGCCGGGTGGGCCTCGATGCTGGCGGGCTTCGCCGCCGTGACCGGACTCGCGGTGTGGCTCATGGCGGGCGCGGTGGGTTTCCCAGGCAAACCGAGCTACGACGACCTCCTCTCGTTGCACGGCACGGCGCTGGCGCTCTGCACGGCGGGAGTGGCGGCGCTGGCGCACGTCGCCAGCCGGCAGGTGCGGCACGGGCGCGAGGACATCGCCCGGGGCCTCGGCTGGGGCAGGGATTTCTGGCTCATCACGACGGGTGGACTGCTCGCGCTGGTGGCGGCGCTCATGGATGCGCCGGATGAGCGGGCACTCCCGCTGGCGAGCGCGGCCATCGGGCTGGCGGTCGTGGTGTCGCTCCACTGCGCCTGGCGCGAGCGGACCGGCCGGCACGTGTACTTCGTGCAGGTGGCGGTGGTGGGTGTGTACGCGCTCGTGCGAGCCCTGTACGCCCGGGGCCTGCGCCCCGAGCACGATGCGCTCTTCGCGCTGGCGCTCGGCTTCGTGCTGGTGGGAGTGACGGTGCTGGCACGCCGGGCGGGCATTCCCCCGGTGGAGCGAGCGACGCGCCGGTTCGCGGCGCTGCTCCCCGTGGGCATGGCCCTGGTGCTCCCCGGCGAGGCCACGGGCGAGGCGGCACTGCTCGCGGGTGGCTCGGGTCTCCTGTACGCGGCGCTGGGCGCGGTGGAGCGCAGCCGGTGGTTCGGCTCGCTCGCGGCCACCGCCTGCAACGTGGCGCTCCTCATCGGCGCGCTCTCGATGGACATGGAGGGACTGGAGATCTACCTGGCGCCGCTCGGACTGCTGCTGTTGATGCTCGGTCAGCTCTTCACGGGCAGCCTGCCCCACGCGGCGAGGAACGCGGTGCGCATCGTGGGCGGCCTGCTGCTGTACGTGCCCGCGGCGGCGAAGCTGACGCTGCAGATTGGACTGGCGGCGGATGGGACGTATGCCTTCGTGTTCGGCGCGGCGTGCCTCCTGGGCGTGGCGACCGGAATGGCCCTGCACATCCGTGCCTACCTGGCGCTGGGGACGCTGTTCCTCACGCTGGACGTGGCCGCCACCCTCGTCCATGCCGGCCTGAGGGACCACCGCATCGGCTTCCTGGTGATGACGCTCACCGGCCTCACCATCGTGGGCGGCCGGGTGCTGGCCACCCTGCGTCGCCAGGAGCTGGAGCTGCTGACGCGGCGCGTGCGGGTCGCGCTCCGAGGCTGGGACTGAGCGCAGGGGGCCAGCCCGGGGAGACCACTCCATCGGAGAGGAATCCCCCAGGGAACGGACTGGGGTGTGAATCTGGCATGATGGGAACCGTCGTAAAGCTCGAATCCGGCTCTGAAAAACTTCAATGAGTCAGGGTGCTTGTGAGGGGCGGGGGCGTGGACACCCGTCGAATGCCCGTGCCATCGTCGTTCACTTCCAGCTGTCTTACAGGACCCTTGAAGATGCAAACGCTTCTGCTCTCCCTCCTGCTTGCCACGGCTGCTGCCGACGCCACCACCGAACAACGGGTCTACGTCCTCGGCTCCTCCATCAATCTCCGGAAGGAGCCCTCCGCGGAAGCGGAGATCCTGGAGAAGCTCCAGATTGGCACGGAGTGCCACGTCATCGAGAAGCTCGAGGGGGCGTGGTTGAAGGTCTGCTGCGGAAAGAAGGGCGGCTACGCGTCCGCGTCCCTGCTGGGGCCGGAGAAGCCCTCGGCCGAGAAGCTCAAGGCCGAGGCGCAGGACATGCGTCTCCCGCTCAAGCAGCGCGAAGAGAGTGCACTGCGCGCCGCGACCCTCTCCCCCGAGGATATCGAGCTGCAGACGCTACTGGGAAACCTCTTCTTCGAGCGGAACCTCGAGCTGATGGCTGACATCAAGAAGCCGACGACCCTGCGGACGTTCAACCACACGTGCTTCAACCAGAGTGACATCTCCTGCATCGGAGATGCCGCTGGTGCAGGGGTGAAGAACGTGAAGATCCGGGCCGAGACGAAGGGGAACCTGTTCGTGGTGGCTCTCGGGAACGCCGAGCGAGTGGCCGTCTATCGCGGCAGATATAATATCAACAAAACCCATGTGCTGACGGGGGAGGTCCTCGAGTCCACCGGCTTCGCCACGACCCCAGTGCTGGAGAAGGCGCTCTTCTTCGGCATCAAGCCGCGCAATTCCGGCAGGTGGGACCTGGTCCTCGGTCAATTCGCGCTGGACGAGGCCTCTCATGCAACCCTGGACGGGCTTCCCAGGGAGTGGGGCCGCCTGGAGCCGAGTCCCCCCGAGGGCTTCTTGATGATGCAGTGGAACGACTGCTTGAAGAGGCCTTTCCTGTTGAAGTTCAACCCGGACATTCACGGCCGGTGGCGTCTCTCGATCGAGACCGTTGGTACTGATAATGCTGCAGAGAACTACTGGATAGCTGCGGTGTCGAAACGCGGCAGTGACCTCGAGTTGACACTCGAGCGGTATTACGGGGGCACGAAGCGAGAGGTGTTCAAGCTTCCGGAAGGCCGCAAGGACATCGCCTACCTGGGGGACAAGGCGTATTCCTTCAAGCTCGACAGGTACGCAGAGGAGCATCACCGTTGCATTCAGGGCGGTCCCTAGGCCGGATCCTCTTGAGGGCACGTCATGAAAAAGAACAGCAGGTATTGGCCAGACTGGAAGTACGAGCTGCCGGACAAGCTGTTGGCCGTGTTGGACGAATACCACATCCTCAAGGTCCCGCTCCTCGGACAACACTATCCGGGAGGACCCTCGGACTGGTGCGGACGAACGTCGTGCTCCATGGCGTTCAACTACTACCAGCTCGTGCAGGGCGGTGATGTCGAGTCGAAGTTCATCACGCACTGGGATGGAGGGCAGCAGGGGCGCTTCGTGGATCTCCGCTACCCGGGCGGCCAACGGGCATTCCACACCGAAGCCAGTCGCTGATCCTCAAAACGTCAATCTCGATGGGTATGCGGTTTCAGACCCCAACTACACGGCGGGCGATATCGCGGTGGTTACGCCACCGTCCGACTTCACGTCGGGGGCATTCAGCGCATCCCCCATCCTGGGCTTCTCACGAGGCGTGGTGTTGCCCTACGACACGTCCAACCGGAAGGAACTGGCGGCCCGGATCGCGAACGACCCCTCCCTCATCGCATCGAAACTCGAAACCATCCTCGAGGCCGTCACCTCCAACAACCCGGTCATCTTCTACTCCGGGTTCTCCATGCGGGGCAGCGAGCCGATCCACCTCATCCTCATCACCGGCTATGCCTATCTGAAGGACGACACGGGCCGGCACCTCTGGCTCGCGGTGGCAGATCCCGCGACTCATGAGAAGAAGATCAAGGCGGGCATGTATTCGGTGCCCACGCCGGCGGCAACGCACGATCTGGATTCGCTTTCCCAACTCAGCGGAAAGCACAACATGATTCGTGTGATTCCCGGAAACTGGGAGGAGGCCAAGGCCCCGTTGGTGTTGATCCGGGCCCGGAGGCTCTTCGAGGAGAACACCCACAGCAGTGCCCGCGATGACCTGTACATGGACTACTGGGGAGGTGACAACAAGGGCGGCACCTTCATCTATTCACACCGGTTCACACCCGCTCCTCCCGAGTGTGTCTTCACCAACGTGGCGTACTCCGTCGCCTACCCCGTGGACGGCCGGAAGGAGCGCTTCCGCCCGGTCAACTGCTACGCGATGACGGAAGGGGCCGCGAAGGGCCTCTTCCCCCTGGGCAGCCACCGGAATCTCCACTCGGGGGTCCACCTGGAGCTCTCCAGCTTCTCGCGAACGCATCCACCGCCACCTCCACCCGAGGAGAAGAAGGAGCAGTCCGCGGCGAAGGGCTCGAAGACGAAGGCTCAGGAGCCCAAGAAGGCCGAGCCCGCCACCACCGAGGCGTCCAAGTCTACGCCCACCCCGCAGGTCCTCCACAGAGAGGTGCGCTGTCTCGCGCCGGGATACATCGTGGCCGTCCGGCTGGCGAACGCCCTTCCTGAATCCAAGCCACAGGCGGCGGTGGGCACCGAGCCGGCCGCGGAGAACGAGCTGGCCGAGCTGGCGAAGAAGGCGCTCGAAAAGAACCAGTTGTCCAAGGAGTTCGCGGGAAATCACAACTCCTTCATCCTGGTCCGCCACGACGTCGAGGAGCTCATCCCGAAGAAGGAGCAGCAGCCGGACGGAGGAGAGGCGAAGCGCTTCACCTTCTACAGCCTCTACATGCACCTGGTTCCCCCTGACTGGAAGAAGGCGGGGACGTACCAGGACGTGGCCTGGCTCAAGATTCTCGCGCGCCGCGAGGGCTCTCTGACCGTGCTCGATCCACAGCACGAGGCGTTCCAGCAGGTCCGGTGGCTCCAGGGCGCGTTGGAGGGCGCTGGCAACGAGGCGGACATCGTCCCGAAGGTGGGCGGCACCTTCACCACGATCGGTTCGGACTCTCTCCAAGCCCCAGACGTTCCAACTCGGCGACGAGGAGGGGGACGGGACTACATCCGCGCGGTCTTCAAGAAGCCGGAGAGAGACCTGGCCGAGCTTCACAAGGCCCTCATCGGCGGCGAGGTCGTCACCCTGTGCCATCCCTATCTCAAGGTCCGGGCCGGCGAGTTGATCGGCTATCTCGACGACAAGAGCGAGGCGGTGGGCGACGGCTTCCTCCACTGGGAGATCCTCGCGCCCAGTGAACAGGGCCAGCTCGAGCAGTTCCTGAAGTTCGCGGAGGAGAAGCTCGGGCTGTCGAGCGGCGGCAAGCCCTTCTTCGAGTTCTTCGAGGAGACAGGACCAGAACAACGTCTTCGATCCTCCCGCGCTGCAGACCGGCTCCAAGCGCGAGGGCGAGCTCGATTCCCTGCTGAAGCTCGCGCCCGTGTTGGAGCAGGCGGGTGACGACGAGAAGCGGCTCCTCGCCAGCTTCCTGGACACCTACAGCCAGGGCAAGCTCCGACAGCTCCTGGGCTCCTCCCGCGCGTTGCCGTTCTATGCTCCAAAGCCCGAGGACAAGCCCGCCGAGGAGAAGGTCCTCAGCTATCCCGTCGATGTTCTCCTCGAGAACTACAAGGACTGCCTGCCCGCGGGGTCCTACAAGCTCCGGTTCACCTTCGAGCCGTCGTCCTGCCCGCCACAGGAGGTCGAGTACGACGGGCAGAAGACCCACGTTCGCATCTACGTGCCCGCGGGGGCGCGGAAGATCTTCGTGCAGCCAGCGACGCCGGGGAGCCTCTTCCTCCAGTCCGGAGGCTACCCGGGCAAGGAGGAGAGCCTGAAGAAGGATGTCGAGCACTTCAGGACCCTGGCCTCCGTGCGCTGGCGCAACGTCGTCCTCCGGCACCTCAATGACTGGAGTCCCGAAGGCATCGAGAAGCAGATGCTGGAGCATCTGAAGACCCGCACCGAAGATGGCGCTCGGCTCGGACACCCTGGACTCCACGAACGAGCAGCAGGCGAAGGAGCTCATCCAGAAGTACGCGGATGCCATCGGCTGGTGGGCAAACAATGAGAAACCGGTGCTGGGTCCCAAGGGGGACGAGAAGCCCCTGTTCGCCGACAATCCGGACAGCGAGCAGTTGCCCAAGAACACCTTTCAGGACAACCCACACCCTGTCACCTTCGCCTGGCTGTTGATGCTCCTGACCCGGCACAACTTCATCCAGTTCACCGACGTGCCGCTCTGGCATTCGGAGGAGCTAAAGGAGATTGCCGCGCTCGGGTGGTTGCCGGCGCGGGAGCGGTATGAGCCCCGGCGCATCGGCGAGCTCCTCTACGTCGGCGCGGTGCAGCGGGGCCATGGCAAGGACAAGGTGTCCTTGCATGTCTCATTGGCGAAACCCGAGGCGTGGCGGCTCGAGATCGCCGCGGGGACTTTCAACGAAGGGGTGTTCGCCCAGCCCGTGGAGGTGCCCGGATGGGGCGAGTGGAGCCTCGACGAGCCCGGCGCGCAGGCGCTCGGCGAGCTGAAGCTCCAGGGGCTCGAGCCCGTCTTCCTGAAGCCCTCCAGTCCACCCGGAGAGAATCGGCTCGCTCCCCATCGTTCCCGATGCGGCGCTGTCCAGTGGGAAGGACGGAACCTTCTCCTGGCGGCTCGCGTTCCGGGCGAATTGTCCGAGGATCCTCCGCGGCTGGGTCCTCATCCGCAAATGGAAGGGCCGGGCGGCCGACGAAATTCCGAAGGATGCCTCTGTTTTCGAGACCGCCGAGGTGGCGATCCCCGTCGTCGCGCGGGAGGACACGGCCATCAAGGAGGAGGCGGGCTTCGCGGTCGTCGATGGCTTCATCAAAAAGGGCAACGTCAAGGACGTCAGCACCTACGTCACGCAGCACTTCACGTACAAGCAGTTCCTCGACGCGGCCAAGGGGCAGAAGCTCGCCGCGGGCGCCGAGCCCCTGATTACCTGGGACCTCGTCGAGGCGGTGGAGCGCATCCGGAGCGGGTATGCGGCACGCCAGCCCGTGACCCTGCTCGGACTCTCCGAGGACGGGCTCTCCATCCAACTCCGGGCGGTCAACCTGGAGAAGCTGCGCGAGGTCGTGGCAAAGGCGAAGGAGGATGGCTGGATCGACGATGCCGAGGAGGCGGGAAAAGGCGAGATCCGCATCCGGGTGAAAGCGCCGCGGGAGAGCAAGCACCCCGGTGAGCTCGTGGTGGAGCTCGATGCAAACGAGGCCTTCAGCGAGCTGCGCAAGGGGATGACCCACGAAGAGCAGCTGGCCGTGCAGTTCGGATGCTTCTTCCCGAACGGAGGCAGCGCGCAGGACGGACGGCTCCTGGCGTCGGACACGATCGGGAAGAGATATGAAGCGGTGAAGGTGGAGGATCTGAAGAGCCTGGCCCGGGGCGGACACCTGGAGCATTGGTCGACGGCGGTCGCGGAGGTGTTGCACAGCCCCATGTTCGGAGAGCCCGAGGTCCAGCTCACCAGCAAGGGCGCCCAGGTCTGCGTGCCGCTCCTGGGCGGCACCGCGAGCTTCTGGAACGCGGCTGGGCCGAGCATCAGCTTCGGGAAGGAGGAGCTCGACAAGAAGGCGACGTCGACCATCCTGCCCAATCCACTGCGCGTCGTGCGGGCATTGGACTTCAGCGACAAGAAATTGAAGGGCAAGCAGCTCGTGATCTCGGCATCCGTCAAGAAGAAGGACGTGACCCTGAAGACCGAGCGAATCGACGTCCAGCCCTCGAGGAGAATCCAATACGACATGGAGCCGAGCGCCGAACTCGAGGCGCAACCGGCGCTGTACGACCCGTTCGTCCTGACGCTCTCCCTGCGCACGAACGCGGTCCCCGCCAGCAAGGGCTTCAAGATCGAGATCGCCAATGCCTCGGGGACGCTCCTGACCCTCCCGAAGGACTGCATCTCCTACGAGCTGCGGACCAAGGAAGGGGGCATCACGGATTCGAAGGGCGTCTTCCGCGCCAAGGTGGATGTGAGCGACATCGCGGAAGCGCTCAAGGGAGAGAAGGAGTACGAGGTTCGTGTCGAGCCCGTGAACAAGGCGGACAAGGATTGGCCAGCAGCAAGAAACTCACCGTCCCCGACCCGCTTCAGCAGGAAGAGGCAGTGGACGTGATGGGCGATTTCCCGGGCATGTGGCCGGACGGACTGAGCGTGCCCATGAAGGGTGAGAGGGTCTGGAGATGACGGACACCGCGCAGGTTGCTCCACCTCTCGAAGCTGAGGCTCGAACCAGGCGCTGAGGGGGTCATCCGCCTCGTGGCCGTGGCCCCCACCCGCCTCGAGCTCACCCTCTCCCCGGCGGATGTCCGGCAGGAAGGGCCCAAATACAAGCTCAAGCTACGGGGCACGCAGAAGAACCTGCCCAAGGACGCGACGTGCCGCGTGTTGATCAAGGCGGAGTCGCTCGGAGAGGTGCGGGACTCCGAACTCGGCGCGCAGCCCCTGCGGATCAACGGGGAGTCCTGCACCCTTGAGCTGGAGATCGACACCTTCGCTTCGGGCCTCTTCGGGAAGGGCAAGGCCCATTTCTCCGTCATCCCGGACTTTCCCTTCGCGACACCATGTGTCGTCTCCACTCCGGTGGAGTTCAACAACCCGTTGGATATCGAGGGAGCCAGCCCTGGCAAGGTACTGCTCGGCAAGCGGCTCGAGCTCACGCCGGTGTTCAGCGACAAGTTCGAGAAAGCGACGCTCAAGCTCTCCGTCTTCCACGGGGGAGCGATCGAATCGGGCAAGCTCTCGGACTCACTGGCCTGGTCCATCTTCGAGTGGACCGCGGACGACGACGACACGAAGGAGTGGCGCGTTGGCTGCGCACAGAGCGGCGGCGAGTACCTGTTGACCTACCTCGAGAGGCACCAGGCCGAGTACAGCTATGACCTCCAGCTCGAGGTCATCCAGGAGTCCGAGGGGCAGGAGGTGAGCTACGTCGTCTGGAAGAGGCCCAACGCCGTCTCCTTCCCGAAACCGAAGCTGACGAGCTTCGAGATTGGCACTGGAAGCGCCCTCGCGAAGGTGGAGAACGTCAGTCCCGGCTTCAGGCTGCCACTGGAGCTGACGCTCTGGCAGTACGGACTCCAGGATCTGGATCCCGTCGTCCGGACCCTGATGATGAATCCCATCTCACGGCCGGCATTGGCCGAGGCTTCGTCCTCGGAGTATTTCTGGCAGCTGCTCGTCCCCGATGTGTTGATGGAAAAGGTGCAGCTCTTCGCCCTGCTGCGCATTCCCAAGACGCTGTCGGGCACCGATACCTATGTGCCGGTCAGCGCGGTGATGGATTACGACGCGTCGAAGTTCCTCACCTTCGATGACGACCAGCTCTGGCTCGAGCCCCCCGCGAAGAAGGGGACCAAGAAGTCCAAGCAGCACAAGACGCCGAAGGACCTGGCGACCGCGATTGCATCCCAGGAACTGAAGGATATTCCGACGCGAGCCCCTCACTTCGGCTCGATCTCGACGGGAGTGCGCGAAGACAATCTGCTCGTATCCATCAAGCTCGTGGGGGATAGCGGTTACTGGAAGGCCGCCGAGCCCGTCTTCTCCCTCTACGACGAGGCCGGTCAGACCGAGCTCGCCAAACTCAAAACCCAGCCATCGGCGCAAAACCCCCGGCTCCACGAGGCGCTCATCCCCCTGGAGGACCCGAACCTCCTCGGCAAGAAGGTGCGCATCCGCGGCCAAGTCACCAATCCGGATGCGAACCTCTGGGGTGAGCTGGTCGCCGCCCCGCCGGCATTCTCCGTCGCCTATGAAGGCGTTCCCCGCTTCAGCGGGCTGACGATGCGCACCGTGGAGCTCACCGATGCCACGTCCTATGTGCAGGTGAGATGTCAGGCCCACCATGTCCCGAACGGAAAGAAGGGCAGCACGCTCGGGTTCCGCATCTACGAGCTCTTCGCGGGCGTGAGGGAGCCGATCCTGCTCTCGCAGATGCCGTTCCGGTACGACGTCTCCAAGGGAGCGGGAGGCCAGTGCGACTCCCAGGGGCGACTGGTGGCTCGAATCACGGACCAGGACATGGTCAAGAAGCTGCTGGGCCAGGGCAAGTACAGGCTCGAAGCATGCGTGCTAGACAAGGAGGGCAAGGTCTTGTCCTACGAGGTCCGTTCCACCTTCACGGAATTCGGGCCGTCGCCGCGGAAACTCGAGGGCACGATGGTCTGGGGAGCGAAAGTGCCGGCTGAGTTCAGGATGAAGGTGCTGGCCATCTGCAACCTCTTGAAGCTCAAGGCGGATGACCTGATGGCCTGCATGGCCTTCGAGACGGGATGTACGTTCTCGGCCAAGAAGCAGAACAACGCGGGTCATAACGCATACGGACTCATCCAGTTCACCAAGAGCGGCGCGGAGGGCCTTGGGAAGTCGGTGGACGAATTGAAGGGAATGACCGAGGTCGAGCAGCTCGATTACGTCTACAAGTACATGGCCCGCTGCATCGAGCGGAAGGGTCCGCTCAACACGCGGAGCGACGTCTACATGGCCATCATCTGTCCCGAAGCCGTGGGTAAACCGGAGAGCTACGTCTGCTACTCGAGGGCGAACAGTCCGGTGGCGTACGAGGCAAACAAGGGGCTGGATCGAGGCAAGAAGGGATTCATCACCAAGGCCGACGCGACGGTGCCCGTGGATGAGCGCTACAACGAGGGGCAGAGCTTCCGGCTGTGATTCACCATGCTCGAGGGCAGGGACTGAGCCCGCCTCGGGTCATGCCTGTCGCGGGAACTCCCCGAGGATGACGCACGAGCGGCCCTCCATGGGGAGGGTGTGCTCCTCCACCGAGGGGAAGCCGAGCTCACGCGCCAGGTCCGCCAGGTACCGGCGCCACGGGTTGTACGGCATGCTGTTGTCCGAGCAGCACGGCACCACGGCGAAGGGCAGCCGGTGCTTCGCCGCGTACTCGATGATGATCCGCGTGGCCCCGTCCGGGTGCATGCCCACGAGCAGGTCGCACTCGCACGGCTCCTCCAGCGTGAACATGCGCTGCTCGTAGCGCACGGGCAGGTGCTTGTGACGCAGGTCGAAGGTGGTGACCGTGCGCCCCAGCCGCGAGAGGGCCTCGTTCAAGCGCCCCTGCCCTCCCGCGATGTCGAAGACGCGCGGGGCGGGGAAGCGCTCGGTGATGAACTGGGCGAAGAGGTCGAAGCGGCGCTTGTCGGCCATGCAGCCTCTCTACAACAGGTCCGGCCCTCTCGATTCCCGTCCGATGTCCCCCGGCCCCGCCGGGGAGGGCGGCCCAGGAGACGGATGACCGGTATTTCCTGGAGTTCCAGCAATTCAGAGCCAGAGAATGGCGCGGCCCGCCATGGCAGGTGTTGCTCCCGGTCATCTCGCGCCCAAGGGGATTCCCCGCCCAGGGTCAGGACTGGTATCAAGAACTGAGGAAACCGGGCCTCGGTCCCACGGTCGGGGGGTATGGAGGAAGGAGCTGACCCATGAGCGTCATCGTCATCGGTGGAGGACTCAGCGGGATGGCGGTCGCCTTCCACCTGCAACAGCGGGGCGTCCCCGTGGTGCTGCTGGAGCGCGCGCCCCGGCTGGGCGGCAACATCCAGACGCACGTCCGTCAGGGCTTCTTCCTGGAGAATGGGCCCAACAGCTTCTTCGATCGCGAGCCCTCCATGCGCGCACTGGCGCGGAGCCTGGGGGTCGAGGACCTCATCCAGCCGGCCACCGCCGCGACGGCCCGGAAGCGCTACGTCTACACCCGGGGCCGGCTGCGTGCCCTGCCTCGCACCCCGCCCGCCTTCTTCGGCTCGAACCTCCTGCCGCTGCTCTCCCGCCTGCGTGTGCTGGGAGAGCTGTTCAGCAGCCGAGCCTCCGGGAAGGAGGACGAGTCGCTCGCCCGCTTCGGCCGCCGGCACTTCGGGCAGACCGCCACGTCCGTGCTGCTCGACGCGGTGCAGAGCACTCTCTTCGCGGGAGACCTGGAGTCCCTGAGCGAGCCGCTCTCCGGCGCGCTGTGCTCCTTCAAGGGAGGACTGCAGCGGCTGGTGGACGCCCTCGCCCGGCGGCTGGCGACCGTGGCTCGCACGCGAGCCCACGTGGAGCGGCTCACCCGCGAACCGGACGGCTGGCGCGTGGTGGTGCGAGAGCAGGAAGCGCGCTCGGAGCTGCACGCCACCCAGGTGGCGGTGTGTACTCCGGCGAATGCGGCGGCCCACCTGCTGCGCGAGGTCGACCCGGAGCTGGGGGGCCTGCTGGAGGGCATCACCTATGCCCCGGTGGCGGTGGTGCACATGGGCTTCGCTCCCGAGTCCGTGCCCAGGCCGGACGGGGCCGGCTTCCTCGTGCCCGCCAGCGAGAAGCGGCGCATCCTCGGAGCCATCCACGCCTCCACCCTCTTCCCCTGGCGAGCAGAGGGCAAGCGGGTGCTCTACACGTGCATGGTGGGCGGGACGCGACAGCCGGAGCTGGCCATGCTGCCCGCGGAGGAGCTCGTCTCGCTGGTGCGCGAGGAGCTCGCGGACATCGCCGGGGTGCGCGCCGAGCCCGTGGTGACCGACGTGGTGCGCTGGCCGTGCGCCCTGCCCCAGTACACCGTGGGCCATGCCGAGCGCCTGTCCTCCATCGACCAGGCCGTGGCCCGCTGGCCGGGGCTGCACCTCACCGGCAATGCCTACCGAGGCATCAACATGGTGGACTGCGTGCGCAACGCCGCCGCGCTCGCGGAGCAGCTCGCGCTCGGGGCCCGCCCCGCGCCTTCGGATGGGGCCACGGGACTCGGACCGGAACAGCGGGCCTGAACCTCACCCTATCCCTCTCATAGTGGGAGAGCGGCGGCGTTCCTCTGTCCTTTCGGACACTTGGCAGCCACCGGACCGGCGGATGTAGTGGATTCTGTAGTTACGGGCCGTGACTTGAGCGAGCGGGCGAGCGTAGCCGCATTTCCCGTGACCACCAGGCCCCCACCAACCCGCCCCGCTCCGGGCCCGCTGTAGCCGCCCGGCAACCGAGCGCCTGTTGCTGGGCCGCCTCTATTCTCCCGACCCTTTCTGCTCTCTCTTCTTCTGTCGCGCATGGAGCCGCTCGACAATCGAGAAGGGGAACATGGCACGGTGATTGATGTTCCGGTAGTACACCGCCAGGTAATGCTCCCCACCAATCTGAATGACGGTTTGAGCTGGCGGCTCGGTCTGGCTGTTGAACCAGGCGTCTGCCTCCTCGCGAGTATTGAACGTAGCCACCGCCGGAGGGAGGCCGTCTTTCGTCATCTCCTCGATGTGGTATTCAAGTCCGGAGTCTGGGACGAGTGAGCGGCGGCTACGGTCACGAGAAGACAGGACGCCGTAGTATTCGTCAGCGATCAACACACAGGCCAAATCAGGTGGCTCAGGTTGCGCACTGAGCCAAGCCTCCGCCTCGTCCCGCGTGTTGAATGAGGCAATTACTCGGGGGGGGGCCTCGGACTCGACGTCTTTGCGATAGCTCTCGAACTCATACGACTGGCCATTCCGCCAGACGAACCAGAGCGCGTCGATGGCGAGGAGAAACAACTCTTTTTCCTCGGGAGACTGAGCATGTTCTCGGTTCTTCCCGAGGAACGCCTGCGCTTCGATGATGCGGTCGAAAATCGTCACGGCGCCACCGCTGCGATGTAGGGCTCGCAGACAGCTTCCGATGAAGCCAGAGCTGCCAATGGAATCAAGGCAATGAGCGCCCCGGGAGGGAAGGCCACGACGAAGACAACTCCTGCAACTACGACAATACTTCCCACCAGAACCTCGGTGCGATTGCGCTTCAACCAATCAACCGCTCGAGCCGTGGCCGAGAACTCAAGAGGGCGACGTCCCTGCAACTCTTCGCAATCAAGGTACGGCTGCCAGCACCCCTCCTTGCAGTAGCCGTGCTTGGCGCCACGAGACATGTGCGAATAGTCCTCAGAAAGAGGTCGGTCCATACACGTGTCGATGCAATTATTGAGTTCCTCATGACAATCTCGCTGGCGAGCAGCCGCAAGCACGATACGCCCGTACGTCCTCTCCGCGCGAGGCTGGAGCCTGAATCGCGAAAGGTCAAACTCCTCCACGGGGCGCCAACTGTGAGTGACGTGAGCGCTGGGGGACTCCTGGATGACGAGCACGTACCGGTCGAGTTCTTCGACGGCCGGAGAAAAGGTGCCGCCGCTCATCCCCACGGACTCACGGGTGCTCGCGTCTTCGGTCGGACCCAGAGTAGCCGGTCCCGATGCACAGCCCGATACGAGCACTCCCAAGAGGGCCGCTACCCCTAGGATCAAGGCGCAATTCGCGCTTTTCATGTGGACAAAGCTAGGCCGGTGATGTGGGCATCGCAAGTTGCGCCTCAGCCGGCCCACCGAGGCCAACGGCGTCTTCGCATCCCTCCCGGCCGAGCTCATTCCCCGGATGCAGGAGCACACCTTCTTCTACGTCTGGGACGAGGCCACCTCCGAGGTGCGCTGGATGACGTCCTTCGACACCACCGAGGAGGACGTGCGCGGCTTCGCCGCCAGACTGCGAGAGCTGGTGGGCGGCTGAGCGCCTCCGCCAGCGGCGTGCGGACCCCAACAGAGGGTGCAATGGCGGATTGACTCGTGCGTAGGGATGCGGCGGCATTGCCGCATCCGCGCTCGGACCCACGGAGCCACGTACCCATGAGACGCCCTCGTGGCTTGAGGATTGCCCTCGCCTGCAGCCTCGCGCTGCACCTGGGCCTCCTGTGGTGGCTGTGGCTCCTCCCACCCTCGGCTCGACAACCCTCTCCGCCCTCGCCGCCCTCCACTCCGGTGGAGGTGCTCGTCGTCGACCTCTCCCCTGCCCGCCCCACCCCGCCTCCTCCGCCACCCCGTGGCCCGAAGACGCGGACGCGCGGTGGGGGACGGAGCGAGGCCAGGCCCCCCGCGGACGCGCCCGCCGAGCCTCCCGCGCCCGTTCCCCTGGCCAGCGATCTGCCCCGTGTGGAGACGAGCCCCGAGAGACCCTCGCTCCTTCCGAGCGCTGATTCGGTGGCGCTCCTGCCCCACGGACCCCTCCCCGTGCCCCCGCCCGAAGAACCGGGGCCACCCGGGACTCGCCTGCGAGCGCCCGCGCACCCGGCGTCCCCCCAGGAGCTCGTGGACGGAATCGCCCGCGACAGCCTGGCGAAGGCGCGCGTCGAGAGCGGCCTGACGCCCACGTACTTCAGCGATGTGGGCCAGGCGCTCCTGAAGCGCTTCCGCCTGACCCAGGGGGATGCCGAGCGAGAGCAGAAGCTCGGGGAGAAGGTGGTCGAGAAGGCACGTGACGTCACGAGCGTGCTCTCCCGCTCCGGGAAGATGGAGGACCCGCTCGCGCACCCCCGCCGGGTCGACCCCCTCGCGAGCGCGGCCTCGCTGCATCCCGTGGTCGAGGAGTCCATGAAGAATCTGGCCTACTCACTGCCCCAGGACTGGACGCGCTCCGCGGGCACGGTGGTGGTGCGACTCACGCAATCCGGTGCCGGGCAGGTGCTCTCCGTCGAGCTCCTCGGCTCCTCGGGAAACCGCGGACTGGACCAGGCGGCCGTGGCGGCCGTCCAGGCGCTCGGCGAGGAGCTGCCGCCCCCTCCTCCAGACGTGCTGAAGGGCCGCGACTCGGTGGTGAGCGAGTGGAAGTTCGAGCTGCTGCGAACCGTCGCGGGCCCGGCGGCCCTGGGCCTGGGGCTCGTCGGCACCTTCGACATTGGCACCGACCTTCCGGAGGCCCGCCCCACCTTCGCCGCCAAGAGCCAGGTCCGGGTGACCCTGGTGGCGTACTACTGAGCGCGCCCTCGCTTCTCCGTGCCAGAGGGACGTGGCATATCGCGGCTCGTGACATCCACTCCGAAGAGGGGAGGCTCCGTGCAGTCCTGTGTTTCGAGAATCCTTTCCAGCTGTCTGGCCGTGTGCCTCACGCTCGCCGTGCTGCTGCCCGTGCCCGCCCTCGCGATGGACGGTGCGGCCTTCGAGCAGCTCCACACGCGCGTGCAGAAGGAGGACCTCTCCGACGCGAAGCTCTCGGTCCTGAAGACAGCGGCCTCCACCAATACCTTCACCTGCGCGCAGGTGGCGCGTCTGATCGAGCAGTTCTCCTTCGGTGATGACAAGCTCGAGACGCTCTCGGCGCTCAAGGGCCACATCGAGGATCCGGAGAACAAGGGCAAGCTCGTCGCCCTCTTCAGCTTCGACGACGAGAAGGAGAAGGCCAGGCAGTTCCTGGCCGGCATCCAGAGGGCCACGCCCGCCGCCCCCAACACCGCGCCGGCCACCGGCAGCGAGCCCACCCGCATCAGCGCGGCCACCCGCGGCCGCACCGGCGAGACGACGCCGCTGCTGGTGAACCAGGTGGGCGCCTGGCCGAGCGCGGACGTCGCCGCGCTCGTCGCGGCACTCGAGAAGGAGAGCTTCACCGAGGGGAAGATGAGCGTGCTCAAGACCGCCATCTCCAGTCGTCCCGAGGGCTTCACCTCCGCGCACATCCAGCAGATCGTCCCAATCCTCACCTACTGCGACGACATGGTGGAGGCGGTGAAGCTGATGGATGAGCACATGCTCGGCATGACGTCGCGCGAGGTGCTCGGGGTGCTGGACACGTACTCCTTCAACGACGACAAGCTGAAGGTGCTGCGCGTAATCAAGGACGCCATCACCGACGCGGAGAACAAGTTCATCATCCTCGACGGGTTCACCTTCGGTGACCACAAGGAGGAGGCGCGCAAGATTCTCGAGACCATCAAGTCGCGCAGCCCGGTGTACGGCACCATCCGCAGCAAGCGCGTCATCTTCGTGGTGGATGTCTCCGGCAGCATGAAGGCGCGCTTCACCACCAACCGCGGCGAGACGCTCAACCGGCTCCAGTTCGTGCAGCGCGAGCTGCAATCCGTGCTGAAGGAGCAGCTCCCGGCGGGCGCGAAGTTCAACCTCGTCATCTTCTCCTCGGGCGTGCAGGCGTGGAAGCCCGGGCTCGTCCCGGCCACTCCGCAGTCGGTGCAGGAGGCGGTGCAGTACGTGAGCGGGCTGCGCGAGCACGGCGGCACCAACATCCACGGCGCGCTGGAGAAGGCGTTCGCCGACTCCGAGGCGGACTCCATCTACTTCCTCACCGATGGCATGCCGTCGGAGGGCAAGAAGAAGGCCACCGCGGACATCCTCCAGGACGTGGCCGCCTGGAACGCCCAACGCAAGGTGGTGGTGAACACCGTCGCGTTCCTGATGGGCAGCATCAAGGGTGACAACAAGTCCAAGTCGCGCGAGCTGATGCTCGAGCTGGCCAAGGCCACCGACGGCGTCTACCGCTCCATCGAGTAGGACGCGCTCCGCTGCCTCCCCGGGCGGCGCGAGCTCTCACGAGGCCGCGCCGCGCCATCTGCTCGAGGGAGCTCAGGAGAAGAGCTCGAGCAGGTCCTCGCGGGTGATGGCCGTCGCGGCCGAGGCCTCGCTCAGCGCCGCCTCGAAGAGGGCGCGCTTCTTCTCCTGGAGCCCGAGGATGCGCTCCTCGACCGTGCCCTGCGACACCAGCCGGTACACCATCACCGGCCGCTCCTGGCCGATGCGGTGGGCGCGATCCGCCGCCTGCGCCTCCACCGCCGGGTTCCACCACGGGTCCACCAGGAACACGTGGTCCGCCGCGGTGAGGTTGAGCCCCGTGCCACCCGCCTTGAGCGACATCAGCATCACCGGCGCGCCCTCGGGTGACTGGAAGCGCGAGGTGACCTCGCCACGATTGGCTGTCGCTCCGTCCAGGCGCTCGAAGGCAATCCCGGACTTCTTGAGCTGCGGCTCGATCAGGTCCAGCAGCGAGGTCCACTGCGAGAACACCAGCGCCTTGTGACCGTCCGACACGGCGGTGTCGAGGGCCTCCACCAGGGTCTGCACCTTCGACGACGAGGTGGCCTGCTGGCCCGGGACGAGCGCGGGGTGGCAGGCCGCCTGACGCAGTCGGAGCAGGGCCTCGAGCGCCTTGAGCACGCTGCCCCCTTCGTTCAGCAGGGCGACCACTTCCGCGCGAGTCGCCGCCATCACCGCGTCGTAGACGGCGCGCTCCCGCTCATCCAGCGACACGTGCATCACGGACTCGGTGCGCGGCGGCAGCTCGGGCGCGACATCCCGCTTGAGGCGCCGCAGGACGAAGGGCCGGATGCGCTTGCGCAACCGCTCCGCCGCCCCCGCCTGCCCATCGGCGATCGGCTGGGTCACCCGCTCGTCGAACTGTCTCCGCCCCCCGAGCAGGCCCGGGTTGGTGAAGTGCATCAGGCTCCAGAGCTCCTCCAGCCGGTTCTCCAGCGGCGTGCCGCTGAGCGCCAGACGGAAGTTCGCCTTGAGCCCGAAGGCCGAGCGCGCCACCTGGCTCTCGGGATTCTTGATGGCCTGGGCCTCGTCCAGCACCACCGCGTCCCAGGTACGGCCCCCGAGCACGGCCGCGTCCAGCCGGAGGATGGAGTACGTGGTGAGCGTCACATCGGCGGCCTCGTCCAGGGCACGACCGGGCCCGTGATACACGCAGACCTTGAGCGACGGACGGAAGCGCTTGAGCTCCGCGACCCAGTTCGGAAGCACGCTGGTGGGGCAGACGACGAGGGAGCGCGGGCCCAGCACGCAGATCGTCTGGAGCGTCTTTCCGAGGCCCATGTCGTCGGCGAGGATGCCGCCAAGGCCCGCGCCCTGGAGGAAGCGGAGCCAGCTCACGCCCTGCTGCTGGTAGTGGCGCAGCGTGGCGGTGAGGTCCTCCGGAAGGGCCGGAGGCGGGAGCTTCTCGAAGCCCTCGACCAACGGGGCCAGCCGGTCGAGTCCCGGCGGAGGCGGCTGCTCGAGCGTCTCACACAGCGCGCTCAACTCCGGCAGGGCGTGATTGGAGACCCGGCCATCCGCCTGACGCGCGGCCAGGAGGTCCGCGACGCGCTGGCCGTTCTTGTCCAACCAGGCCCGCGGCAGAGGCGCCCAACCGCCTCCGTCGAGGGGAACGAGTCCCAGCCCTTCCGTCCACGCCCGGATGACCGCCGCCGCGTCCACGGACTGCGTCTCGCCCTTGCCGCCCTCCACCTGGAACTCGAGCGTGAAGCGCACGTTGGGAATGCCCGTCCCATCGGCGGACTCCACCCGGAGCAGGGGCCGGAGCTGGACGTCCGGGCTCACGATGCTCGCGGCATCTCCGGAGAGGTCCCCTCGCCAGCGCCGGAGCTTGTCCGCCCAGCGCACCATCTCCTGCCCCTGCACCGTCAGCCGTCGGCCGGGGACCAGGTTCAGCTCATCGCGGAGCTGATGGATGAGGCGTTGTTCGGCCGCCTCGTCGCGCAGGGGCACCGCCCCGCGCAGGTAGACCATCCGGCCGTTGTCGATCCGCACCGACGGAGGCGCCCCGTACACGAGGGTGGGCAGCACGGACAGCCCGGACTCGAGCTGGTTGAGCTCCATCAAGATGCGCGGCTTCAGCTCGCGATCGATGGGCGGCAGGCGCCGGCTGCGGACCACGACGGGCATGCGGCGGCCCAGCTCCGGGAGCACCTTCGAGGAGATCTCCCCCATCTGCTCGGGCGCGAAGGTGCGGACCACGGGAAGGTTCTGGAGCCACGCTCCGGTCATCGACGTCTCGCCCAGCCGGGCCAGCGCATCGGTGAGCAACGCGACCCCCGGGCTCACGACCTCGACGATGCGGGGATCTCGCGTCACCGTCACGACAATCTGCCCGCCCCGGTCCTCGACGAGGGCCCTCGGGGCGACGACCTCCTCCGCCACCGCGACGGGCCGCCCGTCGAGCAGGACGTTGCGCGCCTGCTGGAGCACCTGGAGCAGTGCGTCCAGGCGCTCGGGAGGGAGTGCCCCGCGCGTGCGGCGCTCCAGGAGACGGTCCGCGAGGAGGTCCGACTGCTCGACCTGCAGCATCGCGGCCTTCGCCGGCTTCGCGAGCAGGGAGGCAAGGGTGTCCTCGAGGGGCTCCTCCTGACCATCCGCGTGCACGAGCGCCCGGTGGAGCTCCAGCCCGCCGGGGACGCGCGTGAACCGATACACCACGCGGGACCACTTGTTCGCGATCGACTCCAGCGGCTTGTCCTGCTTCTCCGCCTGCTGGACGAAGAGAGCCCCGGCCACGACGTGCTCGCACGGGTCCACCCGACTGGGGCAGTCGCACTCCCAGGCCTCGTCGCCGGGGTACAGAATGACCGTGAGGGCCACCGGGCGCCCCGCTGCCTTCACCCTCAGTTCAATCTCATTCGACTTCTGAGCCTGGACCGAGACGGCACCGGCACGGGAGAGGTTCACCCCATTGGACCAGATTCCAGGGCGAGCTTCCTTGCGAACGGCTTCGAGCAGTTGAGCGAGCGCGGACATGGGAGATGCGAATCCCTACGCTCCGCGAGGGCGCCGCGCAACGCCGATGTGCCTACACCGGGCGCGGAAGATCAGCCGTCAACGGCTCCTTCCCCCTTGGACGTCCGGGAAGCAGGGGGCGGCACACAAGGCGTGGACCTGGTCAGCGGCCCTGGATGCGAGTCCGCAGCTCGGAGATGAGTGACTCGTAGCGCAGCGGCTTGCCCAGCACCCGACACGCCCCCAGCGACAAGGCGGCCTCGCTGGCCAGCGAGTTCACGTGCCCTGTCACCACCAGCACCGGCGCTCCCGGTCGGGACAGGCGCGCAGCGCGCACCACGTCCAGTCCTCGGCCCCCGGGCAGATCCACGTCGGTGATGACCGCGTCGAAGACCTCGTTGCGCAGGCGTTGGATGGCGTCCTGGGTCGCGCACAGGCCCACGGCCGTATAGCCATCCATCGACAGGAGATCGCACAGCGCTCCCGTGGCCACCGGCTCACCGTCCACCACCAGGATGCGCTTCATGGTGCTCACCACCCGCCCCACGGTTGCGCTCTCCCGCCACTCACCCGGCGCGCCGGGGCGGCCGGCAGGGGAAAGGCCAGCTCCAGCGCATCCGCCGCGTCGGCCAGCGAGCCGTGCGCGGCCTCGATGCGCGCGAACTTCGCCCGGACCCGCTCCATCTCGTCCACTGGGAGCAGCCGCCTCACCATCGGGAAGAAGCGCCCCTCCTCCGCCTCCGTGTGGCCCCGGTGCAGGCGCACGTACCGCGCCGAGAGCGTGTACAGCTCCGCGGGCTCACTCTCACCTCGCGCCACGGCCCGTGCCACCTCGCGCAGCTCCTCCGCCACCTCTCGTCCCAGCGAATGCTGCCCGGAGAGTGCCGCCAGCACGCCCGCGCCCAGCGGCAGCCCCCGCGCGGTAATGGCCTGGAAGACCTCGTCCTCCTTCGCGTCGTGGCTGCCATCCACGAAGTTGATGAGGAAGTGCGCGGCCCGCTCGAACAGCACCGGGGAGACGCTCCCCCCGCGCGCCCGTGCTCCACGGCCCGCTCGAGCACGTCCATGACGCGCTCGATGGAGCGATGCTCGTTCATCAGGATGTCGATGGCGTCCATGTTCACACCGTCCGAGAGAAGCGGGGCCGCTCGGCCCGGCGCAGGTACGTGTCGAACACCATCGCCACGTTGCGTACGAACAGCCGCCCCATGGGGGTCACCTCGAGCTGGCTCCCCTCCCGGCGCACCAGCCCGTCGTCTTCCAGCGGCTTGAGCCGCTCCAACTCGAGCGCGAAGTCGCGCGTGCCGTCCTCGCCCAGGTCCACCCAGAAGTTGCACATGAGCTGGGTGATGACGGCACGGCGGCGGCGGTCGTCCTCGGACAGCCGCATGCCGCGCTCGGTGGCGAAGCCGCCCGCGCGGACCCGCTCGTAGTAGTACGGCAGGGCGCGGACGTTCTGCGCGTACGCGCCCCCCACGTCGCTGATGCCCGTGGCGCCGAGCGCCACCACGTCCGAGGCCGCCTTCACCGTGTAGCCCTGGAAGTTGCGTCCCAGCGCGCGCCGCTCCTGGGCGAGGGCCAGCTCGTCCTCGGGGAGGGCGAAGTGGTCCATGCCGATGGGCCGGTAGCCCGCGCCCGTGAAGAAGGCCCACGCCGAGCGGAACAGCTCCATCTTCGTCCGGGCGTCCGGCAGGGCCTCGGCCGGCATGCGCTTCTGGTGCTTCAGCACGTCCGGCATGAAGGCGAACGAGTAGACGGCGAGCCGGTCCGGCCGCAGCAACAGCACCTGCTCCAGCGTGCGCCCCCAGCTCTCCGGTGTCTGGTGCGGCAGCCCGTAGATGAGATCGAAGTTCACCCCGGAGAAGCCCAGGGTGCGCGCGTGCTCCAGCAGCGCCCGCGTCTGCTCGAAGGGCTGGAGGCGGTTGGTCACCTCCTGCACCTTCGGATCGAAGTCCTGCAGCCCCATGGAGACGCGGTTGAAGCCGAGCTGCCGCAGCAGGGAGAGCTGCTCCGGCGTGGTGCTGGCCGGGTGGACCTCGATGGCCACCTCCGCGTCCGGCAGCGGGGAGAGGTGCCGGGTGAGCCCGCTCCACAGGCGCTCCATCTGCGCCTCGGAGAGGAAGGTGGGCGTGCCGCCGCCCCAGTGGAGCTGCGCCAGCTTGCGCCGGGGCCCGAGCCGACCCACCACCAGCTCCAACTCCAGGAGGAGGTGGTCGATGTAGAGGTCCGCCGCGCCCCGGTCCTTGGAGACGACCACGTTGCACCCGCAGTACCAGCACAGGCTGCGGCAGAACGGTAGGTGGACGTACAGGGAGAGGGGCTCATCGGCCCCAGCGGTTCGGGCCGCCTCGAGCCGGTCGGCGTAGTCCTCCGTGCCGAAGTCGGGCCTCCACTCGGGGGCGGTGGGGTAGCTGGTGTAGCGAGGGCCGGCGACGTTGTAACGCCGCATGAGCTCCTCGGAAGGCGTGGGGATTTGCTGGGACGCAACCATCGGGTTCTTGCCAATCCAAGCACCGTGCCAACGTCGGCCCCCCGCAAACCCCCGTCCGGACTGCCCTTCCGAGCGCAAGCGCTGCGCCCGGACGCAAGGGTTGCGCTTCAGGGTCCCATCGACCCGGCTACCGGCCCGGAGAGGGCGGCCCCAGGAAACGCCCCTCCAGCCGCTTCACCTCCCCGGAGGCCTGGTCGGTGACCTCGAGCTGGAAGGTGAAGGGAACGCGCTGGGTCCGCTCCACGGTGATGAAGAGAGGCACCCGGAAGCTCTCCAGGGAGCCGAGCTTCACCTCCTGCTGTGGCACCACCACCGAGGCCGGCACCGGGCTGTCCACACGTATGGTGAAGGTGGACTCAGTGGGATTCTTGTTCACCAGGTGCAGCTCGAACTGGTTGCGCAGCGTGGTGCCCTCCATGAGGTAGGGCATGCCCTGGAAGCGCAGCAGGTTGGCCTCGAAGGGCTTGCGGCCCACCAGGGCCACCGTGAGCGCGACCCCGGAGATCAGCAGGAGGGCCCCGTAAAGGAACAGACGCGAACGGAGGACCCGGCGCGGCTGGCCCGCCAATCCGTTGAGCGAGTCGTAGCGGACGAGGCCCCTGGGACGCCCCAGCTTGTCCATCACCTCGTCGCAGGCGTCCACGCACTGCGCGCAGGCGATGCAGTCCATCTGCAGGCCGTCGCGGATGTCGATGCCGGTGGGGCAGGCGGTGACGCACTTGCGGCAGTCCACGCAGTCGCCCTGGCGCGGAGCCTCGGGCAGGGACTGCTTCGCCTTCACCAGCCGGCCCCGGGGCTCGCCGCGACCGAGGTCGTAGCCGATGATGAGCGAGTCCCTGTCCTGCATCGCCGACTGCAGGCGCCCGTAGGGGCAGAGCACCACGCAGAGCTGCTCGCGGAACCAGGCGAAGTTGAAGTACAGCGCGCCCGTGACGACCATGGCCCAGGCGAAGGGCACGCCGTGACCGCCCGGCCCCTCGCGCACCATGGTGACCAGGTCCTTCACGGAGACGAAGAACGCCAGCGCCACGTGCGCCAGCAGCCAGCGACACGAGCAGGTAGGCCCCGTGCTTCGTCACCCCGCGCAGCACCCGCTGCGGCGTCCACGGCCCGGCCGCCATCTTCAGCCGGCGCTCGCGCGGGCCGTCGATCCACCGTTCGATGCTGGCGGTAGACGCCCTCGAGGAACACCGTCTGCGGACAGCGCCCAGCCGCACCACACGCGGCCGAGCCACGCCGTGGCGAAGAGCAGGGAGAAGCCCGCGGTGGTGAGCAGGAGGAGGACGAGCCAGAAGTCCTGCGCGTTGAAGGTGCGCGCCGAAGAGGTAGAAGTGGCGCGCCGCGATGTCCAGGTGGATGGCGGGATGGCCCCCCACCCGGACGAACGGCATCACCACGTAGATGGCGATCAACACCACGTAGACGAGGCGCCGCCAGCGGATGAAGCGGCCATGCACGTCCGAGGGGTGGATGCCCAGCCGGGACCCATCCGGCCGAATGGAGGCGAGATGCCCGGTGCCTGGCCCTGGAGCTTGCGGCTGCATACGTCCTCCCTTACTGCGCCGGCTCGCCCTGAGGGGCCTTGCCGGGCACGTCCGTGTTCTTGAGCGTCAGCACGTAGGCGACGATGGCGCGCACGCGCTGGGCGCCCAGCGTGCTGCTCCCAGCCGGGCATGCCCTTGGCCACCACGCCCTCGGCGATCGTCTTCTGGATCTCCGTCGGCTTGCCGCCGTGCAGCCAGAACTTGTCCGTCAGGTTGGGGCCGATGAGCCCCTCGCCCTTCTGCGCCGTGACAGGCCGCGCACACCTGCGTGAACTGGGTCTTGCCCTGCTCCACCACCGCCGGCGTCGTTGACCAACGCGAGCAGCGTCTCGTCGCCCGTGGGCGGCGGCTTGTTGGCGGCGGCGATGCGCGCGGCCTCGGCTGCCTCGGCCTTGTACACCTCGAGCGAGCCCGGGCCCTTGCCGCGTCACATGGTAGTAGTACCAGTAGCCGAAGCCGAAGACGATGGTGGTCCAGAGGATGAGCAGCCACCAGTTGGGCAGGTGGTTGTCCATCTCCTCGATGCCGTCGTAGACGTGGAGAATTCCCGGCTTGTCACTCGAGCTCATGGTGGGTCCTCGCGCCGCGGGAGTCGGAAGTCACCGCGCCTGACTCGGCCAGCGGCAGCCGGGAGAGCGCGTCGTAGTCCTGGCCCCGCCGCGCGAGGAACACCCACGCGACCACGCCGAGGAACACAGCGAAGAAGAGAAGCAGGGTGAAGAGCGGGAGCTGGGTCAGCTCCATCCCCTCGTAGAATTGTTTCCACATCAGGGAGTCCCTCCCGCCGAGACGGCGCATCAGGCCCAGCTCGGCGCCTTCGGCAGATCCTGGGGCCCGCGCCCCAGCCGCTGCAGGTAGGAGATGATGGCGACCATCTCCGAGTCCCACGCCACCTGGACGCCCTGGGCGGCCAGGTCCGCGGTGATGGCCTCCGCCTGGGCCTTCTGGCGCGCCTCGGCCCCGTCGACGTCCGTGTTGGTGTAGGGCACGCCGAGCTTCTGCATCAGCGCAGCTTCTTGGGCGCCAGCTTCACGTCGATGCTTGTTCTCCGCGAGCCACGGGTACGGCGGCATGTTGGAGCCGGGGCTGGTGGCGCGCGGATCCATCAGGTGCGTGTAGTGCCAGAGGTTGGGGTACTTGCCGCCCACGCGGTGCAGGTCCGGCCCGGTGCGCTTGCTGCCCCACTGGAACGGGTGGTCGTAGATGAACTCCTCGGCGCGGGACACGTCGCCGTAGCGCTGCGACTCGGCGATGAACGGGCGGATCATCTGCGAGTGGCAGATGTAGCAGCCCTCGCGGACGTAGAGGTCGCGGCCCTGGAGCTCCAGCGGGCGAGTACGGCAGCTGGGCCTCGCCGTGCGCCGGCACCGCCTGCTTGATGAGGATGGTGGGCAGCAGCTCCGCCACGCCGCCGATGAGGATGGCGATCAGGGTGAGCACGGTGAAGGCCAGCGGGCGGCCCTCGATGAGGGCGAACCACGTGGGCCGGCCGGCCTCACGGTCGCGCCGGGCCACGATCCAGGCGATCTGCGCCCAGGGCCACGATGATGCCCATGATGACGATGGCACGCATCGGGCTGGCCCAGCCGAGGAAGATGCGTGACGCCGAGGATGGCCAGGCGCGAACAGCAGCGGCCAGCCGGTGAGCATGGCCACCCAGGCGGGCTTGCCGGGCACCACGGGCACGGGCGCCAGCTCCTCCACCACGACCGTGGTCTCGCCGTTCACCGCCTTGCCGGAGCGCGCCGTCTTCCAGAGGTTCCACGCCATCAGGAGGAAGCCGAGCAGGTAGAGCGTGCCGCCGACGAAGCGGAGCGATGTACATGGGCCGGATGGCGAGCAGCGTCTCGACGAAGTTCGGGTAGAGCAGCGTGCCGTCCGGGTTGGTGGCGCGCCACATCAGGCCCTGGTTGATGCCCGAGACCCACATGGCGACGATGTAGAGCAGGATGCCGACGGTGCCGATCCAGAAGTGCAGGTCCGCCGCGCTTCGACGAGTGCAGCTTCGTGCCGTACAGCCGCGGCACCAGCCAGTAGAACATGCCGGCCGCCATGAAGCCGTTCCAGCCCAGGGCGCCGCCGTGCACGTGGCCGATGATCCAGTCGGTGTAGTGCGCGAGCGCGCTCACGCTCTTGATGGAGAGCAGCGGGCCCTCGAACGTCGCCATGCCGTAGAAGGTGACGCCGGCGACGAAGAACTTGAGGACGGGGTCCTCGCGCAGCTTGTCCCAGGCGCCGCGCAGGGTGAGCAGGCCGTTGAGCATGCCGCCCCAGGAGGGCGCCCACAGCATCACGCTGAACACCATGCCCAGCGACTGCGCCCAGTCCGGCAGCGCGGTGTAGAGCAGGTGGTGCGGACCGGCCCAGATGTAGATGAAGACCAGCGCCCAGAAGTGGATGATGGAGAGCCGGTACGAGTAGACCGGGCCGCTCCGCCGCCTTGGGCAGGAAGTAGTACATGATGCCCAGGATGGGCGTGGTCAGGAAGAAGGCGACGGCGTTGTGGCCGTACCACCACTGCACCAGCGCGTCCTGCACGCCGGCGAAGATCGAGTAGCTCTTCAGCGGGCTGAGCGGCAGCGCCAGGCTGTTGACGATGTGCAGCACCGCCACGGTGACGATGGTGGCGATGTAGAACCAGATGGCGACGTAGAGGTTCTTCTCGTTGCGCTTCGCCAGCGTCCAGAAGAAGTTGATGGCGAAGACCACCCAGACCAGCGCGATGGCGATGTCGATGGGCCACTCCAGCTCGGCGTACTCCTTGGAGGTGGTGATGCCGAGCGGCAGCGTGATGGCCGCCGCGACGATGATGGCCTGCCAGCCCCAGAAGTGGATCTTGGAGAGCAGGTCGCGACGCCATGCGCGCCTTCAGCAGGCGCTGGGTGGAGTAGTAGATGCCGGCGAACATCATGTTGCCCACGAACGCGAAGATGACCGCGTTGGTGTGCAGCGGGCGCAGGCGCCAGAAGGTCAGGTAGGGGACGCCGAAGTTGAGCTGCCACCAGGCGAGCTGGGCGGCGACGAGCAGCCCACCAGCATGCCCACGACGCCGAACACGATCGAGGCGGTGATGAAGTGCCGTGTCGGTGGTGTCGTCGTAGACGATGCGTTGCTGTTGCACGGACGATCACCTCGTGGGAATTCACTGCTGCGGCTTGGACTCGGACGACTCGACCGGACTGGGGCGGGCGGTGTCGTCCTCGAGCGGGATGAGGGACAGTCGATCGGCGTGCTCGTGGTCGCGGTGCCGTACGCTGAAGGCGAAGAGCAGCACCGAGCCCGCCACGAGCATCAGGCTGACGAAGACCTGGAGGACGATGACGTTCACGCGGGCACCTCCTTGCAGCTCCCTCTGCGACTCCCCGGCCGGAGACGAGCGGCGGGCGGAGAGGCTGCGAGGGTGAAGAGGATGAGGGAGAGGGAGCTGAGCGGCATGACCACCGCCGCGCGCAGCGGCGTCATCCAGCCCGGCGAGGCACACGGCCACCGCCAGCACGTTGTAGGCGAGCGCGATGCCGAGCACGCGGCGCACCACGTGGCGCAGCTTGCGCGAGAGCGCCAGCGCCTCGCGGATGGCCGAGAGTCCCTCGCCCAGGAGGAAGAAGTCGGACTTGCCCGGCATCACCGGCCGGTCGATGGCCGGCGTGCCCGCGCAGAGGGCGCGCTCGAAGGCGAGGCTGTCGTTGACGCCGTCGCCCAGGTAGAGCGTGTCCGCCTGGTCGATGCGCGCGCACCGCCTGCGGCCTTGTCCTCGGGGCGCTGGCCGCCGAGCGCGTGCTCCACCGGGACGCCCAGCGCGCTCGGCCATGACGCGCACCCGCTGCGGGCGCATCGCCGGAGATGAGCCACACGCCCATGCCCGCCTCGCGCAGCGCCTGCGATTTCGCGGCGCGCGTCGGCGCGCACGGACTCACGCAGGACGAAGGTGGCCACGGGCTGGCCATTCCGGGCGAGCACGGTCCCCGTCCCCTCCGGAGGCGCCGAGGTGCGCGGCCCACGCTGGGGCACCCAGCCGCCAGCACTCCATCCTCTCGGACCAGCTCCAGCCCCAGCCCGGGGTGCTCCGCCACTGCGAGCGCCGGCGGAGAAGCGCGCGCCAGCGCGAGCCAGCGCCGCGGCGAGGCACCGGCTCACCGGGTGGTTGCTGCGCGCGACCATGTCGAAGGCCACGTCGCGCGCCTCGGGCGCGAGCGCGTCCACGCGCCTCGCGGTCCACCAGCTCCAGCCGCCCGAGCGTGAGCGTGCCCGTCTTGTCGAAGAGCACCTTGCGCACGCGGGGCAGGCGGTCGAGCAGGTCCGCGCGCTGCGCACGAAGAGGCCGACGCGGCGCAGCCGCGCCTGGGCGAGCTCGTAGGCGAGCGGCACGGCGATGCCGATGCGCACAGGGGCACGTCACGACGAGCAGCGCCACGGCCACCTGCGAGCGCGCGTTGTCCGGCCCCGCGGGCCACCAGAGGGCGAGCCCCAGCGCGGCAGATCGGCGAGCACGGCCAGCGCACCCACCGGCGCGAGACACGCGTTCCAGAAGCGCGCGTGGGCGGGCACGCGCGCCGGAGCGCGGTCGGGCGCCTGGCGCAGCAGGGCCACCAGCGGCGAGTCCGGGAAGTCCGTCAGGGCGCGCACGTGCACCGCGCGGCCGGGCCGCGTTGAAGGCGCCGGCCGGCACCTGCTCCCCCTGCGGCGCACCGCGCGCGCGTCCGGCTCGCCGGTGATCCAGTCGGTGGAGAAGCGGCGCCCGCGCTCGAGCAGCTCGGCGTCCACGGGCACCAGGTCGCCCGGGGCGATGACGAGCACGTCGCCCGCGCGCAGCTCGGGGGCGCGCACGGTGACGAGCCGCGTCGCCCTCCTGCGCGGCGCACGAAGAGGCCGTCCGCGCCGTCGTCCTCGAGGAGGAAGCGGCGGTTGCGCTCGAGGACGCGCTGCTGCAGCCAGCGCCCCACCAGCATCAGGGTGACGAAGGTGTTGAGGGTGTCGAAGTAGGCGAGGTCGCCCCGCCCGTCCGCGCGCCTTGAGCAGGCGAGGTGCGCGTAGACGAGCAGGATGCCCAGGGCGATGGGCAGGTCCAGGTGGAGCACGCCGCTGCGCAGCGCCCTGCCACGGCCGAGCGGAAGAAGGGCCAGCCGCCCACCAGCACCACCGCGGTGGACAGCGCCACGGCTGAGCCGGCTGAAGAGGCGGAAGAGCTCGCCCTCGGCCGGGGTGAGCCCCACGTAGAAGCTCGACGGAGAAGAGCATCACGTTCATCGTGAGGGCGGCGCAGATGCCGAGCCGGATGGGCAGATCCAGCGAGGCGGCCTCGGGGCGCTTGCGGCTGGGGCCGAAGAGGTAGCCGAAGCGCCTCGACCTCGCGGAGGAAGCGCGCCACGTCGAACGGCGCCCCGCGCTCCAGCGCAGCCGCACCTTGCCGAGCGCCGGGTTCACCGTGACGGAGGCGCCGCCGGCCTGCCGGCGGAACAGCTCGTTCATCAGCCAGACGCAGGCGGCGCAGTGGATGCCCTGCACGTCCAGCTCGAGCGCGCACAGCTCCGGGCCCGCGGCCTCGGCGCGAGCCAGCAGCGGCTCGAGCCAGGCGTGGCTGCGGTCCGGCTTGGGCTCGGGGACGGGGGTCACCTTGCCATCGGCCAGCGCGTAGTAGCGGGTGAGGCCCTGCTCCACGAGGAGGCCGTGGACGGCCTCGCAGCCCGCGCAGCAGAAGCTCGCCGGACGACGAGCCCTCGGGACGGGGCTCCCGCAGTGAAGGCAGGAGGCCGCTGACGGTTTTTGCGCTGGGAGGGACATGCATGGGCGCGGCCCCATTGCGAACGGCATGCCCATTGCGAGGAGGCCGAGGGCATGGACCTCTCGACCTCCTCCGTCTGCTCGATGACGCTCCTCACCTGGAGTGCTCGCGGGCGCGCTCGGCGCGCTGATGGTGGGCGTCACGGGCAGCGTGCACTGCCTCCTCATGTGCGGGCCGCTGGCCTGCGCGAGCCTGCCGGCGCGTGCAGGGCCCGCGAGCGGCGCCGCGCGGTGCTCGCCTACCAGGAGGGCGCGCGTGGGCGCGATACGCCTTGATGGGCGGGCTGCTGGGGGCGCTGGGCGGCGGCGTGACGCGAGCGCTCGCGGTCGCGCACGCCGCCTACCTGCCCTGGATGATGGCGGCGGCGCTGGTGGCCTCGGCGCTGGAGCTGGGAAAGCGGCTGCGCCCTTGCCCGGGCTGTCGCACGCTGGCGGGCGCCGTCTCGCGGGTCGGGCGCAAAGTTTTCGCTGGTGGGCAGAGCGGGCGCAATGGGTGCGGTGACGCCGCTGCTGCCGTGCGGGCTGCTGTACGGCGTGTACGCGGCGGCGCTCGACCAGCAGTTCCTTTGGAGGAGGCGCGCTGGTGATGGGAGCCTTCGCGCTGGGTGGGCTCCCGGCACTGCTGGGCGCGCAGCTCCAGACGGGGCTATGGCGGCACGACCCCGCGTCGCCACCGTTCGTGCTCCAACGAGCGGTGCCGCTGCGGCGGCGGCGGTGCTCATCTACCGGACGGTGGGCGTCACGGCAGGGCAGCCGAGCTGCCACTGAGCGCGGGGAGATAGACTCGATGCGGCCATGGGTCTCATCACGCTATCCATCCCCCTCTTCTTCCTCCTGATAGGCATCGAGTGGCTGTGCGGGCGCATCCGGGGCCGGCGAGTGTTCCGAGGCCCGGATGTCTTCACCAACCTCTCCCTGGGCTCCGCGCAGACGGTCTTCAACACCGTGGCCGTGGGCCTGCTGGCCGGTGCCTACCTGGCCCTCTATCAATTCCGGCTCTTCGACATCCCCGCGTCCTCGGCACTGGCCTGGGCGGGACTGATGCTCGGCGTGGACTTCTGTTACTACTGGTTCCACCGCGCCTCACACCGCGTGCACCTCGCGTGGGCGGCGCACGCCCCGCACCACCAGAGCGAGGACTACAACCTGACCGTGGCCCTCCGGCAGGGGCCCATCCAGCCACTCGTCTCACGCGTCTTCTACCTGCCGCTGGCCCTGCTCGGCTTTCCGCTGACCATGTTCGCCGCGGCGGTGGCGCTCAACACGCTCTACCAGTTCTGGGTGCACACCGAGCTGATCGGCAAGCTCGGGCCCCTCGAGTGGGTCCTCGTGACGCCCTCGCACCACCGCGTGCACCATGCCTGCAACGGTCGCTACCTGGACAAGAACCACGGCGGCATGTTGATCGTCTGGGACCGGCTGTTCGGCACCTTCGAGCCCGAGGCGGAGCCGATCACCTACGGCACCGTCAAACCGGTCCGCACGTTCAACCCGCTGGTGGCAGCCCTGGCCCCCTTCCGCGAGCTCGCGGCCCTCACCCGCGAGACGCCCCGGTTGATGGACAAGCTCAAGGTCTGGGTCATGCCGCCCGAGTGGCTCCCCGAGGGAGTGGCGGCACGGGCTCCGGAGGTCGTGCCGGGCCGGCCCCGGTTCGACGTGAGCACCTCGCGCCGGGTGGCGCTCTACGTCGGCGTGGTGGGCGTGCTGACGCTGCTCGTCACGGTGCTGTTCCTGGTCCGGAGTGCCTCGTTGGCGCTGCCCGTGAAGCTCGCGTTCGCGGCCTGGTTCCTCGCCTCGATGGGAGGGCTGGGCGGGGTGCTGGAAGGCAGGCGGTGGGGACCCGTGGTCGAGGCGGCGCGGCTCGTGGCGGCGCCGCTTGTCGTCGCGGCAATGTAAAAACAACGGGCCAGGACCACCCCCGAGGAGGAGGGTGATCCTGGCCCTACGGCCCGCGTATCCCCCGATGCGCGAGGCACTACGTGTGGTGGTGCAGGCTCTCCACCAGATACGGATCATTGCGAGGAATCAGCGGCACCGCGCCCACCGTCCGCGTCACCGTCAGCACGAACAGCGCGCCCAGGCCGAGCAGGCCCGCCACGTCCCACACGCCGATGCCGGTGTACGCGGGCATGTTGGACGGGGCGATCATCAGGTGCAGATCCAACCACCGCCCCGCCAGCATGACGCCGGCGACGAACAGCAGGTGCGACGCGTTGCGCTTGGCCGGCCGGGGCAGCAGCAGCAAGAACGGCAGCGCCCAGTTGAGCGCGACGTTCAGCGTAGAACGGCACCGCCCAGCCGCCGTGCGTCCGCGTGGATGAAGTACGACGGTCTCCTCGGGGATGTTCGCGTACCAGATGAGCAGGAACTGGGAGAACCACAGGTAGGCCCACAGCGTGGCGAAGCCGAACATCAGCTTGCCCAGGTCGTGCAGGTGGCTCGTGTTGATCTCCGGCATCAGCCCCCGAGCGGCTGCAGCAGGATGACGGCCACGGTGAGCGCGGCACACGCTCGACGCCAGCAGCCCGGCGATGTTGTAGAGCCCGTAGATGGTGCTGAACCAGTGCGGCTCCAGGCTCATCAGCCAGTCGAAGCTGGCCAGGCAGAACGTGCAGCGCGAACACGCACCAGGAAGAGCGCGGAGGTGGCCACGTTGCGCCTCGTGGGCGCCGACGGAGGGCTCCGTGTCCTGCGCCAGCGAGTTGCGCCGCAGCACGCCACGCGAAGGCGACCCACAGGCCGAGCATCACCACCATGCGGACGGCGAAGACCGGCGCGTTGAGGAAGGCCGCCTTCTGGTGCAGCAGGTGGTCCGTCTCCATGACGCCGGGGCGCGCCCACAGGTACAGCGCGCGCAGGCCCGCGAGCAGGAGCAGCAGGCTCGCCGCGCCCACCGGCACGTAGGCGGCGAAGGCCTCGGGGATGCGCTTGAAGACGGTGTACCAGCCCGCGTTGGCCACGTACATCGAGCGCGAGGAACACCGCGCCGCCCAGCGCGAGCGTGAGGAAGAAGAAGCCGTTGGTGAGCAGGCTGGAGAAGCCGCGGGTGGGCTCCAGCGACCATGCCCGCGCCCAGCCCGAGCAGGCCGAGCGCCGCCACGCCCATGCTGACCCGGCGGAGGTCGGGGCCGACGACGAATCCCGAGGCAGCTCATGGCATCTCCTTCTGCGCGGTCGCGCAGTCTGCGGAGGCTGCAGGCGACCGGAGGTAGTGGACGATCTTCCAGCGGTCCTCCGGCGCCACCTGCGAGCCGTGGGCCGGCATCAGCCCCTGTCCGTGGGTGATGATGTGGAAGAGCTGCCCGTCCGGCAGGCCGCGGGCGTGCTCGGCCAGCAGCGACGGAGGCCTGGGGAAGCGCGCGGTCACCAGGCCGTCCCCGAGCCCGCCCGCGCCGTGGCAGTGCGAGCAGTAGCGCGTTGAAGGCCACCTTGCCTGCGCGACAGCACCGCCGCCGAGGACCGGGTAGGGGTTCTTCAGCTCCGCGGCCGGCGCGCGTCGGCCTCCTCGGGGCCCGGGCCGTAGTGGAGCGGCGAGTAGCCCCGCGGGAATGCTGCCCGGCGCGGGCGTCATCAGCGTCTTGCCGTCGCGCGTGTTGGGGTTGGGCGCGAAGCTGTCGTACGGCACGGAGCTGCACCATGTCCGGCGCGTACTCCAGGTTGGGCTGGGACACGTCCCGCTCGCAGCCCGAGGCCACGCGGCGAGCACCGCGGCGACCACCCAGGAGCGCGCTTCACGACGCCACCTCCATCTGCGTCCAGTCTCCACCGCGCCGTGGCGCGAGCATGCTCCGGCACCTTCGCGTCCGAGCCCGTCCGCGCGCGAGCGCCAGGACGAAGCGGTCGTCCGTCACCCGGGGCAGCGCCTCGCGCTTGCTGCCGGGGAAGGCTTCGTGCGCAGCAGGAAGGCCGCCACGGTGACGAGGCCCGCGAACAGCACGGTGAGCTCGAAGGCCACGGGGATGAAGGCCGGGCAGCGAGTTGAAGGGCTTGCCGCCCACGTTGAGCGGCCAGCTCACCACCGACGTGTAGCACTGGAGCGACAGCGCCGAGCGTGCAGCCCAGCAGCCCCGCCCCGAAGCACACCCAGGTGAGGCGCGAGGGCTTCAGGCCCATGGCCTCGTCCATGCCGTGCACGGCGTACGGGCGTGTACACGTCATGCACCGCGTAGCCCGGCCTCGCGCAGCGGCCCGGGTGGCGTCGAGGACCTGCTCCTCGCTCGTCGAAGTAGCCGAGGAGGACGGACGGCTCATACCGGCACGTCCTTTCGCGCCGCTGCCGCGAGAGCCGGGCGGGCATGGTCACGGGCTGCCGGCGCGGGCGCTCGTGCGGAGCTCGGCGCCGTGGGCCGGGTGGACGGCGTGCGCCGTGGCTGGCGCCCGCGCGAAGGCCAGCACGCTCTTCACCTCGCCGATGGCGATGATCGGGCAGGCAGCCGGATGAAGAGCAGGAACAGGGTGAAGAAGAGGCCGAAGGTGCCGATGAAGGTGCCGACCTCGACGACGCGTGGGCGTGTACATGGCCCAGCTCGACGGCAGGAAGTCGCGGTGCAGCGACGGTCACGATGATGACGAAGCGCTCGAACCACATGCCCACGTTGATCGACGAGCGACAGCACGAAGATCGCCGGCGGCGCTGGTGCGGATCTTCTTGAACCAGAAGAGCTGCGGCGACGACCACGTTGCAGCGTCACCATCGTCCAGTACGCCCAGGCGTACGGGCCGAACGCGCGGTTGAGGAACGCGAAGCGCTCGTACGGGTTGCCCGCAGTACCAGGCGATGAAGAACTCCATCGCGTAGGCGCAGCCGACGATGCCGCCCGGTGACGAGGATGATCTTGTTCATGTTCTCGAGGTGGCGCGATGGTGATGAGGTCCTCGAAGCCCGAGCACCTTGCGGGCGATGATCATCAGCGTCAGCACCATGGCGAAGCCGCAGAAGATCGCGCCGGCCACGAAGTAGGGCGGGAAGATGGTGGTGTGCCAGCCGGGGATGACGCGAGGTGGCGAAGTCGAAGGACACGATGGTGTGCACCGAGAGCACCAGCGGCGTCGCGAGGCCGGCGAGCAGCAGGTACACCATCTCGTAGCGCTGCCAGGTGCGCGTGCGAGCCGCGTCCAGCCCGAGCGACAGCACGCCGAAGATGGCCTGCTGCAGCCCGCTCTTCGCCCGGTCGCGCAGCGGTGGCCAGGTCGGGGATCAGGCCGACGTACCAGAACACCAGCGAGATGGTGAAGTAGGTGCTGATGGCGAACACGTCCCACAGCAGCGGCGAGCGGAAGTTCACCCACAGGCTGCCGCGCGTGTTCGGGTACGGGAAGCACCCAGAAGGCGAGCCAGGGCCGGCCCATGTGGATGAGCGGGAAGATGCGCCGCGCACATGACGGCGAAGATCGTCATCGCCTCGGCGGCGCGGTTGATGCTGGTGCGCCACTTCTGCCGGAAGAGGAAGAGGATGGCGGAGATGAGCGTGCCGGCGTGGCCGATGCCGACCCAGAACACGAAGTTGGTGATGTCGAAGGCCCAGCCGACCGTCTTGTTCAGGCCCCAGACGCCGATGCCGGTGGCGACCTGGTAGGCGACCATGCCCACGCCGAGCCCGAGCGTGGCGACGCGCCAGGGCGAAGGCCACCCACCAGGCCTGGCGGTGGGCTGGCGCTCCATGGGCGGCGCAGATCTCCTCGGTGATCTGACCGAGGCGTGCGCTCCTCGCTGACGAGCGGCTCGCGCAGCGGTGGAGCGTGTGCTGGTTGCTCATGCCGCGCTCCCGCTTCCGGTGTTGCGGACCTTCGCGAGGTACGTGACGGCCGGCCCGATGTTGAGCTCCTCGAGCACCCGGTAGGCGCGCCCGCTCTTCGCCAGCTTCGCCACGTCGCTCTTCGGGTCGTTCAGGTCGCCGAAGGGATGGCCTCCGCCGGGCAGCTCTGCTGGCAGGCGGTGCGGATCTCGCCGTCGCGCGACCGCCCGGCCCTCGCGCTTCGCCGCGGCCTTGCCCTCCTGGATGCGCTGCACGCAGCAGCGAGCACTTCTCCATCACGCCGCGCGTGCGCACCGTCACGTCCGGGTTGAGCACCATGCGCTCGAGCGGGCTCGTCGTGCTTGTAGTCGAACCAGTTGAAGCGGCGGACCTTGTAGGGGCAGTTGTTGGCGCAGTAGCGGGTGCCGACGCAGCGGTTGTAGACCTGCTGGTTGAGGCCCTCGCTCGCGTGCACCGTGGCGAGCACCGGGCAGACCGTCTCGCACGGGCGCGTTCTCGCAGTGCTGGCACATCATCGGCTGGTGCACCACCTCGGGGCTCGTCCGGCTCGCCCGCGTAGTAGCGGTCGATGCGCATCCAGTGCATCTCGCGGCTGCGGCGCACCTCGTCCTCGCCCACGACCGGGATGTTGTTCTCCGCCTGGCAGGCGACCACGCACGCCGAGCAGCCCGTGCAGGCGCTCAGGTCGACCGCCATGCCCCAGCGGTGGCCCTTGTACTCGTGACCGGACCAGATGGAGAGCGGGTGACCACCGCCATGCCCCTCGTCCGCCTCGTTGCCCGCGCGCGGGTTGGCGAGGAACGCCGCCAGCTCGGCCTCGCGCACGAGCGGACGGCCCTCCATCGAGGCGTGCGTCTGGGAGAGGGCGAGCTGCCGGTGCTCGGGCGTCACCTGGAGCTTGCACCCCGTGCGCCGTGCGGCGCACCTTCCCGTCGACAACAGAGGCCAGGCCGAAGGCGTTCTCCCCCACTGCGTTCGCCGATACGTCCCGACCTTCGTGCGGCCGTAACCCATGGCCAGGCCCAGCGCCCGCGGATGCGTGCCCGGCTGCACCAGCGCCGGCACCGCCGAGCGTCTTCTCCCCGGCGCGCACCTGCACCACCTGCCCGTCGCTGATGCCCAGCTTCGAGGCGCGTGGAAGGCGCCACACAGAGGTAGTTGCCCCAGGTGGCCTTGGTGATCGGGTCCGGCATTTCCTGCAGCCAGCCGTTGTTGGCCAGCGCGCCGTCCCTCAGGGCCACCTTTTGATACAGAACCAGTTCGTACTCACCCGCCGCCGCGGCCGTGCCCGCCAGCGCCGCCGCCACGCTCTCGGGGCGGAACGCGGGGGCCTCGTGGTCGCGGGCTGAGGCAGCACCACCACCACGCCCTGGCGCACGGCCTCGTCCCAGAAGGACTGGAAGCCCGTGGCCACGTTCGCGCGAGGGAAGACCTCGGCCTCCCAGCGGGCGCGCAGGAAGTCGTAGTGCGACTGCTCCACCCCCGCCCACTTCGAGCAGGGACTCCACCGCGCCGCGCGTGTCGTGCAGCGGGGACACCGCCGGCTGGCGCAGGCTCAGCACTCCGCGCCGGGGCTCGGCATCGCCCCAGGACTCCAGCGAGGTGTGGTCCGGCGCGAGGAAGCGCACCAGCGAGGCCGTCTCGTCGAGCCGGTCGCTCGTGGCCACCGTCAGCGCCACGTCCTTCGAGCAGGCCCGCCAGCGCCTCGCCCTGGGGATGCGCGTAGGCCGGGTTGACGCCGTGGAAGAGGACGGCGCCCACCTGCTTCGCCTCCAGCTCGGCGAGCAGCTCGCCGAAGGTCATCGCCGCCTCGTCCAGGGTGAGGCCCCCCGACACGGAGACGGTGGTGCCCGCGTTGCCGAGCAGCTCGTTGGCCAGGTTGGCGAGCACCTGGGCGGCGGGCTCGTCGCCGCCACACACCACCAGGGCCTTGCTCCTGCGCGGCCCACAGCGTCGCGGCCAGCGTCGTCCAGCACTTCGGCGGCGAGCTCCGGGGCGGGCTCTCCTCCGAGGCCCACCACGGAGCGGCCAGCCATCCCCGCCAGCCGGCGCACCAGCCCGGCCAGCGCGGGCACCACATCCGACGGAGCCACCGGCACGCGCTTGTCGGCGCTCGAGCCCGTCAGCGTCATCAGCGGCTCGAACTGCCAGTGCCGCGACATCTCGCGCTTGCCGGCCGCGTTGCGGCCCTCGGTGTACTGGCGGGTGAAGGCCACCGGAGACACCCAGGTCCCCAGGAAGTCCGCGCCGAAGCTGGCGATGACCTTCGCGTTGTCGAAGCGGTAGTCCGGCACCACGCGCACGCCGTGCGTGAGGCGGTGGGCCTCGGCGATGGCCTCCAGCTCGCCGGTGGAGTCGAAGCGCACCGTGCGCGCGGTGGGGAAGGCGGCCAGGAAGCGCGCCACGGCGGCCTCGGCGGTGGGCCCCAGCACCCACGGGAGGACGAGCCGGATGGCCTTCCCCTCCTCCGCCACCTTGCGCAGCCCCTCCGTCACGGCCTTGTCCAGGTCCGCCCACGCGGCCTTCGTCCCGCCCACGGCCGGCCCGCGCGAGCGGTTGGCGTCATAGAGGGACAGCACGGAGGCCTGGCCCATGGCGCACACGCCACCGCGAGAGAGCGGGTGCTCCTCGTTGCCCTCCACCTTGATGGGGCGACCGTCGCGAGTCTTCAGCAGCACGCCACAGCCGGCACTGCACGCACCACAGGTGGACGCGTACCAGAGGGAGAGGCCCGGGGTGAGCTCGTCCGGCTTCGCGATGAAGGGCATCGCCTTCTGCACGGGGGCGCGCTGGCAGGCCACCATGGCCGCCGCGGCGCTCAGGCCCATCACCTTGAAGAAGTCACGGCGCGAGCTCTGGTCGGGCGCCTGGGCCGCCACGCCCACGGGGAGCTCCTCGGCGAACTCGTTGCGGGACTGCTCGAGCAGGGCCGGCTCTCCGGCACGCGCGGCCAGGCTCTGCCAGTACTTGGGTGTCGTCTCGGACATGGTGCGCGTTCCTCAGCGGTGGCAGCCGGAGCAGTCGGTGGGGGGAGTCAGGGTGCGAGGTGCCGGAGCGACGGGCGCGGTGGCCGAGGGCACTCCCGACGCGGAGGCCATCAGCACACCGGATGCCAACGGCGGCACGGGGGCCTTCGCCTGCGACTCCTCCGTCTTGCGGTGGCAGTCCAGGCACCAGCCCATCGTCATCGGCTCCACCTGCTCCAGCCGCACCATCTCCTGCACCGGGCCGTGGCACGTCTGGCACTCCAGCCCCGCGGTGACGTGGTTCGCGTGGTTGAAGTACGCATGGTCCGGCAGCCGGTGGACCCTCACCCACTCGATGGGCTTGCTCTCCTTCACGGCCTTGGCGAGCTTCTGAATCTCCGGCGAGTCCGTCTTCACCTGGGTGTGGCAGTTCATGCACACGCCCGCGTGGCGGAATGCCGGCATGCCGACTCTTCTCCGCGCCCACGTGGCAGTACTGGCAGTCGATCTCGTAGTGGCCCGCGTGCACCGCGTGCGAGAACGCGATGGGCTGCTCGGGCGTGTAGTTCTGGTTGTTGTTCACCGGCGTGGTGTCACAGCCGCCCATCGCGAGGGCGGCCAGCACGCCGGAGAGCAGCGAGGCTCGGGTCGAGTCGATCATCGAGTCAAATCCCGCCTTGGCCGGCGGTCTCCTCTCGGGTGGACACGAGGGTGGGCGCGGACTCGGCGGAGGCCAGCCAGCGGGTGAGCGGCCAGGCGAGCAACAGCGCGAGCACGCCGAAGAGGTGCATCCGCACGGTGAGCGGGAGCTGGGCGATGAGCGTCGCGTCCGGCTGGAGCATCACCAACGAGCGCAGGTACGGCACCACCACGCTCACGTACCAGGCGGAGGCCCAGCGGTACTCCACGGCGATGTAGAGGCCGTTGAGCACCTCGGCCAGCAGCAGCACCTGGAAGGCCAGCCACGCCCGAGCGCCGGTCGCACGGCTCGACAGCTTCCGGGAGATGCTCGCCAACAGGCCCCAGGCCAGCATCATCCCGCCGATGAGGCCCACCAACTCCAGGAAGAAGAGGCGCGCGGGCGAGCGGATGAAGAGCCCCACCGGTTGCGGCAGGAGGAAACAGGCCGCGTGCCACAGCAGCATGATGGCGGCGCCCAACACCAGGGCCACGGCGGCCGAGCCGGTGCCCTCGCGCTCCACCCACCGCATCACCCAGGCGGAGGCGCGCTCACGGTTGCGCAGCAAGGCCGGCACGCCGAGGGCGAGGACCAGCACCACGTACGGAAGGGAATCGTAGAGGAACGTGTCGCTCACTTGTCGCCTCGCTCTCCGTCCTTCGAGCGACCACGGCCGCCCAGGACGATGCCGATGAACCCCAGCGCGACGCCCAGCCCCACGAAGCCCAGGTAGAAGAAGTCCCGGTCCTTGCGCGGCGGCGTGCCGTCACGCGAGACGTTCGCCAGGTACGCCTTGAGGTCGTACTGCTCCGCGTCCGTCAGCGGCGCCTTCTCGTAGAGCTCCTTCATCAGGGGGAAGGACATCTCCTTGAGAGCGGGCGTCATCTTCCGCTCGCCCAGCCGCGCGAAGGAGAAGGTCAGGTCGCGCGCCAGCGTGCCGCCGCCCACCACGCCGATGCCGCGCACGTTGTGGCAGCCGATGCACGCCGGGCCGCCATTGGCCAGTGCCACCTGCCCCTCGAAGAGCCGCCGGCCGTGCTCGATCTCCTCGGGCGTGGCGTCCAACGCCAGCTTCGGCCCGGTGGCTCCCGGCTGGCAGCTCCCCTTCTCGGTACATTCACGGAAGTAGGCGAACAGGCCCGCGCGCTCGGCGTCGGAGAGCTGCTGGTCCGGCATCCGGATGCCGTTGAACTTCTGGAGGAGCTCGTTGGCCACCGGATCGCCACCGTCGATCATGGCGCCCGGGCTCTTGAGGAACTCGGTGACCCAGGACTCCTCGCGGCGAGTCAGCACGCCCATCAGGTCCGGGCCCACCCGGTCTCCCTGACCCACGGTGTGGCAGCTCGCGCACCGCTGGGTGAAGAGCTGCGCCCCCTCGGTCACGCCCTGCGCGGCCGCGGGCAGGCCAACGAGCAGCGCCAGCAAGGCGGGAACGGCGACCGGTGTTCGCATCCGGCGTCGGCTCGGGACGTGTGTACGCATCGCGGCGTGCCCCTCCGTGAGACAAGAGCCCGGACACCTCGTCCGGCGCGCCGCGCCGCATTGCAACCACAGGGCCAGCAGCCGGGCGGACACGCCCCAGAGGGAACGCGTTCACCCTCGCGAAGTGTCAGCTGCGCAGCATTTGCGCCGCTCCGCCCACCAGCGCGCAGCATTTACCGCGCGCTCCCTCGGGACGCAGGGGGCGCATCGCTTGCAGAGCGCCGGGCCTCACAAGGACCTCCACTTTTATGAGCACGCACCCCCGCCCGGACTCTTCTTCGCCCGCATCTTCTAGATCTCGGCGCCCTCTTCCTGGGCCCCAAGGGAGAGAACGCCGACATCTTCGAGCGCCTGTTGCTCGAGGCCTTCCGCGACCACGTCTTCTGGCGGCGCAACCTCCATCCCGAGGATGGCTTCTTGATTCAAGAAGCGGAGAAGCGCGCACCGGGCTACGAGGACTCGCTCTCGGTGCTCTCGCAGGAGCTGATGGGGCTGCTGGGCCAGCTCAAGGGAGGCGTGCCCTTCTTCAGCCCCCGCTACATCGGGCACATGTGCTCGGACCTCACGATGGCGAGCCTCATCGGCTACTTCGCCACGATGCTCTACAACCCCAACAACGTGTCGGCGGAGGCCTCGCCGGTGACGACGCGGTTGGAGCTGGAGGTGGCCGAGCAGCTCGCGCGGATGGTGGGCTACGCGCCGGAGCGGCAGTGGGGGCACCTCACCTCGGGCGGCACGGTGGCCAACTTCGAGGCCCTCTGGGTCGCGCGCAACGTGAAGTACCTCCCGGTGGCGCTGCGGCACGCCGCGGCGGAGGCGGGCCTGAAGGGGTTGGAGGTGCGGCTGCCGGATGGACGGGAGACGAACCTGCGCGAGCTGAGCCTGTGGCAGCTCCTCAATGTGGCCCCCGAGGCCGCGCTGGATGCGCTGGACCAATTCCGGGTCCAGGTGGGGGACGCGGGCCGGGCCCTGGAGCTGGTGACGCGTCACTCGCTGGCGGGGCTGGGCTACCAGGAGTTCGGCCTGCGGCTGGCGTCCGAGTTCAAGGATGCCCTGCCACCTGGCGTGGTGCTGGTGCCGTCCACGGCGCACTACTCGTGGGAGAAGACGTGCCGGACGCTGGGCATCGGGGCGAGGCAGCTCATCCACGTGCCGGTGGACACGCACTTCCGCATGTCGCCCGCGGCGCTGGAGGACACGCTGCGCACGCTGGCGGTGCGTCGGCAGCCGGTCATCGCCTGCGTGGCCGTGATGGGCTCCACCGAGGAGAGCGCGGTGGACCGGTTGGATCTGCTCGCGGAGCTGCGGGAGCGGCTGGGCCGGGAGCTGGGGCTGGCGTTCCACCTGCACGCGGACGCGGCCTGGGGCGGCTACGCGGCCTCCATCACCCGGAGGGCGGACGGCGAGCGCCGCACCTATGAGGAGACGCTCGCGGACTACGCGCCGGAGGCGTGGCCCACGGAGGGCGTGTACCGCGCCCTGTGCGCGCTGGAGCGGACGGACTCGGTCACCATTGATCCGCACAAGCTGGGCTACATGCCCTACCCGGCGGGCAGCATCACGTTCCGGGACAAGCGGGTGCGGGAGTTGGTGTCGGTGGAGGCGCCGTACCTCTTCCACGCGGGCGGGCACGAGAGCGCCTACCTGGGCCGCTCCATCTTCGAGGGCTCCAAGCCGGGCGCGGCGGCGGCGGGCGTGTGGATGAGCCACAAGGTCCTGCCCCTGAACGCCAGTGGGTACGGGCGGCTGGTGGGCGAGACGGCGAAGGGGACCATGGCCTTGCACCGGCGCATCGCCAGTGGGGACTGGGCGCCCTTCAAGGTGGTGTCGCTACCGCCGTCGGACCTGAACATCGTCTGCTTCGCGGTGGGGCACCCGTCGCTGGAGACGTTGGAGCGGACCAATGACTTCATGGACCGCATCTACCGGGCGCTGAGCGTGGGCCCGGACACCCTGAAGCGCCCGGACTACTACGTGACGAAGACGGTGCTGCGCGCGAACGAGTACGGACGCGCGGCCCTGCCCACGGTGGAGGGGCTCGGCTTCACCCACGCGGACTACGACCGGGCCGGCGGGGTGGCCGTGCTGCGTTGCACGGTGATGGACCCGTTCCTGGCCTCGCGCCGAGGGAAGGTGGACTACATCCGCGGCTTCATCCAGACGCTGGGCGAGGTGATGCGAACGGAACTGGAGACCACCCGCCGCTGAGCGGCTGACAATGGGAGCCGCCCCAGGGGGGCAACAGGCTGCTGCCCCTCCTCTTCTGGCAACCAGGGACCGCGTTCCCCGCGGTCAGAGATAGACGCCGCTCAACAGGCCACGGCCGATGGCGAAGATGCCGCCAGCGATCAGCAGCAGCGCCCCGCCCACTCCAATGAGGGGCAGCACGTAACCGGGGTTGGGGCTCTTACGGTTCTTCACCAGCAGCACGTGGGCCAGAGCAGTAGCCAGCACCATCATCACGATGTGCCCGATGAGCGCCGGGTAGTAGCGGCCCATGGCCACGGCGATGATGCCGAGCAGGATCTGCGTGTCGAGCAGGCCCGCGAAGCTGGAGCCCAGGATGCGGACGGACTTGTCCACCGGCCGCTTCGTGGCGAGCCCGAAGGCGAACCAGGCGACGGCGACGACGCCCACGAGCAGCACGAGATAGCGCAGGTACGAATGGATGGAGAGAAGGGTGTTCATGGACCCCCTCTCCTAGCGCCCCCCTGGCCGGGAGGCGAGAGCTTTACGTCGGATCCGGCTTCGGGGTGGTGCGCGTGCTCGGCGGGAGCTCGGGAGCCGAGACCAGCCCGTCCCCGGGCAGCTCGCCGGTGAGGCTCTTGAGGAAGGCCACGATGTCGTCCACCTCGGCGTCGGAGAAGCTCATGCCGAGCTGGTGCTTCGCCATGAGGCGCACGGCCTCGGGCAGCTCCTTGACGGAGCCGTCGTGGAACCAGGGCCCCGTCTTCTCCACGTTGCGCAGGGTGGGCACGCGGAACTTGTGCAGGTCCTCCTCGTTCTTCGTCACCTCGAAGCGGCCCTTGTCCTCGGTGGGGTAGTCCTCGATGACGCCCAGCTTCTGGAAGGAGGTACCACCCACCGCCGGCCCGTTGTGGCACGTCGTGCAGCCCGAGGAGGCGAAGAGCTCCAACCCGCGCCGCTCCTGCTCGGTGAGGGCCGTCTGGTCCCCCGCGAGGAACTTGTCGAAGCGCGAGCTGGTGAGGAGCTTGCGCTCGAAGGCGGCGATGGCGCGCGCGGCGTTGCCCACGCTGACGGGCTTCTTGTCACTGGGGAAGGCCGCCTTGAACTCGTTCACGTACTGCGGCATGGAGTTGAGCGTGGCCAGGACGAGCTTCTCGCCCGGCATGGCCATCTCCACCGGGTTCATCATCGGGCCCTAGGCCTGCTCCTCGAGCGTGGCGGCGCGCCCGTCCCAGAACTGGGCCACGTGGCCCGCGGCGTGGAAGACGGTGGGGGCGTTGCGGCTGCCCTTCTGGCCCTTGTGGCCCTCGGAGGTGGCCTTGCCATCCACGCCGAAGGTCGCCAGGTCATGGCAGCTGTTGCAGGAGATGTCGTGGTTCTTCGACAGCCGCTTCTCGAAGAAGAGCTTGTGCCCGAGCGTCACCTGCTCCGCGGTGTCCGCCGGCCTGGCGGCAGCCTTGGCGGCGGCGGGCAGGCGGAAGAAGGAGACGATCTTCTCGTAGCCCATGGTGGGCTTCGGCGGCTCCGGCGCGGCGGCGGGCTCGGGCGCGGCCGGAGCGGCGGCGGTGGGCGCGGGCGGCGGAGACTCGCGGCTGCAGGAGAAGGTGCCCAGGGACAGCAGTCCGAGACCGAGCAAGAGCCGATTCCGCGTCATCTACCAACCTCCCAGGAGGAGCAACGTCACGGACGAGGTCCTACCACCACCGAGCCTCCCTTGTGGAATTGCCCTCCCCTCCGCGGAAAGGGCCAGGGTGAGACGCATCTCGACAGGGAGCCCTGCCCCGCCCTGCTGGAAAGCAGGCTCCCGGGCGAGCCCCACCGCTCCGAACCCCGTGGAAGCGGGCGCCTCCCGGTGGAAGAAGAGCCGGTCGACGGCCCAGGACAGGCCGAGCCCGGTGGCCGTCCCCACCACGTCCCAGGTGAGGTCCTTGAAGGAGAAGAAGCTCCCGCGCCCGGCGTCGTAGAGTTCCTTCCCAATCCCCGCCCCGAGCGCCACCCCGGCGCCGGTGAGCCAGCGTGTCCCGGGCGCGTCGAAGAGCAGGGCCCCACCGGCATACCCCGCGCCGGCCAGGCCCGCGCTGACGCCGAAGTGCAGCGCCTTGTCCTGGGCGAACCAGTCGTCCCGGGAGGCAATCTCGGGCTCCTCGCCCCGGGCGGAGAGCGGCGCGAGCAAACACAGGCACAGCACGGCCAGGAGGTTTTCACGGGAAGTCATGAAAAACCATGACAGCACCTCGTGCCCCCCGCGTCACCCACGGAGGCGCGGGCCCCCCGAGCCGGCCCCCGTCCCGGCAGTTCTTAGACGAGCGGCTCGCCTGCACGTATGCTCGGGACTCGTGACCCGACCTGGCACTTCGCTTTTCGACCTTGGCAGGCCCTCCTCCCGCCATCCCGGACTCGACGGGGCACGAGGATTGGCCGTGGTGGCGATGGTGTTGGGGCACACGCTGGACGCGCTGCTCGCCCCCGAGGTGCGCGCCTACCCGTGGGTGCAGCGCTACTGGGAGCTGCGCGGCATCACCGCGCCCCTCTTCCTCCTGGTGGCCGGCTTCGCGGTGGTGGCCGCGCTCGGCACCGCGAAGCAGAGCGCGGGCGAGTCCTTCGGCCGCCGCGCGCGGAGGGCGACGCTGCTGCTCTTCCTCGGCTACCTCATACACTGGCCGGGCTGGGACACCGTCCACGCACTCGGCTGGGGCGTGGAGCTGCGCTCGCGCCTCTTCGCCTTCGACGCGCTGCAGAGCATCGCCGTGAGCCTGCTGGTGGGCGCGGCCGTGCTCGTGCTGGCGCGCGGCACCTGGACGCGGGCCATGGTGCTCGCCCTGCTGGCCGTGGGCATCCCCCTGGCTAGCCCCTGGATGTGGAACGCCGCCACGGCCTGGCCCGTGGAGCTGCAGCAGGCGGTGGGCGTACCGGGCTCGCGCTTCCCGCTCTTCCCGTGGGCGGGCTTCTTCTTCGCCGGGGCGCTCGCGGCCCATCTGATGCGGCTGCTCAGGCCCGGCGGGCCCCAGGGCCTGGCCCTGCTGGCGCTCGGTGGGGGGCTGATGCTGCTCATCCAGCGGCTGCCCTCGGACTGGAGCCCCACCAGCGCGTGGCTCGTGGCCTTCCGCGTGGGCGAGGGCCTCCTGGTGCTGGGCGTGGTCAATCTGCTGCCCCAGGTGCTCACCCGGCCGCTGGCGCCGCTGGGCCGCGCCTCCCTGTGGCTCTACGTGCTGCACCTGCCGGTGGTGTACGGCTGGGCCGGTATAGCGGGCCTGGCCGGGCGCGTGGGCCCCACGCTGGGGCTGCTGCCCGCCCTGGCGATTGGCTTCGGGCTGCTCGCGGTGTGCTTCGCCATCGCCCGCCTGGTGCGGATGGTGCGCGGGGAGGGCCGCCGCCCCGCGGACGCCCCGGCGTGGCGCGCCCGTCCCGTGCCGATGAACGGGGCCACGCTGCGCTCTGGCCAGCGCATCTGAGAAACATTTTTACTTCAGTCATCCAGGCGGGCTAGATGCGCGGCGCTTACTTTCCTACTGGCAGTTCAAGCGAGGAATCATGAACAAGCTCCGCAAGCTGTCCGTCGTTGCCCTCCTCTCCATCGGTGCCAGCAGCCTGTCCGGCTGCGCGGGCATCGCCTTCCCCGGTGCGGTCGGCTTCTCCAGCCTCTACGCCAACACCTCCGGCTACGCGTTCGTGAACGAGCAGACCAAGCTCGGCTCGAAGTCGGGCGAGGGCTGCGTCACGTCCATCCTCGGCATCGTCGCCACCGGTGACGCCGGCGTGAACGAGACGGCGCGCAAGGCCAACATCAGCCGCGTGACCCACATCGACTACCACTTCGAGAACATCCTCGGCCTGTACGCGAAGTACTGCGCCGTGGTGTACGGAGAGTAACTTCACTCCCGGTGCCGCGTCCCCGCTCCGTCGAGCCGAGGGACGCGGTGCGTCGTCTCTGTTTCCCCCAAACTCTTGGGGCTGCTAGCTTTCCTGTCTCGGCTTCCGGACTCCCCTACCCAGGCCCGCAACGGGCCCCGGCCGTGAAGCACAGTGAAAGAGCAGACTCCATGCGACTCAAGACCCTCGTTCGTCCCCTGTTCCTGATCGCCGCCACCGCGGTGACGCCGGTCTTCGCGCAAGCGGCCAAACCGGCCGCTCCCGCCACCCCGGCCACGGCCACCCAGAAGGCCGTCATCGACCGGGCCATGCTCAACGTGTTCAAGGCGCTCCCGGCCCGCTTCGAGGACCCGAAGAACCCCATCACCCCGGAGAAGGTCGAGCTGGGGCGCATGCTGTACTTCGAGAACCGCCTCTCGAAGAACCAGGACGTCTCCTGCAACAGCTGCCACGACCTGAACAAGTACGGCGTGGACGGCAAGCCCTTCTCGCCGGGCCACAAGAAGCAGCTCGGCGGCCGCAACTCGCCCACCGTGTACAACGCCGGTGGCCACACCGTGCAGTTCTGGGACGGCCGCGCGCCCACCCTCGAGGAGCAGGCCAAGGGCCCCATCCTCAACCCGGTCGAGATGGCCATGCCCAGCGAGGCGAGCGTCATCGAGACGCTCAAGTCCATCCCCGGCTACGTCACGGCCTTCAAGAAGGCCTTCCCCGGCGAGGCCGACGCGGTGACGTACGACAACGTGGGCAAGGCGATCGGCGCCTTCGAGCGCCAGCTCGTCACCCCCTCGCGCTTCGACAAGTTCCTGGCCGGCGACGAGAAGGCGCTCACCGACGCGGAGAAGGTCGGCCTGAGCAAGTTCCTCGAGCAGGGCTGCCAGACCTGCCACAACGGCGCCGCCATGGGCGGCTCGCTGCAGAAGCTCGGCATGGTGGTCTCCCTACCAGTCCAAGGACCAGGGCCGCTTCGACGTCACCAAGAACGAGGCGGACAGGATGATCTTCCGGGTGCCCACCCTGCGCAACGTGACGAAGACCGCGCCGTACTTCCACGACGGCTCGGTGAAGGACGTGCAGACGGCCGTGAAGCTCATGGCCCAGCACCAGTTCGGCAAGCAGATCAGCGACGCGGACGTGAAGCACGTCGTCACGTTCCTCGACGCGCTCACCGGCGAGCTGCCCAAGAAGTACATCGCCAAGCCGAAGCTGCCGGCCAGCGGCCCGAAGACCCCGAAGCCGGATCCGTCGTGACGTGAAGTCCCGGCCTCCGCGCACCCACAGGTGACGCGGGGGCCGTCGCCTCCGCCCGGGAGGATGGCTACGACGCCATCTTCTGCCGGGGCGGGGGCTCGGTGGCCCGGCCCCGCGCGTCGAGCGCCCGGACCACGGCCTCCAGGGCCGCGATGCGCCGCCCGGCGCGCCCCTGGGCCCACTGCGCGGGAAGACTCGCGCCCAACAACTCCACCCCCTGCTCCACCCCGCCCGTCTTCTGCTTGAGCGCCCGCGCGCACGCGAGCCGCACGTTCACCGCCTCGGGCACCGGGAAGCCGTCGCGGCGCAGCAAGTCCAGTGCGAACGTCGTCCACACCGCGAGCTTGTCACCCGGGCGCAGGAAGGCCTGGAAGCGCGCGAGGCCCACCTCGAGCGACTCGCCCGCCAGCAGCGCCTCCTCCGACAGCTCCACGTGCAGCGGCGTGCTGCGGGCCATCGGCTGCCTCGGGGCGAGCACGCTCTCGAAGCGCTCGCCCGAGGAGGGGCGCATCGCCACGAGGTGCACCAGCTCGGAGGGGATGTTCTGCTCCAGGGGGTGCGCGTTGGCCTCGGCGTAGAGGAGCACGAGGTGCTCGAAGTCCTCGGCGATGGAGCGCAGTTCCTGGGGCGGCTGCCACGCGGACTTGAAGATGCGCCGACGCGGCGGATCCGTCCGCTTCTCCTGGCAGTCGAGCTGCGTGTCCACCATGTGCACGAAGGGGCGCAGCATGGCGTCAAAGCGCTCCTGGTCTCCCTCGAGCGCCCCCAGTACTTCCACCACCGCCTCGATGGTGGAGACGCAGTGCTCCGCCGGCTCGGCACGGATGCGGTAGTTGCTCGGGCGGCGCGGGACAAAGCCGATGCGCGGCAGCCCCGCCAGCAGCGGGTTCGTCTTCACCACCTTGCGCGCCAGCGGCCAGGTGCCGTCCACCACGATGAGCGTCTCGGGCGGATGCATCCGGGCCTCCTCCAGGGGGATGGCCTCCTCGCCCGGGAAGAGGACGGCCACGCGCTCGGGGCGGGCCGCGAGCTCCTCCAGCCGCGAGTGGCCGGAGAAGTCCACGCCGACGTAGCAGCTCGGAGTTGGGCAGCGACAGGTGCGCCATGCGGGCCGTGCCGATGGCCACCCGCCGCTCACGGGGATGCTGCAGGAAGACGACCCGCGTGCGCGAGTCCACCTGGGGCACGCGCGCGCAGTAGCACGTGGACTCGGGACGAAGGCAGCGGACACAGAGAGAACGCACCCCGCCGCTTTAACGGCACCCCGGGGGGGCGGGCAAGGACTGGCCGCGTGAAGAAGGAAGCGGGGTGCGAGCAAGGCTCGGCAGCCTGGAGGGAGTCAGGGGAGCCTTGGCTCGCTTCGACCTCTCTCGTTGTCACGGGGTTGCTGCGCGGTGCGTCAGAGTTGACTCCCGCGCGCTGCCTGCCTCCCCGGCTGGTTTCAGGGTCCAGGCATGTGACAACCTCGTGGATCGGGAGAAACCCGCCCCGAGGTGATTCATGCCCCCTGTCACCGCAGTCTCCTCGCCCCACCCCGCTCCCCGGCGGATGCGTTACGCCCCCCTGGAAGGCCTGCTGCGAGGCCTGGGCATCCCCGAGCGCTCCCCCGAGATGCAGGAGCTCATCCGGCTGAGTGGAGGGACCGATTACGTTCCCGCGGAGATTCCGGTGGAGCGCTTCGCCGAGATGCTCCACTTCCTGGCACGCCAGCACTTCGAGACCCTGCCCCCGTCCGAGGCGCTCTTCCGCGTGGGCGCGTGCCTCTTCGACGGCTACCGCAAGACGGTGCTGGGGCAGATCCAGCTCGCCGCGCTGCACCTGCTCGGCCCGGAGCGGCTGATGCGCAAGGTTCCCGAGTTCGTGGGCCGCAGCAGCAACTTCGGCGAGCGCACGACGGAGCGGCTCGGGCCGAACGACTGGCGGGTGTACTTCCGAGGCGTGCCGCTGCCCGGTGACTACTACAGCGGCATCCTCCACGCCGCCTTGCGCGTCACCGGCGTCGAGGCGCCCCAGACTCGCTGGGAGCAGACCGGCCCCGAGGACATGACGTTCGAGGTGCGCTGGTAGGCGCTATCGCCGCTCGACGCGCGACGGGAGCCCCCCGCGTCCCACCCTGGCGAATTCGCCTTTCCTCTAGAATCCCCCGGTTGTCTACTATTGCGGCTTTACGCTAGACCTGTCGGACGAGGTGCGCTCGTCATGACACCGGGGAGAAGAATCCTATGTTGAAGAAGTTCGAGGGCGCGCTGGGCGTCCTGGTCATGGTGCTCACGCTGGCGGCGTGCCAGCCGAACGAGGCGCGGCAGCAGTCCAACGAGGGTGAGGCGCAGGTGACGGTGCGCGGGTTGTCCGCGTACGCCATCGACAGGATGGTCATCACCGCGCAGCCCGCAAACGTCACCCTGACGCTGGATAGCGCGGGCAACGGCGCCTTCACCGGCCGCCTGTTGCTGCCCGCGGGGGATCAGACCCTGACGGCCCAGGGCTATTCCTCCTACTACGTGCCGGACAGCGGCGTGTCGGACGGCGGCTACGCGGACGCGGGCTCGTCGCTGGACGCGGGTCCGTCGTCGGATGGCGGCGGCCCGAGCGGCGGCGCCCTGGTGGCCACCGGCTCCGTGACCGTCACCATCGTGGCCGGCACCAGCACCGCGGTGACCCTGCGCATCTATGACATCACGCCGCCGCCGTCGCAGGGTGACATCGGGCCCCTCATCCGCTCGCTCAAGTCCTCCAAGACGGACATCACCACCGCCGGCTCCACCCTGCTCGAGGTGGATGCGGTGGATCTGGATGGGGATGCGCTGTCGTACGCCTGGTCGAGCTCCTGCCCGAGCGGCTTCTTCACCAACCCCTTCTCCGCCTCCACCAGCTGGTCCAGCAGCTCCCCGGGAGTGTGCAGGATCTCGGTGACGGTCTCCTCCCGCGGCCAGAGCGTCACGGAGATGATCGAGGTGACGGTCTTCTCGGCGCCAGTGGATGGTGGCCCGGTTGAGGGCAGCATCCAGGTGAATGGCGAGTACATCGCCCGCCCCGTCATCAACTCCATCAGCGTCTCGGGCCCGACTGGCGGGTACGTGTATCGCACCGCCCCCAACGCCACCCTGCCCAACATGCAGCCGGGGGTGACGTACTACGTCGAGATGCAGGTGGATTACGGCACGCGCTTCGGGACCTTCGAGAACAGCCTGGAGTCCGACTGCGGCGGCACCTGGACGAGGTCCTGGGACAGCTGCGGGAGCGGTGGCAACTGCAACTCGAGCTTCAACTGGACCACGCCCCCCGTCGGGACGGTCTGCAAGCTGACCGCGCGGGCCGCCAACAGCCCCCTCACCGACAGCTTCTCCGTCGGCGTCGTCATCCGCTGACGCGGGTGCCCTCCTCCAGCCCCTGGGGTGCATTCCCGGGGCTGGAGGTCGCTGAAGGATTTCCGTCCACCACGTAAAAAGTGGCGTCGCATCAAAAATCCCAGACTATCGCACCGAAGGGTGTGACCGTTTTCTGCTATTCGTGGTCACTCAGGGGGGGGCTGATAACCAGGGAATTCTTGAATGTTTCGAGGTCCTACCAGGAGCTCCTCTTCCTCTCGCGCCCCGCAGGTATTCCTCCTGCTGCTGGGGGTGTGCCTCCTGCCAGCGAGGGCCTTGGCCACGGACGTCCAGGGGGTGCTGTCCACCCACACCGTGTGGACGAAGCGTGGCAGCCCCTACGTGCTCACGGGGGACGTGACGGTGGGCTGGGGCGTGGAGCTGGTCATCCAGCCCGGAGTACGCGTCATCGCCGCCTCGGAGGACGCGCTGCGGTCCGGGGTGGACTCGCGGCGGGTGGAGCTCATCGTGGATGGCACCCTGGTGGTGAAGGGCACCGAGGCACGTCCGGTGGAGCTCACCGCCCAGGGGGAGCGCGGCTCCTGGTACGGCCTCCGGGTGAGGGGTGGCCGGGGCACGGTCATTAAAGGAGCGCTCATCTCGCGGGCACTCCAGGGACTGTCGCTGGACACGAGCGCGGAGGTGAGGAACACGTCGGTGAGCGACACCCTGCGGGACTGCGTGCGGGTGAGCTGGGGCCGGGCGACGCTGGTGGGCAACCAGTTGAGCGGGTGTGGGGAGAACGGGCTGAGTGTGGAGGTGGGGGCGAGCGCGCGGATGGAGCGGACGGTGGTGACGGGCAGTGGTGCCCACGGCGTCGAGTTGCACGGCGGGGGCGAGCTGTTGAACAACACCCTCCGCGACAACGCGGCCTCGGGCGTGATGCTGCTGGGTGAGACCGAGGCTCCGGTGGTGCGGGACTGTCTCATCGCCGCCAACGGTGGTCATGGCGTGTACAGGGCGGGCTCGGCCCGGGGCGAGCTGCTCGACAATGACGTCCGGGACAATGTGGCCGGCGACTACGGGGGCCTGGCACTCGCGGGGCGCCATGTGTCCGGCCCGACTCGTGCCCCTGCTCACGCCCTGCTGGCCAGGGCCAGCGTCCGTGGCAGGCCGGTCCTTCCCGCGTCCGTGGAGGGGAGCGGACGCGTCGTCGCCCGAGCGTCGCCCATCGAGCGACGACAGGTGGAGGAGCACCGGATGAAGGGGCCGGATCGCGAGCAGGAGGTATCGGGCACCCGATTCTCGCGGTCGGGTCCGAAAACGGCCAGGCAGGGGCGCTCATCCGGGCTCCGAAATCCGCATGAGGCAGACGCTGGAAGCCGAGCGCGGCTACCGGGCTTTGTCCGCGCGGGACCGGCGCTTGGATGGGCTCTTCTTCGTGGGCGTGTCGACGACGGGCAACTACTTCCGCCCGGTGTGCACGGCGAGGACGCCCCGCCAGGAGCGGTGCGCGTTCTACCGCACGGCCGCCGAGGCCGAGCGGGCGGGATTCCGCGCCTGCCTCGTGTGCCGCCCCGAACAGGCCCTGGGCAGCGCGATCTCCACCACGGCGTTGTCCCAGCAGTTGCCCTTGCGCGACATGCTGCAGCCGGGAAGGTGTCAAAGGATGCGAACGGCACCTTCTCCGGTGCTCCCCCAGAATCAGCAGAGGGGAGTAGCGAGGTCGCCTCGCTACTCCCCTGTCACACCACCGGATAGGCGGGTCCGCATCCGGCGGCTCCATGCCAATGACAGGCAAGGGCTGGAGCGGCTGTGCCGCTACGGAGAGAGCCTCGGGGCCAGGTTCGTGGGGCTCGACACCCTCACTACGGGAAGATGACGCCCAGCGGCGGCTCCTCGCTGGTGAGGAAGCGGGGGAAGGTGGCCGTGTACCGGGTCGTGTCGACGATGAGGTAGTTGTTCTCGAAGCGCATGCCCAGCAGGCCGGTGCTGCCCCGGTAGGTGCCGAGTACGAACGAGCGCTCGGTGTCCAGCGTCTTCAGATCGACGGAGATGACCCGGGTGTGGACGAGCCCCGAGCCGCTCAGGGTCCACTTCACCTGGTGGGCGATCGCGAGGCCCTGGCTCTCATTCGCCAGCGCGTAGACGTTTCCCCAGGTGTTGTAGGTCTCGTCGATGACCTTGCTCTCTCCCTTGCAGTGCTGCGAGGGAATCCGGGTGAGGGTATAGCGGGTGCGAAACGGCGGCCAGCCGACTGTCTTCCCAGAGATGACGTACCAGCACCCGCGCACCCGGTGTGGCCGGGCGGCCAGCGCGCTGAGCGTCTCCGGCTCGTTGGCGCGCAGGTACTGCAGGGCCTCGAGCTCCGTGAGGCCATCATCGACGAACGCGGGCTCGGGCTCCACGGGGGCTGTCTTGGCCGGGGATTGCTGGCCGACGGAGGCAAGCGCCGCCCGCGTCTCCTCCAGCGCCGCGGCCTCCAGGGCCCGTCCCTGCTCGTCGAGCAGCATCAGCTCCTCGGTCAGCGCCGCGTCGCCGTGAGGAACGGTGGGGACGGAGAAGTCCGCCGCGGGATAGGCGAAGAGGGAGGGCGCGTCCTGGCTGACGAAGAAGCGGGGGAAGGTGGCCACGAAGGCATCTCCAGAGCCGACCTCGCCGGGGAGGGGTCCGGTCTTGGAGCCGTGGACGATGAGGCGGTTACCCTCGAGGGTCATCGACGTGGCCCGGGTATCCATGCTCATGGACGAGCCGATGAGGGCCTGTCGCACCACCGCCAGGGTCTCCGGATCCACGTGGTACAGGCGCAGGTGGGACGGGCCCGTGGGGGACTGCATGGACGGGAAGGCGAGCGCGAGGCCCTGGTGCTCCACGGCAATCATGCGGGGCGGGCCGTTCACATACGAGCTGTCGATCCCCCGAATCTCCGCCACGCACCCGGTGGAGGGCAGCCGCTGGACACGGAGCATCCAGCGGAGGCCCACGTCCGGCCGGTACCAGCCGCCGGACGAGGCCACGTACCAGCAGCCCTTCAGCTTGAGGGGCTCGCTGTACTGCTCGGGGACCGCCGAGGCGTTCAGGAGCGCCTCCTCCGCGGTGAGGTCCGGCTCGAGGGGGGGTGACGCCGCGTCCGTCGTGCTCGCCCCCTCCTGGGCGGGGGGCAGGGCGTCGGGCGAGACGCCCACCAGCGCGCTCAGCGCGGCTTCGTCCCACGCCTGCTGCTGCTGGTCGTACTCGTCCGTCCAGGGGGTGAGGGGCTCCACGAGGGGCGTCGCGGCCTGCGCCGCACCGGTGAGCAACAGGGTGGTCACCAAGGGGAACCGCTGCTTCGTCTTCCGCATGTCTTCTCTCGTCGAAGGTGAAGGGACAGGGTCGCTGCGGGACTTCCTGGATTTCATACTATACCGGACTGACGAGTATCGAGCCCAGGGGCCCTGCCCCACTCGAAGCGGCCCTCCCTCACTCCCGCGCGGGACCCCGGCGACTCCGTGAGTTTCGTCACATCCGCCCACGGCCCGCTCCTTCAAAGGCCGGCGACTCCTGTGGCCACGGATACGGCTGAGCGCCTCGGGGGTAATGCCGAGGAGCTGCCCGCCGTGTCCCCGTGAATCACTTCCGTGAAGCGCGGGTAGCCTCTCCAGCGGGAGAGGAGTGGTATGCACGGTGGCGCCGTGAATCTGCTCCTCCTCCTAGACTCCGATTTCCTCCCCGACGGCACCGTCCAGATGACCGGCCGCCGGGCCCAGCACGCCCGTGAGGTGCTCCGTGCCGAGCCCGGGGAGACACTCCGCGTGGGCCGGCTCGGTGGGCTCGTGGGCACCGGCGAGGTGCTGGAGAACACCCCCGGCCTGCTCCGCCTGCGCATCTCCCTCACCGATCCGCCCCCTCCCCGAAAGCAGCCCCGGTGCGCCTTCCTGGAGGGCTTCTCCCTGCACGCCAACACGCACCTGCACGCCAACGACAGGCAGGGGCTGGAGCGGCTGTGCCGCTACGGGGCGCGTGGCGCGCTGGCTCTGGAGCGTTTGTCACGAGCGGAGGACGGCCGTATCGCCTGGCGGATGAAGCGCCCGCTGCCTGACGGCACCACGCACCTCTTCTTCACCGGGCTGGAACTATTACGGCGTGTGGCGTCCCTGGTTCCCCCACCCAAGCTGAACCTCACCCGCTTCCATGGCGTCTTTGCTCCGGGCGCGAAGCTGCGGCCATTTCTGGTCCCCCAAGCGGGAGCGGAGGAGGAGAGCGAAGCGCCCCAGGCAGAGGCGAGGAAGGAAGCGAGGAAGGAGCGGACAGCGAGAGTGGACCAGGCAGGGCTGCTACAAAGGACCTTCGCGGTGGATGTGTTCGCCTGCGTGAGATGTGGAGGCAGGCGGCGAGTGCTGGCGTACGTGAAGGAAGTGGGAGGGGTGCGCGCGATTCTGGAGCACCTGCGTCTGCCCACGGCAAGTGCGAGCCTGGCCGCAGCGCGAGGGCCACCCCAGTCCGCGTGGTGTTGAGGCTCGAGCCGCCCCAGCCAACAGAACCCCTGCCGCGCCCCTTCTGGGCGGGCGGCCTGGGCCGGCGTGTACCCCAAGGGGGCTGCGCGGCCTCTGCACCGGCCGGGCTCTCAACTCGGGCGGCCTCCATCAACAGGCCTTCAATCCGTCCTATGCTCCAATAAAATTGACGCTGGGCAGTTTCGTACATTTTACTCCAGGTGCGGCCCATGGGGGCTGATGGGTATTCACGTAACAACACAACAACAGGAGTCGCTATGTCGAAAGCATGCAAGGCTGTCTTCCAAAACTGGATCCTCGCCCTCGGTGTCATGTCACTGACCGCCTGTGGCGGGACGGAGGCCCTTGATGAGACGCAGGAGAAGCAGACCGTGCAGGCGGATCCACAGACGTGTTACCAGGAAGCAAGGGCCGAGTACGGAGAGTCCGCCGCTCTCTCCTGCTTGTACCAAGCCCCTGTCGATGAGCAGGGGAACTCTGCTGGCTCGCTGGCGGCGTCGCAGGTGGAAGCAATGGCCGTCAACTGCGAGGACCCCGCCAACTACAGAGACTACCATGGTCCCTGCACCAGCTGGGGCGGCTGCTCTGTCGCGACGGGAGAGGGTTATTCGCATACAGCGTGCGGCAGTTGGCTCTACGCATGGCTCCGGATTTGCGATGGCCGCCCGGTCGGCTGGGGCTATGGCGCCTGCGCGTGGTAACTGGCATCAAGAACTCCTTTCACAACCGGTGAAGGGACGGCTGCTCCGAGGGAGTAGGCCCGCCCAGATGGGGTTGTGAAGGGAACTCTAAGTTCGAGTTTCGCAGTTTCAGGCGGCCTGGAGGAGCGAGCGGCGGATGCGCTGGTGGGCTGAGTAGCCCTCGCTCCCGGTGGCGCCTTGCAGCCTGCCTGAAGATGGCGCAGAGGAGCGACAGTGGAGCGCGCATCGACAGGACATTAGAGGTCATGCAGGAGAAGCGCATGAGAGCGGTGGGCTGATGAAGCCGGGGCCAGCACCGCCTTGGCCAACAGAAGGCCCGCCATGATGCCCCCCTGTGTCAGGGTAGTTGACGGTTGGAGTCACCTCCTGGATGGGACACAGCAGCAGCCATCCCTGGAAGCATCTGGACGTGACGAAGTAGCAACCCTCTTCCTGGAATATCCTCAGCGGCCAGCCCATCGCCTCCCCTCCGCACACTCCGCGAGGCCGAATGCACTCCACGGGCCAGTCGCAAGCCCTCGGAAAGACTGGGAGACCAGTAGGTTCACCCGTCCATACCAAGTCCATACCGAGTCTTGTTCGTGTTCGGGTTCAGCGTATCGAGTTCTTTGATACCGTCGGGGGAGCCAGGATGAGGCCCTGCCACTCCGTCTCGAAGAGGAACTCACACGGCCTCGTCAGGTCGACGAGCGAGAAGTCCCCCGGCTCCAATCCAATACGCCTCGGAGCCCTGTCGCACCGTGCTGGTCCCGGCAAACTGGAGGTTGACAAAGCAGGCGCCCGGAGACAGGCGGGGAATGTCGCGAGCGTCGCGACACACCCGCTGTGCTTCGGAACTGTGCGCATCCCGGTCTCGGGTTGGCATTCCAGTGTCTGCCTGGAATTTCATACCAGCCCGATGCCCAGTGCTCTCCGACAGACCCCTGAAAAGACAAAGCCCGGAGGACAAATCACCACAAGCAGTAGCTTGTCCCAGTGTACGACGGGGATTCGACGGCCGCCGTCCCGATGAAATTCCCATTCGCATCGACGTTTACGATGCCGCACACCACGACCCATGGGAACCCGTTCCAATCGGTGGCGGATGCGGACTGGTCAGGAAGACTCGGATTCGTGAAGTCCACCGTCACTGTGCGCGCCCTGGGCTTCGGATTCCAGGGCCAGGTGCTGCCCGTGCACTCCCCATCGAAGTGCCGGCACACCGACCGCTGCCTGCACACGGAGGTCGGGCCATAGCATGCGTAGTACGAGCCCCTCCACACGCACTTACCGACGCCCTGTCCCTCACAGTTATACCGGCAGAGGTCCAGCTCGTGGGAGCCGTACGTCGCGAGATCACCATTCAAATAGGAGGTGCACCCCTTGTCCTCGATCCAGTCGTTGTTCAGGTCTGGCCCCACGCTGGTGATGAGGTCGCTGAACGGCCCCTGGTCGTAGTAGGAGATGAGCGGCAACTGCTGCGCCGACACGGACCCCTCATCCGCTAACGGCTCGGTCTGGGCGACCTTAGGAACGCCCGGCGTCTCGGGCGCCGCGCCTATGTCCTCCACGGGACCACCACAGCCTGCGAGCCACACCGCACCAGCCACCACGGACAACTTCACGAATAACCGACTCCACATCACGTTCCACTCCGAGCTGTTTGGGATAAAACGCTCTCCCGAGACATGGGACAGCGACGGCCCCAGGTTTACTCGAAAGCGCTACTGGCATCTAGGAGCGTGTCGGGGAATCGGCCAGAGGGACAGTGGCGCATAGCAGGCGCCATATGGCGCTACAGGCCCAGTGGTCATGAGGGGCGGACGAAGCGACTACTCGTCGTGCCGCCTCGCGGCGACCTCGCCGCTACGCGGCCTGCGCGGCCAAGCTGGGTAGCTCCCAACCCTGCTTCCACATCTTCTTGAGGTTGTGGACGGCGCACGCCAGCGAGAATTCTCCTCGCACCTTGCTCAGCCCCCGCAGCGAGAAGCGTGGCAGGACTGTGTTCTTCACCTGCCCAATTTTGATTCGTGGCCAGTCGCGTCTGAGCCATGCTTCCACCAGCGACTCATTCCTCTCGAGCGCCCGTGCGCGGGGCTGCTGCGGAGAGAAGCCCAGGCGGTGCAGTGGCTCGGCCAGGTAGTTGGGGTTGTAGACGACACCAAAGTGGCCCCGGATGAGGAGGGCGACTCGCTTCAGCGTCCACCGCTCTGTTGGGAAGCCCGCTGCGACGGCCCCTGCCTTCAGCAGTCCTCCCAACTCCTTCCATTGTTGCTGGGTCAGCTTGGAGGGGCGACCGGTGCGTGGCCGAGCTCTCAGTCCCGCCACGCCCTCTTGCTTCAACTTCCTGGACCATTCGCACACGGTGCCGGGGCTCACCCCCAGCCTCCGGGCTACCTCGCCCTGCGAATGGCGGCCGCTGCGCAGCAGCCGGGCCGCTGCCTTGCGCCGCTCCTCCATCTGCTCGACCGTCAGCTTCCTGGGCTGCCACGCCATGAGAAGTCTTCCATCTCCCCTATGGCGTAACCTCCGCTACCCTTCGGCAACTTCCCTGAAGGGGGTTAG
>CAVYSY010000003.1:0-189224 GCA_963771175.1 uncultured delta proteobacterium
CAGCCGGCGCTTCACCTGATCCCTCGGGCCCCCGGGCAGGATGATGCGCGACAGCACCAGCGCGCCCAGGCTCAGCGGGACGCCGACGATGAGGTACTCGGGGTGCCAGCGGGCCTCGGCGAAGGCCTGGGCCAGCTCCAGCGGCGCGTCGGACTCGGGCCGCAGCACGTCCACCAGGCGCGGGAAGCCGAAGACCAGGCCGCTGACGAGCGCGATGAGGTTGGCGAAGAGGCCCGCGGCGAGGCCGGCATAGAGGCCCACCACCGCGCCCGCCACCGGGAGCACCGAGGGGCCCGGCAACCGGATGCGGTTGGTGGCCGCCAGCAGCTTCAACACCCACCGATGCCAGTCCGACCTGCGTCGGCCCGGCGTCCCGCTCGCTTGGGAAGAGGAGTCCATCTCCGCGACACGCGCCTCGAGGTCAAAGGCATCACCCTCGCACGCTCGCGCACGCCGGTGTCACGCCTTCCGTGCGGGGCCTTCGACCAGCGGACACTGCGCCACTCCGTGGGAGTGCGACCGGACGAGCGAACGCTCCGCCCCGTCGTGGTCGCTCTCCTCCCCATCCCTAACTTCAACGAACAGCAGGGCACGGATTTCCGTCAGGAGAGGGACAATGAAACGCGCTTTGGGATGGATGATGGTGCTGGGAATGGGCGCGGCGCTCGCCACGGGTTGCGCCTCCCGGCAGGACCACCCCTCGGACTTCAACGGGGAGGACGCGAATCGCGCCAGCGGGCCCTACCTCCTCAGCCAGCCGCAGCCGGTGCCGCGGGAGCGACGGCCGGCGCCCCTGGGCGTGGGCGGGGGCATGGACTCGGCCAGGAAGATGGCCCAGGACCAGCTCAAGTCCTACTGACGAGCCCCGGACACGCTAACGACTCCGGTCCGGCCATCCCGCGCGCGGGGCGAACAGGCGCGCTCCCGAGGGCGCGCTCGCCATCTCCATGGGCACACCGTAGAGGGCCTCGAGCCGCTCGCGCTGCAGCACGTCCATCGCGGTGCCGCTCGCCAGCACGCGCCCGTCGCGCAGCAGCAGCACGTGGGTGGCGAAAGCAGCCGCGAGGTTGACGTCGTGGAGCACCGCCACCGCGCCCAGGCCCGCGTCCACCCGCGCGCGCACCCGCTCGAGCGCCCCCACCTGGTGGGCCACGTCGAGGAAGGCGGTGGGCTCGTCCAGCAGCAACAGCTTCGGCTGCTGCACCAGTCCCCGCGCCAGCAGCAGCATGCGGCGCTCGCCACCGGACATCGCCTCGCAGGAGCGCTCCGCCAGGTACGCCACCCCCAGCTCCTCCAACACCTCCCGCGCCAGCGCCTCGTCACTCGCCGAGGTGAGGCCCCACAGGCCCAGGTGCGGGCTGCGCCCCATCAGCACCAACTCCAACCCACTGAAGCCCTCGGCCTCCTCGAAGGTCTGCGGCACCCACGCCATGTGCCGCGCGAGCGCCCGCGCCTCCCACTCCCGCCGCTCCCGTCCCAGCAGCCGGATGCCGCCGCGCGTCCACGGCATTCCTCCCAGCACCCCGCGCAGCAGCGTGCTCTTGCCCGTGCCGTTGGGCCCGAGCACCGCCCACAGCTCGCCGGCCCGCACGGTGCAGTCCACCCCGTGCAGCACGGGCACGGGCCCATAACCGGCGCTCAGGCCCTGGATGTCGAGGAGCGTGTCCACGGCTCGTCCGGAGGGCCTGGGGCTACTGGCCGCTCATCTTCTCCAACTTCATCTTCAGGATGTCCCTGCGCAGCGCCTTCACGTTGTTGAGTAGCGTGGCATCGTCGACATCCCCCATGTCCGACACATCGGCATTGAGGACCTCGTAGCGGGGGCACAGCAGCTCGAGGTCCTCGCACGCGTACACCTTGTTGAGCGCCAGGAAGGCACTCTTCGTGTGCATCCACTCCTTCTGAAGGTTCGACTGGTATCGCGAAGACGTGCGCTTGCGCAGTTGCGACGTGCGCTTGGTGCTGGTGGAGGACGGCGCCCCCCGCGAGGGCGTGAGCGGAGCGATCAAGGCCGTATCCGGAGCCGGGTCGACCGGAGCGGCGTCCGTGTTCGGCTCCGGAGCTGCCTCCGCCTCCATCTGGGCGGAGTCATCCTCGGGGGAGGCCGTCGCACCGGCCATCTTCATCTCCCCGGGAGGGGGAGGAGGCGTGGAGGGCTTCGGTGCCGAAACCGGGGCCGCCTTGCTCGCCGGAGGAAACAGGGGACGCGCGGGCGGAGGCTTCACCACCGGCTCTGGCTTCTGCAGCAGGAAGAAGGCGATGGCCCCCCCGCCAGCACCCAGCAGCAACAGCCCGAGCCCCAAGAAAATCCACCGCCACGGCCTCCCCGGCCGCGTGGGCATTTGCGTGCGCCGGGTCACCTCACGGCGCGAGGACGGGAAGGCCTCCTCCTCGCCAGGATCGCTGTCCTCCGAATCGCCTCCCCGAGCGGACGCGAGCGGCATCTTCGAGGAGGACGTCGAGCGCACGGGGAGGGCGGGAGAGCCCGTCGACGTCACACGGCGGCGAACCACCACGGCCCCCGCCGGGCCGCGACCTGCCGCTCTGCGACACCTCCTCCTGCTCCTCCGAGTGCACGGGCGACTCGTCGAGCACCCCGCGCTGCGGGTTGCCCTGGCGGTACACGTCCGACAGGAACACACGCGGCTGCGTGTCGTCATGGGACGGGGGCGGCATCTGGATGCGCGGATGCGTGTCCTCCAGGCGCACGTCCACCGACGCCTCGCCCGGGTGCTCGGTCTCGACGCCGACCACGATGTCGGACTCATCGGAGTCATCCCCCTGGGCCTCCGCGTCCCAGGCGGGCAACGGCTCCTCATCGCCCTCCGGGTGCTCGGGCTGCTCCTCCGAGACATCCCAGGCGGCCTCCACCGCCTCGGAAGGCACCGGGGGTGCAATCCCAGGATCTCGCGATGACTCGATGGCGGACAGGTCGTCGTCCGCGGAGAGTGCCTCCGACCAGGCCGGGGTGTTCTCGATGGGGAGCTGGGAAATGTCCATCGGAGGCGACTGCGGCACCTGGGACAGGGAGGACAGGGCACCGTGCGAGGTGCCGGGCCCGGAGGACACCGGCAGCTCGCGCGTCGGCGCGAGGGAGTGGGACGGCGACGGGGGAAGCGTCGGCGCGGCGCGCGGCGCGGGGGGCACCGATGCACCGGGCGGCATGAAGTCCCGGAGCATGCTGGAGGACACCGGCAGCTCGCGCGTCGGAGAGGTGGAGCCGGCCGGCGCCGACAGGGTCGGCCTGATACCGGAGCGCATGTCCGGGACCAGCACGGGAGGAGCAGTCGGCGCCGCGGCGCGCGGGGCAACGGGGCCCGGCCCGGCCGGCGCGAACGGCGCGGGCATGGCTCGAGGCGATGTCGGCACACGCGGAGCGACGACGCCTTCCTGCGACGCGGCGGGTGACGGCACCTCGAGACCGGAGACCTCCACCGTGGGCGAGCCCATCATCGGCGAGGGGCGACCGCGCGCGGACTCCTCGACGGACTCCACGGTGACGGCGGGCCGCGTGGGCTCGTCCACCACGGCCCGGCGCGTCTCGTTGTCGTCCCCCACCGGACCGCCCTCGCGCGTACGCGGCGTGGGCCGGAAGGAGAGCGGCTCGACGGCGCCATCCAGGCGGATCGTCTTGGGCGGCAGGGTCGGAGTGGGCTTCGGGGGGACGCCCTCCGGCATGCCGATCACCACGGGCTCCGGCTCGGGAGGACGCCCCGCCTCCTTGAGGCTCGCGAGCAGCCGCCGCTCGGACTGGTAGTCCGAGGCGAAGAACTCATGCATGTACCGGCTGACGCTCTCCGGGCCCGAGGACGGGTCCAGTTCCACCAGGCAGCCGTTCAGCTTGCCACGCAGCTCCTCCGCCGACTGGAAGCGCTGCGACGGATCCACCGCCAGGGCCCTCATCACCAACTGCGCCACCGCGGGCGGCAGCGACGGCACCACCTCGCCCAGCGGTGGGATGTTCGGATGGGCCACGGCGGACATCAGCTCGCCGGGAGGCAGCAGGTCGAAGGGGTTCCTCCCGGCGAGGAGCTCGTAGAGACACAGGCCCACCGCGTACAGATCGCTGCGGCGATCCACCGGGCTGGTGCCGCGCCTGCTCCGGCGACATGTAGAGGAACTTGCCGAGGATGATGCTCGGGTTCGTCTTCGGCCGCGCTCAGCCGGCTCTTGGCCAGGCCGAAGTCGATGACCTTCACCTCGCCCTCGTAGGAGATGAGGATGTTCTGCGGCGGAGATGTCGCGGTGGACGAGGTGCAGCTCCCCCTCGTCGTCGCCCTTCTTGCGGTGCGCGTAGGCGAGCGCGTCGAGCACCCGGCACATCACGAAGAGGACGAAGGTGAGCGGCAGCGGCATCTGCCTGTCTCGCGCCCGCGCCGCCACCTTGCGCAGGTCCTTGCCGTCCACGTACTCGAGCGCCATGTAGGCCTCGCCCTCGTGGAGCCCCATGTCCAGCACCTGCGCGATGGAGCCGTGCGTCAGCTTCACCAGCGTGCGCGCCTCGTTCACGAAGCGCTCGACGAACTCCGGGTCCTCCGCCAGCTGCGGGAGGATCTTCTTGATGACGCAGAGCTTCTCGAAGCCCTGCACCCCATCCAGCCGCGCCAGGAAGATCTCCCCCATCCCGCCGGTGGCGAGCTGGGACAGCAGCGTGTAGCGGCCGAACGGCACCGGCCGGAACGGGCGCAGTCGAGCGGGCGAGGACGACGTGTTCATGCCAGACGCGGGGCGATCATGCTCGGGAGAGGGGCAACCATGCTCTCATTGATCAGGGTCCGAGCGCGAGTCCACCGCCATCATCCCACACCATCCCCCTTCAACGCACACCGAGAAAGGGAGTCAGTGGACGTTGGGTCAGCCGAGGGAGAGCAGCAGGAGAATCATCTGCTCGGCCGGTGTGAGCTTTTGAAAGTCCTCGGGGAGGCCGACCGTCACGGGACGCGCCAGGGGGCTGTCGCAGCTGCGCGGGCCCACGTAGTGGTCTCCCTCGGCCTTCAACCGGTAGGTGCACCCGTTGAGGTAGACGTGGAGCTCCTGCGGGCTGAAGCGCAACCGCACGGGGCCGCCGAGAAAGCCCCCCTCGCCGATGAGCGCCCCATCCTCCGTGCGGGCCTTCAGGTTCACCGGGACACCGCCGATGTTCCCGGACACCGTGTCCTGCTTCAACGAGAGCACCGCCACGGAGCCGAAGGCCCGCCCCTGCATCTTCGTGGGGCTCCAGTTGAGCTGGATGTGGTTGGCGACGACGTTTCCGTCGACCAGGCGCACGTTGTAGGTCGCCTGCGGCAGGCTCACCGAGATGGCCGACTCATTCGGAGCGCCAACGGCCACTCCTCCCGCCAGCAACCCGATTCCCAACATGAGACGGACGAAGCGTGGAGTTCTCATGCCAGGGAACATAGCCCCGCGCCCCTTCCCCGGCAGCCTTGGTGGATACCGGACAGGACAATGTCCTTCGGGACGAGCGGGCCGCCCCAACTCCTTCAGCGCACGCCGGGATTGGTGAGCTGGGGGATGTCCTCGTCCACCACCTCGAAGGCGGCGACCTTGTCGCGCGGGGGGCGGATGAGGCGCTCGCCCAGGGGCATGACGTCGAAGCGGGCGCCGATGACGGCCAGCGTCTTGCCGGTGATGAGCACCTGGCCGGGCATGGCGGTGCCGGCCAGCCACGAGGCCACATGCACTCCCTCGCCCACGGCGGTGTACGAGGGGCGGGACTCGGGGCCCACCATTCCCACCAGGGCACGGGTCGTGTTGATGCCGATGCGCAGCTCGCACCGCTCGTCCATGGGGCGGCGAGCCATGTAGCGCTCCCAGTCCTGGCGCAGGGCGAGCGCGGCCCTCACCGCGCGCACCGCGTCGTCGGGCTTGGCGTAGGGCGCGCCGAAGAAGGCCCGCAGCGACTCGCCGACGAAGGCCTCCACCGTGCCCTCGTAGCTGAAGACGAGCCCGCCCAGGCGCGCGTGGAAGTCGTTGAGCAGGTCGGCGGCGCGCTCGGGGCCGATGCGCGGGGCACAGCGCGCCGAAGCCGACGAGCTCGGCGTGCACGAGGGTGAGGGCACGCTCCTCCAGCCTGGCCTGCTTGCCGCCCGTGCGCTGGAGCTCGGCCGCGCGTCGATCGGCCACCTCCGGAGCGTGGAAGCGCTCCAGGTGGTGGCGCAGGGACTGGGTGGGCGAGGCGGCGGAGAACTTCTGCACGCCGGTGGCCACCAGGTGCGCCACGGCGGTACAGGCGTCGAGCATGACCTCCAGCTCGGTGTCGTTCTTCGCCGAGGTGTTGACGTAGAGGACGCCGGCGAAGGGAGGCTCGAACCCGATGGGGATGCAGAGCACCCGGTCCACGCCGTAGAGGATGACGCTCTCGCGGCCAGCGAAGCGCCGGTCGTCGCGCACGTCACCCACCACGAGCGAGCGACCCTGGCTCAGGGCCTCCTCGACGATGGCGTCGGAGACGGGCACCTCGCCCTTGGCGAGCTTGCCCCGGTGGCGCACGGCGGCGGGCACCAGCACCCCGGTGGGGTGGCGCAGCAGCACCACGGCGGTGGTGGCGTCGATGCGCTCGAGCACCCGGTCCATGGTGGCCTCGAGGAAGGCCGTCTGGCTCACGGCGGTGGCGAGCGACTCCGCGATGTGGAAGAGGAGGACGAGCGTCTCGTACGCGCCGCGGGGAGCGGTGGGCGGAGTCGGCGCGATGGGGGCCGCGGTGGCGGGGACATCGAAGGGATTGAAGGAGAAGTTGTCGAGCGCCCGCAGCAGGTCCACGCTCTTGACGTTCTTGGCGAGGATGACGGAGGGCGCCACGTCCTCGCCGTGGCCGAAGCGACGCACGCCTCCAGCGCCCAGGTCCACCATCTCGGTGGCGGCGTTCTCCACCTGGTTGGGCTGGCGCACCGAGAGGGTGTTCTCCCCCAGGGAGATGGTGTCGCCGGGTTGCAGCTCGATGCCGCCGGTGAGGGGCGTGCCGTTGACGCGGCTGCCGTTGCGGCTGCCGAGGTCCTCGATGCGCAGGGCGTCCCCGTCCACCACGAGGCGGGCGTGCCGTCGCGAGACGAGGTCCCCCCCGAGAACGATGTCGTTCTCATCCGCGCGGCCGAGGTGCGTGACGCCCTCCGGCAGCTCGTAGGCGGTATCGAAATAACCCGGGCCGTTGATGATGATCTGCCACATCGCGGCGCGAAGACTACACGACCCGGCCCTCCGTTCGCGCGTAGGTGGAAACGCGGAGGGCCGGGCCAGATGGCCGATTGACACGGAGAGTCAAAAAGGCCGGGTGTCAGGACACCCAGGGGCCGCCTCCGCGCCGTCAGAGCGGGCGATGGACCCAGATGGAGTCCCCCTCCCGGGTGGCCTCCCGCCACTCGGGGCCGCAGCCGGCACAGAGGGTGGCGAGGGCACAGGTGCCGTGCAGCAGCGAGCCGAGCACGGTGCGCCGATCGACCTGGGACTCCGTGTCCGAGGGAGGCCGGGGCATGCGACTCACCGCCACTCGCAGACGGGCGAGCCGTTCACCACCGAGATGGCGTCCAGGTCGAAGCCGCCGGCGGTGAAGCCGTAGGAGTTGGCCCCGCTGTCACGAATACGGACGAAGCGAGCCCGGGCCACTCCGAGGGTGGCCAGGTCGAAACCATCGCCGCCCGCCACGGCCGGATCGGTGGCGCTGATGCCATTATCCGGCGAGGAGTTCACGGGCTTCACGCCCGCGCAGCCGGGGTAGCCCCCGTGGAGTCCGTGGTGTCGCAGGGGAACTCGTGCCACGTCTGGCCGTCCTCGCTGACCGCGACCACGCCCGTCTCCACGAAGCCCCCGAAGGGGTTCTCGAAGACGAGCAGGTCCACGCCGGGCCCATCCACCACGCCGAGGGTGAGTTCCAGGACGATCTCCCCCTGGTTGCCGAGGGAGAGCACGTCCAGCGAGCCCATGCCGGCGCCGACCCCATGGGGAGGTCCGAGCACGATGTTCGGGTAGCCATCCTGGCCGAAGCCGGCGTCCTCGCCGGGCTTGAAGGAGACCACCCGGGTGGCGAACGGGTTGTACTCGACCGAGCACACCGGAGGCTGGGCGGGCTGGGGGTTCTCCTCCTCGGAGGGACCCCCGCAGCCCACGGCGACCAGCGGCACGACGAGCCAGGCGCACAGACGCGCCCAAGTGCCGTGTGTCTTCATGGCTATTGCTTCTTGAGGAGGACGAGCCGGCGGCCGTTCTTGTCCTTCACGCCGACGAGCAAGTCCGAGCCCATGGAAGTCAGCGACACCACGTTGGTGCAGGAGTTACTGGTGGTGAGCACGGCCTCGAGGTCACCCGGGGTGACGGAGCCGGGGGTGATGCCGCCCAGCGTCAGCGCGATGCGCGAGACATCCTTGGTGCTCGTGAAGGGGCCACGATGCAGGGCCACGCCCTCGCCGAAACCCGCGACCGACTTGAGGTCCGAGCCCGAGTAGATCTCAGGCGCGTTGGTGTCGGTCAGGGCCAGGGTCGTCCCGCCCGTGAGTGCCGGCGTGTACGTCGCGGGAGCCACCGCGCGCAGGTGATTGGCGAAGCTGCTGTCGGCGTACCCGAGCACGGCGACCCCGTTGGCCGCCACCGCCGTGGACCCGCTGTAGACGGCCGTGACTCCGGGAAGGTCGCCAGCTTCGAGCCCTGGAAGGGCGAGGACTCCGTCCTCAGGGCGTAGATGGCATTGCCGCTCTCGCTCGCGCCCTCGATGCCCTGACCGTTGATGAGGAAGGCCCCGGAGAGGCCGGCGGCGGAGAAGTTGCCGGGCGCGGAGACGTACTTGGAATTGGCCGGGGTGACCGTGTCGTAGACCAGGACCGTGCCCGGAATGCTCGTGAGGGAACCCGGCTTCGTGTAACCGGTGAGCAGCCGGGTGCCATCGTTGGTCAGGAAGCCGCTCGCGTATTTGGTGCCTCCATCGCGATCCTCCTCCGCGTAGATGCTCTGGAGGGGCGCGTCGCCGAGGGCGACGTTCGGCCAGGTGCCGAGCGCGTAGAGGCTATCGTCGGTCTCGCGCAAGCCGTACAGCTTGAACTCGGAGCCACTCTGGATGGCCGTCACCGCGCCGATGCCCTCGGGAAGCGTGGCGGTCTCGGTGGCGGCGGCGAAGCCCGTCTGGAGCTGCAGCGTGCCGAGCTTCGGATCATGCGGCAGGTCCGCACACGCGACACCCGCGTCGGTGCCGGAATCCGTCCGGCTCGGTGCCCGCGTCGGGGGTGATGTCCCGCACCACGCAGCGGTTGCTCTCGCAGACGTACCGCTTGCCCTCGCCCGGGCTGTCCTTGCTCGCACAGTCGAACGCGTCCACGCACTCCGGCTCACAGCCGGTGACCAGCAGCCCCAGCGACAGGGCGCCCAGCGCCACCCCGAAGCGGCCGAACCACCGCGAACCCATCGTCTCCGTCTTCATGCTGTCCTGCTTCCTCGCCCCCTCGGGCGCATTACCTTCGAGGGAAAGCGGGAGCGGGATGCGACCCGGACACGGCCTGGGAGAGGACGCACACGGCGACGCATCCGCTACCTCCCCTCGGAGGTCTCGGTGTGTCCGTGCCAGGGGCACGGGTCCTCGGCAGGTTTTCGGACTCACAGGCGCGGGGGCCTCGCGAGGAGACCCCTTTCCTACTGACCGTCGCTTCCCAGCCCCGGAGGGCCAGTGCTTCCTGACGGCGTTCGTTCCTGTTCACCGCTGCGGGGCAGTCCCGGACTCGCACCGGGTTCCCTCGAGTCCCCACCACCTGGTGAGGAACCGAAGACGGGGCGCGGGATATGGCGACAGGACGGGTCTTGTCAAATGCTCCGAGTACCGCGGGCGGGATTCGAACCCGCCACTTGGAGCCTCCGGCGCGAGTGGACCAGGCTGGATTGCCGCGCAGGACATTCGCGCTATTGGGCTCAGGCCTCCCAGACCCCCGGGGCGCGGCGGAGGGCCTCGGAGAGTGACTCCCTCGCCCGCCGCAGCGCCACGTCCGCGCGCCGGGTGGCCGCCGAGAGCAGCCACAGCGGTGGGCCGCCCGGAAGCTCCTCCTCCAGCACCAGGCGAGGGTCCCCCTCGGCGAGCAGCGCTGGGAGTACGCTCCTCCCCAGACCCGCGACGCAGGCATCCCGGATGCCGAGCAGTGAGTCGCACTCCACGAGGGCCTTGGCATCCGCCGGCACCACCTTCCACCAGCGCATGGAGGCGCGGGCGCGCAGGCTCGCGGAGGGAAGGACCCAGGCCGTTGCGTCCTGTCCGGCCGCCCGCGCCCGGAAGACGCCCAGCCGCAGCCTGCCCAGCCGCTGGCCGCGCAGCGCGCCGCCCGGGGTGTGACTGGGCCGCAGGGCCAGGTCCGTCACGCCGGGCTCCAACGCCAACTCGCTCTCGGAGATGCGCACCTGCACCCGCTGCGCGAAGGCGCACTCGCGCAGCGCGCCGAACAGCAGCGACGCCAGCACCTCGTTGGTGGTGATGACGAGGCGGCCAGCGCGCGCCCGTCGCTGCTCCTCGAGGAGTGCGTCCACGTCCTGTGCATGGGTGCGCATCCGGGCCGCGCGCTCGGCGATGGAGAGGCCGAGCGGCGTCGGGCTCAGCCGTCTCCCCCGCAGGAAAAGCGGTGCCCCCAGCGAGCGCTCGAGCGCATCCACTCGCCGCGAGATGGAGGAGTGTCGCAGCGAGAGCTCGCGCGCCGCTCCCACGACACTCCCCGTACGCACCAATGCCTCCACCGTCTGCAGGTCGTCCCAGGAGATGTGCATGCACGCACATGCTGTGTGCGTTGAGCGGGAATCGTCAACACGGGCCCTCACTGCTATCTCTCTCCTCGGCTGCTCCTCTTCTTCGATGTCCCCCACCATGACTGACCTTCGCCTGCGCCCTCTCGCCTCCCTGCCGGCCACGGAGCTGCCGTGGCTCCGCCTGCACGACCACTTCGTCGCCACCGTCGGCCCCAGCGCGGGCACGGGGCGGCCGCTCGGAAACCTCCTCGTCCTGGCCGACGCGACGTTCGCACCCCGCTCGCGCTTTCCCCTGCACCCGCACCGGGAGATGGAAATCCTCAGCATCGTCCTCGGCGGCGAGCTGAGCCACCACGGTAATCAGGCCCACGGGGCCATCCTGCGCCCGCGCGAGGCGCAGCTGATTTCCGCCCGCGACGGGATGGTCCACGCCGAGGGCAACGACACGGACGAGGACACGCGGATGCTGCAGCTGTGGTTCACGCCGAACCACCATGGCGGCGCGCCCGCCTACTTCCGGCGCCTCGTCCCCCACGCCCCTCGAGGAGGCCGCCACCTGGTGGCCGGGGACGAGGGGATGCCCCTGCGGAGCGACGCCCGCGTGTGGTGGCTGGACCTGGCAGCGGGACAGGAGGCGGCGCTCGAGGTGGCACCCGGACGCGCAGGCTATCTACTGTCCCTGGATGCCCCCTTGCGGCTGGGTGGGGGGGAGGTCCTCGCCAGGGGCGAGGGGGCGCAGCTGCACCGAGGAGGCATGACGGTGCGCGCGTCGCAGGCCTCGGGCGCGCTCTGGATTGACGTGACGGCCTGAGGGGTCTCTGACTTCGCCAGGTTGCCAAAGGACGCACAGCCCGGGGGGAGCGAGCAGCTCGGCGCCGGGAACGCGCGGCTTGCGTCCCGGGTCGCGGGCGGATAACCCGGCGGCGTCTCTCCTGTTCGTGCTGACCGGCTCCGGAGATCCTCCTTGCCCGCTGCTCCCGTCATCCAGCCACGTCCCACCGTCCTGGCGGACCTGGTCGCCCGCACTCGCGTCCATGACATGGTGGCCGTGCTCGGAGCAGCCCTGTTCACCGCGCTCCTCTCGCAACTCGCCGTTCCGGTGCCCGGCTCCCCGGTGCCCATCACCGGCCAGACGCTCGCGGTCGTGCTCTCCGCCGCGGCGCTCGGGCCGGTGCGCGGCATGTTCGGTCAACTGGCCTATGTTCTCATGGGCGCGGTGGGACTGCCGTTCTACTCGCGGGCCGCCAGTGGCTTCGAGCACGTCCTCGGGGCGACCGGCGGCTATCTGGTGGGCTTCATCCCGGCGGCCTTCCTCGTAGGGCTGGCCGCGCGCCGTGGCCTGGACCGGCACCCGTGGAAGGCCCTGCCGCTCTTCATCGCCGGCCAGTTGGCGATACTCGCCGTCGGCGTGCCATGGCTTGCCGTGGTGGCCCGGCTCGACGCCGCCACGGCGTTGGAAAAGGGTTTCCTGCCGTTCCTCCCGGGCGCGCTGCTCAAGGCCGCCATCGCCGCCACGCTGATGCCTCTCCTCTGGCGATTCGGGCGTCTCCGCGAGGCATAGATACTCCTTGATGTCCTCTGGCTTTTTAAAATCAGCGGCGTCCTGGCCCTGTTCTTCGCGGCGGTGACGGCACTGGAATATTGGAACGTGTGGCGGCTGAAGCGCCAATCGAACGAACACTCCGATTGAGCCGCGAGGGAGTCCGCATGTTCCCCTTTCGTGGGACTCAGGAGTCCGTGCGCCGGGCATCGGCCGACGGCACGGTGAGGGCGGCGAGGCGCAGCAGCTCGTCATCGGCGAGCTGCTCGGTGGCGAGCACGGACGGGTCGGCCTTCATGGGCTGCATGTGCCATCGCGGATGACAAGGAACGAATCGCGTTGGTGCTGGGTGCGACGGGTGGAATCGGCGGTGAGACGGCGGCCGCCCTGCTGGCCAGGGGATGGAAGGTGCGCGCCCTGCATCGCAAGCCAGAGGCAGGTGGGCGGCACGCGGGGCTCGAGGCCGCGGAGTGGATCCGCGGGGATGCGTTGCGCGCCGAGGACGTCATCCAGGCCGCGCGCGGCGCTGACCTGCTCGTCCATGCGGTCAATCCCCCTGGCTACCGGGACTGGGAGAAGCTCGTGCTGCCCATGCTGGAGAGCAGCCTCCAGGCGGCCCGGGAGGCCGGCTCCCGCCTTCGCGCGCTTCCATTTCGGCGGCCACTGGTTGGAAGACGGCGGGGAGATGGGCCGGAGCATTCAACGAGTCCTGGGCCACCCCACCCCGTCGATCCGCCGGATGCCCTGGCCTCTGCTGCGGCTCGCCGCGCCCTTCAACGTCACGCTTCGCGAGCTGCTGGAGGTGCGCTACCTCTGGCAACACCCCGTCCGCCTCGACAACACGCGCCTGCGCTCCTTCCTCGGCGAGGAGCCGCACACGCCGTTGGATGTCGCGGTGCGCACGACGCTCGCGGCGTTGGGTTGCGGCGCGAGACTGGCCTAGAACTCATAGCGCAGGTGACGGACCAGGTTCCGATAGAACGGCAGCCGGCCCATCATCCCGTGCATCGCCCTGGAGAACCCGCTCCTGGCCAGCCGGCTCACCAGGTCGGGCATCGTGAGGAACGGGACGTCCTCGACGAGGTGGAGCTTGGGCACCTGCTTCTCGAGGTCGTGTGGATCATCGACTCCCCAGACGAGCTCGACCTTCGCGCCACCTACCGTCGCCAACCGGGAGACGAGGCGCACCATCGGCCCGCTGTAGCCGTCGAACGCGAGCTGCCCGCTCGGGAACTGCTCGGTGATGCGCCGGAGCAACGCCGTCCCGTCCTGCTCGTGCAGGTACATCATCAGGCCCTCGGCGATGACGAACACCGGCGTGTCTCCGGGGATGGCGTCGAGCCAGGAGAGATTCGTCACCGAGGAGCCAATCTGGCGATAGCCGTCGCGCTCCGGATACAGCTGCTCGCGCAAGGCGATGACGTCAGGAAAGTCGACGTCGTACCAGCGGACCTTCGGCCCCGGGTCAATCCGATACACGCGGGTGTCGAGGCCGCAGCCGAGGTGCAGCACTGTCGACTCAGGATTCGCGGCGAGGAACGCTCGCGTCCACTGGTCGAAGTGCAAGGCCCGCATCGGCAGGGTGATTTCGCCCCCGCTCGGGAGCTTCAAGGCCTTGAAGTCGTAGTCGATGCGCGCGACGGCGTCCGCCGCGAACCGGTCGCCGAGGATGGGATGCTCGGCCGCGGCGTCCAGCGCCTTGCCGTACAGCGTGGCGAGGTACGTCTCCTTCTCCTTCGTCAGACGAACCTTCTGCTCTGCCATTGTCGCCTCCGGCCGCGGTGCGCGGCCCGGGGAGCGAAGCAATCCTCATCTCCCTGGTCAAGCAGCTGAAAGCCAGCTCGCCGCGGTGGGTGAAGGTGCCGCGGCGAGCGCATCGGACGGGCTCCGGGGCGTGAGGTGCAGTGCCTGCACAGGGGCGACGCAAGAATTTCCTTGGGTGTCGACCCGGTGCAAATCCTGCGCGGACGTGGGGGAAACGGCTGACACGGGACATACGACATGCCCTGGCCGGAGCCTTGCAGTCGCCCTGGGTGAGCCCACCATGCGTATCGTCCTCGTGCTCCTCCTCGTCTTCCACGGCCTGCTCCACCTGCTCGGGTTCGCGAAGGCATGGAAGCTCGCGCCTGTCCCGGAGCTCACGGGCGCGACGCTGTTCCCGCTGCCGGAGTCCCTCTCCAAGGTCATCGGCACCTTCTGGCTCCTCGCCTGCCTGGTGCTCCTGGGAGCGGCCGCCCTGGTCCTGGTGCGGAGTGGAGTGTGGTGGCTCGTCGCGACGGTGGGAGTCCTCCTCTCGCAGTTGCTCGTCATCTACTCGTGGCCCGATGCGAAGGCCGGCACGGTCGCCAACCTCCTTCTTGCCATCGCGGTGCTCGTGGCGGGGTCCGATGCGCGCTTCCAGCGGGAGACCGACGGCACGGTGCGGGCACTCCTCTCGGGGGTGCCCACCTCCTCCTCGGCCATCGTGACGCACCAGGAGCTCGAACCGCTGCCCACCCCCGTGCGCCAATGGCTCGAGGCGTCAGGAGTGGTCGGAAAGCCGCGCCCCCGGACCGTACGGCTGAAGCAGCGGGGGTTGCTGCGCACATCGCCGGACCAGGACTACATGCCCGCGGTGGCTCACCAGTACTTCCGCACGGACGAACCCGGCTTCGTCTGGCGCGTCCGGGTGAAGATGATGCACGTCCTCCCCGTCGCGGGACGTGACTCGTACCTCGATGGCAGGGGCCGGATGCTCATCAAGGCCGCCTCCCTCGTGCCCGTGGTCGACGCGGCGGGCGAGAAGATCGATCAGGGAACGCTCCTCCGCTTCCTGGGCGAGATCGTCTGGTTCCCGAGCGCAGCGCTCAGCCCGCACATCCGGTGGGAGGCCATCGACGCGACGTCAGCGAGGGCCACGATGACCTACGAGGGCGTTACTGGCTCCGCGGTCTTCTCGTTCGACGAGCGTGGGCGCTTCGTCAGTATGAGCACGGAGCGGTATATGGGCTCCGGCGCAGACGCCAGGCTCGAGCGCTGGTTCACCCAGGCCACCGAGTGGCGGGAGATGGGTGGCGTGGTGATCCCGGTCCAGGGCGACGTCATCTGGAAGCTCGCGAGCGGCGACTTCAGCTACTACCGGTGGGAGCTCACCGAGCTCGAGTTCGATCCACCCGAGCTGTAAAGGCATAAGCATCAGAAAGATGGGAGGCCGGTTGAAGGACGAGGGCCGGAAGCGGCAGTGCCGCTCGGCCCTGCAATGTATTTCGGCGGAGCCTTTGACTACCGCGCCAGTCTCCGTGTTCAGTCCAGAAGGTTCGCCAGGCCCGCGTACGTATTGGGTCCGGGGATGCCATCAATCGGGCCAGCGTAGCCGCCTCGGCTCGCCAGGGACTGGAGCGTCTTATAGGTATTGGTTCCCGGTACCCCATCGATGGGCCCCGTGTACCCGGCGCCACTCAAGAAGGTCTGGAGGCCCCTCCACGAGTTCACCCCCAGCACGCCGTCAACGGGGCCCATGTACCCGCCCAGGCGCGCGACCCGCTGAAGCGCCGCGTACGAGTTGGTCCCCATGACGCCATCAATGGGGCCCGTGTAGCCAAAACCTCGCAGAACGGTCTGCACGCCCTTCCAGGAGTTGGTTCCCATCACCCCGTCAATAGGACCTGTGTAGCCGCCCTTCGCCGCGAAACGCTGAACCCCCTTCCACGAGTTGGTTCCCATGACGCCATCCACGGGCCCCGAGTAGCCGTAGCCGCTGAGTACCTGCTGGACTCCCTTCCACGTGTTCGTGCCGGGGACGCCGTCCACGACGCCGGTGTACCCGCCTGCTCGAGCCACCCGCTGCAGCGTCACCCCCTGACTGTTGGTGACGGGAGGCACACCGCCGCCCGACCCGTCCAGGTACGCCTGGATCCCGTTATACGTATTGGGCCCGGGGATGCCATCGATGGGACCCGTGTAGCCACCGTCCTGGGCAAGCAGTTGCAATCCCTTGTAGGTGTTGATGCCCGGATCGCCGTCGACAGGCCCGTCGTAGTACCCCAGCCCTCGAAGGACTTTTTGCACCCCGAGCCAGGTATTGACACCCGGGACGCCATCAACGGGGCCTGTGTAGCCGCCCCTCTGGGCCAGCTTCTGCAGGATGATTCCCTGCTCGATGGTGATGGCGGGATCGCCGCCGCCCGAGCCACCCCCGGGGATGGCCGTCGGCGGGGGCGGAGTCGCGCCATCCGGTGGTTGAGACAGCCCGGTGAACGCAGACAGCTTCGCGACATTCAAATCGAGAGGAATTCCATTCTGGTTGCCGGACGAGGTGTACTGATGAATCTCCCACGACGGAAAGGCCGCCCCGATCGTCGGATTGCCCGGCGTGCCCGTGTAGTGGGCGATCCACAGTTTTGACCCCACTGCCTTGGTCTGGGTCCAGGTGTTGGACGTGAGCAGGCTCGAATAGGTGTACAGGAACGGGGCCTTCCCCAGGCGGGTCTTGACCGCTTGCATGAAGGTCGCGGTCATCGAGTCGTTCCAGAAGATGCCATCGTCGATCGCCTCGTTGTCGAGCACCAGGAGGTCGCCGGGCCGATGGTCATACAGGTGGTCCATGAAGTACTGGGCGTCCGCCGCGGGGTTGGTGGAGCCCGCCACCCAGTAGTGCCCGACAATCAAACCGGCTGCGCGGGCCCGGGCGACCTGCTGGGCATAGTACGGCGCGACGTACAGGGGTGAGACATTGGATCCGCCTGCTTTGACGATCGCGAACTGATAGCCGGCACCGCGAATGGCGTTGAAGTCCAGATCACGCTGGGTCGTGCCGACATCGATCCCGTAGACACCGCTCATCCCTGCCGGTGGAGGTGTCCCGGGGTCCTGGGCCAACCAGTTGTTGAGGCCAAGATAGGTATACTGTCCCGGAAACCCATCCACAGGTCCCGTGTACCCGCCCAGCTGTGCGAGCCTCTGGACCCCCTTCCAGGTGTTCTCACCCGGGATGCCGTCGATGGGGCCGGAGTAGAAGCCACGGTTCGTGATGACGGTCTGAACGCCCTTCCACGTATTGACCCCCGGTACACCGTCCACCGGACCCGTATATCCACCCCGCTGGGCAACGCGCTGGAGGGTCTTGCCATCCTCGATGCTGACCTGGATTCCCCCGGAACCACCACCGGTGCCGGTACCACCGCCCGATCCAGTGCCAAGCACGTTCCGGATGAGGGGAGCGGGATCGCTGACATTCTCCCCAAACGCACAACGATCCGTGGAGCCTCGGGTCATGTGGAGGTGCGGCCCGGTCCACGCCGACCCATGGTCATCCCCGTAGCTTGCCGCATAGGCAATGATGGCACCCTGCTGGACGTAATCTCCCACGGAGACGCGTGTCCGGATGACGTGGGCGTACCCGGAAAAGTCACCTGGCGCGGACTCCACGGCGATGGTGTGTCCCACGATGGATGAGTACTGGATGCGGCGGACGATGCCAGAGCGCAGCGCGGGAATCGCTTGACCGCCACCGGCGGCAATATCGAGACCCCGGTGACCAGCGGGGCCGTAGTAGGGGCCCGTGACTCCGAAAAGGGTGTTCCACTGTCCTTCCGCATAGAACACTTGCACATTGGACGGAGCGGCGAGCGCTCCTTGTCCCGTGACAGCGTCAAGGCTCCCGCCTTGCAGACCCTCCGGCTCCATCCCACCACAGCCAGTCAGGGCCGCCATGCCCAACACCAGCGTCACGGCGGCCGAGAAGACACTCCGGAACAAGCTTTTTGAATTGGACCTGTTGTTCATACGGACGATTGTCGAGGCGTCCGTCGCGAAGTTGCGCCCGGATTTCCCAGATTCTTGGGAGTTCGGGAGGCGCCCGAAGCTACCCGCCGGTCACCTGGATGTTGTAGGCGACGTCATTCGACTCGGCCTCGCGGATCCACGCGATCACCCCCTCCACCAGCGCTCCGGGGTGGAGGATGAGCTTGCCCAGATTGGCCACGACCTGGTCATGCGCTTCGATGAGGGGCCCCCATTTCTCCTGAGGCAGCGGCGCGAGGAGCTCGGCCAGCAACCAGGCTCCCTCGCGCGCGGCGTCCATCGCGAAGTTGAACACCGCGTCCTCCCCGTCGGGACTGATGGCCTCGAGGCGCTTCAAGCGGGGAGAGACCTCGCCGAGCTCCACTTCAATCACGGCGACGAGCCGCGACAGGAGGGTGTTGATGCGGTGGAAGTCCTCCTTCAGCGCGGCCAGCTCCGGGCCAGGAGCCACGGTCGCCGCGGCGATGCCGAGGTCCAGGTTGATATGGGCATTCATCCCCAGCAGCAGGTGCTGAAGGATCAACGGGGAGTCCTGCTCCAGGGCGTCGAAGGCCATCTTCCACGACTTCGTCGGAGTGCCACCAGAGGACCAGATGTTCCAGGCAGCCAGGAAGCGGCTGGCGAAGACCACGTCCAGCCGCTCCATGCGGGCGTTGTCCTGGAAGACATTGCCCGCGATGATCGCTCGCCTCACGTTGACGGTGACCCGCTCGTAGAGCGCGGTGAAGTACCCGATGCGCGAAGGATTCCGCAGCGACTGGTCGATGATGTCATTGGCCTGCTGGATGACCTCGTCGATAGTCGCGGGCGGAGCGGGAGACGGAGACTGGGCGGGAGCAAGGGACGGAGAGGTGGACAGGGCCATGGATCTCGATAGCACGGAATCAAGGAGCAGGCCGCTTGGTGTTGAGGCTTACGCCGCCACAGAGCCAACAGGTCCAGGCTCCTGTCGCGCACCTCATGGGAGGGCGGCCTGGGCAGGCGTGTGCCCAAAGGGGGGACGGGTCTTGTCAAATGCTCCGAGTACCGCGGGCGGGAGTCGAACCCGCAACCTCTGCGTTCTGAACGCAGCGCCTCTACCAGGTTGGGCTACCGCGGCATGTGCCGAAAGCGGGAGTCGAACCCGCAACCTCCAGACTCTCGTTCTGGCGCCTCTACCAATTGGGCTACTCCGGCGACTGGGACTGCTGGACTGCGAAGAGCGGTCGGCGGGAGTCGAACCCGCGTTCTCCTGAGTGGCGCTCAGGGGCCTCACCTCTCGGCCACGGCCGCGTGGATGACCCGGAAAAGCAAGAGGCCGGGTCCCCTCTCGGGAGCCCGGCCTCCACTCACCGTGCCTCGTCTGGGACGAGGACGCGGAAGTCAGAGTCCGGGCGGTCGACCGCGAAGCGACTCGAGGCCGAGCAGGACATCCAGGGTGGTGGCCAGACCGTTGCGCGAGAGCGCATCGATGCCAGTGTCAACGTCGTTGAGGTGCTTGGGGTTCATCGGGCTCTGCTTCGTCACCGTCATGGTCACCGCTCCTTTCATCGAGAAAAGACGCGGCCGGAATTCGTTCCTGACAGGCGACAGCGCTCGCACGCTCCTCAAGCCGCCGTCAGCCGCCCGCTGCGGTACAGGAGCACGAGGAACAGCGGCCCGCCGAGGAGCGCCGTCACCGAGCCCACGGGAAGCTCCTTCCCGAACAGCGGGAGGGCCAGCCGCGCCAGCAGGTCCGCGAGCAGGAGGAACGCCGCGCCCCCGAGCGCGGAGAGCGGCACGAGCAGCCGCTGGTCCGGCCCGAACACGAGACGCAGCAGGTGGGGGACGATGAGCCCCACGAAGCCGACGAGCCCCGAGAGCACCACGGCCCCCGCCACGCTGACGCTCGCGGCGAGCAGCAACGTCCGGCGCGTCCAGGCCACGGACACGCCGAGCGAGGCCGCGTCTTCATCGCCCAAGGAGAGCAGGTTGAGCCGCCCCGACAGCGCCGAGCATCACGCCGATGGCCCCCACCTCGAGGAGCGCGCTCAGCACGAGCGTGTGGAGGTACTCGTAGCCGAGGTTCCCCACGAGCCAGTAGAGGATCGCCTCCAGTTGGGTCGGATTGGAGAGCGTCTTGATGAGGGTGATGACCGCGGAGGCGAAGGCGTTGAAGACGACGCCGATGAGGAGCGCCGCATAGGGCGTGCGGCCACCATGGCCCCGGCTGACGACGAGCACGAGGAGCATGGACGCCGCGGCACCGAGGATGGCGAAGAAGGCCGGAGCGGAGCTGCGCGCCAGCATTCCACCGAGCCCAGGAGCCACCTCGCCCACGGTGGCGAGCCCCAGGGCCACCGCGATGGTGGCGCCCAGGGCCGCGCCACCCGAGACGCCGAGCACGAAGGGGTCCGCCAGGGGGTTGCGCAGCACGCCCTGCAGTGTGGTCCCGGAAGCGGCGAGCCCCGCGCCGACGATGGCCGCCAGCACGGCGCGTGGCAGGCGGACGGACCAGAAGATGCTGGCGTCCTTGGACCTGGGCCCCTCGAAGAAGGCGGCGTGAAGGGGAGATGGACTGATCTCCAAAGCGGACGGCCAGGACGAACGCCACGAGCAGCAGGACGAGGAACGCCCCGCAGAGCCCGAGCGCCCACCCCGGAGTGAACGGCCCCCTGCCTCTGCCCGGCTCACGCATGCTCAGCGCCCGCTCCCCGCATCGGACTTCACGGACGGGTGCAGCAGCCGGAACAACTCCTCCAACCCGCGCCCCAGCGAGGGCCCCGGCTGCAGCATCGCCAGGGAGGGCACCTCCACCCAGCGAGCCTCCGAGAGCAGCGCGACGAGCTTGTCCTTGCCCACGTCCACGTCCGCGGCGTCCACCACCACGTCCGGCTCGGCCACCAGCGCGCGCTCGACGGAGTAGACGGAGTAGGCCGAGCCCGCGTCCGCCGCCACGTTGAGGGCCCCCGCGTCGCGCAGCAACTCGTCCGCGAAGGAGCCGGGCCCCGCGACGACGAGTGGCTCGAAGCCGTAGACGAAGAGGACTCGGGGAGGCTTCAGCGTCCTGGCGGTCTCACGGATGCCGGGCGCGGGTGGACTCGATGCGCTGGACGAGGGCCTCGGCCTCCTTCTCCTTCCCGAGCGCCTTGCCCACGGCACGGAGGGCGGCCAGCGTATCGGCGACGGTGTGCAGGGGCAGCACCAGCACGGGCACGTCGAGCTCGGCCAGCTTCTCCACGGGCCGCTGGTTGCCAGGCCCGGGCTGGACGAGCACGAGGTCCGGCTCGAGACCCACCACGGCCTCGATGGACGGGTCGATGAAGCCACCCACGCGGGGCAGGCCAGCCACCTCCTTCGCCTCGTCGAAGCGAGAGACCCCCACGAGGGTGCTCCCGGCTCCGAGCGCGATGACCATCTCCGTGAGGGACGGAACGAGCGTCACCACGCGCTTCACCTTCTCGGGGGGCTTGGGACCCAGGAAGCGAGGGCCCCCCTTGGGAGGCGCGGCGTGCGCGGCGGTGACGAGGCACAGCGCGGCGAGCAGGACGAACGGGACGAGACGGGTCTTCATGGGGAAGGCTCAGGGAATCGCGACGACATCACCGACGAGAGAGGGCTTGTTGTTGCGCGGGCAGGCGAGGATGGGCGGCTCGGCACCGGGCCCGAAGCCACGCCGCTCCACGAGCGAGTCGCCCGACACCTCGATGACGAAGACACGGCCCGCGCTGTTGTCGCCCACGTAGGCGCGGTTGCCCACCACGGAGAACCGGCCCGCGGAGGGCAGCGGGCACGAGGTTCCTTCCGGGCACCGCAGCGCGAGCGAGGCCACCACACGGTCATCCGCGCCGAGCATCATCAGGCCAGTCCCCCTCACGTCGACGAGGTTGAAGTTGCGGTCATAGGTCGTCCCGCCGCTGCAGCTCACGAGCAGCCGCTCTCCCACGGGGGCGAGCCAGAACGGGTTGAGGCAGCCCTCCCCCAGCTCGAGGAGGTCCACCGTGCGGGTGGTGGGGTCGATGCGGGCCAGGAACCCGGGGCCACCGACGGTGAAGTCCTTCAGGTCCAGGTTGCCGAGGGCCGCGTACACCCTGCCCTGGCGCGCGGCGATACCAGCGGGCGCGGGGGCGGTGGTACGGCCCGGGAAGGGCTTCAGGGCCTCGCCCGTGGGCAGCGTGAAGGTGTCCGTGATGCTCGGGGCAGTGGGGTCGGCCATCGAGACCCGGACCACCTTCCCACCCGCGGACGGAGCCGTCTGCAGGTTGCCCAGCAGGGTGACGTACACGTCCGAGCCCAGCTCGGTGAACCCGTACGGGTTGGTGTTCTCGCCGAAGTTCACGCTCGCCACGTCGGTGAGCGTGATGCCATCCGGGAAGCGCGGGCCGGGGCCGCTGCCGGGCTCCTCGTCGCGCCGGAGCACCTGGAGGGTGTTGCTCGTGGAGTTGAGGATGAAGACGTAGGGGTCTCGGACGAGGAGGTGGTTGGGAACCAGTCCCGTGGTGTTCCGAGCGGGCAGCTCGCCGTAGTCGGTGAGCCGCGCCTGGAGCAACCGCATGGAGGCATCCAGCACCAGCAGCTCGTCCTGCATGCGCGCGACGGACTGGGGACTCGTCCCCACCGCCACGCCGGGACCCTTCACGTCCGACCCCGACTGGATGCCCACCACCTGCCCGGTGTTGAAGCACGTCGCGACGAGGTCATAGGTGCAGGCGCCTCCGCGGCAGCTCCGGGCATCCGCGCACACGCTGCCGCAGGTCCCGCAGTGGAAGGCATCCGTGTCCAGGTCCACGCACGAGCGGTCACAGCGCTCGGAGGTCGCCAGGGTGCAGGTGGCCTTGCACTGCCCCTGCTCGCACACCTGGTCCGGTGCGCACGCCGTTCCCCCCTCTCCCGCGCAACCGCCACAGTGCGACGGGTCCGAGGCGGTGACGACACACTGCCCACCACACAGCGTCGCGCCCGAGCGGCAGCGGCAGGCCCCCTCGACGCAGACTTCCGTGCCGGCGCAGGCCACACCACAGGCGCCGCAGTGCGCGGAGGCGCTGGAGATGTCCACGCACGCTTCACCGCAGCGGGTCTGCCCCTCGACACACAGGGCGCCCTCGTCCGGGCACCCCGCCAGCAGCAGGGACAGCGTGACCAGGCACAGAACCGCGGAGCCGTTCCCATTCATGGTGCATCCATCCCGGAAGCAGAGGAGGCCGGAGCGGGAGCACCCGGCCCAAAGGCCCCCGCCACTGACAGGTACACGCCGCGGCTGGGGAGTGGATAGCCGACGAAGTCCTCGGCGCGCGCGTCGAAGAGGTTCTTCACCTCGCAGGTGACGGTGAGCTCCGTGCGCGAGCCCCAGGTGCTGGACAGTCCCGCGTGCACGAAGGCGCGCCCGGGGAGCGACATCGCGCCGTCCCTCGTGAGGAAGTGCGCCGACTGGGCCACCACCTCCACTCGGCCCGTGAGCCACCGGGGCCCACCCATGGCTCGCGCGGCCAGCTTGTGGCGCGGACGGTACGGCAGCTCGCGCAGGTAGAAGCGCCCGTCCCGCTGCAGGTCGTTCGACATCGTCAGCGTGTAGCTGAAGGCACCGGAGAGAAGCGGGTGGGGGCGCCACTCGCCCTCGGCCTCGAGCCCCATCACCCGCGCGCTGGTGAAGTTGTACGGCTTCGCGGCGCCGGGCGGATAGGCCTCGTAGGAGATGAGGTCCTGGTAGAGGCTCACGAAGCCACCCACCGAGGCGAAGGACTCCTCCGAGCGATGCACCACCGCCGCGTCCGCGTACAGCGCGCTCTCGGGGCGCAGGTCCGGGTTGGGCAGCAGCGTGCCCTGGCGCACGTACAGCTCCAGGAAGGAGGGCGCTCGGTGGGAACGGCCTCCGTTGGCGCGCAGTTCGAAGCCCAAGGGCAGCGACACCGTGGCGCCCACCTTCGGGGACAGCAACGTGTACGGGCCCGCCTGTTCCAAGCGCAGCGAGGGCGCCACCACGAGCTGCCCGTCCCACAACAGCAGCTCGTCCATCGCCATCACGCTCGCGCGCAGCCACGTGGGCTCACCGCCCGAGGCCTCGTTCGTCTCCGCCGCGGACACGGACTCGCCACCGAGGCCCACCAGCGCGGACAGCGAGTGCCAGTCGCCCAGCAGCACCTGCCCCTCCACCTCCACCCCGCCCAATCGCTGCACCTGCGCGCCCGACTGGCCCAGGGGTCCACCGGACAGCGCCACCCGGTCCCTCCGGAAGTACGCGCGCGCGTTCGTCCGCACCCCGCCCGGCAACGTCCCCGCGAGCCTCAGGCTGGCCGAGCCTCGCCCTCCGGACTGCCTCGCGTCCTCGCTCGGGTTCTGCGCGGTGCCGGCGAGGCCCCGCTCGTCGAAGGAGAGCTCCCCCAGCAGGTCCGCCGAGAAGCCGCCCCCCAGCTCGCGCCTCAACCGCAGCAGGCCCCCCGCTCCGCGCGCGTCGTTGTTGGTGCGTCGGCGCTCGAGGAGCGCGTCTCCGGGCAGCGTGGGGCTCGGATCAAAGGAGTACGGGAAGTGCCCACTGGAGGTGCCCCCGTGGACGAGCAGCAGGGCCTCGCCACCCGCGAGCGGTCCCGAGGCCGACAGCCACCCCATCGCCGTGTCCCAACTGCCGTAGGAGAACTCCCCCGCCACGCGAGGGCTCGCGCCCGGACGGCGGGTGATGATGTTGATGGCGCCGCCCAGGCCCCCCGCGCCGTAGCGCGCTCCGGTGCCGCCGCGCAGCACCTCGAAGCGCTCGGCCAGCGCCGCGGGCACGCGCGAGAGGTCCGCGATGCCTCCCGCTCCGTTGAGGGGAATGCCGTCGAGCAGCACGAGCGTCCCGTTGGAGGACGCGCCGCGCACCACGAGGCTCTTGCTCTGTCCGTAGCCCCCCGTGTCCTGCAGCGTGACGCCGGGGGCGGTGGACAGCATGGCCGAGGTGTCCCGGGCCGCGCCGCCGAACTCGTCCACGCGGATGACGGTGAGGGCGCCGCTCGGATCCCTCCGCTCGGCCGAGTCCGGGGGCTCGGGCGCCACGCGCGCCTCCTCCACCTCCACCGTGGGCACGTGGAGGACCTCGCCCTCGGGCGCGTCCGAGACTGGAGCCTCCTGGGAAGGCTCCGTCGCCTGCTGGGCGAGCGCGGCTCCGCTCGTGCTGAGCACCAGGCACAACAACCGCCCGGCGAGGTGTGACCACCGCATGAGTCCGCCTTCCACTCTCTCCGTCGAAGAGAGAAGGCATCACGGGCGACACGCCCGCACCCCTGGGCAGGTCTCCTGGCTCCGGGCTCCGGCCGAGGCGCACACCGCGCCTCCCAGAAGGGCTCCTCCGCCTTCCCCCGCCGGCTGGCTGGAGTGGCGACTGCCGAGGACCCCTGCCCTGACGTCAGGGCTGCCCGATCTCAGTGGCGGGACCGCGCCGGATTCGCACCGGCTTCCCTCTTGAAGGCCCGGCATGGGCACCCAAGGGCAGGCCCTTCCTAGGGGCTCAACTCCCGCGCGTCAAGCCACCCTCGGTGAGGGACGAGGCACGCGAGGCCCTGTTGTGCCGGGCCAGCCAGTCGAGGATGAACTGGTTGAAGGCGCTGAACCGCAGGAAGGTAGCCATCACGTCCCCGAAGCACAGCGAGGCGCGCTCGAAGAGCGGCGTGTCGCGGCCGGGGATGAGCAGGGTGCCGTTGTGCCAGGTGCCGTTGTGGCTGCCGTCATCCTTGACGTACCAGACCCCTGTCTTCGGCTCCTCGCGGAAGGTGGCGTGGATGCGCGAGACGGTGGGGTCCTCCACGACGATGTCGTTGTCGGGGGTACGCCCCAGCGTGACACCCGCGTGCGGGGTCGCCGCGTGTGTGCGCTTGCGGACTTCGAGCACGAGCGGCTCGGCGACGGTGGGCCGGCGCATGGAGATGCCCGTCAGGGTGCTCCGGGTAAAGAGGGGACGCACACCCATGGGCGGGGCCTCCCACACCAACACCGGCCAGCACACCGAGCGGCGCACGGCATTGGGAGCTTCGAGGAATTGAGAGGCGAGGACGGAGAACTTCAGAGGCACGGAACAGCCCTCCACCACCACGGGGGTGACGGAGACGGTGTGCACGAGGAGCGCGCGCGGCCAGTCCCCCTCGATGGGTGCGGGCGAGGTGGACGGAGTCGGTGGAGGTACTCGGTGGGAGCAGTCGGGCAGCGCACGAGGACGTCCATTCCGCTGGACCCGGAAGAGAATGGCGGGTGTTGGAGCGGTGTGGCGGATGGGAACAAAAAGCTGTCCGACCCGCGAAAGCGCGCCACACGCGCCCAGGGCACATTGCGCACCGTCGACGGGGGCCATTCCCCGGACCCACAAAGGACGGAACCCATGAAGCGCAACTCCCTGATGACCCTGGTGCTGAGCGCGGTGCTCGCGAGCGGCTGTGCCCCGAAGCTCATCGACTCCGCGCTCGTTGGCTACACCAGCGACGCCAACGGCTTCGACACGCACTCGTTCTTCTACGACACCGGCGCGGAGGTGGTCGTCTTCGACGCGCAGTTCACCGAGGCCGAGGCGGAGAAGGTGCTCGCCGCCATCCGCGCGAAGACGAGCAACCCCATCCGCTATGTCGTCGTCACCCATCCCAACCCGGACAAGTTCAACGGGGTGACGGTGTTCCAGCGCGAGGGCGCCCGGGTGGTGGCCAGCGAGGCCACGGCGGCGGCCATCCCCGCGGTGCACGCCTACAAGCAGTACTACTTCACGAAGATCGCCGGCATGTTCACCGAGGCGACGTACCCGAAGCAGGCCACCGTGGACGTCACCTTCAAGGACAGCCTGAAGCTGCCGCTCGAGGGCGGTGCCGAGGTGGAGCTGAAGGTGCTCCAGCACCCGGGCATCACCACCACGCAGACGGTGGCGTACCTGCCGCGGCGCAATGCGCTCGTGGTGGGAGACCTGGTGCATTACCGCACCCACGCGTGGCTGGAGGGCGGCCTTCGCGACGGCAAGATGGTGCCTGACCTGGAGTCCTGGAAGGCCGCGCTCGACGAGCTGGCCACGTGGAAGGGCGCCACGGTGTACGGCGGCCGCGGCGAGAGCGCCCCGGTGGAGACGGCCATCGCCGAGGAGAAGCAGTACCTCGACACGATGAAGTCGCTGGTGTCCGCGTATGCCACCGAGCTCGGCGACCGGAAGGCGGAGCTGTGCGGCAACGCGGCCGGGCCGCACTACGAGGAGCTCACCAGGCGCGCCACCCAGGCCTTCCCCCAGCACACGCTGCCGTACATGGTGCAGTACAGCATCTACGGGCTGGTCAACGCGCTCGCTTGCGGCGGGTAGCCGGTGCCGCCCCGGCCCGGGGCTCCGCGCCTCGGGCCACCCGCTGCCGGAAGTCCCGGGGACGCTCTCCGGTGAAGGCGTGGAAGGCATGGGTGAAGGCGGCGAGGCTCTCGAAGCCCACCGCGTAGGCCGTCTGCGTCACCCGCGCCCCCTCCTCCGCGAGCAACTCCATGGCGCGCAGCATCCGCGCGTCGTGGAGGAACCTCCGCCACGTCGTCTGGGCCTCCTCCTCGAAGCGCCGCGCGAGCGTCCTCCCGGACAGCCGCGCGGCGCGTGCCGCGTCCTCGAAGGAGATGGGCTCTCCCAGGTGCTTCAACGTGAAGGCCATGGCCCGCTCCAGCTCCGGTGTCCGGGCCCGTGGCAGCCGCCAGTCCTGGGCCTCCGAGGCCCACTCGGAGAGCAGCTGCGCCAGCGTCCCGAAGAAGCTGTCCGCCAGGGCATCCCGGGGAGGACGCGCCGAACACCAACGGGTGGAGTACAGGATCATCTCCCGCGCGAGCGGCTCGATGACGAACACCCGGCATTCGCCCTCGGGAGGCCGGCGCACCAGTGCCGGGTCCAGGTACACCGTGCGCAGGCTCACGGGTTGGGAGACGCGCACCCGGTGCCGGGTCCCGGCGAGCAGCCACGCGGCGCGCTGGGGCGGAAGGAGCCACTGCGCCCGCTCCACCTCCAGGTGCAGCGCCCCTCGCGCCGAGTAGAGGAGCTGGTGCTTGCGGTGGGCGTGCCACGCCGTGGTGAGGGGAGACAGCTCGTCGGCGAGGCAGAAGGCCGGAGCCACCACCGCGTCCACATCCACCAGGGGTTTCGGCACGCCACGTCCTCCCGCGCTACGGCTCGTCCCCAAGGAATCAAGCTGGCGCGTGGATTTCAAGCGGCCGGCCCCTCACCTCCATCCCGTGAGCTGGACGGTTCGCGCGCGGCTGTACTCCCCGTGTGCCCCCGCTCCGAGGGAAACGCCGCTGGCATGGCATCTGCTCTGGAGCCGGGGACCGCGCCAATGGAGGCGCGACGGTGAAGCAGGTGAGGTGGTTGATGCTGACGGCGGGGAAGCGGTTGGCGGTGTTCTCCATCCGCGAGGGCAAGGGCGGGAGCATCTGGGTGAGGGCGGGGAGCGCGTTCGTGAACAAGGACGGTTCGCTGAACGTGCTGCTGGACGTGCTGCCACTGGACGGGAAGCTGCACGTGCGCGAGGCGGCGGAGAAGCGGGACACGGCGCAGGCGGGTGGCGGCGGGCGCTACGGGGTGGACGGCGGCCTGGACTCGCTGCCGGTGGGAGGCCACTCGTGAGCGGGCGCGTGATGGGGAGGGTGGTGGCGGCGGTGCTGGGGCTGGTGTTGCTGGGGCCCGGGGCCGCCGAGGCGGCGAACGCGAAGCTGCGGACCCAGTACACGGGGCTGGTGAACCTGAACGAGGCGACGGCGGCCCAGCTCGACCTGTTGCCGGGCGTGGGGCCGAAGGCGGCTCAGCGCATCATCGCCTGGCGGCAGAAGCGGGCCTTCAAGCGCATGGAGGAGCTGGTGCGGGTGAAGGGCTTCGGCAAGAAGCAGTTCCTGAAGCTCAAGCCGTACCTCACGCTGGAGGGCCCGACGACACTGAGGGTGGAGAAGGTGCCGGTGGAGGAGGACGAGGTCCGCGCCACGGGCGATTCGGTGGCGAAGCGCTGAGGCCCCCGGGGGAGAGGGTGTCGCGGAGGACGCACACCCTCTGCCTCGGAGCCACCTACCCGCGAGCCGTGCGGTTCCGCGAAACCGTGTCGGCCTGCTCCGTGAGGGCCATCTCGGGCGTGAGCTGGAGGGGGACGACGGGCGAGGCGGTCTGGGTGCTGGCCTGGCGCATGACCTCGATGAGCTGCTGCCGTCCGTACGGGTAGGGAGCCTCGGTTCCGGAGAGCGCCATCAACTGCTGCTGCAGCACCTCGCCCGAGGGCGTGCGCTGCGCCGGGTCGTGCTGCAACAGGCCCATGATGATGGCGTCCAGCGCGGGGGAGAGCTCGGGCACGAAGCGCGAGGGCGGCAGCAGCTGCTGCTGAGTGGAGGCGACCATCAAGTCCGCCTCGCTGTCGCCCCGCAGGGCTGGCTGGCCGGTGAGGGCCTCGTGCAGGGTGAGGCCGAGGGCGAAGAGGTCCGCACGGCCATCCAGGGGCTTGCCGTAGGCCTGCTCCGGCGCCATGTAGCCGGCCTTGCCGCGCACGACCTGGGTCTGGGTGAGAACAACGTGGTTGGCCGCGCGCGCGATGCCGAAGTCCGACAGCTTCACCTCGCCGATGCGCGACAGCAGGACGTTGGGCGGGTTGAGGTCCCGGTGCACCAGCCCCAGCGGCTCGCCCTTGGAGCCCGTGCGACCATGCATGTACGCCAGCGCGGCGGCGATCTCCGCGCCGACGTAGGCCACCGCCGCCGGAGGCAGCCGCTTCCGGGGCATGCGTCGCAGCAGCGAGCCCAGTGGCATCCCATCCACGAACTCCATGGCCAGGAAGATGGTCCCCTGGTGCCGCCCCAGGTCGAGCACCTGCACGATGTTGGGATGGATGAGCAGCGAGCCCAGCTCCGCCTCGCGCCGGAACATGGCCAGGAACTCCTCGTTGTCCGCATACGCCGGGAGGACGCGCTTGACGGCCACCTGCTTCTCGAAGCCGCCCTCCGGGCTGTAGGTGGCGCGAAACACCTCGGCCATGCCGCCCGCGCCCAGCCGCTCGTGGAGGAAGTACTTCCCCATCACGTCCTTCTCACGGATGGCGCGCAGCGCGGCCTCGGCCTTGTTCACGATGAGGCCAGCCAGCGTCGCCGTCAGCGGGCCGTAGGCGAAGAGGAACACGCAGCGCATCAGCACCATCGGGAACGACAGGGTGCTCAGGGCGTCGGGAGGGAGCCGGGGCTGCAGCACCAGCAGGTACAGCCCCATGTACTCCACCGCGACGAGCGCCGCCGCCGCGTAGGCCAGCGCCTTGCCCGCCCGGAGCGCGCACACCACGATGAGCGCGCCCCACGCGAACGCTGGCGGCGTGGTGAGGGCGTACACGGCATCCCGGAAGTACACGTCCACCACGCACGCCACCGCCGGGATGGACACCGTGATGGCGCTGTCCACCCACTGGACGGCCGGGTGGAACCCGCCCTGCTGCAGCGTGCGCAGCATGAGGGCGTAGTAGATGCACAGCCCGCCCGTCATCCCCGCGAGGGTCAGCGCCAGCCGCCAGCCGAGCAGCTCTCCGAGCACCAGCGAGGCCACGCAGCACAGCAGCGTCATCCCGCGCATGAAGCGCGCGATGGACATCTCGCGAGCCACGACGTCCTGGTTCAGGTACTCCTGCAACAACTGGGAGGAGTGCGACACTTTGGGAGCAGCGGCTTCCATGGTGGGCCAGTCTACCCAACTCTCCGGCCCACCATCGACCCGCCCCCTTGGCCAGCGGGGCGCTCCCCTAGCCGAACGTCACGTTCATCAGCTTCACGATGGGCTCGTCCCCGTAGAAGTCGAGGATGTTCACCGCCGCGTACCCCTGCTCCAGTCGGAACAGGTTGTCGTCCGGCATGCCCAGCGCCTCCGCCAGCAGCGTCCGGTTCACCCCGCCGTGCGACACCAGCACGAACGTCTCCCCGGCGTGCCGCGTCCGCAGCATCCGTCCCGCCGCCCTCACCCGCTCGCGCATCTCCGGGTAGCTCTCCCCTCCGGGGAACCGCACTCGCGTCGGATGCGCCATCCACTCCGCGTAGACCTCCGGATAGCGCTTCTCCGCCTCCTCGTACGTGAGCCCCTCGAAGAGACCGAAGTCGATCTCCCGGAAGGACTCCTCCGAGTCCACCGACATCCCCTTCAACTCCGCCAGGGGCGTCGCGCTCTCCAGCGCCCGCCGACGCGGGCTCGTGTAGATGCGCAACAGCGGCGCCTCGGCCAGGAAGCGCGCGGCCCGCTCCGCCTGCAGCCGCCCCGTCGAGGACAGGCCCACGTCCAGCCGCCCGTAGCACCGCCCCCGCACCTCCTCCACCGGCTGGCCGTGCCGCACCAGCACCATCCGCGTCACACCCTTCGGGAGTCTCCAGTCCATCATGTCCCCCCCTCCCCCACCCCGAGCAGCACCACGAACACCAGCACCTCGCAGACCTCTGTGTTCGCACCCATCGTGTCTCCTGTAATCCCCCCAATCTTCTTCAGGCACCATGCGCCCTGGAGCGCCGACACCGCGGCCACTCCGGCCAGCGCCACGCCCCCGCGCCACCCGAGCAGTCCCAGCGCGAGCCCCAGCGCCAGCAGCGTCGCCCCCACCCACTCCGTCCACCCCACGTGGTCCGTGATGGCCGAGCCCAGCCCTCCCGAGCGCCGCGCGTACGGCAGGAACCGCCCCAGGAACACCGAGGCCCACCGGCCCAGCGCCGGCGCCACCACCAACGCCTCGTCCGCCCGGCCCCGCTCGAGCAGCGCCGCCAGGGCGCTCGCCTTCACTCCCACCGCCAGCAGCAGCGCCACCGCCCCGTACGCACCGATGAGGTGGTCGCGCATGATGCGCAACACGTCCTCCTTCGTGTGCCCTCCGCCGAAGCCGTCCGCCATGTCCGCCAGGCCGTCCAGGTGCAGCGCCCCCGTGAGCAGCGCCCCCACGGCCAACAGCAGGAAGGAGGCCACCATGGCGGGCAGCGCCGGGTAGAGCGCGTGGCTCAGCAGCACCAGCACCATGCCCAACAGCGCGCCCACCACGGGGAACGTCAACGTCGCGCGGCCCACGTCCGCGGCGTCGAACGTGGCCGCCCCTGGCACGGGGATTCGGCTGAGGAATGCGATGCCGGCGAACAGGCGCCTCATGGGGGAGGCGCCTCATGCCACGTTTTCGCCCGGATGGCATCAGCACTCGACGCTGGGACAGGGCGTTAGCGCTTCCCGCCCACCTGCGCCGACATCCTCGACCAGGCCTGCGCCAGGGCCGCGTCGAGCCTGTCCCAGGGCACCCACCGCCCCGCGAACAGTCCCAGGAGGACCCCCAACACCAGGAGGCGGCCTCCCCTCCCACGTCCACGCGCCCGAGCCGCCGGGCCCCTCGGCGCCGAGGCCTGGGCCTGCTCGGGCCCGGCCAACTGCTCGTCCAGCACGAGCACCCGCACCTTGATGCCGCCCGAGATGAGGGCATTCACCAGGTCCTCCAGGAAGCGCGCGTAGTGCTCCGGGGAGAGGTCCAGCTCCGTGCCATGGTGGGACTCGAACCGCCGGGCCGCCGACTCGTAGCTGCGAAGCTGCGCCTCCCCCTTCGCGGTGTCCACCCAGCCGCAGATGACCGAGGGCGCCGAGCCCTCCCGCGCCACGAGCGAGATGGTCTGCCGGGCCAGGCGCCCTCCCGCCGTGCTGGGGCCCTCGGGCTCGTCGACGCGCAGCACCCGGTACGGCGCCCGGCCGAAGAAGCGCCGCGAGAACTTGTCCCGCAAGAGGTCGGCAATCAGGAACGCCCGGGACGAGAACGCCGTGAGCAGCGGCTCCGGCTCCTCCGTCCGGGGCCTCCCCAGCTTGCCCGTCGGGTCATCATCGAGGGGCGCCAGCCGCGTCTGCTCCGTCGCTGGCGCGGCCCAGGACGACTCCGACTCGTCCTCTTCCAGGGAGGAGAAATCGAGCTTCCTCGCGCGCCCGAGGTTCTTCTTCCTGTCAGCCATGCACAGCTCCCTTCCACGGTTCCGAGCGCGGCAGGATAGGGGCCCCGAGCCATTCCTCGCGACAGGCCTTCAATCCAAGCATTGCCTGATACACATGTGAACGGGTGTCTCCAGCCCATCCGCTATAGCAGATGAAGTTCTTGACAAGAAGAGGCGCTCGCGCACTGTCGGCTTGAAGGCTGACACAGTGTTTCTCAGTAGGTTCTCGAATCCCCGGACGTCTCGCGGGCCCTTCCCCGTTACGAGGTGTCATCTTGGAAAACCCTATCTGGATGCTGGCCGCCGGCTGGCTCGCCCTCCCCGGCCCCGTGTGGGCGCAGCAGGCCACGGGAGACGAGAAGGAGGCGGCCGTCGTCAGCGCCGGGCCGGAGGGCTTCACCCTGTCGTCCCCCGACAAGCAGTTCCAGCTCAAGCTGCGCGGCTACGTCCAGGCGGACGGCCGGCTCTTCACGAGTGGCAAGGACCGGCCCGGGGGCAACACCTTCCTCATCCGGCGTGCCCGCCCCATCCTCGAGGGCACCCTCTTCGGATGGCTCGACTTCCGCCTGATGCCGGACTTTGGGAGTGGCACGACGGTCCTCCAGGACGCGTACATGGACCTCCGCCCCCTGCCCGAGCTGCGGCTGCGCGTAGGCAAGTACAAGCCACCGGCGGGGCTCGAGCAGCTCCAGTCCGACACCCACATCGTCTTCGTCGAGCGCAACCTGCCCACCAACCTCGTCTCCAACCGGGATGAAGGCATCCAGGTCCACGGGGAGATTCTCGGGGGCGTGCTGACGTACGTGCTCGGAGCCTTCAACGGCACGCCCGACGATGCCAGCGTGGACTTCAACTTCGACGACAACGTGGACCTGGCGGGGCGCCTCTTCGCGCACCCGTTCCGCAAGAGCGCACTGCGGCCGCTCCAGGGACTCGGGTTCGGACTCGCGGCGAGCCGGGGCAGCCAGCACGGCTCGGCCACGAGTAGCGGCCTCGCGCCCTTCCGCACCGTGGGACAGCAGGTCTTCTTCAGCTACCTCGTGAGCGCCACCACTCCGGCGGACACCGTCGTCGCCGATGGCGAGCACGTCCGGCTGATGCCCCAGGGCTACTATTACTGGGGACCGTTCGGCCTGCTCGCCGAGTACGTCTCCTCCGCGCAGGAGGTTCGGCGGGGCACCGAGCGCGCCCGGCTGAGGAACGAGGCGTGGCAGGTCCAGGCCTCCTACGTGCTCTTCGGCGGCAACGCCTCCTTCGAGGGAGTCCGGCCGACGCGCGCCGTGAAGCCCTCGGAGGGCAGCTGGGGCGCCGTCGAGCTCGCCGCTCGCTACGCCGAGCTGCACATCGACTCCGACGCCTTCCCCCTCTTCGCGGACCCCAGCCGCTCGGCCCGCGTGGCGAAGGACCTGGGCGCCGCCCTCAACTGGTACCTGGGCGGCAACTCCCGCATCGCCCTCAGCCTGGAGCGGACCACCTTCGAGGGCGGCGCCGCGGACGGGGGCGACCGGCCCACGGAGGTCGTCCTGTTCAACCGCTTCCAGGCGAGCTGGTGAACCGCCCTCCGCCATAGCGGACGTCCGTCATAACGGATGTTCCGCTTGACAAGCGGATGAGCCCCGGGCACCTTGTGTCTCGTTCATGCCCATCCCCCGCCACATGCACAGGCTGGTTTGTCGCTGTTGGCACCACGGGGTGGGCGCTCGCCCGCCGGAAGCCTGAGAGCTGACGGCCGCGTGTTCTGAAGAGCCCACCACCCGCGAGGGGCGGTGGGCTTTCGAGCTTCATGGGCCTGAAGCACCCCGGTACCTCGCGGTCACCTCATGCCCGAGGTACCGAATGAAGTCGCTGAACCGTCGCACCACCGCCGCGCTGCTATCCGTGTTGCTGTCCGTCGTGCCCGCGCTGGGCGGCTGCTCGAAGCCGGCCAGCGCCCAGGGGGAGCCCGTCACCCTGCTCAACGTCTCGTACGACCCCACGCGCGAGCTCTACCAGGACTTCAACGCCGCCTTCGCGAAGCACTGGAAGGCGAAGACCGGGACGAAGCGTCACCATCAAGCAGTCGCACGGCGGCTCCGGCAAGCAGGCGCGCGCCGTCATCGACGGGCTGGAGGCCGACGTCGTGACGCTGGCGCTCGCCTACGACATCGACGCGCTCGCCGACAAGGCGCCAGCTCCTGCCCGAGGACTGGCAGACGCGCCTGCCGAACAACAGCGCGCCGTACACCTCCACCATCGTCTTCGTGGTGCGCAAGGGCAACCCGAAGGGCATCCAGGACTGGGACGACCTCGCGCGGCCCGGCGTCGCGGTCATCACGCCGAACCCGAAGACCTCCGGCGGCGCGCGCTGGAACTACCTGGCCGCCTGGGGCTACGCGCTGCGCGAAGGCCGGCGGCGACGAGGCGAAGGCGCGGGAGTTCGTCGCCAGCCTCTTCAAGAACGTGCCGGTGCTCGACTCCGGGGCGCGCGGCTCCACCACCACCTTCGCCGAGCGCGGCATCGGCGACGTGCTCATCGCCTGGGAGAACGAGGCGCTCCTCGCTCACGAAGGAGGTGGGCAAGGACCAGTTCGAGATCGTCGTCCCCTCGGTGAGCATCCTCGCCGAGCCGCCGGTGGCCGTCGTGGACAAGGTACGTCGACAAGCACGGCACGCGCGCCGTGGCGGAGGCCTACCTCGCAGTTCCTCTACTCCGACGGAGGGCCAGGAGATCGCGGCGAAGCACTACTTCCGCCCGCGCTCGCCAGACGGTCGCCGCGAGGCACGCCAGCCAGTTTCCCCAGCGTGCAGCCTCTTCACCATCGACGAGGTGTTCGGCGGCTGGGCGCAAGGCGCAGAAGGCGCACTTCGACGACGGCGGCATCTTCGACCAGCTCTATCAGCCGAGGCGCGGTAGCCCGGGAGCCACGTCATGCAGGCGAGCGCGCACTGCGTCCTGCCGGGCTTCGGCCTGACGCTCGGCGTCACGCTGGCTCTACCTCGGGCCTCGTCGTCCTGCTGCCGCTGGCCGGACTCTTCCTCAAGACCGTCACGCTCACGCTGGGCGCAGTTCTGGGCGACCGTGACCTCGCCGCGAGCGCTCGCCGCGTACCGGCTCAGCTTCGGCGCGGCGCTTCGTCGCGGCGCTCGTCAACGCCGTCTTCGGGCTGCTCGTCGCCTGGGTGCTCGTGCGCTACCGCTTCCCGGGCCGCGGCGCTCGTCGACGCGCTGGTCGATCTGCCCTTCGCCCTGCCCACGGCGGTCGCCGGCATCACGCTCACGGCCCTCTACTCCCAGAACGGGTGGATCGGGCAGTACCTCGAGCCGCTCGGGCTCAAGGTCGCCTTCACGCCGCTCGGCGTCGTGGTGGCGCTCACCTTCGTCGGCCTGCCCTTCGTGGTGCGCACCGTCCAGCCCGTGCTGGAGGAGCTCGACGCGGACGTCGAGGAGGCCGCCGCCACGCTCGGGGCCACGCCGCTGGCAGACCTTCACGCCGCGTCCTCTTCCCCAGCGTGCTGCCCGCGCTGCTCACCGGCTTCACGCTGGCCTTCGCCCGAGCCATCGGCGAGTACGGCTCCGTCATCTTCATCTCCGGCAACATGCCCATGCAGGACGGAGATCGCCCCGCTGCTCATCGTCACCAGGCTCGAGCAGTACGACTACGCCGGCGCGACGGCCATCGCCGGTGGTGATGCTCGCGGTCTCGTTCGCGCTGCTGCTCGCCGTCAACGTCCTCCAGCGCTGGAGCCACCGCCGCTTCGAGGCCCGGCCCGGATAGGAGTCCCATGCACCCGACCTCGCTCACGCCGCGCCGAGACAGGCGCACCGTCTCCGGGTCAGCGCCCGTGCGCTGGCTGCTCATCGGCGTGGCGCTCCTCTTCCTCGGGGTCTTCCTCGTCGTCCCGCTGGTGGCCGTCTTCGCGCTACGCCCTGCAGAAGGGCGTGGGCGCGTACCTCGCGGCCATCCAGGAGCCCGAGTCCCTCGTCGGCCATCCGCCTCACGCTGCTGACCGCCGCCGATCGCCGTGCCGCTCAACCTGGTCTTCGGGCTCGCCGCCGCGTGGCTCATCGCCAAGTTCCACTTCCCCGGCCAGAGACGTGCTCCTCACGCTCATCGACCTGCCCTTCAGCGTCTCGCCCGTCATCGCGGGGCTCGTCTTCGTCCTGCTCTTCGGCCGGCAGGGGTGGCTCGGACCGTGGCTCGCCGACAGGGACATCCACATCATCTTCGCCGTGCCCGGCATCGTGCTGGCCACGGTGTTCGTCACGTTCCCCTTCGTCGCGCGCGAGGTGCTGCCCGTCATGCAGGCGCAGGGCAACGACGAGGAGGAGGCCGCCCTGTCACTCGGCGCGAGCGGCTGGCAGCACCTTCCTGCGCGTGACGCTGCCGAAGGTGAAGTGGGGCGTGCTCTACGGTGTGCTGCTGTGCAACGCGCGCGCGATGGGCGAGTTCGGCGCCGTCTCGGTCGTCTCCGGGCACGTGCGCGGAGTGACGAACACGCTGCCGCTGCACGTCGAGATTCTCTACAACGAGTACAACTTCGCCGGTGCCTTCGCCGTGGCCTCGCTGCTCACGTTGCTCGCACTGGTGACCCTGGCCGCGAAGAAGTACGTCGAGTGGAGGGCCGAGGCCCCATGAGCGTCATCGTCGAGCAGCTCACCAAGCGCTTCACCACCGGGGGCACGCCCGCCGTCTCGGATGTGTCGTTCCACGCCCCGTCCGGAGCCATCACCACCCTGCTCGGGCCCTCGGGGGCGGGCAAGTCCACCCTCCTGCGCCTCATCGCCGGGCTCGAGCATCCGGACTCCGGTTCCGTCCACATCGAGGGCGTGGACTGTACGTATCTGCCCGTGCAGAAGCGCGGCATCGGCGTCGTCTTCCAGAGCTACGCGCTCTTCAAGCACATGACGGTGCGGCAGAACGTCGCCTTCGGGCTGGAGACGCGCCGGCTGCCCCGCGCCGAGATGGAGGCGCGCGTGGACGAGATGCTGCGCCTGGTGCAGCTCGAGGAGCTGGGAAAGCGCTACCCCGGGCAGCTCTCCGGCGGACAGCGGCAGCGCGTGGCCTTCGCCCGGGCGCTCGCCATCCGTCCCAAGCTGCTGCTGCTCGACGAGCCCTTCGGGGCGCTCGACAGCCGCGTGCGCGTCGAGCTGCGCGAGTGGCTCCAGTCCCTCCACGAGCAGACGGGCGTCACCACGCTGCTCGTCACCCATGACCAGGAGGAGGCGCTCGAGATCTCCCAGCACGTGGTGGTGATGTCCGAGGGGCGCGTGGCCCAGGCCGGGCCGCCCGAGGACATCTATGACAGGCCGGCCACGCCGTTCGTCGCCTCCTTCGTGGGCGGCACCAGCGTCCTGCGCGGACGCGTCCAGTCGGGCCGGGCCCAGATGGGAACACTCGTCGTGGCGGCGCCCGACAGTGCCCGTGAGGGCGAGGCGGTCCACGCGTTCGTCCGTCCGCACGACATCAAGCTCGCCAGGCCCGCCAACGGCTCCACCGCGCTCACCACGGGCCGTGTCGAGCGGCTGAAGTCCGTGGGTGGCTACGTGAAGGTGTTGCTCAAGCTCCCCTCCGGAGAGACGGTCACCGTCGAGGTGCCCCGCGCCGAGTTCGACGACCTGGGCGTCGTCGAGGGCGACCACGTCCACGCGGACGTGCGCATGGCCAAGGTGTTCCTGGGCGACTTCGCCATCTGAGCCCGAATGGATTGCTCGGCTCAGCGCATGGGCGATGGCCTGTCCGTCACGCCCGCCTCGGTGAACGTGGCCATGTCGTGCAACACCGCCAGCGCCGCATCCACCAGGAAGAAGGCCAGCGCCGCGCCACTGCCCTCGCCCAGGCGCAGCCCCAGGTCCAGCAACGGCCGCTGTCCCAGCTCCTCCAGCACCCGCATGTGCCCCACCTCCACCGAGAGGTGGCTCGCCAGCAGGTACGGCTTCACCCCCGGGCACAGCCGCACCGCCACCAGCCCCGCCACCGAGGCGATGAACCCGTCCAGCATCACCGGCACCCGCCTCGATGCCGCGCCCAGCGCCACGCCCGCGAGGCCGGCGATCTCGAAGCCGCCCACCTTCGCCAGCGCGTCCAGCGGCTCGCCCGCCTCGGGCCGGTTCACCTCCAGCCCCCGCCGCACCGCCGCCACCTTCCGCGCGAGCCCCGCGTCGTCCACCCCCGTCCCCCGCCCCACCACCTCCTCGGGCGACAGCCCCGTGAAGACGCACGTCAGCGCGCTCGAGGCCGTCGTGTTGCCAATCCCCATATCCCCCAGCCCCACCAACCCCACGCCCTCCTCCACCAATCCCCACGCCACCTCCACCCCCACGTCCAGCGCCGCCTCCGCCGCCTCGCGCGTCATCGCCGGCCCCCGCGTGAAGTTCGCCGTCCCCGGCCCCATCCGCCGCACCTTCACTCCCCCCAGCCCCTCCACCGGGTGACGCACGCCCATGTCCACCACCTCCACCCGCGCCCCCACCTGCCGCGCCAGCACGTTGATGGCCGCCCCTCCCCGCGCGAAGTTCGCCACCATCTGCCCCGTCACCTCCGCCGGGTACGCGCTCACTCCCTCCTCCACCACCCCGTGGTCCGCCGCCATGACCACCACCGCCTTGGCCGGCATGGCCGGCGAGGGCTTGCCCGTCATGGCGGCGAGCCGGCAGGCCAGCTCCTCCAGCCTCCCGAGGCTCCCTCGTGGCTTCGTCTTCGCGTCCAGCAGCGCCTGACAGCGAGCGGCCACTCCAGCGTCCGGCTCGGGGAGGGAGGACAGGAGGGAACGGTACGAGGGCATGTGAACTCCCGGGGAAACAGACCGAGCGCCCTAGCCGGACCTGGTTCACCAGACAATGGGTTTTCCACCCGGGTGGGACCCAAACATACTATGTGTCCAAATTTAGGATGGGCGACAGAGAGGTAGAAGTTGGAGGACACTGTAGAAATGAAGCCAATCGATGAGGCCGGCGAGCCGACCTCTCCGGAAAAAGGCAAGGGTCCCGCCCTCGGCGAAGTGCTGGAGTTCATGCGCCTGCTGTGGGCAGTGGATCATGGCCTGCAATCCACCTCGAAACGCATGGAGTCCTCGCTCGGGCTGACCGGTCCGCAGCGACTGGTGCTGCGCCTCGTGGGCCGCTTCCCCGGCATCACCGCGGGCCGGCTCGCGCAGATCATGCACGTGCACCCGAGCACCCTCACCGGAGTGCTCAAGCGGATGGAGAAGCGCGGCCTGCTGGAGCGCAAGTCGGATCCGCTCGACGGGCGCAAGGCCCTCTTCCTCCTCACCGATGCGGGACGCGCGCTGGACGTGCCCTCCCCCGGCACCGTGGAGGCCGCCGTGCAGCGGGCCATCTCCCGCATGTCGCGCGCGCGCATCGTCGGCGCCCAGGACGTGCTCACCGCGCTCGCCGAGGAGTTGGGTGCCGGAGAGCCGAACAACCACCCCAACGGCACCGGGCCCGGGGAAGGCGAGGCGGAGCACGTGGTGCTGACGGCGGATGACGACCAGACAGACGCCTCGCGAAAGACCGCCAGCCGCTGAACCCCTCCGCCTCCCGGAGACCGTCCAAGCTTCCACCGGCGGACACCCGGGAGCGGAAGGCGCCCGCCCGGACAGCGGCGGGACGCGCCGCGCGCTCGGGCCTGCTACAGATTTGGAATAGGTGACCCGGTCGTGGGTTGCCACACGACCGAGCGGACGTGACAGCGTGAATCTCGAATCCCCGCAGACGACCCCAGGACCGGAGCTCCCGCCCCCGTCTCCTCCCCAGCCGCCCGCCCCGCCGCGGGGGCCCCGGGAGGAGCCGCGCTCACGAGGCGTGGAGAGACTGCTCGCCGCGGTGCGCGCCCGCCAGCGCCGCCTGCTGTGGCTGCAGGGCGTGTTGCTGGGGACCGCCGCCCTCCTCGTGCTTTGGGTGGCCGGTGGCTTCCTCGCGCTCGCCGCTCCGGGGCTCGGCCGCTGGGTGATGTTCCTGTCCCCGGTGGTGGGCGCGCTCGTGGCGTGTGCCTTCGGCGTGGGGCTCGCCCTGCGCACCGTGGGCGACGACGTCCGCACCGCGCGCCTCATCGGCGAGCACCGGCCCGAGCTGTCCCTGGACGTGCTCGCCGCGGTGGAGCTGTCGCGCACGCGCGGCGGCCCCGAGGCCCCTCACTCGGCGGACCTCGCGGACGCCTTCCTGCGGCAGATGGACCTGCGCGCCGGGCAGGTGGACGCGGGCACGGTGGTGGACGGCACGCGCCTCAAGCACGCGGGCCTCGTGCTGGGCGGCGTGGTGCTGGTGCTCGCGGTGGTGCTGGGCCTCGCGGGCGCGCAGTGGCGCGCGGGGCTGACCAAGGCGCTCGAGTCCGCGAGCCGCATCGGCCAGCCCGAGCAGCGCGAGCCCATCACCGGCGACATCGAGCTGACGTACCGCTACCCGGCCTACACGGGGCTCGCCCCGCGCACCGTGCCCGGCACCAATGGCGAGGTGAGCGCCCCGGCCGGCACCGAGGTGCAGCTCAAGACGCGCTCCGATCGCGAGGTGGAGCGCGCGGAGCTGCGTCGTCAATGGCGAGACGCTCCCCCTCACCGTCACCGGCAAGCGCGAGCTGACGGGCACCTTCGTGGCGAAGAAGACGGGCAACTACCACTTCGTCTTCTACGGCACGGGCCGCGAGGCCATCGCCACCGGGCCGGACATCCCGCTCAACGTGGAGGCGGACGCCCCTCCCCAGGTGAGCCTGCTCACCCCCGCGGCGGAGCTGGAGATCGACCCGGGCCAGAAGGTGACGCTCAAGTACGAGGCCACCGACGACTACGGCCTCGGCGGGCCTCGCGCTCGTCTTCCGCACGCCCGGCGCGAAGGAGGAGACGCGCGTCTCCCTGCCTCGCGAGGACAGCCGGCGCAGCCGCGGCACCCATGACTGGGACCTGGGCACCCTGAAGCTGCAGCCGGGAGACCGCGTCACCTACTACGTCGAGGCGAAGGACAACGACGCGGTGGAGGGCCCCAAGCGGGGCGTCAGCCGCACCCAGGTGCTGCGCGTCTACAGCGCCGCCGAGCACCGGCGCCTCGCCCTGGAGAAGGCCGAGGCGCTCTGGGACCGCATGGTGGACCACCTCGCGGACCGGCTGGAGGGCCCCGAGCGGGAGAAGGTGAGGACGCCGGAGAAGGTGGCCTCGGCGCAGTCGGTGGACACCAACGGCCTGACACTGGTGGGGGACATGCGCGCGCTCGCCCAGGAGCTGCGCCGCGAGCGCGACGCGCCCGCCGAGCTCGTCACCGCGCTCGCCAACATCTCCGCCACGCTGGGCGTGCGGGTGCGCGCCACCTCGGACTTCCGGCGCGTCTACCTGCGCACCCAGCAGCGCCGGCAGGGCGATGACTTCGGCACCGGGGCCCGCCTGGGCGCGCTGGTGGAGGAGGAAATCACCGAGCTGGAGAAGGACGTCCTCTACCTGGAGTCCCTGCTGGACCGGCAGAAGCTGGAGGAGCTGCAGGAGCTGGCCAAGCAGCTCGCCAACGAGCGCCGCGAGCTCGCGCGCCTCATCGAGGAGTACAAGCAGAACCCCGACGAGCAGACGCGCGAGCAGGTGATGCAGCAGATTCAGGAGATGCGCTCGCGCATCAACGAGCTGATGCAGCGCATGGCCGAGCTGCGCCAGGGCATCCGCGACGAGCACCTCAATGCCGAGGCCCTTCAGGAGATGATGAAGGACCAGGACATGCAGAGCGCGCTCGACGAGGTCGAGAAGCTGATGCGCGAGGGCAAGACGGACGAGGCGCTCGCCAAGCTGCAGGAGCTGTCCATGCAGATGGACGAGATGCTCAACGGCCTCGACGAGGCGCAGGACGAGTTCGGCGACCGAGCAGTACCCCGAGCTGGCGCAGAAGTTCGGCCAGTTCATGGACGAGCTGCAGAAGACGGCGCAGGAGCAGCAGCGCGTGGCCGACGCCACCAAGGCGCTGCGCGACCAGGCGCGGCAGCAGAACAAGGAGCGGCTGTCCGAGCGCGGCAAGGGGATGAAGGACGAGCTGCAGCGTCAAATCGAACAGGTCCAGAAGGACTACAAGCAGCTCCGGCCGGACGAGCTCAACAGCCGGGCCTCCCGGCCCCTGGAGGAGGCGCAGGCCGAGCTGGAGAACGCGAGGAACGCGCTGAAGGTGGACGACTTCGACCTCGCGGCCGAGTCGACGCAGCGGGCCTCGGAGGCCTCGCAGCAGCTCGCCATGTACGGGCGAGCAGCAGCGCGCGCTGGACGAGATGTCCGGCAACCCCGACGGAGGTGCGGAAGCAGTCCACGCAGCTCGCCGAGCAGCTGCGAGAAGGACGCGAAGTCGGTGGAGGACGTGAACCGCAAGCTGCAGTCGCTCTTCCCGCCGCCGGGCTCGCAGATGAGCCAGCAGGAGAAGCAGCAGCTGCAGCAGCTCGCCCAGGAGCAGCAGGCAGCTGGAGCAGAAGGCCAAGGGCCTGCGCCAGCAGATGGAGGAGATGGAGCAGATGGCGCCGCTCTTCGGCCAGGAGGCCGGGGAGCAGATGGACGAGATTGGCCGAGCGCATGGGTGAGGCGGCGCAGCGGATGCAGGGCAAGGACGCCAACCGGGGCTACGGCGAGCAGCAGGCGGCGCTGGAGGGCCTGCAAGCAGTTCCAGCAGCAGATGAAGGAGAGCCAGCGCGGCCAGGGCAAGGGGCGCGGGCTGCCGCTGCCCATGGGCATCGGCGGCCGGCAGGAGGGCAACGGGAGCGCGATCCGCGCGACAAGGTGGAGATTCCGGACGAGGACGCCTACCAGGCGCCGAAGGAGTTCCGCAAGGACCTGCTGGACGCGATGAAGCAGGGCGCGCCCGAGAAGTACCGGGACCAGGTGAAGCGCTACTACGAGGAGCTGGTGAAGTGAGCGCGGGACTCACGTGAGGCAGCGGGCTCGCGTGAGCCTCCTCGCCGCGCTGCTCGGCCTGTGCCTGCTCCTCGCCACGGGCGCTCAGGCCGCAGGAGCCGCTCAAGGGCGAGGCCAAGGCGCGACTGGGCAAGGTCGAGCAGCGCCTGGACGACTGGGACGTGCCGGCGCGCGCGGCGGGAGCTGGCGGCGCTGGAGCGGCTCGTCCCCGCGGACATCGAGCCGCTCAAGTACTTCCAGGGCCGGGTGGCCTTCGAGGAGGGCCACTACGCCGAGGCGGTGCGAGCTGCTCGCAGGGCGCCGACATCGAGGACAAGCCGGGCAGCTACCTGCGGCTGGCCAAGGACACCGCGCGACATCGTGAAGGACCACGCGCGCGCCGAGAGCGAGCACTTCATCTTCTTCTACCCCAAGGGGAAGGACGAGGTGCTGGTGCCCTACGCGCTGGAGACGCTGGAGGCCATCCACGCGCGCGCTCGACGAGGACCTCGGGCTACGCGCCGCCGGGCGGAAGATGCGCGTGGAGGTGGTGAACAACGCGCGCGAGCTGGCCAAGGTGTCGCACGCTCACCTACGAGCAGATTCAGCACCACCGGCACCATCGCCATCTGCAAGTTCAACAAGCTGATGGTGACCAGCCCCAAGGCGGTGGCGCGCGGCTACGACTGGCAGGACACGCTGGCGCACGAGTACGTGCACCTGGTGGTCGAGCCAGATGAGCCACAACACCGTGCCCATCTGGCTGCACGAGGGCCTGGCCAAGTACCTGGAGTCGCGCTGGCGCGGCAAGCCGGGGCTGGCGATGACGCCCTCGACGCTGGCGCTGCTGGGCAGGCGGGTGAAGAAGGACAAGCTCATCCCCTTCGAGAAGATGCACCCGTCGATCGCGCTGCTGCCCACGGCCGAGGACGCCGCCACCGCCTTCGCCGAGGTCTTCTTCGCCATCGACTACGTGCACTCGACGCAGGGCAACGCGGGCCTGCGCGAGCATCATCCTCGGCCTGCGCGACGGCGGGCAGCGGACCACAAGGCGGTGGAGGCGGCCACGGGCATGCCCTTCGCCGACCTTCGAGAAGGCCTGGCTCGCGCACATCAAGAAGCAGCCCTTCCCCAAGGAGCTGCTCCCCGCGCACGAGGAGGTGGTGCTCAAGGAGGACGCCAAGGACGAGGACGAAGAAGAAGAAGGGCCGGGAGATCTCCTTCGGCGACTTCGCGGAGGTGACGGAGGTGCCGGCGCGCAAGTTCGCGCACCTGGGCGAGCTGATGCGCGAGCGCAACCGCATCAAGGCCGCCGCCGAGGAGTACGCGCAAGGCGCACAAGCTGGTGGGCGACAAGTACGAGTCGCGTGTCCAACAAGTACGCGCTGACGCTGCTCGAGCTGCGGCGGCTGGACGAGGCCGAGCAGGTGCTGCGCGGCTCGCCTGCGCGTGCACCCCGGCTCGCCGAGCACCAACGTGCACCTGGGGCGCATCCTCCTGTTCCGCAAGGACTACGGCGAAGGCCAGGCAGGCCTACCTGGAGGCGCTCGCGGCGGACCCGTTCGACCCGGAGATCCACCTGGCGCTCATGCGCATCCACGGGGCGCTCGGCGAGACGGCGCTCGTCACGCGCACGCGGGCGGCGAGCGTGGTGCTCACCGGCCTCGAGGCCGAGGAGGTGGACCGGGTCTCCCAGGAGCTCATGCGCGAGGACTCGGAGCTGGTCGAGACCGAGGACTTCGGGAAGGGCGACTCGGGCAAGGACGGTGCGCCCGCGAAGGCTCCGGCCGCGGCCCCCGCGAAGGACGGCGGCAAGTAGTCACTCGGAGTCACACCGCCCGATGAAGGCGGTTCGTGGTAATCCGCGCGCTGGGAGGAGAGGCTCCCAGCGTCGATGAACCCTTCAGTCCCCCTCAGACCCGCGTGGGAGCGGAGACTGGCCGTGGCGGGGGCCGTCCTCGCCATCGTGGTGGTGGCGCTCAAGCGCGGCCGGCAGCACCCGGACGAGGTCTTCCAGTTCCTGGAGCCCGCTCATGGGCTCGCCTTCGGGTACTGGCTCGTCGCCTGGGAGTGGGTGGCGGGCCTGCGCAACTGGGCCGTCCCCGGGGTCCTCGGAGGCATTCTCGCGCTGTGCGGGCGGTTGGGGCTCACCCAGGCGTGGGCCCTGGCCTCGGTGGTGTGGGCCTGCTGTGCCACGGTGCAGGCGTGGGGCGCCGTGGCGCTGTTCCGGCTCGTCGAGGAACGAGACGGTCGCGAGGCCGCGCTCCTGGCCACGGCCATCCACGTCACCTGGGGCGGGTGGCTCCTCTATGCCGCGAGACCGCTCGCGGACTCGCTGAGCGTGGCCCCGCTGCTGGGCGCGCTCCTGTGGGCCTGGCGTGCTCGCGCGCGAGACGGCCTGCGCGAGGGCTTCTGGAGTGGCCTCCTGCTGGGCGTGGCGTTCGTGGTGCGTTACCCCTCGGCGGTGTTCGGCGTGCCCATCGCCGTGAGCCTGCTGGCCGCGCGGCACTGGCGCTCGCTGGCGGGCGGCGCGCTGGGGGTGGGCGTGGTGCTGCTGGGGCTCGGCCTGCTCGACTGGCTTACCTGGGGCATGCCCTGGCACTCCGTCTGGAAGTACGTCGAGTTCAACATCCTCGCCGGTGGCTCGGAGAAGTTCGGCATCAAGCCCTGGTGGTGGTACCTCCCCACCCTCGCGGGCATGGTGCCGCTGCTGCTCGCCTGGCACTTCGGGCGCGGGCTGGCCCGGAGAGACCTGCTCGTCGGCGCCTTCGCCGTCTACCTCGGGGTCGTGATGGCGCTGGCGCACAAGGAGGTGCGCTTCCTCGCGCCGCTGCTGCCGCTCTTCGTGGCCCTCGCGGCCGGGCCGGCGTGGCGCACCCTCTCGCAACGGGTGCGCTCCCGCCGGGCGGTGGGCGGGCTCGTGGGCGTGTACGCGCTCTCCTCGCTGGCGGCGGCCACCGTGCAGATGCCGGGCGGACTGTGCACGGAGCAGATCGACGCCCTCGTCTTCGCCGGGCAGGACCCCGCGCTCACGGGCATCCTCGTCGCCGGCCAGAAGGAGTGGAATGTCAGCGGCCGGTTCTACCTGCGCCGCGACGTGCCGATACTCGTGCGCCCCGAGCACCAGGTGCGAGAACTGTACGGCCCGCTCCAGGAGCCACAGTTCTCCCATGTGCTCGTCCACAAGGCGGCGATCGGGGAGCACGAGCTGGAGACGGCCGGGTTCTGCGTCCAGCGGGAGTGGGGCCCGACGGCGCTCTGGAAGCGCTGCCCGCCTCAACTCTCTCGCGAGTAGCCCGCCGCCGAGGTGGCCCCCTCACGAGCTTCCCTCGCATCATGCGTGGTGCATGGGCCGCGGCTCGACGACCAGCTTGAGCAACCCTCGTTCCTCCAGCAGCTTCTGGACGCGCCACGCGAGGGCCACGTGTTCGGGGTTGCTCGGGCTGAGGCGCTCGGGAGTCAGGATGACGAGCGTGCCCTTGTCGCCTACTGGCTCCACCCGGACGGGCGCGGGCAGGGCAGGCACCTCACCACGCTCTCGCGAGAAATACGTCATCCACCCCAGGAAGCAGCCGAGCCGACTGCCGCCGGAGAGCTGGTTCCAGAGTCCGTCCGCCGTCGCGAGCGCCCACTCCGGTTCCCAGGCCAACGCAACGGCACGCATGACGTCGGCGACAACGGGCGCGCTGAGCATCCGCTCGTGACCCAGGGCCTCCTCGGGGTAGAAGAGCCACAGGAAGTTCGGCGCGACCTCCGCCTTCGACCCACACCTGAGCATGACCATACCGCCTTGGTCCTGCTTCACGTGCCCCGTCCACGCACCAAATGAAAAGCCGTCCGAGCCGCTCTGATACTTCTTCTTTCCGAAGAAGCTCAGGAAGCTCTCATGCGTGGGCTCGAATCCGAGCTGAAGCGACGTCCGGGTGGAATTGTTCTGCTCGTACCAGCGCGCGTAGCTCGGATGGCACTTCGCGAGGAGCCGGAAGAATGTCTCCGCACGCCGAGCACATTCCTCAGCCGACTCTGGCCGCCCTCCCCAATAGGCTTTAATTCCGTAAGACTCGCTCATGCGTGACGGCCCTCATTGCACTGGCTGCGTGTACACGACCTCAATCGCGTTGAGGCCGCGAGCGTCGAAATGCTTCCGAAGAACCGCGACCATCCGCTCCTCCGCGACGTGCCACCGCAGGCGCATTCCTCTCGCGACCCGGAACTGCCGCTCCGCCTGCTCAAGCATGCCTTTGAGCCCCTGGTTGAGCCTGCCCCGATTTCGTGGAGAGTTCCATTGTCTCATCCCATCAGCAGGATATTGATGACATCAGGGCAGGTTGGCCAGATCGTTGCTGAGGAGAGCATCAAGCAACGAGGGTTCTCCTCCATTGAGGTAGTAGATGCAGCGGCCCGGAATGGGGCACGTTTGCCAGCTCGAGTGGGAACGGCCGGTAGTTAAGTTCCCGCGCGAGGTGCTGCGCGAGCCGCTTCGCGTGCGGCCTGATTTCGTCCGGTGGCTGCAAGAAGAACTGCGGCCGGGCGCATGAGCCATCGGCTCGGATGTGCTGCACCGTGGCGTAAACGAGATACAGCGGGGCAAGCACGCTCACGGCGCCAGCCATGCGGGTCAGAACCCGCCCCCCCTCCGGTAGAGGGCTCTCCAGGTACACGCAACACCGGAGACAGGCGGACAGACCGGGCTGCGTCACGTTCCCGACGGGACGACCGGGAAATGCAGCCCTGAGTCCACCGAGAAGAGAGGCCCAGCGCTCCCAGGCCAGAGCCCTATCCCAGGCCTCGGACCAGCGCTGGAATTCGGGACTGGACCTGTCGATGTCGATGAAGACAGTGCTTCCAAGAGGGTAGTGGTGGTGCGCGATGCGGATGAGCTCTGCTTTCGTAAAGGCCCTCATGGCTTGGAAGACTTCGGGATGTCGAAGGGGATAGTTTCGATGCCTTTGGAGACACAAGCTCCCACCTGGGCACCCGGATGCTTCTCCTTGAGCATCAGGTCATAGAGAGTTTTGAACTCATTGCACAACACGGCGATCATCTGACCACGCTTGGCCTTGGAGAGGACCCTGTACGCAGCACGATTGGCCATTTCCGCCGCGTCCTGCTGGGCGATCGCCAAACGGATTTCCCTCTGGCCATTCCGCAACGGGAGACCAACCTCGAACTTGCATACGGAAGTCGCTCCCGAGTCGCCCTCCGTGAGACGGGCGTGGATGCAGACCGCTCGCCATCCGCCCGGTTGCGCCTCGGATTCCTCGACGGTCGTTGTGAACCAGAAGTGCTCAGGAGAGATGCGTCCGACGACGGTGTTGCGGTAAGCACATCCTGCTTGAGCGCTGACCCCCAATAGCAGGAGGCAAGCGAGCAACCTTGAGCGTGGAGACCAGCAACTCCGTGGGGACGCCATGCCTCTTTCCCCTTTCAGGCCTTGCCCACCACCTTCTTCAGGAAGCCCCAGAAGCGGCCGGAGCGCTCCTTGAGGTCCTGGCCTCGGCGCTCCTCGGCCGCCTTCGCCACGTCCGAGGCCACGCCCAACCGCTGCCGCAGCTCGTCCGGCGTGTAGCGCGTCGCCAGCGTCGCCTTCACTTCCTTGCGCGTCGAGTACTCCTGCGCGTTCACGTGCAGCACGCACTCCGCGTCCAGCCGCAGCGTCACCGCCACCCGCACCGAGCCCTTCGGCCCCTTCGGTAGCCCCTCCAGCCGTACCGTCCCCAGATACTCGTTCGCCGCGATGTGCGTGTCCTCTCCCTGGAAGACGGACAGCTCCATCACCTCTTCGTTGTCCCGCGTCGTCGAGATGGCGAACGAGCGCTGCGCCGGCAGCGGCGTGTTGCGCTCGATGACTCGCGTGAAGGCGCCTCCCGGCATCGCCACGCCAATCGTCATCGGCAGCACGTCGATGAGCACCACGCTCGTCACCTTGTCCACGGCGCTCGAGTACAGCGCCGCGCCCAGGGCCACCGCCTCGTCCGTGTTCACGCCCGCGAGCGGAGGCTTGCCGAACACCTCCTTGAGCTTCTCGCGCACCAGCGGCATGCGGCTCTGGCCACCCACCAGCAGGATGTCGTCGACCTCTCCCGGCCGCAGCTTCGCGTCCAGCAGCACGTCACGCACCACGTCCAGCGTGCGCATCACCAGCGGCAGGCACACCCGCTCCATCTCCGCGCGCGTGAGCGTGACGTGCAGGTCTCGTGGCTGCCCCGTCTCGTCCATCATCAGCATCGGGATGTGGACCTCGTAGGAGTTGCTCTCCGAGAGCGCCACCTTCGCGCGCTCGGCGGCGTCCGTCACCCGCGACAGCGCGATGCGGTCTCCCTGGAAGTTCACCTTCTCCGTCTGCTGGAAACGCTCCAGCAGCAGGTCCACCAGGAGGTTGTCGAAGTCCATGCCTCCCAGGAAGATGTCGCCACCCGTGGACAACACCTCGAACACGTTCTTGTCGATGCGCAGGATGGTCGCGTCGAAGGTGCCGCCGCCCAGGTCATAGACGAGCACCTTCTTGGCCAGGTCCCGGTTGAGCCCGTAGGCCAGCGCCGCCGAGGTGGGCTCATTGAGGATGCGCTCCACCTTCAGCCCCGCCATCCACCCCGCCCGGCGCACCGCCTCGCGCTGTGGCTCCGAGTAGTACGCCGGCACCGTCACCACCGCGCGCTCCACCTTCTGCCCCAGGTGCTGCTCCGCCAGCTCCTTGCACTCGCGGAGGACGATGCCCTGCACCTCCTCCAGCGACAGCACGTTCTCGCCCATCCGCACCGCCGCCCGGCCACGCGTGTCGGGGACGATCTGATAGTGGAAGCGCTCGCGCACCTGGTTCACCACCGCGCTGTCGAAGGGGCGGCCCACCAGGCGCTTCGCGCCGTAGATGGTCTGCTCGGGGCGCAGCAGCACCTGGCTCTTCGCGCGGTGGCTCACCAGCAGCTTGCCCTGCGTGGACAGCGACACCACCGAGGGGATGGTGTTGTAGCCCTCGCGCGAGCGCAGCACCGTGGGCTTGTTGTTCGTCACCACCGCCACGCACGAGTTGGTGGTACCCAGGTCGATGCCAATGACCGGGCCCTTGCCCTCGAGGATCGCGGGCGGCGTCAGGAAGATGGTGCGCACCTGGCCCGGCGAGCTCTTGGGCTCGGGGGGCAGCGGTGCGGCCGGCTTCGCGGCCGGCGCGAGCACGGGTGCCGCGGACTGCGCGACCGCCTGGGGCTGTGCCGGAGCGGCTGGCGCGGCCGGAGCTGGAGCCACGGGACGCACGCTGGAGGGCTCGGGCCTCCTCGGCGGAGGCCTGCGCTGAGGCTGCCCCGCCACGGGCCGGGCGAACTCGAGCGGCTCGTCATCGTCGGAGGACTCCAGCTCCAGCTCCACCGCGCTGCTGGCCTGCGCGGTGCGCACGGGCTGCGGCGCGGGCACGGGCGCGGACGTGGCCGCCCCCGAGAGGTCCAGATCGAACTCCTGCCCACCTCCGGGCTGCCTCGGGGGCGGCGTCGCGATGGTCGGCATCTCGCGCGTCGGCCTCTCGAACACATCCAGCGAGGTGTTCGGCTCGGGCGTGCTGGCGATGAGCTCGTCGAGCGGAATGTCGACGGCGGTGAGGGGGGAGAAGGCGGCGGCACGATGGGCCGTGCCACGGGCGCTGCCGGGGCCGCCGATGCCACGGCGGGAATCCTCGACGTCAGAGGTGGAAGCACCGGGGCAACGGACGGAGTCACGGGCACGCTCGGCGGAGCGGCCACCGGCGGCGGGGCGGTCGGCCGTGGAGCCTCCACGGACGCCTCACCCTTGCGCTGCAGCATCCGATCGACGAGCGCCTGCGAGGCCGGCTCCAGCTCCGTGAACTGGATGCCCATGCCCGGGGGGCCGGACAGATCCTCGGGGGGCCGGACCCAGCGCACCACCGCCGAGCCTCGCAGCACCCGGACTCCGTCGGCGATCCGCACCTCGAACTTCACCGGAGTGCCCACCGGCTGTGGCTCGCGCGAGCGGATGAACATGCCCCCGGGGCTGATGTTGACGGCGAACTCCTCGACGAAGCTGCCGATGTCCGTGTGCTTGAGCTTCACGAGCAGACCCACGGACTTTCGATCCGTGGCGCGCCGACCCTGATCCATAGGCTCCGACTGTCGCGGGTCCGACAGGCTCGCTCAAGTCTTAATGTTCTCTCTCGCCCTCCTGCCGGCCGATCATCCGGCCCAGGTGGGCTCATGGGCGACTCCCGCCCACGCTTCTCCCCCGCGCGACGTGCCTGGAAGGCCGCTTGCCTGGAGACCTGACAGGTCGTTCTCGCATCCCGGAAAAGTACGGACGGAGCACTCAGGGGCCGAGCAGCCGCAGGAAGGCCTCCTGGTCCCACGCGTCGCCCGCGCCCGCGCCCCGTGCCGCTGGTTGCCGAGGAGCGTGAGGCCCCGACCCGGGACGAAGCCCAACGCGGTGCTCGTCACCGGGCAGCCGCCCTCGGGGCACGCGCCGGGAGACAGCGTGCGCTGGTCGCGCGGCGTTCCCTCCGGCGCGTACGCGCTCAGCACGCCGCCACAGGCCGCCACCACCCGCGCCCGGTCATCCACCGACACCACCGGGGGAGCCGGCCGGGCGCCGCATGGCGAGCGAATGGAGCCAGCGCTCGGCACCCTCCGGCCCCGCGGCGAGCGCGAAGGCCCCGGAGCCGGTGAGCGTGCGTCCCGCCCCACGACAGGGAGCCGCGGAACTCACCCACCAGCGCCACGCCTCCGTCCGGGCCCGGCTTCAGCCCGGTGACGTGGCCATCCACTCCTCGCACCTCCTTGCCCCACGCGAGGCGCCCATCCGACTCGAAGGCGAGCAGCAGCAGTCCCCGTCCGCTCGCGGTCCCGAAGGTGCGGCCGTCCACCGTGAGCGTGCCGACGAGGCGGCCGGCGAGCAGCGCCTGGCCGGAGGGCATGAACGCCACCGCGTGCAGCTCGCGTCCCCTCGGCCACCGCATCGAGCTGCCGCGTCCAGCGATGGACTCCCTCGGCATCGTGGTGAGCGAGCACCGGGAGATGGCCCTCCGGCGTCCACTCCTCGGCCGCGACGAGCACGCCGCCCTCCCCGTCCGCCGCCAGCCCGTACACCTTCTGTCCCACGCGCCGCTGCCAGAGGGGCTGGCCGTCGCCGGAGAACTTCACGAGGAAGCCGTCGTTGGCCGCGCCCAGGCCGAAGTCCAACGGGTACAGGAAGGCATTGCCCGTGAGGAAGACGCTCCCCGAGGGCGAGGCCGCCACGCGCGGCGAGGCCACGCGCATGCCGGAGAACTCGCGCGTCCACCGCACCCGGCCGTCCGGTGCGTACCGGGCCAGGGTGAGGGCACGCCGCTCGCCGGGGACGGGCTCGCGGTCCTCGTCCATGCGCGGCGAGGAGAGCCACACCACGCGGAAATGTCCCCCGTGCCGTCCACCGCGAGCCCCGTGCCGGTGTCGTCCTGCGGCCCCCCGAGGCGGTGGAACCAGGGCGTCGGACCCTGGGGCTCGGGCACACCGGGGCGGGCGAGCCGAGTGCGCGGCGGCTGGAGACTCGGGCGTCGGTCCGTCGGCTCCGAGGCTCCCGAGCCCCCGCATCCCACGGCCAGCGCCAGCAGCGTCGGCGGGCAGGACCCGGTTCCAGGGACGGGCGGCGTGTACTCGTGACTCTCGGTGCATGACTCTCCCACCAGTCCTCCCGGCCCGAGGGGCCCGGAGACTCGAACCGGGGGAAGGTCAATGGGGTCATTCCCCAGCGGCATCCCCCCTCGTCCCGGGCGACCGAGCCCCCTGGAGGGTAGGGAGACAGCCACGGCGGTCGGGGGGCGGACGAACGTCCGATGGCAGGAATACAGGGTGCCGGAACGGTTGGCAGCCCACGTTCGAGCCTCGCCCCTGTCGCGAACCCCTTGGTCCGCGCGCCGCCCGCGATTAAGAGAACGCTTCTCATGGAAAACGCCGCCCCCATCACGCCCCAGCCCGCACCGGAAGCCACCAGCGAGGATCTCCAGGCCGTCGAGGAGCTCGCCCGGGCCAAAGCCCAGATCCTCGCGCAGATCGAGAAGCGCGTCGTGGGCCAGCGCGAGGTGGTCGAGCACCTGCTCATCGCGCTCTTCGCCCGCGGCCACTGCCTGTTCGTGGGCGTGCCGGGCCTGGCCAAGACGCTGCTGATCTCGCACGCTGGCCGACGTGCTCAACCTGTCCTTCAACCGCATCCAGTTCACGCCCGACCTGATGCCCTCGGACATCACCGGCACGGACATCCTCGAGGAGGACCAGGCCACCGGCCAGCCGCGCGTTCCGCTTCCTCAAGGGCCCGCTCTTCGCCAACATCATCCTGGCCGACGAGATCAACCGCACCCCGCCCAAGACGCAGGCCGCCCTGCTGCAGGCCATGCAGGAGTACCAGGTCACCGCCGGCGGCACGCACCTACCCGCTGGAGCTGCCCTTCTTCGTGCTGGCCACGCAGAACCCCATCGAGCAGGAGGGCACCTACCCGCTGCCCGAGGCCCAGCTCGACCGCTTCATGTTCCTGGTGGACGTGGACTACCCCACCGCCGAGGAGGAGGTGGAGATCGTCAAGACGCACCACCGGCGGCTCGCAGCCGGCGCTGCAGCAAGGTGCTGCTCGCCCGAGGAGATCCTGCGCGCTGCAGGAGCTGGTGCGGCGGGTGCCGGTGCCGGACCACGTGGTGCGCTACGCGGTGGAGCTGGTGCGCCACACGCGGCCCAAGGAGCCGGGCGCGCCGGACTTCATCGCGAAGAGCGTGTCCTGGGGCGCCGGCCCGCGCGCGAGCCAGTACCTGGTCCTGGCGGCCAAGGCGCGCGCCATCCTCCACGGCCGCTTCGTCGCCACGGTGGAGGACGTGCAGGCGCTGGCCCGGCCGGTGCTGCGCCACCGCGTGCTGCCCAACTTCACACGCCGAGAGCGAGGGCATCACCTCGGTGAAGCTGGTGGACCAGCTCGCTCGCGCTGGTGAAGGGCTAGCGCCACGCGCATGCTGCTCGACGCCCAGACGCTGGCCCGGCTGCAGGGCGTGAAGCTGCGCGCCCGCGCGGTGGTGGAGGGCGTGCTCTCCGGCCTCCACAAGAGCCCGCACCAGGGCCAGAGCGTGGAGTTCGCCGAGCACAAGGAGTACGCGCCCGGCGACGAGCTGCGCCACCTGGACTGGAAGGCCTACGGCAAGTTCGACAAGTACTACGTCAAGCGCTTCGAGCACGAGACGAACCTGCGCGCCGTCCTGGTGGTCGATGCCTCCGCCTCCATGGGCTACCGCGCGGGGCGCTCTCCAAGCTGGAGGTGGCCACCACGCTGGCCGGCGCGCTCTGCTACCTGCTGGTGCGCCAGCAGGACGCGGCCGGGCTCGCGCTGATGACGGACGGGCGCATCCAGGACGTGCCCCCGCGCGCCTCGGCCGGCCACCTCAACGTGCTGCTCGACACGCTCGAGAACGCTGCAGCCCAAGGGCACCACCGACCTCGTCTCGGCGCCGCCGATCACCTGGCGGAGAAGCTCCCGCGCCGCGCCTCGTCGTCGTGTTCTCCGACCTCCTCGACGAGCAGCCGGACGCGCTCAAGCGGCTGCTCGCGCTGCGCCAGCGCAAGAACGACGTGGCGGTCTTCCACCTGGTGGACCCCGCGGAGCTCGACTTCCCCTTCGACGACCCCACGCTCTTCCTCGCCATGGAGGACGAGCGGCGCATCGAGGTGAACCCGCGGGAGATCGGCAGAGCTACCTGGAGGAGTTCGGCGCCTTCCTGGCGAGCGTGACGCCGCGCCTGCGCCGAGGCCGACGTGGACTACGAGCTGGTGCGCACCGACGAGCGGCTGGACGAGGTGCTGCTGCGCTTCCTCGGGCGGCGGGGGAGGCGCCGGTGACCTTCGCGCACCCGTGGATGCTGCTGGGCGCGCTGGCGGCGCTCATCCCGCTGCTCGTGCACCTCTTCGACCGCCGTCGGCCCCGGCCCCACCCCTTCGGGCCGCTCGCCTTCGTGCTGCGCAGCCAGAAGCGCACCGCGAGCCGCCTCAAGCTCAAGCGGCTGCTGCTCTACACGCTGCGCACGCTGATCCTCCTGGCGCTCCCGCTCGCGCTGGCGCGGCCGGAGTTGCGGCGGGACGCCGGCGCGGCGGCGGTGCGCGAAGGGCCCGGCGGCCACCGCCATCGTGCTCGACACCTCGCTGTCCATGCGCTGGTCGGACGGCGACCTCGCTCTTCGAGCGCGCCCGCGACGAGGCGCGCGACGCGCTCGCGGACCTGCGCCCCGAGGAGCCGGCCACGGTGCTGGTGTGCACGGGCTCGCCCGCGCCGCCGCGCGGCGCCGGGCTTCGACCGCGCGCAAGCTGCGGCAGGTGATCGACGAGGCGCAGCCCACGCTACGCGGCCGCGGACCTGTCCCGCTGCCTGGAGCTGGCGGCGCGCGCGCTGGAGGAGAGCCCCATGGCGGGCAAGCGGCTGGTGGTGGTCTCCGACCTCACGGCCAGGCTCGCTTGCGCCTGGAGGCACCGCCGCCCACGGTGAAGGGCCCCACGGGCGAGGCGGTGCGCCCCGAGGTGGTGCTGCGCGACGCGGCCAGCGGCAAGGACGCGCTGCCCAACCACGCGCTGGTGGACCTGAAGGTGGAGCCGGCGCTGCAGGCGGGCCCGCGCGCCTTCCAGTTCACCTTCACGGTGAAGAACTTCGGCGAGGCGCCGCTGAAGGACCTGGAGGCCGCTGGTGCGAGGTGGGCGACGCCACGCTGGCCAAGGGCTTCGTGGACGTGCCGGCCGACGGCACGGCGCAGAAGACGCTGACGGAGCGCTTCCAGCAGGGCGGCGCGGTGGCGGGCGAGGTGTCGCTCGCGCCGGACGCGCTGGCCGAGGACGACCGGCGCGGCCTTCGTGCTGGCGGTGCCGCGCGCTGCTGAAGGCGCTGGTGGTGAACGGCGCGCCGCACGCCACGCGCTACCGGGACGAGGCCTTCTTCGTGGAGGCGGCGCTGTCGGCGCCGGGCTCGCCGGTGCAGGCTGGCGGTGCGCGACGCGGAGGCCGGCCTGCGCGAGGACCTCGCCGACTACGACGTGGTGCTGCTGCTCAACGTGGCCGCGCCGGACGCGAGGCGGAGCGGCGAAGCTGCGCGCCTTCGTGGAGAACGGCGGCGGCCTCTTCGTCTGCGTGGGCGACCAGGTGGACCCGGAGGCCTACAACACGCGGCTCGGCGCGCTGCTGCCGCGGCCGCTGCGGCTGGTGCGCACCAGCGCGGAGCGCGAGGACCCGGACGCCGAGAGCAAGGCGGCGAAGCTGGCGCGAGGTCAAGGTGGAGCACCCGCTCTTCGCGCCCTTCACGGGCCGGGCCGAGGAGGGCCTCGTGGGCGCGCGCTTCTACCGCTACATGCTGCTGGAGGCGGACGGGAGCGGCGCGGCACAGGGCGCGAGCCAGGTGCTGGCCACGTACGAGGACGGCGCGCCGGCGGTGGCGGTGGCGCGGCGGGGCAAGGGCCGGGTGGCGCTCTTCACCTCCACGGTGGACCGCGACTGGAGCGACTTCGCCATCCGCACCAGCTTCCTGCCGCTGATGCAGCGCTTCGCGGCCTACCTCGCGGGCTCGCTGGAGGAGCGCGAGGAGCAGAAGGTGCGCGTGGGCGAGACGCTCGCGCTGCGGCCCGAGGGCGGGCAGGCGGTGTCGGCGGTGAAGGCGCCGGACGGACCACGGAGCGTGCCGCTACAAGGCGCAGCCGGACGGCACGGTGCTGGTGGGTCCGGTGGAGCAGCCGGGGACGTTCTCGGTGCTGGGCGGCGGACGGCAAGCCGGTGCCCGCGCTGGCCTTCGCGGCGACGCTGGACCCGGCCGAGAGCGACCTGACCCGGCTGCCGCAGGACGCGCTCGCGGCGTACTTCGGCGAGGAGACGGTGAAGGCGTCGAGCGCGGACGCGGAGCGCCCGCCGGTGCCGCTGTGGACGTGGCTCATCGTGGCCGCGGCCATGGCCTTCTTCTTCGAGGGCACGCTGCTGCGCAAGTGAGCCCATTGAACGCCCGGCCCCCTGGCACCTCCCTGTGGGCCGGGCGGCGTGGCAAGGTGACCCCTCTATGAGCAACGCCCTCTACCGCGACTGTGCCCGGCTCTTCATGGTGGGCTTCCCCGGCCCGCGCATCGACGACGACTTCGCCTCGCTGATGGACGACGGCATCTTCGGCGCCATCCTCTTCAAGCGGAACGTGGGGACCGCCCAGGAGACGGCCGCCCTGTGCCGCGAGCATCAAGTCGCGCGCGCGCCGGCCCTTCATCCTCTCGGTGGACCAGGAGGGTGGACGGGTGGCCCGACTGCGCGGCGAGCCCTACACCACCCTGCCCCCCATGCGTGAGCTCGGCCAGCGCGGGGACCTCGGGCTCATCGAGCGCGTGGGCCGGCTGCTCGCGCACGAGCTGCGCGCGGTGGGCTTCGACTGGGACTTCGCCCCCGTGCTCGACGTGGACACCAACCCCACCAACCCCGTCATCGGCGACCGCAGCTTCAGCCGCGACCCGGACGAGGTGGGCCGCATGGGCGTGGCGCTGGGCGCGGGGCCTCGAGGCCGGTGGCGTGGCCTCGTGCGGCAAGCACTTCCCCGGACACGGCGACACCACCTCGGACAGCCACCTGACGCTGCCGCGGCTGCCCCACGACATGGAGCGCCTGCGCCGCGTGGAGCTGGTGCCCTTCCGCGCCTTCGCCCAGGCGGGGCTCGCCTCGCTGATGACGGCGCACGTGCTCTTCGACGCGCTCGACCCGAAGGTGCCCGCCACCATGAGCCAGCGCGTGCTCCACGGCGTGCTGCGCGAGGAGATGGGCTTCGACGGCGTGCTGGTGAGCGACGACCTGGAGATGAAGGCCATCGCGGACCACTACTCGGTCGAGGAGGCCGCGGTGCTCGGCACCCTCGCCGGCGTGGACCTGTTCCTCGTCTGCCACAAGGCGGACGTGCAGCGGCGGGCCATCGAGGCGCTGGTGCGCGCGGTGGAGTCCGGCCGCGTGCCGCGCGCCCGCATCGACGAGGCCCACCGCCGTCTGGCCCGGCTCGAGGCCCGCTTCGCTCACGGCCCCGAGGAGCGTCTGGCCACGCTCGGCAACGCCGAGCACCGCGCGCTCGCCGAGGGACTCGCCAGCACCTTCAGCGGGAGGGATCCCACCGAGGTGCTGGCGTCCCGCTAGTCTCGACCGGGCGGCCTCGCCTACTGCTGGAAGTCACCGCTCTCGCCCGTGTCGGACTCGAACTCCTCGAAGCCGGCACCTCCCGTGCCCGCGTCCATTGGGGCCGTGCCCGCGTCCTGGGTCATGGTGCCGCCACCCGTGGTGCCCCTGGTCCCGCCCTTCTGCGTGCCACCGGCACCACCGACTCCCTGGTCCTCCATGCCGACATCGCCCGCGCCGCCCGTGCCGGGCTGCTCCTGCATCCCGCCCTGCTCACCGCCCCGGTTGGTGTCCTGGCAACCCGGGAACAGCAGCGCAGCCGAGGCCAGCGCCCCCACCACCATCCACTTGCGAATGTTTCCGCGCATATCCGCTCCTCCGTCCGGGCAGCCGTCATCAGCGGCCCGGGTCCATGACGGCTCGTGGGAGCCGTCTCCCGTCCCGCCCCCCCCAAGATGGGAGGAGCGGTCGTCCTCTTGAATCCGTACAGGTTCCGGTCGCTCCTCTCCCGAGACAGCGGGGCCGACCGGCATCGTCGCGCTCCGCTGTTCCCCGGGGAGACGCCTCCCGCCTCGCGTGGCTCCGACTACTTCTCGTCCTTCTCGGGGCGCATGGGCTTCGGGGTCGCGGCGGGGCTGTCGCTCTTCCCCGGTAGGGTCTGCGCAGCGGGCTCCTGGCGCGTCGGAGTGTAGAGGCTGCCCCCAGCGCCCTGTTCGAGGCCACCCGCGCCCTGGCCACTGCCGCCCTGACCCTGCTGCTCGAGCAGGGCTCTCTGCCCGGGGTCCATCGCCAGAGAGCGGCCCTGAGTGCCGGCCGTCTGGGGCGTCCGGGGATCGATGCTGGTGGGGTTGTCCGTGATGGTGCCGTTGTAACCGGACTGCTCCGGGCTCCGGGTCAGGCCAGGCCTGTAGGTCGCGTTGCCGGGGTAATCTGGAAGGGCTCCGCAGGCCGCCACCAGCCACGAGGCCGAGGCCAGCGCCCCCAACATCACCCACCGTCTGAAACCGTTGTCGTGCATGTCCGTCTCCAGGAAGGAGTCCCGCTCTCTTGCCGTCGGCGCATGGGGCACTGCCATCCCCTGCCCCCCCTCGCGCGGTGCGAGTAGAGGAGCACGCCGCGCCATCAGGGATGGGCACCCGGAGGCTTCCGGACTACCGAGCGGGTGTCCGTCGAGGGCCCGGTCGCCCGGTCGGCCCGCGGCGAAGGCACCGGGCCCGCCCTACGGCCGGATGTACCCGTTCTCGCCTCGGACCCCCGTAGGTCCCGGCGGGGCCGTTTCGCTGCCTTCCGTGGGCACCTGCGGCTGGAACGACCCGCTGCTCGGAGCCATCGACGTCGCGAGACCGGAGCCCAGCTCGACGCCATAGGTGCCCTGAATCCACGCGCCCTTGGGGCCTTTCTTCAGCGGTCTGCCCGTCCCGAGCGCGCGAGCGGCCAGGGCATCGAACCGGGCCGGTGGGAACGGGACGCGCTCGTCCTGCCGCTGCCAGAGGTTCGCCTGCGCGGGCTCACGGCCCGGGCCTCCTGGGACGATGTTGCCCTGTCCGCCGCCGGGGGACTCACCGGCACCACCCGTACCCCGCTCCTGCTCGTTGGTCTCGAACAGCTCGGAGCTGGTGCCGATGTTGGAGTACTCCCGGGCAGCCTCGTCCTTGGCCTGGGCCTGCTCGGAGTAATAGTCCTCCTGGGCCGTCAAGGACCACGAACGCCCGCCGTAATAGCGATGATTGACCTCGCCGCACCCGGCGAGCAGCGCCACCCCGGCGAGCGCGCCGAGCAACCCCTTCACACCCCTGTTCCGCATGACCGCCTCCTGTCCTCATCTGCTCTCCATGGACAGGGGTGGCCATGCGCGCGGGGAGCGGGTAGCGGCAAGCGAGCGGGCGAGAGCTACTTGCCCGCCCGTAGGGCGGCGGGGAGAACTAGCCGCGGCGCGCGGTGGCCTTCTTCGCGGCGCCCTTCTTCATCACGGTCTTGCCCGCCGGAGCCGCCTTCTTCGCCACGGTCTTCTTCGCGGGCTCCCGCTTCGCTGGAGCCGCCTTCTTCACCGGGGCCTTCCCCGAGGCGGGAGCCTCCGCGGGTACACCGCCCTTCAGGAGCTGGAGGAGCTCCTGCACGTGGCCCTGCACCTTCACCTTGGGCCATGCACGAGACACCTTGCCCTCGGGGTCGATGAGGAAGGTGGCGCGCGTCACGCCCATGAACTTCCGGCCATAGAGCGACTTCTCGCCCCACACGCCGTAGGACTCGCACACCTGGCGCCCGGTGTCCGCGAGCAGCGGGAAGGGCAGCGAGAACTTCGTGGCGAACTTCTGGTGGCTCTTGATGTCGTCCGGCGAGACGCCCAGCACCACCGCGCCAGCATCCCGTAGCGCCGAGTGCTCGTCGCGGAAGTCACACGCCTCCTGCGTGCAGCCCGGGGTGTCATCCTTCGGGTAGAAGTAGAGGACGACGTTCTTCCCCCGGAACTGGGAGAGCTTCACGTCGTTGCCGTTCTGGTCCTGGAGCTGGAAATCGGGGGCCTGGTCGCCTGTCTGGGGAATGGGCATGGACGAGCATCCAGATAGCACACCTGACTTTCGAGGTCAGGTCACATTCCGCCGTCGACGCCGTCGTGCGAGTGCGGCGGGTGGCCGTGCTCGTCCAGGGAGGGCGACCCCCCGTCCGGCTCGCCGGGTCTCCGCAGCGGCCGGCGTGGCAGGGGCTCGCGGAGCCGCCGCAGGGTGGAGATCCGCCGCTCGGCCTCGGGCCGCGCCTTCGAGTCCCGAGGCACGGAGTCGAACTCGGCGATGACGGCCTCCCAGGCCGGGTCGCGTGGGGGAACGCCGCGCTCGACGAGCTCCGCGTACTTCGCCTCGGCGCGGGCGAGCCGCTCGGGCCCCTCGTCCTTCCGGCAGGCCCCCAGGAGCAGGGCCCCCAGCAAGAGCAGCAGCACCGTCGTCGGACGGCTTCGGTAGATGGGAGACACGTGCAACCCTCCTGCTGGCCTCGGACACGAAGGGGGGATAGGGTGCTCCACCGTGTCGCCCCTCTTCATCGCATTCCTCTTCGGTCTCGGCCAGGGCCTGCTCCACGCGGTGGGGCCGGACCACTGCGCCGCCATGGCCACGCTCGGTACGCTGGGACCGGCCCGGCGCCGGATCACGCTGCTCGTCGCGCTGCGCTTCGCCGTCGGGCATGCGACGGTGCTCGGCGGGGTGGCCACCTTCTGCCTCCTGGCGGGCGTGGGCCTCTCCGAGACCTTCGAGCGCTGGGCCGAGGTGTTCGGCGGCATGGTGCTGGTGGCGCTGGCCGTCACCGCCTTCCTCTTCCCCAACGTGCTGCGCCATGGCCACCCGCACCTGCCCGGCCACACGCACGAGCCCCACTCCCACATGCACGACCGGGTGAGCACCGCCGCCGGGGCCCTCATGGCCGTCAGCGGGGTGCGCTCGCTGCTGCTGGCCCTGCCCCCGCTGCTGGTGGGTGGCAGCCTTCAGTCCTCCGGGTGGACGTACCTCCCCGGCTTCGCGCTCGGCATCCTCGTGGGCATGGGCGCGGTGGGCCTGCTCTTCGCCGAGGGCCTGGCCCGCATGGGCTCGGGTCTCGCCGAGCGCCTCCAGCGCGTGGTGGCCGCCGGCTCCGGCGCGCTCGGCCTCTTCTGGATCGCCTCCCGCCTCTGAGTCCCCTGGCGAGGCGCCGTCCCCGCCAGGGCGGCGCTTCCTACGCGGTGCGCTGCTCGAGGATGCCCAGCGACACCATCGCCACCAGGAAGCCGTGGACCTGCGTGCTCGGGGCGGTTGGCGAACGCGAGCAGCTCGGCCACCGTGCGGGTGCCGTCGATCTTCGGCAGCAGCTCCGCCTCCCAGCGCTCCAGCTCCACCTCGTGCAGCTGGTAGGCCGGGGCCACGGCGGGGATCAGCCGGTCCTCGGGCTGGAGCATGCGGCGCAGGCGCTCGGGCTTGTAGAGCTTCTTGATGCCGCGGATGATGAGGTTGGCCGGGTGCACGTCCAGCTTGATGGACTCGGTGGTGGCCTTCTCCTGAAGGCACATGACGTAGGTGCCGTCCTCCCACGCGAAGAGCGAGTAGATGATGGCCTTCACCTGCTGGCCCACGTAGTACAGGCGCTCGGTGTCCTTGAGCAGGCCGCGCTCCACCAGCACGTCGCCGGTGCGGCGGTTGCTGGCCGTGGCCACCGCCGCGGCGTCCTGGAGCTGCTCGGGCTTGATCTTCCCCACGCGCACCAGGAACTGGCCGAAGCGGTCCGCCAGCAGGTTGGAGAGCGCGAACACCGGCATGCCGCGCTCGAAGTAGACGACCTTCTTCACCTTGCCGCGCTGGACGCCCAGCTCGCCGGTCTCGCGCGACAGGTAGAAGGCGGTGATGAGCGAGGGCAGGTTGTCCTGGAGGTCGCCGCGGCGGCTGCCCGGCGGAGCCCGCGCCCACCGGGCAGCGGCTCGCGCCGGCCGGCCCGGCACGGGCGGGCGCACCAGGGTGGCGGGCACCTTGTGCAGGGGCGAGGCGGTGAGGTTGGCGCCGCGGATCTCGGCGGTGAGGTTGTCGCCGCCCGTCACCTTGATGCGGCCCGTCAGCTCCATCGAGTCCTGGGGACTGTCCTCCTCGACGTCGATGTCCAGCTCGACGTCGAAGGCGTCCTGGAGGCGAGGAGGCGGCGGGGGCCTGCTTCTGGGCGGGCACCAGCATCTGCACGGTCTCCAGCAGCTTGGAGGCCTCGAAGGGCTTCTCGAAGTAGCCGGCGGCCGCGTACTTCTGCCGGGCCTCGATGGCGTGCTTGCCGCCCTTGAAGACGCCGGTGATGAAGAGGAGCGGGAGCTGGGGCTGATCCTTCCGGAGCGCGTCCGCCAGGTGGTAGCCCATCATGTCGGGCAGGAGGATATCGAGCACGGCCACGGCGGGCGGTCGGGCACGCGAGACCTCGACCGCCTGCTTGCCCTTGGTCGCGCCCACGACCTCGTAGCCTGCATCTTCGAAGAGCTGGGTGAGGAGCGTGAGCAGCTCCTGGTTGTCATCGACGACGAGGATTCTGGGAGCCATCGCGAGCCACCCTACCAAAAGCCTGACCATCCGTAAGTGGCTGTGTTCCCAAGGGATGCATCCCGCTTGTCGGGCGGATAGGTTGAGGGCTCCATGAAGGATTCCCCCCCGACCCGGTGCACGTTGTCGCGCCTCGCCCTCGCCCTGACCCTGTTCCTTCCCCTGGCCGCACGGGCCCAGGACGGGGGCCTCCAGGACGGGGGCAGCGTGTATGACCTCCCGGACGCCTCGGTGGGCTCAGGGGGGGCGGACCGCGACAACCCGGAGGGTGACGACGCCACGGGCCGACCTGGTGGGTCCTGCCAGAGCGGGGCCGACTGCGCGACGCGCTTCAGTTGCTCGCAGGGCCGGTGCCGTTACACGGGCATCCGCCAGGCCGAGCGCGTGGGGTGCCTGCTGGGCCCGGAGGACACCCTGGCGGTGGTGGGACTGGGACTGGTGGTGGCGGCGCGAAGGCGCGGCCGGGAGGGGCGATGAGGCTCGGGCTCAAGGCGGACAACCTCCTGGAGCGGCTGGCGGACTGGTTGAACCTGGCCCCGCAACCGCTGGCGCACGCCTTCTTCGGGATGATGGCGGCGCGCACGCTCATGGCCGGGGAGCGGCTGGGGTTGTACACGGCGCTCGCCGACGGCTCGGCCACGGTGGAGGAATTGGCGGCGCGGCTGAAGCTGTCCCCGGAGGGCACGCGGGCGCTGCTGGAGGCACTCGAGGCCTGCGAGGCGGTGGAGCGCAAGAAGGGCCGCTACCGGATGGCGGACCGGGCCCGGCGCTGGTTGGACCCGCGCTCACCGCAGTACGTGGGCGGCTTCCTGGACTTCAACTACACCCAATGGGACTGGTGGAGCCACCTGGAGGAGGCCGTGCGCACGGGGGAGGCGGTGGACATCCATCGCTTCTCCCCGGATGACCCGCGCTGGCGCTCCTATATCCACGCCATGCACCAGATGGCGCGACTGTCGGCGCCCGAGGTGGTGCGGCACATCCCCCTGCCCCGGGGAGCGCGACAGGTGTTGGACCTCGGGGGCGCGCACGGCTGGTTCGCCGCGGAGCTGTGCCGCCGGCATCGGGGATTGAAGGCCACGGTGCTGGACCTGGAGGGCAGCGTGCGGGTGGGGCGGGAAATCATCTTCCGGGCTGGCCTGTCTCACCTGGTGACACACCGCGAGGGGGACCTGCTCACCTCGGAGCTGGGAGGGCCGTACGACGCGGTGCTGCTCTTCCAGGTGGTGCACCACCTGACGCCCGCGCAGAACGTGGCGCTGCTGCGCCGGGTGCGCACCGCGCTGACGCACAAGGGGACGCTGGCGGTGCTGGAGTACCTGCGCGAGGACGAGGAGAAGCCCGCGAGCGCCGCTCCGCTCATCGGCCTGCACTACTTCCTCACCTCGAAGGCGGCGGCGTACACGCCAGCGGAGATAGAAGGCTTCCTGGACGACGCGGGCTTCCGCATCGAGAGCGCCAGGCCGGTGCGCCACCTGCCGCTGCAGACGCTCATCATCGCCCGCCCCGAGTAACTGCACGCCGTAGGCCCTCCAGGCAGGCGACAGGGCGGCCGCCAATGCATGGCTCCTGTCCGACCGTCAACGGGCCTCTTACAATAAGGATGCGGTGTGCATCCGCTGCGCTACCCTGCGAGGCACCGATGATGGTGCCTAATTCGACCACCGCGACCGAGATGCAGGACCCGCCGCCGCTCGTCGTCGAGCTGGATGGCGTGCTCGCACACACGGACACCCTGCACGAGGGGCTGCTGCGACTGCACAAGCGCCAGCCCCACCTGATTCCGGCGGTGCTGGCCTGGAGCCTCAAGGGCCGGGCCTTCCTGCGGGCCGAGGTCGCGCGGCGGGTGGAACTGGACGTTACGCGGCTACCCTATGACGAAGCGCTGGTGACCCGGCTCTCCGAGGAGAAGGCCCGCGGGCGCCGGCTGGTGCTCGCCACGACCGCGGACCAGCGGGTAGCGGAGGCGGTGGCGGCACACCTGGGCCTCTTCGACGCGGTCCACGCGGGTGATGGCACCCAGGAGCTGTCCGGCGCGCACCGCGAGGCCCGGCTGCGGGAGTTGCTCGGCGAGCGCTACGAGGAGGCCCGCCGCTCCCCTCCCTCCCGCTCGTTCCCCCGCGCGCTGCTCAAGGCGCTGCGGGTGCACCAGTGGGCCAAGAACGTGCTCGTCTTCGTGCCGCTGCTCGCCGCGCACAAGGCCCAGCACCTGCCGATGCTCCTCCAGGCGCTGCTGGGCTTCGCCTCCTTCAGCCTGTGCGCCTCCAGCGTGTACGTGCTGAACGACCTGTTGGACCTGGACTCGGACCGCAAGCACCCCACCAAGCGCCGGCGACCCTTCGCGTCGGGAGACCTGTCGGTCCGCACCGGCCTCTGGATGGCCCCGGTGCTGCTGGCGGCCGGAGCGGCGGTGGCGCTGCTGCTGCCGATCGAGTTCCTGGCGCTGCTGGCCACCTACTACGCCATCACCCTGGCGTACTCGCTCTACCTCAAGCAGGTGATGATGATGGACGTGCTGGTGCTCGCCGGGCTGTACACGGTGCGCATCTTCGGCGGCTCCCTGGCGGTGGGCGTGCCCACCTCGAGCTGGCTCCTCACCTTCTCCATGTTCCTCTTCCTCTCGCTCGCGCTGGTGAAACGGCTCAGCGAGGTGCGCCGGCTGCGGCTGGCCAACGAGGCGACGGCGCCAGGGCGCGGGTACGTGGCCGGAGACTACGAGCAGCTCGCGAGTCTCGGCGTGTCGAGCGGCTTCCTGTCCGTGCTGGTGCTCGCGCTCTACATCACCAGCAAGGAAGTGACGGCGATCTACCTCCACCCAGAGCGCCTGTGGCTGCTGTGTCCGGTGATGATGTACTGGGTGGGGCGGGTGTGGATGCTCGCGCACCGCGGCGAGGTGAACGAGGATCCGCTCGTCTTCGCGCTGAAGGACAAAGTGAGCTACGCGGTGGGGCTCCTCGCCGCGGGCGTGTTGCTGGTGGCGACCTGAGGTGTGACGGACATGGGCTCTGAGTTGCAATCCTGGGGACGGTACCCGCATGTGGCGGAGCAGCGGATGCTGCCCGTCACGTGGGCCTCGGACACCCTGCCGGTGCCGGCGGATGGAGGCAAGCTGCTGCCGTACGGGCAGGGCCGGAGCTATGGCGACTCGTGCCTCAACGCGGGCGGCGCGCTGCTGACGACGGCGCGGATGGACCGCTTCCTCGACTTCGACCCGGCCACGGGCGTGCTGCGCTGCGAGTCGGGCGTCACGCTGGACGCCATCCTCCGGCTGGTGTCGTGGCAGGGCTGGTTCCTCCCGGTGACGCCGGGCACGAAGTTCGTGAGCGTGGGCGGGGCCATCGCCAACGACGTCCACGGGAAGAACCACCACCGGGCGGGCACCTTCGGACGGCACGTGCGGCGCTTCGAGCTGGTGCGCTCGGACGGCTCGCGGCGGGTGTGCTCGCCCCAGGAGAACAAGGACTATTACGAGGCCACCATCGGCGGCCTCGGGCTGACGGGCCTCATCACCTGGGCGGAGATCCAGCTCCGGCGGATGAGCAACCCGTACATCCTCCAGGAGACCATCCCCTTCGCCAACCTGGACGGCTTCCTCTCGCTGGCGCACGAGTCCGAGAAGGACTTCGAGTTCACCGTGGCGTGGATCGACAGCCTGGGCAAGGGGCAGAGCCTGGGCAAGGGCCTGTTCTACCGGGGCAACCACGCGCCGCCGCAGTTCGACGCGGTGCCGCTGTCCCAGAGCCACCTGTCGCGCCAGGGCGGCGGGCTGGCGGTGCCCTTCGACCTGCCGGGCTTCGCGCTCAACCGGCTGTCGGTGTCGGCCTTCAACTGGCTCTACTACAACCGGCAGCGCGGCAAGGCGTCCGAGGGACTCGTCCACTACGACCCGTTCTTCTACCCGCTGGACAGCGTCCACCGGTGGAACCGCATCTACGGGCACCGGGGCTTCATGCAGTTCCAGTGCTTCGTGCCGGTGAGCGACACGGGCGTGGCGGCGCTGAGGGAGATCCTCGACCGCGCCCGCAGCGGCCTGCCGAGCTTCCTCACGGTGCTGAAGATGTTCGGCGACGTGGCCTCGCCGGGGTGGATGAGCTTCCCGCGGCGCGGGGTGACACTGGCGCTCGACTTCGCCAACCGGGGCGAGAAGACGTACCGGCTGCTGGAGGAATTGGACCGGGTGACGCGCCAGTCGGGCGGGCGGGTGTACCCGGCCAAGGACGCGCGGATGAGCCCGGAGAGCTTCGCGGCGTACTACCCGGAGCGCGAGCGCTTCGCGCGGTACGTGGACCCGGCGTTCTCATCATCGTTCTGGCGCCGTGTGAACGGGGCGGGGTAGATGGGCCCCATGATGAAGAAGGTCCTCGTTCTCGGCGCCACGAGCGCCATGGCCCAGGCGACGGTGCGGCTGCTCGCCGCGCGCGGCGCGTCCATGTACCTCGTGGGCCGCAACGCCGAGCGGCTGGAAGCGGTGGCGCAGGATGCCCGGACGCGGGGCGCCGCGAAGGTGGCCACCGAGGCGCTCGACCTGGACGATGTCACCCAGCACGAGGCCCTGGTGGAGCGAGCCACCACCGCCCTCGGCGGCCTGGATGGGGCGCTGCTCGCTCACGGGATTCTGGGCGACCAGGAAGCCTCCCAGCGCGCGTACGCCGAGGCCGAGAAGGTCTTCCGCACCAACTTCCTGAGCGCGGTGTCCTTGCTGACGCCGCTGGCCAACCGCTTCGAGGCCCAGAAGGCCGGCACGCTGGTGGTCATCTCCTCGGTGGCGGGAGACCGCGGCCGGCAGAGCAACTACATCTACGGCGCCTCCAAGGGTGCGCTGAGCGTGTTCCTCCAGGGCCTGCGCAACCGGCTGGCGCGCTCGGGGGTGGCGGTGGTGACGGTGAAGCCGGGCTTCGTGGACACGCCGATGACGGCCGGCATGAAGAAGAACGCGCTCTTCGCCTCGCCCGAGAAGGTGGCCCGCGGCATCCTCCGGGCGGCGGACAAGCGCCGCAACGAGGTGTACCTGCCCGGCTTCTGGCGCCTCATCATGTTCATCATCCGCTCCATCCCCGAGGGCATCTTCAAGCGACTGAAGCTGTAGGTGCCGGTGGCACCGCTCTCGACAGGACGAGGAGCAGGCAAGCACCCTGCCCTCCCCGGGTCAGGTGGGAGTATCCACCCCTGAAACCCCACCCGGCGCCGTGCCGCCCAAGCAGAGGGAAAGGTGATAGCGTCCACCGAGTGGACGTGGCCGTGCCCCCCGACCGCCACGTATACCGCCCGCGTCACCGCTCCGCCCTGGGCCTTCAATCATGGCGTTCTTGAAATCATCGAGCAGCAGCAACCGCTCCCTACCCAGCCGCATTGATGCGCTCATGCGCGCGTGCGCGATGCCCCTGGCGCCCTTCGTCGCCTACCTGCTGGGGATGCTGCTGGGGCTCCAGGGAGACCAGGTTCCGAGCGCCGTCATCTGGCTGCTGCCGCCGACGATCGGCGTCTGGGGAGTGCTCTTCCCGCTGATCATCATCCACTACTTCCACCGGACCGCGCTCCGCTCGAATCCGAACGATCCCCCCGGCCTGCGCCTGGCCCGCATCCTCAAGATGCCCTGGCGCATCGCCTTCTACAACATGGTGGGCTCCTACGGCTTTGGCGCGTCCTTCTTCTGCACGGGCGTCTGCCTGTGGTTCGACAAGAGCCTGTGGCTGGTGCTCTGGGGCACCCTCATCGGCGTGGCGGTGGGACTGCTGCTGGCCTTCCCCGCCGGCATCACCATGGAGCGCTGGGTGCAGCCGCTGGCCCTCGAGGAGCAGGGGCGCCATCCCCACCTGCGCGTGATGAGCAGCGGCTTCTTCTGGCCGCGGCAGTCCTGGTTCCTGCCCTACGCCTTCGCCGTCTGCGTGCTCTCGCTCATCCTCCTGGGCGGCGTCACGGTGGGCGTGCAGACCACCAACGTCCAGCGCCGCTACATCGAAGACCTCCAGGCCACCGGCCAGCACCAGGCGGCCGCGATGCTGGAGGGGCTGAGCTTCTCGCTCCTGTCCGAGCTGAGCATCCCCGTGGCCGTGCTGGCCCTCGTGCTGCTCGCCCTCGCCATCCTCTCCGCGTGGATGCTGGCGCGCCGCCAGGAGAGCGGCTCGCTGGCGGTGCTGCGCGCCATCGAGGGCCTCTCCGTGGGCAAGGTGCGCCCGCCCCAGTGGGTGTCCACCGATGAGATCGGCGACCTGGCCTTCGGCCTCAACGCCATCACCCTGCAGCTCAGCGCCCTGCCCCGCACGCTGCAGCAATCCGCCACCCAGCTCGTCGAGGCCGGTGCCACCCTGCGCCAGGCCAACGACGCCCAGCGCCGCGCCCTCACCACCCAGGCCACCGCCATCCAGGAGACCAACGTCACCGCGCAGGAAATCAAGCAGACCTCCAACCTCACCGCCCAGCGGGCCGAGGAGGTGCTGCACGTGGTGCGTCACGCCGAGGAGCTCAGCCGCTTGGGCACCAGCGCCCTGGAGCAGACCAGCGCCGGCTTCAGCGCCATCCGCGACTCGGTGTTCGCCATCCGCGGCAGGATGGAGCGCCTGCAGGCCAGCGCCCTGCAGATTGGCGAAATCACCCAGACGGTGAAGGACCTGGCCGACCAGTCCAACATGCTCGCGCTCAACGCCGCCATCGAGGCGGTGCGCTCGGGCGAGCACGGCAAGGGCTTCGGCGTGGTGGCCCGCGAAATCCGCCTCCTGGCCGATCAGTCCATCCGCGCCACCGCCCGCATCCGCACCATCCTCGACGAGGTGGGCAACGCCATCGACGACGCCGTCTCCATGACGGACGTGGGCTCCGCCCAGGTGGAGGGCGGCCTGGACAAGGTGCGCACCTCCGAGGAGAGCCTCCACCAGCTCTCACAGATGGTGAAGGAGAGCTCCACGGCCGTGACTCAAATCACCGTCGCCGTGAGCCAGCAGAACGCCGGCTTCACTCAAATCTTCAACGCCGTCGCCGACCTGTCCCACAGCATGGACGCCGCCATGGAGCGCCTGGAATCCACCCAGGAGGCGGCGCAGACCCTCCAGAACGTCTCCGCCCAGGTCACCCGCGTGGCCGGCCAGTACCATTTGGAATAGCCCGGCGTGCGACAGCCGTGTATTGTAACGCGTCGTGTCATTCTTAAGTTCCATTATTGCACGAAAATTCCAGGTTGACCGGACGTGGCTCAGGTCTGTAGTATCCCTTCTTGGTTGGAGAGGGGGGCATCACTCGAAGGCTCGCTCGTCCCCACGGCGGGAGGTCCACATGCATCGGCAGGAGATCCTCGACAACGTCCGCAACATCATCCTGGCCACCAACAGTGGCCTGTTCCCGGATGATGTGAGCGAGTTCGCCTCCATGACGTATGATCTGGGCATGGACTCCTTCCATCTGGAGTCGATGATTTCCCGGCTGAAGGACGAAGTGGCGGACATCGAGTTCACCCCCTGGTACATCAAGGCCTCGCGTCGCGGTCACGACACGGTGGGCAGCCTCGTGGACTTCATCGACGAGCGCCTGTGCGCAGATCGCCCCCGCGCGGAGCGCCATGGCCTCGGACTCCCACGCCAGCGTCCAGAACACGCTTGACGTGGAGGCGGCATGACCCAGGCAGTACCCGCGCGTAGACCCACCCTGCTCTCCATCGCCTCGGCGGTCCCTCCGCTCTCGCTCACCCAGGACGAGATGTACGAGGGGCTGCTGAAGCATTGGTACAAGAACATCCCCAACGCCGAGCGCATCATCAAGAACACCGGGGTGCGCCAGCGGCACTTCGCGTGGGACCCGCGCGTGGAGCTCAAGGAGGGCAACCGCGGGGTGGGTGACCGCGTGCGCGTCTACGAGCGCGTGGGCCTCGAGGTGACCGGCGAGTCCGTGGAGAAGGCGCTCGGGAACCTGGACCGCTCCAAGGTGGGCGCCTTCACGATGACCACCAACTCGGGCTACTCGGGCCCGGGGTTGGACCTGTTCATCTCCAAGAAGCTCGGGCTGCGCTCCAGCATCCGCCGTACCTTCGTGGGGCACATGGGCTGCTTCGCGGCCTTCCCCGTCATGCGGGTGGCCCTGGACAGCATCGCCGCGCGCCCCGACGAGTACGTCATCGCCAACGCCTCGGAGTTCAGCTCGCTGCAGTTCCGCAATGACCCGAACCCGGAGCAGGCCGTCATCATGGGCCTGTTCGGCGACGCCACCTGCACGATGGTGCTCGGCAGCGCCCCGGACGGCGAGGGCATCCAGTTCATCCGCTCGCACACCGAGCAGCTCTACGACACCTACGAGCTGATGGGCTGGAACATGCAGAACGACGGGTTCCAGATGACCCTGTCGCCCTACGTGCCCTTCGTGCTCGCCGAGCACATCGACGCCTTCCTGGAGAAGCTGCTCGGCCCGGAGAAGCTGGGCGTCGGGGACATCAAGCACTGGCTCATCCACCCGGGCGGCCCGAAGATCCTCGAGGCCCTCGCCAAACAGCTCAAGCTGGACAAGTCGCGGATGCGCGCGAGCTGGCACGTACTGAGCGAGTACGGCAACTGCGGCTGCACCACCGCGCTGCTCGTGCTGGAAGAGGCGCTGAAGACGGACAAGCCCCAGCGCGGCGAGTACGGCGTGATGATGGGGTTCGGCCCCGGCCTCACCGTCGAGGCCATGCTGGTCCGTTTCTGAGTCGGTTCTCCACCAAGGACAGACATCGATGAGCCAGGAACCGCTGCGTCGTCAGACGGGAACCGTCCGCCTGGGCCCCGGGGTGGGCTACCACCCCAGCCGCGAGATTGCCCAGCGCTCGCCCACCCGCGCCACCGTGGCCCCGGTCCAGACGCTGGCCGAGGCCCTGGTGCACTGGGCGCACACCCGCCCCTCCCAGCCCCTCTTCTACTTCGTGGACCTGGAGGAGAAGCTCACCCTCCTCACCGCGGCGGACCTGCACCACAACGCCCTGCGGCTCGGCGCCAACCTGCGCGCCCGCGGCGTGCGCCAGGGGGACCGGGTGGTGCTCTCCTTCGACACCGGCCCCGACTTCCTCGAGTGCTTCTTCGCCTGTGGCCTCGTCGGCGCCATCCCCTGCCTCATCGAGCTGCCCTCCTCGAAGGTCTCCGTGCAGTCCTGGGGCGAGCGGCTGGGCGTGAAGCTGCGGCTGCTGGGAGCCCGGGCCATGCTCATCGACCCGGACTTCCTGGACCTGGCGCAGGAGGCCTTCCGGGACTACCCGCCCGAGGAGGGCCAGCCGGCGCCCTTCGTGGCCACCCCGGCGGAGCTGGTGGCCGACGCCGAGCCCCTCGAGCCGCCCACCAGCGGCGCGGACGACGTGGCCTTCATCCAGTTCACCTCGGGCACCACGGACGCCCCCAAGGGGGTTCAAATCTCCCACCGGGCGCTGTTCGCCAACTGCGCGGCCATGGGGGAGATCAGCCAGTGGGACTCGGATGACCTGATGGCGTGCTGGCTGCCGCTCTACCACGACATGGGACTGGTGGCCTCGACGCTGGCCTCCTTCGTCCACGGGATTCCGACGGCGCTGATTCCTCCCTTCGGCTTCCTGCTCAAGCCCGCGCGCTGGCTGTGGACCCTCCAGTACTTCCGCGCCACCTCGGCCTTCGCGCCCAACTTCGCCTACCAGCTCTGCTTCAAGCGCATCAAGGACGCCGAGGTGGAGGGCCTGGAGCTGGGTGCGTGGAAGCGGGCCTACAACGCCGCCGAGTACATCCACGCCGACACCGTGCGCCACTTCACCGAGCGCTTCCAGCCCTACGGCTTCGAGCCGGATGCCTGGCGGCCCTCGTATGGCATGGCGGAGATGGTGGTGGGCGTGTCCATCCGCGATCGCGCCGATGCCCTGCGCACGGAGCTCATTCGCGCTCGGCGCTGGCCTCGCGCCGCGAGGCCGTGCCGCTCGCCGAGAGTGGCCCGGACGCCCTCCCGGTGCTCAGCGTGGGTCGCGTGCTGCGCGGCATCGACCTCCGCATCATCGACGAGGAGGGCAAGCCGGTGGGCGAGCGCCGCGAGGGAGAAATCCTCCTGCGCGGCACCTCCCTCTTCGGCGGCTACTACAAGAACCCGGAGGCCACCGACAGCGTGCTGCACGACGGGTGGCTGCACACCGGGGACCTGGGCTACCTCGCCGACGGCCAGCTCTTCATCTGCGGGCGCAGCAAGGACCTCATCATCAAGGCGGGCGACAACTATCACCCGTACACCATGGAGAACGCCGCCGCCCAGGTGGCCGGCGTGCGCGCCGGGTGCGTGGCCGCGGTGGGCGTCAACAACGCCCAGACGGGCACCGAGGACATCGTCATCGTCTGCGAGACGACCGAGACGAAGCCCGACCTGCTCCGACAGCTCTGCAAGCACGTGGAGGAGATGGTCTACCAGGGCTCCGGCGTGCGCCCCAACCGCGTCATCCCCGTCGCCTCCCACACCGTTCCCAAGACGACCAGCGGCAAAATCAAGCGCGCCTACATCCGTCAGAACATCGAGGCCTTCGAGAACCTCTCGCTGCTGGTGACGCCTCCCGCCCAGCAGGCCATCGTCCACTGACGGTCTGAGCCACACTCCCAGTCCTTCATCGAGGAGCCCGGGTACACACCGTGTATCAGGGCTCTCCGTTTTTACGCCCTTCTCCTACCTCGCGGATGTTTCCACACAACCGCACCATTGAATTTTTCCAGAATAGTCGCTTGCTCCCTTGCTTGTCGCGCATTCTTGGGATACAAGACTGAACAGCTTTCCCGAGGAATCTTTCCCGAGGAGTTGGAAATGTCCCGTAGCTTTGTGTCCAAGTTCGCGGTGGTCGTTGGTTCGGTGATGGCCCTCGCTGGTTGCAGCTCGGAGCAGAAGCCCGCCGAGGAGCAGCAGCCGACGCAGCAGGCCGCCGACCTCCACGGCTGTGCGACGCAGGACCTGCCCGAGGCGGAGAAGCTGGCCGTGGAGCAGACCATCTCCGGCCGCAAGAGCGCCCAGGCCCGCGCTGCCGGCTCGGTGAACGTGAACGTCTACTGGCACGTCATCAACAACGGCACGGGCATCGCCAACGGTGACATCCCCCAGACGCAGATCGACTCCTCGATCGCCGTGCTGAACAACGCGTACAAGAACACCCCGTTCAAGTTCACCCTGGCGGGCGTGGACCGCACCACCAACTCCACCTGGTACGCCTGCGCGGGCGGCGGCTGCGAGACGAAGATGAAGACCGCGCTGCGCCAGGGCGGCGCGGGCGACCTGAACGTCTACTCCAACAACATGGGCCGCGGCCTGCTCGGTTGGGCGACCTTCCCCTCCAGCTACGCCAGCGCCCCGAAGATGGACGGCGTGGTCATCCTCTACTCCTCCGTGCCCGGCGGCACCGCCGCTCCGTACAACCAGGGCGACACCCTCACCCACGAGGCCGGCCACTGGTTCGGCGCGTACCACACCTTCCAGGGCGGCTGCACCGGCTCGGGTGACTACGTGGCTGACACCGCGGCCGAGGCCTCCCCCGCCTACGGCTGCCCGAGCGGCCGCGACTCCTGCGCGGGTGGCGGTCTGGACCCCATCACCAACTTCATGGACTACACCGACGACGCCTGCATGAACACGTTCTCGGCGGGCCAGGCCGACCGCATGGATGCGCTGACCATCCAGTACCGCGGGATTTGATTCACGCCTGAAATCCTGAAGCCCTGAAGTCCTGACGCCGGAGCGCCCCTCGCGCTCCGGCGTTTTGCTTTTCGCGCGGCACGCTCCACGCAGCCGCTCCGCTCTTCCCTCTTTCACCCGCACTGCCCCGCTCGCGGAGAATTCTCAATATCTACGCGGGTGGAATTTTGCGATACTGTTGTTTTTCCCCTTGATGGAGGCTTGTTCCTCGTCTAGAAGGAGTAACAACTTTTTCCGGGGAGTCGGAAATGTCGCGTAGCTTCGTGTCCAAGTTCGCGGTTGTTGTTGGCTCGATGATGGCCCTCACGGGTTGCAGCAGCTCGGAGCAGAAGCCGGCCGAGGAGCCCACGCAGCAGGCCGCGCCCCTCCACGGCTGCGCCACGCCGACTCCGACCGAGGCCGAGGCCGAGGCCGTTCAGCAGGTCATCAGCCAGCACCGCAGTGCGCTCGCCGCCGTTGGCTCCATCAACATCCCGGTCTACGCCCACGTCATCAACAAGGGCACGGGCATCGCCAACGGCGACATCTCCGACGCGATGATCGCCGACCAGATCGCCGTGCTGAACGCGGCCTACGCGAGCACCCCGTTGCACGCTTCACCCTGGTGGCCACGGACCGCACCACCAACGCCACCTGGTACACCGCGGGCTACGGCACCACGGCCGAGACGCAGATGAAGACGGCGCTGCGCCAGGGCACCGCGGACGACCTGAACATGTACTTCAGCAACCCCGGCGGCGGCCTGCTCGGCTGGGCGACCTTCCCCTCCAGCTACACCAGCAGCCCCAAGCATGGACGGCGTGGTGCATGCTCTACTCGTCGCTGCCCGGCGGCTCCGCGGCGCCCTACAACCTGGGCGACACGGCCACCCACGAGGTCGGCCACTGGATGGGCCTGTACCACACCTTCCAGGGCGGCTGCGCCAGCAAGCCACGGCCGGCGACGTCGTGAGCGACACCCCGGCGGAGAAGTCGGCCGGCCTACGGCTGCCCGACCGGCCGCGACACCTGCTCCACCACCGGCCTCGACCCGATCACCAACTTCATGGACTACACCGACGACTCCTGCATGGACCGGTTCTCCGCCGGCCAGGACACGCGCATGGACTCGATGTGGACGACCTACCGCCTCGGCAAGTAGTCCGCGCTTGAGGTCCTGAAGTCCCGACGCCGGAGCGCCCCACGCGCTCCGGCGTTTTGCTTTTCGCGACGCTCGCCGAGGAGGCTCAATACACCTACAGACAGAAGCTCGCGGGAATGTCGATGTACCCCTTGAGGGTGGCCTGCTCACCACACACCGTGAGCGCCCTCCATCCCCGAGGTGTTGAAAATGTCCCGTCGCTTCGTCTCCAGGTTCGCGGTCGTTGTTGGTTCTGTGATGGCCCTCACGGGTTGCAGCAGCTCGGAGCAGCAGCCGGCCGAGGAGCAGCAGCCGACGCAGCAGGCCGAGGCCGTCCACGGCTGCGCGACTCCGACTCCGACCGAGGTCGAGGCCGAGTCCGTTGAGCAGGCCATCAGCCAGCACCGCGGTGCGCTCGCGGCCACCGGGTCCATCACCATCTCGGTCCATGCCCATGTCATCAACAAGGGCACGGGCAGCTCCAACGGCGACATCTCCGACACGATGATCGCCAATCAGCTCGCCGTGCTGAACGCGGCCTACGCGAACACCCCGTTCCGCTTCACCCTGGTGTCCACGGACCGCACCACCAACAGCAGCTGGTACACCGCCGGGCCACGACACCACAGCCGAGACGCAGATGAAGACCGCGCTGCGCCAGGGCACCGCGGACGACCTGAACATGTACTTCAGCAGCCCCGGTGGCGGCCTGCTCGGCTGGGCGACCTTCCCCAACTGGCTACGCCTCCAACCCCAAGGACGACGGCGTGGTCATCCTCAACACCTCGCTGCCCGGCGGCTCCGCGGCCCCCTACAACGAGGGCGACACGGCCACCCACGAGGTCGGCCACTGGCTCGGCCTGTACCACACGTTCCAGGGCGGCTGCGCCAAGAAGAACGACTACGTGAACGACACCCCGGCCGAGCAGTCCGCCGCCTTCGGCTGCCCCACGGGCCGCGACACCTGCCGCACCACGGGCGCGGACCCCATCACCAACTTCATGGACTACACGGACGACGCCTGCATGGACCGGTTCACCGCCGGCCAGGTCTCTCGCATGGACTCGATGTGGACGTCCTACCGCGCCGGCAAGTAGGCCGCGCCTGTGCGGCTCACTCGAAGAGGGACAGCTCGCGCAGCGAGGGGTTGAGCGGCGGCGCCGGCTGCCCCTCGTACCCGGTGGTGCGCAGGCGCACCTGCCGCACGGGGACGGGTGACGGGGTGAGCGCCACGTCCAGGTAGAGCTCCGCGTCCAGGCTCAGGTCTCCCAGCTCCACCTCCTCCCTCTGGGGCAGCCGGTCGCTGAAGTCCGCGAGCAGGTGCCACGTCTCACCGTCCGCGCTTCCCTCCAGCACGGCGGTCCGGGCCGACAGCATCTCCCTCGGATTCATGCCCCGGAGGAGCGCGCGCCGCGGCACGCGCGGCTCGGAGAGGAAGACGGTGGGCCCCACCTCCTGCTCCCGAATGAGCGAGGAGACGCGGTCGAAGCGGCCATCCGTCAGTGGACAGGGCGCGAGGAGCTCCCCCGGCTGAGGCAGGCCGCTATCGGGGCCCGGGCCCTCCACCCTCACCATGGAGCGCAGGTTGCACGGCGCGCCACGGCTCACCGGGAGACGCACGGGGACGGGCGGGAGCTCAATCGAGGGGCTCTCATGCACCAGCGAGTAGGCCAGATAGCCGCCGGCGCCCGAGAGGGGGAACCAGGTCCGCGTGCCCTCGGCGTGCGCCTCCACCGAGAACACGAGCGGGGACAGGTCCTCGCCCACGTCCGTGGGGAACGAGCCACCCGTCTCACCGAGCTGTTCCTGCCACACCACCTTTCCTCCGACGCGGAGCACCGCGCGGTACAGCGGGGGCGGTACATCCTCGAGCGGAGGCACCGGCGCCCAGGAGAGCTCCGCGCGCGAGCCCTCCAACGTGTGGCGCAGGCCGCTGCGCCAGGGCCGAAGCGTCGGGAACTCCGCGTCGGACCTGCCCATGGAGAAGTGCAGCCAGGTGCGCCCACCGTCGGCGTCGGGCGGCAGCCGGATGCGACAGGCACGTCTGTCACCGGGTCCGGGTCGCGTGGGGTCCGGGAGTTGCTGGGTATCGAAGACCCGAAGCTCGTGCACGAAGCGCCCGTCCTCCCCGGCCGTCACCGTCACCCAGGGCTCGAAGACGGGCTCGGTGCCGTACGCGTCCACCCCGTCGGGGGTGCGTTCGAGCTCCAGCTCGGCGCCGGCCCAGGGGCTGCCGTCCTCACGCAGCACCCGGCCCACATAGAAGAGCGGGTCGTCCGGTGCGAGCTCGCAGGCGGTCCCCAACACCAGCAGGGGGAGGAAACGAGACAGGCGGCTCATCAGTACGTCCCCTTCACGCCCAGGATGGGCAGCAGCAGCGGAATGGCCACGGGCTGCCTGGCGACGAGGTTCCCCTCCTCCCCCAGCTCGGGAAAGGGGCGGCGATCCATGTACTCGTAGCCCAGCACCTCGGAACGCGCGGTGATGTTGAGCACGTCGAGGTAGGCCTCCAGGTTGAAGTCGTCGAAGGCCCAGGCCTTGGACACGCGCACGTCGAGTCGGGGGAAGGACGGCAGCCGGGCCACGCGGTCCCGGTCCTCGGACATCCAGTACGCCTGGCCTCCCGGCAGCACCACCTCGCGCTGGGTGCGCGAGGAGAGCTGGCCGGACTCGGGGCGCCCGGTGTTGTAGTGCAGCACCGCGCCCACGGTGAAGTTGCCGTCGAACTTGTAGCTGAGCGCCGCGTTGAGGACGTGGGCCTGCTCGAAGGCGAAGGGCAGGTAGCCCTCGGCGCTACCCACCTCCCTGCCGGTGTCGTCCAGTCGGGAGAAGGAGAGGTAACGCTTGCTCTGCCCGAAGCTGTAGGAGGCCCAGCCGAACCACCGGCGTCCGAGTGGCTGGCGCACCATCAACTCCAGGCCATACGCGTAGCCGTGGCTGGAGGGGTCCTCCTCGGGCAGCCCCAGGCGTCGGCGACTCTCCAGCACCTTGGCGATGTCGAACTCGAGCGTGCGCAGCAGCGGGTTGTAGTACGCGTCGGCGGACACCTCGAGGCCATTGGCGAAGCGGTACTCCGCGCCCACGTCGAGCTGCACCGCCTCCTGCAGGCCGTGGCGCAGACCGGCGAGCTCGGCGAGCGGCACGGGGACAATCACGGTGGGCGGCTGATGGTAGAGGCCCGCGCCTCCCTTGAGGGTGAGCTGCTCGGAGAGGGCGTAGCGCCCGGTGAGGCGGGGCTCGAGGGCCCAGTGCTGGAGGCCGGGGACGAGGTGGTAGCCGTCCACGCGCACACCGGGCACGAGCGTCAGGGCCGCGAATGGGCTTCCAGGTGGCCTGCGCGGAGAGGCCCACGAAGGTGCCAATGGAGACGGGCTCGCGGAAGGCCGCCGCCGCGTCCTCGCCCCCAGGGCTCGCGTCCTTGAGCAGGCCCGAGATGACGACGCCGCCGCGCCGGTGCTCCACGTCCGCCATCACCTCCAGCGCGAGCGCGTCCGAGAAGGTGCGGCTGTAGCCGGCGCGCGCGGAGACAAGGCGCTGCGAGAGGCTGTACTCGCCCTCCAGCTCCGGCACCCGCTCGATGTCCAGGCCCATCCGATCCGTGCCCACGGTGGTGCCAAGCTCCAGCTCACCCCCGGCCAGCGGGAAGCGGCCTCGCAGGTCCACCCGGTGGAACGTGGAGCCGAGCCCGGCGGACAGGTCTCCCTGCTGCTTCGCCTCCAGCCCCACGCGGTCCGAGCTGCCGAAGACGAGCAGGCGCAGCCGCCCGCTCCCGAGCTTCTGCTCCACCCGGGCCTGGTAGTCCCAGAAGTTGGCGAAGAACTGGTTGGCCTCCATGCCCTCGGGAGCCTCGCCCTGCATGGCGAGATTGGCGCCCAGGGTGATGAGCAGCGCCGAGTAGGACAGGCGCCCGGCCAGGGTGATGCTCGTGCCCGTCTCCTGGATGGGAACTTCCAGGAAGCCCCCTGAGTTGAGCAGGTCCGCGTAGACACTGGCGTGCAGCCGGTCCTCGCGCGGCCGGCTCACGTGCCCGTCCACCACGCCCCCGATGAGCCGCCCGTAGCGGGCCGGCGCCACGCCCGGGTGGAAGTCGATGGTATCGACGAAGTCCGGGTGCACCACCGCGGGCCCGAGCAGCAGGTGGTAGAGCATCGGCACGCGCACGCCGTCGATGAAGTAGCCCGTCGCCGCGGGCTGGCTGCCGCGCACCACCGGATAGGAGATGCCGCTGGCGATGCTCGCCACGCCCGGCATCAGCATCACCACCCGGAAGGGGTCTCCCATGGTGCCGGGCACCTCGCGCAGCTCCTGCTCGCGCAGGGTGACGCGGGAGACCTCCGTGCGCTCGCGGTCTCCACGCACCACCGTCTCGTACGGATTCACCACGAGCGGCTCGAGCGCGTACACCACCTCCAGGCGCTGGCCCTCCTGGAGCTCCTCCTTGAAGGCCGCCGGCTTGAAACCGGGAGCGGTGACGCGCACCCAGCGCGAGCCCGGCGCCACCGGCAGGGAGAAGGTGCCCTCCGCGTCGGCGCTCACCGTGACGCCGTCACACGTGAGGCTCGCCTCGGACACGGGCCGCCGGGTGCCCTTGCCGCGCACCCGCCCGGTGAGAACCGTGGCCGGACTCGGCGCGGCGGCCGGAGGCTCGAAGCGGTAGACGAAGAAGAGACGCACGGAGACGGGCTCGTCCCCCAGGCGCGCGGGGTGGAAGCGCAGGCCCGCCGCCGCGTGCAGCGCCGCCTCGTCGAAGGCCGTGCCGGCGCTCCGGGTGACACGGGCCTCGGCCACCCCACCCCGCTCGTCCACGAGCAGCTCCAGCTCCACCTCGTGCGCTCCGGGAGGTGCCTCCAGCGGATACACGGCCGGAGAGTCCGCGAGCAGCGAGGGTGGCACCAGCACCGCCGTCCCCGCGTCCCCAGCCTCCACCTGGAGACCCGCCTCCGTGGACAGCACCTCCCGCTCCACCGGGAGGCCCGTGCCCCCATCGTCCTGGCCCCTCGCGAGGCTGGACAGCAGCAGCGAGAACACCGCGGCGAGACACCTCGAACTGTTCGACACGACCCCCCCACTCCCTTCGGAGGACCGGCCGGCCTCCGAGTCATGACGCGCCAGCGCTCCGGGCCGACGGGGCCAGGAGAATGCCACGACGGTACGGCGAGCGGCGGAGCTCATTGCCTCTCGAAATGGCCCGTGGCCGAGACGCACCCGCAAAAGCAAACAGCGGGCCCCCACGCTCGTGGGAGGCCCGCTGCTCATGTCCGAGACGAGAGGTGTCTCGGGCCGGGGCTTACTTGCCCGCGCGGTACGAGGTCCACATGCTGTTCATGCGCGTGCGCTGGCCCGCGGAGAACGTGTTCATGCAGGAGTCGTAGCTGTAGTCCATGAAGTTGGTGATGGGATCCAGGCCAGCGTAGGTGGTGCAGCTGTCGCGGCCGGTGGGGCAACCGGAGGCGCCCGAGGCCTCGGCAGGCGTGTCGCTCACGCTGTCGTTGGTGCTGGTGCAGCCGCCCTGGAAGGTGTGGTACAGGCCCGCCCAGTGGCCGACCTCGTGGGTGCCGGTGTCGCCCTGGTTGTAGTTGGTGGCCGAGCCGCCGGGCAGCGAGCTCTGGAGCACCACCACGCCGTCCTTCTTCGGGGCGCTGGCGTAGCTCCAGGGGAAGGTGGCCCAGCCCAGCAGGCCGCCGCCCATGTTGTTGGTGTAGAAGTTGAGGGCGGTCGCGGTGCCCTTGCGCAGGGCGTTCTTCATGTTCGTCTCACACGTGCCACCGGTGCAGGTGTAGTACGAGTCGTTGTTCGTGTAGTCCGTGCCCGCCAGATAGAAGCTGAAGCCCGCCGCCGAGTAGGCGTTGTTGAGGACGGTGATCTGGTTGTTGATCTGCGTGGTGGTCACGCCGCCGGCGCCGGAGCTGCTACGGATGACGTGGAAGTAGACCGGGATGGAGACGGCCATGGCGTGCACCTGACCGCCCATCGCCTGCTTCGCCTGGAGCACCTCGAACTGGGACTCGATCTGAGCCACCTGCTCCTCGGTGAACTCCTCGGCGCCGCAGTTGCGGGGGTCCGCCACCTGGGCCTCGACACCCTCAGCGGCCACCTGCTCGGCCTCGTCCACGGGACCGCAGCCAACCATCGCCGCAACCGCACCGACAGCCACAACCGTCTTTCCGAAGATACGCATGTGCCTCCACCTTTCCCAATTGGGGGGGTGCCAACTGAAGGGGACCTGATTCCTAAATCAGTCTGGAAAAATGTTCAAACCCCTTATTCTTTTTTAAGCCGGATTTTCTTGACTCCCCGCGCAAATCACTTTGGGCACAAACATTTGAGACGAAATCTTTCGAGCCACACCGCGTCGCGCGGAATGGAATCTTCACAGATGCAGCATCCCCCACGCGCCTGTGCGCGGAGGACTCTGGCGTAGCATCCGGGGGACATCGTGAGCCCCGCGGCTCGCGTCCGTGAGAGGAGAAGAAGTGAAGGCGCGATTCACATTGATGGTGGTGGCCGTGCTGCTGCTGCTGCCCCTGGGGGCCCAGGCCGAACCCCGGCGACTGGTGCTGCTCTTCACCGGAGACAACCGGGGGGAGATCGCGCCGTGTGGCTGCAAGCAGGAGCCGCAGGGAGGGCTGGCCCGGAGGAAGACGGCCCTGGAGGCGGAGCGGGCCCGGGGCCTGCCGCTGGTGTTGATGGACGCGGGCAACGCGCTGTTCCGCGAGCCCACGCGCCAGGAGGAGCCCCTGGTGCAACAGCGGGCGGAGCTGGTGCTCGAGCAGATGGAGGCGCAGGGCACGGTGGCCATGGCGGTGGGCGAGCGCGACCTGTCGCAGGGCCTGTCCTGGCTCCAGAAGGCCACGCGGGCGCGCGGCAAGAAGATGAAGCTGCTGTCCGCCAACCTGGTGGACAAGGCCGGCAAGGCGCCCTTCGCGGCCTCCCTGGTGGTGGAGGCCGGCGGACTGAAGGTGGGCGTGGTGGGCGTGTCCCCCGAGGGCACACCGGCCGGGGAGCCCGGGTTGAAGGGCCGCCCGCCGAAGGAAGCCGCGCTGGCCGAGGCCCGCAAGCTGCGCCAGAGCCGCAAGGTGGACGTGGTGGTGGTGCTGGCGGCGGTGCCCTACCAGGAGGCCGTGAAGCTGGCCCTGCTGGCCGAGGACGCGGTGGACTTCGTGGTGCAGTCCAACGACACCAAGGGCATCGGCATCGGCGAGCTGGTGGGCAGTCACGCCGCCGTCTTCCCCGCGGGGGAGCTCGGCAAGCAGGTGACCCGGCTGGAGCTGAGCGTGGACGGACCGGGGCCCTCGGTGGACCTGGGCTCGGGCTCACGAGCCCGCAAGCAGCTGCAGCGTGGTGGAGGACAACCTCCTGAAGGCGCACGAGCGGCTGGCCAGCGCGAAGGACGAGCAGACGCGGGGCGACCTCACCCGTACCATCGTCGAGCTGGAGGGCCGCCTGCGGCAGCTCGAGTCGGAGCTGGACGTAAAGGCGCCCAAGGGCGGGCGCGCACACCAGCTCTCCTACGTCACCCTGGGACTGGCGGTGGCGGATGATCCGATCCTCAAGCAGCGGGTGGAGCAACTCCAGCCGAGCGGCTCGGCCAACGCCGCCCCCTGAGCCTCACACCTCGCGTCCCGCTCGGACGAAGGCCAGCGCGCTCTTCGCCATCTCCATCGCCAGCCCCACCATCCCCACCTTCCTCGGGGCCGTCAGCTCGCCCGCGAGGTAGCGCCGCAGCGCCTCGCTCCGGCGCAGCTTCCCGCTCGAGGTGCGCGGCAGCGTCCCCGGCTCCAGCACCTTCACCGTGTGCGCTCGCACGCCCGTGCCCGCCACCACCGCCTCGCGCACCCGCTCCTCCAGGCCGGCCACCTCCACGCCCGGCGCGTGCTCGACGAGCAGCAGCAGCGCCTCGTCGTGCTCCCCTTCCGGCGTGAAGCCCAGCGCCACCGCGCAGCCCGTGCGCAGGCCCTCCACTCCCTCCAGGCACTCCTCGAACTCCTGGGGCGCGTGGTTGGCGCCGCGGATGATGACCAGGTCCTTCGCGCGGCCCGTGAGGAACAGCTCGCCGCCCGCCTCGAAGCCCAGGTCCCCCGTGTCCAGCCAGCCCTCGGCGTCCAGCGCGCGCTCCGTCGCCTCCAGGTGGCCGAAGTAGCCCGCCATCACCGAGGGCCCTCGCGCGAACACCCGCCCCACCCGCCGCTCCGGCAACACGTGGCCCAACTCGTCGCGCACCTCCACCTCGCAACCGGGCACCGGGCGCCCCACGGACACCACCTCGCGCGAGCCGTCCACCACCCGCCGCTCCGTGGCCAGCACCCGCGCGTCCACGCCCAGCGCGCGCGGCCCCCGGCCCGCCGGAGGAAAGGTGACGGCCAGCGAGGCCTCGGACAGCCCATACACCGGCCGCAGCGCACCCGCCTGGAAGCCCCAGCGGGAGAAGCGCTCGGAGAAGCGACGCAGCGTCTCCACCGCCACCGGCTCCGCGCCGTTGAGCGCGTGCTTCCAGCAAGAGAGGTCCACGCCCTCCAGCTCCGCGTCCTTCACCCGCTTGAGGCACAGCCCGTAGGCGAAGTTGGGCGCGGGCGAGACGAAGCCCCGGTGCCGCGACAGCGCGCGCAGCCACAGCGCCGGGCGCGCGAGGAACACCTCGGGGGGAATCAGCACCATGCGGCCCGGGTAGTACACCGCCGACAGCAGGCAGCCGATGAGCCCCATGTCGTGGTACAGCGGCAGCCAGCACACGCCCACCGGCACCGGGTCCGTCGGCGGTGGCAGCTCCGCCTCCAGCGCCGCCAGTTGCGCCATCAGGTGCTCATGGCGCAGCGCCACCGGCTTCGGCTCCACCGTCGAGCCCGAGGAGAACTGGATGAGGGCGAGCGCCTCGGGCCGCACGGGCACCTCCACGTCCCCCTCCCCGCGAGACACCTCCTCCACCGTGTGGCAGCCGAGCCTCGGGCGCGCCGCCGCCACGGACTCGCCCAGCAGCAGGCGCACCTTGCCATCGGTGAGCACCACCGCCGCGCCCGACACCTCCAACATGCGGGCCGTGGCGCGGTGGTACTCCTCCAGCCGCCCCAGTCGCACCGGCGGGTAGAGCGGCACCGGCACCGCGCCCGCCAGCAGCGCGCCGAAGAAGGCATCCATGAAGTCCGGCGAGGTGGGCAGCAGCACCGCCACGCGCTCCCCGGGCCCCACCCCCAGGCGCGCGCAGGCCGGCGGCGGTGCGGCGGGCGCGGGCGTACACCTCGGCCCACGACAGGGACGTCTCCCGCTCGGCCGCGTCCACGAAGACGAGCCCCAGCGGCGTGCGCGCCGCGGCGGCGAGCGCCTCGGGGACGGTGGCGTGCTTCACCGCGGGCAGCACCGGCCCCTTCATGACGCGCCTCCGGAGCAGGAAGCGTGAGGCTCCTGGAGGGTCCGCGCCGCCACCAGGCGCATCAGGTCCCCCACGGTGCTCACCCCCACCGAGTCCTCCACCGACAGGCAGATGTGGAAGCGGTTCTCCAGCTCCACCGCCAGCACCGTCAGCCCCAGGCTGTCGAGCTGCAGCTCCCTCATCAGGTGCTGTGCGGGCTCCACCGGCCCCTTCCAGTCCAGCTCCTGGGAGAGGATGCGACGTATCTCGGAGAGGACGACCAGCTCGTTGTCAGCCACGGAGCACCTCCTGAAAGTCGTGGGGCGGGCGACTCACCATCGCAGCAGCACCAGCTCGGCGCAGAAGCCCGGTCCCAGGGCCATCATCACGCCCCAGTCCCCGGGCTCGGCCTTGCCGGACTCCAACATGTCCCCCAGCACGAAGAGCACCGAGGCCGAGGACAGGTTGCCCACCTCGCGCAACGAGGCCCACGAGTGCTCCAGCATGTCCGGCGCCAGCTCCAGCGCCTCCTCGAAGGCCTGCAACACCTTGGGGCCGCCGGTGTGCGCCACCCAGTGCTTCACGTCCTCGCGCGTGAGGCCGTGCTCGGCGAGGAAGCCGTCCACGTCCCGGCGGATGAACTCGCGCACGAGCTGCGGCACCTTCGCGGACAGCACCACCTTGAAGCCCGAGTCCACCACGTCCCAGCCCATGACGCGCTCGGTGTCCGGGTAGAGCACCGAGCGCGTGGCGACAATCCGCGGGCCGGACGAGGCCCCCGCCCGCTCGGCGCCCTGGAGCACCACGCACGCCGCGCCGTCCCCGAAGAGGCCCGAGGCGATGATGTTGGGGATGGAGAGGTCCTCGCGCTGCAGCGTCAGCGAGCACAGCTCCACGGCGACGAGCAGCGCCGTCTGGTCCTTCCAGTACCGCAGGTAGTCCGAGGCCCGCGCCGTGCCCGCCGCGCCCGCCACGCACCCCAGCCCGAAGATGGGCGTGCGCTTCATGTCCGGCCGCATGCCCAGCCGGTTCATCAGCCGCGCGTCGATGCTCGGCGTGGCGATGCCCGTCACCGTGACGAAGTAGACATGGTCCACGTCCCGCGGGGACGAGCCCCGTCTTGTCCAGCGCCCGCCGCACCACCTGCGCGCCCAGCTCCAACGCCACTTGAATCCAGGCGTCATTGCGTTGCTGGAACGTGACGAGCGAGAGGTAGTGCTCGATGGGCAGCGCGAGGAAGCGCCCCTCCACCTTGACCGAGCGGTGCAGTTCCTCCAGCCGCTCGATGTTGAAGTGCCGGGTGGCCCACAGGTCTCGGAGGGCTCCGATGATCTGCTCCTGCGGGACGTAATGCGGAGGGAGCAGACGCTCCACCGCGCGGATGACGGGGGAAGAGTCCTGGTGGGCTGCGGAATTCATCGGCGCCGTCCCTGATGGATGGTGGGAACGACGGTTAATCACCCGCCCGCGGCCGTGCGACCCGTGGGGAAGAGATTGACCGCGCCACGTCACTCCCCCATCGCCCACCTGATGGCTGGCCGACATCTCGCGGCGAGTGCCACGCGGCCAGTGCCGGCTCGACAACAGGGCCGCACGCGCGGCCGAGGGCGGAGCGCGGACGCGGGCTCCCGGGTGGGCATCAAGCTGCCCCCGATGCCGGCGCTGGCGCTCACCGACGACGTGGCCGCGCGGGTGTATGGGAAGACGGAGGTGGGCGGACTTGGGCAGACATTTTCCACATGCGGGATAGATGAGAGGAACGCATCCGTCACCGGGTGGACTCCCGGGCCATGAACGTGGAGGGCACGCGGGTTGCTGAAGGGGCTCGGCATGAAACGCGCCTTGCTGCTGTGTGCCCTCGTCGGTGGCCTCCTCCTCGGCTCGGAGGCCGAGGCCGCGCGCCGCGCCTCACCGGGGCGAAGCGCTCGGGCCTCCCTGTCACTCGCGAACCGGGCCGCGGCCCGCGCCTCCCTCTGGGTGGGGCTCCCCTCGCTGAAGCGAGTGAGTCGCTCGGTGAACGACGACTGCTCGGGGCTGGCCAACCTCGCCTATCGCAAGCCGGGCCTCAACCTGCTGCCCGAGCGCCCCCTCCCGGGAGAGGGCGGAGTCACCGCCATCCACCGCAAGGCGAGGAGCCTCGGCGCGCTGCGCAGCCGGCCACGCCCGGGAGACCTGGTCTTCTTCCGGGAGACGTATGACCGCAATCGCGATGGGCGGCGCAACGACGGGCTCACGCACATCGGCGTGGTGGAGCGCGTGGAGTCGGACGGCACGGTGACGTTCGTGCACCGCGCGGGTGGAGGCGTGAAGCGCTCGAAGCTGAACCTGCACCAGCCGAGCCTCCGCCGGGACGCGGAGGGCCGGGTGCTCAACGACTACCTGCGCCGCCCCGAGAAGGTGGCGCGGCCCCGGCTGGCCGGGGAGCTGCTCGTGGGTTTCGCCGCCGTGGACACGCGCTGGTTCACAGCGCTTTGACAGGCGCCTCGTCGGACAGCTGGCCTCGGGAGTCGTGGACGCGTGGGCCCGACTGCGCTTCACTTCGCGGCGATGACACCCCACGAAGCAGAGAAGGCCCTGGCGGAAACGGAAGTGGTGCCGTGCGTGGAGATGCCTCTCGCGGACGCCCGGAAGCTGGTGGAGGCGTGCCTCGCCGAAGGCGTGCCCGCGCTCGTCCACCGCGAGGCGTGCAGCAAGCCCTCGTGCTCCCCGAAGTTCCAGGTGCTCGTGCGTCCCGAGGACACCTCCCGGGTCGCGGGCCTTCTCCACCAGGGCTGGATGGACAGCCTCCACCGCGAGGGACTCGTCCCGGCTCAGCAGGCTCCGCAGGCGATGTCCGAGGACGGCGAGCCCCCGTGCCCCGCGTGCGGCACCGCCGCGCCCCTCGTCCAGGGAGCGTGCAGCGACTGCGGCCTGCAACTGGAGTGAGCCGGCCGCTCGCGGGCCGTGGCTACTGGCTGCTGGAGGAGGGCGGCGTCACCGGCGGCGGGCGCTGCACCACCTTGGCGGAGGGCGCCGTCACGGGCTCGAGCAGGGAGAGGTCGGCCACCACCGGGTAGTGGTCGGACGCGCGCACGCGCAGCACCCGGCTGCTCTTCGGCATGAATTGGTCACTCGCCATCACATAGTCGATGCGCAGGTTGGGGATGATGGGCAGCGGATAGGTGTCCGAGGCCCCCTGGCCGCGCAGGGCGAACACGTCCATCAGCTCGCGCCGGAAGAGCCGCACGGAGCGCGAGTCGGGCGTGTCATTCATGTCGCCCATCAGCAGCTTGGGCCGCGGGTCCTTCTCCATCAGCGCCATGATGGCCGCGCTCTGGCGTACGCGGACCGCGCTGTTGAAGGGGCGCCGGGTGAGGTGGGTGACGTAGACGCTCACCTCCTGCCCGTTCACCTTCATGAGGACGCGGGCCACGGTGCGCGGCTCGGCACCCGCCTCCACGGGCAGCGGGTGCTGCTCCACGGACACCAGCGGGAAGCGCGAGATGAGCCCCACACCGTAGTCACCGCCGTGCATGCCGGTGGTTCGGAAGTGGGCGTGATAGGGCAGCCCCGTGCGCTGGGCCAGCACCGCGGGCTGATCCAACCCATCGGCGCGCCGCGTGCGGACGTCGACCTCCTGGAGGGCGACGATGTCGGGCGCAACCGAGCGAATGGTCTCGGCCACCTTGTCCAACCCGTGGCGGCCGGACTGGATGTTGAAGGTCATCACCCGGAGGTCTCCCTCGACACGCGAGGCCGAGGGCTCCGAAGCCGCGTTGGCCCGGAGGGAGGGAGTTGATGCACACGCGACGGAGGTCGCGAGGAACAGGCCGGCGAGGAGTCGGACGAGGTGCATGAAGAGGAGATCCATGATGGCACCACTCAGCACGACCGTCCCACCACCCCTCCCGAGCCAGCCCGGAGAGCAACCGGGCAGCCGACGTGGAGAGGTCAGCAGCGGTGCCGCTCGGCCTCGCGGTAGAGCTGAGTGAGGGAGTAGTCCAGGAGCGACTGGCGGGAGCGCATGTAATGTTGGGCCCGAGCAAAGGGTAGCCAGACGCGAGTGCCCACGAGCACCTGCGCTTCCTCGAGCTTCTGGCGCGGAATCCACTGTCCACCCAGGTTGCGCACCAGCACCTCGCCCAGGTACGCGCCCACCGCGGGCACCGCGTGCGCGTCGATGGCTTCTCGCAGGCGGCTCTTCGGGAACTCCTCGCGCCAGAAGTAGAAGTCGGCGTCCGTGAGCGACTCGGGGGTCTCCTTGAAGACCGAGGGCACCTCGGTGTGCAGCAGCGCCACGAGGCGCTCGGAGAGGTAGCCGTAATGCTCGAGCGCGCGCGCCGGGTCCTCCACGTCGGAAGGCAGCGCGGCGTCGGCGGGGAGCCACTCCTCGGGCTCGGGCGGCCGCCACGCGTTGAACTCGGCGATCTTCCGCTGGCGCTCGCTGATGGCGACCCGGTCCACCACGCGCGAGAGGAGCGGCGCCAGCTCCGGGGGAAAGCGGGGCTCCACGGGGGCGAGCGCGGCACTGCGCTCGCGCAGGGTGCGCAGCACGGTGTCGAAGTCGAGGTCCGGCCGGAGGTGGGCGTGCGCGCGGGCCTGGGCCACTCGCGCCTCGTCGCTGGCGAAGTCCGCCGCCGTGGGCCACGTCACCAGGAGGACGGAGCCGGTGGGTAATTCCTCCACCCGCCAGGCCGGCGTGGACAGCATGCGCTCGCGGCCGACGAGCTCCACCAGCTTCGGACCGAAGACGTTGAGCCAGGACAGCTCGTAGATTTTGTCGAAACCGTTTCGAATCGCGGTCTGCATATCGCGGCCGAACCAGGGAGCGCCCGACAACTGGTCCTCAGCCAGGCTGTTGGCCTCAGCGTGGGTGACCGGATAGTGGGAGGCCCAGGCGCGCACCATGTCCACGAATTCGCGGCAGCGCTCCGCACTCGAAAAGCAGGAGAGCGGCTGGACAGAGAGCCCCATGCGCAATTTGGGAGGGAGCGGCGGGAAATAGAGACTGAGCGACATGTCCAACGCGGGCCACTTCGTGCGGTAGAGCCCGAGGCCCGTGCTGTTCTCATCTCGCCGCTCCGCCAGCCCCTTCCAGAAGGAAGGGCGGGAGTATTTGCGTTGGCGCTTGCCCTGGATGACATCCGGCATCCACTCGCCCGAGAACTCCTCGAGTGCCTGCAGGAAGGGCTCCAGCTCGCGTTCCAGCGGGGCTCGTTGGTCGAAGGTCCCTTTGAAGGAGAAGGTGAGACTGTCCTCCGGCTTCAAGTCATGAAATTCCAGCACCTTCATTGGAACAGCACCTCCACCCCCTGGACCTTGTTCTGAGCTTCTTCCAATGCCGCAGCCAACGTGGCTGGCTTTCTGGGCTTGAGTTCACCGCCTTCGTAGATGAGGCGGACCCTGTGAACCAGCACCTGCTTGTCGAGAAGTTCCAGAGTGGGCCGACGGATGTTCAGCGTCTCGCCGTAATACCGCAGAGCCTCGCGCGCGTCCGCCTTCACCTGTGCCTTCAAGGGACCTTCCTTCAGCAACGAGAGGTCTCGGCTCTTGAAGCTGAACGTCTCCACGCGAGGGAGCGGGCCGGAGAGCGAGCCCTCCTCGATGATGAGCACATCCGCGAAGCGCAGGCCGGTGCCAGGTTTCTTCACGCCCACATACGTCTCGATGCGCGGGTTGTCGAAGTCTCCCAAGAAGCGGCGCTGCGCCTTGGGAAGGGCCGCATCCGCGCGCAGCAGCTCCACCATGGCGCGCTCGAAGGCCAGCCCTCGGGCGAATTGCCCGCGCATTGGTTCGTAGCCCGCCCATGATAGGGGCGGCTTCACCACCTTGCCTTGCTTCAGCTCGGCGAGTCGGCTCTCCCAATAGGCAACGTACTCACGCCAGAGCGGGTGACCCTGAGCACCCAGCGGAGGGACGTCGAGGGAAGGGCGTTGTTTCTCCAGCACCGCCACGTTCCCGGACAGGCGCGGGCCCCCGGAGTCGAGCTCCACCTGCAACAGCTTGGCCTCCACCACCTCCGGGGTCAGGCCCGCCGGCTCGTCCACCAGGGTGGACACGGCACCGGGGTGCTTCCCGGCACCACGCAGCTTCGCGGTGGGCCCCGCCTGCTGGGGCCTTGCTCGTGACAGCCACACCTGCGCCTTCGCCACATCGCCCCGGGCTTCGTAGAGGGCCACGGCGGCATCCGGTCCCCCCACGGACACGAGGCGGCCCGCCTCCCGGTTGGCCTGGATGTACCGGGCCAGCTCGTCCAGGGCCTCCCCACCCAGCCGCGCTTCCAAGTGCGTCACCACCTCCGTCAGCTTCGAGCGCAGCTCCGGTAGTTGGAGTCGCCGCACGCCGCCCGTCCCGGCGCCCGGGGCCACCCACGTGCCGCCCGCGTACAGGGCCACCAGCAGCGCCGCGGGCGTCAGCTCGCGGGCCGCCTGCTCGTACTGGCCTCGGGACAGGGAGTGCACCCCCCGGCCCGTCCCGACCGCCAGATGGTAGAAGCCCAGCGGTACGCCGAACGTCAGCGTGTCGAAACTCCCCAGCGCCACGTTGCCCGGCGAGAAGGACCGCAAGCGCTCCACCCGCTCCACCTCGTCGAGGGCCTGCTGGTAGGGAGGCGGCAGGTGCCCTCGCTGCGCGGAGAACTTCGTGGCCCGGGCATTCCTGGCCTCATGGGGAGTGAAGGCTTCGCCCAGGGCCGTCACCACTCCGCGGGCCCCGTCCTCGAGCGGGCGCTCGGGGCGGTCCTCATACGCCTCGAGGTTCAGCCCCCGCCGCGCCAACGCCTCGCGGGCGGCGCCCATCTTCCCCAACGTCTCCCCCAGCCGCCTGTCCCCGGCCAGCAACCGCAGCACCGCTCCCAGCTCGTCGCCAAAGGCCGAGTGGATGAGGAAGAGGGCGAACACCTCGCCCTCGGCGGGGCCACGCTCGCGGGTGACCTGGACGAGGAAGGAGGCCCGCTTGCGATTGAGGACTTCGGCGGCGTCTTCACGCACGGGCCCCAGTGCGCCGAGCCGGACGGCGGACCAGTCGTCCAACGCTTCCACCAGCCGGGGCATGTCCACCCCTTGCTGCACCTCGACGAACTCCGAGGGTGAGCACGCCAGCACTGGGGCGAGCAGCTCCTCATCGCTGGAGGACAGGTCGGGCCAGCCTGGGGGCACGGCCACGCCTCCGCAGGAGAGAGGAGCCACCGGTGAGCCCTCTCCCCTGCCCTCCCAGGGCGCCTCCGCCAGTTCCTCGTTCTCGACGACGACGAGGAGCGGAGCTGTCTCGAGCGGCGTCCCGCCCAAGCGAGCGGTGTCCGCATCCTGCCCGGGGAAGCCGCCCGCCCCTCCCGCCGTCTCCGCCCAAGCGGCGTCCGGCTGTCGAGAGCCGGAGCGGAACGAGTCGGGCCGGGAGTGGAGGCCAAAGCCGCTCGTCAGACTCCCGCGTGGGGAGCCTGTCGCGCAGCCTCCGAGGAGCATCAGCGCGGCCAGGGCCAGCGGAAACGAGCCGAGCCGCCACCCGGTCCCACGGACAGGGATTTTCACGCCGGGCCCGCGCGCCGCAGCAGCAGGCACGCCTCGTCGCGCAGTTGGGCGAGCGCGTGCCGCACCGTGGCCCAGACGAGGTTGGTCAGGCGCCGGGGCTCGAAGCCGGGAGCGCGCGGCGCCGAGCGCCTAGAGCCACGCGAAGGCATCGCGCATCGCCTCCCGGCCCCCGCGCTCCACCACCTGGCCATGACACGGCACCACCCGCTCGAAGTCCCACTGGAGGACGCGGTCCCTCCAGGCGCGCAGCGCGGCCCGGTCCTTCACCATGGACTTCACCAGCTTCGTGGCCCCGAGCCGTCCATACACCCCGCTCCACTTCAGGTACGTGCGCGTCAGCCACGAGGGCGAGTCGTGGATGTTGAAGGCCAGGTCCGTGAGCAGCAGCGTGCGGCTGGGGCGGTGCAGGAAGACGAACTCCTCCAGCTTGGGAATGCCGTGCGCCAGGAGCTGCTCGAGGGTGGGCGACTGGCCCACGTCCATCACGTCCGACAGCTCCACGTCGATGCGCAGGTCCGGCCGCTTCTCGCGCAGCCCCGCGGGCGCGAGCACCTTCGCCGACGGGTACGCGGCGGCCCAGTCCCCGAGCGACAGGTGGTGCATGGTGTTGGGCGCCACCAGGAAGCGCACCGGCCCCACCGCGTCCACCGCGCTCCTCACGGCCGCGTCCAGCTTCACCGGCGAGTGCAGCCACAGGCCCCCCTCCGGCAGGCGCACCACCGTCATCCTCCCGCCCAGGTCCATGCCGGCGAGGCGGAAGGGGACATCCAGGACGAAGAGGTCATCCGTCAGGGGACGCAACATGGCGGGGTTCCTCCGTTTTCAACCCACACACAAAAAACCAACCCTTGGTCAGAAATCTTGCCAGCACTCTTCCTCGGAGGGTGGTTCTCCTTGCTCCCAGATAGGCTTGGATTCCATAGTTGACAGGGTTGCTACCGCAACCGCCGCGCAGCACCGCCCCGAGTGGCTCAGGAGAATCGCCATGAAGAAGGATACGAAGCAGGGCAAGAAGCCGTTCTTCGCGCGCTTGCTGGAGACGCAGGAGCTGGAGCACGTGGTGGGCGGTAGGCCGATGAGCGCCGACGCCACCAACAAGTACCCCTCGGACTCGGATGAGGTCGCCATGCCGGTGGTGGGCCCGAACGGCGCCGACACCACCCACAAGTTCCCCTCGGATAGCGACGAGGCTCTGTAGTACCCCGGGCCCCCGGTTCCATGCCCTCCGCCCGCGACACCGTCCTGCTCCTCACCCACAGCGGCGACCACTACACGGTCGACCGGGTGGCGGAGGAGCTGTCGCGGCGGGGGGCCCGTCCGCTGCGCGTCAACACGGATGAGTTCCCGTCGACGCTGGAGCTGACGTCGGCGCTGGGCTCCGAGGGCAGTGAGGTGGTGCTGCGCACGGCGGCCGGAGCGCTGCACGCGGAGGAGGTCCAGTCCGTGTGGCTGCGCCGGTTGGTGCCGCCCCGCCTGGATGAGGAGCTGGAGCCCTCCTACCGCGATGGCTGCCTGCGCGAGTCGCAGGCGGCGCTCGAAGGCTTTCTCGATGGGCTGACGGAGGCGGGCTGCCGCTTCGTCAACCCGCTCGAGGCGGATCGCGACGGCGAACAACAAGCTGCGCCAGCTCCGGTTGGCCCGCGCCATGGGTCTGGAGGTGCCGCGCACCCTCGTCACCAATGACGAGGCGCGGGTGCGGTCCTTCTTCGAGCAGGTGCGGGGCCGCATGGTGGCCAAGATGCAAACCCCGCTGACTCAGTCCATGCAGGGGGGGAACCCCTTCGTCTACACGACGGCGATCGGCCCCGAGCACCTCGAGGAGCTCGACGGGCTGCGCTACAGCCCCATGGTGTTCCAGGAGCGCCTCGACAAGGCGCGCGAGCTGCGGGTGGCCGTGGTGGCCGGGCGCTGCCTGGTGGGGGCCATCGACGCCTCGCGCTCGGTGGCGGGACAGGTGGACTGGCGGCGGTCCCGGCCGGACGAGGTCCGCTGGGAGCCCGGCGAGCTGCCGGCGGACGTGGCCGAGCGCCTGGGACGCCTGATGGAGTCGCTGGACCTGGTGTACGGCGCCGTGGACTTCATCGTCACACCCGAGGGCCGACACGTCTTCCTGGAGGTGAACCCCGGGGGCGAGTGGGGAATGCTCGAGCGAGAGCTCGGTCTGCCCATCGCCGCGGCCCTGGCCGAGGCGCTCGTGGCCGGCGGCTCCCTCTGACGGCATTCGCGGGAAAGTCCATGGCCATCCTCCTCGTCACGCACTCCAAGGACAACCAGGCGCCCCTCTCCGTGGCACGCGCCCTCGAGGCTCGCGGCGAGCGGGTGTACCGGTTCGACACGGACCTGTTCCCCACCCGGCTCCAGCTCGCGCTCGACGAGGGCGGCGGCGGGCGGCTCTCCGGGCCGGCGGGCGTGCTCGAGCTGTCGGACGTCACCGCCGTCTGGTACCGCCGCAACTCGACGGGGGCGGGCATCCCCCAGGACCTGGAGCCGCAGCTCCGTCAGCCCTCGGTGGAGGAGAGCCGGCGTCTGGTGTTCGGGATGATGGCGGCGCTCGGCGTCTTCCAGCTCGACGCGCTCGAGGTGGTGCGGCGCGCGGAGCACAAGCCGCTGCAGCTCAAGCTGGCGCGCACGCTGGGGCTGGAGGTGCCGCGCACGCTGATGACCAATGACCCGGAGGCGGTGCGTGCCTTCGCCGCGAGCTGCCCCAGCGGCGTGGTGACGAAGATGATGTCCTCGTTCGCCGTGTACGACGAGCGGGGCAAGGAGCAGGTGGTCTTCACCACGCCCCTGAGCCCGAAGGAGCTGGAGGACCTGGAGGGACTGGACCTGTGTCCGATGACCTTCCAGGAGCGGCTGACCAAGGCGGTGGAGCTGCGGGTGACGGTGGTGGGAGAGCGGGTGATGGCGGCGGCCATCGACTCGCAGGCGCTGCCGGGCGCGCGTGAGGACTGGCGTCGCGAGGGCGTGGCGCTCGTCGATGCATGGAAACCCTACACACTGCCCGAGCCGGTGCACGCGCGGGTGCTCGGGCTGATGGATGCGCTGGGGCTCAACTACGGCGCGTTCGACTTCATCGTCACCCCCGAGGGGCGGCACGTCTTCCTCGAGGTGAACCCGTCGGGCGAGTTCATGTGGTTGATGCGCAACCCGGGCCTGCCCATCGACGAGGCGCTCGCGGACGTGCTCACCGGGCGTGCACCGCGGCGGTCGTGAGCCCCCCGGTGCCCGAGCGGTTGGAGGCCCTCACCGGCCTCCGCTTCCTCGCCGCCTTCCATGCGGCGCCCGCTACGGAGCGCGCAGGAGGCTGGTGAAGGCCTCCGCCGACGAGTGGTCCACCAGGGTGGTGACCCGGTAGGGGCTCCGGGTGAGGTCGACGCCCGGCGTCACCTTCGCGTCGATGCGGACGACGTAGGTCTGCCCCGACTGGAGCACGCCCGGTGGCACCTGGAGGCGCCGCCCCTTGGTGAAGAAGTTCGCCACCGGTTCGTTGGCGGTAAGGGTGGGGTCGCTCGGCCGGGTGAAGAGCCGGAGGATGCGCACCTCGTAGACATCCGGGGTCCCCAGCGAGGGCGGCGCCCAGGTGAAGACCGGGGAGAGGGACGCGAGGTCGCGATCCTCCAGCGCGTTGAGGCCGTCCACCTGGAGCTGCGTCGGCGGCGAGACGCGCGCCTGCACCGGCCCCGACAGGAAGCGGCCCAGCTCCGCCTGCTCCATCAGCGAGGCGGTCACCGAGCCGCTCGTCGTCCCCGGCAGCCGCAGGGGGACCGGGTAGCGGTGGTAGACGTTCGCCACCACGCCCCACGTGGACGGATAGGGGTTGCCGAACTCCACCTGGAAGGGAACGTCCTGGGCGCTCGCGGAGATGCTCCCATGAGCAGCTCCCCGGAGTACCCCACCCAACCCTTCGCGAGCCCGCCGGCGGCCGGCATGATGTTGAGGTTGTGACGCACGGACCGCGTGCTCAGGGAGACCGCGAGCGGGTGTACCGCGGACCGGAAGAAATCGAAGCTCGCGCGCCGCCAGTCAATGGTGGCCTGCTGCTGCGGGACGGGATTGAGGGTGCCACTCACCCGAGAGGCCTCACCGTCCGCGCGGAACGTCACATCCGACAGCGTCCGCGCCCGGGAGAGGCTGGAGTAGTTGAAGCCATTCGACGCGTGCGGGAGATTCTGGAAGATGTAGGAGCGGTCCCCCTTCGCGGCATCGATGAGCTCATTGCGCGCATACCCGTAATCCGACAGGTACTCTCCAGGCGCATCGGAGAGCGAGTCGACGCCCGGGGCAACGGAGCTGTCCACGTTGATTGTGCCCGTGGCGCCCGCGTTCGGGGTGACCAGCCCGAAGCTCAGCATTTCGGTCAGGGGGTCCAGGCCGTCCAGGGTCAGGGTGACGGGGAGCGGCGTCTCCGCGAAGGTGACGCCCTCGCGACCCAGGATGTACTCGTCGAGGTCCAGCTCCCGGTGCTCGGTGACGACGTACCCGGTCTGGCGATACTTCAGGTAGTAGGAGCCCTGCGGAACGTTCTCGAACTTGAAGGTGCCCTGGCCGGTGGCGATGACGGGGCGCGTCTCGAAGGAGCCCTCGACGGGCACCAGCACCGACAGCGCGCTCAGCCCCTCATCATCCACGGTGCGGAGGTCTTCCGTATCCAGGCGGCGGTGGATGGCGCGCTGGCCCGTGACGACATCCGGGTTCTGCTCCGGCGGGTTCGGCTCCTCACCCCCACAGGAGATGGACAGCAGGCTGAGCGGGGCGAGCAGGGCGGTGAGACGGCCGATAGCGGGCAGGGAACGACGGTGGGAGGACATCGACGGCTCCTGTTGATCGATTTTGTTCGGTAATTCGATCGGAAATACGGAGGCACCGTCCCACCCTGGTCGTTCGCACCGCACAATCCGGGCAGTCAGCCGAGCACGCGGGTGAGGGCACACCCACATCCCGCGAGCAGCAGGCGGGGGTGCAAGGGTTACAAGATGGGAAATTCCGTTCCAGTAGAAAGGCCAGCCGGAGGTAACGCGGGCGGTCACCCGGGACAGAGAACTTCCCTCTCGTTCCGAGGACTTGGACAGGGTTGACCCTCCCGTGGGGACAGGTGGGCCGTGCTTTGCACAGGCAGCCGGGCGGAAGGAGTTCCCGCGTGTCCACCCGCTCCCGCTCCGCAGGCTTCACCCTCATCGAACTGCTCGTGGCGGTCGCCCTCCTCGGCATCCTGGCGACGCTCGCCGGCGTGACGGTGTTCCATGGCACCGCGCGCGTGCGCGTGAGCAATGCCGCCTTCGAGGTGGGCGCGCTGTACTCCGCCGCACAGATGCGGGCCAGCAGCATGGGCGTGCCCCACTACGTCGTCTTCCACGATGACGGTACCGACTTCGGCGCCTACCTGCTGGAGCGAGCCGACGCGCTGGGCTTCTACAACTGGGCCAGCGACGACGTGATGAACGCGGCCCTGGTGGGAGGAACGCGGCACGAGCACCTCCGACTCTCGCGCGAGAGCGGTCTGGGCTTCGTGAACCTCGCCGCACCGACTCCCAGCCGCAAGCCCCTGCCCGCGCCCTTCGCCTCCATCCCGCTCACCGCGTCCGGCTCGGGCCGGCTGCTCGGCGGGTGCTCCTTCTGCACCACGGGCACCGGGGGCGCTCGCGGGGTCCTCCGCTTCTCTCCCAACGGCACCGTGCAGGTGATGACGGGCAGTGCGGAGGCGGGAGGCGTCGTCGCCTTCGCGCCCGACTCGCGCGGCTTCCAGTCCGGCCCACCCCGTCTGGTCGTCATCGCCACGCCGGCCGGCGCCATCCGGGTCTTCTAGGAGGACACGTCTCCATGACATCCATTGCTCGCGCTCCCCATGCCCGAGGCTTCAGCCTCATCGAGGCCCTGGCGGCGCTCGCCGTCTTCTCCATCGGCCTGCTCGGCGTGCTGCACATGAACGTGCTGGCCAGCCAGCAGAACGGACTGGCCCGGCGTCAGTCCACCGCGAGCAAGATTGGCCGCGACCTGGTGGACGCCTTCGAGCGCCTGCCCTTCCACCACCCACTGCTGTCCACCGTGAGCACCCTCGACCCGGTGGAGCCGCGCTTCGCCCGCTTCGATGAGGCCGACGGTCGGGTGAAGCTCTCGGACGCGGTGGCGCTCGTCGGGGAGCGCCCGCTGCTCGGCGCGGCGCAGGCCAGCGTGAGCGCCGAGGGCACCTACGAGGTGGCCTGGCGGGTGGCGCCCGTGAAGGGCTCGGACGGCAGCACCGAGGCCCACCGCATCCTGGTGATGGTGCGCTTCCCCACCACCGCCGGGGACCTCAAGCAGGTCAACGTCTGGGCGGTGAAGTTCAACCCCGAGGCCATCGGCCGGGGCGCCGCGGCCATCCCGGAGATTTGAGTCATGCGCGCGCCTCCTGGCCCTCGGGGCTTCACCCTGGTCGAGCTGCTCATCGGCACCGCCGTGAGTGCCCTGGCGCTCACCGGCATCTGCTTCGTCTTCGTGTCGCAGGCCTCGCAGTACCAGGCCCACGCCAGCCGCCGCGCGGTGCAGGCCAGCGTCCGCCAGGCGCTCGGCGTCATGGAGCGGCACGTGCGCAACGCGGGCTACGGAGTGGACCCGGACCGCGCCATCCTCGCCTACGACTCCTACGATGCGGCCGGGGACGCACCCGGTGACGGCTACCCGGACGGCCTCACCGTCCACGCGCGCGACCTGTACTTCCGCCGCCTCGCCACCACCGTGGGCCCGGACTCCCTGCACTTCGACCACGAGCTCCAGCGGCCGCTGCGCAAGGGCGAAATCCTCCTCGTCCTCTGCCCCGGCGCCATCCGGTATGCCTACGTGACGGTGGGAGAGACCGCTCCGGCGAAGGCCACCTCCGTCAAGCTGGACACCTCTCCGGCCCCGGTGGACTCGCCCGCGGGACCTCCCGGCGCGCTCTTCCGCGAGCAGGACAAGCTGGACGACGCCTGCTTCCACGACGGCGAGCCGCCGGTGGTGGTGAAGGTGGAGCGCACCAGCTTCTACGTCACCGCCTTCGATGATGACGGGGACCCGGCCACGCCCAGCGCCACGCCCTACCTCATGCAGCACCGGGGCGTGGACACCAACGACGACGGACACATCGACGCGGCCGACGCCACGCCCGTCGCGGTGGGCATCGAGCAACTCCAGGTGGCCTACATCCTCAACACCGTGGGCAACAGCGCGCCGCCACTCGTGGGGGTGGACGGCACCGTGCCCTGGGGCGAGACGTGGAACACCGGGACGCCCGAGTCGGCTCGCCCGCGCCTGGACGACGCCTACGCCTCGCTCCGGCGCCTCCAATCGCACCCGGCCAACATCCGGCAGGTGCGCCTCACGCTCGTCGCGCGCAGCACCCAGCCGGACCGGCAGCGCCCGGGAGATGACGTGCTCACCCCCGGAGCCGCGGGCACCGAGGGCCCCGCGCTTCCCTCCGGCTCCCTCCCCTGGCGCCAGCTCGAGAACCTGGGCACCACGCCCGCCAAGGCCTTCGACCCGCGTGGCGGCGGCTTCACCCGCGCCGTGCTTCGCGAGGCCATCGCTCCCAAGAACCTGCTGATGCGCTCCCAGTTCATCCCCATCCACCGGGGAGGAGGCTGAGCCATGCACTCCCGTCCCACCGGCCCACGAGGCATGGCCCTCGTGATGTCGCTCATCGTCATCGTCCTCCTCTCCCTGCTGGTGGCGGGCGCCATCACCTTCACCGGCACCGAGCGCAACGCCGCGATGCTCCAGACGCGCGAGGACTCGCTCTCCGCCTGCACCCAGGCGGCACGCAACCTCTTCCTCGCGCGACTGCGGGTGCTCACGCCGGGCAGCGCCAGCCAGGTGAGGCTCGATGACGCGTACGGCGAGGGCCGCATCCGCCTGGGCCACTTCGCGGGCGGCGCCGATGCCGGAGTCCCGCCCACCCCCGGAGGCGGCTCGTCGGCCACCCTCACCGAGGTGAAGGCCATTCCCGCCAACGCCGTGGGGACCTCGCGCGGCTCGGCGCGGGACATCAGCAACACCCTCGGCGACTCGGCCGAGGGAGCCATCTGGTACTCCGTCACGGCGCTCTGCCAGGAGTACCCGGGCGGCCCCGAGCGTGAGGTCGAGTTCGTCGTCCGTGTCGGCCTGCAGTAGCCCCGAGGAATCCCTCATGACTGCCTGGAGCCACCTCCACCGCCTGCTCTCCGCCGCGCTCCTGCTCACCCCCGCGCTGGCCCATACCGAGTCGGAGCCCAGGGCCGCCTGCTGCCAGCTCACCACCTCGCTGGCCTCCGAGGCCCTGCGCGGTGAGGACCTCACCGGGGACGAGCGCTTCTTCATGAGCGAGGGCACGTCGCCCAACGTCCACTTCCTCATCGACACCTCGGCCTCCATGCGCGAGCTGCCCCAGGTGAAGGAAGGCGACCATGAGTCCTTCTTCGCCGCGGGCGACGGCTGCACCCAGCCGGCTCTGCTCGCGGTGGAGGCCGCCAACGGGTGGAACCCGAGCACCGTGTACCCCGTACCGGACGCGGACCACCCCAACCTGTTCCGTGACGACAAGCTCTACGCGTACATGTTCTGGGAGGACCTCAACGAGCCGGCCCCCAACTGGAACACGAAGGAGGACGCCTGCGCGTTCCAGCACCCGGTGTCCGCGGACCCGACCCGGGCGCTCTACGACGCGTGCCTCTCCTGCCTCCAGGAAAAGGGCTTCTACAAGCGGCCGGGGGCGGTGGGCTCCAGGCCGGGGATGGATCCCCGCCGCCTCACCTACGTCTTCACCGGCCGCTTCCTCAACTTCAACCCGCCCAAGTACGTGACGGCCAAGGCCACCCTCAAGTCCATCCTCCGAGACATGCGGCGGGTGCGCGTGGGCCTCAGCTACTTCGACGCGGACAACTCGGTGCACGGCGCGCTCATGGCCATGCCGCAGGGCCCCTCGTGCGACGCGCTCCGCGCGAACCCCAACGCCTTCACCACCGCGCGCGACGGCTACCTCGCGGCCGTGGACTCGCTGCGCTTCAAGGCCGCCACCCCGCTCGCCGAGTCGCTCCTCAACCTCGGGCAGTACTTCTCCTCGAGCAACGGCCTCTACACGGACACCTTCGGCTTCGACTCCAGCTACCTCAAGACGGGCTTCCAGAACGTGCTCCTCGGGAGCCCGGAACGGAGCTGGTGCTGGGGCTGCCAGGCCACCTCCATCGTCATCGTCACCGACGGCGAGCCGAGCGCCGATGACCACGTCCCCGCCGCGAGCATCGAGCTCCTCAACGGCGGCCCGGTGACATGCCCCACCGCGGAGCCGTGCCCGGAGGACGCGCAGCACAAGCTGGATGACGTGGCGAAGCTGCTCGCCACCCAGGACCTGCAGCGCAGCAGCCCGGAGGTGCTGGGCGACCTCGACACCCACGGCCGGCAGAGCCTCACCATCCACGCCATCGGCTTCGGGGTGAACGCCCACATCCTCAAGAACGCCGCCCGCGTGGGAGGCGGCCTCTACTACCAGGCCAACGACGGCGTGGGGCTGAAGAAGGCCCTGGAGAACGTCATCGCCAACGTGGACCGGCGCGCCACCTCCTTCTCGTCGGCGTCCGTGTCCGGCACGCAGCTCTCCGGTGCGAACGGCACGCTGGTGCCCCGCCTGCGTCCGGGCCGGGACAGAGACGAGCCGTGGCGCGGCTACCTCTACCGCTACGAGCTCGCCTCGGAGCTGCTGCTCGGCTGCAAGCCGGACAAGGCCGCGGCCTCCGGTGGGGACACGAAGGACCTCAACGCGGACAAGGACTGCGAGGATGTCCACCTCATCGACGCGGACGGCGACGCCGTCGTGGAGAACGAGCTGGGGGACTTCGTGAAGCTGAAGGACCGGCTGCAGCCGGCGCGCCCCTTCTGGGAGGCGGGCCAGCAGCTCAAGGCCACGTCGACACCGACCCAGCGGTGGAAGACGCGCTCCATCTACACCCTCGTGGACAACGGCGGCCCCAACGGGGCCGGACCGGATGGACGCCTCGACTCCCACGACACCCCGGTGGCCTTCACCGAGGCGAACGCGACCCTGCTGCGCGAGTTCCTCGGCATCGGCGAGGGCGGGTGCACGGTGGCCGGCGAGAAGCTGGGACCGGACGACTGCGCCCGGGCCGTCATCCGCTACTACCGGGGCGCGGACGTGCTGAACACGGACCCGACCCGGCGCGACTTCGACCGGCCCTTCCTGCTGCACGACATCTTCCACTCGGCGCCGCAGAGCGTGGAGCCGCCCATGCCCCGGGCCTTCTGCGGCTTCTCGCGGCAGTGCCTGCAGACACTCTTCGCCGGGCAGACGGAGCAGAAGGGCTACGCGGAGTCGGGCACGGGCCGCACGCACGACGCCTATGACGAGTACGTCTCGCGCCACAAGGACCGGGACCGGGTGGTGCTGGTGGGCTCCAACGGCGGCATGCTCCACGCCTTCCACAACGGGCGCGGCGCCGGGGAGGACCCCGTCACGGGACTCGTGCGGCACGACGAGGGCACGGGCGAGGAGCTGTGGGCCTTCGTCCCGCCGGACCTGCTGCCCAAGCTGCTGCCCAAGCTGGGCCGGCACGGCTGGTTCGTGGACGGCACGCCCATGGTGCGCGAGGTGTGGCTGGACGGCGTGGGCCGGCCGGGAGACGCGGTGGCCGATGGGAAGAAGCAGGCCAGCGAGTTCCGCACCGTGGCCGTCGTGGGCTCGGGCACGGGCGGCGTGCACCGCTTCGCGCTCGACGTGACGGCGCTGCTGCGCAGCCCGGGTGCGGCACAGTCGGGGCGGGCGCCCAGCGAGAAGGGCGACTTCCTGTGGATGTGGCCGCAGCCGTGCGACCCGCTCGCGCTGCAGCTCGGCGAGAGCGATGGCCACTTCGCGTCCCGCCCGCCGCCCATCGGCCCGGTGGCCCTGGACGACCCGGACGGCCCGTGGAAGGTGGAGGGCAAGAAGGCCCGCGAGCAGTGGGTCGTCTTCCTCAACGGCGGCTATGACCGCTCGCTCAGCCGGGGCCGGGGCCTGGCCATGGTGGACCTGCGCTCGGGCGAGACGCTGTGGAGCTTCTTCGCGGGCGACGGCAGCGCGCGCTCCGAGTCCCTGCGCCACCCCTTCGCCGCCAGCGTGGCGATGATGGACATCGGCGGCCAGCTCGGCTCGAAGCCGGACGGAGACCTGCTCTTCGACACCGCCACCGTGGCGGACTACGGCGGGCAGGTGTGGACGGTGCGCTTCTGGGAGCCGGGGAGGCGCTCGCCCGGGGGCCGTGTCGAAAACTGGTTCGCCGCCCGCGCCTTCCAGGTGAAGGCCTCGGACCCACAGGCCGTGCGGCCGTCCTTCAGCTACATGACCTCCAACACCGTGCAGCCGGACACGGGCTACCTGCGGACCTTCATCGGCACGGGCGACCGCTACAACCTCGCGGACGGCGGAGGGACGACGTGCCGGCTCTCCAATCCGCTCGGGTGCGCGCAGCTCGGCTGCCAGGCGAGCCAGACCGTCACCCTGGAGCGCGGAGGCACCACCGCCTGGAGCGCCAGCACCTCCTATGCCGACTACCTGAACACCAGCGGCGCGCCCACCTCGGGCACGGCCGGGGCCACGTGTGGCTCGACGAAGGTGTCGCTCGCCTGGAACTACGGCGCGGACAACGGCTGCACCGCGAGCACCTCGGGCCGGCTGGAGTACACCTGTGACGGCACCGGCGCCTCCTGGGGCTGCCGGGTGACCCAGAACGACTGGAAGCAGCTCGCCACGACGAAGCCGCTGCCGGCCACCAGTCCCCACCGCTTCTATGGTTTCTGGAGCTACGGGGTGAAGAAGGCCCGCACCTTCAACACCCCCACCGAGGCCACCGCGTACGAGGCGGGCCTGCTCACGGACGACTCGCTGGTGGACGTGTCCCAGTTCGATGCCACCGGGAAGGTGACGGGGGACCTGGAGGCCGGGTCTCTGGAGGCCGGCTGGTTCGTGCGCTACGGCCTGCCCCGCGAGCAGACGGGCAGCGGCACCACCATCGTCAACGGGTGCGTGCTGTGGAACAGCTTCGAGGCGGGGGCCTCCAGTGGCATCTGCGCCACCTCGGGGGACCACAAGGCGCGCATCTACCAGGCGGGCTTCGTGGGCGGGGCGGCCAACTGCGCCGAGGGCTTCTACACGGCGGCCAGTGGCGGCGGGAGCGGCACCTGGCAGCGCTACGGGGAGCGGAGCGTCCTGTCGGCCCCGGCGGACCCGACCCCCCAGCGGAGCCCGCAGACGGTGGACATCATCCTCAACGAGCCGGGCACGGGCCCCCGTCGGGTGGGGGTGGCCCTGGAGAACGAGGCCCTCCAGTCACTCTACCAGTTGGAATTGGACCGTTCCGGGCACGACTGCCGGCACGAGGCCCAGCGGTGCGAGTAGCCACGACCATTGATTTCCGTCGAGGGCCGGCGTAGGCAACGGCCCTCACTCATTTTCGAAGGATTTCAAGCAGATGGCCGAGAAGCTGGCACCGCGCGAGAAGGGCTTTTCCGAGTGGTACGTGGACCTGGTCCAGAAGGCGAAGCTCGCCGACTACTCGGACGTGAAGGGCTGCATGGTCATCCGTCCCAATGGCTACGCCATCTGGGAGAACATGCAGCGCGTCCTCGACAAGATGTTCAAGGACCTGGGCCACAAGAACGCCTACTTCCCGCTGCTCATCCCCGAGAGCTACCTGAAGAAGGAGGCCGAGCACGTCGAGGGCTTCAACCCGCAGCTCGCCGTCGTCACGCACGCGGGCGGCGCCAAGCTGGAGGAGCCCTACGTCATCCGGCCCACCTCGGAGACCATCATCAACCGCAGCTTCGCCAAGTGGATTCAGAGCTACCGCGACCTGCCGCTGCTCATCAACCAGTGGGCGAACGTGATGCGCTGGGAGATGCGCACGCGCCTGTTCCTGCGCACCACCGAGTTCCTCTGGCAGGAGGGCCACACCTGCCACGAGACGGAGGAGGACGCGGAGAAGGAGACGCTGCAGATGCTGGAGGTCTACCGGAAGTTCGCCGAGGACTACATGGCGATGCCGGTGATGACGGGGCGCAAGACCGAGTCGGAGAAGTTCGCCGGCGCGCTGCGCACCTACAGCATCGAGGCGATGATGCAGGACAAGAAGGCGCTGCAGGCGGGCACCAGCCACAACCTGGGGCAGAACTTCGCCAAGGCCTTCGACACGCAGTTCCAGGGCCGTGACGGCAAGCAGCACTACGTGTGGCAGACGTCGTGGGGCGTGTCCACGCGCCTCATCGGCGGCCTCATCATGACGCACTCGGATGACGCGGGCCTCGTCGTGCCGCCGCGGCTGGCGCCCACCCAGGTGGTCATCATCCCCATCGCCGGCAAGGCGACGGACGCCGAGAAGACGCAGGTGCTGGAGAAGACGCACGCGCTGGCGGCGGACCTGAAGAAGGCCGGCCTGAGCGTGGTGGTGGACGACGACGACACCAAGAGCCCGGGCTGGAAGTACAGCGAGCACGAGCTCGTCGGCACGTGCCTCCGCATCGAGCTGGGCCCGAAGGACCTCGCCAAGGGCTCGTGCGTGATGGTGCGCCGGGACGTGCGCCAGAAGGAGTTCATCCAGCTCGACCAGGCCGTGGCCCGCGCCCAGGAGATGCTCGAGCAGATGCAGACGAGCCTCTTCGAGAAGGCGAAGAGCTTCCGGGAGTCGCACACCTTCGAGGTGAACAGCTACGAGGAGATGAAGGCGAAGGCCGACGACGGCTTCCTCCTGGCGCACTGGAACGGGGACCCGAAGGTGGAGGCGCGCATCAAGGAGGAGACGGGCCTGCACCACGCGCAACCGGCCGTTCGCGCTCACTCAGGAGCCGGGCAAGTGCGTGGTGACGGGCGAGCCTTCTCCGGGCCGCATCGTCTTCTCCAAGGCCTACTGAGCCTCAGCCCACCCGCCGCTCTCCGCTCGAGTTCTCCTCGGGCGGCAGCGGCGGGATGCAGGGCAGGTGGATGATGAAGCAGGTGCCCTTGCCCAGCTCGCTCTCCACCTCGATGCGGCCACCATGGGCCTTGATGATGCCGTTCACCACCGACAACCCGAGCCCCGTCCCCAGGCCGGGCGGCTTGGTGGTGAAGAAGGGCTGGAAGAGCTGCTTCTTCGTCTCCTCGGACATGCCCGTGCCGGTGTCCCGCACCTCCACGCGCACATGCGTCCCCGCGCGGCGCGTGACGAGGCTCACCACTCCGCCCTCCGGAGTGGCCTGCCCCGCGTTGACGAGCAGGTTCACCAGCACCTGGACGAGCTGACGCGGGCGGCCCACCACCGTCCCCACCTCGGCCAGCTCCTTCTCCACCCGCACGTGGCCGAGCTGCATCTGCGCGATGCGCAGCGCCGCCTGCACCTCGGCGGTGAAGTCGTAGTCGGTGTAGCTCTCGAAGCCCCCGCGTGAGAAGCGACGCAGGTCCGAGACGATGGCGTTCACCCGCTTGATGCCCGCCAGCGTGTCCGGGAGCACGTCCGTCATGTACTCCTTCATCAGCTCGGACAGGTTCTGCTCGCTCCCGCATGTCCAGGAGCATCGAGTCGACGTTGCTCGTCACGTAGCTCATCGGGTTGTTGATTTCGTGCGCCACGCTCGCCGCCATCAGCCCCAGGCTGGAGAGCCGCTCCTGCTCGATGGCCCGCTGGTGAAGCTGCTGCAGCTCCTGGTGGGTCTTCTCCAACTGCTGGTGGGCCAACTCCAACTCCTCGCTCTGGCGCAGCACCTGCTCCAGCGTCCCACGCAGCTGCACGACCCGCTTCTCGGACACCAGGTAGCCGATGACGCCGAGCACCGAGAAGGCCAGGGCCATGGTCGGGCTGGCGCCGGTGGACAGGGCCACCGCGTCCACCGCCGCCAGGTAGATGGCCATGCGCGGACGGACCCACCGGTCGAGCCCGAAGTAGAAGAGCATGTTGTAGGGCACGAAGACCCAGCTCAGCACCACCCACTGGGTGACGATGCCCGTCACGCAGACGCCCAGCCCGTTGACCGCCAGCCGCACCGCCTCCACCACGGCGTGGCTCCTCCTCTTCCGGAGCCACTCGAGGAACACGGTGTTGAACAGGAGGAGCCCTACGCCCACCCCCAGCATGACGAGGATGACGCGCCACTGGCCCCAGAACGAGACGACCAGCGAGAGATTGACGGCGGTCGCCCCCAACCCCGCCAGGCCCTGGATGCCGCGCTGAGCCTGCGCCGAGTGCGCCGCACGGATCGCCTCTTCTATTCGAGCATCCATCGCGAACCTCCGGGGGACTCAGGTTTTCGAGGTGGAGGGGCCTTGTCCGCCAACGAGGGCCCGGACGTCGGCGACGAGGCGGGCGTCGTCCCAGGGCTTGCTGCTGAAGTGGGAGATGATGCCGGCGCCGGGGCCACTGTCGACGGACAGGTCCGCATGGCCCGAGATGAGCACCCGCACCGTCCTGGGCGCGATGCGCAGCACCTGCCCGAGCAGCTCCAGGCCGTCCATCCCCGGCATGCGGAAGTCGGAGATGACCACGTCCGCCTCGAAGGTCGCGAGCTTCTCGATGGCCTCGGTGCCATTGAGCGCGACCTCGATGCAGTAGCCCTCACGCCGGAACAACCGGCGCAGTGCTCCCACCACATGGACTTCGTCGTCGACGATGAGAATCCGGGTCATGGGGTTTCTCGTCGCAATCACCCCACGGCGCGCAGCACGGGCCGACTGGGTTGGAAGGTGGCCACGGGTTCGACCTTCCCCGCCACGGGGAGAGGCATGGCCGCCTCGAAATGGAACTCCTCGCCGCACCGGGCGCGCGTCGCCTCGGACACCAGCATCGCCACGCCGACCTTCTTGGTGAGCCCCTCGATACGGCTGGCCAGGTTCACGGCATCTCCAATCACGGTGTACTCGCGGCGCTGCTCGGGCCCCACGTCTCCGACGACGACACTGCCCGTGTGCACGCCGATACCGATGCGCAGCGGCTCCTCCCCCCGGGCGCGGCGCTCGGCGTTGAGGGTCTCCAACGCATCTAACATGGACAACCCACATGCGACGGCGGCGCTCGGGTGGCCGATCAGCTCCAGGGGTGCGCCGAAGTAGGCGAGGATGCCGTCACCGATGAACTTGTCGAGCGTGCCCCCGTGGCGGAACACCACCTCCACCATGCGCGCGAGGTACTCGTTGAGGAGTCGCACCACCTGGGGGCTCTCCATGCGCTCGGACATGGCGGTGAAGCCACGGATGTCGGCGAAGAGCAGCGTCACCTCGCGGTGCTCGCCCTGCCCGGCGTCGGCGCTGGCGCCGGCCTGGAGGATGCGGCGGGCGACCTCGGGGGAGAAGTAGCGGCCCAGGCGCATGCGGTGCGTCTGCTCCTGGGACACCTCGAGGACCAGCCGGTACACCTGCGCGCGGGTGTACGCCGCCGCCACGGCCGCGGCGGAGAGCACCAGGGCCACGCCCGGGAGGTTGTCCCCGATGCCCAGGCCGCTCCGCCGCACCAGCACCGTCTCCAGGCAGATGCCGAGCAGGGTGGCCAGCCCCAGGCTCACGCGCGAGCCGCCCAGCAGCGCCGTCATCATCACCAGGATGATGTAGATGCCCACGGAGAGACCGGCCATGACCTGGCCGTTGGAAGAGGTGGCCACCGCCGGGGCCTGGATGGCGAAGACGGCGGGCATGTCGAGCAGCAACACGGCGATGTCCGGCCGGTGGCGGAGCAGCGGGAGGAACCGTCCGCCCGCCCACAAGGCCGCCGCGAGCATCACGTACGCCGCCAGGAGCGCGAGGGGCATGCTCCAGTCGAAGAGGTACGCACAGCCGAGCCAGCCGAGCGCGCCCAGGGCGCGGAAACGGTACACCCAATGCCCCATCCGGACGCGCTGCGCGTCCAGGCGCTGGAGGAGGATGTCGTCGAGAACGGACTCGGGAAGCACTGAACAGGGAGGTTAGTCCAGTGCCCGTGCGTTCTCCAGGGAGGGGGGGCGGCGGTGGGGTATTCTCGGGGGTCTCATGGCGAGCTTCGGACACGTGGCGGTGGGACTGGCACTGGGACGCCTCGGCGCGGGAGCGGCACCCCCGAGGCGCGTCGCCGCCTCCATGCTGCTGCTGTCGGCCCTGGCCCTGCTGCCGGACGCGGACGTCATCGCCTTCAAGCTGGGGATTCCCTACCAGGCGGAGTGGGGACACCGGGGGGCCTCGCACTCGCTGGTGCTCGCGGCGCTGGTGTCACTGGCGGTGGCGGCCGGGACGCACCTGGCGAGGGGGCCCGCGCTGAAGACGGGACTGCTCGCCTTCGCGGCCGTGGGGAGCCACGGCCTGCTGGACGCGATGACCACGGGCGGCCTGGGCGCGGCGCTCCTCTGGCCCTTCACCCAGGCCCGCTATTTCCTCCCGCAGCGCCCCATCCCGGTGGCCCCCATCGGCGCGGGGATGCTCTCCGCGCGCGGCCTGCACGTGGTGACGGTGGAACTGCTCCTCTTCCTGCCCTTCTGGGCCTACGCGCTCTGGCCGCGCCGCGCGGTGCGGCCGGTGGAGGGATGAAGCCATGCGCCTCTTCGTCGCCGTCACCCTGGGAGAAGCCATCGAGTCCCAGGCCGTCACCGCCCTGCCGAAACTCAAGGCCCTGGCGCCCCGCGCGCGCTGGGTGCCCCCGACGAACCTGCACCTCACGTTGAGCTTCCTCGGAGAGGTGGAGGCCGAGCGGGTGCCAGCCCTGTCGGAGGCCCTCTCGCGGGTGGGGAGCGCGCATGCCCCGCTGGTGCTGACCATCGAGGGCGGAGGCGGCTTCGGCGCGCCGGGACACCCCCGGGTGCTGTGGGCCGGTGTGGGCGGAGACACGAAGGCGCTGGGGGCGTTGCAGGCGGACATGGCGGAGGCGTTGAAGCCGCTGGGCTTCGAGCCCGAGCACCGCGACTACACCGCGCACCTCACGTTGGCGCGGGCGAAGGTGCCGCGTGGGGACCGCGAGCTGGCCGAGTGCGTGCGCGCGCTTCAGGACGCGAAGTGGGGCGAGGCGCGGGTGGACCGGCTCGTCCTCTTCGAGAGCCTGGGCGGCAAGTACCACCTGCGTGCCGAGGCCCCGCTGAGCAAGGCCCCGCCGGGTGGCGGGTAGCTGGCACCGGCCGTGCACGGGAAGACGGTGGGCGCGGGGGTCGCGCCAGAAAAGGACCGGGTTTCCATGCGTTGGCTGAAGCTCTCGCTGCTCTCTCTGTCGCTCCTGGCCCACACCGCGGTCGCGGTGCCGCGCTCCCTCGAAGGCGAGCTGCGGACGGGAGACCTCGTCTTCCATACCTCGCGCTCGCGGCAGTCGGTGGCCATCCGGGCGGCGACGAACAGCCCCCTGTCGCACGTGGGGCTGGTGGAGGTGACGCCGAAGGGGGTGTTCGTGGTGGAGGCCGTCCAGCCGGTGCAGCGCGTGCCGTTCGCGAAGTGGAAGGCGCGCGGGGTGAACGGGCACATCCTGGTGCTGCGCCCCGGGGAGCTGCCGGAGGAGCAGCGGGCACGGGCCGTGGCGGAGGCGAAGCGGCACCTGGGCAAGCCGTACGACTGGCGCTTCGGCTGGGGGGACGAGGCGATGTACTGCTCGGAGCTGGCGCGCAAGGCCTACACGAAGGCCGCGGGCGTGGACTACGGGAAGCTGGAGCGCCTGGGCTCGTTGGACGTGAAACGGCTGGGGCCCGCCCTCCAGGAGCGCTATGGCGGCAAGGTGCCCCTGGAGCTGGAGCTCATCACCCCGGCGAGCCTCGCCGCGGACGAGCGCCTCACGATGGTGCACTCGGACTTCCCGGGCGTCCGATAGAGGCCCCGGCGGGAGCCCGCGCCCGGCCCCCGGCGCCCCTGAGTCCAGGTAGAATGCGCGGGCCATGCCCCCTCGCCTCGTGCTCCTCGTTGCCCTCCTGACCCTCGTCGGCTGTCGAAGCAACCATGAGGGGGCGGTGAAGCTCACCGTCTCCTATGCGGGCTTCAAACCCGGCTGTATCCGGGTGGCGGTGAAGGACGCGGCGGGCGCGGGCGAGACGCGCACGACGGAGCTCGCGGGCAAGGGAGAGGCCACGGGAGGCGCCGTGACGGTGGCCGCCTTCCGTGAGGCCGGTTGGAGCGCCACCCTGGCGCTGACCGCCGAGGCCTTCGAGACGGAGTGCACGGGGACGCCGGTGAGCACCGCCTCGGGGACGGTGACGGTGGACAAGGGCGCGGTGGCCGAGACGGAGCTGGCGCTGGCGGCCACCGACGAGGATCACGACGGATACGTGTCCCAGGCCCAGGGCGGTACGGACTGCTACGACACCCGCCCCGAGGCCCACCCCGGTGCCACGGAGCTCTGCAACGGACAGGACGACAACTGCGACGCCGTGAAGGACGAGGGCTTCGCGCTGGGCGACCTCTGTGACGCGACCGACGGCTGCAAGGGCGCCTGGGTGTGCGGTGCCCAGGGCGCGCGAGCCTGTGAGGTCCGGCCAGACCAGTGGCGTCTCGACGCGGACAAGGATGGCAAAGGCTCGAAGCAGGGGCCGGCCCAGTCGAGCTGCACGCAGCCGGACGGCTATGTGCCCAACGACCTCGACTGTGACGACAGCAACCCGCGGCGCTACACGGGCGCTCCCGAGCTGTGCAACGCGGTGGACGACGACTGCGACGGCACGGCGGATGACGGGCTGGACGTGGGAGCCACCTGCACGGGCGGGAACGGGTGTGGCGGCAAGCGGGCCTGCAGCTCGGATGGTGGCATGGAGTGCAACAGCCCCCCGCGCACCGTGCTGTACCCGGACAACGACCAGGACCAGCGCGGGCAGGCGGACGCGGGGGTGTCGAGCTGCGAGCCCACCCTCCCCGGCCACGTCGCCGATGCGGGCGACTGCGACGACACCCGGGCGAACGTGTACGCGGGCGCGCCGGAGCTCTGCGACGAGCAGGACAACAACTGCGATGGGACCCGGGACGAGGGCTACACCCTGGACGCGGGCTGCGATCCGGGCCTGGGCTGCTCGGGCGTGACGGCGTGCGCGACGGACGGAGGCACCCGGTGCGCCTACGTCACCCCGCCCTCGAACTACTACCCGGACAACGACCTGGACCTGCACGGGAAGGCGGACGCGGGCGTACTGACGTGTGTGCCCCCCCTCGGCTCCATCCTGGCCGCGGGCGACTGCAACGATGGCAACCCCTTCATGCACGCGGACGCGCCCGAGCTGTGCGACTTCGAGGACAACGACTGCGACGGCCCGAAGGACGAGGACGATGCGTGCCCCGCGGATGGCGGGACCTGGGTGAGTCAGACGACGGGCACGGACAGCCTGGCGCTCGGTGTCCGTCTGGGGCGATGGGGGCGTGTGGGTCGCCGGAGGCACCAACGGCCTGCGCCTCCGCCAGCCAGGGCAGACGACGTTCCAGAACCTCGACGGCCAATGCTCGGGAGAGTGGTACGGCTCCTGGGTGGACCCTCGGACCGGAACCGTTACACTCGGGGGCACCAACAACGCCACCGCGAGCCGTGCCCCTGATGCGACGAGCTGCACTCCTTCCGGAATGACCGTCACGGATACGGACGTGCGGGGCGTCTTCGGGCTGTCGCTGACGGATGGAGGCACCGAGGTGCATGTCGTCGGTCACTCCCGGAGCAACGTCTACGGATGGACACCTGCTCTGGTGGAATGGCTCCCAGAACTACTCGGATCCTGCTCCCCGACGTGGCTCCGATCTGGGACGTGCATGGCTCCTCGCGGGACATGCTCGTGGCGGTGGGCGGCTACGACACCAACGACTACTCCAGCGTGGGCGCGCGCATCTACCGCTTCAAGTCGGCCGCAGAACGACTGGGAGACCGAGTCGGTCCAGGACATCTCGGGCGTGGTGGACGACCGCCTCCGGGGCGTCTGGGTGGTGAGCCCGACGCTGGCCTATGCCGTCGGCGAGAGCAGCTCCTTCCTCATGTGGAACGGGACAGCGTGGACCCCGCTCACGGGACCCGCGAGCGAGGACCTGCTGTCCGTGGTCGCCTTCGGGAAGAACTCCGTCTACGCCACCACCGGAAGCGGGAAGGTCTACCGGTACGACGGGAGCACCTGGACCGTGATGCCCGGCTTGAGCACCGGCAGCGCCCTCAACGACATCGCCGGCACCAGCCCGGGAGACCTCTGGGTGGTGGGCGACAACGGGAAGATCCTCCACTGGCCGCGCTGAGCGCGGCCTCTCAGGAGGCGGGGCGGCGCACGGCCACGACGAAGCGGCGGCGGAACAGGAAGGGCGTGCCGTGCGGCGAGGCCGGGTAGTCCTGGCGCAGCAGGGGCCGCAGGGTGTCGAGGAAGGCCTGACCCTCCTCCGCGCCGAGCGCCGCGAGCACCGGCCGCAGCGTCGTGCCGAGCAGCCACTCGAGCACCGCGTCCTCGCCCGGGAGCACGTGGAGGTACGCCGTCTCCCACGCATCCACGGAGAAGCCGAGCGCCGAGAGGTGGGCCTCGTAGAAGGCGAGTGACTCGGCGTGCCCACGACGCACGGAAGCGAGCGCGGGAGCGAAGCGGGAGAGTGCGCGCACCTCGTCGATGCGCCGGTGCGAGGGCTCCTCGAAGTTGGCGGGCACCTGGAAGGCGAGCACGCCGTCCGGGGCGAGCTGTCCCACCAGGCGCGAGAGCAGCGCGGCATGGTCGGGCAGCCAGTGCAGGGCGGCGTTGGAGACGAGCACGTCGAGCGGCGCGGAGGGCGTCCAGCGCGCGAGGTCCGCGAGCTCGAAACGGACGCGCTCGGGGGCGGGGCGCCGGAGGGCCTCGGCGATCATCGACTCGGACGAGTCGACACCGGACACGCGGGCAGCGGGCCAGCGCTCGGCGAGGGAGAGGGTGAGATCTCCCGTGCCGCAGCCGAGGTCGGCCACGAGAGCGGGAGCGGAGACGGGCACCCGCGCGAGCAGCTCGAAGAAGGGGCGCTTGCGGGCGTCGCGGAACTGCTCGTACTGCGAGGGGTCCCACATGGAGTGCCTCCGCGAGTTGGAGTCGCGCGAGGCGCCTGGCGGATGAGGACCCCGCGCCGGACGACCGGGGTACGCGAGCACCGAGGCCCTGCGTACCCCGGGAGGAGGAACTACTTGACCGGCTGGGTGGTGCCGGCGTCGGGCGAGCCGGTCATGCCACCATCGGCGGGGGTGCCGGGCATGCCACCATCGGCCGGGGTGCCGCCGTCAGCGGTGGCGGCGGAGCGGGTCATGATGGCGGGGGGCGGGTTGACCAGCTCGAGCGAGGTGAGGAACTGATCGGCCAGGGGAGCGCCGATGCTCGGGTTGTAGAGGACGAGCAGGGTGTAGAGGCGCGGCCCGACGAGGAAGTTACGGGCGCGGACCTCGCCGGCGTCAGAGGAGACGGTGAAGGCCTTGCCGGGGTAGCCCTGGAGGATGATGTCCTCCTCGGCCTTGATGGTGCCCTTGAGCTGATTGACGAGGCCGTTCTTGCCCTCGTTGAGGAAGGCGGCGGCGGGGTTGGCGGCGACGACCTTCTCCGGGTAGTCGGCGGTGCTGATGGAGTAGAGGACGCCGTTGGGGTCGTTGGTGGTCCAGGCGGCGGTCTGCACCTTGCCACCGGGGATGGCGACCTCGCCGCGCTGGGGCTGGGGCTCACCGGGGATGCTGACGTTGAAGCCCTCGGGAGCGGACAGCCGCTTGAGCTCGACCTGGGGCTTGGTCTCGCTCGGGAGCTCCTCGACGGTGGAGGTGCCCTCCTTGGTGGAGCCCTCCTTGGTGGCGCAGGCAGCGCCAATCAGCGCGATGGTCACGAAAGCGGCGAACAGTCGGGACAGCGATGACATATGTGCGAGTCCTGAAGGTTGAGGGTGAAAAAGGTAGCGGCGGACCCTAGACGAGTCCGCCGCCGGTCGCTACGTCCTAGTACCTGGAGTGACGGCTTTCGAGAGGAACCGTCCGCCACTCCTCACGGGCACGAGGAGACGGGTGTCGCCGGGTTGCCGGTGTTGCGGGCGTCGCGCTGGAACTTGGGCCACGGAGCCAGGGGGTCAAGACCACGGCTGTCGACGACGAAGGAGTACAGCTTGCCGTCCGGAGGGCACATACAGCACGCCGAGTGGGGGGCAGAAACCGCACTGCCCTCAGGATCGCGAGAACAATCGAGCGCAGGCGATGCCTCTACGCGGCCCACGCTGTCATTGAGCCTCCAAAGCATGTTGAGGCCTTCCGTACTCCAAGCCGAAACCTCGCCGACACCAGGCGAAGGCCCACTCGCAGCAGCCGTGTAGACGAGGTTCGAAGCACCCAGGATCGGCGCCCCTACGAAGCTCCCTGCATTCTGTACGCTGGCACGAGGCTGCGTGGCGAGCAGGTCAATTGCAGTCAGCTCACCACCAACTGCCTCGCGCCCGTAAAACAAGACATCGTTGGCACCAATGGATATGTTTCGGACAGGCGGCGCACCAACGAATGGGCTGGATTCTTCTGCAGACCAGAACCATCCGCCTCAAGGAAAGAGAAAACACCGCCCGCTCCCGTCACAGGCAATCCAGCACCACCAACAATCCGGTCGACTGTCGAGAACCCCAGCCCCGTTGTCACAGTACCAATCACCGGAGCAGTGAAGCTCGGCTTGGCTACCCACCCCGTGCCAGCAAAGCGATAGCTTCGCACGCTCGCGTCCTGAGAGCCGAAATAAACATCCGCGCCCTTTGCGATCATGCCAGCTCCTTGTTGGCCGACCGCAGACAAAGGGCGGTGCTGCACAGTCGAGATCCCGTCGCTCCAGGCCGAAGCGCGAGGAGAGCATCACCGCTCCCCAAGGTAACGGCCGTTTCGACGGAGTCTCTTCCACGTCGAACTTGGTACTCATGATTGCGACTGCTGTCGAAACCAAGCCCGATTCGATACCAACTCCCGGGCACCTTCACAACGGAGCCATTCGCCCCCAATGCGAACAGAACGCCAGTACCACTAGTAACATTGACGCCGACGTACACTCGCTCAACGCCAGCAGAGAATTCGCCTACAGCCGGGCTCCCTTGAATCGACCCCAGCTGACCCATCCCATTTCCTCGCTCCATCGGGAGTAAGGGCAAACACCCTACCGTTTGAGTCAGCTCGTCCCAAAATAGATGGTTCCCAATTGGACCAATGGCAGGGCTGGCTCTGATGGCTCCTGCACCTCCGCATTGAAGGACCCACTTCCAGCGCGTCACGTTCACGCTGGTAGCGGAGTCACTACCCGCATTGCCAGCCTTATCTCGCCCTGCACTTCAATCGGCATCGAGCCACGGAAGGCATCGAAGGCGAGGCTCCCAAAGCTTCAACTGGGCTACGCCGCAGAAACCTGCGTCACAGGCTCCGGTCAAGGACGCCACCCCAACTGCGGGCGCGACACCTCCATCCGTGCCCTTCAGCGCGACCGTCAGAGTGCTCGGGTCCAGATTCGGCTCGTTCGTCCGGATCTCCACCGGCACGACCTGATCGCGCCGCCACGCGTTGGCGAGATCCGGGTCTCCGTACGTCGCGCCTCCATCAGTTGCCATGCCGGCATCTGCGGGAGGCACCGCCACCGCGAAGGTGGGCGGCGTCGTGTCCACGGTCAGTTGCACGGTGGTGCTCGGTCCACCGGACTCCGGGTATGCCGCCGTCAGCAGGAACACGCCCTCCCCGGGCGGCGTCCACTGCGCGGTGTAGACTCCCTCGTTCCTCGAAAGCTGGGTCAGCGCCTCGACCGTCCCGCCATCGCTCCGCACGACACTGAAGTTCAGGGACTCGGGGAAGCTCGGATTGAACTTCGCACCGAGGACCAACTCGGCCGTCACTGGCACCACGCCCCCGTCCAGCACACTGCCAGTCCCCGGCGTCACCGTCAGGGCCGTGTACCTCGGTACGCAGCTCAGCGACGCCGTACACGCCTCGTAAGGCGCGCAGCGCGGATCGCACCGCTCTGGGTCAACCTCCGACTCGGCGGCGTAGCACAGCCCTCGCTCCTTGTCGCAAATGCCCGTGCCCTCACCACAATCCGCGTCCACCTTGCACGTGCTCGTGCTGGCCGGTCCGCTACATCCCACGAGCGCTCCCAGCAGCAGCACCGTTCCGAGGACATTGCGAAGCATCACGGTCACCTCTCCAAACCCTTTGACGGCCCTGTCCCGGTGGATAGCATGGTGCTCCTAGTCGCGGAAGGTTGCGTTCCCGCAGCCACTCCTACACCGAGCATGCATCCGCGATCGCCCCGCCCCTTCACGAGGGTCCACCGTGAAACTTCCTCCTTCCTCGCGGTCCACCCTCCTCGCCCTCGGCCTGCTGCTGGCCCCCTCCGCCTGGGCCCAGACGGACCTCGTCGCCCTGCACCCGTGCAGTATCGTCGGAGTGAAGGTCAAGCAACAGGTCGAGGACCTCCAGGCCACCTGCGCCACGGAGATGGCCCGTGGCGACGTGCAGCTCGTGCCCTCCGACCAGGTCCGCGCCTTCCTCGACAAGGAGGCCAGGAGCCCCAAGGAGCCCCAGGGCTCGTGCGCTCGCGCCAAGAAGCCCTCCGAGTGCCTCGGCAAGCTCGCCACCGCCACCCAGGCCAGCCGCGCCGTCCTCATCACCGTCGACCCCGGACAGCTCACGCGCGTCTCCGGCCTCGTGGTCAATTCCAAGGGTGACGTGGTCGATCAGAAGAGCATCCAGCTCCGCACCCGGTCCGGTCAGTCGCAGGGAGAGCTCATCCGCACCGCCATCACCCGGCTCCGCGAGCAGCTCAACCTCGTCCCCTTGAAGATCGCGCCCCTCGTCGAGCAGCCGCCTGCCCCTCCGCCGCTCGTGACGACCCCCGCCCCCACCCCCGAGCCCTCCACGGGCACGGCTCAGGTCACTCCGCCTCCCCCCACCCCGGCTCCGCCGGAGGCCATCAGCGTGCGTGAGTCGGGCCCACGCACCAAGCGCACCTGGAAGACCCCCGCAGCCTACGCCGGGGCGGGCGTGGGCGTCGTGGGGCTCGGGCTCGGGGTCGTCTTCGCCATCACCGGCAACAACGCGATGGTCGACTCCAACAAGTTCTACGAGGGCAACAACCTCCCGACCTTCAACCAGTTGGATGAAGTCGTGAGGCTCCGTGAGAAGGCCAGCCGGGATCGCACCATCGCGGGCGTGAGCGCCGGTGTCGGTGCCGCGCTCGTCGGCGCGGGCGTCTACCTGTGGCTCAACGACCGTCCGGAATCCCCCGCTCCGGGCACCGCTGCCCTCTCCGCGGGCCCCGGTGGCGTGAGCGTCCACGTCCTCCTTCCCTGAAACCCGGTGGCCTTCTTCCCCCAGGGGCGCGCGTCACCGTCCGCGAGCGCGTGGACCGGGCTGAGGAGGAACGCCGCCGGCCGTGTGGAGAGCGCGGAGCCACCTCAGTGCGCGAGCGAGGCGGTTCATCCCGTGGGCCCTGAGTCTCAGGGCCAGCGCCAGACGGGGCTCACTGGGGCTCGTATTTGTAGATCTCGGGCCAGCGCCAGACGGGGCTGATCGGCAGCTCTCGGGCCAGCAGTGCGGCCCCGGGCATGGAGCCCGCGGCCTTGGGCACAAGCCCGTAAGGCGCGTCGCCCAGTACGATGCACACGGGGTATTTCCGCCCATCCGGCAACACGGCCACGGTGTAGCGGCCCAGGGCGGAATCATCCTTGAAGCCGGTTGAGTCCACCTCGTAGATGCCGGGGCCCGTCCAGAGGCGGCCCTGTAGCAGCGTCCCCACGGGCAGCTCGCCCGCGCCCCTCGTGAGGCGCCCGATGACGGGGCCATCCTGGTAGACGCCCGCCTCGCTCTGATCGCCGGGTTGTTTGATGTCCACGACGGCCCGAAGATCGTTGCCCGGCCTGATCTTCAACTGCTTCATGGCCGCGATCGCGTCCTTGGGGCAGTCCTCGGCCTTCGGGGGCCTCACCTGAGCGGCGGGGCAGCCAAGGCCGGCAACGGAGCACAGCCAGGCCGCGAGGAAACGCGACGGGGAGGAGGGAGAAGTGGTGGACACGGGCGTGCTTCCTTTCTCGGAATGGCCAGACCCAGGCAGCAGCGCCTCGGGTGGGCCCGCGAGTGTGGACCGCGCCAGCCACAAGGCAAGGCCGAGCACCGTCAGGCACGCCAGCAGGACGAGGAGCCATCTCGCGTGTAGCGGGCGGCTCGCGGGAATGGCGGGAGCCTCCCGCTGCCCCTCCGGCTGGGGCTCCTCCTCCTCGGGAGGCGGTGCCTCTTCCGAGGCCTCGTCCGTCATTTCCGACAACCGGGCCGGCTGTGCCACTTCCTCGGACGAGGGCTCCGCCGGAACTCCCTCCGCCGCGAAGAGCGGCACCGTCCAGGAACTGGAGGTGCGCTCCTTGCCCGCGTCCTCCAGGGCCCGCAGCAGCGCCTCGGCGTCGGGGTAGCGATCCTCGGGCCGTTTCTCCAACAGCTTCAGGGCGATGTCACCGAGAGACCTCGGTGCCCTCGGATTGAGGAGGTGCGGCGCCTTGGGGGGCACGGTGGCGATGATCGCCAACAACAACGTGTCCGGCAGCTCGGGGTTGAAGGGATGAAGGTCGGTGAGACCCTGGTAGAGCAGCACGCCCAGTGCGTACAGGTCCGCGGCCACTCCTCCTCGGAAGGGCACGCCCTCCTTCCACGCCTCACTGCGCGTATAGGCGAGGACTTCTGGAGGCAGCAGGTGGATGACGCCCGGCGGCAGGTCCCGCGTCCGGGTGAAGGCCCCCGGCAGGCGCACGTTGCCGAAGTCGATGAGGACGGGCCTGCCGTCCTCCCGGCGGATGAGGACGTTCTCCGCCTTCAAGTCCCGGTGGTACACGCCGCGCGAGTGCAGCACTCCCACCGTGCGCACCACCTCGGAGAAGGCGTCCAGCAGCTCGCCAGCATGGGGGGGAGTCCTCCAACGCCATCCGTGCCAGGTGTCCGCTTCCACGAAGTCCGTCACGAAGAAGAGGTAGCCCTTCCGAGGGTGGGGCCAGCAGTCCACCGCGTGCACGCGCAGCAGGTTGGGCAGGGGCGAGTACGTCAGCAGCGCCGCCACCTCGCGCCTCATCCGCCAGGAGGTCTCCTCCTCCTCTTCGTCCTTGTCGGTGGAGCTGGGCCGCAGCGCCATCTTCATCGTGAAGAAGAGACCCTCGCGCTCCACCTTGAAGACGCGGCCGAAGCCGCCAACCCCCAGCCGATCCACGATGCGCCAGGGGCCCACCATGTGGCCGGGCTGGAGATGATCCGGGTGATGGACTTCCGTCGTCATGGTCCGGCCCTCCTAAAACTTCACATTGGGAATGAGCAGGCGCCGGCCGCCGGTCTTGTCCACCAGCTCCAACTGAAGGGCAGCATCTGCCATCCAGTCGAGCGCCTCCGTCTCCACCGCCACGAGCCCCTCCTCCCCGGGCCCGAGCCGCGCCTTGTTCATGCGCACGGAGAGCACCTTCACGGAGGTGCCGTCCGCCCAAGTGAGTCGCGCGCCTCCTGGCTCCCAGGGCTGCTGCCCCGGAAGGTTGTGCAGGCGGACGACGGCGAGCGCCCAGGAGCTGGCGCGATACGCCGTGCCATCCTCCGCCTTCAGCCCACTCCGAGGGTCGAGGACTCCTGCGATGCGCCGGGCCTGAACCCCATCCAGGTCGAGTCGCCCCGAGAACGCGAGCCCGACGGGCCCGCTCACGGCCTGGAGCGCCGCGAGCTCCGCCTCCTTCTCCTTCAGCGCCGCCTCCAGCGCCCCCACCGTGCGGGGACGGCGCACCACCTCCACCTCCTTGTCCACCAGCGTGGGGTGGGAGACGAGGGAGAAGGTGGCGTACGCCGGACTGGCGCCGTCCTTGTAGCGCACCCGGACGCTCAGCTTCTCCGCGGCGCCCAGTTCCACTGCGGGCTGAAGGCTGAGGGTGCTCTCCCCCGGGTCCACCAGCCGGAAGCGCGTCGTCCGACCCTCGACCTCCACCGAGCCCCTCTCAATGGGCGCGTCGAAGACGAAGAGGGTGACGACATCGGCGGCGACCCGCACCTCCGGCACGGGCTCGTGGGGACTGCTGGGAACGAAGACCTGCCGCTGCCGCTGCTCTCGAGCCAGGGGTTGGGGCTGAGCCGCCGCCGTCACCCCCGTCAGGAAGAGGACGAGCGGTAACCACGGGAGAAGTCGTGCCAGGGTGGAATACCTCCAGAGTCCACCCTAGCAAATGTCCCACCCAGGCAAGCCCGCTACTCGCCGAGGTAGGCCTTGCGAATCTCCGGGCTCTCCAGCAGCGCCTTGCCCGGACCCGCCATCACCACCTCGCCCGTCTCCAGCACGTAGCCGTAGTGGGCGAAGTTCAGCGCCAGGTGCGCGTTCTGCTCCACCAGCAGGATGCTCACGCCCGCGGCGTTCACGTCGCGCAGGTTGCGGAAGATGGTCTCCGTCACCTGCGGCGCCAGCCCCAGCGAGGGCTCGTCCAGCAGCAGCAGCTTGGGCCGGCTCAGCAGCGCGCGGGCAATGGCCAGCATCTGCTGCTCGCCGCCCGACAGCGTCCCCGCGAGCTGCTTGCGCCGCTCCTTCAGCTTCGGGAAGAGCACGTAGCTCTTCTCCATGTCCTCGTCGATGGCGTCCGTGTCCCGGCGCAGGTAGGCCCCCAGCTCCAGGTTCTCCAGCACCGTCAGGTTGGGGAAGATGCCTCGCCCCTCGGGCGCGTGCGCCATGCCCCTCGGCACCAGGGTGTGCGCCTTCGCCCCGGTGGTGTCCTCGCCCCCGAACGTGATGCGTCCGCCCACCGGCTTCAGCATCCCGCTCACCGCGCGCAGCGTGCTCGTCTTCCCCGCCCCGTTGGCGCCGATGAGCGCCACCACCTCGCCCTTGCCCACCTTCAGCGTCACGCCCTTGAGCGCCTGGATGGCCCCGTAGGACACCTTCACGCCGTCCACCGCCAGCAGCGGCGGGAACTCCTGACGCTCGCCCAGCAACTTCAGCTGTGCCTCGCTCACGCCGCCCCTCCGTGCGACTCCAGGTAGCTGTCTCCCAGGTACGCCTCGATGACCTTCCGGTCGTTGCGCACCTCGGCCGGCGCGCCCCGGGCGATCGTCTCACCGTGGTCCAGCACGGTGATCTTCTCGCAGATGCCCATCACGAGCTTCATGTCGTGCTCGATGACCAGGATGCCCAGGTTGAACTCGTCCCGGAGCTTGCGGATGAGCACCATCAGGTCCGCCTTCTCGCGGGTGTTCATGCCCGCCGCCGGCTCGTCCAGCAGCAGCACCTTGGGCCCCGTGCCCAGCGCGCGGGCGATCTCCAGCCGCCGCTGCTCGCCGTACGGCAGGTTGCGGGCCTCCTCGTCGCGCCGGTGCGCCAGCCCCATCACCTCGAGCAGGCGCTCGGCCTGCTGCGTGAGCTCGCGCTCCTCGGCCTGGAAGCCCGGCGTCAGCATCAGCGCCCGCCACCAGTCGCGGTAGTTGCTCACCGCCCCGCGCGAACTTCGCCCCCAGCCCGACACCCCCGGGGTGGAGAGCCCCCTGCGCCCGGCAGGCCACCTTCACGTTGTCCAGCGCCGTCAGCGCCCTGAAGAGGCGGATGTTCTGGAAGGTGCGCGCCAGCCCCAGGTGGTTGATCTGATGCGGCAGCAGCCCGTTCACCCGCTGCCCGGCCACGCGCACCTCGCCCTGGGAGGGCTGGTACACGCCGGTCAGCACGTTGAAGGCGGTCGTCTTGCCCGCGCCGTTGGGGCCGATGAGGCCCTGCAGGTCTCCCTTGTGGATGGCGAGGTTGAAGTCCGAGAGCGCCTTGAGGCCTCCGAACTGGATGCTCACCCCCACTGCCTCCAGCAGCGGCCCGCTCATCACATCCCCTTCCGCCGGCGAGGTATCCACCGCGGCACGATCTCCCAGAGTTCCTTCGTGCCGAACAGCCCCTGCGGCCTCGAGAGCATCAGCACCACCAGCAGCAGGCCGTAGATCGGCATGCGGATCTGATCCACCTTCTGCGCCAGGCTCCCCTCCGTCCCGAAGGCAGGTGAAGGCCGAGCGCAGCCCCTCGGGCAGCAGCGTGAGGAACACCGCCGCCACGATGGCGCCCGTGGTGGAGCCCAGCCCGCCCAGCACCACCATCACCACGATCTCCATCGACTTCACGAAGGTGAAGGAGCCCGGGTTGATGATGGGGACGAAGTGCGCGAACAGCCCGCCCGCCACGCCCGCGAAGAAGGAGGAGATGACGAAGGCGCGCACCTTGTAGCCCGGTGGTGTTGACGCCCATGGCCTCGGCGGCCACCTCGTCCTCGCGGATGGCCCACAGGCTGCGGCCGTGGCTGGAGCCGGCGATGCGGCGCGCCACCAGCACCACCAGGAACACCCAGAAGCCCACCATGGCCACCGAGGACGTCTGCGGAATGCCCGACAGGCCCAGCGCCCGGCCGAAGGCCTCCGTGTTCTGCACCACCACGCGGATGATCTCCCCGAAGCCCAGCGTCACGATGGCCAGGTAGTCCCCGCGCAGGCGCAGGGAGGGCAGGCCCACCAGGAAGCCGCTGATGGCGGCGGCCGAGGCCCCCCATCAGCAGCGCCACCACCAGGAACACCTGGTCGCTCACCGCCACCGGCAGGAAGGAGATGCGCCACGTCCTTGAGCGCCAGCGACGTCACGCCCGCGATGTAGGCCCCCACCGCCATGAAGCCCGCGTGGCCGATGGAGAACTGGCCCGTCATCCCGTTCACGATGTTGAGGCTCACCGCGAGGATGACGTTCACCCCGATGATGGACAGCAGGTAGGTGGCGAACGGGGAGGCGCTCAGCAGCCACTCGAGGACGAGCAGCACTGGCAGCGCCAGCAGCACGGGGAGGATGCCCTTGAGGGAGGCGGGAACCCCCGAGGAAGAGGGAACGGCGGCGGTTCGCATGCGCGGCGTCAGACCTTCTCCGCCGCGACCCGGCCGAACAGACCACCGGGCCGGACGAGCAGCACGAGGATGAGGAAGCCGAAGGCCACCGCGTCACGCCAGGTGCTCGCGGCGTAGCCCACCACGAACTCCTCCACCAGGCCCAGCAGCAGCCCGCCCACCATGGCCCCCGGCACGTTGCCGATGCCGCCGATGACGGCCGCCACGAAGGCCTTCAGGCCCACGTACATGCCCATCAGCGGGCTCACCGAGGTGTCCTTGATGGCGTACAGCAGGCCCGCGCCCGCGGCCAGCGCGCTGCCGAGCATGAAGGTCAGCGAGATGACCCGGTCCGTGGGGATGCCCATCAGCGCCGCCACTCGGTGGTCGAAGGAGACCGCCCGCATCGCCCGGCCAAAGCGCGTGCGGTACACGAGGTACTGCAGCACCACCATCATCGCCACCGCCACCAGCAGCGAGATGATCTGCCAGTTCCACAGCACCACGTCCGGGAACTCGGGGTCCCCCAGGGTGAACCACTGCGAGGGCTTGATGATTTGAGGGAAGGCCCTCGGCGCCGCGCCCGGCAGGAAGCCGATGTCGAGCTGGAAGCCGTACGAGAGCGTGAACGAGATGCCGATGGCGGTGATGAGCGAGGTGAGCCGGGGCTTCTCGCGCAGGGGCCGGTAGGCGAAGCGCTCGATGAGGAAGCCCATGAGCGCGCAGCCCCCCATGGCCACCAGGAAGATGAGCAGCACGCCCCACATGGAGCTCTGCGCCTGACGGCCGAGCGCGAAGGCCGTCGCGTAGCCCATGTACACGCCCACCATCATCACGTCGCCGTGGGCGAAGTTGATGAGCTTGAGCACGCCGTACACCATCGTGTAGCCGAGCGCGACGAGCGCGTAGATGGTGCCCGCGGCAATGCCGTTGATGAGATGCTGGAGGAGTTCGGCCATTACGGGTTGATGGTGGTGACGAACTCGGTCTTGCCGTCGCCGACCTTGAGGATGACCGCCGACTTCACGGCGTTGCGGTTCTCGTCCAGCGACACCGTGCCGGCCACGCCCGGGAAGTCCTTCGTCTGGGCGATGGCGTCACGGATGGCGGGGCCGCTCAGATCCTTGGCCTTCTCGATGGCCGCGATGGCCACCCTGGCCGCGTCGTAGCCGAGCGCCGCCAGGGCGTCCGGCACGCCGCCGTAGGCCGCCTTGTAGTCCGCGATGAACTTCTGCGTCTTCGGGTCCGGGTTCTCCGGCGAGTAGTGGTTCGAGAAGTAGCTGCCATCCAGCGCGTTGCCGGCCAGCTCGAAGAGCTTCTCCGAGTCCCAGCCATCGCCGCCCATCAGCGGCACCCTCAGGCCCAGCTCGTGCGCCTGGCGGGCGATGACGCCCACGTCGCTGTAGTAGCCCGGCACGTAGATGGCCTGCGGCTTCGTCTTCTTGATGGCGGTGAGCTGCGCGCGGAAGTCGGTGTCGCCCTGCGAGTAGCTCTCCGTGGTCGTCACCTTGCCGCCCATCTCCGCGAACGTGCGCTGGAACACCTCGGTGAGGCCGATGGAGTAGGCGCTCTTGTTGTCCTGGAGGACGGCCACCTGGTCCGCCTTCAGGTTCTCACGGGCGAAGCGCGCCATCACCGCGCCCTGGAAGGGGTCGATGAAGCAGACACGGAAGATGTAGTCCCCCTTCTCCGTCACCTTGGGGTTGGTGGACGAGGGGCTGATCATCGGCACCCCGGCCGCCTGGGCCTTCTCGGCCATGGCCAGGGAGTTGGACGAGGCCACCTCGCCGAGGATGAGCACCACCTTGTCCTGGGTAATCAGCCGGGTGACGGCCTGGGCGGCCTCCTCGGGCTTGCCCTGGTCGTCATAGACGCGCACCGCCAGCTTCTTGCCCTTCACCCCACCGGCGGCGTTGGCCTCCTTGATGGCCAGCTCGATGCCGTTGCGGGTGGAGACGCCGAAGGTGGCCTGGGCGCCGGTGAGGCTGCCCACCTCGCCGAGCAGGATGGTGTCCGCCCCTCCGGGCGCGCCCCCGGTCGTCGCGGGCTTGGCTACCTGATCGCCCGGCCCCCCCTCACCGGAGGGAGCGGGTTGCGTCTTCTTCTCGCAGGCCGCCGCGAACAGGGCGAACGAGGCGAGCAGCATCGGGACGAAACGGCGCATGCGGGGCATCCTCCGGGGTAGGGCCACGTCAAAAGCCCCGGTTTTCTATGGGGACCAGACAGAGGGGTCAAGCTCGCAACACCTCGCCAGCCGGCTCCCCCATGGCTTTTTCTACCCCCAGTCCCTGGCGGCAGGGCCCTCGCCGGCCCTCTGGGAGGGCCGCCAGTCCGGCGAGCCATTCTCGTGCCCACTCCCTGGAGGGTGCCCTCCCGCCTCCTCGGCTCCCACCTTAGAGGCAAGAACAGCATCCCCCGCGAGGAGGCGGACATGTACCAGCGCAACGACATCAAGGAAGGCATGACGGTCCGCAGCGTCGACGGCCACAAGCTCGGCAAGGTGTACGCCGTCGGCGAGACGGAGTTCCACATCGAGAAGGGCCTCTTCTTCCCCAAGGACTACGCCGTCCGGTACGCGGAGATCAGCGAGCTGCGCAACGGGGAGATCATCCTGGCCCACGGCAAGGACAGCCTGCTGATCTCCTCGAACGAGGTGCCCTATGGCTCCGACAGCATCGCCACCCGCGAGGGCATCGGCACCAGCCCGGTCACCCGCGCGGCGGCCAGCGCGGAGTTCGCCGCGGGCGAGCGCACGGGACTGCCCTTCGGCGCGCGCCCCGAGAACCTGCGCACGCAGGACCTGGGCAACCAGGAGATAGGTCCGTACAACACGGAAGGCGCCCGGGCCAGCCCCATCCTCACCGAGGAGGACCGGGGCATGGACATCCCCATCCGCCAGGAGCGCACGACGCGCCGCGACGTGACGGAGCGGCCCACGATGAGCGCCACCACCTACGAGGAGACGACGGTGGTGACACCCGTCAGCGCCGAGGAGCTGGAGGCCCGCAGGCGCACGATGACGGACGAGGAGCTCGAGAACGAGCGCCGCCGCGTGGCGGATGCCCGGAGCGACGACCTGGGCGGCCCGCGAAAGATCGGCATCGACCCGGAAGACTTCAGCAAGCGCGGCTTCTAGCCCTTCGCGCTCCCCGGCTTGGCGGCGGGGCGCAGCCGCGTCGGCTCGGAGGGGACACTGTCCCGGCTGCCTGAGAGATGGACGCGCTCCAGGCGCTCGAAGCCCCGCAGGCGCTCGGGGAAATGTGTCGTCACGAGCCGTCCCACCTCGACCTCGCGCGCCGGGGGGCAGGCCTCCACCAGTGCCTCCGCCATTTGGAGCGCGCTGGCGAAGCGGCCCTCCGGCTTCTTCGCGAGCGCCACCTCCAGCACCTCCCACAGCGACATCGGGATGCTGCTCGGCCGGGCCAACCGGTCGTCGCAGATGGCGTGCATGGACTCCAGCTCGTTCCCGCGGTCGAACGCGCGCACGCCCGTGAGTGCCTCGAAGAGGATGAGGCCCACGGCGAAGAGGTCGCTGCGCGAATCCAGGCGGTGGCCCCGCGCCTGCTCCGGGGACATGAAGAGGGGCTTGCCCTTCACGATGCCCGGCAACGTCACCGTGCGCTGGGCCCGCGCCTTCGCCACGCCGAAGTCCAGCACCTTCACCCGGCCATCGAAGCCCACCATCAGGTTGTGCGGCGACAAGTCCCGGTGCACGAGATGCAGCGGCACCCCGTCCTCGCCCCGCGCCTGGTGGGCCGCGTGCAGTCCGTGGAGCGCCTGCACCACGACGCCCACCGTGAAGGCCGGCGTGGGCCGCGTGGTCTTCAGCAGCCGATCGAAGTCCACCCCGCGCACCAGCTCCATCACCAGGTAGTACGCCCCCTGCGCCTCGCCGAAGTCGTAGAAGGTGACGAGGTTGGGGTGAGACAGCCGCAGGCCGATGCGCGCCTCGTCCAGGAACTGCTTCACGATGTCCGGGTCCGAGGCGAGGTGCGGCAGAATCCGCTTGAGCGCCACCAGCCGTCCGAGTCCCTCGGGGCCTCGCGTGCGCGCCACCAGCACCTGCGCCATGCCCCCCGTGCCCAGCGGCGTCACCAGCTCGTAGCGACCGATGCGACCCCGCGTCTCCAGGTCGTCGCCCGTGGACAGCTCGTCCAGGCGCTCCAGCACGTTGCGGTTCTCGGAGAGCGCGAGGAAGGCCACCACCGCGTTGTCGAGCTGCTCTCCGATGCCATCCACCAGCTTCATCACGAGCCGGCCGCCGTCGTCGAAGTTCCCCTCCACCACCAGCCCCAGGGTGCCCAGCTCCAGCTTGCCGAGCGCCAGCGGGCTACAGAAGATCATCCGCCCATCGGGCAGGCGCCGGGGGCCCTTCCAGCTCGCGGCGTCGAAGACATCCACGCCGAGCTGACCCAGCACCCGGGTGAGCACCGGGCCCTGCGTCCCCCGCAGGGAGACGAAGCCCGCGGAGGCATGCACCAGCCGCGCGCACTGGGTGAGGAAGACATCCACCGCCGCGTCGAGGCTCAACCCCCGCTCCAGGCAGTCTTCGAGGATGTCATCCGCCATGCGCACCACGGCGGTCAGGCCGCGCAGAAACGCGACCTCGGCTTCGAGCGAGGGGAATTCCACGGTGCGCATTGAACACCGGGAAGGCGGGCCCCGGGAAGGGGGCCCGCGCGAGCTCCCTCAGGAGCCGGACTTCGACTGGTCCGCGTAGAGGGCGTCCGCGATGCGGTAGGCGCTCGCCTCCGCCCGCTGGTACGCATCCTTGATGGCGGCGACGTCCGTGCCCGTCAGCAGCTCCTTGAGGTGCTCCAGGTCCGCTTTGATGTCGCTGCGGTCCTTCTCCTGGAGGACGTTGCCGTACTCCTCCAGGCTCTTCTCGGTGGTGTAGATGAGCGAGTCGGCGTTGTTGCGCAGCTCGGCCAGCTCCTTCTTCACCTTGTCGTTGGCCTGGTTGGCCTGGGCGTCGGAGATCATCGCCTGGATCTCCGCCTCGGAGAGGCCCGAGTTGCCCACCACGCGCACCTGCTGGACCTTGCCGGTGCCCAGGTCCTTGGCGCTCACATGGACGATGCCGTTGGCGTCGATGTCGAAGGACACTTCAATCTGCGGCACGCCGCGGGGCGCCGGGGGAATGCCCACCAGCTCGAAGCGCGCCAGCGTCTTGTTGTCCGCCGCCATCTCGCGCTCGCCCTGGAGCACGTGCACGGACACGAGCGGCTGGTTGTCCACCGCCGTGGAGAACACCTGGCTCTTCTTGCAGGGGATGGTGGTGTTCTTGTCGATGATCTTGGTGAAGACGCCGCCGGCCGTCTCCACGCCCAGCGACAGCGGCGTCACGTCCAGCAGGAGGACGTCCTTCACCTCGCCCTTGAGCACCCCGCCCTGGATGGCCGCGCCCACGGCCACCACTTCGTCCGGGTTGATGCCCTTGTGGGGCTCCTTGCCGAAGAACTCCTTCACCTTCTGCTGCACCGCCGGCATGCGCGTCATGCCGCCCACCAGGAGCACCTGGTGGATCTGCTGCGCGGTGATGCCCGCGTCCTTGAGCGCGATGCGGCACGGCTCGATGGAGCGATCCACGAGATCGGCCACCAGCGACTCGAAGGTGCCGCGCTCGATCGTCTCGGTGAGGTGCTTGGGGCCGGTGGCGTCCGCGGTGATGAAGGGGAGGTTCACCTCCGTCTCCGTCGCGCTGGACAGCTCGTGCTTGGCGCGCTCGGCGGCCTCCTTCAGGCGCTGCAGCGCCATGCGGTCCTTGCGCAGATCCAACCCGTTGTTCTGCTCGGCGAAGCGCTTGGCCAGGAAGTCGATGAGGCGCTGATCGAAGTCCTCACCACCCAGGAAGGTGTCGCCGTTGGTGCTCTTGACCTCGAAGACGCCCGAGTTGAGCTCCAGGATGGAGATATCGAACGTGCCACCGCCCAGGTCGTAGACGGCGATGCGCTCGGCGCCGATGTCGCGCACCTTGTCCAGGCCGTAGGCGAGCGCCGCGGCCGTGGGCTCGTTGATGATGCGCAGCACGTTGAGGCCGGCGATGCGGCCCGCGTCCTTGGTGGCCTGTCGCTGGCTGTCGTTGAAGTAGGCGGGGACGGTGATGACCGCCTCGGTGACGGGCTCGCCGAGGTAGTCCTCCGCCGTCTGCTTCATCTTCATCAGCACGATGGCGCTGATCTCCGGCGGGCTGTAGCCCTTGCCGCGAATCTCCACCCAGGCATCGCCGTTGGGGCTCGGCACCACCCGGAAGGGGCTGACGCTGATGGCCTTGCGGGCCTCGGCCGAGTCGTACTTGCGGCCGATCATCCGCTTGACGGCGAAGACCGTGTTCTCCGGGTTGGTGATGGCCTGCCGCTTGGCGATCTGCCCCACCAGCCGCTCACCGGACTCGGTGAAGCCCACCATGGAGGGCGTGGTCCGGCTGCCCTCGCTGTTGGGGATGACCACCGGCTCGCCACCTTCCATGACGGCGACGCACGAGTTGGTTGTCCCCAGGTCGATTCCAATCACCTTGCCCATGACGTCTTACTGGCTCCCTGCGGGAGTGGTGGTTCCGGTCTGCGAGGTGGCGGTGTCCCCCCCCGTGGGCTCACCGCCTGGCGTGTTGCCTGAACTGGACTCGGGCGCGGGCGGCTGCTCCGTCGGCGCACGCGCCACCACGACGAGCGCGGGGCGCATGAGCCGCTCATTGAGCATGTAGCCGCGCACGGCCTCGTAGAGGACATGGCCCGCGGGCACCGCGGCGCTCTCTACCTGCTGCATGGCCTCGTGGAGGCGTGGATCGAACGGCTGGCCGGCGGCGGAGAAGCTCTTCACGCCGTGCTTGCCGAACGCGTTGTCGAAGAGCTTGCGCGTCATCTCGACGCCGGTGCGGAAGCTGTCGAGGTCGGTGGACTTCTGGGCCGCATCCAGCGCGCGGTCCAGGTTGTCCACCACCGGGAGGAAGTCCTTGAGGAGGCGCTCGGAGCCGAACTTCTGGACCTCCTCCTTCTCCTTCTGGGCGCGCTTCTTGTAGTTCTCCAGGTCGGCCGCGGCGCGCAGGGCCCGCTCGTGGCTGTCCTTGAGGCGCTCCATCATCTCGCGGCCCTTGGACTGGCTGAGCTCGAGCTGCTGGCGCGTCTCCTCCAGCTCGCGACGGGCCTGCTCGAGCTGCTGGCGCGTCTCCTCCAGCTCGCGGCGGGACTCGTCCAGGGAGGCCTCCAGCGCGCCGGTGTCGGCGGAGGGCTCGGCCCCGGGCTCCTCGAAGCCACCCTCGGGGATGTCCATCTCCAGGGTCATCCCCCCCTCGGGGAGCTCCACCTCCATCGTCATCCCACCCTCCGGCGCCCCTTCGTCCTGCACCGGGGCATGGGTGTGACGCTCGACGCTCTTGAGCGCCTCGTCGATGAGGTCCTGCGAGATGGATGTCTGGAAGCTGCCCTTCGCGTCACGATTCGAGCCGGCCACGCGCGCACTATGTCATGGGGCGCGGGTCGATCCAACCGCTTGGGAGCGGCCCAGAGCGGGCGGCCGCCCCCGTATCCTCGCCTGGAGGTTTCCAGGGCGAATGGAAGATTGTCAGGCGGACGGGCGGGCGGGCTTCTTGCGGCCGATGGACTTCTTGGTGCCCGTCTTGGCCGCCGCCTTCTTCGCGGGAGTCTTGGCGGCGGGAGCCTTGGCGGCCGTCTTCTTGCGGCCGATGGACTTCTGGGAGCCCGCCTTGGCCGCCGCCTTCTTCGCGGGTCGGGGCTCGGACTTCGGCGCCTCGGCGGCCGGGGCGGCGGTGGGAGGCGTGGCCGGCTCACCCGGAGTCGGGGCTTCCTTGTGGAGGCCCCCGACAGCGTCCTCGATGGACTCTTCCACCCGACGCGCGGCCGACTCGAGCCGCTCCGCCGCCTGCTTGCCCGTGGCCACCGCCCAGGTGCGCAGGTTCTCGAGGCCCTCCTTCACCTTGGCCTGCTTGGCGGGGTCCTTCACCTCCACCAGCAGACGCTGCGCCTCGTCCTTGAGCTCCTCACCCGTGCGCTTGAGCTCGTCGCCCGTGCGCTTGAGGAAGTCCATCAACTGCTTGTCCCATTTCTCGGCCATCAGTCTGTCTCCGTCACGGGGAGTGCGAGCCGCCTGGCGCGCCAGCCCAGGTTATAGTGAGCACCCAGCCCGGCGAGCGCAGCACCCACATCAGACTGCACCCCCGTCCGGCGCGCAAAGCAATCTTCACTCGGAGAAACGGATGAGAGCGGTCTTGATTGCCATGGTGACACTGCTGGCGGTTCCAGTCCTCGCCCAGGTCCCAGGCCAGAATGTGGGCGGCGGGGAGGTGCAGCCAGCCGCGCAGCTGCGGCCTCCGAACGGCAACCCCGGCACCCCGGGCTTTCCGAACACCGCGGGTACTCCGGTGGTGGTGGACCGCGACACGCTGATGCAGCAGCTCGCCAGCATCAACGAGAAGCTCGCCACGGCCACGGGCCGGGCCAAGAAGGACAAGCAGTTGCTGAAGTTGCTGGAGACGGCGCGCGCGGACCTCAAGGAGGTGGGTCGGCAGGTGTCGAACGCCCCACTCGGCGCGCACGGAGCCCCAGCGTCCCCCGCAGCCCCCGCCTCCGCCGCAGCCGGCGGTGCAGCCCATCACCGAGGCCATGCTGCGCTCGCTGGTGGCGGCCATCCGCAACGAGCCCTTCGCGGATGACCAGCTCACCGTGCTGGAGGAGGCCGTGCCCACCCAGTACTTCCTGGTGGCCCAGGCACAGCAGCTCCTCCGCCTCTTCAGCTTCTCCAGGGACCGACTGAAGGCCATGCGCCTGCTGCGCCCGCGCCTGCTGGACATGGAGAACGGCTACAAGCTGTACGAGTCCTTCGAGTTCTCCAACGACAAGGACGAGCTCAAGCGCATCCTGGCGGCGCAATAGGCCCGCCGACTAGAGTCGGACTCCCGTTCGGGGCTGGAGAAGCCCCCGAGTCCGGAGCCTGACGCCCTATGTCGCTCTTCCGCCTGCTGGGGACGCTCGCCGTCCTCGTCGTCCTCGGTGCCTGCAACAAGACCTCGCCCCCGGGCAACGTTCCCCAGCTTCCCGACATCGAGCTGCTGGAGACCACCGAGGGCGCGCCCTATGAGGTGAGCCTCGCCGCCACGGGAGGCACCCCGCCGCTGTACCACTCGCTGGAGAAGGCGCCGCCCGGCTTCTCCTTCTACACGGGCCCGGGGCTGCTGAAGGGCCCGGCCTCGGCGTCGGGCCAGTACTCCTTCACGATGCAGGTGAAGGACGCCACGGGCGCTACGGACACCCGGACGTACCGGCTGCTCGTCCATCCCGCTCCGGTCGTCAGCACCACCGCGCTGCCCACCGCCACGACGGGGACGCAGTATGGCTTCCAGCTCGCGGCCAACGGGGGCAAGGCGCCCCTGCGCTGGACCCTGGCCACGGGGACGCTGCCCGCGGGCCTCTCGCTGGGCGAGGACGGTCAGCTCGCGGGCGTGCCGCTCGCAACGGGCACCCAGTCCTTCACGGTGCGCGTGCAGGACGTCCATGGCGCGCAGGCGACGAAGGCGCTCAGCCTGGAGGTCCGCGCGGGTACGGCGGGCTCGGACGGCGGCACCTCGGACGCGGGCACGAGTGATGGCGGCACCTCGGACGCGGGCACGGGCAGCGCCCTGTCGTTCAGCGTGGCCAACTGGAACATCGAGTGGTTCGGCGACCCGAACTCCGGGCCCTCGGACGATGCGCTGCAGCTCGACAACGTGCAGGCGGTCATCGCCGATGCCGGCATGGACTTCTGGGGCCTGGCGGAGCTGGTCGACCGTCACGGAGTTCAATGCGCTGAAGCAGCGGCTGCCCGGCTACGACGGCTTCATGGCCAATGACCCGCGCGTCACATCCGGCGCGTCCTACTACTCCGACCACCGAGCAGAAGGTGGGAGTCCTCTTTCGCTCGGACGTGGTCAGCGTGCGGAGCGCGCAGCTCATCCTGACCGCGAACAGCTCCGACGTTCGCTGGGCGCCCCCCGCTGCGGGTGGACCTGCGTGTCACGCGCAACGGGACGAGCGTGGACATGGTGGCGATCGTCCTGCACCTGAAGGCCTTCGCCGACAGGAGCTCCTACGACATCCGCGTGAGCGCGGCGGCGTTGCTCAAGGACTACCTGGACACGCAACTGCCGAACGAGCGCGTCATCGTGCTCGGCGACTGGAACGACGACGTGGACGTCTCCATCGCCAAGGACTCCACCACCGGCAGCTACCTGCCCACGCCCTTCCAGAACTTCCTCGACGACACGGTGGACTACACCTTCGTCACCCGGCCCCTGTCGCTCGCGGGCCAGCGGAGCACGGTGAGCAACAGTCAGTTCATCGACCACCAGCTCCTCAGCACCGAGCTGCTGGCCAGCTACGTGAGCAACTCGACCCAGCTCCTCAAGCCGGTCATCTACCAACTACGGCACCACCACCTCGGACCACTACCCGGTGCTCAGCCGCTTCCAGTTCGGCTCGGGGAGTCCGTCGCCGCACCGACGCTGCGGCTCCTCTCTCCCAATGGAGGAGAGCAGCTCTCGGGGAGCACCGTGCAGTACATCACCTGGACGGCGGATGGCGTCAGCAACGTGAGGCTGGAGTATTCGACGGACGATGGCGCGACCTGGCAGCACCTGGTCGGCGAACTTCCCGGCCGCGCTCGGGCAGTACACGTGGACCGTGCCCCCGACTATGACCACCCAGGCGCGCATCCGGGTGAGCGATGACTCGGCGCCGAGCGTCGCCGACGACAGCGACTCGATGTTCGAGGTGGTGAGGCCACCGGTGTTCATCAACGAGTACATGCCCCACGAGCCCGCGCTCCCCGATGGAGGCCGGGACTACGACTCAGCAGTTCGTGGAGGTGGTGAACGGCGCCACGGAGATGGTGAACCTCGACGGCTGGATGGTGAACGACACCAGCGGCTACAACAACGTCCAGAGCGGCTCCGGGCCGGCCCGACACGTCTTCTCGAATACATGGCTCGCGCCGGGGAGCGCCGTCGTCATCTTCTCGGGAGCCTCGGCCATCCCCGCGGAAGGAATGAACGCGGTGCCGGCCACCAGTGGTGGGCTCTACTTCAACAAGACCGATGAGCGCGTCTACCTCCAGGACAACCTGAAGCAGACAGTGGACGAGACCTTCTATTCGTCCGCCACCGAGGCCGTCTCGTACAACCGCGACCCGGATGGCGCTCGCGATGGAGGCTTCGTGCTGCACACCACGCACAATCCAGCGCTCGGCTCCTCGCCCGGTCGGCGGGTGGATGGGGGCATCTTCTTCTAGGCTCGTGCCCGACCCGGCGGCGGTGGCTTTCCCCGGGTGACCGTCATATGAGTCGCCCGCGCCTCCCCATGCTCCGCTCCCGCCTCTACCTCCTCGCCGCCGCCGTGCTCTGGTCCACGGCCGGTGCCGCCGTGAAGCTCTCCACCCTGTCGGCCTGGCAGCTCGCCTCCGGACGCTCCCTCGTCGCCGCGCTGGTGCTCGCGATCGCCCTCCCCGCTGGCCGCCGGCGCCTGTCCTGGCGAGGACTCGCGGCAGCGGTGGCCTACGCCGCCACGGTGGTGCTCTTCATCCTCGCCAACAAGCTGACGACCTCGGCCAACGCCATCTTCCTGCAGGACACCGCGCCGCTCTACGTGCTGCTCCTGTCGCCGCTCCTGCTGCGCGAGCGCCCCTCTCGCAGTGAGCTGTCCGCCGTGCCCGTGTTCCTGCTCGGACTGAGCCTCTTCTTCCTCGACCAGCTCAACCCCGGGCAGTTCTGGGGCAATGTGATTGCCCTGGGCTCGGGCCTCGCCTTCGCCCTGTGCATCCTCGGGCTGCGCGCGGTGGGCGAGGAGGGCTCCGCGGTGCTGGTGTGGGGCAACCTCATCGCGGGTGCGAGCGTCCTGCTGCCCGCGCTCGGAGGCCCCAAGCCCTCGACGCTGGATATCGGGCTGGTCGTCTTCCTGGGCGTGTTCCAGCTCGGGCTGGCCTATACCCTCTTCCAGCGCGGTCTGCGCGAGACGCCCGCGGTGGAGGCCTCGCTGCTCATCCTGCTCGAGCCGGTGCTCAACCCCGTGTGGACCTTCCTCTTCGCCGGGGAGCGACCCGGCCCCTGGGCGCTGGTGGGAGGCACCATCATCCTGCTGGCCACGGCCTGGCGCACGCTGCTGGGCTCCGGGAGCCGCAACGCGTCCTCGACGGGCGAGACCCCGGCGCGTGAAGGAACGGGTTGAGGTTCCGCTCGTCACCGGTGACGAGTGAAACGCTCCGGGCCCCATTCCGCTTGTCACCGGTGACCAGTGAAACCCACCGGAGCCCCATTCCGCTTGTCACCGGTGACCAGTGAAACCCACCGGAGCCCCATTCCGCTTGTCACCGGTGACCAGTGAAACCCACCGGAGCCCCATTCCGCTTGTCACCGGTGACCAGTGAAACCCACCGGCCCCATTCCGCTTGTCACCGGTGACAAGTGAAACGCTCCGGCTCCATTCCGCTCGTCACCGGTGACGAGTGAAACGCTCCGAAGCAGCACCACCGCTGCACTTTTGCGCCCCGCGTAGCAGGAGTGCCCCAAAACGGGGCACTCTGGCTGGGGGCTCAGCCCGCGACCCGCGCTCCCGTACTCGCCTGGGGACTCGTCGGCGGGCCCAGGCGCCGGGCGAGCTCCGCTTCGAGTCGCTTCGGCTCGATGGGCCTCTCGCGGTGCCCCACGTACCCGTCGGGCCGTACCAGGTAGAAGCACTCCGCCCCGGCACCGAAGCGGCGATGCACCGCACCGCTCTCGTCGGCCAGCACGAAGGGGCCCGGCGTCGCCTCACCCGCCACCACCACGCGCGCCTTCAGCAGCGGCCCATACGCCTCCTCGAGCCGACGAGCGAGCGCCACCAGCTCGCTCCGCGCCTTCGCCTCGGGCGTCAGGCCGATGAACAGCAGCAGCGTATGCTGGGGCCCGCGCAGGACCTCGTGCAGGCGCGTCACTCCCTCGCCCTTCACTGGCAGCTCCGGCACGTACTCCCCGGGCGCGGGCCCCTCCTCCAACCGCACCCCGCCGGCCTCCTCGCCCCAGATGCGCTCGGTGGAGAGCGGGCTGTTCCGGTAATGGATGGCGAGCTGGGAGACGAAACGCGTCATCCGTCGCTGCGCGAAACGGCTCCCGAGCACGCGCCGGGCGATGCGGGGCACCACGTACGCGCGCAGCAGCCGCGCGGCCGTGCCTCCTCGGGCCAACATGCCGAACAGCCGGTCCGTGCCCTCCAGCAGCTTCTGCCCTACCGGGTGCCGCTCCTGCTCGTACGTGTCGAGCAACGACTCCGGCGCGTGCCCCCGGCTCACCAGCGCCAGCTTCCACGCGAGGTTGTAGGCGTCCTGGATGCCCGTGTTCATCCCCTGCCCGCCCGCGGGGCTGTGGATGTGCGCGGAGTCCCCCGCGAGGAACACGTGCCCCTGGCGGTAGTGAGGCACTCCCCGGCGGTGGAGCCGATAGCGGGTCATCCAGCGCGGCTCGCTCAGGCGGGTGGGCACCGGCACCATGCGGTCCACCAATGCCTGCATCTCCTCCAGCGTGAAGGGCGCCGTCTCGTCACCTTCCGGGAGCATGTCGCGAGGCATGACGGCGAACAGCCGGAAGCGGCGCTCCCCCGGCATGGGGAAGGCCGCCATCACGCCCCGGGTGGACGGGATGAGGCACAGCTCGCCCTGCCCCAGCGACCACTCCACGTGCACGTCCGCCAGCACGCATGCATCGTCGTAGGTCTCGCCCTCGAAGGGGATGCCGGCGCCCTTGCGCACCCGGCTGCGCGCACCATCACACCCCAGCAACCAGCGCGCCCTCACCCGCTCCACCTGCCCGTCCGCGCGCTTCAGCGTGGCCTCCACGCCGCCCGCCTCCTGCCGGAAGTCCTCCAACGCCAGGCCCCGCTCCACCTTCACGCCGAACGTGCCCAGGTGCTCGGTGAGCAGCGCCTCGGTGGCGTCCTGCGGGAGCATGAGCATGAAGGGGAAGCGAGTCTCCAGCCAGGAGAAGGCCTGCATGGGCACTCGCGCGCGCGTGCCTCCAGGGCCCACCACGTTGAGGGCCTCGACCTTGCGTCCCAGCTCGACGGCCCGGTCGGCGATGCCGAGGTCATCGAAAACCTCGAGCGTGCGCGCCTGCACCACCAGCGCACGCGACAGCACCGAGGGTGCCTCGAGCTGCTCCACGATGCGGCACCGCAATCCATGCCGAGCCAGCTCCGCGGCCATCGTCAGGCCCGTCGGGCCGGCGCCCACCACGAGTGCGTCCACCATGGACACGCACGTTGGCACAAGCGGCGGGAAGCACCCAGCCTGCTCAGCCGATGTCGACGCCGTGGCCGGCCTGCACGTGCCCGATGTCGATCCGCCCGTCCTGCATCCGCAGGCCCCCGCGGAAGGTGTGTTCCCGAATGAACAGGTGCGTATCCAGGTCCGCGTAGTCGAAGCCGCCCAGCCCGGCGGCGAAGTGCGCGGCGCTGCTCATGGCGAGGACGCTCTCCACCATGCCCCCCATCATCAACTCCATCCCCGAGGCGCGCGCCAGGTTCCACATGGCCAGGGACTCCACCACGCCACTCTTCATCAGCTTGAGGTTGACGCCGTGCGCGCCACCCTCGCGAGCCAGGCGCAGCACGTCCTGGGCGGTGCGAGCCGACTCGTCCGCGCAGATGGGCACCCGGGACGAGCGCGTCAGCTCGGCCATGCCCTCCCAGTCCTCGCGAGGCACGGGCTGCTCGAAGAGCGCCAGGGGGATGCCGGCGGCCTCCAGCCCCGAGAGGAAGGTGCGCGCCTGCGCCACGGTGTAGCCGCCGTTGGCATCCGCGAACAGCCGCGCGCCCGGAGCTTCCCGCCGGATGACCACCATGCGCCGCACGTCCTCCTCCGCCGACAGCGCGCCCACCTTCACCTTGAGGGTGCGGATGCCGCGAGCGACGATGGCTCGGGCCGACGAGGCCGCGTGCGCCTCGTCACCGGCCGTCACCGTCATGTCGATGTCCAGCCCGGTGCCCGTTCCGCCGAAGAAGGTGAACAGCGGCATCCGGTAGTGGCGGCCCAGGGCGTCCAGCAGCGCCAGCTCGAGACCACAGCGCGCGGAGGGAGCGCCCGGGAGGGCCTCGCCGAGCCACGTACCGATGGGGCGCCAGGCGCGTGCGTCCCGACCGAGCAGCGCCTCGCGTACGGAGGCGATGGCCTCGAGCGTGCTGGCCTGCGTCTCGCCAGACACGGCCGTGAGGGGAGCCGACTCGCCCAGGCCCACCGTCCCGTCCGCCAGCGTCAAGCGCAGCAGGACGTTGTTCGCCATGTCCGGCGCACCCGTGGCAATGGCGAAGGGCTCGGTGAGGGCCAGGTCCAGCGGCTCGACGTGCAGGTCGGTGATGGTGGTGGGGAGCATGGAGGGGTCGGTCATATCTTGAGGAACCCTTCAGCGCAGCAGTCGCTCGAAGGTGACCACCTTCAGAGCCACGAAGGTGGCCACCGCCGAGCCCACGGCGAACAGTCCCGAGAGCAACAACGAGGTCAGGATGGAGCCCGGCACCGCCAGCACGACGAAGAAGCAGAGGAGGATGGTGGGGCCGATGAGCAGCCCGTTGATGTTGTTGGAGGTGCGGAAGTCGCGCGCCAGCAGGCTGACGAGCAGCGCGGTGGTGGTGGAAAAGGTCAGCGACGTCAGCAGCACCGCGAGGAGCGCCATCACGAAGCCGGGCGAGCCCACACCCAGCGCGAGGATGAGCACCGCGTCGAAGGAGAAGAGGACCAGCGTGACGAGCGAGGCCAGCGCGAGCAGGGCCAGCAGCTTGGCGAGGAGAATCTGTCCCACGCGCACCGGGAGCGCCACCAGCAGCTCGAGCGTGCGCGACTCGCGCTCGGTGATGAGGGTGTAGCTGGCCGTCACCGAGGGCACGATGAGCCCGCCGAGCGCGATGAACGGCACCATCATGGCCCGCATCATCGCCACGGGGTCCTCCGTCAGTTCCCGGAGCCCTCGGGGCAGCACCACACCGGGCGGGAGGTTCATCCCCGGCTGCACCCCACCGGCCTTCATCCCGAGCATCTGCAACCCCGGGATGACGACCAGCAGCAACAGCGGCAGCAACAGCGCCGTCACCATCGCGCCCCGGCTGCGCAGCAACTGGCGCCACTCCTTGCCGAAGAGGATCCGCACCTCACGCGCGAGCATCGTTGGCCCCCACGACATCCAGGAAGAGGTCCTCGAGGCTCGGAGTCACCACCCGGCACTCGTAGACGTTGAGACCCGCGGCGAGCAGCCGGCGCAGCAACTCAGGAGCCTGGGCCACCGCGTCCGCCACGTGGACCCGCACCGCGTCCTCCTCGCGCGTGGACGAGCGGCCCTGCGCGGTGAGGGCTTCGGCCAGCCGCTCGGGGCCCTCGGCGGCACGCAGCACGAGCACCGGTTGAATCCGCTGGCGCAGGGTGGCGATGCGCTCGTGCAGCAGCACCCGACCCTGGCGGAGGATGACCGCGCTCTCACAGAGCGCCTCGGCCTCGGCCAGGTTGTGCGTGCACAGCAGTACCGTGCGGCCGGGCATCACCTTGCGCAGGAAGGTGTGCACCTCGCGCGTGGCGACGGGATCCAACCCCACCGTGGGCTCGTCCAGCAGCAGCACCTCCGGCGAGGAGACGAGCGCGGCGGCCATGGACAGCCGGCGCTGCATGCCCCCGGACAGCTCGGCCATGCGCCGCGCGCGGAAGGGCCCCAGACCGAAGGCCTCCACCACCTCGGGGATGTTCCCGGAGCCGTACAGGTCGCGCACCAGCCGGAGGTAGTCATCCACCGTGAGGTCCCGGTACATGCCCGGCGATTGGGGGACGATGCCCACGCGCCGCTTGGCCAGGAGGAAGTCGGGCTCCTCGACGCCGAGCCCGAAGAGGCGCACCTGCCCGGAGGAGGGCCGGAGCGCACCGGTGAGCAGGCGGATGAGGGTCGTCTTCCCCGCTCCGTTGGGGCCGAGCAGGCACGCCCGCTCCCCTGGCGAAATCCTGAAGCTGACCTGTTCGAGCGCCTGGACGCCCCCGGGGTACACCTTGGTGACCTCGGAGACTTCCAGCGGCGCGTGGGCATTTTCCGCCAAGCGGGCGTCCTCCGGCTGAGTGGCGGACATACGCGGGCGGGCGTCAGCCATCAATCCCGAACGAGGGAGCGCCGGCCCGGCCTTGCATCCGACCCCGAGCGTGGGCAAGAGCAGTCTGGGTCCGCACCATGAATCCGTTCCCCTGGCCACAGCACCTACCGGAGCCCAGGTGGCTCAAGGGCACTCCCGCCGCGCCCACGGAGGAGAAGCCCGCCGAGCAGGCCGAGGAGGAGACCGAGGCACGCAACCCGGAGACTCCGCTGTGCTGCGCGCACTGCGGCCACGTCATCACCCGCGAGCGCCACCGCACCACGGTCAACGGCCGCCACACACACACCCGCGTCAACCCGTCCGGCTTCGTCTTCCACTTCGGCTGCTTCGCCCGGGCCGAGGGCTGTCTCGTCCACGGCCCGCCCACGGCGGAGGCGAGCTGGTTCCCGGGCTTCGTCTGGGAATACGCCCGGTGCGCCGTCTGCAAGACGCACCTGGGCTGGGCCTTCCACGGCGAGAGCGACTTCCTCGGGCTGGTGCTGGACCGCCTCACCGCCCCGAACTGAGTGCCGCCAACGCGGCCGCCATCACCCGCTTGAGCGGCACTCCGGCGGCCTCGGCCACCTTGCGGCAGTCCTCGAACTCGGGGTGGGCGTTGAGCACCACGCCGTTGCGCAGGCCGCGCTTGACCCGCACCTTGCCCCACGGCGTCTCCACCTCCACCCAGTCCCGCTCCAGCGCCGTGCGCTCCACACGGTAGGAGCGAACCCCGAGCGTGGTGGACTCGCGCAACAGCGTGTCCACCAACATCTCCTTCGCGCCTCCGTCCACCAGCGCGCCCAGCAGGTGCCCCGGCCGGGCCTTCTTCATCGTCACGGGAGTCACCCAGGCGTCCAGCGCCCCCGAGCCCAGCAGGAGCTCGAGGAGGTAGCCGAGGAGCTGCGGTGTGCTGTCATCCAGGTTGGCCTCCACCACCCAGAGTCCCTCGGCCCGCGCCTCGGCCCGGCCCATGGACGCGCGCAGCACATTGGGCCGGTCCCGGAAGTCCTTGGTGCCCACGCCGTAGCCGATGCGCTCGATGATGAAGTCCGGCGGCGGCTGGCCGATGCGCGACAGCACCTTCAGCAGCGCCGCGCCCGTGGGCGTCGTCAGCTCACCCACGCCCTCGAAGCGCACCGGCACGTCCCGGAGCAGCTCCATCGTGGCCGGCACGGGGATGGGCATGTTCCCGTGTGCCACCCGGATGGTGCCGCTGCCCAGCGGCGGGGGCGCCGCGTACACCTCGGGGTCGCCCAGCAGGTCCAACACCACCGCCGCCCCGCAGATGTCCACGATGGAGTCCACCGCCCCCACCTCGTGGAAGTGGATGGCGTCGATGGACACCCCGTGCACCTTCGCCTCGGCCTCGCCGATGGCCCGGAACACGGCCAGGGCCCGCTCCTTCGCGCGGGGCGAGAGCGTGGGCGCCGCCTCGATGAGCTGGCGGATGTCCGAGTATGCCCGGTGCGGGTGCGCCTCGCGCTCGTCCAGCACCACGTCCAGGTGCGTGCCGCTGATGGCGTGCCGCACCGCGCGGCTCACCGCCAACTTCCAGCCCGGCACCTGCAATCCGCTCAGGGCCTGTGAGATGGCTTCCGGCGACACGCCGAGGTCCACGCCCGCCGCCAGGAACATGTCCCCGGCGATACCGCCCACGGGCTCCAGGTAGAGAATCTTGCGCATGATGGGTACTCCCACCTCAGCGACGGCCCCGCGTGCGCGAGATGAGCGCCGCGTAGAAGCCGCCACCGAAGCCGTTGTCGATGTTCATCGTCGCGACGTTGGAGGCGCACGAATTCACCATCGCCAGCAGCGCGGACACGCCGCCGAAGTTGGCCCCGTACCCCACGGACGTCGGCACCGCCACCACGGGGATGCCCACCAGCCCGCCCAACGCGCTCGCCAGCGCGCCCTCCATGCCGGCGACCACCACCGCCGCGTGCGCGTCTTGAATCTCCTCGCGACGCCGCAGCAGCCGGTGGATGCCCGCCACCCCGACGTCGTACACGCGCTTCACCGTGGCGCCCATGGCCTCCGCGGTGATGGCCGCCTCCTCCGCCACGGGGATGTCACTGGTGCCCGCGGTCACCACCGCCACCTTGCCCGCCTTCGGCTTGCCCTGCTTCAAGTGGAAGATGCGCGCCACGGGGTGGTACTGGCCCTTGGGGAAGGCGGCCAGCAGGGCCTCGGCCTTCTCCGGCTGCAGCCGGGTCACCAGCACCGTCTGCTTGCGCTCCACCAGCGCGCCCACGATGCCCATCACCTGCTCCGCCGTCTTCGGTTCACCCAGCACCACTTCCGGGAAGCCGAAACGCAGGCTGCGGTGGGTGTCCAGGGTGGCATAGCCGAGCTCGGCGAACGGCAGGTCCTTGAGCCGGCCCACGGCGTCATCCACGGAGACCTTGCCGCCCTTCACCTGTTCGAGCAATCGGGTGAGCGTCTTCTCGTCCATGCGCGCCCCTGTACCGCACTGTGGGGGGCGGAGGAATGAGGAGAGTGCGAAACCTGCTCCCCGGGGGCCTGCCCGCCATGTGAGGGGGCAGGCCCTCCCGGGTGGGAGAGGGCACGAGGGCCGGCCGAGCAAGCCCGGCCCCCGTACCCGACTACGAGGAACGACGGGACTCGCTACGCCCGCCGACGGCGCCGGGACTTCAGCACGCCGCCGAGGAGCAGGGCCAGGGCGCTGAAGGCCTCGCCGCCCGTGCCGGCGCAACCGCCGCAGCCACCGCCCGAGTCATTACCGCCACCATTGCCGGTGCCGGCGTCAGTGCCAGGGGTGGTGCCAGCGTCGGTCTGCGTCCCCGCGTCCGTGGTCGTCCCCGCGTCGTCCGGAGAGGGCTCGGAACCCGCATCCGTGGTGGTGCCAGAGTCGGCCGGCTCCGGGTCGGAGCCCGCGTCAACACCAGCGCCCGCGTCGCTCGGTTCGGGGTCGGTGCCCGCATCAACGCCAGTGCCCGCGTCGTTCGGCTCGGGGTCGGAGCCCCCGTCGACCGGAGTTCCCGCATCAACGTCAGTACCCGCGTCACCCGGCATCGGGCCGGTGCCACCGTCGACCGGAGTGCCCGCGTCGAAGCCAGTGCCACCGTCGAAGCCAGTGCCACCGTCGAAGCCAGTGCCTCCGTCGAAGTCCGTGCCTCCGTCGAAGTCCGTGCCACCGTCGAAGTCCGTGCCACCGTCGAAGTCCGTGCCACCGTCGAAGTCAGTGCCCGCGTCGAAGTCAGTACCCGCGTCGAAGCCAATGCCCGCGTCGAAGCCAGTGCCCGCGTCGAAGCCAGTACCCGCGTCGAAGCCAGTGCCTCCGTCGAAGCCAGTGCCACCGTCGAAGCCAGTGCCACCGTCGAAGTCAGTGCCACCGTCGAAGTCAGTGCCACCGTCGAAGTCAGTGCCACCGTCGAAGCCAGTGCCCGCGTCGAAGCCAGTGCCTCCGTCGAAGTCAGTACCCGCGTCGTAGCCAGTACCCGCGTCGTAGCCCGTGCCCGCGTCGAAGTCGCCGCCATCGACCGTACCAGCATCGGACACGCCACCATCCGGCGGAGCGGTCCGCATGCCCAAGAACACCGCCGTGGTCCGACCGGGAACGATGAAGCTGCCGGTCGGCGCGACGAACATGGCGCTCCGGACGACCGCATCGGTCGAGTACCGCAGCACGGGGTGCAGTTCCATCATGCCGCCCTCGTACTCGGGGATGCGGAACTCCTGCTGCTCGTCATTGGCGTTGAAGAGCACCACCATGTCCGTGATGCCATCGGCGGCCAGCTCGTCCCGGAGGTTCATGACGATGAGGCCGGGGAGCTGCGACGAGCCGGTGTTGAGGAAGCGCACCTTGGCCTGGATGTCCTCGGCCGTGCGCAGGCGGAACAAGGCCGCGCTCTTGCGGATGGCCAGCATCTCCTCGAAGTGGTCGAGCGCCCGGGTGATGTGCATCGAGTTGGGCTTCAGCGCCGGGTTGGCCAGCAGCGGCTTCATGACCGGCCACTTGTCCTGGTTGTCGCCTGCGGGAGGCAGACCCACGCCCCAGTTGTTCGACTCGTAGGAGAAGTCGAGCGTGTTGAACCAGTCGCCGGAGTTGTAGCTGTTGCGATCGAACGACTTGGAGCGCAGCAGCTCGTCGCCCGCGTGGAAGAACGGGATGCCCTGGCCGAGCGCCACCAGGCTCAAGCCCATGTTGTGCATGCGCACGCGGTCGTCCAGGTCGGCCGAGGCGGGCGCCTTGAGCTGGACGGCGTCGAACAGCGTCTCGTTGTCGTGGGCCGAGACGTAGGTGATGACCTCCTGCGGATCCAACGTGTAGCCGGCTGGCTGCCCGTTGTAGTCCACCTGCGAGCCCTTCACGGTGTTCGCCCTCCCTGTCGACGAGCGTGTAGTCGCGCAGGTTGCCGGCCAGGCCCACCCGGATGCAGGTCCATCTGGTGCAGCAGCCAGCCAGCGCTGGTCGCCCTCGGTGCCCTGGTGCGTGCCGTTGGGGTCGTACCAGAGGCCGGTGATGAAGCCCTGCTCCTGGAGGCCGCTGAAGGGGCCACCGCCGCGCGCCGCGTCGCGCAGGCGGTCGTTGAACGTGCCGATGCCCGTGCCGGCCATGTTGAGCTGGGTGGCGTTCACGCCGCGGCGCATTGTCGGCCACCTCGCCGAAGTTCCAGCCCTCGCCGTAGAGGTAGATCTTCGAGCCGTCCACGCCGTCCTTCTCCAGGGTCAGCGCGTCGCAGCGCGTCGCGCACCTTCAGCATGTTGGACTTCATGTGGTGGCCCATCAGGTCGAAGCGGAAGCCGTCGACCTTGTAGTCGCGCGCCCAGGTGACGCAGCGAGTCGACCATCAGCTTCTCCATCATGACGTGCTCGGTGGCGGTGTTGGCGCAGCAGGTGCTGGTCTCGACGTCGCCGTCGGCGTTGAGGCGGTGGTAGTAGCCGGGCACGATCTTGTCGAGCACCGACTTGTCGGCCTGCCCGCGGCGTTGGTGTGGTTGTAGACCACGTCCATCACCACGCGCAGGCCGTGTCCGATTGAGCGCCTGCACCATCTCGCGGAACTCGAGGATGCGCGCGCTGCCGTCGGGGTTCGGTCGCGTAGCTGCCCTCGGGCACGGTGTAGTGGTACGGGTCGTAGCCCCAGTTGAAGCCGTCCAGGTCGCGCACCGACGCTCACCGCGGCCTGCTGCTGGTCCGAGTCGGCGGGCAGGCGCGGCCAGGTCGCCGCGCCGGCGCCTGCCAGTGCTTGGACCGGTCCTCGTCGATGGTGGCGATGTCGAACACCGGCAGCAGGTGCACGTGCGTCAGGCCGCGTCGGCCAGTCGCTGCAGGTGCTTCATGCCGTTCGAGCCCAGCTCGGTGAAGGCCATGAAGGTGCCGCGCTTCGCTCTCGGGCACCGTCGGGTCGTTGACGCTGAAGTCGCGCACGTGCAGCTCGTAGATGACGATGTCCTCGGGCGCCGCCAGGGCGGGCTTCACCAGCGACGGCCCAGCCCTCGGGCTGCGAGCGCCGGCGTCCGCCAGGTCGACGAACTGGCTGCGCGTGCTGTTGGTCGACAGGCTCAGCGAGTACGGGTCGGTGACCAGGTTCTTCACGACCTTCCTCTCGGAGCGGACGTACACCTCGACCTCGTAGAGGTAGAACAGCCCCTTCCAGGTCGCGTCGCCGGTGAAGCTCCAGACGCCCGTGGCCGGGTCGAGCTGCATCGGAATCACGCCCACGCTGGAGGTGGTGGAACTCTCGAACAGGTGCAGATTCACGTTCCGGGCGGTGGGCGCCCACAGCTTCAGCGTGGGCACGTCGCCCGTCCAGGTGAGACCCAGCGCCTCGTCGTTGGCATACAGCGCGTCCAACACGCCCGGGAGCTGCACCGAAGTGGCATCCATCAGGTTGCCATCAACGTCCGCGAGCGAGAGGGCCAATTGGCCCTTGAGGAGCGTCGGGACCAGGATGAGGTCCTCATCCGCGATGCGCAGCACCGGCTTGCCCACGAGGTGCGGGAACTTCTCGGCGATCTGCGGAGGCAGCGTCACCTCCCGAGTGAGGAGGATGGACTGCCCACCCGAGATGCCCGTCACGTCCTGGATCATCGCCCCGTTGGGGTCGTAGTACAGCCGGAAGGAGGCGCCCGCCGGGATGGAGGCGACCGTCGGCTCCCACACGAGCAGGCCGTCCGACACCCAGTGCGCCCGGGCGCGGTTGATATCGCCCTTGGGCGCGCCGATGACCTCGATGTTCAGCTTGTGGGAGACCGAGTCGTACTGGAACACCACCGGAGTGCCGAGCGAGGGCACGGAGAAGCCGATGTTGGCCCCATCGCGTGCGCCGCCAGCGCCGTAGTTCTCGCTCCAGCTCTCGTTGATGGCGACCTTGCCCTCGTAGGTGCCGGCGGGAAGCGCCGTGGTGGAGAAGGTGTAGATGCCGTCTCCATCGACATCCTTGAGCCATGTGCCCAGACAATCCGGCTGCCAGTCACCAGGGCATCCCAGCTCGCTCTGGAAGTTGCCGGGAGCGGTGGCGATGACGGAGTTGAACCGGGTGGTGACCCAGTGGGTCTTGCTGTCGTAGTAGAACTTGACGTCGGAGTCCGCATCGAGCGTCAGGGAGAGCTCGGTCCCATCGACGGCGCCACCCTGGCCATAGGTGGAGATGGTGCCGCCGTCATCGACGGCCACGCGGAACGTCCAGGTGCCCGCGTGCAGCGGAAACACCCCCTGCCAGGCGTTGTCGCCCGTATCGAGGACCAGACGCGCGTCGGAGCAGGCCATATCGGCGGGCGGGCAGTTCAGCGCGTCCTTCACGGTCCCGACGAGCACAACGCTCGTGGGCTCGGCGGCCGCGGTGCCCGCCATGAGGAGGGCGAGCGCGCCGAGCAGCGCCCTGGCCCGGAGGAGTAAGGGCAGTGGAGCTTCAGTTCTCATTCGGTACACCTTCTTCCGCGAACCAGCCATCCCGGAACGGAACGGCCGACACACCCGTTGGAGCCGGAGGGAGACACCTCGGCGCGACCGCCTCGAGAGGCCGCGGTCCCGCCGGAGCATCCAGCAACGTATAACAGAGTGGCTCCAGGGCGTTCACCGGGGGCGACCCGAATTCAGGTAGCCCCGCCCCATCTCGCTCCACGGACGCCGTACGCGATTTGGGACTCCTTCCCATGAGGTCGTGCGCCACAAGGATGCGATCTGACAGGAGAGAGTGGCTGGCCCAGGGATTGCGATGCCCGGGTCGGCCTCACTCCATTGGCCGCACCTGAATCAGCACAAGCAAAGGACACAGCGATGCACCACAAGACCTGGGCCCTGAGAGCCGCGCTCCTCTGTGCGCTGGCACTGACAGCCTGCTTTGAACTCCCGCAGGTAGATCCGGGCGTCCCCACCACCACGCGCCCGCTGCTCAACGGCACCGTGCCGGGCAACGCCGCCGTGGCGCCCGTGAGCACGCGTATCGAGCTCAACTTCTCCACGCCCATGGACACGAGCTCCGTGATGGTGGGCGCCGTGCCCGCCATCACCCTGGGCCCCCCGACCTGGAATACCGACCAGACCCAGGTCATCTTCCAGCCGGCGGCCGAGCTCCTCCATGACACCCGTTACACCCTGACGGTGTCGGGCCGAGACCCCGCGGGCAACAACCTGGACGGGCAGAGCACCGTCACCTTCACGACCGCTCGGGAGCAGCTCGCCTCGACGCTCTCCGCGAGCACTCCCGCCCAGGACGCGACCTACGTGGCGGTGAACACGCAGGTGGTGCTCACCTTCTCCGAGCCGATGAACCCGTCACAGCTCTCGGTCGTGCTCAGCCCCGCGACCGCCAACCTGAGCAACCCGTCCTGGAGCAGCGACAACCGGACGGTGACGTTCACTCCCACGCCCGTGCTGCGGTACGGCACCAACTACACCTTGAGCATCCAGGGCGAGGATGCCGCCGGCAACGTGCTGGCCGCCACGACGGTGGGCTTCATGACGCAGAGCCTGCCGGACACCACGCCCCCCAGCGTGCAGGGCAGCACGCCCGCCGACAACGCGCCTGGGGTGGACATCAACGCCAACCTCTCCCTCAGCTTCTCCGAAGCGATGGACACCGCGTCCACGGAGCCTGCGTTCTCCATCAATCCCAATGTCATCGGCACGCTGTCGTGGAACCAGGAGCGGACGCTGCTGACCTTCAATCCCACGGCCTCGCTCGACTACAACAAGGTCTATACGGTGACCCTGGGCACGGGCGCCATGGACGCCGCGGGCAACGCGCTGGCCTCGCCGTTCAGCGTCAAGTTCACCACCAGCAACGCCCCGGACCTGACCCGGCCGCAGGTCACCAGCTACAGCCCGAACAACACGCAGACGGGCATGAGTCGCTCGCAGAGCATCAGCGTGACGTTCTCCGAGCCGATGGACAAGCAGTCCACCCAGAACGCCTTCACCCTCGTGAGCCCCAGCGGAATCTCCGGCACGTTCTCCTGGAGCGCCGATGGCAGGACAATGACCTTCACGCCCTCGACCCTCATCGACTACGGGACGTACCTCACCTGGCACATCTCCACCGTGGCCAGAGATGTCGCCGGCAACCCGCTGCAGGCGACAGTCGAGGCCAACTTCAGGGTCATCCAGCAGATCACCGTGGATCTGCCAACGGTGTCTGACAGTGAGGGTAGCGTTGCCTATGACATCACCCGCCAGACCTATCCTGCCGAACGCTGTCAACGCTACCTGGACGAGTCACGGTGTGGGTCTGAGTTACAAAGCCGAGTTCTCCGGCCCGGCGCCCCACCTTCTATCCCCAAGCAGGCAGGGCCTTCATGACGTTCGACCTGAGTCCACTTCCCGCAGGACTTACCGCCATCACGGGCGCCAATCTGAACGTCTATGTCAACAGTATCAGCAACGATCCGTTCTCCCGGTTTGGAGAGCTCAAAGATCTCGAGCGGGGATTACGGCTACACCCTCGACACAAGCGATTACGCGAACGCCACCGTCTACAGTTCCATCGACCTGGCGCCCAACCAGCACCGGTCAGAAATCCGTCGCCGTCCATTCCGCGGTTGATGCGGACTGGCGCAACCAGGGCTCTCGTGGCAAGCGCACCCAGTTCAGACTGCACTTCAACGTCCCCGACAACATCACCAGCTCCAGTCTCAATCCAGGCTTTACAGGAGTCGCCCTGGACTCCGGACGCGGAACCAACAAGCCCACCCTGAGGGTCGTCTACGAGGTTCCGTAGTCAGGTAAATGCCGGGTGTCCTGCCTGAGGGCCGCCTCTGCCTCCAGGGGCATTTTCGGCCCCCCAAGAGGCGACACACCCGCCACGCCTTTACCGGCTGCGGCTGGAATGGGCTCCGAGGCACTGTTAAGCCTTGGGCCCATGCCGCACGCCCGCCTCCCGCGCCTTCTCCCCGTCCTCACCCTGACGGCTTGCATCTCGGGCCCGACCACGCCCACCGGGAACGAGCCCGCAGCGACAACCCCCGTGGAGCTGGCTCCGCCCGCGGGCAACCAGTGGTACCAGCACGCCGTCTTCTACGAGGTCTTCGTCCGCAGCTTCCAGGACTCCAACGGAGACGGCAAAGGCGACCTGCCCGGCCTCATCTCGCGCCTGGACTACCTCAACGACGGCGACCCGAACACCACCACGGACCTCGGCGTGGACGCGCTGTGGCTGATGCCCGTCTTCGACTCGCCCAGCTACCACGGCTACGACGTGATGGACTACGCGCGCATCCACCCGGACTACGGCACCGTGGAGGACTTCGAGCGGCTGCTGCACCGAAGCGCCCACCGTCGGGGCATGCGCGTCATCGTCGACCTCGTGCTCAACCACACCAGCTCGCAGCACCCGTGGTTCGTGGAGTCCGCCTCAGCTCCGGACTCGCCCAGGCGCGACTGGTACATGTGGAGCGACAAGCGACCTGGGCTGGAAGCCGCCCTGGGACATCTTCGCCTCAGGCACCACCTGGCACGCGCACAACGGCGCGTACTACTACGGCGTCTTCTGGGGCGGCATGCCGGACCTCAACCTCGAAGACGCCCGCGGTGCGCGAGGAGGTCAAGCGCATCGCCTCCTCCTGGCTGGCCAAGGGCGTGGACGGCTTCCGGCTGGACGCGGCGCGCTACCTCATCGAGACGGGCGGCGGGCTGACGAGCCAGGCCGACACGACAGAGACGCACGCCTTCTGGAAGGAGTTCGCCGCGCATGTGCGCGGGGTGAAGCCGGACGCGGTGCTGGTGGGAGAGAACTGGACCACCACGCCGCTCATCGCCACGTACTACGGCTCCACGGCCCGGGTACCCGGCGGGGACGAGCTGCCACTCAACTTCAACTTCCCCCTGGCCGAGCAGATGATGGCAGCGGCCCGGGAGGGCAACGCCACGGGCCTGGCCCTCAAGCTGGCGGAGATGCGCACCCATTACCCCGCGGGCGTGGCGGATGCGCCCTTCCTCACCAACCACGACCATGTGCGCGTGGCCACGCAGTTGGAGCAGCACGCGGGCCGGCTGGCCAACGCGGCGGCCCTGCTGCTCACCTTGCCCGGCGCGCCCTTCCTCTACTACGGCGAGGAGGTGGGCTTGGCCAATGGCACCACCCGCAACGACGAGGCCAAGCGTACGCCCATGCCCTGGAATGCCGACACGGGCGGAGGCTTCACCACCGGCTCTCCCTGGTTCTCCTTCGCCCCGGGTCGCGAGCAGTCCAACGTGGCCACGCAGGTGGGTGCCCCCAGCTCCCTGCTCTCGCGCTACCGCGCCCTCATCCACGCCCGCCACGCCTCGGTGGCCCTAGCTCGCGGGGGCCTCACCCTGCTCACCTCCACCCAGGGCCACTCGCCCACGTTCGCCTTCGTGCGCACGCTGGGCGAGGAGCGAGTGCTGGTGGTGCACAACCTCACCGACTCCTCCGTGAGGGCCGGCCCCTTCGCACTGCCGGGGGAGTCCGCCGAGGTGCTCTTCGCCGACCCCTCCGTGGGCTCACCCCTCGGGAGGGACGGGAGTTGGAGCGTCACCCTGCCCGCTCGTGCCACCGGCATCTGGCGCCTGCGGTAGAGCGGGCGAAGCAGGCACTACCGCCGGCCATGGCGGGGCCCTCGGTCCGAGCACCTCCTCCTGACGCACGCCCTGGGGCACCAGCAGGTCCACCACGGGCGACTGACCCGGATCTCCGAGGCGCCCGCCGCCGAAGCGCTCCGCGGACACGCCCGGGCCAATGCCCAGCACCATCATCCCTTGCGGGGCGGCGTGGTGAGGCCGCCGAGGAAGGCGGGCATCTCCACCCGGCGCTCCAGCCAGGTCCCGGTGACGGCCACCGCGTAGCCCCAGGTGGCCTGGGCTTGGCCCCCGAGGAAGTCCTCCGGGACGAAGAAGGACACAGTGGGGCCGATGATGTGGATGCGCGTGGGGAAGAAGACATGCGCCGCCAACTGCCGTTCCACCTGCTCATCCACGGCGCGCACGGCCGACTCGCTCAGGGCCCCCTGCGCGCTGCTGGGCCTCCATGCGCGCCTGCTCCCGCCACAGCTTGCGCAGCACGTCGCGCGCCTCGTAGGGCCTCGGAGTGAGGACGAGGGCCTTCTCCCAGGCACTGCCCGGCGCGAGCACGAGGTTGCGGCCGGGCAGCGTGTCCGTGCGGCCCGAGCCCTCCGCGCGGTCCCTGTCCACGTACACGTCCAGGTTGAGGGTGTAGAAGCCGTGACGGGCCAGGTCCGCCACCGTGGTGCCCGCCGCGTCCACCGTGCGCCCGCGGCGGCCTGGGAATGGGCCGGGCGAAGGTGGCCTCGAAGCGCGTCCCCCCGCTCTCGGCGTACGCGCGGAAGGCCAGCACATCTAACGCGCCGGGCTGCAGGTCGTCGCGGCGCAGCGGGTAGCGCAGTTCTCCATCCCCATGGTCGTCCCCGCGCGGGTCCTCCAAGGTGAAGAGCAGCGTGTCACCCCGCGTGCCGCGCGCCTGGCAGGCGCAGGCCAGCACGGACATCAGCAGGGGCAGGGAGAGGCGGCGGAGCAGCATCATGGCGGAAGTTCCTCGGGGGCCAGAAAACACGAGGGGCCCGGCGGGCGTCACCGCGCGCCGGGCCCCCTAGGACTGTGGGAGGACGACTAGAACTGCGCCTTCATGAACATCTTGAGACGCATGTGCTCGAAGTTGCGCGTCTCCAGGCTGTTCCAGCCACCGTAGCGGCCGGAGAAGCCACTCGAGCCCTCCGCGACGTTGTGGTCCGCGGCGATCGTCTCGTCGGCGATCTGAGGCACGAAGCCCGTGCCGAAGTCCGGCGTGAAGCTACCAAAGGCGTACTGGCCCTCGAGACCGAACTCCACGCCCGCCAGGATGTACTTGGCCCGGAGGGAGAGCTGGTTGCGGTCGTGCTTGCCGGACACCATCTCGTGCATGTTGTACCCCTGGAGGGCGGTGTTGCCGTCCTTCAGGTCCACCAGGAACTTGGTGTAGCCCAGCGACATGTACAGGTCGTCCGTCAGCTGGTAGCCCGCGCCGATGTTGAAGCTGGTGTAGTTCAGCTCGCGATCGTCATCCGCGATGTTGTCGAAGGGCTTCCACTTGTAGCCCGTCACCCCGTCGACGGTGATGGGGTCCGGGTTGCTGAAGTAGTCGCCAGTGCTGTTGCCCTCGCTGTACTCGCGCTTGTTGTCGGCGCACCCCGAGCCATCCGCCGCGCAGTCCCCGTCCTGGTAGGGCAGGTACTTGGCGTCGTTCAGGCGCTTGTCGTTCTCGTAGATGTACTTGACCTTGCCGAACACGTCGACGCCGCGGCCGAAGTCCAGCACGTAGCGGGCCTTGGCCACCAGGATGTGGGTCTGCTTGTCCTGGAAGGGCTGGTAGGCGCTGCGGAAGTTGTGGCCGACTCCGGTGTCCAGTTCCGCGCCCGGGTAGTCAGTGTTGGTGATGGACCGGGAGTCGTCACCCCAGGCCTGCCAGTTGGTGTTGTAGGTAATGAACGAGTACTCACCGGACAGGTCCAGCGCGCCGTTGGTGAACACCGGGTTGAGGGTCAGGCCCTGCCAGCCGATGGCCGTCTCCGCCATGGGCTCGTCGAAGTCGGTGAACTCGTTGTCCACGTTGATGGTGGCGACCTGCTGGGTCTCGTTGGTCCAACCGCCGTAGCCGATGCGGCTGGGGTTGCCCTTGAAGACGCCGTAGCCGGCATTGGAGGGACCGGGGAAGGCGAACGAGGCGTCGTGGCCTTCGGTCAGCAGCACGTCCGACTCACGCCGGGCGGCCATGATCGACACGTAGTCGGCGCCGATGCTGAACGCCTGCGCGTTGAGAGACAGGCCGATGTCCAGCGGGTCGCTGACCGTGACGTCGAGCTTCCAGGTGTTGTCCTCCGTCTTGCCCGCCAGCACCGGCGAGTAGCCGTTGATGCCGAAGCTCTTGGGCACCCAGCGCGGATCCTTGTCGTCGGTGCCGAAGCAGTTCGTGTTCTCCGCGTGCATGTACGAGCGGTAGAAGGCAGCCGCGCACGTCCACGGAGGAGCCGAGGTGGAGGCCGGCCTTGAGGCCGCCCACGCCGTTGCGGAAGCGCGGGTAGAGGTCCCGCCCGTTGTCCAGTGTGGAGTCCGAGGTGTTCAGCTCGTTGTCGATGGCGTACTGGAAGATGCCACCCACGTCGAACATGTCGTTGACGACGTACTTGGTCTGGAAGACGTAGGCGGCGTCCGTGGCGTGGAAGGCGCCCGTCTTGTAGTTGGGGCCGGCCCACAAGCGGGGCAGGGAGATGCCGGCCGCGTCCCACGTCAGCTTGCGCTCGAGCGCCGAGCCCTGGACGAGCACGCCGTAGGCGTTGTCGCGGTCGATGTAGCGGATACGGCCGACGACGTGCGGGTCGAACTGACCGAAGTCGTTGGCACCGATGGTGGCCGAGTCGACGAGGTAGCCCGGCGTCAGGGTGACGGCGAGGCCACGCAGCTTGATGTACTGGTTGGAGCGCTGGTCGAACTCGCCGCAGTTACCGGCGGTGCAGTTGGCGGAGGGGCTCCCGCCGAAGCCGCCGAAGTTCGTCCAGAAGTTCTGGCTGAAGCGGCTGTGGAGGCGACCGCGCACCTCGACCGCGCTGGACAGCCGCGCGTTGAGGAGCAGCTCGAGTTCGGTGCCGATACCGTTCTCGCCGTAGCCCTCATCCGGGATGGTGGTGAAGTTGAACATCGCGCCCTGGCTGCGCTGGTTGCCGTACAGCCACTTGGTGTACGTCGTGCCGCCAATCTTGAGCGTAGGCGACCGAATCCTGGGCCATGGAAGCAGCGGGCAGCAGGGAGGCAGCGGCGGTCAGGGCAACAGCGCCCTTCCGCATGGACTTCATCTTCATGAGTGATTCCCCTCTCTTGGCAGCCAATACCGGGAAGGGGGCTTCCCGGCTGCCGGTGCGAGCGGTTCCTCACCGCTCGCACGGCCATCCGGCAGAAACTCGACTCTGGGAAGACTACTTCTGCTCCTCGGCCACCGGCTTCTTCGCGCCGCCCACCATGGTGAGCGTGGCGGGCTTCTTCGCGGAGCCGTCCTCGGCGCACTCGTAGCTCAGCATCTCGTGCTGGGCCTTCACCTCGGAGGCGTCGCCCTTGCCCTCGCCGGCGAGCACGTCGATGGCGTGCGGATCGCAGTCGCCGTCGTTGCCGCCGCCGAAGCGGTGCTGGCCCTCGTACTCGTTCACCTTGCGGGTCAGCAGGTCATTGCCCGCGGGGAAGCCCTCGTTGGACTGCACCACCACCTGGAAGTGCCACTGCGAGGGGTCACCCTCCAGGCCGGCCAGGTCCACGGTGGAGCTCACCTTGCGGCCCGAGCCCTTGGTGCGGTTGGGGACGAGGACGTTGTCCTTGGCGGCGCCGGCCTTGTTGCCCGCCTCGGCCTTCACGCGCGCGGAGTTCTGCGGCGAGATGATGATGACCTTCTCCCAGGCGTTCGCCGGGGCGAACTTCACGTTCAGGCCGGGCAGACCCTCGGTGGAGCCGCTGCCCTCCTTGCCGTCCGTGTCGATGAAGACGAAGGCCATCTGCACGGAGAACCCGTTGCCCATCTTCCACGCGTCCTCGAGCGTGGTGTTGAAGCCCAGGGTGATGTCCGCCTTGGAGCCCTTCTTCTCGAAGGTGAAGTCCGTCAGGTCGAACGAGCCGCGCTTGTACACGGTGTCGGTCGGGTACTTGTAGCTACCCGGACCGTTGTCGTCACCGGTCGGGTCCTTGAAGGACACCTTGTCACCGGCCAGGGCGGGGGCGCCCAGGAGCGCCGCGGCCAGGGAGATCACAGCGAAACGCGAGGTCTTCATTTGTAACTTCTCCTTGCTGAGAGAACGACGACTAGCCCTTGACGCTCCCGGCGGTGAGGCCGGACACGAGGTACTTCTGGAGGAACAGGAAGAGGATGACGACGGGCACCGAGACGATGATGGAGCCGGCGGCGAAGTAGCCCCACTGCTGCGAGAAGCCGCCCACGAAGAAGCGCAGGCCCACCGGCGCCGTGTACATCGCCTCCTGATCCATGAAGGTCGCCGCGAGGATGAACTCGTTCCACGCGGTCATGAACGAGAAGAGCGCCGTCACCGCCACCGCCGGCTTGGCCAGCGGCAGGATGATGGTCCAGAAGATCTTCCCCACCGAGGCGCCCTCGATGAGCGCGGCCTCCTCCAGGTCCTTGGGAATGGTGTCGAAGTACCCCTTGAGCATCCACACGCTGAAGGGGATGGAGGTGGTGGCGTAGACGATCATCAGACCGAAGCGCGAGCTGCCCAGCCCCAGCCACTGCACCAGGATGATGTAGAGGGGAATGAGCATCAGCGTGCCCGGGAACATCTGGGACACGAGGAAGGCCATCATGCCCGCGCGCTGGCCCGGGAACTTGAAGCGGCTGAAGGCGTAGGCCGCGGTGCAGGCGAGGAACACGCCCACCACCGTGGTGCCCAGCGCGATGATGGCGCTGTTGAACATCCACTGTCCGAAGGGCTGCTTCGTCATCACATCGACGAAGTTCGCGCCCGACCACGTCTCCGGCCACGGCGTGACGGCACGCACGCGGTCCATGAACGTGGGCTCGGCGGGCAGCGTGGAGATGGCCAGGCTCTGCTTGCCCGAGAAGGCAATCGAGATGACCCAGAGGATGGGGTAGATGGTGAAGAGGGTGAACCCCGTCAGCAGCACGTGCAGCGGCCAGTGGGGCACCCCATCGCGACGCGAGAACATCAGGCGGCCTCCGTGGCGCGGGACATGCGGTTCTGCACCACGCTGTAGAGCAGCAGGATGCCGAAGATGACGGTCGAGTACGCCGCCGCGTACCCGTAGCGGTAGCGCTGGAAGGCGAACTTGTAGGCCTGGGTCACGAGGATTTCCGTCGAGTTGCCCGGCTCGCCCTCGGTCACCAGGAAGATGATGTTGAACATGTTGAAGGTCCAGACGACCGACAGGATGACGGCCGGGACCAGCGCGGGCTTGAGCGCGGGCAGGGTAATCGCGGTGAACTGCTGCCAGCGAGTGGCGCCGTCCACGCGCGCGGCCTCGTAGAGCTCCACCGGGATGGACGTCAGCGCGCCGAGCGACACCACCATCATGAAGGGGAAGCTGAGCCAGCCGTTGGTGGCCAGCGCCGTGAAGAACGAGGTGGTGGGCGTGTCGTACCAGGCGAGCGCCCTGGCCGCCGAACATCCGCAGGACGTGGTTCACCACGCCGAACTGCTGGTGGAACATGCCCTTCCAGATGAGCGCGGTGATGTAGTTGGGCATGGCCCACGGCAGGATGAGCAGCACGCGGTACACCGGCCGCAGCGCCAGCCCCTGCACGTTGAGCATGAGGGCCAGCACCAGGCCCACCGTCACGCCGATGGTCACGTTGGTGACCGTCCACACCACCGTGAAGAAGAGCGTGTAGTAGAAGTTGAGGTAGTTGAAGACGAGCGACCCGTCCTGCGCCCGCTTGGCGATGTTGAAGTCGCCGAGAATCTCCACGTAGTTGCGCAGGCCGACCCAGATGTCCGACAGCGGCTGCGCCGTGTTGTAGAGGTTGGAGTCGGTGAAGGACAGCGTAATCCCGTAGAAGAACGGGAAGAAGACGAGCACCACCATGCCCACCATGGCGGGGGCGATGTAGAGGTACGCGTCGCGGTACTCCACCACCGTGCTCACCGTCCGGGCCAGGCCGCCCATGCCGATGAAGAGCAGCAGCGCGAGCGACAGCACGCCCAGGGCACCGAGCGCACGGCCCACGCCCGAGCTCAGCTCGCCCACGCGCGCGGAGACCACCGCCTCGTTCACCGCACCCTCGGGCGTGACCAGCCCGAGCGGACGGCGGAAGTGGTCCGCGTCCCAGGTGCCCGGCTGCAGCGCCGGCTCGACCGCGAGCTGACGCTCGGTCATCACGGCCTGGGCCCGCTCCGACATGGCGCGCAGTTGCCCGGCCACCACGGTCTGCGTCTGGCGCACCTCGGCGCCCAGCAGCTCTCGCGAGTAGGAGGCATAGCCGCCCAGGCCCACCGCGAGCGCCACCGCGGACACGGCGACGAGCGCGCCCTGACGGCGCACCACGAGGGACGCCGCGCCACACAGCGCCAGCGGCGCCAGGAACCACAGGAGCGCCGACCCCGTGCTCGGCTTCAGCGGGGCCGCCAGCGGGGCCGTGGCCAGCTCCACCAGGCCCACCACCGCGCCATCCACCTCCACCGGCGCGCTCAGCAGGCGCCCACCGTTGGGCAGCGCCTCGGTCTCCACCTCCACCTTGCGCGCGGAGCCCTCCTCGCGGTTCGTCTCCACCGCGGCGCGCAGTCGCTGGCCACGGTCGTAGAGGGGCTTCTCCTCGCGCGACAGCCGGCGCGGCGCCGCGCGCTCCCCCTGGTCCTCGGGGAAGGTGGAGGCCTCGAGCTGGATGCCCGAGAAGGCGATCACTCGCACCGCGCTGCCCGGCGGAAGCTGCTCCTTCCAGACGGACACCACGGCGCGCACGGAGTCACCCGAGCCCCCCGCGCGCTGGACCGAGGTCCTCCAGCGCACGCAGGGACACGAGGGCCTGTCGATCCGCGCGCTCGGTGGCGACGGTCTCCAGCGCCTGGGCCAGCAGGCCCTGGGCGAGCGCGAGGGACAGGCCGAGCGCGAGGCACAGCCCCACGAGCACCCGCACGGGGCGGAGCGCACCAGGACCCCGCGGGCCGCCCGAGGGAGACTCCGCGAGGTGGAGGGCATCGGTGGCACCGGGCTCGTCGAGCCGGTGGGCAGCGGTACCCCCGCGTTCGTCACTGGAAGGGTGTGGGGCCGTGTTGCTCACTCAGTGCCTCACTTCTTGCGCAGACCGGCCACGTCCTTGGCGACGGCCTTCTGGGCGACGTCGAGGGCGGCCTTGGGGGTGGAAGCCTTCTTGAGGATGGAGTTCATCGCCGAGGTGGCCGGCGACCAGACCATCGTCATCTCCGGCACGTTGGGCATCGGCACCGCCACCTCGACCTGGTCGCGGAACGCCTTGAGCTGCGAGTCCGCGGAGACCTTCGCGTCGGAGTACACGCCCTGGTTGGCGGGGCTCTGGCGGCCCTCCAGCGCGAGCACCTTGGAGGCCTCGTCGCTGGTGAGGAACTTCGCCACCTCGAAGGCGGCGTCCTTGTTCTTCGACGGAGCGGCGACGTAGACGCCCTCCACCGTCATCCACGGACGCATGGGCTTGCCACCGGCCTCGTCCAGCGTGGGCAGCGGGGCCAGGCCGTAGTCCACGCCCTTGGCGATCTCCCCGAGGAACCAGGGGCCGGAGAACACCATGGCCGCCTTGCCCTCGTTGAAGAGCGAGGTGATGAGCGCGGAGGAAGGCTCGGCGGGCATGATGCCGTCCTTCTCCGCCCACTTCATCACCTGCTCCACCGACTTCACGTTCTGCGCGGAGTTCAGGGTGGGGGTGACGCCCGGGCCGAACACGCCACCGCCGAAGCCGTTCATCAGGGCCGCGTGGTAGTAGAAGTCACCGTAGGAGTAGGCGAGACCGAAGCGGCCGGCCTTCTTGTCGGTGAGCTTCTTGGCCAGCTTCACCAGCTCGCCGCTCGTCTTGGGCGGGGTGGGGACGAGCTTCTTGTTGTAGATGAGCGTGATGACCTTGTAGTTCAGCGGCAGGCCGTAGACGGTGCCGCGGTAGGTCATCGCCTCCATCGTGGTGGGGATGAAGCGCTTGCGGATGGCGTCATCCAGGTAGAAGTCGACGGGCTCCACCGTGTTGCCGGCTTCAATCCACCCACCCAGACGGTCCTGGGCGAAGATGAACAGGTCCGGACCCTTGCCGCGCGGCACGGTGGCGGAGATCTTGTCCGCGTAGGCGTCATACGGCACCGCCAGCGTCTTCACCTGGATGCCCTTGGAGGCATTGGCGGCGTTGAACTGGGCGATCACCTTCTCCAGCGCGGCCTTCTCCTCGGCGCGGTAGGCGTGCCACAGGACGATCTCCTTCGTCTCGGCGGCGGCGGTCGTGGACGTCAGGCCGAGCGCACACAGGCACGCGGCCGCGAGCATCAGTCGCAGGTTCTTCATGTCGGGAAGCTCCCAGGGGTGACTAGGCGGACAGACGTTGCTCGGTTTCAGCGTCGAAGAGGTGCAGCGAATCCAGCTCGACGAGCACCTGCATGTTCGTGCCCATCTCGGGCGCATGTTGAGGCGGAACCCGGAAGACGAGCGAATTCTCGGCCAGGCGGGAGTGGATGATGCTCTCGTTGCCGAGCGGCTCGACGAGCTCCACCTTCACCTCCAGCGGCGCCGTCTCACCGCGGGCCGTGGCCGAGGGCGAGATGATGTTGTCGGGGCGGATGCCGACCTTCAGCTTGCGGCCCCCCTTGCCCGCGGTGACCGGGCGCAGGCTCTGCGGCACCGGCAGCTTGAAGCCGTCGCCCTCGAGCACCTCGCCGTTGGCCGACAGCGTGGCGCTGGTGAAGCTCATGGGCGGCGAGCCGATGAACTGGGCCACGAAGACGTTGGCCGGGCGCTCGTACACCTCCAGCGGGGTGCCGAGCTGCTGCAGCTTGCCGTCCTTCATCACCGCGATGCGGTGGCCCATCGTCATGGCCTCGATCTGGTCGTGCGTGACGTAGACCGAGGTGACGCCCAGGCGCTGCTGGAGCTTCTTGATCTCCGAGCGCATCTGCCACGCGCAGCTTGGCGTCGAGGTTGGAGAGCGGCTCGTCGAAGAGGAACACCGCCGGCTTGCGCACGATGGCGCGCCCGAGCGCCACGCGCTGGCGCTGACCGCCCGAGAGCTGCTTGGGCTTGCGATCCAGCAGGTGCGAGATGCCGAGAATCTCGGCGGCCTCGTTCACCAGCCGGTCCATCTCCGGCTTGGGCGTCTTGCGAATCTTCAGGCCGAACTCGAGGTTCTCCCGGACGGTCATATGCGGGTAGAGCGCATAGTTCTGGAAGACCATCGCGACGTCGCGGTCCTTCGGCGGGAGCTCGTTCACCACGCGCTCGCCGATGGAGAGGCTGCCTCCGGAGATCTCCTCCAGGCCGGCGATCATCCGCAGCGCGGTGGACTTGCCACAGCCCGACGGACCCACCAGCACCATGAACTCGTGGTCGCGGATATCGAGGTTCAACCCCTCGATGACCGAGACGTCGCCGTAGCGCTTGGCCACATTCTTGAAGACCACACCGGCCATTTTCAGGCTCTCCCCACTCGGGCACACCCTGGGTGGCCCAGCTGCCTGGTTACGAACTGCGTTCTCACTACCGGGCCCGCCCCAGGATGCGGACGGACATCGGCTCGACGGAGACCTCCATCGACGGGCTGGCCGCCACCCGGCCCCCCTCCATCAGGTCCTCGGCATCCGCGCCGCTCCAGGCCTCGGGCCAGGGGAACGAGATGGACTGCTTCTTGTTGCTCCGGTTCACCGCCACCACCACCGCGTCACCGGACTCGGGCTCGTGCCGGATGAAGGCATAGACGTCGCCCTCGGTGGCGAGCCCCTTGTGCGTGCCACGCGCGAGCGCCGGGTGCGCCCGGCGGACGGCGATGAGCTGCTGGTAGAACTGGCGCAGCGACTCGTCGCGAGGCAGGCCCGTGCCGGGCTGCACCGCGCGCTCGCCCCAGGGCATGTCGCTCCGGTTGGCCGGCCAGTCACCACCGGGACGGCCCACCTCCTCGCCGTAGTAGATGACGGGGATGCCGGAGGTGGTGAGCTGCAGCGCCGCCGCGAGCCGGAAGAGCGCCTTGTCGCCCTGGAGCTGGAAGAGCGCACCGGGCACGTCGTGCGAGGACAGGAAGTGCGACAGGTGGTAGCCCTTGCGGACCTTGTGCCGCGAGCGGAGGTAGGCGTCGAAGGCCACGGTGCGCCCGCGCCCCTGCACCCACGCGAGCGCGCTGCCCTGGAAGCCGAAGTCGAAGCCGGCGTCCATCTCGTCCGTGGAGAACCACGGCTCGAGCGACGTCGCGGTCCCCGCCCCACACCTCGCCGAGCAGGAAGAAGTCCTTGCCCAGCTCCTCGCGGGTGCGGCGGCGGTGCTCCTGCCAGAAGGGGTGGTCCACGTGCTTCACCGTGTCCAGCCGGAAGCCGTCCACCCCCGAGCGCTTGCCCCAGGACAGCTGCGCGTCGAGCAGGTACTTCGCCACCTCGGGCTGCTCCGTCTTGAAGTCCGGCAGGCCGGACACGCAGCTCGTCAGGTCATCCTGTCCGCAGGTGCCCTTCTCCTCCGAGCGCAGCCAGCCGCGCGTCTCGGGCGCCTGGAGGTACTTCGAGAGGTAGCCGGGGTGGTTGTAGACCACGTCCAGCAGCACGCGGATGCCCCGCTGGTGGCACGCGTCCACCAGCGCCTTCAGCTCCTGCTCGGTGCCGAAGCGCGGGTCAATCCGCTGGAAGTCATCGGCCCAGTAGCCGTGGTAGCCCCAGTCCGGGAAGCCGGCGCCGGTGACGAAGCCGTCGATGTTCTTCACCACCGGGGTAATCCAGAGCGCCGTCACGCCCAGCGAGGACAGCTCGTCGAGCTGCGCGTGCAGGCCCTTGAAGTCGCCGCCGTGGAAGGCGCCGGGGGCCTTCTTGTCCACCTTGACGTTGTTGCTGGGGTCACCGTCCGCGAAGCGGTCCAGCACGACGAAGTAGAGGACCTCGTCGGACCAGCGGCGGGCAGGAGCGGGAGCCGCGGCGGGCGCGGGTGCCGGAGCAGGAACGGGCGTCGCGGTCGCCGTGTCGGGCGACGCGCTCGTGCCCACCTCGGAGGTTGCACTCTCGGCTGGGGGCGGCTGCGAGTGAGCGCAGCCGGTGAGCGCCAGCGGAAGAAGCAACAACGAAGTCGCAACGGAGTGAAGAATGTTCGCGCGTCTGGCCGGGGGGCAACAAGGCGACGAAGCAACCATTGCGCGGGACTTTTCCACACCCGCTATGGAAAGTGAACCCTCCCACTTCGGATGTCACGGAACAGCAGTGAATCCGAGAAGTTACCTTGTCCCGTTCACGAGAAGCGCGCCGGCAAAGCACGCGCGGTCGGTTACGCGCCGTGTCAAACCCTTGCATCACGCAAGCGATGTCCGCGTCAGGGCAGATTGTTCATCCGATCTTCGACCTGGACCGGATCGGCCTTGCCCACGTCCTTGATGACGATGATCTCCCGGGCCACCATCTCCATGTCGTTGTTGGCGAAGGAGGCGCGTACGGTGGAGCCGGGCGCGAGGAACTCACGGCCCACCTGCTTGCCGCCCTGGTAGTAGCGCGTCTGGTCGGTGATGCGCAGGTAGCGCGTCTTGCCCCACTTGTCCTCGATGACGAGTGTGTCCGAGTACTCACCGGTGACGGTGCCCTTCATCATGAAGCCCCGCTCGAGCGAGTAGGGGTTCTTCGCGATGGGGCCCTCGCTCCCCGAGGACTTGCGCATCGCCACCGTCCCACCCGTCCGGCAGCCCGCGAGCACCACCGCGCCCAGCACCGCGCCCCAGATGACTCCCCGCATGCTCGCTCCCCCCGCGGGGCGCGACACCGTGGCCCCACGGTGGGTGAAGTTGGGGCCGGAGCGAAGGGGTCGCAAGCAGCACCTCGGGACGACTGCCCGGCTGCCCTCGGGCGTCAGACGCCGAGCTGGGCGAGCAACGCCCTGGAGCTCTCGCGATCCAACACCAGCAGCACCTGGCCGGACACCGCGGGCGCGCCCACCGCCGAGAAGCGCGTCTCCAGCACCACCACGCGGTCGTCGCCCCGGGCCTCCGTCACCGCGTCCGACAGCACCGGGCCCGCCGCGCCTCGCACCAGCACCGGCACCGAGGGCAGCAGCCTCCAGCCCGTGAGCGTGCCGATGGCCGACAGGCACGCACTGGCCACGATGTTCGCCGTCTCCGACAGCGCGCTCTCACGCTCCTCCGGCGGAGCGTCCTGACGCCGCAGCAGCAGCGCCTCCAGCGCCGCGCTGTCCTCCACGGGGAGGATGAGCAACAGCATGCCCCGGAGCTGTCCCTGCATGCCCAGCTTCGCGGCCACCACGGGGGCCTCGCCCCCGCCCAGCAGCTCGGCCACTTCCGAGGCCCCGGCCATCATGGCGCGCGGCACGGACAGGTGCACCGTGCGGCCACCCACCAGCTTCGCGAGCGCGCTGACGGCGTGCCCGCAGCCGATGTTGGCCACCTCGCGAAGGGCGTCCAGCTGAATGTCGCTCGGATGAGGGCTCACGCGGACAGTAACCTCGGCACGTCCAGGATGAAGACCGGGCGGCCACTCCCCAGGATGGTCACCCCGGAAAGACCCGGCAGCAAGTCCAAGGGCCGGGACAGCGGCTTGAGCACCGCCTCTTCCTGCCCCACCAGTCTGTCGACCGCGAGCGCGACCCGGCCCGCGTCTCCTTCCATCACCACGAAGGGCCTGGGGCCCTTGCGCGGGGGCGCGTCGAGGCCCACGAGCGCGTCCAGCCCGTACACCGGCAGCAACCCCTGACCATGCGGCAGCATCGGCGTCTCCCGGCTGCGCGTCAGGGCCTCGCCGTCCGCCTCCATCGCCCCCACCACCTTGGCGATGGGCAGGCCGAACACCTCGTCGCCCACCGCCACCAGCAGCAGGTGCACCACCGCCACCGTGAGCGGCAGCCGCAGCGTGAAGCGCGTCCCGCGCCCCAGCTCGCTCTCAATCTCCAGCGTCCCGCCCACGTTCTCCACCACCCGCTTCACCGCGTCCATGCCGACGCCGCGACCGGAGATGTCGGAGACGTCCTTCGCGGTGGAGACGCCCGGCAGACATGCGAGCAGGAAGGCCTCGCGGTCCGTCATCCGCGCCGCCGCCTCCGCGCTGATGGCGCCGCGAGTCACCGCCGCCGCCTTCAGCTTCGCCGCGTTCATGCCGCGGCCGTCGTCCTCCATCTCCAGCACCACGCGGTCGCGCGCGCGCCGCACCGACACCAGCACGCGTCCGCGCGGGCCCTTCCCCGCCGCCACCCGCTCCTCGGCCGGCTCCAGGCCGTGGTCGATGCAGTTGCGCAGCAGGTGCAGCAGCGGATCCGCCAGCTCGTCGAGGATGGCCCGGTCGAGCTCGATCTCCGCGCCGGTGATGACGAGGTCCACCTCGCGCTCCCGGCGCCGGGCGATGTCGCGCGCCGCGCGGGGCAGCCGGTCGGTGATGAGCGACAGCGGCGTCATGCGCGCGCTCATCACCTTGTCGTGCAGGTCCTTCACCAGCGCGTGCAGCCGGTAGACGCCCTCCTCGATGGGCGGGCGCGAGTTCTCCGGCAGCACCTTGCCCAGCTCGCGCAGGCGCGCGGTGGCCAGCAGCAGCTCGCCCACGGTGTCCAGGAAGTAGTCCAGCAGCTCGGTGCGCACGCGCACCGTGCGCGTCGACGCGTCCGCGCCCGCGGACCTGGAGGCGTCCGCCCCCGACTGGCTCACCGCCGCGACGGGCGGGGGCGGGGGCGCCACCACCGCTGGCTTCAGCGAGACGAGGTCCACCTCCGCCACGTTCCGCAGCGCCTTGCGGATGGTCTCCTCGCCCTCGGCCGTCTCCAGCTCGAGCTGGATCAGCCCCTCCGGGATGCGGCCGGCCTTGAGGTCCTCCAGCGGAGGCGTCAGGCCGTGCAGCGTCCCCAGGCCCGTCAGCCGCTTGTGCACCAGGAAGGCGCGCACGCCCGGCGTCTGGCAGGTGGGGGCGATGCGCAGCCGCACCGCCCAGCGCTTCGGCTCCTCTTCGGGCGTCGACTCCACTTCCACCTTCGACGCGGGCACGACCATCGCGACCCTGGCGGCCAGCTGGGTCGCCTCGGCGCTGGTGGCGGAGGCCGGCACCTCGACGGGGGGAGCGGGCACGGCGGGAGCAGGTGGGGCCTCGGCGGCGGCGACAGGCGCGGGGGCCGGAGCGTCGGCCGCGACCGGAACAGAGGCCGCCACGCGAGCAGCGGCCACGACCGGAGCGGGGGCCGGAGCGTGCCTGCGCCGGAGTGCTGGGGGCTACGGAGGCGGACCGGGCCAGGACGCGCGTGGCGCCGGGTGCGCGGCCGGTGAGCACGGACACCCGGTCGGCGAGCTGACCGAGCAGCTCCGCGGCGTCATCGGGCGGCTTGTTCTCCGCCACGGCCCGCACCTGGGCCATCATCACGTCGGTGGCCGACAGGAGCAGGTCCACCAGGGTGCGCTCCAGCCGGCTCGGGTCCTGGCGGATGGCGTCCACCAGGTCCTCCACCCGGTGGGCCAGCACGGCGATGGGCTCGAAGCCCATGGACGAGGCCATGCCCTTGACCGAGTGCGCGTGGCGGAACATCGAGTCCACCACCGTGGGTGCCCCCTCGCGCTCCAGCTGCACGAGGTCCCGCCCCAGTCCCTCCAGGTGCTCGCTTGCCTCGGTGAGGAACAGACCGAGGTAGCGGGACATGTCCATCGTCATGTCCGACCTCGAGCGCGCTGGGGCAGGGGGCCCTTCAACCCTCGCCCAACACCTTCTTGACGACCGCCAGCACGTCCTCCGCGCGGAACGGCTTGACGATGAAGTCCGAGGCTCCCGCCTCGATGGCCTCCATCACCAGGCTCTCCTGTCCCAGCGCCGAGCACATGATGACGACCGCGTTGGCGTCGAACTTGATGATCTCCCGCGTGGCCTCGATGCCGCTCTTGAAGGGCATGACGATGTCCATCGTCGTCAGATCCGGCTTGAGCTCCTTGTACTTCTCCACGGCCTCCAGGCCGTTGGCCGCCTCTCCGACGACCTCGAAGCCACCGGACGCGAAGATGTCCTTGATCATGTTGCGCATGAAGATGGCATCGTCGACGACCAGCACCCGCTTAGCCATGTGCAGCTCCGCCTCCGCTTAAGGCCCCAAGAGGGGCGCGGACACTACCACCCGCCCATTTCAGGCGGCTACTCACTTCTGATGGGCCGTGGTGAAGAGTCCAACCACCGCGGAATCCAGCCCTTCTGGCTCCAAAACCGTCACTGCCTGGCCCCTCAGTCGGGCCACCCCACGCACCGCCGGGACCGTCTTGCCCGGAGCCGTGATCACCCGCTCCACCTCCTCGATCCCATCCACGTCCGTCACGAGCAGCCCCAAATCCCGCCGCCCCCTGTCCAGCAGCAACACGCGGCCCGAAGGCGTGGGTCCATCCGGCAACCCCAGCAAGTGCCGCAGCTCCACCACCGTCACCACCCGACCCCGCAGGTTCATCACCCCCGTCACCGCCGCCGGAGCCCGAGGCACCCGGGTGAAGCGCTCCGGAGGCACCACCACTTCCCTCACCGCCGGCAGCGGCAGTGCGTAGCGCTCCTTCTCCACCCGGAAGATGACGTGCCGCACGAGTCACTTTCTACCAGCAGCTCTCGGGTTCTGGGAAATTCGTGAAAGCAATCAAGTGCACAAGCCGCCACTTGCCCGGCCCCTCTTATAAGGAGCAGGGGAGGTGCCCACCACTCAGGCGTTCAGCCGGAAGCTGCGCACCACGCTCTGCAGCTCGATGGAGAGGTTGGTCAGCTCGCTGGCCAACGAGGTCATCCGCACCATGGCGTCCGACTGGTCCTGGATGACGGCCTGGATGGCCTCGGTGGAGGCCGCGTTGTTCTTGGCCACCAGGGAAATCTCCTCGGTGGCGTTGACCATCTCCTGGCTGCCCTTGAGCTGCTCGCGGGCGCTGTCGGAGATGAGGTGCACCTTCTCGGCCACCTTGCGCACGGTGTCGGTGATGGCGCCCATGGAGCGCACGATGCCGGTGAGGTCCTCGCGACCCTCGGCCAGCTCCTCGATGCCCTCCTTCATCGCGCTCACCACCGCCGTGGACTGGCCGGAGATGTCGCGCGCCAGCTTCGAAATCTGCTCCGCCGAGCGACCCGCGCTCTCGGCCAGCTTGCGCACCTCGTCGGCCACCACCGCGAAGCCGCGGCCGTACTCGCCCGCGCGCGCCGCCTCGATGGTGGCGTTGAGCGCCAGCAGGTTCGTCTGCTGCGCCACCTGGGTGATGGCGTCGACGATTTTGGAAATCTCCTGCGTCTTCTCGCCGAAGGCGAACACCTGCTGGCTCGCCGCTTCAATCCGGTTGAAGACCTTCTTCACCTTCTCGCCGGCCAGGAGCGCCGCCTTGCTGCCGTTCTCGGCCGCGCTGCTCGTCTCGGCGGCGGTGCGGGCCGCGTCCTCGGCGCTCGCCGCGGTGCGCTGGATGCTGCCGGCCATCTCCGTAATCACCTTGGACGTCTTGCCGACGAGCTGCGACTGCGTCTCCGCGCCCTGGGCGATCTTGTCCATGGACAAGCCCACCTCTTCGTTGGTCGCGTTGACGTTCTCCGCCGAGCCCTGCAGGTCCTTCGCGGTATCCGCCACGCTCTTGGCGGTGTCCTGAATCTTGCCCACCAGGTCGCGCAGGTTCTCCTGCATCTTGCTGATGGCGAGCGCCAGCTCGTCGATCTCATCGCGGCGCAGGGCCCGCGGCGGCTCGACGACCAGGGGCTTGGACAGGTCGCCCTGGGAAATCTCGAAGGCGGAGCGCGACAGCACGCGCACGCGCGTCACGCGCGCCAGGTAGCGCGGCAGCGTCAGGGCGAGCGTGAGCGTGATGCTCAGCGCCATCCCGATGCGCCACCAGAAGCCCAGCAGCGTCTCCGAGATGAAGAGGGCGCCCGTGAGGACGCACCCCATCATCACGTAGCCGGTGAGGATCTTCAGTTGCAGGGACACTTCGTGCCCCCCCGTGCCAGGTTGCTCGACAGAGCGCAGGAGCCGATGCACGGGCTCACGTCGGGGGGAGAGGCCGGGGGATGGATCGTCGCGAAGATGGCGGCGCACGGTTTCGCTTTTCCAGGAGACAGCAACAGCGACCTGCGGGTTTAGCCCTACCGTCTGGAACGGTCAATCCGGGTGCCTCCTCGGAAGTGGTCGAAGCCAGCAGGCGGGCGCAGCGTCTGGCCGCTCGCGTCATGGAGCTGTCCCGGCGGACCCGAGGTGAGCCGGCCGATCCGCGTGAGGGGCTCCTCCGCTCGGAGACAGGCCCGCTCGAAGGCGGGGGTACGCTCGGGTGGGACGGCGAGGAGCAGCTCGTAGTCCTCGCCACCCGCGAGTGCGCCCTCGGTCCCCAGGCTCGCGCGCACCGCCCGGGAGAGGGGCAGCCGGTCGAGCTCCAGCTCGGCCCCCACGCGAGAGGCGACGCACAGGTGCCCGAGGTCTTGCGCCAGGCCGTCGGAGATGTCCAGCCCGGCGGAGGCGAAGCGCGAGGCGAGCCGGCCCAGGGCCACCTTCGGCTCCGGACGCTTCTGGCGGAGGATGGCCGAGGAGCGGCGCTGGCCCGCCTGGAGCTGCTGGAGCCCCAGCCGCGCGTCCCCCAGCGTGCCCGACACGTACAGCACGTCGCCGGGCCTGCCTCCGGCGCGGGTGATGGGCGCGGTGCCCGGCGGCAGCTCGCCCGCGGCGGTGAGGGTGACGGACAGCTCGCGCGCCGAGGAGAAGTTGCCGCCCACCAGCGCGATGCCGTGCTCGCGCGCCAGGGCGCTCATGCCCCGGGCGAGGCCGAGCAGCTCGCGGCGCGGGAAGTCCCGGGGCAGCGCGAGCGCGCAGACGAACCAGCGCGGCACCGCCCCCATGGACGCCAGGTCCGACAGGTTCACCGCCAGCGCCTTGTGGCCGATGTCCTCGGGGGAGAACCACGCGCGCGTGAAGTGGACGTCCTCCACCACCGCGTCCGTGGTGATGCACTGCGCGCCCCTGCTCGGGGCGAGCACGGCGCAGTCGTCTCCCGGGCCGACGGGGACTCGCGCCCGGGGGAACTGGGAGAGGAAGAGCTCGATGAGGGTGAATTCGCCCGTGGTGGCCACGGGCGCCACACTAGAAACGGTCCGGCTCGGTGTCGATTGGCGGCGGAATGAAGGCCGGGCCCTGCCCCGACAGCGGCGGCTCTTGCGGCAGCACCACGGTGAAGCACGAGCCCTGTCCCACCTCGCTCGTCACCCCCACCCGGCCGCCGTGCCCCTCCACGTAGCTCTTCACGATGGCCAGCCCCAGCCCCGCTCCGCCGAACTCGCGCGTCGGGCTGTCGTCCACCTGGTAGAAGCTCCGGAAGATGCGCGCGCGCTGGTCCTCCGGGATGCCCACCCCGGTGTCCTCCACCTCGATGCGGTAGCCGGACACGCCCAGCCTCGGCTGGGGCCCCAGCTCCGACAGCCGCACCTCCACCCGCCCGCCGCCCGGCGTGAACTTCACCGCGTTGGCCAGCAGGTTCACCACCACCTGCGCCAGCTTCTCCCGGTCCGCCACCACCCGCGGCTGCACCACCGGCGGCATCTGCACCTTCACCGTCAGGCCCTTGCGCTGCGCCTGCGGCATCACGCTCGTGAGCGCGCCCTCCACCAGCTCCTGCACGTCCACCCACTCGAAGGCGAGCCGCACCTTGCCCGCTTCGATCTGGCTCATGTCCAGGATGGAGGAGATGAGCTTGAGCAGCGTGTTGCCCTTGTCCGTGATGGTGCGCACGAACTGCATCTGCTCCGGGTTGAGCCCGCCCACCAGCCCCTCGGACAGCATCTCCGAGTAGCCGATGATGGAGGCCAGCGGCGTGCGCAGCTCGTGGCTCACCGTGCTCAGGAAGCTCGACTTGAGGCGATCCGCCTCCTTCAGGCGCTGGTTGAGCCGCAGGAGCTGCGCGTTCTGCGTCTCCAGCTCGCGCTGCGTCTCCAGCGTCGCCTCGAGGTGGAGCTGCGCCGTCAGGTGGGACTTCTGCCCGGACGCCAGCAGCGCCGCCATCACCTGGGCGAAGTGCGCCACCAGCTTCGTCGCCTCGTGCTCGGACAGGCGCCGCACACGCACCATCAGCTCGCGCGCCCGCGCCACGTCCACCTCCGCCACCTCTCCGAGCGAGGCCGGCGGCTCCGCCAGCTCCTCGGGCACGAAGGGGCCGAACACGACACGCCCCAGCTCGTCGCCCTCCCACCGCACCGGTATCACCAGATAGCGCAGGCCCGTGAAGCACGGCTGCGCCAGCAGCGCCCCGCCCAGCGGGCTCGTCCAGGGCACGAGCCGCGCGTCCTGCGTGGGCGTCAGGGACCCCTCGTGGAGCCGCGCCATCAGGGAGGCGCAGCGCGAGCGGCCCTCGGGGGACGCGTTGACGTAGCCGCAGAGGTCCCCGCAGCCGCCCTTCACGTCCGCCAGCGTCCGGCCCCGAGCATCCAGCACCCGGATGCCCACCCGGTACAGCTCCCCGAGGCTGTCCACCACGTCCCCGAAGGTGTCCGGGTCCAGCATGTCCGACAGCGTCAGCTCGCGCTGGAGCACCGACCCCATGTGCGCCATTCTACCCTCCGAGGCGTCCATCTTCCCGGCGCTCATCGCGGTGCCCCCACGGGCGGATAGAGGGACTCCAGCGCCGTGCCCGTCAGGTCCATCTGCTGGAAGATGTGCGAGAGGAACTCCTTCTCCGTCAGGCCAACGTTGCGCGAGACCCGCATACGCTCGTCCAGGCTGCGCCAGGCCGCCTGCAGCAGCTCGTGCAGCGTCTCCATCACTCCCTCGCCGCGCAGGGCCACGGCACCCACCACCGGCTCCCCTCCCCGGTTGCGCAGCTCCTCCAGCTCCGCGTCCGTCTGGGCGTCCGGCAGGTCGCGCTTGTTGAATTGGATGACCACCGGCACCTGCGAAGCGTCCAGACCGTTCTCCCGCATGTTCGGCCCGCAGCCGGCGCCAATAGGCGTTGTTCTCCATGGCGGCGCTGCGGCGGCTGTCGGCGATGAAGGCCACCCCGTCCGTGTTCTGCAGCACCACGCGCCGCGTGGCATCATGGACGACCTGCCCGGGCACGGTGAAGAGCTTGAGCTTCACCTTGAAGCCCGAGCTGCTGGTGAAGAAGACGGGGAGCAGATCGAAGAAGAGCGTCCGGTCCTCATGCGTCTCCACGCTGAGCAGGCGACCGCGCGCCTCCGGCCGGGCCTTCGCGTGGATGCAGCGCAGGTTGGTCGTCTTCCCGCTCAGCCCCGGGCCGTAGTAGACGAGCTTCAGGGTGAGTTCGCGCTGGGCGTGGTTGAGTTGCACGTGCCGGACTCAGGTTGCCGAACGGGAGGGGGGAGGTTCGGACAACCCACCCCGGGCGGATGGTTTTTTATAGTGAAAGGTGTTCGGCATTGAAAGTCGCCCCCACCGTACCGCATGTGGGAGCCTGGACGAGGCGGGAGCAAGCGGCCTTGGAATGCAGGACCCGCGTGCGCAGTTTGCCAGGGTCCGGCCCCCTCACATCGGTGGGGGAAATGTGCGCCGAACCGAGGACGTGCATGGGCACCGGGGAAGCGGTTAGGATCTGTAACGCGATGGAGGAGCAAGGCATGACGATGAAGCGGGTGGATCCGGTCGTGGAGGCAGGTGCGATGCCAGTGCTGGACATGGCCAACCTGCCCAACGACCTGGCGCCGGTGGTGAAGTTCGCCGGGCCAACCGACGAGGACATGGCGTCCGTGGCCGCCCTGCGCGCCAACTCCGAGCCCTGGAAGGGCCGCGGCGAGACGCTGGAGGACAGCTTGAAGGCGCTGACGGCGCTGCGGCCTTTCGTCCATGTGGCCAAGGTGCAGAACCAGGCGGTCGGCTATGTGACCGTGGAGCGGGATGGCCCGGTGCCGGGCGCGGCCTACATGCGCAACATCGTCGTCAAGCCGGAGCTGCGTCGCCGCGGCGTCGGTCAGGCGGTGCTCAACCACGCCCTGCAGGTGGCGCGGGACATGTACCGCAAGACGATCGCCCTGCGTGTGGACCCGGCCAACGCGCCCGCGGTGAGCTTCTACCGCAACGCGGGCTTCACCACCGTGGCCACGGTGGTGTCCAAGAAGTCCGGCAAGCTCCGGCTCCTGATGTCCCGGGAGCTCTGAGCCCAACCCTCAGCGGGGGGAGACGGGCGGCCACATCCTCCATGGCCCCCTGCCCCCCTGAATCCGCCCGGCCCGTCCCCTTGTAAGGGGTGGCCGGGCGTTTTCATTTCCGCTCAGGACGGCCCCACGCCCGGCCCCTTTCCAGAATTCGTGGCAAATCCCGGCTATGCTGCACCCACTCTCCCGGAGGCCGAGCGCCCTCGCGACCGGGGAAGGTGGGACCACGCATGAAGACCCTGACGGAGTTGCTGCGCCATCTGACTCGCCCCGGCGTGCTGGAGCTCGCATTGATCAGCGGGCGCACTCCCATGGTGAAGAGCGGCAGCGGCTTCGAGGCGGTGGACGACACCCTCCTCGGAACGGACGCGCTGTACGCGATGCTGCAGGGATTGGTGGGCGAGGCCCGCGCCGCCAGCATCTCCGACAAGCCGAGCCAGTGGCCGATGCGCCTCGAGGGCCTGGGCTCCGTCATCGTCGGAGCCCTGCGCCGCGGAGAGGTGCTCAACGTGCGCATCGTGCGCGCCGAGCAGCCACCGGCGGGGGCCTCCGCGCCCGCTCCCGCCGCACGCGCCCCCGGGCCCGCCACGCCTGGACCGGCCACCGCCACCGCGAGCCCCGCGCCCGCGCCGCGTCCTGGCCCGCCGGGCCCTCCTCCGGCCGCGGCTCCGGCCCCACGCGCCGACGCTCCGACGGGCGGCCCCCCCACCGCGGGCGCCCCGGCGGCCCGCTCCCCCTCGCCCGCGCCGCCCACGCCCAAGGCCACCAAACCCGCGGGCATCCAGATCCTCGCTCCGGAGAAGGACAAGCCCGAGCAGCCCGAGCCCGAGCCACCACCACCCGCCCCCACCGAGCCCGTGGCCGAGGCGCCGCCTTCCGATCCACGCCTCGTCGTGCGCCCGGAGTCCGCGCGCGACCTGTCCATGCTGCTGGAGGACGCGCGCAACGTGGGCGCGAGCGACCTGCACGTCGTCGCCGGTCGCCCGCCCCTCTTCCGCATCGTCGGCGAGCTGATGCCCCATGGCGAGCCCCTCCCCCCCGAGGTGGCGGAGAAGATGCTGCTGCCGCATGTGCCCGCGCGGCTGCGCCCCGTGCTCGACCGGGACGGGAGCTGTGACTTCTCGCTCGACCTGCGCCACGCCGGCCGCTTCCGCGTCAACGTCTGCCGCCAGCGCACCGGCTACAAGGGCACCTTCCGCGTCATCCCGCGCGAGATTCCCACCCTCGAGTCCCTCGGCCTGCCGGCGGACATCGCCAAGGCCACCCACCACCACCAGGGCCTCATCGTCGTCACCGGCCCCTCGGGCCACGGCAAGACGACCACGCTCGCGGCCATCGTCGACATCATCAACCGCGAGACGACGCACCACGTCATCACCGTGGAGGATCCGGTCGAGTACGTCCACCCGCGCAAGAAGGCGCTGATGAGCCAGCGCGAGGTGGGCACGCACACCAAGACCTTCGCCAGCGCGCTCAAGGGCACCCTGCGCGAGGACCCGGACGTCATCGTGGTGGGCGAGCTGCGCGACACCGAGACGGTGCGCATGGCGCTCGCGGCCAGCGAGACGGGCCACCTGGTCATCAGCACGATGAACACGCCCAGCGCGGCGAAGACGATCGACCGGCTCATCGACCTCTTCCCCCCGGCGGACCAGCCGCAGGTGCGCATGACGCTCTCCGGCGGCCTGCGCCTCATCGTCAGCCAGCGGCTGCTGCCGAGCGCGGATGGCCAGCGCATGGTGGCCGCCGCCGAGCTGCTGCCCGGCTCGGTCGCCCTGGGCAACCTGATCCGCGACAACAAGACGTACCAGATTCCGAGCCTCCAGCAGCGCGGCAAGGCGCTCGGCATCGTCCGCCTCGACGACTCGCTCGCCGACCTGGTGCGCTCGGGGAAGACGACGCTGGAGATCGCCCGCGGCTACGCCGAGACCCCCGACGAGCTGGAGGCCGTGGTGACGGGCAAGCGCCCGGCGCGCCTCCCGAGCCCCCCGCCTCCCCGGACGGCGCCAAGCAGCTCCTCTCCAAGATGGGCAACGCTCCTCAGCCGCAAGAGCGCCTGACCATGAGCCCCGCGCCGCGCATCGCCGCCCTCTTCGACAAGCTCCTCGAGCAGAAGGGCAGCGACCTCCACCTGGGCGTCGGCCACCCGCCCCTCGGCCGCATCCGCGGCGAGCTCGTCCCCCTGCGCGAGGCCGTCCTCACCCAACCGGAGCTGGAGGCGCTGCTCTTCGAGCTCGTCACCCCCGAGCAGAAGCGGCAGATCACCGAGGAGCTCGACCTGGACTTCGCCTACAGCTACGGCGACAAGGCGCGCTTCCGCGCCAACTACTTCTACAAGGCGACGGGCCTGGCGGCCGTCTTCCGCACCATCCCGAGCAAGGTGCTCTCGCTGACCGACCTCAACACGCCGGACGCGGTGCGCAAGCTGGCCGAGCGCCGCAGCGGACTGGTGCTCGTCACGGGCCCCACGGGCAGCGGCAAGACCACCACGCTCGCGGGGATGATCAACCACATCAACCGCACGCGCCCTGCCACATCCTCACCATCGAGGACCCGGTGGAGTTCGTCCACGAGTCGGCGAAGTCCCAGGTCACCCACCGCGAGGTGGGCCCCCACGCCTCGAGCTTCGCCAACGCCATCCGCTCGGCGGGCCGCGAGGACCCCGACGTCATCCTCATCGGCGAGCTGCGCACCAACGAGACGATGAAGCTCGCGCTGCAGCTCGCGAGCTTCGGCGTGCTGGTCTTCGCCACCGTGCACACCAACAGCGCGCCGGCCACCATCGACCGCATCATCAACGCGTTCCCCGCCGACGAGCAGCCGCAGGTGCGCGGCATGCTCGCCGAGAGCCTCGCCGGCATCGTCGCCCAGCAGCTCATCAGGACCGCGGACGGCAAGGGCCGCGTGGCGGCGCTGGAGATCCTCATCGGCACGAGCGCCATCGCCTCGATGATCCGCGAGGGCAAGACGTTTCAGATCGCGAGCATGATGCAGGCGGGTCAGACGCTGGGCATGCAGACGCTGGACATGCACCTGGAGAAGCTGGTGGCCGCGGGCACCATCGCCCCCGAGGCCGCCCTGGAGAAGGCCCAGGACAAGGAGGCCTTCGCCAAGGTGCTCCAGCGGCTCAAGCCGGAGTTCGAGATTCCCGAGCTCGGCCTCGGGGAGCCCGGCGGTCACTAAACCCTCCGAAGTAAGTCCGAGCAGGAGGCGGCCGGGAGGCCGGCGGGTCTCGGCGGATAGAGGACCCTCCGGGCTCGGTCTGGAAAAACCTGTCCGACAGTCGGACAGGTTTTGGAAGAGCGCGGCCGGGAGGTCGACGTTCCTCGAGGGGTCAGAAGTCCACGTCATCCTCGGGCGAGGAGTACCTGCCCATGTCCGTTCCGTTGAACCAGGCCTCCAGCGCATCGAGCTGATTGATGCGCCGGGCCGGCGGGAGGCTCGTGAGGAAGGCGCGCCCGTAGTTCTTCGTGACGATGCGCCGGTCCAGCATCGCCACGATGCCCCGGTCCGCCCGCGTGCGGATGAGCCGGCCGAAGCCCTGCCGCAGCGCGAGCGCCGCCTGGGGCAGCTGGTAGCCGCCGAAGGCCTCCTCGCCCCGCGCCTCCAGCTGGCGGATGCGCGCCGCCACCACCGGGTCCCCCGGCGAGGCGAAGGGCAGCCGGTCGATGATGACGAGGCTCAGCGCCTCTCCCGGCACGTCCACGCCCTCCCAGAAGCTGTGCGCCGCGAAGAGCACGCTGGGCGCTCGCGGAAGGCCTCCAGCAGCTGCTGCTTGGGCCGCTCGCCCTGCAGCAGCACCTGGTAGGGCAGCCGGCTGCGCGCGAGCGCGTGCGCCGCGCTCCATGTTGCGCAGGCTGGTGAAGAGCACGAAGGCCCGGCCTCCCGTCACCTCGCACAGCCGGACGATCTCCTCGGCGGCCGCCTCGATGAAGCCCGGGGCCGCCGGGTCCGGCAGGTGCGTGGGCAGGTACAGCGCCGCCTGCTCCGTGAAGTCGAAGGGGCTCGGCACCGCGACCGTGCGCACGCTCGTCACCGGCACGCCCTCCTCGTCGTACAGCCCCATCCGCCGCGCGAAGAAGTCGAAGCGGCCCTCCGCCGCCAGCGTCGCCGAGGTGAACACCACCGTGTCCATGCCCTCCGTACAGGCGCTCCTGCAGCTCGCGTCGCGACGTCGATGGGGCTCGCGCGCAGGAAGACGCCTCGCCCGCGCGCCTCCGCCCAGTAGACGTGGTCCGTGCTGACTCCACCTTCTCCAGGAAGGAGAAGTCCGCCACCAGCTCCGCGCACGCGGCGGGTGAGCAGCCGTCGAGCTCCGCCTCGCGCTCGCTCGCGGTGAAGGCCGCCGAGCGCCGAGAGCGCCTCCTTCACCTGCTCGATCGGCGCCCGAGAGCCGCGCCAGCCGCTCGGGCTTGCAGCGCCACCGCGCCCTCGTTCTCGTGCAGGCCCAGCACCCGCGGAGCCTGCGCGAAGAGCGCCTCCGAGTGCGTGCGCACGCGCACCACCAGCGAGGACGAGCATCCCGAAACGCAAGTCCGTCGTGCGGCATCGCCGCCGAGCGCGTCGCGCACCAGATCCTCCAGCCGGAAGCTCGACACCGCGTGCAGCCGAAGTGGCCGCTCGCCGCGTCCTCCAGCGCGTGCGCCTCGTCGAAGATGACCGCGTCGTAGGGCGGCAGCACCCCGCCGTCGCCGCGCTGCCCGCGGCTGCGCAGCGCCAGGTCCGCGAAGAAGAGGTGGTGGTTCACCACCAGCAGGTCCGCCGACTCCGCCTGCCCGGCGCATCCGCGTGACGAAGCAGCTCTCGTACACCGGGCACTTCGTGCCCAGGCACGTCTCCGAGGTCGTGGAGAGGCGGCGCCCAGGCGGCGAAGGTCTCGGGCAGCTCCAGCTCGCCGCGGTCCCCCGTCTCGGTGCGGCTCGCCCAGGACTGCAGGAGCGGCCAGTGCGCGCGCCTCCTCGCGGGTGGAGAACTGCGGGTCCTTGCCGAACTGCGTCGTAGCGGTGCAGGCACAGGTAGTTGCTGCGCCCCTTGAGGTAGGCCGCCTCGAACGGACAGGCCCATGCGCTCGCGCAGCAGCGGCAGGTCCTTGAAGAAGATCTGCTCCTGCAGCGTCTTCGTCGCCGTGGACACCACCACCCGCCGGCCGCGACAGCAGCGCCGGGCACGAGGTAGGCCAGCGTCTTGCCCGTGCCCGTGCCCGCCTCGGCCAGCAGGTAGCCGCGCTCGCTGAAGGCGCTTCTCCACCGGCGCGCGCCATCTGCAGCTGCTCCGGACGGTGCTCGTAGGCCTCCAGCGCGGCCTGGAGCGCGCCTCCAGGGCCGAGCAGCGTATCCACGGAGAGTCGGAGCGAGGGAGCGGACGAGGGCATGGCGTGGGGGCGCGCGGTGCGGAGAGAAGCCGGCGCGTCAGGATAACAGTGCGACGCCCGCTCGTCGGGTTTTGCTTCGCGCGGGCCCGGGAGCTTGCTCGGGGGGCGCGGGAGCCACTACTGCGCGGGCGGGTACTTCTGCAGCTTCCGCTGCAGCGAGCGCCGGTGCAGGCCGAGCCGGCGCGCGGCCTCGGAGATGTTGCCGCCGCAGTCCGCGAGCACGCGCTGGATGTGCTCCCACTCGACGCGCGCCAGCGAGGGCGGCTGGAAGTCCTCCGTCACCTGGCGTCGGCTCGCCCGGCCGCCGAGGAAGGCGAGCAGCAGGTCGTCCACGTCCACCGGCTTGGGCAGGTAGTCGACACGCGCCCAGCCGCATCGCCTCCACCGCGGTGGCGATGCTGCCGTAGCCGGTGAGCACCAGATGCGGGTGCGCGGCGTCCAGCGCGCGCAGCTCCCGCACCAGCTCCAGCCCGCTGCGCCCGGGCATGCGCAGGTCGACGACCGCGAGCTCGGGGGACTCCGCGCGTGCGCGCTGCCAGCGCCTCGTCATGCGTGCCCGCGGTGCGCACCTCGAAGCCGCGCTCGCGGAAGCGCCCGCGCCAGCCGCTCGCGCAGGGCCGCGTCGTCGTCCACCAGCAGCAGCGACGGTGCTGGTCGGGCTCGGGCTCGTCATGGGGCTGGCTACGCCTGGGCGCCGCCGGGACAACGCGGCGGATCGTCGCAGCCCCCCGCCGGCCGCGACAGCGCACCGTCGTGCCCCGGCCCGGCGTGGACTCGAGCACCAGCGCGCCGCCCAGCTGCTCCAGCAGCGCGCGCGTGAGGAACAGCCCCAGGCCCATGCCCTCGCCCGGCGCCTTGGTGGTGAAGAAGGGCTCGCCCGCGCGCGCCAGCATCTCGCCGGCATGCCCGCGCCCGCGTCCTCCACCGCGAGCCGCCACGCCTGCGCGCCCTCGCGCGCCAGCCCGCAGCGCGCACGCTCGCGCCCGGCGGCGAGGCCTGCAGCGCGTTCTTCACCAGCCCCCGCAGGGCCCGCGCGAAGCGCCGCGCGGCGGCACGCGCGCACCGGCTCCTCGCAGCCGCCGGGCACCTCGAGCGCGCACCCGCTCCGGCCTCGGGCAGCCCCTCGAGCGCCGCCGTCCACCCACGCCGCAGACGCTCTGCTCGCACGAAGGACTCGCCGCGCCAGCTGCCCCGCGTCCGCGGCCATCTGCTGCAGGATGTCGCGGCAGCGCGCCACCTGCTCGCGGATGAGCTGCAGCGTCCTCGCGCGCGGGGCTCCCGGCCGGCGCGCAGCGTGCGCTCCAGCTCGCGGCCGCCACGGCGATGGTGCGACAGGCGGCGTGGCCAGCTCGTGCGCCGCGCCGGCCGCCAGCGTCGCCAGCGAGGCCAGCTTGCTCCTGGCGCGCGGCGAGGCCACCGCGCCGCCGCCAGCTCCGCCTCGCGCGCCGCCAGCGCCCGCGTCACGCGCTGCACGAAGTAGACGATGAAGCCGCCGGCCAGCGCGAAGGCCACCCACATGCCCCTGCAGGTGCAGCCGCATCATGGCTGCGCGTGCCCCGGCAGCTTCAGCCCGAAGGGAGGCTCTCGCTCCTGCAGCAGGAAGAGCGAGCCGAAGGCCAGCAGCGATGGCCAGCGCAGCAGCGCCCCACGTCGAGCCGCGCGGGCAGCAGCACCGCGGCCAGCGCGATGTTCACCAGGTACAGCGTGGTGAAGGGGTTGAAGGAGCCGCCGCATCAGGTACAGCAGCGCGGTGAGCAGCACCACGTCCAGCGCCATCACCGCCCAGGGCTGCCACTCGCGAAGGATGCGCGCCCGCCGGGACCACAGCCCCAGGGCCACGTTGCTCGCCGCCGCCACGGTGATGGTGGCGAACAGCGGCCCCAACCGCTGCGACATGCCCAGCCCGAAGTGCACCCCCAGGATGAGCGCCACCTGTCCGACGATGGCGCCCCAGCGCAGGCGCAGCAGCCAGGAGAGGTTGATGGCGTGGGCGTCGTTCACTACGGCCCCAGGAACACCCCTCGGGCCTTGTAGACGATGAACATGGCCACCACCACCAGGGCGAAAACGAGCAGGCCCTGCATGGCCACCTTCATCTTCGCGCGCTTGTCGGGCGGACTCGAGGGCATCAGGCCCGAGCCCGCGGCGGCCAGCCGGAGCACCTCCTCGCGCCCGCGCTTCGCCTGGGCATCCTCCGGGAAGTGGGCCAGCCGGATGCGGTAGAAGCGGCCCAGAATCGCCAGCTCACCGCGCTCCGACGCCAGCGCCAGCACCTTGTCGTGCGCTCCCTTGCTCTCCCACAACTCCAGCACGCCCAACCACGTGGAGTGCAGCGCCGGCGAGCCATGGAACTCCTCGGGCCGGAGCGCGCGTACTCGAGCCCGCAGAAGGGGCACACCACCGCGCCCTCCTTCCGCCCTCCGATGCACTTGGGGCAGTAGCCCGGCGGCGGAGTGAAAGGGTCTTCCGTGCTTCTCCCTCGGTGGCGCCGAGGGCTCCGGCACCGCGCGCACCTGAGACGCTGGAGGGGCGCACGGGGCCGGCTCGGCGACGGCGGGCGGTGGCGTGGGCTCCGCCACCTTGTCGCGCGACCCGACCTCCGAGAGCCGCAGCACCACGAGGTTCGCCGCCGCGGCCTCCGACATCACCATCCGGGACGAGTGGGCCTTGGTGGGCACCGGCTCCGGCGTCCGGGTCGCCACGGGCTCGGGAGAGCGCGCCACCTCCGGCGCTCGCTCCTCGCGGCTCCTTCTCGGTCCACCTTCTGGCGCGAGCCTCCACCGCCTCGGCCTCGATGGCCGCGAGCACCGAGGCCGGCACCGCGATGCGCCGGGTGGGCTCGTTCTCGATGGGTCGGGCTCCGCATCGCTCCCGGCGAGCATGATCACCGGCCCCGGGGTCGACGATTTGGAGACGGGCGCCGCGGCGGACTGCTCGTCCTGCTCGGGCTCGCAGCGCGTCTCCACCTTGCAGCGGGAGCACTTGAGTACGAGCAGACGCCCCTCCACCCGGAACGTCGCCGGGGGCACGAGCCGCTCGCAAGCCTCACAGTAGTACTTCACCAGATCACCATTCGGATGGGCACGGGCAGGGCACAGCCCGCCAGGGCGAGGAAGCATACCGCGCAGACCAGCTTGCGCCCGAGTCCCGAAGGCTCGGCCGGCTGCGTGACTTCCGGGTGACCGGAGCCCACCACCTTGGCGGCGACCAGCAGCCACAGGCCCCAGGTGACGGTGTAGAAGAGGGTGAGGAAAAACAGCACCAGCGCCATGGCCTTGCCCACCCGGCGAGCATGCCTGCCCCACAGGGCAAAGGCCAGATGTCCCCCATCGAACTGACCCACGGGCATGAGGTTGAGCAGGGTCACCAGCAGCCCGAACCAGCCGGCAATCACCACCGGGTGCTCCTGGATGTCCTTGCCGGCCGGCAGCGGCCCCAGGACGAGCCACTTCAGGCCCCGCATCAGCAGGCTGTCGCCGAAGACCACGGCGGCGCCCTGGAGGGGCTGCGCGTCCGGGGCTGGAGGCGTCACCCCGGAGAGCTTCACCTGGAGCCACTGGAGGAGGTCGCCCCCGAGCACCCACAGGGAGCTCTCCCCCGGGAAGGAGGGCCGCATCGGCGGGGCGTCCACCAGGGAGGAGTGGGCCAGGCCCCAGAGGAGGACGGGCATCGCGACCAGCAGGCCCGCCAGCGGCCCCGCGGCCCCGATGTCCACCAGGGCATTGCGGTGGGGGATGCGACCGCGGATGCGGATGACGGCCCCCAGCGTGCCCACCCCGAGGTAGGGCAGCGGGATGAAGTACGGCAGCGAGGCGTCCACCCCGTGCACGCGCGCCAGCAGGTAGTGCCCCATCTCGTGGGAGCCGAGGATGGCGAGCAGCGCGACGCTGAAGGCCAGGGAGCCCGCCAGCCGCTCGTCCAACGGCAGGGAGTCACCGAACTGCAGGTTGAAGGTGAAGGACGTGGTCGCCGCCGTCACCCCGAAGAGCAACAGGTGCAGCCAGAGGCGGTTGGCGGGGCGGACGGTGGCGCTCTCCATGGGTCCGTCGTGGGTAGCAACGCCTCGCGGGCATTTCAACGCGGGGCCGCGCCTGGTGGGCAGCTCCGGAGGGCCGGAGATCGATTGCTTGACTTGACAGGGGCCTTTGCTACGACACCGTCAGCTTGAGGACTATTCAACCTGCCGGGAGCCTGGTCAGCCGGCTGGCCAGCTCCCCAAGCGTTCACTTGCGAGGGACATACAGAATGAAGAAGGCGATTGTTTCGGCGATTGTGGCGAGCAGCCTCGTGGCGTGCACCAGCGTGGAGACGGCCGTCGTCTCGGGCAACGAGGTTTCCGCCTCCGGTGGCGAGCCCATCGCCGTCATCCAGGGCACCGCGCTCGGCCTGACCGCCCTCTTCCACGTCGTGGACCTGGTGCAGAGCGACCTGGACACCGTGGTGAACAAGCTCCTCGTCTCCGAGGCCAAGGCCATGGGCGCGAACAAGGTGCAGCTGCTGGGCGCCAGCACCACCCCGCGCCACGGCATCTTCGCGCTCACCGGCCTCATCATCGGCTTCCCCTACTCGAACGCCACTGGCGTGGCGGTGAAGTAGTCAGCCTCGTCGTCCGCACGTAGCGTGCGAAGGCCCCCTGGCGACAGCGGGCCTCTGCTTTTTCCGCCCCCATGCGCGCTCGTCTCCTGCCCCTCCTCCTGCTCGTCCTCGCCGGCGCCGTCGGGGCGAGGACACCTCCGCCCTGCTCACCGACGCGACGCAGCGCCTGGCCGCGCGCGACGGCAAGCTGCACGCAGCTACGCGCTGACGGGCACCGCTCGCCAGGGGGACGCAGACGATGGACTTCCAGTTCGCCTACCGCGCACCCCAGAAGATGCTGGGGACGCTCGGGGCCCCCGCCTCGCGCAGCTACGCCTGGGACGGCGAGCACCTCATGGAGCGCAGCGATGCGGCCAGCGAAGCTTCGTCACCTACAAGAACGAGCTGCCGCCCGGAGCAAGCGCGTGGGCGTGCCTCACCGAGATCTTCGCCCCCTTCGCCGCCCGAGGGCTTCCGCGCGCCGCTGCTGCCCGGCAAGGGCGTGAGCGCCCGGCGCGTCTCGCACCCGCGCGGCCCCGAGGCGGTGGAGCTGACGGTGAAGCCCGAGGGCACCGACGGGGAGGTGACAGTACGTGCTGCGCTGGCCCGGCATGGACTTCCTGGGCAAGCGCACCGACAGCGGCGGCGCCAGCTCGGAGATTCGCGTCGAGGAGGAGGCAGTGCGAGCAGGCCCTGCGGGCTGTGCGTGCCGCAGCGGCTCACCCAGTGGGCAGGCGAGCAGCAGGTGGCGGAGACCACCCTCTCGCGCGTGGACGCTCGACCCCGACCCTGCCCGCGGAGACCTTCACGCTCAGCGCGCCCGAGGGTTACGAAGTCCAGTCGAAGACGCTCGTGGTGGCCGGGGCGCAGAGTCGCACCGTCCGGGGTTGAAGCCTTCCAGGGCCGACCCCACCTTCCCCGCCGGGAAGGAGTGCGAGCACCATGGCCCTGGTGCGGAACGTCATCTTCGATGTGGACGGCACGTTGGTGGATTCGGTGGACGAGCACGCCGAGGCCTGGCGGCGCGCCTTCCTGGAGTTCGGCCGGGACGTGCCCTTCGCGCACGTGCGCAGCCAGATTGGCAAGGGAGCGGACCAGCTCGCTGCCCGTCTTCTTCACCGAGGACGAGCTGGAGAAGTTCGGCCAGGAGCTGGAGCGACTTCCGCGCCGACGCTCTTCAAGCGCGAGTTCATGCCCAAGCTGCGCGCCTTCCCGAAGGTGCGCGAGCTGTTCGAGCGCGCTGGCGCGCGACGACGTGAAGGTCTCGCTCGGCCTCCAGCGCGAAGGGCGACGAGCTGGAGTTCTACGTGAAGCTGTGCGACATCGAGGGACCTGATGCAGACCGAGACGTCCAAGGACGACGTCGAGCGCAAGTCCAAGCCCGCCCCGGACATCTTCGAGGCCGCGCTGGAGAAGCTGGGCCGGCCGGAGGAGGACAGCGTGGTGGTGGTGGGGGACACGCCCTACGACGCGCTGGCCGCGAACAAGCTGGGCCTGCCGGCGCTCGGGCGTGCTGTGCGGCGGCTTCCCCGAGGAAGACCTGCGCACGGCGGGCTGCCGCGCCATCTACAAGGATCCGGCGGACCTGCTCGCCCACTACGAGTCCTCGCGGGACACCTGGCCGTGGGCCGCGGACGCGGTGGCCGCCGCCAAGGACGAGGAGTCGCGCTAGGGCGCGGAAAAGAAGCGGAAAATGCCCCGCAACCATTTCGCGGGGCGCGGGTTCATGGATGCGAGGCCGGACAACAACCCTCGGAGAAAAGCCATGAACCGCACCACGCCCTACCGCCGTCTGCTGACCGCTGCCCTCTGCTTCGCGCTCCCGCTGGGCAGCGTGGCCTGCAACTCCACCCCCGAGGAGGCCGACCTCGCCGTCGGTGAGGCCGCCTCGTACCTCACCGCTTCCGAGGAGTCCGGAGACATCGGCGCGGATGCCGTGGTGGAGGCCTCCCCCGAGACGCTCTCCTCCATCGCCGCCGAGGACGTGGACACCGCCACCGAGGCCCCCGCGGACAGCGCGGGCGTGTGTGACTTCAGCGCTCGCCGCCAGGAGGTGCTGGAGAAGTACGACGCCAACCAGGACGGCAAGCTCGACCGCACCGAGCTGCGCGCCCTCAAGGGCGACCTCGACGCCCAGACGAACCCGCGCTTCGCCCGCGCCGGGCTGCGCCTGCGCCAGTGGGCCTTCTGGCGCGTGCGCTGGGCCTTCGACGAGAACGGCGACAAGGCGCTCTCCACCGAGGAGCGCACCGCCATGGTGGATGCCATGGAGGCCCGCTGCCAGCGGCTGCACCAGCAGGCCCTGGAGAAGTACGACGCCAACCACGACGGCACCCTCGATGAGACCGAGCGCCAGGCCGCCCGTCAGGCCCTCCGCACCGCCTGGGAGCAGAAGCGCCAGGAGCTGCTCGCGAAGTACGACACCAACGGCAGCGGCGTGCTCGAGCTCACCGAGCGCGACCGTGCTCCGCGAGGACCGCCTCGAGCCGCCGCGCGCGCGCCGCCGCGCAGGCCATGATGGCCCAGTACGACACCAACCAGGACGGTCGCCTGAGCACCGAGGAGGCCCTGCCCGCTGCGCCAGGAGCTCCAGCGCCGCATCATCGAGGGCCACGACGCCAACTGAGGTGACGCTCCCTCGCTCCGTCCCTCGCTGGGAGAGGGACGGAGGCAGGCCGGCCCGGCAGGCGCACCTGGGCCCCCTGGCTTCCCTGCCCGCTCGTGCGCACCGTTGCCGACGATGGCAAGCGAGGCCCTCCCGGAAGCCGCGCTCACCGCGCCACCCAAGCGCCGCGCCCTCGATGAAGGGCCCGCGCTGCTGGTCGTGAACACCCGGTCGCCGCTGGGCCGCGAGGCCTTCGCCGGCGACGCTCGCGGCGCTCGAGCCGCGCGGCATCCCCCTCGCGGCGCTGCCACCGGCTCTCCCGCCCGACAGCGCATGGAGCCGGGTGCTGCGCGAGGCGCTGGAGCAGGGCGTGCGGCGCATCCTCGTCGGCGGCGGGGATGGCACGCTTGAACGCCGCCGATGCCGACCTGCTCGGCCGCGACGTGACGCTGGGCGTGCTGCCGCTGGGCACGGGCAATGACTTCGCGCGCTCGCTGGGCATTCCCCCCTCGCTGGAGGCCGCCTGCGACGTCATCGCCGCCGGCTACACCGCGCGGGTGGACGTGGGGCTCGCCAACGGGCGGCCCTTCCTCAACGCGGCGAGCCTCGGCCTGGCCACCGCCATCGCCCGGCGGCTGACGCCAGCGCCTCAAGCGCGCGCGGGCAAGCTGGCCTACCCCGTGGCCGCCGTCGCCGAGCTCTGGGAGCACCAGCCCTTCCACGTGCGGATGACAGACCGACCGAGGCGAGCTGGAGCTGGACGTGCTGCAGCTCGTGGTGGGCAACGGGCGCTACCACGGCGCGGGCAACATGGTGACGCCCGATGCCACGCTCGATGACCGCCGCCTGCACGTCTACACCATCGCCGCGCCCTCCGCCGAGTCCGGGCGCGAGGGCACCGGGCTGGGGCACCTGCAGGACGTCTCCACCCTGGCGCGCGTCGCGCTCTCGCTGCGCCGCGGCGAGCACGTGGAGCCACCCGGCCGTCACCTGCCTGCGCACCGCGCGCCTCGTACGTGGACGCCGAGCCCGTCGCAGGACGTCAACGCGGACGGGGAGCTCATCGGCCACACGCCCGATGCGCTTCGAGCTCGCCCCCGCGGCCCTGCGCGTCTACGCGCCCGCGCCTCCCGACCCGGCACTGAGCCGGTGATTTCGGCGGACCGGCCTTCTCGGTCTAGGCTCTCCCGCTTCGGCGGACGGCCGCTCGGCCGTCCCCGCGGAGGAAGCCCGTGCGCCAACGTTCTCTCTTCCCGCTCCTCATCGCCGCCGCTCCTGGGCGTGGCGGCGCTGCTCCTGCTGTGGTCCGCGCTCCGCGGAGACCGGAGGCCAGCGGCCCCGGCGCCGCGACGCGCCAGGGCCCGCCTCCGCGGCGTCTCCGAGCCCCGGGCCCGCGCCCCGCCGCGCCCCACGCCGCCGCTCGAGACGTCCGGCGACGCTGGCCGATGGCAGCCTTCGTGGTGCGGGTGGTGGCCTCGGGCGCAGCCCGTCGCGGGCGCACGCGTGCGGGCGTACCTGCGGGGCCGGAGGACGGCACGGGCGAGCGCCTCGTGGCGCCGCGCCGGCGAGGGCACGACGGGCGAGGACGGCACGCTGCGGCTGCCCGCGGCCCCGGGGCTCTACCTGCGTCAGCGCCCGGGCCGAGGGCCATGCCCCGCGCGCCGCGAGGTGCGCGCGGCCCACGGGCGAGGCGGAGACGGCGGTGGAGCTGTCGCTGCCCGCCGGCGTGCGCGCTGCGGGGGCGCACGGTGGCCGAGGGCCGCGGCGAGCCGGTGCCGCTGGCGGAGGTGACGCTGCGCCCGTACACGGAGCCGGGGACGGCCTGGGCCCGGGCCCGTGACGCTGCCCGAGGAGGTGGCGGTGGCGACGAGCGACGCGCAGGGGCGCTTCGCCTTCTCCGGGCTCGCGCCGGGCCGCTACGCAGCTGACGGCGGAGGCGCCGGGCTTCAGCCGCCGCACGCTGCGCTTCGTGTCGGTGCCTCGCCGGGCGAGCTGGTGGTGGGGCTGTGGGCGGCCTCGCGTGCTGGAGGGCTTCGTGGTGGGCGCGGACGGCCAGCCGGTCGGCGGACGCGGAGGTGCTGGCCCTGGGCGGGCCCCGGCCTCTCCGCACCACCACCGGCGCGGGCGGCGGCTTCTCGCTGGAGGTGTCCAGCGGGACGTACTGGCTGGTGGCCCGGAAGGGCACCCAGGTGGGCCGGGCGCCGGGCACGCTCG
>CAVYSY010000004.1:0-27507 GCA_963771175.1 uncultured delta proteobacterium
TTGACGTACATGCGGGGACAGTTCGACAGCCCAAGCGAATACATCCGTGTCATTTCCGATTCGGGGTCCTGGTACCTCGGTGGCGCCTCCGCGCACTCGGGAGTTGCCGCCAAGGCTCGCTGCTTCTGACCGAAGACGGCGGCGTCACCGGGAGGGGATCGGCGAAGCCACCAGCATCTGCGAGAACAGCTCGCCCTTCTGTCCCTCGGGGATGAGCGTCACCTTCGCGCCGCCCTCCAGGATCCGCTGGAGATCCAAGATCTCGAACATCGCCGACGCGACGGCCGGCTCCAGGGAGATCCGCTGGAGCGCCGCGCCGACGATCTGCGGGCGCAGGGCCGCCGCCTTGGCGAACTTGATGGCGGCCTGACGCTCGGCGGTGCTGGTGATGATGCTCCCCCCTCCTGCTGGACATCGTGGCCTACAACGATGATGAAGAAACCTCGACGGTGCTCGGCCAGTTGGCCCTGAGCGCCGATGGCCTGCTGGCCGTGCGCAGCGCCGCGCCCGCCGCCAAGGACAAGGTGGACGAACTGGTGGCGCTGACCAACAACAAGCCAGGACTGCACATGGACGTGCCGCCATTGTCGGGCAGTCCGCAGTTCGCGGTGGCCAGCCGCTTCGTGCAGCGCGGCGAGCCTGATTTCCTGGCGGCCCTGCAGGACCATGCCGAGAAGTACTACGGCTGGACCCTGGAACACTGAGCTTCGATCCGCACAGCCCAAGCGGCCACGAACGCGCCCCTTCCCCACCATCCGACTGCTTCACTTCTCCAGAGCGGGGAACTCCCGGCCGGCGATCTTGCCCAGGGTCCGCGCGACCGTGGCCAGGCGCAGGATGGGCAGATCCGTCGGTGAGTCGCCGATGGCGAAGACCGGGCGCTCGGAGAATGAGCTGGCGGGTGGCAATCACCTTGCCCTCACCACAAGTGCAGGGTGGCAGCAGCTCGTCACTCAGCCGCCCCTCCACCTCGCGCAGGCGCATGCCGACCACCCGCTCGATGCCCATTCGCGTCGCCGCCACCCGCCCGAGCAACTCGGCCGAGCCCGTGAGGATCCAGACCCGGTGGCGCCGCGAGAGGGCCTGAGCCAGCTCGACGGTATGGGGGTTGAGCCGGACCTCGCCACGCTCCAGCACCTCGGTGCCGATCGCCTCGACCTCCGCGGGGCTCAGCCCGGCGAGGGCCTGGGCGGCCACGTCACCCGCACCACACCAGTCGCGTGCCGCCAGCGCCTCGTAGGCGGCCCAGGGGTCCGTCGTCCCGAGAAGGGAGGCGGCCTTGGGCGGGAGCCGGTGCAGCAGCCGCCGCAGGGTGGCCTCGCCGATGTCGCCAACGAGCAGGGTGTTGTCGAGGTCGAAGACCGCATCTCCAGGCGGCAGCGCATCCAACTGGTCGAGCAGGGCTTTCATGGCGAGGACTCTATCCGCATCCGCTCCGAGCGAGGGGACCTCCAGATTTTCACCCGTATTTCTGGTATGACCCACTGTCCGGACTTTGTCCGGATCCCCCCTTCTCAATCATTCGAGAGGTTCCCATGAGGTCATTCCCCCAAGCAGGGTTGGTCCTTGCCACCACCTGCGCCGTGCTGCTCGGCGCGAGTGGTGATGCCCACGCCGCTGCCGGCGTGGTCTTCGTCCACGGCACGGGCGACCAGTCGGTCAGCTCGGCCACCACCGGCTATTGGACGCAGTCGTCCATTGACACGATGCGCAACGGTCGGCCCTATCTGATCGTCGGCTATCCCGGAGCGAGCTGCGCTGGCTTCAGCCAGTGTAGCTGGGGCTCCATCGTCGACCAGATCGTCCCCTGGGTGAACGCCAATGGCATCACCAGCATGACCGTCATCACCCACTCGAACGGCTCGAGCCCGCTGCGTTACATGCTCGGCCACACCGGTGCGGTGAGCGCCAAGGGCTACACGGTCAACACGGTGACGAGCAAGATTTCGCAGGTCATCTTCTCGGCGCCCGACCTGACGGGCACGCCGCTGGCGGACAAGGTGACGACGAGCGGCTCCTTCCTCAACATCGCCAACAGCGTCGTCGAGTTCTTCGGCGGTGGCAGCTACAACAACCCCGCCGTGGTGCAGCAGCGCACGGACAACATGCGCGTCTACAACTCGAACGGCACCTTCGCCGGCCCCCAGGGGGCCACCTCGGTGGGCGGCAAGGCCATCTCCGTGGTACGCGGCAACCGCGTCTACGCCAACCTGTTCTCGAGCGACGCGCACTGCGGCGGCTACCTCTACTCCGTGGGCCTCAAGGCGGCGGCGCTGCTCGGCTGGGGCAGCTTCAGCGCCGGCACGGACGGCTTCATCGGCAACGACAGCTCGGGCTACTTCGGCAACATCATCATCGACGACGGTCGCCTCAACCACCACCAGTCGCGCCGCAGCTGCCACAACAGCGGCAACATCATCGCGCAGAAGGTGGCCAACGCCCCCATCCCCGCCCCCGCGAACCAGACCTACGCCCCCGAGACCACGGTGCAGGCCGCCGCCCAGGCCTGCAACAACTTCTACTCGGGCTACGCGACGGACTTCATGACCGGCAACACGGTCTGGAAGTACGGCTGCTCCTCCAGCCAGCTCAACAACGGCTACATGGAGCCCGACTGCCTCATCGCCTACGGCTAGTCCAGCGGCTACCGCGTCCCGAGCACGGAGAGCTGGAACCCCTTCCTCAATCCCGCCTACTACCCGACCTGGTACGAGGTCTGCCCCGACTCGTGGCAGGGCGACGGTATCTGCGACGCGTGCCTGGTGGCCAAGTACGGCTTCGACGCCACCACCGGCTCGACGGGCTCCAACGACTGCGTGCAGGCGCCTCCGGGTGGCTCCAACTGGTGCGGGGCCCTCGCCTGGGACACCTACTACGGCTTCCACAACTACACCGTCGTTCAGGCGCTTCACTAAGACCCGAGAAAGAGAACGACCATGAACTTCAACCGTTTCTTCGTTCGTTCCGCCGGCCTGTCGCTGGCGGTTGTCCTCCTCGGGGGTTTCACCCCGGAGCGCGCCATGGCTGCCAACATGCGGAGTGCCTCGGGTGCCGCGCTCGCCCCGGGTGATGTCGCCCCGGGCCGGCTGTACGCCCGCGACGCCACCGAGGGCATCGGCCCCGGCCGCGTCTCGGTGTCCAACCCGGCCTCGCCGAAGCTGCCGCTCGCGGCGCCGCTCGCGCCCGAGACCCGGCGCTCGAAGTCGACCGTGCTGCACGTGGCCCCGCGCTCGGCGGCCACGCAGCTCGAGCTGCCGATCGACGCGCCCGACGAGGCGTGGATCATGATCATCCCCAAGGGCAACAACGCCAAGGCGGGTGAGGACGCGCTGCGCGACGTGGTGCTGTTCGACGCGAAGGGCGTCCGTGCGGACAGGCGGGCCATGCGCGATGCGGAGACCCAGATGGGCGTGGACCCGACGCGCTTGAAGGCCGAGGGCATCCTCAAGCCCATCGCGATGCTGCGGCTGAACCGCGACATGGGTCGCGGCAAGTACAAGGTGCAGATCGGCGCCAAGGCGGCCGAGCTGGGAGTGGCCGTCGAGGTACGCGTGCCCTCCTCGACCATCGAGCTGTCGCTCACGGCGTCCGCGATGCAGCTCTTCCCGGGCGACGATGGCTACGTGACGGTGGGCCTGCAGTCGGAGGCGCCGGTGGACCACGTGCGCTACGAGGCCTCGCTCTACAACCCGCGCTTCGAGCGTGAGCGCACGGTGCCGGTGGTGAAGGTGGGCAACGAGTACCGCGCGATGGTTTCTCGGGCGATGAACGAGAAGGACGAGACGGGCGCGTGGGTGCTCGAGGTGCGCGCGGTGGGCTCGGCGGGCGGGCAGGACTTCGACCGCCTGGGGCAGACCGCCTTCGGCTTCGCGGTGCCGACGGCGCGCATCGCCTCGGTGGGCAAGGAGCGCCTGGTGCGTGACGCGGGCGGCAAGGTGACGGCGCTCGAGGTGGACGTGGTGCTCGATAGCCAGTCGCTCGATCGTTACGAGGTGACGGGCACGCTCGTGGCGACGGATGCCAAGGGCGTCGAGCGTCCGGTGGCCGAGGCGCAGGTGACGGACCAGCTCGCCGCGGGCACGCACACGCTGACGCTGCGCTTCGAGGCGGGCCACGCGGGCCTGTCCAAGCTCGACGGCAGCTACGCGCTGCGCGGGCTGCAGCTCTACTCGCTCGGTACCAACACCCTGTACCACCGCCTCGCCAAGGGCCTGGACCTCCGCTTCCCGGCGGTGCGCGCCTCCGAGCTGGCGGCCGCCGAGGTGACGCCCGCCATCGAGAGCATGGTGCGCGCGGGCGAGTTCGACATCGGCCAGTAGGCCATTGAGTCCGGGGGCACGGGCCACGACCCTGCCCCCGGACCCTCCCGCCCACAGTGTTGCTTGGGTGATACCGACGGAAAGGGACGCGTGTGCCGTCCCTCGTCGACCGGCAATCTCCTCCGCGTGGAGCGCGCACATCCACCGCGCACCCGGAGGCCCCCATGAACCGGAGAGAGTTTCTCGAAGCCACGCTCGCGCTGATGGTTGCTCCGAGCGCCATTGCCGCGACCAAGCCATCCTCGGCTCGACCGGTGTCGCGACGGAAGCTGGGGCGCACGGGCGAGCAGGTCTCCTGTATCGGCGTTGGCGGCTTCCACATCGGCACGCAGAAGACCGAGGCGGAGAGCGTCCGGCTCATCCGGCGCGCGCTCGACAACGGGATCAACTTCCTCGACAACTGCTGGGACTACAACGAGGGACAGAGTGAGCTCCGGATGGGCAAGGCCCTCCAGGACGGCTACCGATCCAAGGCGTTCCTGATGACCAAGTTCGACGGCCGGGACAAGAAGACGGCCATCAAGCAGATCGACGAGTCGCTCAAGCGGCTCCAGACCGACCACCTCGATCTGCTGCAGTTGCATGAGGTCATCCATGAAAACGACCCGGAACGCACCTTCGCCGAGGGTGGCGCGATCGAGGCGATGGTCGAGGCACAGAAGGCAGGCAAGACACGCTTCCTCGGGTTCACCGGGCACAAGTCGCCCGGCATGCACCTGGAGATGCTCGAGATGGCGAAGAAGCAGGGTTTCCGCTTCGACGCCGTGCAGATGCCACTCAACGTGATGGACGCCCACTTCGACAGCTTCGAGAAGCAGGTCCTGCCGGTTCTCGTGCGAGAGGAGATCGGTGTCCTCGGCATGAAACCAATGGGGGGCAACCTCATCCTGGAGAGCAAGACGGTGAATGCTCCGGAGTGCCTACGCTACAGCCTGTCTCTGCCTGTCAGCGTGGTGATCACCGGCATGGATTCGCGAGAGCAGGTGGATCAGGCGATCAAGGTCGCGCGTGACTTCAAGCCGCTCTCGGAAAAGGAGGTGGAGGCACTGCTCGCGCGAACCGAGAAGGCCGCGAAGGACGGTGCCTTCGAGAAGTACAAGACCAGCCAGCGCTTCGACGGCACGGCCAGGCACCCGGAGTGGCTGGGTTAGACCGCTCCGGTACGCACGGTGAAGTCGCCAAACCCCTCCCCGGGTAGCCGCTCACGCGCATAGGCGGCGAACAACGGCTCGAGCGCCGCCAGGATGCCGGCCTCGTCGATGTTCTCGCGGAACAGGCGGTTGAGGCGCTGCCCCCGCCTGTCGCCACCGAGGAAGAGGTTGTAGCGGCCGGGCGCCTTCCCCACGAGGGCGATCTCCGCGAGGTAGGGCCGGGCGCAGCCGTTCGGGCACCCGGTGATGCGCAGCAGGATGTTCTCGTCCGCGAGCCCATGCGCCGCGAGGCGCTCCTCCAGCAGGCCCACCACCGTCGGCAGGTAGCGCTCGGCCTCGGCCATGGCCAGGGCGCACGTCGGCAGGGCCACGCAGGCGAGCGCGTTGCGGCGCAGGGGGCTCGCGCGCTTGAAGCCGGCGAGGCCATGCGCCTCCACCAGGGCCTCGATGGCCGGGCGGTCCTCCGGGGCAATCCTGGCGATGACCAGGTTCTGGTTGGGCGTGAGGCGGAAGTCGCCCTTGTGGATGCCGGCGATCTCCCGCAGACCGGTCAGGTGCTGCTGGCCCTCGCGATCCGCCACGCGGCCGCTGTCGATATGGAGCGTCAGGTTCCAGCGCCCGTCGTGGCCCTGGAGCCAGCCGAAGCGGTCGCCGTTGTGCTCGAACGCGAACGGGCGCGCGGGCTGGAGGGCGTAGCCGAGCCGCGTCTCCAGCTCGGAGATGAACCAGGCGATGCCGCGATCCTCGATGGTGTACTTGAGGCGCGCGTGCTTGCGGTTGGTGCGGTCACCATGGTCACGCTGGACCTTCACCACGTTCTCCGCGACCTCGAGGAGCTGCTCGGGGCGGATGAAACCAATCACATCCGCGAGCCGGGGGAAGGTCGCGGCATCACCGTGCGTGGCGCCCATGCCACCGCCGACCAGGACGTTGAAGCCGACCAACTCCTCGCCCTCGATGATGGCGATGAAGCCGAGGTCCTGCGAGAAGATGTCCACGTCGTTGAGGGGCGGCACCGTGATGCCCGCCTTGAACTTCCGAGGCAGGTAGGTGGCGCCGTAGATGGGCTCCTCCTCGCCACCGGCCACCTTCTCCTTGTCCAGCCAGATCTCGTAGTAGGCGCGAGTCTTCGGGAGCAGGTGCTCGGAGAGGCGAATGGCCCACTGGTGCACCACCTCGTGCGCCCGCGAGTCCACCGGGTTGGGGTTGCACATCACGTTGCGATTGACGTCACCGCAGGCGGCGATGCTGTCGAGCAGCGCGGCATTCATCCCCTGAAGGGTGCGCTTCATGTCCCCCTTGAACACGCCGTGAAGCTGGAAGGCCTGGCGCGTGGTCACGCGCAGCGTCCCATTGGCGTACGTGCGGGCGAGCTCATCCAGGACGAGCCACTGCTTCGGGGTGCACACGCCTCCCGGCAGGCGGGTGCGGATCATGAAGCTGTAGGCCGGCTCGAGCTTCTGCTGCCGGCGCTCCTCGCGCAGATCGCGATCGTCCTGCTGGTAGCTGCCGTGGAACTTGATGAGCTGGGTGTCGGCCGGGGCGATGGCGCCCGTGAGCGGATCCGCCAGGCTCTCGGCCAGGGTGCCGCGCAGCAGGTTGCTCCGCGCCTTGATGTGCTCCACCTCGGAGAGGACCGGAGTCGGGTTCTTGCTCATGATGTGTCTCTCTCAGTAGACGTCGCGCTGGTAGCGCTGCTGCTCGCGCAGGGATTCGAGGTGGGCTCGCGCGTCCTCGCGGCTCTTGCCGCCGTGGGTCGCGAGGATGTCGATCAGGGCCTCATGGACGTCCTTCGCCATGCGCTGGGCATCGCCGCAGACGTAGAGATGGGCTCCGCCCTCCAGCCACTCGTAGAGCTCGCGGCCCTTCTCGTGCAGGCGGTGCTGGACGTAGACCTTCTGGCCCTGGTCTCGCGAGAAGGCGAGGTCGATCCGGTGCAGCTCGCCCTTCTTCACGGCCTCCTGCCACTCGGCCTGGTAGAGGAACTGGGTGCGGAAGTGCTGCTCGCCGAAGAAGAGCCAGTTGCGGCCGCTCGCACCGGTCTCCGCGCGCTCCTGCACGAAGGCGCGGAACGGGGCCACGCCCGTGCCAGGGCCGATCATGATGATGTCGCGGCTCGGCTCCTTGGGAAGACGGAAACGCTCGTTGGACTCGATGAAGACGTTCACCGTGTCCTGGGTGGCACCGCGCGTCGCCAGGTAGTACGAGGCGGCCCCCATGTGGCGAGAGCCGAAGGCCTCATAGTCCACCACGCCCACCGTCAGGTGGACCTCCTCCCCTACCCGCTTCTGGCTGGAGGCGATGGAGTAGAGCCGAGGCGTCAGTCGGCGCAGCGCCCCCACCAGCTCCTCCGCGCTCCACGTCGCGGGATGCGCGCGGAGCACATCGATGACCTGATGGTCGCGAGCAACGTGCGCAGGGCCTCGGCCCCTTCCGGCGCGAGCAGGCGCTGGAGCTCCGCACTGCCGGAGCGCGCGGCGTGGCTCACCAGGAACGGGCGGCTCACGCGGGTGATCTCCAGCACCTCCGCCAGCCACCGCTTCAGCGGGAGGATGCGGCCCTCGCGCGTCACCTCGGTGGCGCCATCCAGCTTCAGCTCGGAGAGCAGCGCGGCGACCAGCTCCGGCGGGTTGTGGGGCAACACCCCGAGGGCATCGCCCGGCTCGTAGGTCAGGCCCGAGCCCTCCAGCGACAGCTCGAGGTGACGGACGTCCTTGAGGGCCCCGCGCCCGGTGATGCGCTGGTTGCTCAGCACGAGGGACGGATAGGGATTCTCGCGGCTGAAGGTGGGGGTCGCCGCCACGGTGCGCAGCGGCGTGACCTTGGCCAGCGAAGGCTGTGGCGCGAGCTCCGTCCGCGCGCGCTCCAGGGCCTCGCCAATCCAGGCCTCGGCGGTCGGCTCGAAGTCCACGTCGCAGTCGGCCCGCGCGACCAACCGCGTGGCACCGAGCTCGGCGAAGCGCGCGTCGAGGACGCGGCCGATCTCGCAGTATTTGGGGTAGCTCGAATCGCCCAGCCCCAGCACCGAGAACCGGAGCTGCCCAAGCGCCGGCGCGCGCTTGCCCAGCACGAACTCGCAGAAGCCGCGCGCGTCATCCGGGGGATCTCCGTCGCCCTGGGTGCTGATCACCACGTACAAGAGCCGCTCGTTCTTCAGCTCGCGCACGGGGTACTCGCTGGCGCGGAAGCTGCGCACCGCGAGGCCCGCGGCCTCCGCCTTCTGCTTCAAGCGGTCGGCCAGCAGCCGGCTGTTCCCGGTCTGGGTGCCGTAGACGAGGGTGAGCGAGCCCTGCGGCGTGGCCTGGGGCACCACCACCGCGGGCTGGGCGGATGTGGCCGGAGCCTGCCGGGCCGCGAGGCCGGCGAAGTACCCGCTCAGCCAGGTGAGCGCCGAGGGCTCGAGTCCCTCGGTCAGGCGCTGCAGCAGCGAGCCCTTCTCCTCACCGAGCTGGGCGGCCAGGGTGGCTATGGAGGAAACAATCCCGGGGGAAGTCACGGCGTCGTCTCCTGAGCGGCCAGGACCTGCTTCACCTGGCGCTCCAGGTCATGAGAGGGCTCCAGCTCGAGCCACGGGGTGCTGGCGCCGCGGAGCTGGTCACGCAGTCCCAGCCGTGCCTGCGGTACGGGGGAGTAGAGGATGGCGAGCAGTCCCGCCTCGGCCAGCGCGAGAGCGGCGTCCGCATCGCCCCGGACGAGGGCCACGTGTCGTCCCTGCTCGAACAGGGACCGCTCCAGGCGCAGTGCCCCCTGCTCCACCTCCGGGCTGCCCGCCAGGAGGATGACGGCACCGGACTGACCGAGGCGCTCGCGACGCTCCTCGGCGGAGATGAGGGACTTCGTCTCCTGAGCGCCCTCGTCCCCCACGGGCCCGAGGATCATCCCCGCCGCGACCGTGTCATTGCTGAGCGGGTCGACAACGATGAAGGCCCCCGTCCGCCGGTTGTCCTGGTAGGGGTCGCACAGCAGCGGGCGCTTGCAGATGAGGCGGACCTTGCCGATCTCGTTGAGCGACAGGGTCCGCGCGGGCACCTCGGACAGGTCCTCCAGCTCCTTGCGCCAGTGGATCTGCTCGACGTGGGCCGGGACGTACTTCGAGGTGTGCTTCACGAGGTAGCGGCGCGAGACGTCCAGCGGCTGCTCGCCAAACCACACCAGCATGGCCTCCAACCGCTGGAGCACCATCGGGGGCTGCTCGACGTGCGCGATGAGGTCTCCCCGGCTCACGTCCACCTCGTCCGCCAGACGCAGCGTGACCGAGGACGGCGCACTGGCCTCCTGGAGGCCGCCGTCGAAGGTATCAATGGCGGCGATGCTCGTTCGCCGCTTCGAGGGGAGAACCACCACCTCGTCACCCACGCGCACGGTGCCGGAGGCGAGCTGCCCGGCGAACCCGCGGTAGTCCAGGTTCGGCCTCAGCACGTACTGAACAGGGAAGCGCAGGGACGCACCCTCCAGCCGACGCTGGTGCGGCAGGGACTCCAGCCACCCGAGGAGCGTCTCCCCGTCGTGCCACGGCGTGCGAGCACTCGGGAGGGTGATGTTGTCCCCGGCGCGCGCGCTGACGGGGAAGAAGCGGACCTGCTCGAAGCCGAGCGTGCTGGCGAACGCGGTGAACTCCGTCGAGAGGCGCTCGAAGAGGGCGGGGTCGAAGCCCATCAGGTCCATCTTGTTGATGGCTACCGCCAGGTAGGGAATGCCGAGCAGCGAGGCGATGTACGCGTGCCGCCGCGTCTGCGGGAGGATGCCCAGGCGCGCGTCCACCAGGATGACCGCCGCGTCGGCCGTGGAGGCGCCGGTGGCCATGTTGCGCGTGTACTGCAGGTGTCCCGGCGTGTCGGCGACGATCACCTTGCGCCGACGCGTGGAGAAGTAGCGGTAGGCCACGTCGATGGTGATGCCCTGCTCGCGCTCGGCGCGCAGACCATCGGTGAAGAGCGAGAAGTCGATCTCCCCGCCCGCGCTGGCGCGCTTCACCGCGGCCACCTGGTCCTCGAACAGGCCGTTGCACTCGTAGAGGAGCCGGCCGATCAGCGTGGACTTCCCGTCGTCCACCGAGCCCACCACCACGAGCCGGAGCAGTTCCTTCTCGTAGTGCTCGGCGAGGAAGCCCTGGAGGTCCTGGCTGTCTTGCAGTTGCAGTGCGGCGGTCATTAGAAGTACCCCTCGCGCTTCTTCAGCTCCATCGAGCCTTCTTCGTCGTGATCAATGAGGCGGCCCTGGCGCTCGGATACGCGGGCCTCCAACATCTCGCGAGATGACGCCCTCGACCGTGGTGGCCGAGGACTCGATCGCGCCACTCAGCGGGTAGCAACCCAGCGTGCGGAAGCGCACCCGCTTCGGCGCGGGACGCTCACCCGGACGGAGCCGCATCCGCTCGTCGTCGACCATGATCCAGCTGGCCGCTGCGGTTCACCACCGGGCGCTCGGCGGCGAAGTACAGCGGGACGACCGGGATGCGCTCCTTGAGGACGTAGTGCCACACGTCCAGCTCGGTCCAGTTGGAGAGCGGGAAGACGCGCATGCTCTCGCCCGAGTCGATCCGCCCGTTGTAGAGGTTCCACAATTCGGGCCGCTGCCGGCGCGGCTCCCACTGCCCGTGGCGGTCGCGGAAGGAGTAGACGCGCTCCTTGGCGCGGGACTTCTCCTCGTCGCGCCGCGCGCCACCGAAGGCCGCGTCGAAGCCGTTCTGCGCGAGGGCCTCGAGCAGCGACTGGGTCTTCATCGCGTGGGTGTACTTCTGGCTGCCGTGGTCGAAGGGGTTGATGCCCTCGGCCAGCGCCTTCTTGTTCTGGTGCACGAGCAGCTTCGAGCCCGTGCCGCGCCACGAACTGATCGCGGAACGCGTACATCTCCCGGAACTTCCAGGTGGTGTCCACGTGGAGGAGCGGGAACGGCAGGGGCGCTGGATGGAAGGCCTTCCGGGCGCAGGTGCAGCAGCACCTGCGAGTCCTTGCCGATGCTGTAGAGCATCACCGGATTGGCGAACTCCGCCGCCGTCTCGCGAATGATGTGGATGCTCTCCGCCTCCAGCACCGAGAGGTGGGAGAGACGAGCGGACAGGGTTTCACTCATGACCAGCCTCTGCCTTTAGGCATCAGGAATTGCTCACGTTCAGATGTCACGGGCTCCGACTGGACCAGCGAGCGGAGCCGCGATCGCAGCGAGACCACCTCACCCACCACCAGCAAGGCCGGAGAGCCGACGGAGGCTTCCCGGGCGCGCGAGGCGATGCTCGCGAGTGGGGCCTCGAGCACCCGCTGGTGCTCCCAGGTCCCCGCCTCCACGATGGCCGTCGGAGTGCTGGGAGCGCGGCCCGCGGCGATGAGGGCCAGCGTCGCCTCCTCCAGCCTCGCGCCTGCCATGAACAGCACCAGCGTCTCCGCCCCGGCCAGGTGCGCCCAGTCCGGCTCCTTCCCGGCCCGATACCCGGTGGCGAACGTCACCGAGCCCGACACACTCCGGTGGGTGACGGGAATGCCCGCCGCGGCCGGAGCCGCCACGCCGCTGGAGACGCCCGGCACCACCTCATAGGAGATGCCCGCCTCCTCCAGCGCGAGGGCCTCCTCGCCGCCACGGCCGAAGATGAAGGGATCTCCACCCTTGAGCCGAACCACCGTGCGACCAAGTCGCGCCTGAGAGATCGAGCAGCGCGTTGATCTCCTCCTGCCGCACCGACTCGCCCCCACCCTCCTTGCCAACGAAGAGCAGCCGGGCCCGGGGCCGTGCGTGCTTCAACACCTCCGGGTGGATGAGCCGGTCATAGACCACCGTATCCGCGCGCCCGAGCAGTTGGGCGGCTCGAAGGGTGAGCAGGCCGGGATCTCCGGGCCCCGCGCCCACCAGGTAGACTCTTCCGCTGACGTGCTTGCTCATCTCGTCTCTCCAAAAGTCTCGAGCGCGGTGCGCACACGGGACCAGGCGTCCCGGCGCTGACCGCGAATCAGCAGCTCCCCGACCTCACCCTCCACGAGCTGCTTCAGCAGCCGCATCCGCTCGGCGCCCGCGGGCAGCCGCTTGCGGAGCCACCCCGTGAGCCGGGCGATGTGGACGTGCCCGGGCCCCACCTGCTCCAGGAAGCGCCGCCGCAGGAGCCGGGCCAGCGCGGGTGCCTGCCCCGAGGTGGAGACCGCCACGACGATGGGGCCACGCCGCCCCACCGAGGGCAGTGTGAAGTCGCACAGCTCGGGAACGTCCGCTGTGTTCACCCAGATGCCGAGGGCCCGCGCCTCGTCCGCCACGGCCCGGCTCACCGTCATGTCATCCGTGGCCACGAACACGATCGACTGCCCGTGTACGTCTCCCGGCGCATAGGCCCGCTCGCGCAGCTCCAGCCGGCCCTCTTCCGCGAGCCGGCGGATGGTGGGGGACACGCGGGGGGCCACCACTCGCAGCCGAGCACCGGCCTCGACGAGCTGCTGGCTCCGCTCATCGGCGATGTTCCCCGCCCCCACCAGCAGGACGCGCTTCCCCTGCAGGCGGAGGCAGACCGGGAAGTCCACATGCGCGCTCATGACGTGGCCACCAGGCTCTTCCGGAGGAGGAGGTAGCGCTGCCAGGCGGAGCCCAGCAGGAAGCCCCCGATGGCCGCCACGACCGCGTAGCTCGCCTCGCGATCGATCCAGCCGAGCTGCCGGAGCGCGACGCCCAGGCCGATGGTGACGAGCGCCGCGTCCACTCCCATGCAGAGCCGGCCGAAGGTCTCCTTGCTGACGTGCTTCAGGAGCAGACGCCCCAGGGGAAGCCCGATGGCGACCGCGGGCAGCAGCAGCCCGAAGAGGCCGAAGCTCGGCGCGGCGTAGAGCCCGAGGAAGAGGTAGGCCACCAGGGTGAGGCTCGACTCCGCCACACGGATGAGCGCGAGGGCCGCGCGGAACTCGTCCTGTGCAAACCCCTGGTTGTTGAGCAGCAGCGCGAGTGGCGGCCCGGAGATGGTGGTGGTCGAGTACAGCAGCCCGAGCCCCAGTCCGAAGGGGACGCCAACGGCCCGCTCGTCGCGGATGGGCCAGCGGATGCCAGCGGCCTGGAGGAGGATCAGCGGCAGCAGGACGGCATAGGTGGTGGCCTTGAGCACCGAGACCGCGACCACCGTGAGGAACAGGCTGCCGCAGATGACTCCCGGCAGCAGGCCGGCGATCAGCGGCAGCGTGCGCCGCCAGACCGTCGGGAGCACGCGCCGGTTGAGGAACAAGGAGATGACGTTGAGCACCACCTCCAGCAGGACCAGCGCGGGGTTGAGCACCCGGTTGGCCACGAACCCGAGTGCCACCGGCACGGTGATGGAGGAGAACCCATAACCCAGGGCCCCATTCACCGTGGCCGCCACCAGGGCCGTCAGGAACAGTGCGATGTCGGTGGCGGAAAGGGAGAAGGAGGGCATGTCCGTTCCTCGGGTCTACGGTCAGCGGCGGACGTGCAGTCCGCACTCACGGTTCTCGGCGGACTCCCACCACCAGCGGCCGGCGCGCTCGTCCTCGTAGGGCTTCACCGCGCGCGTGCAGGGCGCGCACCCGATGGACGGGTAGCCGCGGTCGTGCAGCACGTTGTAGGGGACGCCGCGCTCCTTGACGTGCGTCCACACCTCGCGGGAGCTCCACCGGACCAGGGGGTTCAGCTTGATGAGCCCGTGCGAGGCGTCGCGCTCGACCACCTGGACCTCCGTGCGGGTGACGGACTGCTCGCGGCGCAGCCCCGTCACCCACGCCTCCCGACCCGCGAGCGCACGCTTCAGCGGCTCCACCTTGCGGATACCGCAGCACTCCTTGCGCGCCTCGATGCTCTCCTTGAAGGAGAAGTACCCCTTGGTGGACTCGAGCGCCTCGACGCGCTCGCGCTCCGGGAAGAACGTCTCGATCTCCAGGCCGTAGCGGCGGCGCACCACGTCCATCAGCTCGTAGGTCTCCGGCGGGAGCCGACCCGTATCGAGTGTGAACAGGCGCACGCTTGGCGCATGCGTGCGGGCGAGATCGATGAGGACCATGTCCTCGACGCCGAAGCTGGAGGCGATGGCCGCGCGCGCGCCGAACCGCCGCTCGATCCACGCGAGCACCACTTCGGCGGGGGCGTCGCGCAATTCCTCCGATGCGACACGCAGCTCTTCCGCCGAGACACCAAGGGATGGCTGTGAAGACTGGGACATGGGGGGTCCGTGAACAAAAAACGGCCCAGCACCTCGACCGAGGGCGGGCCAGACGGATGGAGTGAAGAGGGCGGCCCAGCACCTCTTCCGAGCGCGGGCCGCGAGTCAGGGACAGCTCAAGAAGGCTTCATCACGCGCTCCTCGAGAACTCGGCACCCGCTTGATGACAGGTACACATCCGCCAGTGGCGGCACATTCGATGCGCGGCGACTGGTGGAAGGAGGAGCAGCTTCATCGTGCGGAACTTGTAACGCTGGCACCGCCCATCCGTCAAGTCGGACGAACCGCCAATATCACGGACGAACGCTTCCCTCCCCTCCTTTACAACCTGATGCGGTCCAAGCGGGGATGGGGCAGAAGAAGTCTCGTGCCCACCCTGACTTCCCTCACCATCTATCCCCTGAAGTCGTGCGCGGGTCTGTCGCTGACCCGAGCCACCGTGGAGCCGCTCGGAATCCAGCATGACCGCCGGTGGATGGCGGTCCGCCCCGACGGATCCTTCATGACCGGACGCGAGCTGCCCGCCCTCGTGCGCGTGCGGGCCGTGCCCGGGCCGACGGGCCTCCACCTGTCGGCTCCAGGCATGTCGGAGCTCGAGGTCCACCTCCCGCCCGTCGACGCGCCCCGCCTCGACGTCACCGTGTGGGACGACACCTGCTCCGCCGCGCGTGCCTCCGCCCAGGCGGACCAGTGGCTCTCCGACTACCTCGGCGAGCCCACGATGCTCGTGCACGTGGACGCCCGGATGGAGCGCCCGGTGGACCCGAAGTACGCCGCCCCGGAGGACCGCGTCGGCTTCGCCGATGGCTTCCCCTTGCTGCTCATCTCCGAGGCCTCACTGGCCGACCTCAACCAGCGCCTGCCCCACCCCGTGCCGATGGCCCGCTTCCGTCCCAACCTCGTGGTGGGCGGAACCGCCGCCTTCGCCGAGGACGGTTGGAAGCGGCTGCGCATCGGCACCGTCGAGTTGGCCGTGGTCAAGCCGTGCGCCCGCTGCGTCTTCACCACCGTGGACCCGGAGACGGCCCGGGCCGACCCCGAGCAGGAGCCCCTGCGCACGCTGGCCACCTACCGGCGCACCGGCAACAAGGTGTTGTTCGGCCAGAACGTCATCGTGCGGCGTCCGGGAATCATCCAGGTGGGGGACGCGGTGGAAGTCCTGGAATAGGGCGCGAGGCCCGGTCAGGAATCGGCGCGAGCCCCGTCATGCTACGGTGATGGGGCCGCCCGCGGGACTGTGATGCGACTTCCGAACCGAGCCTTTGGAGCTTGACTAGCTGGTCGTGTCCTCCTTCCCCGGGCGGCCCCTTTTCCGCCCGAGCCCCGGGCTCGTGCGAGGGAGGTCGTCGTGAAGGACCCGGCGTTGGTGCGCGCCGAGCAGGTGGCCCGCGAGGACCTGGTGATGTTCGTGAACGCGTGCTTCTCCTGCTCGGGGCAGCGCGAGTTCTACAATGACGCGCGCGGGCAGGCGGTCTCCATCGAGTTCCTGCACGCCTACATCCTGGGCAACTACCGCCGGCTCTATGCGCGGACACTGGCCGCGGGCATCAACCACTTCAACCAGGCGCAGATCGTCCTCAACCTGCTGGCCACTGGGAAGCAGACGTCACCCGAGGACCGACGCGAGGAGGGCGCACTCATCGCGGCGGCGCTCCGGGCACTGCCCCCGCAGCGGGCGTTCCGGGTGCTGGAATTGCTGCGAGAGCGGCGCATCAACAACCGCCGGGCGCGAGCCATCGCCCGGGAGTACCTGGAGGGTCGGCCGGACCTGGGCTTCGACGCGGTGAAGTACCGCGCCAAGCTGCGGGCCACGGTGGCGCACGGGCACCTGAAGCTGGCGGGCGAGCTGAATCCCTTCCTCTTCCACGGCTGGCGCAAGCGCGTCTACACCACTCCCCTGCTGGAGAAGTTCCGTCAGGCCCACTACGACCAGGCGGCCGTCTTCGAGCTGCCCTTCACTGTCGCCGAGGGACTGGCCCTCAAGCACGGTATCCCCCGCGACGTGTTCCTCCAGCGCATCGAGCCGCGCCTCACCGCGGCCGAGCGCCTGCGTCTCCAGGGGGCCGCGGCACGTGCGAACGAGGCGATCACCATCGACCTGGGGAGGGCCCCGCTCACGAAGCTGGCGCTCTACGTGCTCTCCCTGAAGCTGGAGACGCGGAGGGAGCGGCGCGCCGAGCTGCACGCCGCGCTGGAGCAGGCCGCGGCGCGGACGCTGCGCCGGGCCTCCGTGCCGCTGGGTCGGGTGGCCGCCGTGCTGGACAACAGCTACTCCGCCTCGGGGTCCTCCGAGAAGCGCCGCCGGCCGCTGGGAGTGGCGCTCGCCGCGCACTACCTGCTGGCCGCCTCGGCCCGCGAGTACCGTGCTTTCTGGACGAACCCCATCGAGGATCCGCTCTTCCTGGAAGCTCGGGGACAGACCGACCTCGCCACCCCGCTGCTTGATGCCCTGGACGGGACGCCGGAGCTGGTGGTCGTCGTGTCCGATGGCTACGACAACGACCCGCCGAACGCCGTGGCCGAGGTGACCCGCGTCTTCCGCACGAAGTTGGACCCGGCGCGCCGGACGTCCATCGTCCACGCCAACCCCGTGTTCGCCTCGGAGCTCTACGCCCCGAGAGGGCTCGGCGCGCTGGTGCCGACGGTAGGCGTGCGGGATGCGGAGGACTTGCCCACGGTGCTCGGCTTCGCGCGCTTCGCGGAGGGCGCGGCCCCGCTGTCGGAGCTCGAGGACTACCTCGCGGCGCGCGTGCGGCGGCTGCTGGAGCGCGCTCCGAGCGGGCGCGGGGCGCCTGAGCAGGTGGAGCCCGGGGTAACGGCCGAGGAGTCCCCGGCCCTCGAGGAGGAAGCGTGATGGCCCGGTCCGAGCTGAAGCGCATCCTGACCACGGGCCTGCGGCTCGCGCCGTCGCAGGTGTGGGGCAGCATCCGCCTGGTGCCGGTGCTGCGAGACGAGGTGCGGGGAGACCTGCGCTTCGCCCGGCGGAAGTACGACGACGACCTCACCGTCGTCTCGCTGAAGGGCGGGCTGATGGAGCCCGGGCTCAAGTACATCTCCTACGTACCGCACGGGCTGGTGATGTCGTGGGACAACCACCGGCAGGTGGACGCGGCCTTCGGGACGCAGCTCCACAAGCCCGAGGGCAAGGCCCTCAAGCTGGGACCATTCACGGTGCGCGTGATGCACCGGATGGCGCACCGAGAGGACAAGAACCGGCTGCGGCTGCTGCCGCTGCACCTGGCGATGGAGGGATTCCTCTCCCTGTGCTTCGGCGGACCGGAGGTGGCGTGGAGCGAGTACTCGCAGGAGGCCATCTCCCGGGGGTTGGATCCCCGAAGCGAGCTGTCCGTGCCGGGCTGGGCGAACGCGGCCTTCGACGAGGCCCTGCGCATCTTCGAGATCCACGAGCAGCAGGTGGGAGTGCTCATCTTCCACGCCGACCTGCTGCTGTCGGCCTTCGTCGTCTCGCACCCCGAGGACTACCGCGCGCTGCACCGGGCGCTGCTGGAGGATTTCTACGGAGACCTGCTGCTCCAGTACGGCTTCCTCGGGGACGTCCCCACCCTGGGACTCTCCATCGATGACCGACGGGTCTCCTCGCTCGCGGACCTGCGGGCCGCCGTCGAGCGCATGCGGCAGGACTGGGCCGAGTTCCAGGGCTTCATCGCCGGGGGAGTCTTCGGCCCGGAGGTGACCACGAGCCCCGTCTACGAGGCGGGGCCGTTCCACCTGCGGCGTTTCGTCACCAGCCTGGTGCCCTCGGAGGAGAACCACATCGGCGAGCTCATCCAGCGGGAGGACGGCACGCTCGAGTACCTCAAGACGTACCGCCTCTCGGCGGCGCAGACGCGGCGGGCCTACCTGCTCAAGCAGCTCTCGCTCGCGGACTGGAACCTGGAGCACGCGGCGGCCAACCTGAAGACCACGAAGGACGATCTGATGGTGCGCCTGCACAACGCCGGCTTCGGCTACCTGCTCAAGGAGCACGTGCTGCAGGCGGCCCTGCGGCGGCGGCAGCCCCGGCGTTGATCCCGGGCGTCTTGTTCTTCACGAGGCGCTCCGAGCCCCGTTCCCCCCAGGGCTCGGCTCGTCCTCAGGTGTCTACTGCTGCTGCTGCGGCTGCTGCGCCTCGGGCTTCTTGGCGACCAGCGTGTCCAGCTTGCGCGACAGCCGGTCCAGCTCCCGGTTGAGGGCATCCACCTGCGACTGGCTGGCCACGCCGCCCACCACCGTCACCATGCGGGTGCGCAGCCCGCTCAGGCGCTGACGCATCTCGCCGCCCACCTGCGTCGCCTGCTTCTCGAGCTTCCGCACCGTCGGGTTCTCCCGCAGGCGCAGCTCGTTCACGTTCAGCTTCTGCAGCACCTCGCGACTGGACTCGCGGCTCCGCGACACCAGCGTCTGCAGCGCCTTCTGCGCCTCCGTCTCGAGCTGGCCGATCTGCCGCTGCGCCTGCTCCAGCCGCCCCTTCACGAACGACGCCACCTGGCCGGTGGCCTCGGTCACCACCGCCTCGACCTTCGCCGCCTCGGCCTTCACCGTCTCGGTCGCCGCCGCGGTCACCGCCGCCACCTTCTCGGCCACCACCTCGGCCGTCACGGCCTCGGCCACCTTCTCGGTCGTCTCGGCCACCTGCTCGGTCTTCTGAGCCACGGCCTCGACCTTCTCGGCCACCGCCTCCACCTTCTCGGCCACCGCCTCGGTCGTCGACTGGGCCGCCGCCTCCTCCTTGACTGCCGCCTCGCTCTTCACGGTCTTGTTCTTCGCCATAAATTCGCGCCTCCTCGATGGGCCCAGAAGAAATAACGCGTCGCGTCAGACTCGTCAACAACCTTTGACGCGGTGCGGCACATTCTTCGTTCCCCCGCCGAATCCCACCCGTTCCAAGGGGTCTCCAGGCGAGGCGTCGAGCCCCTGATGTCCTTCCAGGTCGAGGCCGCGGGGCACGGGGCCGTCCTCAGCTGCCCTTGCCGCTGCTCGACGTCTAGCGCTGTCCCCGCGGGCCGCCCAGCTTGCTCACCGGCTCGCGTTTGGTATCCAACACCTGACTCGGCCTGAGCTTCGTGACGAGAAGGTCCTCCACCGCCCGTCGCCATCGCCGCGCGACTACTCCTCGCACTCGACCTCTTCCGCTTCGGCTTCGGCCTGGTACTCGTCGATGGCCTTATAGTGGTGGTGGCCCACGGGCCCCCATGCTGCGCCGGCTCCTCCCCACTCTCGTCGCCCTTGGATGCGGACTCCTCGCCCTCACCTGGGGGCTGGTGAGCCTTCAGCGCATCTTCGCCCAGGAGCGCGAGGACGCCCACGCGCAGATGCGCTCCCGCCGCGACGCGCTCGAGGAGTACGCCACCCAGGCCCTGCGGCACACGCTCGGCAAGCAACTGGAGGGCAGCCTCACGGCCCTCTACGCCGCCATGGGGGATCCGCTCGCCCCGGGTGAGGGCTTCTTCCTCCAGTTCCGCGGCACCCAGTTCCTGCCCCGCCTCACCCGCTCGGCCCCGGGCTCGCGCGCTCCCGCCCGACGCCACTACCAACAGCTCGTCCGCGCCCTCGCGGAGGGCACCCCGGCGGACCCTTGGAAGGAGCGGCTGATCCGGCTGCGCGCCGTGGAGGCAGCGCTCGACCAGCAGAGCTCCGCCCGCGCCAACGCGCTCGCCGAGGAACTGCTGCGCTACCACGCCGAGAACCCCCTCCCGCCGGCCCAGGAGCTGCCTTTCGTCATCCTCCTGCTGGAGCGGCTCCAGCGCGGAGAGGCCACCCCACCCCTCGTCCGTGCGCTCCTGCGCGAGGGGCTCCCCGAGGACTTCGGCGGCATCGAGCGCTCCGCGGGCATTCAGCGCGACCTGCTGCGCGAGCGCGGGCGCTTCACCCAGCCCGAGTTCGACTTCCTGCTCGCCCATGTCGTGCGCGTCAGCACCGCCCTGGGCGAGCGCTCCGACGACTTCCAGGCCCGCGCCCGCGAGGCCGGTGCCGGCATGCTGGTGATGCCCGAGGGACTCCCCGGCCCCACCCTCATCGGTGAGCGCTGGTACGTGGAGCCGCGCGAGGAGATTGTCCGAGGCATCGCCGTGGACCTCGACGCGCTCCTGGGCGAGCTCACCCGGGACATGCGCGAGCGCGGCCTCTTCGGCCCGGACGGCCGGATGCGGTTGAAGACGACCGGCGCGGTGCAGCCCCTGGAGTACCTGCGGCTGGCGGCCGACATCCCCCAGTGGGCCGCCGCCGAGCAGGACATCGAGCAGCGCTATGGGCTGAAGACGCTGCTGGTGGTCACCTGCGGCGCGCTCGCGGTGGCCATCGTGGTGATGGCGGTGGTGGCCCAGCACGGCCGGTACCGCTACGTCGAGCTCAAGAGCGACTTCGTGGCCACCGTCTCCCACGAGCTGCGCACCCCGCTGGCCTCCATCCGCCTGCTGGCCGAGACGCTGGAGCGCAAGCTCTCGCGGGCTCCCGAGATGGGCGACTACCCCGCGCGCATCATCCAGGCCGCCGACGGGCTGCACTTCCTCGTCGAGAACATCCTGTCCTTCAACCGCATCGACAAGGGCCGCTGGAAGCCGAAGCCCGCCCGCGTGCGGCTGGAGGAGCTCGTCGGAATGCTCCGCTCGGACCTCGTGGGCAACACCTCCGTCCCCGTCCAGCTCACCGCGGACGTGGGTGACGTGGAGCTCGAGGTGGACCCGTCCCTGCTGCGCCTGCTCCTGTCCAACCTGGCCCGCAACGCCTGCGCCTACAACCGCAGAAATCCCGTGGAGCTCTCCCTCCGCGCCTACCCCCACCCGGGCCATGGCTGCGTGGTGCTCTTCGGCGACAACGGCATCGGCATCCCGGAGAGCGAATGGGAGAACGTCTTCCGCGACTTCTACCGGCTCAGCTCCCAGGGCACCGAGGTGCACGGCAGTGGCCTCGGGCTCGCCCTGTGCCGGAAGATCATGGCCCTCCACGGGGGCCGCATCTCCATCGACAGCTCCGGCCCCCAGGGCACCACCTTCTCCCTGTTCTTCCCCGAACCCCGCCATGAACTCCCAGAGCAGTCCTCCTAGCGCCAGCCCCTCCATCCTCGTCGTCGAGGACGACGCGAACCTGCGCATCGGCCTACGGGACAACCTGCGGGACGAGGGCTACGAGGTGACCGTGGCCTCCCACACCCGCGAGGCCGAGCCCTTCCTGCGCGAGCGCGCCTTCGACCTGCTCATCCTCGACGTCATGCTCCCGGGAGAGGACGGCTACTCCTTCTGCCGGCGGCTGCGCGCCAGCGGCGTCCAGACCATGGTGCTGATGCTCACCGCGCGCTCGCTCGAGGACGACATCGTCCGGGGCTTCGAGGCCGGCGCCCAGGACTACCTCACCAAGCCCTACCGGCTGCGTGAGCTGCTCGCCCGGGTGGGCGCCCTGGTGCGTCGGGCCGGCGGTGCCCCTCCACAGGTGATGAGCTTCTCCGGCTTCAACCTGGACCTCGGCAAGCGCATCCTCACCCGGGCCGACGGGAGCGTCATCGACCTCACCCGGACCGAGTTCGACCTGCTCGCCTACCTCTTGAAGCACCGGGACCGGGCCCTCCCCCGGGGGGAGCTCCTCGACGCGGTGTGGGGCCGGGACGTCATCGTGGACCCGCGCACCGTGGACAACTTCGTCTCCAACCTGAAGAAGAAGCTCGGGTGGACGAGTGCCTCCTCCTTCACCTTCCACACCATCCGGGGGGTGGGCTACCGCATGGAGATCGAGTCCATGACGAAACCATGACGAAAGGATGGATGACCCAAGGCCACCGGTCCCTCCCGACTCCGTAGGTTTGTCGGTGTCAGCCAGGAGGGATTCCGAATGTTCCAGTCGGTCATCAATCAGTCGGGGTTGAGCGCAGGTCGTTTCGGAGCCGGAGTGTGGGTCTCCTTGATCGTGCACGCGGGCGTCTTCACCGGGGTGATCGGCCTGTCGGGCAAGGCGGTGGAGCAGCTCACCAAGGAGCCCGAGATCACCATGGTCCGCCGCATCCCGCAGCCGCCCAAGGGGAATCCGAACCCCCCCAAGGTCGCGCGGACCACCCCTGCCAAGCCCAAGCCGCCCAAGAAGGAACTGACGCAGCCCAAGAAGATCCCTCCCCCGCCTCCGGAGACGGCCCCGCAGCCGACCGAGCCCGAGCCGACCCCGGCCGACACGGAGACGGCCGCCAACGACCTGCCCTACATCCCTGGCAGCGATCCCAACGGCGTCGAGCAGGGCGGCGTCCCCGGTGCACAGGCCATCGCCGGCCTCGCGCTGGGCAACGGCCTCGGTGGGACGGGCGAGGAGGTGCGTCCCCTTCGGCTTCGGGATGACCCCGCCCGAGATGCTCTCGGGCGCCCAGCTCCAGTACACCCGCGAGGCCATGGAGGCCCGCGTCAGCGGCGTCATCATCGCCCGGTGCACCGTCACCCGTGAGGGCTCGGTCGAGAACTGCCGCATCATCAAGGGCCTGCCGCTCATGGACGAGGCGGTCGTCGAGGCCCTGACGACGCGCCACTACCGCCCGGTGCACTTCCAGGGCCGGCCCGTCAGCGTGACCTACACCTTCAACGTGAAGCTTCGGATGCCCTGACGGCTCCGGGTCGGATATGCCTGCCCTCCTGGACGCAACCCCGGCGTGGGCTGCGTCCTTCGGGAGGGGTCGATGAACGCAGTACGTTGGGTTGTGATGATGGCCGTCCTCGCCACGGTGGTGCTCCCCGCACCGGCCGAGGCCGGGCGGCGGCCCTTCATCTGGGTCTACGACACGGAGATCGTTCCCAAGGGCGACGTGGAACTCGAGCAGTGGCTGTGGGCGAAGTCCCGGGCTCCGGGCGAGTCAGGGCGGCCGTCGGCGTACTGGATCTGGTGGGGCCCCGTGTTCGGCCTCACCCAGCGGCTCGAGCTCGCGGTGCCCTTCCAGGTGGTGGCCACCCAGGGCAGCACCCGGCTCGACTCCTTCGACGCGGATCTGCGCCTGCGCCTCAACCCCCGGGGAGACGACAGCCCGTGGCAGCCCCTGCTGCGGGTGAACTACCACCAGGCCATCCATGGCACGGGTCCCTCCCGCGTGGACGCCAACCTGGTCCAGTCCTTCGAGACGGAGGGCGGGCTGCGCCTGGTGCTCGACCTGGGCACCCAGGTGGGAATCCCGGCGCTGCGTGGGCAGGAGGGGCCGATCCGGTGGCTCGGCACCTATGCGGCTGGCGCGTCATATCCGCTCTCCGAGGACGGGGAACTGCGCGCCTCGCTCGAGGCCTTCGGGGAGATTCCCCTCCAGGGCATCCAGACGGAGCAGCACCACTTCATCGGCGCCGATGTGGCCTGGACGTTCAGCCGGACGTGGGTCACGCTCGGGGTGATGGTGGGGCTCACGCCGCTCTTCCCCGAGACCCCGCAGTTCATGCCGAGGCTGATATGGGCCGTGGTGCTCTGATCGTGCTGTCGCTCCTCGTCGCCCCGCTCGCCGCCGCGCAGCAGGGCACCGTCCGCGGCGAGGTCCGCATCGCCGTGCGTGGACCGGATGGCCGCCCCGTCCCCAAGGCGGACAGGTCCGGCGTGGTGGTCTACCTCACCGGCTACACCGAGCCTCCCCCGCCGGGGAGGTCAACATGGCCCAGCGCAACAAGACCTTCCAGCCGTCGGTGATGGCCGTCGTCGCCGGCCAGAAGGTGCGGTTCTCCAACAACGACGTGGTGGTGCACAACGTCTTCTCACGCTCGCGCGCCGGGAAGTTCGACGCGGGCAAGAACCGTCCCGGGGAGGACTACACGGAGACCTTCAAGAAGACGGGCATCATCGACGTCTACTGCGACATCCACGAGCAGATGGTGGCCACCCTGGTGGTGGTGCCCAACCGGGCCTTCGCCGTCACCGGGCCCGATGGGCGCTTCGTCCTCACGGGAGTCCCTCCCGGCACCCATCCCCTCTTCGCCGTCCACCGGCGCGACGAGCGCAGCGACGTGTCGCGCACGGAAGCTCACCGTGAAGCCTGGACAGGAGGCAACGGTGACGCTGGAGCTGAACGAGACGCGGACCGACGACGGCCACCTGGACAAGCACGGCCGCCAGTACACCCCCCGCGCCGATGCCTACTGAAGCCCCCGCGCCCCTGGAGCGCCCTGCCCGCGCACCACTCTGGCAGTCGCTGTCGGCCCGGCTCGTGCTGGCCTTCATGCTGCTCGCGGGCATGGCGCTCGCCGTGGCGCTGGTGGCCACCACCCTCGCGGTCAATGACGCCGCCGAGGAGAAGATCCGCAACGACCTGGCTCGCACGCTGGAGTCCTTCCAGCAACTCTCGCGCTCCACGCAGACGCGCATCCGCGACGTCGCCAAGGCGCACACGCGCGACCGGACGTTCCTGGACGTCGCCCTCACCGTCAACTCCGACGACAACGCCGCTGGCCTCGAGGAAGGTGACGCCGAGCTCGAGGGCATCCAGGGCGCGCACGAGGTCATCCTCTCCGCGGACACCGAGGTCTTCGGGTGGAGCAAGCAGGACGAGCTCATCTGGGCCTTCTTCAACTTGAACAATCGCCTCGTGTTCTCGCACGGCGACGACGAGCAGGTCGGCGGCACCGTGGACCTGCCCGTGCTGGACCAGGCGCGGCGAGAGGGCTCCGCCACCGTGCTCTGGTCCGCCACCGAGCTGAGCAAGCTGCCCTTCACCTTCGTGCCCGGGGAGCGCATCCGGGAAGGGGATCTGCTGCTCGTCCATGCCCACCTCGCGACCACCCTCAGCGACGAGAAGAGACCCGAGCGGAGCCTCCGGCCCAGCGCCACCCCATTGGACGAGAAGAAGCAACGTTCCCGGCCCATCGGCGTGGTGCTTTCGGGCCGCTGGGTGAGCGACCTGCTCTTGAAGAACTCCGTGGAGCAGGGAGTCGCGGGGCCCGCCCTCCGGGATGCCGGCGTCCACTTCGCCCTCCTCTCCGAGGACGGCTCCCTGGCCACCACCCTCCCCGCCGCCACCCACGAGCTCAGGAAGAAGGACTTCTCCGCTACCGAGCCCCGCATGGTGTTCATCGCCCAGGACCTGGACGCCGACTCCAACCCCGTGCGCTACCTCGTGCGCGAGGACGTCTTCCAGGACGTGAAGGGGAAGCCCATCGGCCGGGTGTTCGTCCTGAGGGATCTCGACGCGGAGATCGAACCCATCCTCGCGGGTTTCCGCGCCCGGCTGCTGCCCACCTCGGTGGGCGTGGTGCTCCTGGCGCTCGCCATGGCCGTGCTGCTGGCGCGCCACCTCTCCGCGCCGCTGGTGCAACTGGAGGCCGCCGCCCGGCGCGTGCGGCTGGGCTCGCTGGACGTGGAGGTGCCCGTCCGGGGCGCGGACGAGGTGGGGCGGCTCACCGGGGCCTTCAACGAGATGGTCGCGGGCCTGCGCCAGAGGGACCAGATTCAAGGCCTCTTCAAGCGCTACCTGGCGCCGCAGGTGGTGGACGAGCTCATCCGCAACCCGGAGAAGGCGGCCCCCGGCGGCGAGCGCCGCGAGCTCACCGTGCTCTTCAGCGACCTGGTCGGCTTCACCACGCTGAGCGAGGAGCTGAGCCCCGAGGAGTTGGTGGAGGTGCTCAACGGCTACTTCGAGCGCGCGACGGAGGTGCTCGGCCTGCATGGGGCCACGCTCGACAAGTTCATCGGCGACGCCATCATGTGCTTCTGGAACGCGCCCCTGCCGCAGGAGGACCATGCCGCACGGGCCTGTCTCACGGCGCTCCGCCTGCTGGCGGTGGTGGACGGACTGGCACCGGAGCTCGCGGCGCACGGAATCCAGCGGCTGGACTGCCGCATCGGCATCAACACCGGCCCGGGCGTGGTGGGCAACATCGGCTCACGCGCGGCCCAGGACTACACTGTCATCGGGGATACGGTGAACCTCGCCTCGCGACTGGAGGGCGCGGCCAAGGTGTACGGCACGCGGATCCTCGTCTCGGAGGAGACGGTGCGGGCCTCCCGCGGGGTCGTGCTCGCCCGGGAGTTGGACCTGCTGCGGGTGAAGGGGCGGCAGCTCCCCGTGCGCGTCTACGAGCTGGTGGACGTGGCCGGGGCCACGCCGCCCGCGCACCTGGCCCGGTTCGCCGAGGGACTCGCCCTCTACCGCGCCCGCCGCTTCGCCGAGGCCCGCGCGGCCTTCCTCGCCAGCCCGGAGGATCCGCCCTCGCGCATCTTCGCCGCCCGCTGCGAGGCCTGGGTCGCCCAGCCTCCGCCCGAGGACTGGGACGGCGTCTTCTCGCTCGACACCAAGTAGGCGCGGGCTCCTTCGCGTCACTCGTCGAGCGGCTCGGAGTCGGGACGCTCGGGCTCGGGAATCTCGATGAGCCCCGCCTGGTCCAGCAACGCGCGCACGCGCTCGGTGAACGCCACGTGCTCGGGGTTGCTCGCCGTCATGGGCTCGGGCGAGAGGATGAGGAGCCACCCCAGCGCGCCCACCGGCTCGATGCGCACGGGCGCCGGCAGCGGCGGTAGGGTGCCCAGCCGGCGCGACAGGTACGTCAGCCAGCCGACCCGCACCTCTCGCTTCCGCTTCTCCACGAGGTCCACCATCTCCGAGGAACTGGCCATGGCGAAGTCAGGGTCCCACGCCGTGGCCATGCTGGTGAGCACCTCGGCTAGTACCGGCGCGCGCAACAGGCGCTCCCGCACCGTACCTGCCCTGGCCGGCTCTAAGTAGGTAGGCAAAAGTTCCTTTACAAAAAGGAACGGAGCCAGAAGTGGCGGGAGAGTACTCGCCTTGCGCAGCGCCTGCCGAGGCGAGAGGCCCAGGGTCAGCCCCCGCTGGGCGGGGCCCAGTGCCTTCCTCATCTGCGCAGCGGGTCTGTGAAGTCCGCCGCCCAGGGGTGTTCGAGGATTGCGATCGGTCGTTTAGAAACGATAGTTGAAGATGATCCAGAGATTGTTTCCGCGCACGATGTCGTGG
>CAVYSY010000005.1:0-67500 GCA_963771175.1 uncultured delta proteobacterium
CGGCCTCCTGCTTCAGCACGAGGTCCGGCACCCTCCGCCATGAGGAACATCGACGTGCAGGGCTCGTCCGCCTGGGCCAGCATGGGTGGCCCGCCTTCGTAGGGTGCGCACCTCCATCGCCTCGAGCAGCGCGAGGAAGGCGTCGCGGTCCAGCTGTGGAGAAGATGGGCACCGGCGCCGGGCCCTGCCTGTCCGGGAGGAGCTCGAACTCGGCGGGTGCCATGCCGCCCTCCACCGGGCGGGGGAACGACCCCGAGCGCTTCGTGTAGTGCTCCGCGAGCAGGGCCTGCATCCGGGTGTGTCGCGGCTCGAGCCGCTGCAGGGCCTTGCAGGCCGCCATGGCGCCCGGGCCGACTTCCCCAGGGCCCAGGCCTTCGCCAGCCCCTCGTAGCCCGCGGCGGCCTCCTCCGGACGGCCCTCCCGCTCGAGCTTCTGGAACTCGGCGAGCGCCATGTCCAGTCGCTCCCGGGCGGCGAGCAGCCCGGCCTTCTCCCGCTGCTGAAGAAGTCTCTCTGGCAGGTCCACCATCTGCGCTCACCTCCCCAACGCCAGACACTACCACCCTTTCCTGGATTGCCTATTTCCGTCAGGAGTCCAGGGAACGAGACGGGTTGCCCGGCGAGGAATGGGGCGGAGCTGCTTCGGCGCCTTTCTTGCCCATCCACGGAAGCGCCGTAGTCAGGGTGTCCAGGGGTTTGTGCTTCCCCGAGACTCCCGAGCGTCAGGCCCGGAACTTTCTTTCCCTGAAAGCGCTCGGAACTGGATGGTGTCGCCCGTACCGGGGGACGTGAATCCTGGCGCCCCCTTCGGACGTCCTTAGTTTCGGCCCTGCAAGCTGTCCCGTTGTCGGGGTGGTCGGGGGCCGGAAGGAGGGCGTGTGGACGGACACCAGTCAGGTCTCGAGGGCAGGTCCATTTCGCGGGCGGGGGGCGGCGCACGGCCTCCGGTGCTCTCCCCGCCTCGGTCCGAGGCAACTCCCGTGAGCGTCCAGGCCGCGCTGGGCTCGGTGCGCCGGATGACATGGACGCCATTTTCGATGATGCGCTCTTTGGTGCACCAGCGGGAAGGGCTACTCCCCGTGGAGGTCGTTTTCCGTGGAGGCCGCGCCCATGGCGGTGGGCTCCATGGAGTGGTTCCTGGGGCGGGACGCGCAGCCGACGGGGCCGTTCCGTCTGGAGCGGCTGCGCGAGCTGTGGCACCAGGGCGCCCTCGGCCCCGACACCCTCTGCTGGTGCGAGGCCTGGTCCCAGTGGAGGCGGCTGTCGAGCGTGCCCGGAGCTCGTTGGCCGCGCTGACGGACGCGGGGCTGCCCGCGGTCGCAGCGACTAGCACAGCTCCGAAGCTCCGGCGAAGAAGGAGGAGGTGTCGACGGCGAAGGTCGTCTCCGCGCTCCCCTCGCTCGTCGCGGAGGAGGAGGCGTGGATGCGCAAGGTGCAGGCGGAGAAGGAGGCGAAGGAGGAGGCGCGCTCGGCGATGCTCGACTCCTCGAGCGCTCCCGTCGCCGAGCCCGTGCTGCCTCCGCACTTCGCACCGTTGCCCGTGCCCGTGCCCGTGCCGCCCGTGGTGGCTCCGGTGCCCGTGGCTCCGGCCGTCATCCCCGCCCGGTGATGCCCGAGGCTCCCGTGGCCCCCGAGTCCTCGCGGCGGGGTGAAGGGGCTCGTGGTCGGCGCGCTGATGGGGGCCACGACCGTGGGCCTCGCCATGGGGGCGTTGCTCCTCCTGCCACGGCTCCGGAGTGCTCCGGAGCGGGTGCCCGAGACCGCCGCGCAGCCGGTCGCCGTGGCCCCGGAGACGCCGCGACAGGCCGCTCCCGTGCCGGTCGCCGCTCCGCCGCCTCCTCCCCGCAGGAGCCCGCTCCCGTCGCCCCGCCGCCGAGTGCGCCCGTGGTCGCGGCGGCTCCGGCGGTGCGGCCCGCTCCCGCTGGCCGCGCCCCAGCCTGCTCCGGCCCCGGTCGCGCCGGTGATCGAGAAGCAGGAGGCCAGGGTCGTCACCGCCTTGGCGCAGGTGCTCGCTCCGGCCCCGTCCGAGCCGTCGCGGAAGGTGGCCGCGGTCTACGCCCGTGGTGCGTGAGAAGCCCCAGGCCGTCGCGGAGGAGCGCATCGCGCGGGCCGCCGATTCGGCCCTCCAGCGTCGTTCGCAGCCGCCTCCCGCGCCCACGCCGACGCCCAGGCCCGTGTCCCCGCCCAAGCCCGCGCGTGTCCTTGCCCAGGGTGGGCAAGGCAGTGGCGGACGACACCCCGGCCGCCGACCCGACCAACTTCGACGACTCGCTCGAACAAGGAGTTCGAGAAGGAGCTTTTCTCGGGCCCCAAGTCGGAGGATTCGCGCTCCAAGCGCACCGTCTACCTCCCGCCCGAGCCCGGCAAGGAGCTGCCCGAGTCCCTCTCCACCTCGGACGTCATGCAGGTGGTGGGCTCACACAAGGACGGCATCGTCTCCTGCCTCGAGGCGCACGAGCCCCCGCGCGACCCGGACACCGACAAGGGCCGCTTCGTGTTGCGCTGGCGCGTCCAGCCGAGTGGCACGGCCTCCGAGGTCCTCATGGAGACCGAGGCTCTCAAGGGCACGCCGTTCGCCCGCTGCATGGAGGCGCAGGTGCGCTCGTGGAAGTTCCCGCGGCACCGCGTGCAGAGCCGCGCGCCGGTGCGCTTCCCGTTCACGTACTGAGCGGGCTCAGCGCGCGGCGAGCTGGGCGGCCTTGAGCAGCGCTTCCACCATGGGAACGCTGCTCGCCTTGCCCGTGCCGGCGATGCCGTAGGCCGTGCCGTGGTCCGGCGACGTCCTCGGCACGGGCAGCCCGAGCGTCACGTTCACCGTGCGCTCGAAGTCCAGGGCCTTGGCCGGGATGAGTCCCTGGTCGTGGTACATCGCCAGCACCACGTCGTAGGGGAAGTGCTCCACCTGGGCGAAGAGCCCGTCGGCCGCCAGGGGCCCGTGCGCGTCCACCCGCAGCTTGCGCGCGCGCTTGATGGCCGGCGTGAGGACCTCCACCTCCTCGCGCCCCAGCAGCCCGCCCTCGCCCGCGTGCGGGTTGAAGCTCAGCACGCCGATGCGAGGCGCCCGGCCCACCACCGGCTTCAGGCTCCGCGACAGCAGTTGGAGCTGGCCCACCAGTCGCTCCACCGTCAGCAGCCGGGAGACTTCCACCAGCGGCACGTGGTTCGTCGCCAGCGCCACCCGCACCCGCAGGGCCGTCCATGAGCATCAGCACCTCGCGGCCGAACGCCTCGGCCAGCACCTCGGTGTGCCCCATGAAAGGAATCCCCGCGCGCGAAATCTGCTCCTTCGACACGGGCGCCGTGCAGAGCGCGTCCACCTTGCCGGCTCGCGCCGCCCCGATGGCCGCCTGGATATAGCCGTACTGGGCCTTGCCGCCCGCTCGCGTGGGCTTGCCGGGGGCCCGGTCCTTCTCGGCCAGCTCCGTCACCACGCAGACCGTGGGCCCCGTCACCCGGGCCAGCGTGTCCGGCGTGGCGCGGGCGTACTTCTGGAAGAGGGGGAAGCGCTCCAGCGTGGGCCCATCTCCGAAGACGACGGGCGTCAGGGCCCGGCGCACCTTCGGCGAGGCGAGCGCCCGCGCGGTGACCTCGGGGCCGATTCCAGACACGTCTCCCAACGAGATGCCGACGACGGGACGCTCGCTCACGCGCTACCCCCTCCCAGTGGGGCGCTCAGATCTTCACTTCGACCGAGGCCTTCTGCCGCAGCTCCTGCACGTACTGCTCGACGTACTTCTCCGTCTTCTGCATCTTCAGCTTCGACTCCAGCTCGCCCTTCACCTGCTCGAAGGGAGCCACGTCCACCGCGCGCCGCTCCTCCACCTTCAGCACGTGCCAGCCGAACTGCGTGCGCACCGGCTCGCTCACGCCGCCCTCCGGCAGCGCGAAGGCCACTCGCTCGAACGCGGGCACCATCACCCCGCGCCGGAAGAAGCCCAGGTCCCCGCCATCCGCGGCGCTCGGGCCCTCGCTCTTCGCCTTGGCCAGCTCCGCGAAGTCCACGCCCGGCTTGCGCGCCTCCTCCACCAGTTTCTCCGCCTTCTTGCGCGCCGCCTCCACCTGCTCCGGCTTCGCGTTCGGCTCCACCTGCACGAGGATGTGGCGCGCATGGACCTCGGCGTCGCCCGACTCCAGCTTGGTGTACTGGGTGTAGGCCGACTTCAGGTCCTCCTCGGACACCTTCACCTTCGGGCTCACCTTCATCTGCACCAGCTTCATGCGCCCCATCTGCTTGCGCAGGAACTCCTTGTAGGCCTGCACGGTGAAGCCCTCGCCGGCCAGCAGTCGCTCGAACTGGGCGTCCTCGATGGCGTTGTTCTGCCGGCGCACGTCGGCGATGGCCGCCTCGAGCTCCGCGTCCGTCACGCCCAGGCCCAGCTCCTGAATCTGCTCCTCCATCAGCTTCTCGCCGATGAGAGCGTCCAGCGAGGCCTTGAGCAGCCGCGTCCGCTCCTCGGCCCGCTTCTGCGGATCCCTCACCGCGCTGTTGAGCCGCGCCATCTCCGGCGCAGCGCGCTTCTCCACCTCGGACAGCGCGATGATGTCGCGGTTCACCACCGCCGCCACCCGGTCCACCAACTCCGCCCGCGCCACCGCGCCGCTCAAGAGCAGCGCCGCCACCATCGTCCCGATCAGTTTCTTCATGTCCTTCCTCTTTCCGTGCCCTCGATGGGGACGACTCTTGCTTCGCCGCCGGCTGGGTCGCCGGCCGCCCGCGGATGGACTGCAGCGTGGCCTCGTTCACCCACACCTTGGCCTTCGCCCGCAGCTCCTGCTCATATTTCGCCTGCGCCTCCGCCCGCCGCTGCGCCAGCAGCTTGCTCTCCACCTGTGCGCGCACCTCGGTGAAGTCCAGCTTGCGCCCCGCCCGCTTTTCCAGCACCCGGAACAGGTGGTAGCCGTACTCCGTTTCCACCACGTCGGATACCTGGCTGGGCGACATCCGGAACACCACCTCGTCGAAGGCCGGCGGCATCTGCCCGCGAGGGAAGAAGCCCAGGTCGCCCCCCACCTTGGCGTCCGCGCTCAGCGAGTGGCGGCGTGCCAGGTCGGCGAACTTCTTGCCTGACTTGAGCAGCGCCTGCACCTTGCGCGCGTCGTCCATCCCCTTCACCACGATTTGAGCGGCGCGCACCTGCTCGGGCTCCACGTACTCCGCCTCGTGCGCCGCGAAGTAGCCGCGCAGCTCCTCCTCCGTCAGCGCCACGCGCGTGTACACCTCGCTGGCGAAGAGCTTCTCGATGATGAGCCGGGCCGACTCGCGCGCCTTCAGCTCCGCCATGGAGAGCTGCCCCTGGGCCAGCACCTCGTTGAAGTTGCCCGCCGGGTAGTCACTCGACAGCCGCAGCACCCCCCGGTCCACCTCCTCGGGCGTCACCGTGACGTTGTGCGTCCGGGCCTCCTGCAGCAGCACCATGCGCGGAGATGAGCGTGTCCAGCAGCGCCCGCTTGAAGGGCTCCACCTCCTCCGGCGTGCGCTGGGGGGCCTCGGTGGAGGCGAGCTCGCGGCCCAGCTCCAGCTCGAAGTCCGCGCGGGCGAGCACCTCGCCATTCACCGTGGCGACCACGTTGGCGTCCGGGTCCTCCTTGTCCTTCTTGGGGCAGCCGGCCAGGCCCACCGCGAGCGCCAGGGTGGCGAGCAGCGGGGTGGCGCGGACGAAGGCACGGCGCATGGAGGGGCTCCTCTGGTGGAGGGTCACGGTTGGCCCACCGGGGCGGAAGGGAAAGGGGAGGGCGCGGGCATGGTACCGGGCGGTGGACCGCTCGGGGGCAGCATGGGGGCGCTCATGTCCACGTGGACGCGCGAGAGCGCCGCGGTGTCCACGGTGAAGCCGGCGCGGCGCTCCAGCCCGGAGAGCAGCTCCGACCAGGCCTGGGTGCGCTTCTCGTTGGCGAGCCGGCCGGCAATCTGCTGACGCACGTCCTCGAGCTTCAGGTTCAACGCGTCCTGGTGGCCGGTGAGCTGCAGCACGTGCAGCCCCGCGTCCGTCCGCACCACGCCGCTGAGCGCGCCCGGGCCGCTGGCGACGAGCGCGCGCGCGGCCTCGGCCACCTCGGGCCCGAAGTCCTGGGCGAGCACCTCGAGGGAGCGGTAGCGCAGGTCCCCATCCAGCGGCTGCGTGCGCGGCTCCTCGCTGTGGGCCCGTGCCAGTCGCCCGAAGGCGGCGAAGTCCTTGGCGGGCAGGGCCTTCGCGTCGGCGAGCAGCTTCTCCGCCTGGGCGCGCGCCGCCGTCTCGCGGGCCGCGTCCGTCCGGGGGGCCGCCAGGAAGATGTGCGAGAGGCGCACCTGCTCCGGCCGCACGTAGTCCTCCTTCTGGCGCTCGTAGTACGCGGTCACCTCCGCGTCCGAGACGGGAGGCTGGGCCTCGTCGAGCTGTGCGCGCATCAGCCGCGTCACCAGCGCCCGCTTGGTGCTGGCCACCACCTCCGGGTCGTTCTGCAGCCCGCGCGCGAGCGCCTCCTGCACCAGCAGTTCGAAGCGCGCCAGGCCTTCCACGTACTCGCGCTTCTGCTCCAGCGTCTGGTAGCGCGCGCGCAGCGCGGGGCTCATCTCCTCCAGGCGGCGCTTCAGCTCCTCGGCCGTCACCTGGTCCGCCTTCCAGGAGGCCACCGCCGGGCCGCTCGGCTGGCGCTCATGGCGGAAGTCCACCACGGCGTGGCCCGGCGCGGGGCGGCGCTCGCAGCCCATGAGGGTCAGGAGGGCGAGGGCGAGGAAGCGGGAGGCTGGGGACATGGCGTGCGGGCCCGTGGGGTAGCACGCCGGGGGGGAGCGGACAACCGGGCGGCCCCTGGGGCCTCAGGGGCGAGTCGCGTGCGCGGACAGGAACGCCTCCACCAGCGGGAAGATTTCGTCCGGTGCCCGACGCCCGAGCACCAGGTCCGCATGCCCGTAGTCCTCGGCGAAGCCATGGCCGCGCCCGGCCACCACCAGCTTCACCGGCCCGCCGAGGTGCTCCTGGGCCCGCGCCACGGCCAGCGGCGGGGCGAGCAGGTCCTTGCTCCCCGCGATGAGCATCACGGGCAGGCGCACCCCGGCCAGTGGCTTGCGGTAGCAGGTGCCGTCCGCCATGCAGAAGGAGTCGGTGGTAATCCAGTGGGCGAACTGACGCACCACGCCGCCGTAGACGTCCGCGGGCACGTTGGCCATGGCCTTGCGCACCACGTCCGGCTCCATGTTGGAGGTCAGCATCATGTAGCGGGTGAGCGGCCCTGGCGGCGCGCCGAAGAGGGCGATGCCGGTAATCCGCCGGGTGGGAATCATCTTCAGCCGCAGCAGCGGCTCGAGCCGCTGGATGAAGTGCTTGAGGCCCGGCTGCACCGCGAAGGAGAAGGGGCTGCCCATGGCCACCGCGGCCCGCACCGGCGCCTGCGGGTTTCGCGCCAGATGGCCGTAGAGGGTGAGGCCGCCCTTGGAATGACCCACCCAGAGCACTTGCTTCGCCCCGGTGGAGAGGACGGTACGCAGCGCACAACGGACGTCGTGCTCGGCCTGGTCATCGAAGGAGGCGTCGCCGCACGGGCCGGCGAGCCCCCGGCCGCGCAGCTCCAGCACCCACGCCTCGAAGCCCGCGCGGGCCAGGTAGCGCGCCAGGCTGTAGCGCTCGTCGAAGTCCATGTGGAACCGGTTGGCGCCCAGGCCGTGGCAGAGGATGACCGGCTCGGCGTGCCGGCGTTCTCCTCGGGGGTGGTAGCGCCCCAGGGCGATGGCCGCCCCGTCATCGGTGGGCACCCGGTACAGCTCGTCCGGACGGAAGGGCAGGGTGAGCAATCCTTCTCCGTCTCGATTTACAGCCCGGGAGAAAAGATCTGCCATTCGCGTCAGTCGGGGCCCATTTCGGTTCGTCACGACCGGAATCTAATGCCCCGGGTGGCGAGTGCCGCGTTGAAAAATCTGGCGCACCCACATGTCGGCCGGGCGGTTGCAAGGGTCTTATCTCGTTCAATCCGGGAGGCTCGTGGATGCGGCAAAGCCCGACACTTGCGGAAACGTTGTCATCGACAGAGGGTGCCCTTCTTCCCACCGACACCCTCCTGCGTGCCCTGCGAGTGATGGAGCAGCGGGGCGTCTGGCTGCTCCCCGTGGTGGCGCAGGCGGGGGGGTTGGTGGGGCTGGTGAGCAGGGCGCACATCTTGTCGGCGTGGCGGGTGGATCCGCTGCTGCCAGTGGCGGTGGTGATGGCGGCCTGGAGGTCCTGGAGGGGCAGGTAGGGGGTGGGCGTCCGATGGGGACGTGTGTGCGCTACACTCGCGCCGCCGTGTCGGACGCCTCCTGGAAGGTCTACATGCTGCGCTGTCGGGATGGGACGCTCTACACGGGCGCGACCAACGACCTGGAGCGGCGCCTGGCCACCCACAACCGGGGGAAGGGGGCGGCCTACACCCGGGCCCGCCTGCCGGTGACGCTGGTGTGGAGCGAGCCGGCCGCCGATCGCGGCGCCGCCCTCCGCCGTGAGGCCGCCCTCAAGCGCCTTTCTCGGGCCGAGAAGCTACGCCTCGTCCAACGGGTGCGCCGCTGACCCGGGCTGGGTTTCGTTTGACCCCGTTTTGTGGGAATGTTGGCAAGAGAACTCTCCATTCCCTTGAAAACAGGGGAGACCCAGACCGACATGACGCAGACGCACGGGGGGGCTTCCCCGCAGGGCGAGACCGGAACGCCCCGGACCGAGGAGTGGGCGCTCCGGGATGAGCAGCACCTCCTCTACATGCTGGCCTTCTCGTGTCTGCCGTTCTGGGGCGTGGACGCGCTGTCGGTGATGCGGCTGCCGTGGGACACGCTGGCGCTGCGGTTGGTGTGGGCGGTGCTGACGGCGGGAATGGGGTGGGGGCTGGCCCTCGTGCGGCAACCGCGCCGCCTGCTGGTGAGGACACTCGCCGGGATGGTGCTGCCCAACGTCTTCCTCGCGCTGGTGGTGCACCGACTGGACGGGGTGTACAGCCCCCTCTTCAGTTGGTTCTGCGTGCTGCCGGTGGTGACGCTCTTGGTGTCCCGGGGCGAGCTGTGGCTGGGAGTGCTGAGCACGCTGCTGTCGCTCGTGTCGGCGGGCGCGGTGATGTGGGCCGGTGGGACGTCGCTGCCGTTGGCGTTGGCGTGGTTGCTGTTGCTGCTGGGCTCGGGAGGCTTGGGGCTGCAGTTGAGCGTCTTCTACCGGCGGCTGCGCAACGCGCGGACGAATGCGGAGGTGCAGCAGCGGAGGGTGCAGGAGGCGCTGGTGGAGTCCGAGGCGCGCGTGCTGCAGGCCGAGCGGCTGGCGCAGGTGGGCCGGTTGGCGGCGGGCGTGGCCCACGAGGTGCGCAACCCCCTGGCCTACATCCAGGCCAACCTGCGCTTCCTCCAGGAGGAGTGGCAGCAGCAGGCGCAGGGGGAGAGCTCCGCCGAGTACACCGAGGCCTTGCAGGAGACGATGCAGGGGGTGGAGCGCATCCATCAAATCGTGAAGGACCTCACGGTGATGTCGCGCAACGAGGTGGTGACGGAGGACGTGGGGCGGTGCGAGCTGGTGCCGGTCATCGACGAGAGCGTGCGGCTGGCCTCGGTGCGGCTGAAGTCCCTGGTGAAGCTGGAGGTGGAGCGGCCGCCGGTGGAGCTGGCGGTGCTAGCCGAGCCGCGGCGGTTGGGGCAGGTGCTGCTCAACCTGCTGCTGAACGCGGCGGACGCCATCGAGGACGCGAAGGTGTCGGAGGGGCGGGTGTCGCTGCGGGTGGAGCTGGCCGCCGACTGGGTGCGGCTGGTGGTGGAGGACAACGGGCCGGGCATCAAGGCCGAGCACCTGGCGAAGCTCTTCACCCCCTTCTTCACCACGAAGGAGCAGGGCAAGGGCACGGGGCTGGGGCTGACGCTGTCCCGGCAGTACGTGGAGTCCTTCGGGGGCGTGCTGCGCGCGGAGAACCGCCCCGAGGGCGGCGCGCGCTTCATCGTGGCGCTGCCGGGGACGCACTGAACCCCCCTCCCGGGCGCGTTCTCGAAAAACCTGTCCGACAGTCGGACAGGTTTTTCTCAACCGACCGGGCGGGGCTGGGCCGGGGTGGCGGGCGGCTGCTCGACCGGCTTGCGCTTCTTGTTGCGCCACACCACGAAGAGGATGCCCAGCACGAGGAAGACGCCCGTGCCCACGAGCGTGCCGATGAGCTGGTAGCGCAGCAGGTCCGCGGTGATGCCCTGGATGACCTTGGGCAGATCGCACACCGTCTGTGCCCCGAGCGGCGCCGTGTTGTACCACGTGAGGAACTCGGGGCCGATCCACGAGGCCGTGGCCAGGCCCAGGAAGGCTCCCGCGAGCATGAAGGTGAGCAGCGTCTTCAGTGTGGCCATGGTTCCAGGCACCTCGGTGAGGAGACGTGGGAGCGTCCTTTAGCACGCAATGTGTGCACGGGGGCCGCGACACGACAGGAGCCGTGCTATCTGGGGGTCGTGCCGCTCCTTCCTCTCGCCGCCCTGTTCGGGGTCATCACGCTCGTCTGCGCCGTCTTCCTGCTCGTCCACGCGTTCCGCCGCAGCCTGGGGACCGGGATGATGGTGCTGCTGGTGCCCTGCTACATGCTCGTGTACGCGTTCAGCCAGTTCGAGCACCCGCGCAAGAACCTCATCCTCGCGGGCTTCTTCGGCGGCTCGGTGCTGGCCGCCGTGTTCCTCGGCCTGGGCGCCCACACGTTGGAGCAGGTGATGCTCCGGCCGCCCCCGCCGCCCGTCTTCTGACGCGCGCCCGTGGAGACGTCCGCCCCCGCGAGCCCGCGCTGTCCCGCGCACCAGCGGGTCGCCGTGGCCACCTGCGCTCGCTGCGGCACCTTCCTGTGCGGTGAGTGCACCGAGTTGCTCGGCGAGGCCGCCTATTGTGCCTCGTGCGCGGCCCTCGTCGCGCCGCAGGTGGGCCCCATTCCCCTCGGTCTCCTGGCGGTGTCCGGCCTGGTGCTGCTCGGGATGCTCTCCACCGCGGCGGCCTTCCTCCCCTTCTTCCCGTCCATCCTCAGCTTCCCCCGGTGGGTGCTGCTCGGGGCCTCGGGCGTGGCGGGGCTGTGGGTGCCGACACGGGTGCTTCACCGCATCGACAGCGGGCGGGGTCCTCGACGGGCGCGACTCCTCGCCCGATGCACGCGCTGGCTCGCCAGTGTGAACCTGCTCGTCTTCCTGCTCTCGCTCGCGTGGATGCTGTTCCTGCTCCGCGCGGCCCGGCCAGGCTGAGCCCTCGGGGCCGCGCGCCCATCACACCCCGCGCTCGTTCGGGTCCCAGATGTACTTGTGCATCTGGAGCTGGAAGCGCACCGGGAGCCGATCCTCGATGACCCACTCGGCCAGCTCCTTCGTGGTGAGCTTGCCGTAGACGGTGGAGAAGAGCATCCCGTACGGCTTCTCCAGCAGCCGGTGCTCGGCGATGAGCCGCTTGGACCACTCGTAGTCCTCGCGGCTGCCGATGACGAACTTGAGCTCGTCGTTGGCATTCATCGAGGAGAAGTTCCGGTAGTCGTTCCGGTCACTCTCTCCCGAGGACGGCGTCTTCATGTCCACGATTTTATGGACGGCCGGAGGCACCAGCCGCACGTCGATGGCGCCGCTCGTCTCCAGCAGTACGATGAGCCCCGAGGCCAGCAGCTCCTCCATCAGTGGGTACACCCCGGGCTGCAACAGGGGCTCGCCGCCCGTCACCTCCACCCGCTGCGCTCCGAGCGCCTTCACCTGGGCCACCACGTCCGGAATCTTCATGCGCGAGCCGCCGTGGAAGGCGAACTCGCTGTCGCAGTAGGTGCAGCGCAGGTGGCAGCCGGTGAGCCGCACGAAGGAGCAGAGCAGCCCCGCGTGCGAGGACTCGCCCTGCACGGAGAGGTAGATCTCCTTCACCACCACGGAGTCAGCGGTGGGAACACGACGGGGCTCGATGTGGGGGCGGGCGACGGGCATGGGGGATCCGGGGGCTGCTTCAACCCCACCCGGGTGGTGGATGCAAGCGGAGACGCCCCTCGGACTCCAACCGTCTGTTTCCTCTCGGGATTTCCAGGCGCCTGCCCTCCTCGGGAGGGAGCGGGCTCCCGAGAGGCGGCGTGGGGCCTCAGCCCGGGGTGTTCCGTGCCTTCACCTGGGCGAGGAAGCCGTCGATGAGCTGCCGGGCGATGCTCAGGCGCGGGGGGAGGTTCGGGAGGTTGTCGGGGGTGAACCAGCCCGCCTCGGCGATCTCCTGACCATCCACCTGGATGTCGCCACCGGCGTACTCGGCGGTGAAGCCCAGCATCAGCGAGCGGCCGAAGGGCCACGGTTGGCTGCCGAAGTAGCGGAGGTTCTTCAGCTCCACCCCCACCTCCTCCTTCACCTCGCGCACCACCGTCTCCTCGAGCGACTCGCCGACGTCGACGAAGCCGGCCAGGGTGCTGAAGAAGGCCCCGGGGAAGTTGGCGTTGCGCGCGAGCAGCATGGCATCGCCGCGGGTGATGAGCACGATGACCGCGGGGGAGATGCGCGGGTAGTAGGGCGTGCGGCAGACGGGGCAGCGGCGCGCGCGCTCGCCGGGGACGAGCACCGTGGGCTGTCCGTCGCGCCCGCAGAAGCGGTGGGTGACGTCCCACTCGGCGATGGCGAGCGCCCGGCCGGCGACGCCGAAGAGGCCCTCGTCCACGCGGGTATAGAGGTTGCGCGCGGGGATGAGCTTCAGGCCGGCGGGAGGCTCGGTGTCCTTGGGGAGGGAGACGGCGTAGCAATCCACGTCGTCGAGCGTGCCGAGGAAGATCGCCTCGGTGGCGAGCGCGGGCAGCTCCGCGCCCGTGGGGATGTGGATGGAGCCCTCGCGCTCTCCGACGAGGAGGTCCAGGCCGCGCGCGACGAAGAGCAAGGCGGTGTCGCGCGAGCGCGTGGGAGCATCATGTCCGGGGATGAATCGAGGTGAGCTCACGCCCGGCACCTTAACGGGACGGGATGCGTTGGGGCAGGGGACTCGCCGCGACCGTGCTAGGAACAGGGCATGCTCCGCACCTCGCTCCTGACGGCCCTCCTCTGCGTCTCCGCCGGCTGCGCCCGGGCTCCCGTCGTTCCCGTCCGCCACGTGGTGGGCACGGCGCAAGCGCCCACCTTCCGCATCGCCCAGGGCAAGGGCACGGCCATCCTGCTCGTCAACGAGGAGACCGGGGCCCGCGCGGCGTCCATGGGCGTGTTGGAGCTCCAGGGTGGGGCCGGCGTGCCCGAGCACGTCCACGAGCACAGCGTGGAGATGCTCTACGTCGAGGAGGGCGATGCCGAGATGACCATCGAGGGACAGGTGCTGCCCGTGCGCTCGGGGGACGCCGTCTACATCCCGGCGGGGACCCGCCACGCGGCCCGGATTCCGGAGGGCACTCCGCGCTTCCGGGCCGTGCAGGTGTATGTGGGCCCTGGCCCCGAGCAACGCTTCCGCCAGGGGGTGTCCCTCGAGTCCGCCTCCTCTCCGTGAGGCCTACTTCTCCGGCTTGTGGGGAGGCAGCTCTTCGGGCAGCGGTATCCGAACCAGTTTCAGCCCCTTCGGCCCGTGGTCGAGCACCGTGAAGCCCTTGCCGGAGATCCTGACGAGCTGACCATCCCGGGCCGTCCCACTCGCGAGCCAGGCCTCCGCTTCCTCTCTCGACGCGAACGAGTGGGCGACCTTTATCCCCTCGATGGCGGGCGTCGTGACTTTGCGAAAGAACTCGCGGAACTCCTCGAGCTTCTGGAGGTCGTCGCGGACGAAGAGCAACGCCGCCGCACAGACCCGGAGCGCCTCGTCTTCGGGTGTCCCCTCGGGGTGGTGCTTGCTCACGGTCTCCATGGTCCGAAGCACGGTGTCCACATCGAAGCTCTGGTTGTATTTCATCGACATGCCTTGGGGGAGCAATAGCGTGGTGTCGTGAATGACAGGCTTCTAGAGCGCGAGAGGCGCCAGGAGCAGCGCGCCGGCTCCGCCTGTGACAAGGATGAACGTGGTGCCCGCGACGATGACAACGGTTCCGAGTGCAATCTCTGACTTGTGGGCCCGAATCCAAGCGCGCGCCTTGTCGAGACTCGAGAACTCGAGGGGAGGACGTTTCTTCACTCGCTCCTCCTCTTCCTTCTCCTTCTCTTCAATGCATTGCATGTATTCCTTGCGGCACTTCTTGGTGCAGTATTCGTAGTACCACTCGTTGTGTTCCGTGTGTGGATAGGGTTGCCGCGAGGACTCCCAGCATTGGTTGAAACACTTGTTGAGCTCGTCATCGCAGTCGTACCCGGAGCCCCCCGTCCCGAGCGCGCTGCCCACTCCGCTCGCGTCCTCATCCACCACGTAGGTCTGGGCCTTGCCCCGTACCGGTCCCACATGGCCGCAGCCGACGCAGGCCACCGCCACGGCACCCAGCAGCGCCATCAGCTTCAGGTCTCCTCTTTCAAGAGGCGTCAGGGTCCTCGCCGTCTCCCGAGCTCTCATCAAGGGCCCCACGGTGTGCTCCGACTGCAGGGGAGCAGGTCAATCCATGCGGAAAAAACCTGAGTAATCTCAGGTATTTACGGGTGGATGGGGGGGGGGGGGGGGGGGCTGTACAAAGGTTCAGCGAGAACCTGCCCCGACGGATGGCTTCCGCCACCCCTCTCCCGTCCATGCGGATCCTTATGACGGATCGGCGGAGTCGACTCTAGGAGGCCGGGTCCTCCCTCCGCAATTTCACCCGCCTGGCTCGCGGCGGGCAGTGGACAGTGGGCGAGCCCTGGCCGTGAGCGCTCTCCCCCAGCAGGCGAGAGGCTCTCGGCAACCCCGGGGCCCATCCCGGGTTAGGATGGGAGTCCCCCGGGCCATGGACTCTCCGCTGATGAACGACGACTCCTCCCAGTTCCCCCGCCCCCTCGGGCGCTACGAGCTCGTCCACCTGCTCGGACAGGGCGGCATGGGCGAGGTGTTCCTCGCCAAGATTTCCGGTGCCGCGGGCTTCGAGAAGCCCTGCATCGTCAAGACGATCCTCCCCACGCTCCTCAAGGATCGGCAGTTCCTCGACCGCTTCCACCACGAGGCCAAGGTGCTGGTGCACCTCGTCCACTCGTCCATCGCGCAGGTGTACGACATGGGCGAGGCCGAGGGCACCTACTACATGGCCCTCGAGTACGTGGCCGGCGTGGACCTGTCCTACCTCCAGGAGCAGGCTCGCACCGAGGGCCAGTCCCTCCCCGTGCCCGTGGCGCTCTACCTCGGCCAGCGCATCGCCGAGGGGCTCGGCTACGCCCACCGCAAGACGGGCCCGGACGGCCTGCCCCTGGGCATCGTCCACCGCGACGTCTCGCCCCACAACGTGATGGTCTCCTACGAGGGCGAGGTCAAGGTCATCGACTTCGGCCTCGCCAAGAGCGCCGCACGCAGCAAGTACACCCTGCCGTCCACCGTCATGGGCAAGCTGGGTTACATGTCCCCGGAGCAGGTGCGCGCCGAGGCCGTCGACCACCGCAGCGACATCTACTCCTGCGGAGTGGTGGTGTGGGAGCTGCTCGCGGGCCGGCCCCTCGTCGCCCATGGCACCGTGGGCGAGATGATGGCCGCCATGTCCAACCCCACGGTGCCCGCGCTGCATGAGCTCCGCCCGGACGTGGACCCGGCCCTCGACGCGGTGGTGCGTCGCGCGCTGGCCCCCAACCCCGCGGACCGCTACGCCCGCGCCGATGACTTCGCCCGCGCCCTCAACGAGCAGCTCCTGCGCACCGGCTCCTCCCTCGGAGCCGAGGAGGTGGGCAACTTCGTGCGCGCCCTCTGCCCGGAGGCCTTCGCTTCTCAGCGCAAGCTCCTCTCGCGCATCTCCAGCCCGGACCTCCGCCGCACGCCCGCGCCCGACGGCACCCTCGTTCCCCTGAACACCGCCCGGTACACCCCAATCCCCCTGCACCCGCCCAGCGCAACCAACACGGGCTACGAGGCCACCCTGGTGCGCTCGGCCAGCGGTACCGCCACGCCGACGGTGTCGCCCCAGTCCGGCTCCGGGCCCGTGGCCGTGAGCCGCAAGGGGTGGACGGTGGCGATCGTCCTCGGGGCGCTCGGCCTGGTGGGAGCCTCGGCGGGGGTGACCGCGGTCATGATGACCCGTCGTCCTCCGCCTCCGCCAATCGAGCAGGGGGGTCCTCCGCCTCCTCACGAGGGTGGGCCGGGAGGACCTCCCCCGCCGCACCATCGGCCCCCACCCCGTCCGGGCATGCCGCCTCCGGGTGGGCCCGAGGGTGAGCCGCCTCCGGGTGGGCCGGAAGGGGGCCCTCCTCCGTTTGGTGAAGTCCGGCCCGTTTCCGGTGGACCGGAGGCCGGGGCACCCGAAGCGAGCATGGCTCCGGGTGCGCTCGCGACCGCACCCACGGAGCCCGAGACTGGCTCGGCGCCGACGGAGGCCGCCGCACCGCCCGCGGAGCCGAAGAAGTCGGAAGCGGAGGCGTCTGCCGCCGGGTCGAAGCTCGTCCCCGCGGGGAATGTGGTGGGGATGCGGCCTGGCCCCGGTGGGCTCTACCTCATCCCGCAGCAGGGACGGCGGGCGGGGCTCACCCAGGGGATGGTCCTCCAGGTGGTGGCGGCGCCGGTGAAGGACAAGAAGGCGAGACTGCTCGGCGAGGCGACGGTGGTGAAGGTGCTGCCAAGGCGCACGCTGGTGCAGCTCGATGCCCGCGTGCGCGAGGCCGAGCAGGCCGAGTCCCTCTTCGTGGTGCTTCCCGAGGTGGTTCGTCCCGAGCGCTCCGCCGCGAAGGTCGAGCCCCAGGCGCCCGCCTCCCCGCCCGAGCCCCCGGTGGAGACCGCCACGCCGACGCCCACCGAGCCGGTTCCCGCTCCCGCTTCCGCCCCCACCAGCGAGCCGCGGGAGTTGAGCGGGCGCGTCTCGTTCAAGAGCATCGGCCCCTTCGCCAAGCACGTCATCCTCACCAACACGGACACCGTCCTCTGGAGCGGGTGCCTCCTCGTGATGGGGGGGCGGGACATGTACAAGCTGGGCGGCATGGCCCCCGGCGGCTCGCGGGAGATTCCGCTGAGCGACTTCAAGCCAGGTGGCCGGGAAGTGCCCTTCGTGGGGAAGAACCGGCTCGGCCTCTTCTGTGCCGAGGGCGAGCGGCTGTTCCCCGCGAAGCTGTGAGCCTCAGAAGCTGCCGGTGAGCTGCAGCGTGAAGGTGCGCCCGTACTGGGGCACGGGCGCGGCGGCGCGCTCCTGCCCGAGGGGCAGGGCGTAGCGGTCGTCGAGCAGGTTCTGCACGCCGGCGAAGTAGCGCACGTGCGCCAGCTCCCCGGAGACGCCCATGCCGATCAGCAGGGCCTCGCCGTTGTCCGCGCCCTCCTTCGCGAGGCCGCGGGCGCTCTGGTAGGTGGCCTGGGTGGCCAGGCGTACGTCTCCATTGCCCAGGGGCAGCATCAGTCGCCCGGAGGCGAGGTGCGCGGGCATGGAGCTGACCACGTCGTCCGAGGCGTTGCGCAGGGTGACGAAGGAGTAGCTCAGGTCCACCATCAGGTAGCGCCCTGGCTGCCAGTGCAGGCCGGCCTCGGCGCCCCAGGCGAGCGTCGTTCCGGAGCTGTTGGTGAAGACGAGGCACTGCTCGCTGCCGGCCGGGCTGCCGCACAGGGGCGTGCCGTCCTCCGTCTCCAGCACCACGAGGTTGGAGATGCGGTTGTGGTAGCCGGCCACGGTGAGGCGCAGCTCGTCCGTCAGGTCGTGCGCGTGCTCGAGCTCCAGGGTGGAGATGGTCTCCGGCTCCAGCGAGCCGGCGGCCCGCTGGGTGAGCAGGTTGTCGCTGTAGTCGAGCTCGTTGACGTTGGGGGCGCGGAAGGCGCGACCGACCACCAGCTTGGTGAGGCCCTTGTCATAGGGGCGGCCGATGAGAGACAGCCGAGGGGTGAACGGGGTGGTGTCCAGGTCGAGGTACTTGTCCACGCGCAGGCCCGCCGAGAGGCTCAGCCGCGGGTGCAGACGCCACTCGTCCAGCAGGTAGGCGGAGAGCAGCACGCGGCTCCTGTCGGGCAGGGGCGTGGTTCCCACGGGGCCGAAGCTCTCCTGCTCCACGCGCTGGCCCTGGCCTTCCAGTCCCACGGTGAGGCGGTTGTTGTCGGAGAGGTCGAGGAGGAAGCGGGCCTCGGCGCTGAGCCAGTTGGCACGGCCGGCATCGGTGTCGCGCCGCAGGTCGCCGTCGGGCAGCTCGTGCATCCAGTACCCGCGGTAGCGGCTGGCGTCATAGGAGCCGCGCAGCGACAGGTTCAGCCGCTTGCCCAGGGCCTTCTCGTAGCGCGCCTCGACGAAGCCGCGGATGTCCGCCACCTCGGTGCCGGAGGCTCCCAGCACGGTGTCGAAGGGCCCGGTGGGAATCTGCTTCTGGCGCCCGTGGAGCTGGGCCTGGAGGGTGAGGTTACCGAAGCGGGCCCGCAGCGAGGCGGTGGCGGCGCGCTCCCCGTCCTGCCCGGACACCACTGGCAGGCCCTCGCCCAGCCGGGTCGTCTCCGCGCCCTCCATGTTCAGCCCCGCCACGGACAGCAGCACCGAGTTGCGCCCGTCGTCCCACGCGGTGGTGCCGTGCAGCCGGAGGTTGCCCAGGGCGCCCACCGCGGCCGTCGCCTCCACCCGGCGCTCCAGGCCCAGCGAGTCGCGGGGCACCACGTTGATGACGGCGAAGAAGGCACCCGTACCGTAGAGGGCGCTGCCCGGGCCTCGCACCACCTCGATGCGCTCCACCTCCTCGAGGTCCACCGACAAGTCCCGCGCCGAGTAGCCCTGGCCGGCCCACACGTCGTTGACGGAGTGGCCATCCCAGAGGATGAGGACGCGGGTGTTGAAGTCGCCCGGGGGCGCGAAGCCGCGCACGCCCAGGTAGGTGTACGTCCGGTCGTCGGAGAGGAAGATGCCGCGCACGGCGGCCAGGGCCTCGGCCAGCGTGGTGTAGCCGAAGGCGCGCAGCTCCTCCTGGGAGATGACGGTGATGGAGGCGGGGGCCTCGTCCACGGAGAGCAGGCTCTTGGACGCGGCGCGCACCGGCGGGGGCTCGTAGCGCAGCTCGGCGTGGATGCGCGTCTCCTGGTCGGCCACCACCTTCACCGTCTTGCGCTCGGGGCGCACGTCCCGGCTCTCCACCTCCAGGGTGTGCTCCCCCTCGGTGAGGGTGACGACGGTGGGGGTGAAGCCGGTGGGCCGGCCGTCCACGCGCACCGTGGCGTTCTCGCGGTTGGCGGTGACGATGAGGCGCCCGGTGGGCTTCTCCTGGGAGCGCAGGGCCACCTGGAGGGGGACGCTGCCGTCGGCGGGCACCTCCACCACGAGCTGGGCCGGGGCGTAGCCGGGGGCGCGCACGTGGAGCACGTGGGAGCCGGGGGTGAAGCGCAGCGTGCCGGGCACCCGACCCACCACGGGGCCGTCCGCGGCCTCGCGCACCTCCGCGCCCTCGGGCGTGCCGGAGAGCACCACCTCGCCGGTGATGAGCTGGAGCGAGAACTCCTGCGACACGGAGCGCCCCCGCGCCACCGAGATGGACTCCTCGGTGGGACGGTAGCCCTCCTTGTGCACCACCACCTTGTGGCGCCCGGGCGTCAGCGCGAGCGTCAGGGGCGAGCGGCCGCGGATGCCGAGGTCCTCGCGGTCCACGAACACCTCGGCCCCCGGGGGCTCGGTGGTGACGCGCACCAGGGCCACCTTGGGGCGCAGCCGCTCCATGGCACGGCGCACCTCGGCCTCGTCGGCCTTGGGCAGGTCCTCCTGGGCCAGGTCGTTGTAGTAGCGGTAGGCCTCGTTGTAGCGGGCGAGCGCCTCGTAGCACCGGGCGATGTTGAAGAGGACGTTCCGGTTGGGGACGAGGCGGTAGCTGGAGAAGTAGGCGCGCAGGGCCTCGACGTACTGGCCCTGGGCATAGGCCTCGTTGCCGAGCTCGAAGGCCACATCCGCTTCATCCGCGGTGTTGCTGGCCAGGGAGGCGGCGGGCGTGAGCAGCAGGGAAAGGACGAGGCAGCCGAAACGGAGCACGCGCATTGCGCGCCCATTCTTCCCTCGGAAACCCCGTCAGGTCCACGGAACGGCAGTGGAAGTCATACCGCCGGAGCGGGTAGGAGGCCGGGCAATCGGTTGGGACGGCCCCGGCTACCCCGTCAGGGCCGCCGCCAGCGCCCGGGCCGCGGCCTCCAGCTCCGCCTCCGGGCGCGCCTCGTCAGGGAGTGCGTCGAAGGCGCCCCGCCCCCACAGGCGCTGGGGCGTGTCCCGGTAGCGCGGCACCAGGTGCAGGTGGAAGTGACGCAGCACGTCGCCGATGGCGAAGGCGTAGGCGTGCTCGGCGCCGAGCACCTCGCGCTGGGCCCTCATCACCCGCGCGGCGAAGGGGCCCAGCTCGCGCGCCGCCTCGTCGTCCAGGTCGTACAGGGCCCGCGCGTGCCGCACGCTGGTGAGCACCACCCAGCCGGGCAGCGCGCTGGGCGAGGCCACGCCGTGGAGCACCAGCCCCGCCGAGCGAGCGAGCACCCCTCCCACGGGACGGGTGGCTCCACTCACGAGGGCGCAGCCGAGACAGGGGTCGTTCACGTCCACCTTGTTGCTCATGGCGCGCACGCTACCAGCGCCCGGCGGGCAGGAGTGCTCTGCTTGACGCAGGTGGGGTGGGTCGGAGAGTGTCTCCCGCCGCTCCTCGCGGGCAGGGCATTCCAACCATTCAAGGTGGGGAAGATGAAGAAGCATTTGGCGATCGTGTTGCCGCTGCTGGTTGTCGGGTGCACGGAGCCTGAGGACAAGGACCAGGACGGAATCATCGACGGCGTCCGCGAGCCGGACAGCGTGTCGGTGGTGGCCCCGGCCAATCCGAAGGGGACGGTCTCCGGGCAGGTGCTGAACACCCGGATGCAGCCGCTCCCGGGCGCCTCGGTGCAGCTGACCATCGGCAGCGCGACGACGGAGCAGCCCGTCACGGCCACGACGGACGCCTCCGGCAATTTCATGTTCAAGAACGTGCCGGCCGGCTCCCAGGTGTTGGTGACCATCGGCATGGAGGGGTACGCCACGCTGCGCGCCAGCGCCGTGGTGCCCTCCAGCGCGGGCAACATCCCCATCAACAACGGCAACGCGAGCATTGGCGCCATCACGCTCGCCGAGACGAAGAGCACCGTGCGCTTCACGCTCGTCACGCCGTCGGGTCGTCCCGCCGCGGGTGCCCAGGCGTACCTCGAGGCCTCTCCCACCGGGACGATTGCCTTCAATGGCTCCACGGTGACGGCCGTGAGCTCGGTGGTGGTCCTGGCGCAGGCGGATGCCCAGGGCGTCGTCTCCTTCAACAATGTCCCCGCGCCGGCGGAGCTGGCTCGCATCGGCGAGTACTCCCGCGAGGGGGGCAGCTACCGCCTGTGGGTGGATCCGGTCGATGTGAACTCCGATGGAGTCATCGATGCCGCCGGCTATGCGAAGAAGATCGATGCCTCGTCGTTGATGGTGTACGGCGGCTCGCAGCTCATCCTCCTGCCCGCGCCGCGCAACGATGCCGACTCCATGGATCCGTCCGATCCCTCCACCGGCAGCGGCTTCAGCCTGGTGGCCACGAGTCTCTCCAGCCTCAACTTCGACGGCATCACCGACGTCGCGAAGAAGGCCCTGGCCAAGGAGCCGCTGCGCAACATGCTCCGGGCCAACGAGTCCCTCTTCGTCGCCTTCTCGCACCCCATCCAGAAGGACACCCTGCTCGCCACCGTGACGGACGAGTCCGGCCGTACGGGCGCCCCCATGACGGTGACTCCCAACGCGACGGGGGATGCCTTCAGCCTCGCCCTCCCCTCGCCACTGAGCATCGTGGAGGGCAACAGGTACAACGTGGTCCTGCGGGCCACCTCGGCCTACGACCAGACCACCCTGATCTGGAAGGGCTACTTCATCAGCGGCGACGTCGGCAGCCCGAAGTCCACGACCCAGCCGGGCTTCGTGACTGTTGCCTTCAAGGACGGCGCCGGCGGTACCACGCCCAATCTCGACAATGGGGAGTGCGTCGTCGTCACCTTCAATCAGGTGGTCATCCCGCCCGATGCGACGGTGCTTCCGCCTGTCGAGGCTTTCTTCAACGCGAACCTCGGCCTCACGGGTCGCATGGGCGAGTACGGTGCCGCCACGGGCTTGCAGCTCTCCGTGGCTCCTGCTCCCATGGTAAACGCCTGCTTTGATGAGAAGGCGAGCTACCCCATCAGCACCAACTTCACCTTCACGCCTCGCTACTACCTCCAGATGAACACGGGCGTGGGCATCTCGGTGCCCGCTGGCACGGCGGTGAAGCTGGCCTTCAGCAAGTATGCGACGAGCGCCGCCACCTACGAGACGGCCTGGGCCAAACCGCTGACCAGCGACGTCGAGGTCTCGCTCACCAAGCTGTAAAGCTGTAGCCCTGGCGTTCCAGGAGCAGACAACCGGGCGGACTGCGCCGCCCGGTTGTCCCAAGTCATCATCGCTGTGAGGGAAGTGTCCTGGGCAGAACGGGTCTTGAGGGCTTCTGGTGCTCCAAAGCCTGCCGGGGACGAGCACATCCAAAGGGCCGTGCATAGCATGGAGCGGCGTTCCCACCTTGTACGAGGGACCCGCGCCATGACCGAAACGTTCACGCAAACCCTCGAAAACAGGATGGCTGACAGCCGCCAGCCCGCCAATTCGGCCGAGCGCAGGCGTGTGCTCGTCGTCGACGACTTCGACGACGCACGCGAGATGTACGCGGAGTACCTCGAGTTTGTTGGCTTTCAGGTAGATGTGGCCCGCAACGGGGTAGAGGCCGTGGAGAAGGCCCAGGACGCTCCCCCGGACATCATCCTGATGGACCTGTCGCTGCCCATCATGGACGGGTGGGAGGCCACGCGGCGGCTGAAGCAGGACCAGCGCACCCGCGACATCCCGGTGATGGCGCTCAGCGGCCATGTGCTGGCTGGCAATGCCGAACAGGCGAGGCAGGCCGGCGCGGACGAGTTCGTCGCCAAGCCGTGTCTCCCGCAGGATCTGGAGGAGCGCATCCACCGGATGCTCAAGCCCAGCAAGCCCAAGAGCAAACCCTAGTCCGCTACCCTGATTCTTCCTCTTCGCGCGTAGGCACGTCCCGTGGGCTCCCCCCCTGCCTCCCGGTCCAACGTCGACGGGTGGACTCCGCCCGAGGCGTTCGACGAGTACCGCCTGGTGCGTCTCATCGGCCATGGGACCACGGGGGGCGTGTACCTCGCCCATGACACGCTGCTCGACCGGCCGGTGGCGGTGAAGTTCGTCCGCGAGCTGGGCTCCGGCGCGCTCACCCGCTTCCTGGTGGAGGCCCGCGCCGCCGCCCGTGTCCAGCACCCCAACGTCGTCACCCTCTACCGGGTGGGCCAGCTCGAGAACCACCCCTACCTCATCTCCGAGTTCGTCCGGGGCACCTCCCTGGACCGGCTACCGCGGCCCATGCCCTGGGAGCGCGTGCTGGAGCTCGGCAAGGACCTGGCGCGGGGACTGGGCGCCGCGCACCGCCGCGGCGTGCTTCACCGCGACATCAAACCCGGCAACGCCATCCTCACCGAGACCGGCGAGGTGAAGCTGCTGGACTTCGGATTGGCCAAGCTGCTGGACCTGGACGCGCCCGGGGGGGCCGGCGCCGACGCGCAGTTCATGGAGGATCCGCTCGACGACGTGCCGCCGTCGGCCCTGCCGGAGGGCATGCTGGTGGGCACGCCCTACTACATGTCCCCGGAGGCCTGGGCGGGCGAGGAGCTCACGGCCCGCGGCGACGTGTACTCGCTGGGGTTGGTGCTCTACGAGCTTTGTGCGGGCCAGGGGCCCTTCCGGGACGTGCGCCTGCGGGAGCTGCCGAAGGCGGTGTCCTCCCGGGACGCGCGGCCTCTGGCCGAGGTCGCTCCAGGCGTGGACCCGGCCTTCGCGACCGTGGTGGACCGGTGCCTGCGCCGCGCGCCCGAGGAGCGCTTCGCCTCCGCCGTGTCGCTGTTGGACGCGCTGGAGCAGCTCTCTCGCGACGAGTCCGCCGGGGTCGTGCCCGAGGGCAATCCCTACCGCGGCCTCCAGGCCTTCGAGGCCGAGCACCGCGCCCTCTTCTTCGGCCGGCAGCGAGAGCAGCGCGAGGTGCTGGAGCGGCTCCGGGCCGAGCCCTTCCTGCTCGTCACCGGTGACTCCGGCGTGGGCAAGTCCTCGCTGTGCCTCGCCGGCGTGCTGCCCCAGCTCATCGATGGCGCGCTGGAGGACAGGCGGCGCTGGAGGGGTGTGCGGTGGGTACCGGGCCGTCGCCCCGCCGCCGCGCTCGCCGCCGCGCTCTCCCCCGTGCTGGACGCGGACGAGGAGGGGCTGCTGGCCTTCCTGCGCGCGGACCCCACCGCGCTCGCGCGCCGGTTGCGAGCCCGCCTCGGCCCGGATGAGGGACTCGTCGTCTACGTGGACCAGCTCGAGGAGTTGGTGACGCTCGCGGGCGATGCCGAGGCCGCGCAGGCGGGGCTCGCGCTCGGGGGACTGGCCGAGGGCGTGTCCGGCGTGCGCGTCCTCGCCACCTGCCGCAGCGACTTCCTCACCCGGCTGACGGCGGTGCCGGGGCTCGGCGCGGCGGTGCCCGGGGCGCTCTACCTGCTGCGGGCGCTCGGCCCGGAGGAGGTCCGCGAGGCGGTGGTGGGCCCGGCGCGGGTGAAGGGCGTGCGCTTCGAGTCCGAGGCACTGGTGGACACGCTGGTGTCCTCCACCTCGGCCACCGAGAGCGGGCTGCCACTCCTGCAGTTCGCGCTCGCCGAGCTGTGGGAGGCGCGGGACGAGGCCTCGGGCGTCATCACCCAGGCGGCGCTGGACGGACTGGGCGGCGTGGGGGGCGCGCTGGCGAAGCACGCGGACGCGGCCGTGGCACGCCTGCTGCCGGACCAGCGCACCGCCGCTCGCGGCGTCCTGCTGCGACTCATCACCGCGGACGGCACCCGGGCCCGGAAGACGGACCAGGAGCTGGTGGGGGATGACCCGCGCCACCGCACGGTGCTGGAGGCCCTGGTGCGCGCGCGCCTGCTGGTGGCCCGCGAAGGGGAAGGGGGCACCTCGTACGAGGTGGCCCACGAGGCGCTCCTGTCGGGCTGGGGCACGCTGGCGCGCTGGCTGGCCGAGGCCTCCGAGCGCCGCGAGGTGCAGTCCCGCCTGGAGGCCGACTCCGCCCACTGGGAGCGCGCGCGCCACATGAGGGAGCTGCTCTGGGGGCCCCGGCAGCTCGCCGAGGCCGCCGCGCTCGAGCCGGCCGAGCTCACCCGCCGCGAGCTGGCCTTCCTCGAGGCCTCGCGACGCACGGTGGTGCGCAGCCGCCACCTGCGACGGGCGCTCGCCGCGGGCTTCGTCCTCTCGCTGGGGCTCGTCTACGGGGGCCTGCGGCTGCGCGAGGCGGGAGAGCGGGACGCGGCGGTGCGCGCCTGGCTCGCCGATGCCGCCACCGCGATGGACAGCGTGTACCGGGAGCGTGCCACCTTCGCCGTCGCGCAAGAGGAGGCGCTCCGCTTCTTCGATGCCGGTCGCAAGGACGAGGGCGAGGCGGCCTGGGCACGCGCCATGGCGGCGGAGACGTCGGTGCGCCGTCGGCTCGACGAGGCGGGGGATCGACTGGAGCACGCGCTGGTGTTGGACCCCACCCGCGAGGATGTCCGCGGCGCCCTGGCCGACTTCCTCCTCGAGAGCGCCCTGCACGCCGAGCGGGAGCCGGGAGCCAGCGAGGTGTCGGCGTTGTTGCAGCGGCTGAAGCTGTACGACACCTCGGGAGAGCGCTGGCGGCGGTGGACGATGCCCGCCCTCGTCACGCTGGAGGTGGGCGCGCCCGGCGCGACGGTGGAGCTGCGTCCGGTCTCCAGGGACCTGGAGGGCCGCGAGAAGCCAGGCGAGCCGCTAGCGCTCGGCGCGGGGCCGTGGGTGGACGTGCCGGTGCCACCGGGAGACTGGCGCCTGGTGGTGAGGGCGCCGGGGCACGAGCCCGCCTCCGCCCCGCTGCGCCTCTCGCGCGGCGAGCGCAGGCGCCTGTCGCTGCCGCTCATCGCCGAGGGCCGGCTTCCCGAGGGCCTCGTCTATGTGCCGCCAGGGCGCGTGCTCTTCGGCAGCGCGGCGGACGCGAGCGTGCGCGGCTTCTTCAACGCCGTGCCGCTGCACGCGCGGGAGACGGCGGGCTTCCTCATCGCGCGCCATGAGACGACGTACGCGCAGTGGTTGACCTTCCTGGAGTCGCTGTCCCCGGAGGAGCGCGCCCGCCGCCTGCCTCGCACGAGCACGACGTACCACGGGCTGCTCCGGCTGGAGCGGGAGCGGGACATCTGGGTGCTGCGCTTCCAGCCGGGTGGGGTGGCCTATACCGTCCGAGCCGGGGAGAAGGTGCGCTACGCGAAGCGGGACCGCCGCGTGGCGCAGGACTGGCTGCGCTTCCCCGTCACCGGTGTCTCGTTCGAGGACACGGAGGCCTACCTGGCCTGGCTGGACCGGACGGGCCGCGTGCCCGGTGCCCGCCTCTGCTCGGAGCTGGAGTGGGAGCGCGCCACGCGTGGCGAGGACGGTCGCGAGTTCCCCCACGGCAACGTGCTCGCTCCGGACGACGCCAACTTCGATCTCACCTACGGCAAGGAGCCCGGGGGATTCGGCCCCGACGAGGTGGGCTCGCACCCGGCTTCCCGCAGCCCCTTCGGCGTGGATGACCTGGCGGGCAATGCCTTCGAGTGGACGCGCTCCTCGGTGGAGCCAGACCGCGCGGTGGCGCGAGGGGGCAGCTACTACTTCGCGGCCGCGACGGCCCGCTCGGCCAACCGCGAGATGCCGGAGCGCACCTTCCGCGACATCAACGTGGGCCTCCGCGTGTGCGCGGATCCGCCCTCCCGTACGTTGCCCACGCGGGAGTGATGCCACGGGGTGCCCTCGTGGGGGCCTGCCTCTCGACAATGCAAGTGCCTGGGTGCGACATGTGTGGCTTGCCCGAGGGAGGACCGCTGCACACCGTCGCGCGTGTGGGGACTGGGGTGTTGGAGGGGTGGGGACATGCGAGCGAGCGGGCGGTGGTGTTGCGTCGTGGCGGCCGTGGGGATGGTGGCCTGCGGGGGCGAGGTGCTGGTGGAGCCCGAGGAACACCTCGGTGAGCAGGCGGCGGCGCTGGCGGTATCCAATGGCACCAGGCTGAATGGCACCAACCTGAACGGGACGAACCTGAACGGAACGAACCTGAATGGCAGCCCGCTGTCGGGGGTGCTCGTCTCGGTCGACTACGCGGGCGCTCGCACCGACAAGGTGTCCGGCGTGCGGCGGCTGGGCACGTTCGACGCCGTGTGGCTGGAGGGCTCGGTCTTCCACGGCCGGTCCCGGGGGCGATACCTGTTCGGGCTCGATTTCCAGCGCGCGCGCTTCACGGGCAACCTGGGCAGTGGCCAGACGGTGGAATTGCGCGTGGACGCCATCACTCCGGGCTCGGCGGAGAGCCCGGACGTGTGGGCGTATCGGGTCTCCTACCGCGCGCCGACGGATGGCCGGTGGTACCCGCTCTGCGAGGATGCGAGTGGCCAGCCGGCGGCTGCCATCGCCGTGGCGGGGCGCTGGGACTACCGACAGGGGCTGCCGGGCGTGGGCGGTGCGAAGTACGACGACCCCCGCACCTTCACCTTCGCGTGCGAGGGCGCGGCGATCGCGAAGTGCATCCGCTTTGGCTACAGGCCGTGGGCGAGCGTCGACGGCGTGAGCCTCGCGGCGCTCCACCAGGCCTGCACGCGCCTCATCCGTGCGGACTACTGCGGCGACGGCACCTCGCACACCGTGAATGGGCAGTGGGTGAACATCATCGACGCGCTGGGCGTGCAGCGGGACTCCGAGCGCTGGGCGCTGGAAGCGGAGTGGGACGCCGAGGGCGCGCGCTGCTTCACGGACTACAACCGAGCCCGAGCACCCGTGTCGTGTCCGGAGATCCGGATGAAGACGCAGTGCGGCACGTCTGGAGGCCTTCTCCACTGGCACGTTGCTGCGCAGCGAGACGCCGTAGCGCCCGGCGGCCCTCTCCTAGGGGGCGCACGGCTGGGGAGACGGCTTGCCGAGGAAGTCCACCTGGAGCCCGCCGTACTCCGAGCGACCGAACTCCATGCGCCACGCGTGCAGCACCGCCACCCGCCAGGCGATGTTCAGCCCCAGGCCCTGCCCACCGAGCCCGCGCGTGCGCGCCGTGTTGCCCCGGACACCCCTCTCGAGGATGCCCGGCAGCTCGCTGTCGGGGATGCCGGGTCCATCATCGAGCACCCGCAGGCGGAAGGTGTCTCCGGGCTGGCGCTCGAGCACGACGGCGACATGGCCCTCGCGCGAGTTGTAGCGCACGGCGTTGTAGATGACGTTGCTCACCGCTTGCTCGATGAGCGTGACGTCTCCGTCCACCACCAGCGGCGACTCGGGGACGGCGCACTCGAGCGCCACGCCCGGACTGGCGCGCGATGGGACGGTGGCGGCCCATGCACCGCTCCACCAGGGCGTTGAGGTCCACCGGCCCGCGCTGCACGCTCGGCTCACCCGCCTCCAGCCGGGCCGCCGCGCCCAGGTTGTGGATGAGCGCCGCCATGTAGTGCGCCTCCTGGCTGGCCGCCGCGACGACTGATGCCTCCATCGGCTCGCCTCGGGCCGCGCGCCGCTGCAGCTCGGCCAGGTGGCCCTGGAGTACCGTCAGGGGGAGCATCACGTCATGCGTGGTGTTTCCGAGGAAGGTGCGCAGCGCCTGTTCCCGCTTCTCCTTGAGGTCCATCTGCGCGCGCACCTCGTGCCCCGCCTCGTCGAAGGCGCGTGCCAGTTCGGAGATTTCATCGTTGCCCTGGAGGGTGATGGAGCCCTGGTAGGCGCTGCCGGCGAAGGCCCGCACCTCACGGGTGAGCTGCCGGAGGCGATGCACCACGGGCCCCACTGTGAGCAGCACGCCCGCCAGGGCGATCAGCATGGGCAGCAGCCAGAGGTCGGGAGGGGGGAGCAGGGGCTGCCGTGCTCCCCGGTCGGGGTGCTCCATCCGTTGGGCGAGCACGAAGGCGCACGGGCCGGACGCCCAGGCATGCGCACCAGCACCTCGCGCGGGCCACGGGGTCCAAACCCGGGGAACCCGGAGGACGGGCTGGCCGACTCCTGCCCCTGCCGCAGGTCTTCCACGAGCCCTTCATCCAGAGGGGGCGCGGCGGGGTTGCGGGCCGAGAAGCGGGCATCGTAGGCGAACAGCCGGACTTCACCCCTTCGAGGGGGAGCCCTGCTTCCGGGCGGAGGTGGCGGGCCCTCTCCCGACCGACCCGGATGCGGGGGCGGCTCCCCCCATCCCATGGGCGGCGGGGCGGGCGGTCGCGGTGCGACGGTCGAGCCAGGGGCGCGTTGCTCCAGGTCGTGGGAGCGGCCTCGCACTGCTCCCGCCCTCCCGAGAGCATGTGCGTGAGGGCGTACTCGGCGAGGGCCGACTCGCGCGCTCTCTCCTCGACGGCCGTGTGGACCCACGCCAGGCCCATCGCGACGGGGAGCGCCACCGCCATCGTCGTGAGCGCCAGCCGCATCCGCAGCTTCATGGGTCCTCGCCCTCTCCGAGCCGGTAGCCGATGCCCCACACCGTCTCGATGTGCTTGCCCGGGCCGAGCTTGCGCCGCAGCCGCGACACATGAACGTCCAGCGTCCGCTCGGTGCCCTCGCGCTCCGGATCCAACACGTTCTCCACCAGCCACTGGCGCGTCACCGCCGCCCCGGGTCGACGGGCGAGCGCGGCCAACAGGTCGAACTCCACGCGCGTGAGCTCCACCGGGGTGCCGTGGACGCGCACCTCGCGGGCCTGGAGGTCCACGTGCAGCGCGCCGATGTCGACGCCGCTGTCCTGCCGCTGCAGCACTGGCCGGCGCAGCCGCGCGCGCACGCGCTCCACCAACTCCTCGGGCCAGAAGGGCTTGGTCATGTAGTCGTCGGCCCCCAACTTCAGCGCCCGCACCTTGTCCGCGGTGTCATTGCGCGCGCTGAGGATGAGCACTGGCACGTCCGAGCCATCCCGGAGCTGCTTGAGGATGTCCATCCCGTAGGTGCCGGGGAGCATCAGGTCGAGGATGATGAGCCTCCAGGTCGCCGCCTCGTCCGGGCGCAGTGCGCGCCCCTCGGTCCACCAGGTGGGCTCGAAGCCCGCCCGCCCCAGGTGGTCGACAATCTGTGCTCCCAGCTGCCGGTCATCCTCGATGAGCAGGATGCGCTCACCCATGGCCTTGTCCTCTCCAGAAGTCGTGGCCGCCCCATCCGGGTGGGCACCACCCCTACTTGTGCCCCGTCGTACCGGAAGCGTCGTAAGAGAATCTTAAGACATGGCTCCTAGCTTGAGTCTCGGCGGGGCCGGCCGGGGCCTCGCCATTCCGACACCCAGGGTGTCGAGGAGCGATGACATGAGGTCTTGGCTGGAGTCGAAGAGGGGGCAGGGCAGGTTGCTGGGCACGGTGCTGCTCGCGGCGGCACTGGGCACCGGCTGTGGCGGCGCGTCGAGCGAGGAGGAGACGCCCGCCGCCCAGGCGAGCGAGGCCCTGGGCACGGCGAGCGATTCCGCCCACTCGATGGAGCTGGAGCGGCTCATCGCGGGGCTGGACGGAGACCTGAAGCGGGAGCAGCACGAGGCCTTCCGGTGCGACCCCGAGCCGGAGGTCACCGAGGTGCAGGTGTGCGACAAGACGGTGCCCTCGCGAATGCGCTTCGAGTGGACGGAGTGCAGCCGCGCGCCGTTCCAGCGCCCTCCTCCCGAGGCGGGCCAGACGCAGGATGGACAGTGGATGCCGCGGGGCGGTGGACTGCCTCCGCCGGGGGATGCGGCTCCCACGAGCTCCAGCGGCACGGTGGAGCTCGTCAACGACGTCATCGTGACGCCGGAGGGCACCTGCGGTCCGGAGACGCGCCTCGACAGCCTGCAGAGCGCGACCTTCTCCACCACGCACACCAGGCCGGACGGGAGTGTCGTGACCTTCCAGGGGACGGCCACCTCGAGCGGGAACCGCCTGGTCAGCGAGACGAGCTTCACCCGCACCGGCACGGTCGACACCACGCGCGAGGTCCGGGACGCGGAGGGGCAGGTGGTGCGGAGCCTTCACCTCTCTGGCACGCTCTCCGTCGCCTTCGACGGCTCCGGCGAGGAGCCGGTCCGCATCCTGAGCGGCAAGTTCGACGCGGCGCTCGCGGATGGCACCACCTCGGTTATCACCGTGGAGGAGCTGCGCCGGACGCGGGGCTGCCGCTGGCCGATCGCCGGCACGGTGGTCCAGACCCAGGCGGATGGCACCGAGCACGTGTTGGGCTTCGGCCCCGAGTGCGGCTCGGCCACGCTCGATGGCGAGGCGTACGAGCTGCGGGGTGGCCATCACGGGCGGGAGGGGCGTGACGGAGGCCGTCTGGGCGGCCCCGGTCCCTTCATCGGCTCCCGCTGAACCTTCACCCCTCGCGCGGTCTCGAGCGTCCACCCAAGGACGGGCCCACCAGGCAGGCAGGCGTCCGGCAGCGGCGGATGTGTGACATCCGGACGCTCTCGGGATGCAAACGCGCCGCATCATGCGCATCCCACCTCCGCGTATCAGGAGGTGGGGTGGCGTGAGCGAGCGCACGAGGTGCCAGGGAGCGGGGAGACGTGTGGCCTCGTACGGAGGAGGCGCGTGCGGGCTCCTCGTGCTGCTGGGCCTGGTGGTGCTCGTGGGGTGCAAGCGAGGCGGGTCGGCGCCCCAGCCCCAGGAGCAGGCACCGGTGGAGCTCGGGCCGGAGGACGTGGTGCGCGTGGAGCCGCGCGAGCTGCGGAGCGGGCCCGTCCTCTCCGGCACGCTCCAGGCCCGGCGCGCCGCCACCATGCGGGCCGAGGTCCAGGGCGCCGTGCTGGAGATGGCCGTCGAGCAGGGCCAGCGGGTGAAGAAGGGCCAGCCCCTCGCGCGCATCGAGGCGCTCGCGCTGGAGGACCAGTACCTCGCCGCGCGCACGGCGGTGCAGGTGGCGCGCAACGGCGTGGAGGTGGCCCGTGTCGAGGAGGCGCGCAACCGCAAGCTGGTCGACGCGGGCGTCATCACCCGGCGCGACTATGAGCGGGCGGAGCTCGCGCGCCGGCAGGCCGAGGCGCAGCTCTCCGAGGCCAGGGCCCGCATGGCGCTCTCGCGCAGATCAGGTGGACCGCACCCGCATCCGCGCCCCCTTCGACGGGGTGGTGAGCGAGCGCCACGCCAGCGCGGGTGACATCGTCCAGCCGGGCGCGCCGCTCTACACCGTCATCGACCCCACCAGTCTGCGGCTGGAGGCCTCGGTGCCGGCCTCGCAGCTCGAGACGCTGAAGCCCGGGGCCCGCGTGGACTTCTCCGTCAGCGGCTATGGAGACCGCACCTTCCAGGGCCGCATCGAGCGCATCAATCCCGCGGTGGACCCGGCCACCGGCCAGGTGCGCCTCTACGTCGCCCTCCCCAACACCGAGCAGTCGCTGCTCACCGGGCTCTTCGCGGAGGGCCGGGTGGCGGCGCTCCGGCGCGAGGTGCCCGCGGTGCCCGTGTCCGCGGTGGACACGCGCGCCGAGCCTCCCGCGGTGCTGCGGGTGAAGGACGGCCGGGTGGAGCGCGTGGGCGTGACGCTGGGCCTGACGGACGACATCGCCCAGTGGGTGGAGCTGCGCTCCGGCGTACAGCCCGGGGACGTGGTGCTGAGGGGCTCGGCGCGGGACCTGGCCGAGGGCACCCGCGTGGAGCTGCGGCTGCCCGAGCAGCCCAGGAGCCGGAGCCGGGCGTGGGCGGTGCCGGCACTCCGCCGGTCCCGGAGCAGCCCCAGGAGTCCGAGCCCCACTGAGTCCCGCGCCCACCTTCATCGAGGGAGAGCTCCCGTGTTCATCTCCGACTTCGCCATCAAGAAGCCCATCGTCACCATCACCGCCATGTTGGCGCTGGTGGTGTTCGGCCTGGTGGCGCTCGCTGGTGCTGCAGACGGACGAGTTCCCGGACATCCAGCAGCCCATCATCAACGTCACCATCGCCTACCCGGGCGCCTCGCCGGAGGTGGTCGAGCGCGAGGTGGTGGAGCCCGTCGAGGACGCCCTCTTCAGCATCAGCGGGGTGGACGCCGCGAAGTCCACCTCCAGCGCCACGGACGGCCTCGCGCAGTTCACCGTCTTCTTCGACTACGAGAAGGACCTGCAGCAGGCGTCCCAGGACGTGCGCGACGCCATCTCCAGCAAGCGCAACGACCTGCCGCTGGAGATGGAGGAGCCCGTCCTCACGCGCTTCGATCCGGCGGACCTGCCCATCATCTCGCTGGCCATCACCTCGGAGACGCTGCCGGCCACGGCGCTCACCCGGCTGGTGGACCCGGGCATCGTGGGCGAGCTGCGCTCCATTCCGGGCGTGGCCCAGGCCTCGGTGGTGGGCGGCATCGAGCGGGAGATGACGGTGTTCAGGTGCGCCCGGTGGCGCTGCAGGCCGCGGGGCTGAGCATCGCGCAGGTGGTGCAGGCGCTGCAGGCGCAGAACCTCGCGGCGCCGGTGGGCCGGCTGGACGGGCCGCTGGAGGAGACGCACCATCCGCCTCAAGGGCCGGCTGGAGACGCCCGAGGACTTCGCGCGCGTCGTCATCGCCGAGCGCGGCGGCCGTCCCATCCGCCTCGGCGCAGGTGGCCCAGGTGTTCGACGGCACCGAGGAGCCGCGCACCCTGGCGCTCTACAACGGCGGCGAGGCGGTGGGCATCGACATCCTCAAGGCCAAGGGCTACAGCACCACCGAGGTGGCCGACGCCGTCCGCGAGCGCGTCGCCGAGCTCCAGCAGCACGCTGCCCGCGGGCGTGAAGCTGGAGATGGTGCGCGACGCGGGCGTGCGGGTGGAGCGAGGCGGTGGAGAACGTGCAGGGCGCGCTGCTGGAGGGCGCGCTGCTCACCGTGCTGGTGGTGTTCCTCTTCCTCAACTCGTGGCGCTCCACGGTGATCACGGGCCTGGCGCTGCCGGTGAGCGTGCTGGCCTCCTTCATCAGCGTGTGGGCGTTCGGCTTCACGCTCAACACCATGTCGCTGCTGGGCCTCGTCGCTGGCCATCGGCATCCTCATCGACGACGCCATCGTGGTGCGCGAGAACATCGTGCGCCACATCGAGCTGGGGAAGGACCACTACACGGCCTCGCGCGAGGGCACGAGCGAGATTGGCCTCGCGGTGGCGGCGACGACGTTCTCCATCGTGGCGGTGTTCGTCCCGGTGGCCTTCATGTACGGGGTGGCCGGGCAGTGGTTCAAGCCCTTCGCCCTCACCATCGCGTGCTCGGTGCTGGTGTCGCTCTTCGTGAGCTTCTCGCTGGACCCGATGCTCTCGGCGTACTGGCCGGACCCGGCGGTGGAGCAGGGGGCGCGCAAGGGCCCCATCTCGCGGGTGCTCGTCGCGCTTCAACCACTGGTTCGACCGGCAGGCGGACCACTACAAGCGCGTCATCGCCTGGGCGCTGGACCACCGGCTGGCCATGGTGCTGTTGGCGGTGGGCTCGCTGGTGGGCGCGCTGGTGCTCCAGGCCACCCTGGGCGGGGCGGGCTTCGTCCCGGTGAGCGACCGCGCGGAGATTGAGATGCTGGTGGAGACGCCCGCCGGGCTCCAGCCTCGACTACACGCGGCGCAAGGTACGCGAGGTGTCCCGCCTCGCGCGCGAGCCACCCGGAGGTGGCGTACACCTTCACCACCATCGGCACGCCGCTGCCGCTGCGCTCGCCGGGCGTGGACCAGGCGCTGGTGTACGTGCGGCTCGACGCCCAAGGCGAGCGCGAGCTGAGCCAGGAGGAGCTCGGCGTCATCCTGCGACAGGGAGATGGCGCGCGTGGCCGGGGCGAGGGTGTCCGTCTTCACCAGCGGCTTCGGCGGAGCCTTCAAGGCGATTCAGTTGGAGCTGCGCGGGCCGGACGCGCGGGAGCTGTCGCGGCTGGCCGAGCAGGTGCGCCGCGAGGTGGAGCAGGTGCCGGGCGCGGTGGACGTGGGCCTGTCCACGCGCGGGCAGAAGCCGGAGGTGGAGGTGGAGGTGGACCGCGGCGTGGCGGGCCGGCTCGACGTGACGGTGGGCCAGGTGGCGCAGGCGCTGCGCGCGGCCTTCGCGGGAGTGGACTCGGGAGACTGGGTGGACCCCTCGGGCGAGACGCGCGACGTGGTGGTGCGGCTGGTCCCCGAATCCGCGCATGCGCCCGAGTGACCTGGTGCAGACTCCCCCTGGTGGCGGGCGCGGGGCCGGACGGCACGCCGGCGCTGGTGCCCCTGGGGCAGGTGGCGCGCATCCGCGAGACGGTGGGGCCCGCTCAAATCAACCACCTCAACCGCGAGAGGGTCATCAACGTGCAGGCCAACGTGCAGGGGCGCTCGCTGTCGGAGGTGATGACGGACATCCGGGCGCGGATGGCGCAGGTGCGGCTGCCGCCGGGCTACGAGCTGAGCGAGGGCGGCGAGGCTCGCGACCAGGCCGAGGTGTTCGGCCGCGTCTTCCTCGCGCTCGCGGTGGCGGTGCTGCTGATGTACCTCATCCTGGTCATCCAGTTCGGCTCGTTCCTGGACCCGGTGGCCATCCTCGTCTCGCTGCCGCTGTCGCTCATCGGCGTGGTGCTGGCGCTGCTGGTGACGGGGGACACGCTCAACATCATGAGCCTCATCGGCGTCATCCTGCTGATGGGGATTGTCGCCAAGAACGCCATCCTGCTCATCGACTTCGCCAAGTGGGCGCATACGCGGGGCAAGCCGATGCGGGAGGCGCTCATCGAGGCGGGGCGCATCCGCCTGCGGCCCATCATGATGACGACGTTCGCCCTCATCGCCGGCATGGTGCCGGTGGCGCTGGGGTTGGGAGAGGGCGGCGACTTCCGGGCGCCGCTGGGACGGGCCGTCATCGGCGGCGTCATCACCTCCACGCTGCTGACGCTGCTGGTGATTCCGACGGTGTACGAAATCCTCCACGACGGGCGCACCTGGGCGATGGGCAGGCTGCGGCGCACCCTGGGGCCCGGGGAGCACAAGCCGGTGCCTGGTCCGCCCCAGGCTCGGCCGGGGGCGTGAGGCGAGCGCCATGGAGGTGACGGGCTGAGGAGGGTCTCCGCAGTCCAGGGCGGCGCCGTCGTGCTGGTGGGGCTGGTGGTCCTGGTCGCGTGGGTGCTCGACATCTCCAGCATCAAGGGGCTGCGGGCGGGCCTGCCCACGATGAAGGCCAACACGGCCCTGTGCTTCATCCTCTCCGGGGCCGCGCTCCTGCTGGCGAGCCTTCCCCGGCAGAGCGCCTTCGTGCGGCACGCCACACGGGCCGGCGCGGGGTTCGTCGGTCTCATCGCGGGCCTGTCGTTTGCCCAGTACCTCTTCGACGTGAACCTGGGCCTCGATGAGCTCCTCGTGACGGACAAGGCCCGCGGCGTGGAGCTCGGTCACCCGGGGCGGATGGCCCCCAACACGGCCCTCTGCTTCGTCCTGCTCGGGGGGGCGCTCCTCTTCCTCGATGTGCGGACGCGGTGGGGGGGCTGGCCCTCGCAGTGGCTCGCGGCCCTCGCCGGAGTCATCGCGCTGGTGGCCTTCGTGGGCTACCTCTACGGGCAGCAGGAGTTCACCGGCATCTCCCGCTACGCGCAGATGGCGCTCCACACCACGGTGTGCTTCCTGCTGCTCTCCACCGGTGTCTTCACCGTCCGCCCGGAGCGCGGCTTCATGAAGGTCGTCACCTACTCGGGCGTGGGAGGCGTGCTCGCGCGCTGGCTGCTGCCGCCGGCGCTTGTCCTCCCCATCCTCCTGGGCGGGCTGGTGCTGTGGGGCCACCGGGTGGAGGCCTTCGCCTTGCCCTTCGCGGTGGCGCTCATCGCCACGGGCAACGTCGTCGCCTTCGCCGCGCTGGTGTGGGGGGCCGCGTTCGCTTTGGACCGGGTGGAGGCCCGGCGCCTGCGGGGCGAGGAGGAGCGGATGCGGCTGGTGGCCCGGGAGCAGGCCGCGCGCGCCGAGGCCGCCGCCCAGATGCGCGAGCGCTCCCGGGCCGAGGCCGCCGAGCAGGAGGCCAGCACGCTCGCCGCGGCCCAGCGCTTCCTCTCGGAGGCGGGCGTCTCCATGTCGGCCTCGCTCGACGAGGCGGAGACGCTCTCCACCCTCACCTGGCTCGCGGTGCCCCGGCTCGGCGACTGGTGCGTGGTGGACCTGCTGGAGCCAGAGGGAGCCACGCGGCAGGTGGCGGCCACCCACGTGGACTCGGCCCGGGCCGCGCACCTGGCGGAGCTCGCGGAACGGCGCCCGACGGAGCCGGCGGAGTCCGGCACCCTGGCGCACGTGCTGCGCACGGGTCAGCCCCTGCTGCTTCCGGACCTGGACGGCCCCCGGCGGCTCGCGGACGTGCTGGGCGTGCAGCGGGTGGAGCCGTTGCATGTGCTCGGGGTGCGCTCGGCCATGGTGGTCCCGCTCCTGGTGCACGGCGAGCCGTTCGGCGCCATCACCTTCGTGTCGTCGCGCACCGAGCGGCGCTTCACCGAGGCGGACCTCTCCCTGGCCGAGGAGTTCGGCCGGCGCGCGGCGGTGGCGGTGGAGAACTCCCGGCTCTTCCTCGAGGCCCAGCATGCGGTCCGCACCCGCGAGGAGGTGCTGGCCGTGGTGAGCCACGACTTGAAGAACCCGCTGGGCAGCATCGCGCTGAGCGTCCAGCTCCTGCGCCGGCTCCTCCCCGAGGGCGAGGTGGGCGAGCGGATGCGCAAACACACCCACACCATCGAGCGCTCGGTGGAGCGGATGGAGCGGCTCATCCGCGACCTGCTCGACATGGCGAGCCTCCAGGCCGGCCGGTTGACGCTGGACCTGAGGCGCTACGCGGCGGACGACCTGGTGCGCGAGGGGCTGGCGCTGCTCGAGCCGCTGGCCATCCAGAAGCGGATTGAATTGCGGACGCGACTGCCCCGGGAGCGGAGCTGGGTGCGCTGCGACCGGGAGCGCTTCTTCCAGGTGCTGACCAACCTGGTGGGCAACGCCCTCAAGTTCACTCCCGAGGACGGGAGCGTGACGGTGGAGGTGGAGCCCCAGGGGGACTTCGTGCGCTTCTCCGTGCGCGACACCGGCCCGGGCATCTCCGCCGAGGCACTGCCCCACCTCTTCGAGCCCTTCTGGCAGGCCAAGGGGGCGGCGAGGCAGGGGACGGGGCTGGGCCTCTCCATCAGCCGGGGCCTCGTGGGGGCCCACGGTGGCTGGCTGGAAGTGGAGAGCGAGCAGGGGCGGGGGAGCACCTTCTCCTTCACCCTGCCCCGGGCCTCCCTGACGGCCGAGCGGGAGCGGGCCCCGGGGCCCACGGTCCACTGAACAGACGGGCAAGCATCCTCTTCGAACACTCCTGGCGTGTGTGCCACACTGCCTCGCGTTCCGCGCCGCGCGGGCGGGGGACGAAGCCACTTCGGAGCACTTCGATGACGGACGAGCGCTGGACGAACGAATTCCTGGATGCCATGCGCGAGCAGTGCGACCCGCCGGCCGACGAGGCGGTGCGGAGCCTCTTCGCGCAAGGGATGGTGGGCTCGGCCAATGAGCTGATGAAGCAACTGGTGGCCAAGGAGCGGGTGCACGCGGAGGAGCTCCCCGAGCCGCTGCGCGGCTACTTCGAGCAGAGTGCCCGGCTGCCCTCGTGGGCGGACAAGGAGCTCATCCGCGAGGGGCAGGCGGTGTTCAGCCGCTGCGGCCCGCTGTCGGTGGTGGCGCTGGTGTGCGCGGGGCTGCCCACCTGCTACGCGGGGGCCCAGGGGGTGCAGGTGCTCCACCTCACCGCCCGGCTGCAGACGGACACCCGGCGCCGCATCGTGGAGACGGCGCAGATGGTGGTGGACGTGATGGGCCCGGGCGGGCTCGAGGACGACGGCTGGGGCATCCGGGACGCGCAGAAGGTGCGCCTGATGCACGCCGCCGTGCGCCACCTCATCCGGCAGAGCGGCCGATGGAACCCCGAGTGGGGCCAGCCCGTCAACCAGGAGGACATGGCCGGCACGCTGGTGTCGTTCTCGGTGGTGACCATCCGCGCGCTGATGAAGCTGGGCTACACCCTCTCCGCGCGCGAGGCGCAGGCCTACTACCATGCGTGGCGGGTGGTGGGTTACATCATGGGCGTGGACGAGCGCCTGCTGCCGGAGTCCTTCGAGGACGGCGAGCGCCTCACGGACCGCATCTTCGGGCGCGTGTTCCGCACCAGCGAAGAGGGCAAGGCGATGACGCGCGCCCTCGTCGAGCTGCTGGAGCACATCGTCCCCGGCGACCTCTTCGATGGCATGTGCGCCACGCTCATCCGCCACCTGGTGGGGGACTCGACGGCGGACCTCATCGCCGTGCCGCCCTCGGACTGGACGCGCCACCTGGTGAAGCCGCTGAAGCTGCTGGGCTGGGTGATGGACGAGACGGACGAGCAGAGCCGGGTGAACGCGAAGCTCGCCGAGCTGTTCGGCCGCAAGCTGCTGGAGGGCATCGTCTGGGTGAGCCGCGGCACCGAGCGCCCGCCCTTCCGCATCCCCTCCGAATTGGGCGAGTCCTGGAAGGTGCGCAGCCGCGAGCAGCAGCTCTGAGGTGGCCCGGGCCCGTTGGGGGCCGGCCTGCCCGGCCCCTTACGCCTGGGTGCCCATCACCTTGGCGGCCCAGCGGCGCGTCGAATCGTCCCCGTTCTTCATCAACGAGTCGAAGCTCCCGGCGCGCATCAGTTCCACCAGCCGTTCGTCCCGTGCGAGGATTTCAGTTGCATGCCAGGGGAAGAGGAGGTCCGTTTCCCCCGATTCTTGGTAGCGCGAGTCGGCGACCAGGGCTTCCAGATACCGGGAGTAGCTGTCGAAGAACCGGTCCACGTTAGATGCGATGGGCATGATGTCGGGCGCGTACTCGTAGGTGTCGATGCGCACCACGGGTTGTCTTCCCCGGTCATCCGCGAGCCGGGGCACGGTGGCATAGGTGTAGATGTCGCCGCCGAAAACAATCACCGGCTCTCCCAGTTGATCCCAGTAGTTGTTCCTCCACCACTTATTGGTTTCCTCTAGCCTATGCTCCTGATCATCGTGGCGGGTGAGCCCCCACCCCATGGCTTTGTCAGCGAAAGCCGCGTATCCCAGGCGCGCATAGACGCTTGTTAGGACCGGGTCGAAGGGGACGCCCTCTAGCAACCCCTCGGCCCTTAGTGGCTTACGGGCGGGCGGTGACGTCTCCAGCCCGAGATTCAATTGCTTGCATATGCTCATCAGTCGCTCCAGCCCGGGCAGTGACATTGTCTCCATTGTTAATCCTCGTCTAGTCGAGACCAGGGAATTGAATCCGTAGTTCGCGCAACGCGGCTTCTCTGGCTTGGTCGGTGGTTTTCAGCAACCCTGGTGGAGTATCGACGCGGTGGTACCAGGGTTCGAATTGCCTATCAATGATTTCGGCCGCACGTCTTACGTCGTCCGCTGTCGGATTGGGCCGGGCGGTTCGAAATCTCTCCCACAAAAGATTGATGTCTTTGTGGGCGTACTTCCGCGTCATCGCCAGGTTCTTCGCGGCGTTGATGTTGTCATCCGGAAAGAGGTGCGCGTACTGGAGCGGTCGCCGGTGGTGGATAGGAAGTTCCGCTCGTAGCTCATTCAAGCTCTTGGCGAATTGCGGATACAACTCGGCGTAATACGCACGAGCGTCCTTCCGAAGGGTATTTTTTAGCTCCGTATCCAACGGTTGCCTGATGGCCTGTTCGAGGCGGGCAAAGAGGCCCCGCAGCGTCTGTCGCTCGCCTTTGGTCAGGGCCTGCTCGCCTTCCAGTGCCAGTTTTCGCCAGAGTTGCCCGAAAGCCTCCTGTTCCTCCTTGGACAGGCGCTTGAGGGCGGTGCGCAACCAGCCGGCCACCGCTTCGGGCTCGCGGCTCAGCGCCCGCCCCACCCACTCAAGCCCCTCCGTGGCGAAGAAGCCCAGGCCCCTGGCGAGAATGCCTCCCGCCATCCAGAGGGCTGCCTCCTCCACGCCCCTCTCAGACAGCCAGGCCGAGCCCTCAATCACGCCCTCGCGCCAGCGCAGCAGGGTGGCCTCGTGCATGGACAGGTACCAGCTCGGCCCGGGCTGCTGCGGCGGGCGCTCCACCCGGGCGGACTCCACCCGGCCCCGTGCCTGAGCCTCTCCCGGCTGGTGCTCGGCCCCCAGCACCACCCGCACCGTGCGTGTCCCCAGCCCCTCGGTGAAGGGCAGCAGCACCTGCAACAGGTGCCCCGCCACCTCGGACGAGAGCGATTTCGAGCCGCCTCCCGGCCCCTCGCGCGTGCGCCGCACCTCGCGCAACTCCCACCCGGCGAGCCAGCCGTCCTCCAGTTGCACCGCGAGCTCCACCCGCGCCGCGCCCCCGGCTGGCACCTGCACGGCGCGCACCCACGCGCTGGCCGCCTCGTGGAAGGCGAGGACGGTGTTGGCCGGCGTGCCCTGGGTGCGCACCGGCAGTGTCCGGGCCTCGGCGGGGCGGCCTCCCTGGCGGGTGGCGTCGTAGTCCACCGCCCAGCGCGCCTCCTCGCGCCGCAACCTCAGCACCACCTCGCCCGTCCGCCGGCCCGCGTAGTCGGCGAAGACACGGCGCAGCACCCGCGCCAGCCCCTCCGTTTCCACCGGCCGCCCCGCGCGCCCGCTCCCGCGCGCTTCCTCGTAGCCCACCGGCGTCAGCGCGCCCCCCTCCACCCAGAAGGCGAAGGCCAGCACCGCCCCCACCTCCTCCACCCCGCTGCACAGGCCCACCACCCGTGCCAGCGCCCTGTCCACCTCGGCTTCCCGTGCCGCCTCCGCGTCCCGCCCCTCCCGTTGGGCCGCCAGCACCAGCGCCGCCGCTCTCTCCCGTTCCACCTGTCGCGCCCGCTCCTGGACTTGCTCGGGGCGCGTTCCTCCCTCTGGCCCATGCGCCAGCACCGTCACCGGCTCTTCCGCCGGGTGCGAGTCCCGCTCCGCCACTGCCTCCACTGCCGGAATCAAGAGGTTGCTCTCGCGGCGCCGCCTGGATGCTCGCGGGTGTCAGCCGTAAGGAGGCTGCGCCCCTCGCCATGCCATGCCCCCACGGCGTGCCCGTGGCGCAACCCAGCAGGAGGAGCAGCACCACCGGGGACACGGCGCTCAACCCCAGTGGCTGCCGCGCACCTGACGGGCGCGGGCCAGCACGACGGGTGGACATGCCGCACCTCCGAGCGGGCCGCGAGGCCTGGAAAGCGTGTCCTCGGGATTACAGGGAGGCTCGGGCTGACCCGTCAACACCCTTGAGCGCGTGGACGGGCGCTCACGGGAACGTCACCCCGCTGGCGCTGAACGTCCGGCTCCCGCTCGCGTCCCACAGTTGGCCACGCACGCCGTCCTCGTCCATCAGTCCCTCGGCGCGCAGACCGATGAGGCTCCTCGGCCGGGGGTGGACTCCACCCAGAAGGCTGGGAGCGACTCGGGCGGCGTGCCATCTTACGCCACGCCATGCGCTTCCTCTCCACCATCCTCGTCCTGTTCGCCTCTGTTCCGGTGTGGGCCCAGCCGGAGCTGCCGATGCCTGCCTCCCTCAGCGAGCGGGTGATGTTGGTGTGGGGAGGAGGACGGACGCGCGAGGAGGCGGAGGCCTTCGTGTCGTCCTACCAGGAGCGCGCGGTGGACTGGGCGCGTGTGCTGGAGCTGGGGCCCGGCTACCCGCGTGTCGTCGACGGCGCGGAGTTTCCCGGACTGCGTCCCGGCTACTACTTCGTGGCGCTGGGCGTGTGCGACGTGAAGGAGGGCGCGGAGCTGACGAAGGTGTTCAAGGCGCTGGAGCCGCTCTCGTACTCGCGCCGGGTGCTGTGGGAGGAGCGCGACCCGCTGGTGTGCCCGTCGCTGCTGCCGGGGTGGACCTTCGGCAAGAGCGTGCAGGCGCGGGTCTCGGGAGGCACGCTGGCGGGGGCCACCTTCGACTACGCGGAGGAGGTGGGGATGCGCGAGCACCGGAACTGGCTGCTCGTCCTCGCGCTGCTGAAGAAGGGGGACGCGGAGAGCACCGTCGTCGAGCCGCCGGAGGATGGGGCCTCGTCGGAGGTGAAGAGTCTGAAGGTGGGCCGGGGCGAGGTGGTGCTGGAGGAGTGGCTGACGCACCCGACGTGCGACCCGGAGCCGCGCTCCGAGCTGCACACGCGCACCTGGCGCTTTTCCGCGCAGAAGGGGGAGATCGTGACGAAGCAGGTGAAGAAGCTGGTGCAGCGCAAGGACTGCACGAAGGAGCCGGGCGAGGTTTCCGCGGAGGAGTGAGACGCTCCCCGGCGCGGGCCACCCGCTTCACTTGCGCTCACGGCCGAAGATGTCCGCGTCCGCTTCTTCTCCCCCGGGAGCACCGTCGGCGCCGTAGCTCCACACCACGGGCCGTCCATCGCGGAACTCATACTGGTAGGGCATGCCCCAGGGGTCGTACGGGAAGCGTTCAATGATCCCGCTGTTCACGAGCGCCCGCATCCCTCCCGTGGTGGGGACACGCCCGGTCTTCGCGGAGTAGAGCTTCAGGGCATTGTGGATGCTCTCGATGTCGTGCTCGGCGGTGTCCCGCTTCGGAGGCGGGAAGCACACGCCCGGTATGATGAACAGCATCACTCCGAGCCACAGCGCGCCCATCACCACGAACAGGCCCAGGGTGGTCACGAGGCTGAAGAGGAGATGGCGCAGCCATGCCTTCCAGGTGAGTTTCGGATGCACGGACGGGTCTGGAGCCATGCCCGAGGCGCTTTCAATCTCCGTACCCGCCAGCGCCACGAGGGAGCCAGTCCGGTGCGATGCACCAGGAGGCTGGGTCCGTGCACTCCTTGTCCGCACGGCGCCGGGCCCGGCTGCCAATCTGTCAGCACCTGCTCAGCAGGCGGGCAACCGAGGTCGGCAAAGGGTTCACGGCCCCGCCATGATCTCCTAGGGTGGATGCCTCTCCCCGAGCCGTGCCGATGCCCCGCGCAACCCTGCCCGAAGACTACCGGCGACACGTGACGGCGGCCCTGGCCGCGCTGAACGTGCGCAACCTGGTGCTGAGCATCCACGACCCGAGCTTCCCGAGCGCCCCGGCTGAGGACATCGGCCGTGGCTCGCCGTACTCGGAAGGGGGCATGCGCTTCCTCGAGTTCGCGCGGGAGCTGGGCTTCAATGGCATCCAGCTCGGCCCGCAGGGGCAGACATCGGAGGACAACCCCTCGCCGTACGACGGGACGCTCTTCTCGCGGAACGCGCTGAACGTGGCGCTCGCGTCCCTCACGCACGAGGAGTCCTGGGGCGGCCTGCTGCGGCCCGAGCACGTGCAGGCCCTCGTCGCGTCCCGGCCCGGCGGTGGCGAGTCGCGAACGAAGCACCGCTACGCCTTCCGAGCCCAGAGCGAGGCGCTGGAGGAGGCGTGGGTCACCTTCCAGCAAAAGCGGGCCCGGGCCATGCCGGGCAGCGCCATCGCCTGGCTGGCCGAGCACTTCGACACCTTCCGGCGCGAGCACCACGAGTGGCTGGAGCGGGACGCGCTCTATGACGCGCTCTGCATCGAGCACGGGCGCCCCTACTGGAAGGAGTGGCCGAGCGAGTGGGACAGGCGGCTGTGGAGCCCGCGCGCGGGTGAGGAGGTGACGTTCACCCAGCGCCGACACGTGCTGCTGGCGAAGTACGCCGGGCAGGTGGAGGCCCATGCCTTCCGGCAGTTCCTGGTGCACTCGCAGCACGCGGCGCTGCGGGAGCGGACGGTGGCCTGGGGCCTGAAGCTGTACGGGGACCTGCAGATTGGTTTCTCGCCGAAGGATGCGTGGGCGCACCAGGGGCTCTTCCTGGGCTCGTACCTGATGGGAGCGCCGCCCAGCCGTACCAACCCCGAGGGTCAGCCGTGGAACTACCCGGTGTTGGATCCGGCGCAGTACCGCGCGCCGAACGGAGCGCCGGGCCCGGTGCTGGGGTTCATGGCCTCGCGGGTGAACAAGATGCTGTCCGAGTACGACGGACTGCGCATCGACCATCCGCACGGGCTGGTGTGCCCGTGGGTGTACCGCTCGGGAGAGCTGGATGCGCTGCGCGCGGTGCAGAACGGGGCGCGGCTCTTCTCCTCGCCGGACCTGCCGGAGCACCCGGAGCTGGCGCGCTGGTCCATCGTTGCGCCGGGGCAGCTCGACCGCATCGGTGCCGCGCTACGCGGATGGCTGGGTGCGCGAGCTGAGCCCTGCGCAGGTGCGTCGCTACAGCGCTCTCTTCGATGCCATCATCACGGCGGCGCATGCCCACGGGCGGAAGGTGTCGGACCTGCTGTGCGAGGTGTTGAGCACCATGCCCCATCCGCTGCAGCGGGTGCTGGAGCAGTACGGGCTGGGGCGCTTCCGGGTGACGCAGAAGGCGGACCTGACGAACCCGCGGGACGTGTACCGGTGCGAGAACGCCGCGCCCGGGGATTGGATCATGGTGGGCAACCACGACACGAAACCCATCTGGGCCCTGGCGGACCGCTGGCGGCAGGCGGGCGAGGCGCGTGCACAGGCGGACTACCTGGCGTGGAGGCTCCACCCGGAGGAGGAGGGGCGCGAGGACTTCGCGCGGCGGCTGGTGGAGGAGCCGGGGTTGCTGGTGCAGGCGAAGTTCGCGGACCTGTTCGCGAGCCGGGCGGAGAACGTGATGGTGTTCTTCGCGGACCTGCTGGGGATGAAGGAGACGTACAACGCGCCCGGCACGGTGAGCGAGGAGAACTGGAGCCTCCGCGTGCCCAACGACTACCGGCGCGAGTACGCGGAGAAGCTCCAGGGCGATGCCGCGTTGAACCTGCCGAAGGCGCTGGCGTTGGCGTTGCGCGCGGGCGGAGAGGAGGCTCGCGCGCGACACCAGGGGCTCATCACGGCGCTGGAGCGGCTGGCCGCGGAGCTGCAACTCGGGTGACGAGCGTGCTCAGTCCTGCACGTCCACGACGAGGCGGGTGGGCTCCTTCAGCTCCATGACCCGGTACTTGTTGGGGTGCTTCACGCCGAGCACCCAGGTGACCTCGCCCTCGAAGTCGCACGTCAGCTCCAGCTCCTCGAGCACGGGGAGCTTGGGCTTGCGCTCGCGCTCGGCGACCGTCACCTGACCATCCGCGTGGGCCTGGGCGGGTGTCATGCGCACCTGCAGCCAGCCCTGGCCGGCGATGGGCGTGGGGTCGCCGGAGCCGCACTTGATGACCGGCTTGTCGATGTACTCGAGGTGGTAGCCGGGCACCTGGTCGCCGTCGAACTGGAACACGACGCGGTCGAAGCCCTCGTTGCGGGCCGAGCGCACCTCGCGCAACGCCACCGGCTTCAGGGTGGAGCGCTTGATGTCCACGCGGCCCGCGGTCCACTCGCGGTTCTTCGGGTCCTCGGGCTGGAGGGCCTGTGAGCCCGCGGGGGTGGGGGAGGGCGGAGGCGTGGCCTCGGGAGCGGGCGTGGCCCCGGCATCGGCTCGCGGCGCCAGCATCGGCCTCGGCGGTCTGCTCGGCGGGAGCGGGGGGCGTGGTGGGCGACGCGGGCGGGGGCGTCGCCTCGGCGGGAGCGGTCTCGGCGGGGGTGGTGGGCTCGGGCCGTGCGGCCGGCTCGTCCTTCTTGCATCCCGCCATCGCGAGGCAGGCGGCGAGCCCCAGCGGCATCCAGCGTCCGGTCACCTTCATCGTCGTCCTCCTGGCGGCCCGCGTGGTTGGGGCCGGAAACAGGGCCCCATGTGGCACGAGCCGCGCCCGAGTGCCAGAAGGATTGCCTCGGGGAGCCAGCGGAGCCGGAACGACGGCGGCTCCGCCAGTGGAGGGACTCAGTCGTCCTGTTTGACCGGGATGAACTGGCCGCGAATCTCACCGGTCGGGTTGTTGGTGGTGTGGACGTTCACGTAATAGAGGCTGTCCTTGAAGTCATCCCGCTCGTCGTCGTTGAGCGTCCTGGTCCCTTCGAAGGTGCCGTTGCGCATGTCGGTGCTGGTGACGGTGAGGTTGAAGACGATGGGGCCGCTCGTGCCCGCGGCGCCCACGTGGACGTGGGCCGAGCTGCCGGACACCTCCTGCAGGTCGCTCGTCAGTCCGGAGAAGCTGCCGACGACCTTGAGCTCGTCATCGTCGAGCGTGGCGGTGGCCGTCCCGGAGGCGGTGGTCGTCACCGGAGGGACCTCGGCGGCGCCCGAGAGCTGGGTGGACGCGATGTACTTGTCTTCGCCGCAGCCGGTCAGCGCCAGCAGCCCGGCTCCCACCAACGTCAGCACCGCCCCCCAACGCTTCGTGTGTTGCGTGTGCATCGGTGTCTCCTGTCTGTCCGCCAGGGCCCATGGTCGTGCCCGGAATGGGCCCGGTGCCCGGTGGAGGGTCCCGTGTCTAGAGGACTTCCGGGATGCCATCGATTCCATGTGACGGGGGAGTGCCCGGTATCGGGCGGTCCCGGGCTCGGCCGTTCATTCCTGACACCTCGGGTGGGTCCAGGGGGAGGGAGGAGGCATCCGGGGCGATACACGTCTGGGGGGCGTCAATTCACACGGACTGCTTGGGAGGACGTACTCCGCCGCGTATATCGTGGCCTGGACGCGTACCCGAATCTGGAGCGATGACTTCAATGGCCCTCGATCTCACCCCCCTGCTTGGTCCCCGGCGGGACGACACCCTTGGCACGATGGTGCGCGGTCTCGTCGGCAGCGAAATCCTCCGCATCGCGGGGGAGATTCGCGAGTTGGTGGCCCAGGGCAAACAGGTGTGCAACCTGACCGTGGGTGATTTCAGCCCCAAGGAGTTCCCCATCCCGCCCGGGCTGGGCGAGGGCATCGCCACGGCGCTGAAGGCGGGGGAGACGAACTACCCGCCCTCGGATGGAGTGCTGTCGCTCCGGCAGGCGGTGCTGCGCTTCTACGAGCGCGCGCTGGGGCTGAAGTACCCGCTGGAGAGCGTGCTCATCGCCGGCGGTGCGCGGCCGATCATCTACGCCATCTTCCGCGCGGTGGTGGATCCGGGAGACACGGTCGTCTACCCGGTGCCCTCGTGGAACAACAACCACTACACGCACATGGTGGGGGCGAAGCACGTGCCGGTGGTCACCGACGCCGAGCATGGCTTCATGCCCACGGTGGAGCAGCTCGCGCCGCACCTGAAGGAGGCGCGCCTGCTGTGCCTGTGCAGCCCGCTCAACCCCACGGGCACGATGATTTCGCCCGAGTCCCTGCGGGACATCAGCCGGCGCGTGGTGGAGGAGAACCGCCAGCGCGAGGCGCAGGGGCGCAAGCCGCTCATCGTGATGTACGACCAGATCTACTGGACGCTCGCGTTCGGGCAGACGAAGCACGTGACGCCGCTGGAGCTGGTGCCGGAGCTGGCGCCGTACACGGTGTTCGTGGACGGCATCTCGAAGGCCTTCGCGGCCACGGGTGTGCGCGTGGGCTGGGCGCTGGGGCCGCCGTCCATCGTCTCGCGGATGAAGGACGTGCTGGGGCACGTGGGGGCGTGGGCTCCCAAGGCCGAGCAGGTGGCGGTGGCGCGCTTCCTGGATGACGTGCCGGCCACGTCGGGCTTCCTGGAGGTGATGCGCCAGCGGGTGGACGAGCGGCTGGTGGCGTTGCACCAGGGCTTCACGGCGATGCGGGAGGCGGGTCTGCCGGTGCGCTCCATCGCGCCGCAGGGCGCCATCTATCTGTCGGCGCGGTTCGATCTGATCGGCAAGGCGGGGCTGAAGACGAACGACGACATCCGCCGGCTGCTGCTGGACAAGGCGGGCTTCGCGTTGGTGCCCTTCCAGGCCTTTGGTCTGAAGGAGGACACGGGCTGGTTCCGCCTGTCGGTGGGCGCCGTGTCCCTGGAGGAGATTCAAGCGGCGCTGCCGAGGGTGGAGGCGGTGCTGCGCGAGGCGGCGGGCAGGTAGGCCCCCTCGGGGACCCCGTCTGGCGTGTCCCATCGGGCTCGGGAATAGGGGGGCCGTGTCGCCGTTGAGGGCGGCACGCTCGGGGGGCGGCCAACCGCTTTTCGAGTGCCCACGGGGACGGCACCACCACCCATGCTCAAGAGATTCGTGAACGTGAAGGACGAGGAGGTGGGCTCGGTCCTGCTGGCCTTCGTGTACTTCTTCACGTTGATGTGTGGCTACGCCATCCTCAAGCCGCTGCGCGACGAGATGGCGACGGCGAAGGGCGTGAAGAACGTCTCGTGGCTCTTCACGGCGACCTTCGTGGTGATGCTGGTGGCGGTGCCGGCCTTCTCGGCGCTGGTGGCGCGCTGGCCGAGGCAGCGGGTCATCCCGCTCGTCTACCGCTTCTTCCTGGTCAACCTGTTGGCCTTCTTCGTGGTGCTGAAGCTGGACGTGGGGCGCGGCGTGGTGGCGCCCGCCTTCTTCGTCTGGGTGAGCGTCTACAACCTCTTCGTCGTCTCCATCTTCTGGAGCTTCATGGCGGACCTGTTCGCGAGCGAGCAGGGCCGGCGCCTCTTCGGCTTCATCGCGGCGGGGGGCACGGCGGGCATGCTGGTGGGGCCCTTCCTGGTGACGCGCCTGGCCGAGCCGCTGGGTGCCACGAACCTGATGCTCGTCACCGCGGTGCTGCTGGAGGTCAGCGCGCAGTGCGTGCGGCTGTTGTCGCGCCGGGCCGCTGTCGTTCAGCCCCGGGCGGCCGTCGCCGAGGCTCCGGTGGGCGGGGACATCTTCGCCGGGCCGCGGCTGCTGTTCTCCTCGCCGCTGCTGCTGGGCCTGGGGCTGCAGATGCTCCTCTACGCCGCCACCTCCACCTTCCTCTACAACCAGCAGGCCCACATCGTGGCCACGGTGGCCTCCGGCACCAACGCGCGCACCGCCGCCTTCGCCCACCTCGACTTCTGGGTGCAGGCCCTCACGCTCGTGCTGCAACTGGTGGTGACGGGGCGCCTCATGACGCGCTTCGGCCTGGGCCTGACGCTGGCGGTGGCGCCGGTGCTCACCGCGCTCGGCTTTCTCGGGCTGGCGATGGTGCCCACGATGCTGATGCTCATCGGCTTCAAGTCACTGCGCGGTGCCACGCACTACGCCTTCGAGCGGCCCGGGCGCGAGGTCCTCTTCACCAGCGTGGACCGCGAGGCCAGATACAAGTCCAAGGGCTTCATCGACACGGTGGTGTACCGCGGCAGTGACTCGGTGAGTGCCTGGCTGTACACGGGCCTCGACTCGCTGGGCCTGGGCGTGACGGCGCTGGCGCTGACCGCGGTGCCCTTCGCGGGCCTGTGGCTCACGGTGTCCCTGTGGCTCGCCCGGCAGCAGCAGCGCGCTCCCGCGCCCGCTTCGGCTCCCACGCTGACTCCCGCGCCGTAACGGCAAAAAAAATGGGGAATGTCTCGTTTGGAAGCGAGACATCCCCCATCACTGCGACCTCGACCTCACTGCCTTCCCCTCCTGCGGGCAGGAGTCGTCGGGTCGTCAGCCCTGGAACCCGGCCCCCGCCGGACTCCCGGGCTGGCCCCCCGGTGCAGGAGGGGGGCGAAACGCAAAAGCCCTACCAGCTATAGATGCCACCTTCGTCCACCACCTCGTCGAGGTCGTGGTTGTGCGCCGACTCCATCGGCTGGTTCCGGGAGCGGCGACCCGGGCTGAAACCCCAGCCCCCGGCCAGCACGAGAGAAGCCGACGTCAGGTGCGGAGACAGCGGCCGCACCGACGCGAGACAGGTCACCCCCGTGAGTGCCTCGCGCAGGGCGGCCGTTACCCGGGCCTCCATCAGCACCGCGAGCTGCGTGCGCTTCGCCCCCGCGAAGTACGCCACCCGCGGCACCTCCACCGTGTTTCCCCCCCCCCTGCCCGGCCGTCCTGGACAGACGGACCAGGTTCCTGGTCACCGACGCGCCCGGCTCCCCCCCCATATTCAGGACCAGGCCCATCCTCTCCCCGCCCGACCGCTTCCCGTGGACCTGATGCCCCGCTGCCTTCATCCCGTTCTCAACCCTGAGCTGCATGGGCTCCTCCCCCCCTTGGCACGCCCGTGAGCGCGTGAGTGACGCGGGGGATAATGGCCAATCCCTGATCGGGAGTTTTCCGCTCGGACGCCAACCGCTTGCGTATGAGCGCCAAGCAGATGCGGAGCCCCGAAACGCGTTTCACGGGGGCGATCAAAATTCACGCACAGTGCCTGCTCGCTCGCTCCACGAGCGGACATTTTTGCTGAACGGCCTTGCAGGTAGGAGGCGGCATGTAGGGGTATGGTCGTGTCCGTTGGACGCGCTATGAGGGATGACCATGGGTGACGGAGGACGGGGCGTGCTGGCCGTGGTGGCGGAGAAGCCATCCATGGCGCGCGACATCGCGCGGGCGCTGGGGGCTCGCGAGCAGGGCGAGGGGTGTTACCGGGGCAACGGCTACGTGGTGACGTGGGCCATCGGGCACCTGGTGGGACTGGCGCAGCCGCACGAGATGCGGCCCGAGTGGAAGCGCTGGCAGCGCGAGCTGCTGCCCATGCTCGCCGCGCGACTGGCCGCTGGTGGTGGAGGACAAGACGGCCTCCCAGTTCCAGGTGGTGCGCCGGGTGATGACCTCGCCCGAGGTGGACGCCGTGGTGTGCGCCACGGACGCCGGGCGCGAGGGCGAGCTCATCTTCCGCTACATCTACGAGGCCGCCGGGTGCCGCAAGCCGGTGCGGCGGCTGTGGGTGAGCTCGCTGACGGAGGGGGCCATCCGCGAGGGCTTCCGCGCGCTGAAGCCGGGGCGCGACTACGACGGGCTGGCGGACGCGGCCAAGGGGCGCAGCCGGGCGGACTGGCTGGTGGGGATGAACCTGTCGCGCCTCTACACGCTGGCGGGCGGGGACACGCTCTCGGTGGGTCGGGTGCAGACGCCCACGCTGGCCATGGTGGTGGAGCGCGAGCTGGCCATCCGCGACTTCGTCCCCAAGGAGTACCTGGAGGTGGTCGCCACCTTCGGCCCGGCGGGCCCCGAGGGGCCCCAGGGCAGCTACCAGGGCACCTGGTTCCGTCCCGCGGAGCCGGGCAAGGAGAAGGAGTGGGACTCGCGCGAGGCCCGGCGCCTGCCCGCGGACGGTGTGGAGGCGAAGGCGGTGGTGGCGCGCGTGCGAGGCGGGCCGCGCGGCCGTGGAGTCCGTCACCGCCGAGACGAAGCGGATGGCGGCGCCGCTGCTCTACGATCTGACGGAGCTGCAGCGCCACGCCAACCGCCTGTACGGCTATCAGCGCCCAGCGCACCCTGGAGCTGGCGCAGGCGCTGTACGAGAAGCACAAGCTGTTGAGCTACCCGCGTACCGCCAGCCGGCATCTCTCGCAGTCGGTGGCGGAGACGCTGCCCGAGGTGGTGCGCGCCATCCGCGGGCCCTGGGAGGCGCTGCTCGCGCCCGGCACCGGGCAGAAGCCCGCTGGGGCGCCGCTTCGTGGACGACGCGAAGGTGACGGACCACCACGCCATCATCCCGACGACGACCTCGCCCGAGGGCGCGAGCGCTCTCCCAGGACGAGCGGCGCATCTACGAGCTCGTCTGTCGTCGGCTGCTGGCGGCGTGGCACGAGGACTTCGTCTGGTTGGTGACGACCGTCATCACCGCCGTCACCTCGCTCGCCGCGAATGGGGGCTCGCCCGTGGTGGACCGCTTCCACAGCGCGGGCACCATGGTGGAGCGCGAGGGCTGGAAGGTGCTGGACGTCGGGGGAGGGCAGCGTGCCCCGAAGTCCCGCGAGGCGGGGAAGAAGAAGGAGGGCGAGGCCGAGGCGGAGGAGCCCGAGGACGAGCAGGAGCTGCCGCCGGGGCTGACGAAGGGGCTGGCGCGTGCGGTGCGCGAGGTGAAGCCGGTGACGAAGCGGACGCGGCCCCCGCCTCGCCTCACGGACGCGAGCCTGCTCACGGCGATGGAGACGGCCGGGCGGGCGCTGGACGACAAGGAGCTGGCGGACGCGATGCGCGGAGTCGGGGCTGGGAACGCCCGCCACGCGCGCGGCCATCATCGAGACGCTGCTCGACCGTGGCTACCTGGTGCGGCGGGGCAAGGCGTTCGAGGCGACGGAGAAGGGCATCGGGCTCATCCGGGTGGTGCATCCGGACGTGAAGAGCCCGGCGATGACGGGGCAGTGGGAGGCGCTGGCTGCAGCGCATCGAGCGCGGCAGCGGAGACCTGGACTCCTTCCTCCGGGGCATCGAGGCCTACGTCATCGAGGTCGTGGGCAAGGTGCCCCCCTCGCTTCCCATGCCTCCTCCCACCACGCCGCTGCTCCCGGCGGGAGCTCCGCGTGAGGCCGCGCACCCCGTGTCCAAACCCAGGAGCACCCGGGCTCCCAGCAGCACCCGGGCTCCCAGCGAGCCGACTCCGGCCTCCAGGTCATCCCGCAAGAATGCCGTGCTCCCCCTCGCGAACACCGTCCGGCCCGAGCGCACGCCCCGCGCGCCCACGCCACCGGAGGCCCTGCGCGGATTGCTGAAGGAGGTGTTCGGCTTCTCGGACTTCCGGCCGTACCAGGAAGCGGTGTGCCGCGCGGCGACCGAGGGCAAGGACCTGCTGCTGGTGATGCCCACCGGAGCGGGCAAGTCGCTCTGCTACCAGCTGCCCGGCCTCGCGCGGGCGGGCACGACGCTCGTCATCAGCCCGCTCATCGCGCTGATGGAGGACCAGGTGGCGCGGCTGCAGTCGCTCGGGCTGGCGGCCGAGCGCATCCACTCGGGACGGGACAGGGCCACGTCGCGCCAGGTGTGCGCGGACTACCTCGAGGGCCGGCTGGACTTCCTCTTCATCGCCCCCGAGCGGCTCGGGGTGCCCGGCTTCGTGGAGCTGCTGGCCCGGCGCACGCCCTCGCTGGTGGCCGTGGACGAGGCGCACTGCATCTCTCAGTGGGGGCACGACTTCCGCCCGGACTACCGGCTGCTGGGCACCCGCCTGCCGATGCTGCGCCCCGCGCCCGTCATCGCGCTCACCGCCACCGCGACCCCGGACGTGCAGCACGACATCGTCCAGCAGCTCGGGCTCCAGGGACCGCGAGACAAGCCCGCGCGCACCTTCATCCACGGTTTCCGGCGCACCAACATCGCCATCGAGGTGCGCGAGCTCAACCCGAGCCAGCGCGGCGACGCCATTCGCGAGCTGCTCGCCGAGCCCGAGCACCGTCCGGCCATTGTCTACGCCTCCACGCGCAAGCACGCGGAGCGGTACGCCGAGGCGCTCGGCGCGGACTTCTCCACCGGCATGTACCACGCGGGCATGAGCGCCTCGGATCGCGACGCGGTGCAGTCGGCGTTCCTCGGAGGCCGGCTGGAGGTCATCGTCGCGACGACGGCCTTCGGCATGGGCATCGACAAGGCGGACGTGCGCACCGTGGTCCACGCCGCGCTGCCGGCCAGCCTGGAGGGCTACTACCAGGAGCTGGGCCGCGCGGGCCGCGACGGGAAGCCCTCGCGCGCGGTGCTGCTGCACTCCTTCATCGACCGGCGCACGCACGAGTTCTTCCACGAGCGCGACTACCCCGAGCCCTCCGTCCTCGAGCGCCTCTACCGGGCCGCCCGCGACGAGCCGGAGCCCAAGGAGTCCCTCGCGGCCCGGGCGCGCGTGGCGTCGGATACCTTCGACAAGGCGCTCGAGCAGCTCTGGATTCACGGCGGCGTGGAGGTGACTCCAGACGAGTCCGTTCGCCGTGGGCGGCCGGGCTGGGCGGCCTCGTACTCGGCGCAGCGCGAGCACAAGCAGTCACAGCTCGACCACATGGCCCGCTACGCCGAGTCCCACGGATGCCGCATGCGGCACCTCGTGGCGCACTTCGGTGACCTGCAGGACTCGGGGGCGGCGTGCGGCCTGTGCGACGTCTGCGCGCCCGAATCCTGTGCCACCCTGCGTTTCGGCGAGCCCTCCGCCACCGAGGCCCAGGCACTCGCGCGCATCCTCGGGGCGCTCCACGAGCGCGATGCCCAGGCCACCGGCCGGCTCCACCGCGAGCTGTTCGGCGAGGCGCTGCCACGACGTGACTTCGAGCGGCTCCTCGGGGGTCTCGTGCGCGCCGGGCTCGTGCGTCTGTCCGAGGACACCTTCGAGAAGGATGGTCAGAACATCACCTTCCAGCGCGTGACGCTCACGCCCGAGGGCCGGCGCACGCACGAGCCCGCTCCGGGGCAGGTGCAACTGCCACGGGCTCCGGACGAGGCCCCCGCGCGCAAGCGCCGCGGCTCGAAGGCCAAGGGCTCGCGGACCAAGGTCTCCAAGGGGGGACGCACGCGCCGGACCTCACGCGGGAAGGCCGCCGATTCCTCCACCACCTGGTCGAAGGTCGAATACGAAGGGGACATGGCGGAGCCGGTGGCGGCGCCTCGCGCCCCTCGTGGCCGGGAGGCCCTCGCGCGGGCGCTGGAGCGCTCCAGGCGCAGCGGGGCGACGCTCGGTGTGGGCTCGGCCTCGCCCCGACTGGTGGAGGCCCTGCGCTCGTGGCGGCTCAACGAGGCCCGCAGGCGCCGCGTGCCCGCCTTCCGCATCCTCACCGACGCGGTGCTCGGCGCCATCGCCACCGCGTGCCCTCGGGACGGCGCGGCGCTCCAGCGCATCCACGGTGTGGGCCCCAAGCTGACCGAGCGCTACGGCGACGCCATCCTCGCGCTCGTCGGCCACGAGTCGCCCTGAGGCCCCAGTGCCCGTTGGACAACCCTCGTCCCGGCGGGGGGTGGTATTGCCATCTCGGTTTATGAGAAGGTGAGCATCCGTTCTCGACGCGAGCGGGGCTCTGCCGCAGGAGTCGCTTTCCTTGCTGGTGCCGATGAGGTGCCGAGGGGGCCGTCATGCCGCTGGAGAAACTGGTCTTCGCCTCGACGGTCGAGTCGCTGTTCGTCCGGCAGCTCGGGGCGAGGTGGTCCCCCCACGACCGGGAGCGGCTGGCGGAGGCGGGGCTGGACCTGTCGCGGCCCCTCGCGGTCTCCTACCCGCTGGAGCAGTGGAAGACTTTCGTGCGCATCGCCGCCGAGGCGCTCTATCCGCGGCTCTCTCCCGTCGAGGCGCATCGGTGGATGGGCATCCACTTGCTGGAGGGCTACCTCCAGACGTTCCTGGGGAGCATGGTGGCGGAGCTGGCTCTGGCGCTGGGCCCGCTGCGCACGTTGGAGCGCGTCGGGCAGGACTTCCGCAGCGGCAACAACTTCAGCGAGGTGCGGGTGGTGGAGCTCTCGCCCCGTCACATCGAGCTGTGGATGAACGACGTCCTCTGTGAGCACCCCTCCTTCGCGGCGGGCTTCATCCTCCGGACACAGCATGTGGCCGGTGCGCGCGGCGCCTTCGTGGACGTGCGCTCCTTCGATGGCACCGCCTGCACCTTCGACGTCCGATGGCGGGAGGCCATCGTCCCCCAGGCCCTCAACGGCTGAGGCGCCTACAGGTACGGCGACAGCAGCCGCGCCACGCCATCCCGCAGGCGGACGGGCAGCGAGCGGCCATTCACCTCCTCCAGGGTGAGGAGTCGCGCCTTCGTGAGCCGCTCCTCGATGAGGGCGTCCAGGCGCGTGGCGAGCTCCGGGTCGTAGCACTCCACGTTGAACTCGAAGTTGAGCCGCAGCGAGCGGGGGTCCCAGTTCGCCGAGCCCACCAGCGACCACGCCCCATCCACCACCATCAGCTTGGTGTGGTCGAACGGAGGCGCGGTGAGGAAGACGCGGCAGTTGGGGCGCATCACCTGCCAGAACTGCGCGGTGGCGGCCCATTGCACCACCGGGAGGTTGAGCCGCTCGGGCAGCACCACGTCCACCCGCACGCCCCGCAGCGCCGCCACGTTCAGCGCCGTGACGAGCGCCGTGTCCGGGATGAAGTAGGGCGTGACGATGCGCACCGTGCTGCGCGCGCACGCCAGCGCGCCCAGCAGCGTCCAGCGCACCGTCTCGAAGTCCTCGTCCGGGCCGTCCGGAATCCCCCGGGCGAGCACCGGCCCGGCGGGCTCCAGCGGAGGGAACCACGCCTCCCCCTGCAGGCGCTCCTTCGTGGTGAAGGCCCAGTCCTCGGCGAACGTCTCCTGCAACTGCCCCACCACCGGTCCCTCCACGCGGAAGTGCAGGTCGCGGGCGTCGCCGTGGCCGGGCAGGAAGTGCTCGCGGATGTTCATCCCCCCGGTGAAGCCCACCCGCCCGTCCACCACCAGCAGCTTGCGGTGGTTGCGCAGGTTCATGAAGGGCAGGCGCGCGGGGAAGAGGAGCGTGGGGAGGAAGCGCGCCACCCGCACCCCGGCGCGGCGCAGGCGGCCGGTGACGGGCGGCCAGTGGTAGCGCACCCCCATCGCGTCGATGAGCACGCGCACCTGCACCCCGCGCTTCACCGCTCGCCCGAGCGCGTCCACGAAGCGCCGGCCCGCCTCGTCGTTGTCGAAGATGTAGCTGCACAGCGAGATGGAGGCGCGCGCCGCGTCGATGGCCTCCAGCATGGCCGGGTAGGCACCCGCGCCGGCCTCCAGCGGGACGAGCCGGTTGCCCGGCAGCAGGGGGCGGTGGTGAATCACCTCGTCCACCAGGCGGGCGAGCGAGGCGAGATGCTCGGCCGGAGGCACCGCCGTCGCCAGCGTCTCGGGGGTGCACGCGGGCACACCCGACCGGGGCGGGAACTGGCCGTGCTCCTGGCGCAGCGTCAGCGAGCGGCCCCGGCGGCGGATGCGGTTGATGCCCAGCAGCAGGTACAGCACCACGCCCACCAGCGGAACCAGCCACACCAGTCCCACCCAGGCCACCGCCGCGCGCACGTCCCGCTTGCGCAGCACCGCGTGCCCGGTGGCCAGGACATTGGCCAGCACCGTGAACACCGCCGCCACATGGGGCCATATCGCCAGGAGCAGCGATTCCAGCGTCATCCCTCCTCCGCCCGGCCGCGTCGAGACGGGGCTGGGGGACAGTATGTGCACGGTCGTCCGGGTGTGGCGCGGGCGGGCCGGAGGGCTCCGTCCAGCATCCTTCAGAGGTGCGCTTCAGGGGGGCTCTTCAGGGGGACTCCCCAGGGGTGCATATACTGCGGTGCCATGGAGCCCATGCCCGACGTCACCCGCTTCTTCCACCCCGTCCTGGCCGCCCGGAAGCTGCGCGGGAAGCCGGTGCGCGTGGAGCTCGCCGGCCGCGCCTACGTCCTCTTCCGCGATGCCCAGGGCCGCCCCGCCGCGCTCGCGGACGCCTGCCCCCACCGCTTCGCCCCGCTGTCCGCCGGCCGTGTCACCCCCGAGGGCCAGCTCGAGTGCCCCTACCACGGCTGGCGCTTCGACGCCGACGGCCATGGCCGCAGTCTCAGCCAGCCCGACCTCAAGAAGTGCGACGCGCGCGCCTTCCAGGTCGTCGAGCGCTACGACTACCTCTGGCTGGCCGCGCGCGACGCGCCCCTCTCCGCCTTCCCGGACTTCGCCCCCCAGGGCTACGAGTTCAACGGCTCCTTCTCCATGCTCTTCCGCGCGCCGCTGCACGTGGTGCTCGACAACTTCAGCGAGGACGAGCACACCCCCACCGTCCATACCCGCCTCGGGTGGGACCGCACGCAAGCGGGAGGCGTCGAGTACGACGCCCAGAACTTCGAGGACCGCACCGAGGTGCGCTACAGCGCTCCCCAGCGGCCCTCGTACCTCATGCCCCTGCTGCTGCTGCGCAATGGCGACATCTTCCACAACCGCTGGGTGACGCGCTTCGACCCGCCGCGCGCCGACTTCACCATCACCTGGACGGGCCCCACCGGCCAGCAGCGCCCCTTCACCAACCGCCCCATCGTCTTCTTCGTGCCGGAGACGGCGAACACCACGCGCCTGCACGTCTTCTCCTTCGGCCTGCTCCATGATGAGCGCCTGCGCCCGATCATGCCGGTGGTGCGCCGGGCCTCCATCGTCCTGGCCTGGTTCGAGGTCCGCGACGACGCCCGCTTCATCCCCCTGGTGGCCGGCACCCCCTACAGCATGAAGGGCATGCGGCTGAGCCGGTACGACAAGCCCCTCATCCACAACCGCAAGCTGCTCGAGCGCATCTACTTCGCCCAGGACGACGCCAGCGCCTCGCCCGAGCCGCTGATGAATGTGCCCGAGGCCGCCAACGGCTGAGCCCGCGCCGAAGGGGGTGCCCACTGTCCGATTGCGATACATCCCCGTCCGAGAGTCGGGCGGGGAGCGTCTCACGCGCACAACTCCTTGATACATCAAACGTTTTGGCGAAAAACGTCAGGACTCTTTACGCGGGAGCCGGGATTGCTTGGAGCATCTGTGCTCCACGGCCTTTCACGTTATCGCGGCCAAGTCCCGAATTTCTGAGGAGACGGGCTCTTGGCCCGGAGGTTGCTCATGGGCACGGCGCGCGGTCGAGGCTGGATACCCCCAGGCGACCGCGTCCAACCCTTGTTGTCCCCCAAAAGGAAGCTCCCATGCGCAAGCTCTCCATGGCGTTGCTGGCTGGTGTTGCTCTCGTTGGTTGCGGTGGTCCCGAGGCCGCCGAGCAGAAGATTCCGACGTTCGAGGAGTTCCAGGCCGAGGCCATCACGGACGAGGGCGACGTCTATGTCGTCAACGGCGACGAGGCCGTCGAGGGCGTCGAGGGCCTGCGCGCGTACTATGACAACTTCGTGGCCAACGGCGACGTGGGCTCCACCGAGGGCGGCCTGGCCGTGTACTACAGCGGCGGCGACATCAAGTGGAGCGCCACCCAGGCTCGTAACCTCACCTACTGCGTGAGCTCCTCCTCGTTCGGCAGCCGCTACAGCACCGTGGTGAGCGCGATGAACAACGCGACCGCGGCCTGGGAGGCCACCTCCAACGTCAACTTCATCCACAGCAGCACCTACGACTCCAACTGCACCGCGTCCCAGACCGGCGTGCTCTTCGACGTGCGCCAGACCAACGTCACGAGCTACCTGGCCCGCGCGTTCTTCCCGAACTCCAGCCGCTCGAGCCGCAACATCCTCATCAGCACCAGCGCCTTCGGCAGCATCTCGCCCTGGACGCTCACGGGCATCCTCCGCCACGAGCTGGGCCACACGCTCGGCTTCCGCCACGAGCACACCCGCCTGTCGAGCACCGGCTGCTACGAGGACTCCGCCTGGCGCGCGCTGACCAGCTACGACTCCTCCTCCGTCATGCACTACCCCCAGTGCAATGGCACCCAGACGGGCGACCTCGTGCTGACCAGCCTGGACAAGTCCGGCGCCAAGTCGCTCTACCCGTAATCCGTCCGCTCGCTTGAGCTGACAGGGGCCGGGGATGCTCACCTCTCTCCGGCCTCACATTTCCGGCGCCATCGCCTCCTCGGGCAGCGACATGGGCTCGAAGAAGATGAGCGTCTTCAGCTGGTCCGAGCCGTGGATGTCGATGCACTCGATCTCCCCGCTCTCGCTCTCCGCGGCGTAGACGTGCGCCGGCTCCGGGATGCGATGGGTAATCTCCTCGCCCGGCCGCCCCACCGTCACCTGGATGGCGCCCTCCTCACTGCCCTTCTCCGCGAGCGAGATGTCCACCAGGGGTAGGCGCTCGGTCACCGTCTGCTCACCGAGGTTCGGGACCTCGGCCTCGACGCGCACCCAGTGGTCGCGCTCGATGGTGCTCACGAGGGAGAGGTAGTCGGCCCACCCGTCCCGGGGAATCTCTCGCGTGTGATACATTGGCCTGCCTCCGGCGCCTGGTCCGCGTTGGGGTTCTCTCCAAGCGTAAGGACGCCGGGAATCGGCGCCAGCGCTCTATCCGAGAACGGATACGGGACGAGCGGCGGGGCCCCGGCATGCCGCCCGCCCTGTGTGAATCCAGGCACTCACTTCCGCTGGGGACTCGGGGCCTTCGGATAGAGCTCCACCAGGGTGGCCTCGTACCTGCCGCCCGGCTCGTCGTAGGAGGCGCGCACCTGCGAGCCCTCCTGGAGTTGAGCCCGGTCCGCCTGCTGGCCGCCGCTGACGATGCGGGTGTCCTCGCCCAGCGCGAGCGTCAGCGTGGTGCCGTCCTTCTCCTTCACCGTGATGCTGTTGCCGGCGACCCCCGTCACCGTCCCGTAGATTTCCTGGTCCGCCAGGTCCTCGCCGCCAAGGTTCTCGGGGTTCTGTTCGGCGACGCGGTCCTCCTGGCCCAGACGGTCACTCTCCTTCTTGCAGCCAGCGAGGCCGAGCAGGGCCACCGCCGTCAGACTCCACGTCCACTTGTGCATGGCCATTGGCTCCTTGCCGCCGGGCTCCGACGGCTCCTTTGGACACAAGGTGGTGTGTCAGAGCGAGCGGGCACAATGGGATCGGGCGTAAGGCAGGGGGTTCCTCGCCTGTCAAAGTGGGCAGGCGTGCGGCCGTGCCTCGAGCGGGGCGCGTGTGCTCCTCGAGCCCACCGACGGAGACAGCCTCCTCCTCCTCCGGCCCTGGTTTAAGTCAATTGACGTTTTCAGTCGTTCGACTTAAACCATTTCGCGTGGGCTCGAGGACGGGCCACCCCCGGAGGTCATGATGAGTGCCGACAACAGCATTCAGCCCAGTGGCGACAAGAAGGTTCCGGTGCGCTGGTGAGCTCGGGCAAGTCCGACCGGGGCAGTGAGACACGCGAGCTGCTGCTCGTCACCGCGGAGCGGCTGTTCGCCGAGCATGGGGTGGAGGCGGTCTCCAACCGCCAGGTGAGTGAGGCAGCGGGCCAGTCGAACAACTTCGCGGTCGGCTACCACTTCGGCTCCAAGGAAGACCTCGTGTTGGCGATCGTGCGCCGGCACTCCGAGTCGGTAGAGCGGCGGCGTACCGAGATGCTCGCGGAGATCACCGGCTCGCCCGACCTGCGCGACTGGGCGTCCTGCCTCGTGCGGCCGCAAACCGAGCACCTCGCCTCGCTGGGCAGCCCCACCTGGTACGCGCGGTTCATCGCGCAGGTGACGAGCAATCCCTCCTTTCGAGAGCTCGTGGTCGAGGAGTCGCTCTCCACGCCGTCGATGCAGCAGACCACCGAAGGCATCTTCCGGCTGGTCCCGCGTCTTCCCGAGGAGGTGCGGCAGGAGCGTGGCTACATGTGCCGGTTGATGATCGTTCACATGTGCGCCGAGCGGGAACGCGCGCTGCAGGAGGGCACCGCGATGCCACGCTCGACGTGGGAGTCCACCGCGGCCGGACTGGTCGACGCGCTCGTCGGATTGTGGCTGGCCCCTGTCACCGCCCGGCGGTGACCTCAAGCTGTCCAGACGTCGAAAACAACCGAAAAGGATGTGTGCTGATGAATGCGACTCATGCCAGCCAGCCCCCCGGGATCGACCCCAAGCTCGTCCTGCCCGACAACCCCTCCCTGTTCACCCGCCTGCGGGTGGCACTCAGGGCCATTAAATTGGTCAGAGGCAACGAGGGGAATCCCGTCTATGGCCAGGCGATCCAAGCCAGCCTGGACCTCGAGGTCTACGCATCGCTCGCCCAGCGGCTCAAGCTCACCGAGGACGGGCGCCGCATGCTGTCCGAGCGCCCTTCTCTCGATGCCAGGGATCTGGATCTGGGTGCGCTCGAGCGCCTGCCCGAGGGAACGCTCGGCCATGCGTACGCGCGCTACTACAGTGACAACAAGATCTCGCCCTTCGAGACGACGCTCGAGATCAAGAACGACGTCGACTTCATCTCCAAGCGCTACCGAGAGACGCATGACCTGTTGCACTCGCTGACGGGCTACGGCACGGACGTGGTGGGCGAGATGGAACTGCAGGCGTGGGCCCTGGGCAATCTGGGTATCCGGACCGCGGCGCTCATCCTGCTGGTCGGCACGCTCGGACAATTCAAGGACCCGCAGTCCGGAGTCGCGAGGTCCGAGTACCTGCGGCGGGTGAGGGCCGCGTACCACCGTGGCCGCGCGTCCCCGCTGTTCCTCGACTTCTGGTTCGAGAACCACTGGGAGACCCCCATGGCCACGCTGCGCGAGCGGCTGTTCGCCCCCGCGGAGCGGATGAACTGACTTGGACAGGAACGTCGTGGCAATGGAAGAGCGCATCGTCATCGTGGGAGCCGGCCAGGCCGGTGGCGAGGTGGCCGCCGGCTTGCGAAGGCAGGGCTACAAGGGGCGCGTCCTCCTGCTGGGAGACGAGCCGCATCCGCCCTACCAGCGGCCTCCGCTCTCGAAGGGGTTCCTGCAGGGGAAGGTGGCGCTGACCGAGCTCTACCTCAAGCCGCTGGCGACCTATGAGCACTTCGACATCGAGCTCGAGACCGGCACGCGCGTCGACGCCATCCACCGCTCCACGCGAGAGGTCTCCCTGGGGGATGGACGCCGGCTGGCCTACGACAAGCTCGTTCTGGCCACGGGAGGCCGGGCTCGTCCCTTGAGTCTTCCCGGACTGGAGGGGGCCCGACTCGAGAACCTGTTCGCCCTGCGCTCCATCTCCGACGTCGAGGCGATGCGCGCGAGGTTCGTCGCGGGCAATCGGTTGGTCATCATCGGTGGCGGCTACGTGGGGCTCGAGGTCGCGGCCGTGGCCGTGCAGCTCGGGCTGCATGTGACGCTGCTGGAGGCGGCGCCTCGCCTGCTCGCGCGGGTGACAGGTCCGGAGGTGTCCTCGTTCATCGAGCAGCTCCACCGCGAGCGGGGTGTGGAGTTCCGGCTCTCGTGCGAGGTGCGGGACCTGGAGCTCGACGAGGCACGACGCCAGGTGCGCGGGGTGAGCCTCGCGTGTCACGGCGTGCCAGAGCGGCTCGAGGCCGACCTGGTGCTGGTGGGAATCGGCCTCATCCCCAATACGGAGCTGGCCTCCGCGGCGGGCCTGGCCGTCGACAATGGCATCGTCGTGGACGAGTACGCCTGTACGGCCGATCCGGCGATCCTCGCCATTGGAGACTGCGCGAATCAGCCCTGCGCCTACACGGGCGGACGCATCCGGCTCGAGTCCGTGCCCAATGCCATCGAGCATGCGCGCGTCGCGGCGGCCACCCTGATGGGCAAGCGGGAGCCCTATGCCGCCATTCCCTGGTTCTGGTCGGACCAGTACGGCTTGAAGCTGCAGATGGTGGGGCTCTCCACCGGCTACGAGCAGTGCGTCACGCGAGGCCCCGTCGAGGGCAAGGGGTTCTCGGCCTACTACCTCAAGGACAGACGGGTCATCGCCGCGGATGTCATCGGCCGCCCCGCGGAGTTCATGGCCGCGAAGCGACTGGTCTCGAGCCGGGCGGAGGTGGACGTCACCCGCCTGGGCGACGCGGCCGTCCCGCTCACCAGCGTCGCCGCTTGAAGACAGTCAACACCCGGAAGGAATCCAGGAGAACCCATGGCGAAGATCAAATTCATCGAGGCGGATGGCAAGGAGCACGAGGTCGAGGCGCAGGAGGGACAGTCCGTCATGCAGGCGGCGACGAACAACCTCGTGCCCGGAATCGTCGCCGAGTGCGGAGGCTTCGCCAGCTGCGCGACCTGCCACGGCTACGTGGATGAGGCCTGGCTGACGAAGCTCCCCCCGCCCGATGCGGCGGAAGAGGGGATGATCTCGTGCGCCTTCCACGTGCAACCCAACAGCCGGCTGACCTGTCAGCTCAAGGTGACGCCCGCGCTGGATGGGATGGTGATCCGTCTTCCCGTCTCGCAGACGGAAGAGTGAGGACCGGACAGGTCCCCGCGCTTTTTCTCCAACAGCCAGAAAGTTTCGAACATGAGCGCCTTTAGCGGACAGAAGTTGGACAAGATTCCCGCGCACGTCCCGCCGGAGCTGGTCTACGAATATGACAACGGCCGTGATCCGCGATTGCTCGAGGATCCGCACGCCCGGATGCGCTCCCTCATCCTCGAGGCCCCGCCCATCTTCTTCACCCCGTGTAATGGTGGCAACTGGGTGGTGACCCGGAAGAAGGCGATCGTGGACATCACGATGAACCCGGAGGTCTTCAGCAACGCCTTCATCAGTGCCGCGGGAGGCCACTCGGATTCGGGGGAACACAAGGACTCGCAGCAGGGCTTGCCGCTGCTGCCCGTCGGGATGGATCCGCCGCAGCACACGGCGTACCGGGCACCGCTCAACCAGCCGCTGGCGGCCAAATCCGTTGCTGGACTCGAGCCGGCGATCCGGGCCATGACGAACGAGCTCATCGACAAGGTGCTCGGCGCGGGACGCTGCGACTTCCTCTCGGACATCGCCGAGCCGCTGCCCGTCACGTTGTTCATGAAGCTGGCCGGCATGCCGACCGACCGCCTGACGGAGTTCCGTCACCTGGCCACGCAGGCGACGTCCTCCACGGTGGATGCCGCGACCCGCGAGGGTGTCTTCAAACGCATCGCGGGAATCCTGGCGGAGGTCATCAAGTCCCGGCAGGAGAAGCGCGAGGATGATCTGATCAGCCGGCTGCTCGACGCGAACATCAACGGTCGCAACCCCACGTTCCAGGAGATGCTGGGCTACAGCATCACCCTGTTCCTTGGAGGGCTGGAGACCGTGGTGAATGCCCTGAGCTTTGGCGTCCGGCACCTGGCGCGCGATCAGGAGTTGCAGGCGAAGCTCCGGGCCGACACCAGCCTCCTGCCCGGAGCCATCGAGGAGCTGCTGCGGCTCTATGGCATCGCGGCCTCGATGCGGCAGGTGATGCGCGACGTGGTCTTCCATGGCGTCCAGTTCAAGCAGGGCGACATGGTGTCGTTGCTCGTACCAGCGGCCAACTACGACGACGCGGCGTTCCCGAACCCCGAGCAGTTCATCATGGGCCGGACGGAGCAGCACATGACGTTCAACACGGGTCCGCACCGGTGCGTCGGACTGAATCTGGCCCGCCTGGAGATGAAGGTGTTCTACCAGGAGTGGTTGAAGCGCGTACCGCCGTTCAGGCTGGACCCCGAGAAGCCGCCGCGGTTCATGGGTGGCTTCAACCTGGCGATCTCGAGCCTGCCGCTGGTCTGGGGATAACCAGAACCCCATGCACCCACCCGATGAGCCGCGCGCCACCCGATTCTGGCCGTTCATGTCCGCCCTTTTCGTCGGGTCGTTCATGTCCGTGCTGGGCTCCAGCACCATCACGATCGCCATTCCCGAGTTGCAGAGACATTTCGGGGTCGAGCTCTCCCTGCTGCAGTGGACCCTGACGGGCTTCATGCTCGCCATGGGCACGAGCGCGCCGCTCACCGGCTATCTCGGTGGACGCTTCAGTTTCAAATGGGTGTACGTGGCCAGCCTGGTGGGCTTCATCCTGACGTCCGTGTTGTGCGGGGTGGCCTGGGATGCGCGCTCGCTCGTGGTCTTCCGGTTCCTACAGGGCGCGTTCTGCGGCGCCATCATGCCCGTGACCATGACGCTCATCTACCAGCTCGTTCCTCGGGAACGGCAAGCGCTGGCCGCCAGTCTCTGGAGTCTGGCGGCCAGCCTCGCTCCCGCGTTCGGGCCGACCTTCGCGGGCTGGTTGATCACCCTGGGCAACTGGCGGTGGCTGTTCTTCATCAACGTTCCACTCGGCCTCGTCGCCGTGGGCCTGGCCGTGCGGACCATTCCCTTCTACCGCCTGCAGGCCCCGAAGGCGTTCGATCTCCCCGGACTGCTCACCGTCATTACCGGCACCCTGTCGCTCCTGATCGCCCTGAGCCAGGGGCGGGGCTGGGGGTGGACCGATGTGAAGACCGTGTCCCTGTTCATGCTCGGGACGCTGTCCCTGATCGTCTTCGTCGTCAGGGAGTTGAGGACGAGCGCTCCGCTGCTCGATCTGCGGGTGCTCGCGAACGGCCGCTACGTGGTGACGCTGCTCATCTCGAGTATCATCACGATCAGCCTGTATTCGGGCGCGTTCCTCGTGCCGCTGTTCCTGCAGAAGATCCAGGGCGTGACGCCGCTCGAGACCGGATTGATCCTCCTTCCGTCATCCCTGGCCATGGCGCTCCTGATGCCCCTGGTCGGGCGCCTGTATGGCACGCTCGGGCCGAGCACGCTCATGGCGGCCGGCGTCCTGATGATCGCGGGAGGCACATATGCCTTGAGCCGTTTGACGCCAGAGGTTCCACACTCCTACATGTTGGCGTGGATGGTGGTGCGGAACGTGGGTATTGCTCTCTCCTGATGCCGGCCAGCAACGCGGGAATGGAGCAGATTCCACGCGAGCTGAGCGGCCACGCCTCATCCATCAGCAACTGGTTGCGAAACGTGTTCGGGGCGTTCTCGATTGCCATCTTCACGTCGCTCCTGTCCACCTTCACGACCCGAGAGGCGGAGGTGCTCGTGCGGCAGGGGATGACGGAGCGCCGTCACATCGAGTTGTTCTCGTTCGTGGCGGGCATCAACGACGTCTACCTGGTGGCCACGGCCATCGCACTGGTGGCCGTGCCACTCAGCCTGGCGATCCGCAAGCAGTCGGTGGTGCTCAAGGCCTCCGTGGAAGCCCGATAGGGATGTAGTGGCCCCTGCGCCAGGTCCAGTTGAGCAGGCCGCGTGGGCAGCCCCAGGTGCTCCAAAATAGCGCGTACCCCACGGCTCTTCACTGACGCCAGCCGGCAGTCTTTTCAAAGCAACCTTCCGACGGCGACGCTCGTCCTGCACGACCGAGGCTCGTGCCACCCTCCTGACTGCACGTACTTCCTCGCCAGACCCCGTGGCGCAATGAGAAGGTTGCGCAGAGGCGAGGCATGAAGACGAACACAGGAGAACCAACGGGCACACGTCCAGCGAGGATCAACCGCGGTGACGTGTTCTGGATAGGGCCAGATGACTCGCGAGGGCCTGTCCCGAGCTACTCCCATCCCCACGTGGTGGTTCAGGACGACGTCTTCAACCACTCGCGCATCACGACCGTGGTCGTGTGCGCATTGACGTCGAACTTGCACCGGGCGAACGAGCCGGGGAACGTCCTGCTCGAGGTGGGCGAGGGGAACCTTCCCAAGCAGAGCGTTGTGGTCGTGTCGCAGGTCTCTTCGGTCGACAAG
>CAVYSY010000005.1:72500-74534 GCA_963771175.1 uncultured delta proteobacterium
GTGGAGCCGGAGCGAAAGCGAGTCCGAAACGGGCGACTGAGTTGCGTGCATTATAACCCGAAGCGGGGTGATCTACACATGGCCAGGTTGAAGTGAGGGTAACACCTCATGGAGGACCGAACTCATGAAAGTTGAGAATTTCTGGAATGAACCTGTGTGTAGGGGTGAAAGGCCAATCAAACTCCGTGATAGCTGGTTCTCCCCGAAAGATATTTAGGTATCGTCTCGAGCAATTCAATACCGGAGGTAGAGCACTGGAACGGCTAGGGGTCTCACCAGATTACCAAACCGTACCAAACTCCGAATGCCGGTAATTGCTATCTCGGGAAGCAGTCAGTGGGTGATAACGTCCATTGGCAAGAGGGGAATAACCCAGACCAACAGCTAAGGTCCCCAAGTCCAGTCTAAGTGAACACTAGAAAGGATGTGGCAGGTCATTGACAACCAGGAGGTTGGCTTAGAAGCAGCCATCCTTTAAAGAAAGCGTAATAGCTCACTGGTCGAGACAGGCCGCGCCGAAAATGTAACGGGGCTCAAGACTGGCACCGAAGCTTTGGATCATGCGAAAGCATGGTGGTAGGGGAGCGTTGCAACTACAGCGAAGCTAGACCGCAAGGGCTGGTGGAGTGGTTGCGAGTGCTGATGCCGAAATGAGTAGCGATAAAGGGGGTGAGAAACCCCCTCGCCGTAAACCCAAGGTTTCCTGGGTCAAGTTAATCTTCCCAGGGTTAGCCGGGACCTAAGCCGAGGCCGAAAGGCGTAGGTGATGGCAAGCAGGTTAATATTCCTGCGCCATCTTGTAGACGTTGAACCGAGGAAGGACGGAGAAAGCTAGGCGAGGTGGCCGGTGGTAGTGCCAGTCCAAAGGCGTAGGGGTGTCGCGTACGATGAAAAGGCGCGGGCAGCTATCCCCGAGACCCCGATGGCGCCCCGCAAGGGGTAAGTTGCTGATGCTCGGCTTCCAAGAAAAGTTCCGCGGGGAGTCTACAGGGTGTCCGTACCGCAAACCGACACAGGTGGGTGAGGAGAAAATCCTAAGGCGCTTGAGAGAACTCTCCTCCAAGGAACTAGGCAAATTTCCACCGTAACTTCGGGAAGAAGGTGGGCCTCTGGTAGGTGAAGGCGTACAGCTGGAGCCGAGAGAGGTTGCAGAGAAATGGCGGTAGCGACTGTTTACCAAAAACACAGGACTCTGCGAAGGCAAGAAGCCGACGTATAGGGTTGGATCCGCCCGGTGCTGGAAGGTTAAGGGGATTCGTCAGCCGCAAGGCGAAGCGATGATCCGAACTCCAGTAAACGGCGGCCGTAACTATAACGGTCCTAGGTAGCGAAATTCCTTGTCGGGTAAGTTCCGACCTGCACGAATGGAGTAACGACTTCCGCGCTGTCTCGGAGAGGGACTCAGCGAAATTGAAATAGCTGTGCCGATGCAGTTTACCCGCAGCAAGACGGAAAGACCCCGTGAACCTTTACTACAACTTGACAGTGACACTAGGGTTCGACTGTGTAGGATAGGTGGGAGCCTATGAAGCCGGGCCGCTAGGTTCGGTGGAGGCAACGGTGAAATACCACCCTGTCGGATTCTGGTGTCTAACCATGTTCCCTTAACGGGGATTGGGACACTGTCTGGTGGGTAGTTTGACTGGGGCGGTCGCCTCCCAAAAAGTAACGGAGGCGCGCGATGGTTCCCTCAGCCCGATTGGAAACCGGGCGGCGAGTGCAATGGCATAAGGGAGCTTGACTGCGAGACGGACACGTCGAGCAGGTGCGAAAGCAGGTCATAGTGATCCGGTGGTCCTGAATGGAAGGGCCATCGCTCAACGGATAAAAGGTACTCCGGGGATAACAGGCTTATCTCCCCCAAGAGTTCACATCGACGGGGAGGTTTGGCACCTCGATGTCGGCTCATCGCATCCTGGGGCTGGAGCAGGTCCCAGGGTTTGGCTGTTCGCCAATTAAAGCGGTACGCGAGCTGGGTTCAAAACGTCGTGAGACAGTTTGGTCCCTATCTGCTGTGGGCGTAGGATACTTGAG
>CAVYSY010000006.1:0-5000 GCA_963771175.1 uncultured delta proteobacterium
GATCGCGCTCCTCGGAAAGGTCACAGTTGAACGCGTACAACCAGAGGGCTTCGGGAAAGAGCTGGCGGACCTGCGGGTCGAGCTCGCGAATGACATGTCCGATGAGAGGCTCGAGCTCCGAGCTGGTGGTGGCGACACCATGCGCCCTGGCGACGGTCCGGAGTTGCTCCCTGGCCAGCACGGGCGGCTTCGAATCCTAGAGGGCATGGCAGAGCACCCTGCCCATGCGAGTCGCAGCTTCGCGAAGGCCTGGCTCGACTGCCCCCGCGCATCCGCTCGGGCGGGCTGCAGCACGGGCCGGACGACGTTCTCACGGTGCTCGCGGAGGTTCTCGCGGCGGGCCGCACTGGTAGCGGCACCGCGCCCGGGTGCATGCCATCCGAGCTGCGGAGCAGCTCGAGAATCTCCTGGGGGCGGAGCGGAAATGGAGTCGCGGTGAGCAGGAACATCCGTCCGGCGGGTCCGCCCAAGCGATGGCCTACCGGACACCCGCGTAGCCGTTGGGTTCCGTCCGAAGGAGCCCATGAGGCCCACACATGACCCGCTCGGGGAAGAGCCCCAGCTCAAGACCGAGCTCCCGGTCCTGGGCGGATCCAGGCATGGAAATGAGCCAGGCCTCGCCTCGGTCAGGTTGGCGCTGCCCACGGACAGCCAGCCGGACAGCCCTCTCGTAGATTCAGTCGGAGCCCCGACTTGCAGTCGCTCGCTCGGGAGCGTTGGAGTCCTCGGAGCCCAACCAGGTGCAGCGCAAGCAGGTGAGGTAGCCGCAGACGCCGACCCACGTTGTCGAGCGGATCAGGCCCAGCGACAGGCACACGGAGCCCGCAAAGGCGAAGGCCCCGAATCCTCACGTGAATGAGGACTCGGGGCCTTCAAAAAAAATCCGGCAGCGACCTACTCTCCCGCGCGGTTTCCCGCGGAGTACCATCGGCTCTGGAGGGCTTAACTTCCGTGTTCGGGATGGGAACGGGTGGAACCCCTCCGACATAGCCACCGGAAACTTGTGTGACTCGTGCATACAAAGGGTAGATTTTCAATTCCTGCTAAAGAAGCTCGTGCCTTCTTTCGGGCCGGCGCCGCTCTCGTTGGAGCGCGCACGGGGCCTCGACCTTGGCCTCGAATCCTCGTCCCCTACCAGCTTTGCTGGCGGAGCCCGCGAGAGATTGAGGTGAAGTAAGCCGCTCGACCAATTAGTACCGGTTAGCTCAACGCGTTACCGCGCTTACACACCCGGCCTATCAACGTCGTAGTCTTCGACGGGTCTTCTGGGGCTTGCGCCCGGGATACCTTTTCTTGAGGTCGGTTTCCCGCTTAGATGCTTTCAGCGGTTATCCAATCGACACATGGCTACCCAGCGATGCCTCTGGCGAGACAACTGGTACACCAGCGGTGTCTCCAACCCGGTCCTCTCGTACTAAGGTCAGAGCCTCTCAAGTATCCTACGCCCACAGCAGATAGGGACCAAACTGTCTCACGACGTTTTGAACCCAGCTCGCGTACCGCTTTAATTGGCGAACAGCCAAACCCTTGGGACCTGCTCCAGCCCCAGGATGCGATGAGCCGACATCGAGGTGCCAAACCTCCCCGTCGATGTGAACTCTTGGGGGAGATAAGCCTGTTATCCCCGGAGTACCTTTTATCCGTTGAGCGATGGCCCTTCCATTCAGGACCACCGGATCACTATGACCTGCTTTCGCACCTGCTCGACGTGTCCGTCTCGCAGTCAAGCTCCCTTATGCCATTGCACTCGCCGCCCGGTTTCCAATCGGGCTGAGGGAACCATCGCGCGCCTCCGTTACTTTTTGGGAGGCGACCGCCCCAGTCAAACTACCCACCAGACAGTGTCCCAATCCCCGTTAAGGGAACATGGTTAGACACCAGAATCCGACAGGGTGGTATTTCACCGTTGCCTCCACCGAACCTAGCGGCCCGGCTTCATAGGCTCCCACCTATCCTACACAGTCGAACCCTAGTGTCACTGTCAAGTTGTAGTAAAGGTTCACGGGGTCTTTCCGTCTTGCTGCGGGTAAACTGCATCGGCACAGCTATTTCAATTTCGCTGAGTCCCTCTCCGAGACAGCGCGGAAGTCGTTACTCCATTCGTGCAGGTCGGAACTTACCCGACAAGGAATTTCGCTACCTTAGGACCGTTATAGTTACGGCCGCCGTTTACTGGGGCTTCGGATCATCGCTTCGCCTTGCGGCTGACGAATCCCCTTAACCTTCCAGCACCGGGCAGGAGTCAGACCCTATACGTCGGCTTCTTGCCTTCGCAGAGTCCTGTGTTTTTGGTAAACAGTCGCTACCGCCATTTCTCTGCAACCTCTCTCGGCTCCAGCTGTTCGCCTTCACCTACCAGAGGCCCACCTTCTTCCGAAGTTACGGTGGAAATTTGCCTAGTTCCTTGGAGGAGAGTTCTCTCAAGCGCCTTAGGATTTTCTCCTCACCCACCTGTGTCGGTTTGCGGTACGGACACCCTGTAGACTCCCCGCGGAACTTTTCTTGGAAGCCGAGCATCAGCAACTTACCCCTTGCGGGGCGCCATGGGGTCTCGGGGATAGCTGCCGCGCCTTTTCATCGTACGCGACACCCCTACGCCTTTGGACTGACACTACCACCGGTCAGCTCGCCTAGCTTTCTCCGTCCTTCCTCGGTTCAACGTCTACAAGATGGCGCAGGAATATTAACCTGCTTGCCATCACCTACGCCTTTCGGCCTCGGCTTAGGTCCCGGCTAACCCTGGGAAGATTAACTTGACCCAGGAAACCTTGGGTTTACGGCGAGGGGGTTTCTCACCCCCTTTATCGCTACTCATTTCGGCATCAGCACTCGCAACCACTCCACCAGCCCTTGCGGTCTAGCTTCGCTGTAGTTGCAACGCTCCCCTACCACCATGCTTTCGCATGATCCAAAGCTTCGGTGCCAGTCTTGAGCCCCGTTACATTTTCGGCGCGGCCTGTCTCGACCAGTGAGCTATTACGCTTTCTTTAAAGGATGGCTGCTTCTAAGCCAACCTCCTGGTTGTCAATGACCTGCCACATCCTTTCTAGTGTTCACTTAGACTGGACTTGGGGACCTTAGCTGTTGGTCTGGGTTATTCCCCTCTTGCCAATGGACGTTATCACCCACTGACTGCTTCCCGAGATAACAATTACCGGCATTCGGAGTTTGGTACGGTTTGGTAATCTGGTGAGACCCCTAGCCGTTCCAGTGCTCTACCTCCGGTATTGAATTGCTCGAGACGATACCTAAATATCTTTCGGGGAGAACCAGCTATCACGGAGTTTGATTGGCCTTTCACCCCTACACACAGCTCATCCCAGAAATTTTCAACTTTCATGAGTTCGGTCCTCCATGAGGTGTTACCCTCACTTCAACCTGGCCATGTGTAGATCACCCCGCTTCGGGTTATAATGCACGCAACTCAGTCGCCCGTTTCGGACTCGCTTTCGCTCCGGCTCCACCTATCGGCTTAGCCTTGCTACGTACATTAAGTCGCCGAATCATGATGCAAAAGGTACGCCCTCGCACTGGGTTGCCCCGTAGTGCTCGGACTGCTTGTAGACATGCGGTTTCAGGTTCTTTTGACTCCCCTCACAGGGGTTCTTTTCACCTTTCCCTCGCGGTACTTGTTCACTATCGGTCGCCAAGGAGTATTTAGCCTTACCGGATGGTCCCGGCTGATTCAGGCAGGATTGCACGTGTCCCGCCCTACTTGGGTACCCCGCTCGGCCTTCGCTGGTTTTCGCGTACGCGACTGTCACGCCCTTTGGTGCACCTTTCCAGGTGCTTCCGCTAACCGGCAAAGGTCCTACCGCGGACCCGCAACCCCGGTGCCACTTGCGTGACACCGGTTTAGGCTGTTCCCATTTCGCTCGCCACTACTCTGGGAATCACTCATTGTTTTCTTTTCCTCAGGGTACTGAGATGTTTCACTTCCCCTGGTTCGCTCCTTCGGCCCTATGTATTCAGGCCGAGGTCATGCGACTTTCATCGCATGGGGTTTCCCCATTCGGACATCTCCGGCTCAACGTTCGGTTGGCAACTCCCCGGAGCTTTTCGCAGCCACCCACGTCCTTCATCGCCTCTTGGCACCTAGGCATCCACCGCACGCCCTTAGTAGCTTACTTACCTTAATCTCTCGATGGCCCCACCTCCCGGCGGGACTCTATGACTCGAGACCAAGGTCCAGGCCCCAGCTCTTCGCTGCGGACCCGAAAGAAGACTGCTTGCTTGAGTCACCCGCTTCCAGTGCGCCTGGCCTCTCGGCTCAGCTCACCTTCCGCTGGGTGATTAAAGAACTTCTCAGCAGAAATTGAATTCTACCCTTCGTATGCACTTGTCAAAGAACGCTTCCAAACCAGTGTTTGGAAAACTTGTGGAGCTGATCGGGATCGAACCGACGACATCTAGCTTGCAAAGCTAGCGCTCTCCCAGCTGAGCTACAGCCCCGGAAAGTCGTCTTGGGGTGTCCTCCTGCCGGCCGTCGTCGCGTCACCCAGTCTTCCCCTCGGGGAAACTGGTGGGCCTAGGTGGACTTGAACCACCGACCTCGCGCTTATCAGGCGCGCGCTCTAGCCAGCTGAGCTATAGGCCCAGTTGGAGAGTCCCGAAACAGCTACTGCTCTTTCAAAGAGCCGGGTCGCTTGGACTCGGTCCCTCAAAACCAAACAGCAAGCCCAGACAGTTTGCAGAAACGTTGACCTGGTCGACCTAGGCAACCCGAAGGTTGCTGGTACACCCTGTGGCGCCGAAGCGCTCACCGTGTACCCGGTCTCCTTAGAAAGGAGGTGATCCAGCCGCAGGTTCCCCTACGGCTACCTTGTTACGACTTCACCCCAGTTACCGACCACTCCTTGGGCACCCCTTGGTGGGATGACTTCTGGAGCAATCGACTCCCATGGTGTGACGGGCGGTGTGTACAAGGCCCGGGAACGTATTCACCGCGGCGTGCTGATCCGCGATTACTAGCGATTCCGCCTTCATGGAGTCGAGTTGCA
>CAVYSY010000006.1:7500-171102 GCA_963771175.1 uncultured delta proteobacterium
GGTTGCTCAGAACAGAGAATGGAGTGGCGGTCGAGCATGTAAGCGCTCGGTATTGGCAGAGCGGAAGACATCATGCCCTCCCGCCGACCAGCCTCAATCCGCTATTCCGACCAACCTGTCAGGCGACAGCAAGATTGACCCCCTTGGCGACAGCAACTCTGACCCCACCCCACCTGCGGTGAGGCCGCCGGCCTCACGCGGTCAGCCCACCGCCCCGTGGCGAGGACGCTGTCCAGGGGCGCGTAGCGACTCGCGAAAGCGAGCCTGCCCTGGACAGCACCGCAGGCGCGGGGCATGCGAGGTAGGGAGAGCCGCACCAAACTCAGGGGGTCAGCGTTAGTGGCGCGAGGGGGTTCGTTTCTGCTGTCGCTCTACAGACCGGGTGCGCCTCCACGGCGCAGAGAGGGCCAACGAGGCAATCCTTGTAGTGGCCCCGCTCCAGTCACTCGGGCGACAAGGCTTCCTGTGCCTGGTGTGCAGACGGGCGAGCCACTTGATGGGACCCTGGTGACCCCAACACCAACGTCCGCCCCTCTGCTCGCCTGCATCACATCAACCGGTCCCGCCTTGCTTGCTCCTCCAATGAGGTCCGCCCGAATACTCGCCCCCCTCGGCTACTCCTTCCGGAAGACCACGTAGCCCGCCGCCGGGATGTTCACCTTCGTGTTCCCGCCACTCAGCTCCGCACCAAAGTTGCCGAAGTTGCCGCCTCCGTACACCGCCGCGTCGCTGTTCAGCACTTCCTTCCAGCGCCCCGGCGGCAACGGCATCGTGTAGCCCTCCTGGTTCTTCCGGTTCAGGCTCCCCACCACGAGGTACTCCTCGTTCCCAGACTTGCGCGTGAAGGCCAGCACCGCGTCCTCGTTGTGCGTGTACACCCGCTGCACCTCCGCGTCCGCTCGGAAGGCCGGGCTCGACTGTCGCAGCGCGATCGCATCCCGGTAGAAGTGGAAGCTCTGCCGGCGCGTGATGTCCTCCATCGCCTCCGTCCGCTGCTCCCCGGACATCGACGCCAGGCTCTCGAAGACCTTCCGGTCCTCCGCCGTCAGCCCCTGGTACCCCGCGTCCTTCGCTCGCGCCTCCGGCGCCACGGAGAAGAGGCGCTCGTACGTCGCCTTCCGCGCATCGTCGAACGTCACCTTGTCCCAGTCCCAATCCTTCCCCAGCGACTCCCAGCTCCAGTCACTGTCCCATGTCGACGGGTTCCCCCAACGGAAGTCGTTCTGCGCTCCGAACTCGTCTCCCTGGAAGAACATCGGGATGCCCGGGCCCGCCAGCCCCATCCCCGCCGCGAACCTCGACGCGCTCCTCGACCACTGGTCCGGCGTATCCGTCGCCGTCTCCCCCTCCGCCGTGTTCATCGTCCGCTGCGCGTTCCCCACCTCGTCATGGTTGGAGATGATGCTCAGCGCCTTCTTCCAGCCGTCCAGCCCGCGCGGGTTCGTCATCATCGACACGAACGCGTCCATGTCCGTCTTCTGCCCTCGCGCCGCCGCCTGGATCAGCCCCGGCTTGCCTCCCGCCGTCGTTCACCAGCCGGTGCTGGAACTCCGTGTACCACTGCGCGTCGAAGCCTCCCCCCGTCCCGTCCTTCTGGCTCGGCCGCGAGATGCCCGGGTCGTAGTCAAACTGCTCCGCCACCGTCCACACGTCCGGGTTGAAGAAGTGCACCTGTCGGTTGATCTCCCTCAGCAGCTCCCAGCCGTCCTTGCCCCCCACTCCCTTGATGGGCTCCGTGAAGTCGAACCGCAGCCCGTCGAAGTGCAGCTCCTCCACCTGCGCCACCGCGTGGTCCACGAAGAGCTGCTTCACCTTCGGGTTCGAGTACGCCGGCACCGCTCCCCACGGCGTGTCCCGCTGCTCGAACTTCCCCGGCTCCTTCGACCAGTTGAAGTACGGGTTCTCCGCTCCCCCCATCCCCCACAGCCCGTTGTAGTCCCCGTGCACGTGGTTGTAGACCACGTCCGACACCACGTTCAGCCCCTTCGCGTGCGCCTCGTCGATGAATCGCTTCAGCGCCTCAGGACCGCTCACCCACTTGCCGTTCGCGTCCTCGAAGCCCAGCGCGCTCTCCACCGACAGGCTGTTCACCCCCAGGTAGCCCCAGTTCCGGTTCCCCTCCACCTCGTTCACCGGCAACAGCTCCAGTGTCGTCACCCCCAGCTTCTTGAAGTAGTCCAGCTTCGCCGTCAGGTCCTCCAGCGTCGAGCGGTCCGCGTTCTTCGCCTCGCCCAGGAAGCTCCCCACGTGGAGCTGGTACACCACCCACTTGCTCGGGTCCTTCTCCCTCGGCGCGCTGTCGTGCTTCCACTCGTGGCTCGTCGGCTCCGTGATGACCGAGCCCCGGAACGTCACCCCGCTCCCCTCCGTGATGGCGTTGCTCCACCGGTCGTTGTTCGGCGACGCCCGGCGCTCCGCCGCGCTCAGCTTCCCGTCCCGGTTCGCATCGTCCCGCAGCCGCAGCTTGCCCCGCGCGTCCTTCTCGTAGACCTGGAACTCGTAGCTCAGACCCACCAGCTTCTTCGGGTCATTCACCAGCGTCGTCCACGCCCCTCCCTCGTTCGTCATCCGGATGCGGCCGTCCGCCTCCACGTTCTTCGACCAGAAGTCGTTGAGCTTCCCTCCGTGCAGCTTGTCCACCAGCGTCGTGTCGAAGCTCCCCAGTCGCGCCTGCAGTTCGTCCCTGCTCAGCCGCCGGCCGCTCGCGTCCTTCAGCACCAGGTACGCGCTGTGCGCGTCCTCCTCGTCGTCGACGTCGAAGCGCATCAGCTCGAGGTTGCCCGGCGCGTACCGGTTCACCTCCTGGCCCGTCTTCGCGTCCAGGTACATCCGTGACAGGCCCCGCTGCTCACCCATCATCTCCCGCGCGTACGGGTCCGGCCTCTCGCTCGTGACTCCCGCCGAGTCCACCACCTCGTAGACGTACGACTTGCCCACCAGGTCGTTCCACTTGCCCTTCGCTCGCGCCGACCAGGTGCCATCTTCATCGCGTTCCATCGGGAAGCGCCGCACCCGCCCCTCCGGGTCCGTCACCTTCACCTGCACGCTCTTCGCGTTCGGCGCCCACAGCTTGAACGTCGCGTCCGTCCCCGAACGCCGCGCTCCCATCTCGTGGTACGTCGTCGGCGCGTACGTCGCCGCGGGCTTCTTCAGGTCCAGCTTCAGGTTGCCCTCGCCCATCACCGCCCACTGGCCCTTCCCCGCGGGGCCGTCCGCCAGCACTCCCCACTCCCAGTCGTGGGGCTGCCCGTCGTCGAGCACCTCCACCGTGGCCGCCCACTTTCCCTCTCCCAGGGGCTTCATCGGCAGGGTCCGCTCGTCCCACTGCGCGCTGTAGCGGCCCGTGCCGTCCCAGCTCCCCTTCACCTGCAGGTTCGTGAGCTTGCTGTGCGGCCCCGCGTCGTACACCAGCGTGATGGAGCGCTTCACCGGATTGCCCGCCGTGAGCGCGCTCGCCGTCACCGCCGCCGCTCCCTGCGTGCCCACCACGTTCCGCGCCGCCGCTCGGCCCATCGTCTCGAAGGCCGAGTCCCCTCCCCGTCCCGTCGTCGGGCGCGTCGCCGTCTCGAAGGCCGAGTCCTTCCCCTGCGTGGAGCCCGGACGCGTCTTCGTCTCGAAGGCGTCTCCCTTCGGTGCTCCCGGCGTGGCCTTCCGCTCCGCCTTCTCCACCCCCGGGGCCGCGTTCTCCTCGCGGACCTCGCGCCCGCTCCCCGCGGGCTCGCTCTTCGGCTTCGCTCCGGGCACCGCGCTCTTGGGGGGCTGGTTGATTCTGGAAGAACTCACGGTCGTCTCCTCCGACGAGGGTCGCAATGCGCGGGGCCCTCAATCATCGGGCCCTCCTCTGTCGGAGTTTCTTCCAGTCAGCCGTGACGCAGTGCGCGTTCCGTCCGCCTGCTCGCACTCAGTGTGGGTTTTCGTTCAGCCCACGTGCGCTCAGCCCCAGCCCGGCCCCTCCGAGCTCGCCGAATGCCCCACCTCCGCACCCCGGAAGTCCCCTCGCTGCACTCTCAGTGCGAACTTCTCCGCGTCGATTTCCTTCCGCGTGCGGAACTTCATCCGACGGAACAGCGACACCGGCGGACTCCACCCCGACACCGCGTGCTGCAGCAGGAAGCCCGTCACCACCCCCGGCAGCACCAGCCACCTCCGGTCCACCTTCGTCCCCAACACCAGCCCCGCCAGCGACAACGTCGCCGCGTTCAGCTCCAACACCCGCTCGATGCTCCACTCGCGGTCCAGCTCCTCCAGCCTCCGCTCCACCTCGTCCTGCGGTCGGTTCGCGTACCAGGCGATGCGCTCGCGCATCTCCCGCAGGATTTCCTCGTTGGCCTTCTCCGGGCCATGGCGGCGCACCCGGTCGTACCGGGGCTCGAGTAGCTGCTCCAGCCTGGCATCCATGCCGTACCTCCCTGGACGTGGGCGTCCCGCAGGAAGGTGGTGCCCCCCGCCCCGCTCGCCCAGTCCTCAAAAAGCAGACGGGCCACGGGGAGTGTCTCCCCGCAGCCCGTTCGTCCGACCGACTCCCGACGCCTGTCACGTCCCTATGGCTCGCGACGGCCCTTCACCTCGTCGTCGGCATCCTTGATGACCCGCTTGGCTTCCTCGACCTTCCCCTTCACCTCGCCCTTGAGGGTGTCCTTCTTCCCCTCCGCCTCCAGCTCACGGTCTCCCGTGGCCGTCCCCACCGTCTCCTTCACCCGCCCCTTCAGCTTGTCCGTCCACTCACCCATGGCTTGCCTCCCTTGTCTGTCGTTCAATCACTGACAAGGCACAAGCTACGTACTCGGGTCCGATGGAGGCATCCCACGAGCGCTCGTCCGCTCGAGTGCCCAGCGCACGCTCATACGCCTGGCCCGACGGACGGGAAGCCCGACACCTCCCGTCCGCCAGGCCGACGCTCTCCTTACCCCAAGGAGTCTGTTGGAACCTCTAGAGCCGATCTCAGCTGCAGATCGTCTCGAGAATGATGCGAATCACCTCGTACGGGTCGCAGTTCGCCGCCGGACGACGATCCTCGAAGTAGCCCTTGCCATCGTTCGCCGTCCCCAGCGGGATGCGGATGGACGAGCCACGGTCGCTCACGCCGTAGCGGAACACGGTGATCGGCGCCGTCTCGTGCAGGCCCGTCAGGCGCTCCACGTTGTGCGCGCCGTACACCGCGATGTGCTCGTCGTGGCGCACGCGCAGCTTCTCCATCGCCGCCTCGATGACCTTGATGCCACCCGCCTCGCGCATCGCCTTCGTGCTGACGTTGGTGTGGCAGCCCGTCGCCGTTCCAGTCACCCTTCACCGGCTTCGGGTGCAGCGTCGCGCTGATGCCCATGTCCTCGCCCATCCGGTACAGCAGCCAGCGCGCCAGCCACAGCTCGTCGCCCATCTCCAGCGCCGCGAGCGGGCCAATCTGGAACTCCCACTGCGCCGGCATCACCTCGGCGTTCGTGCCGCCCAGCTTGATGCCCGCCCGGAGGCAGGCCTCGGCGTGCGACTCCACCAGCTCGCGGCCGAACACCTCGTCGCTGCCCACGCCACAGTAGTAGCCGCCCTGCGGCGCCGGGAACCCCTTGTCCGGCCAGCCCAGCGGACGGTTGCCCTCGAAGAGCGTGTACTCCTGCTCCATGCCGAACCACGTCTCCTCCGAGGCGTACTTCTCCGCCACCATGCGCAGCGGCGCGCGCGTGTTGCTCCAGTGCGGGCTCCCGTCCGGGTTCATCACCTCGCACAGCACCAGGATGTCCGGCGTCCCCGGCCGCAGCGGGTTCGGGATGAAGCGCACCGGGCGCAGCATCAGGTCGCTCTTCTTGCCCTCGGCCTGGTACGTGCTCGAACCGTCAAAGCTCCAGTCCGGCAGCTCGGAGGGACTCCGGACCTCCCCATCCAACACCTTCATCTTCGACCGCAGCTTCGCGGTCGGCTTCTGCCCGTCGATCCAGATGTACTCCGCCATCACCTTCGGCATTCCAGTTCCTCCAGAGCGGCCCCTACCGGGCCCGTGGTCTCTCGTGGCCCTCATCGGGCCTCACGCCAGGACTCTTTTGCAGACGCGATGCCAACGGGCCCGCCCGATGGGGGCCTCGACGGAAACCCTCGAAATGGCAGGGCACCGGCTCCGGTCCCTGTCGCAAGGGGCCCCTTGGACTCCGACAATTTCGTAGGAGATACGCGAGCTTCCTACGAAATTGTAGGAAGTGCCGCCCTGGCACTCGCGGCGCCGAAAAGACAGCGGAGCCCGCTCGCGCATTCCGCGGGACGTGGGGCCCCCCTCCTTCCGGGGAATCCGGTCTCCGAACCGCCCCCAGGGCAGCATCCTGGACGTTTCCCCGCCTGCCTGCCCTGAAGAGCCGTGACAAACCGGCCTACACTTTTGTAGGTCTCCGCCACGGAACCGACGAAATTGTCGGAATCGCTCCGGGGCCCTCCGAGGCCCGGGGCCACGGGAGCAGCGATGGCGAAGCGGTTGAACGAGCTGGCGGGCAGGCCTCCGGCCCTGGCGAGCCTCCTGGAGGTGAGTCAGGCCCTGGCCGGCGCCCTGGAGCTCAGGGCCTCCCTCCACCGGGTACTGGAGCGGCTCGAGCGCTACCACGGTGTCGTCCGCGGCGCCGTCACCCTCACGGACCCCGACACCGGCGACCTCTACATCGAGGCCTCCATCGGTTTGAGCGCCGAGGGTCGCAAGGCCCACTACAAGCTCGGCGAGGGCATCACCGGCCGCGTCGTCCAGAGCGGCAAGCCCATCGTCGTCCCCGAGGTCAGCCGCGAGCCGCTCTTCCTCCACCGCGCCTTTCGCGGCCGGAAAGAGAGCGAGCCAGGAGCTCTCCTTCTTCTGCGTGCCCATCCTCCTCGCACCGCAAGCCCGTCGGCGCGCCTCGGGGTGGACCTGCTCTTCGACAAGGACCGCGACTACGACGAGGACACCCGCCTCTTCAGCGTCGTCGCCTCCATGATCGGCCAGGCCCTCGCCGCCCACCGGCTCCTGGAGGACGAGCGCAAGAAGCTCCTCGCAGGAGAACACCACGCTCCGGCAGGAGCTGCGCGAGCGCTACGACTTCTCCAACATCATCGGCACCTCCGGCCCCATGCGGCAGGTGTACGAGCAGATCGACCAGGTCGCTCGCACCAACACCACCGTCCTCATCCGCGGCGAGTCCGGCACCGGCAAGGAGCTGATCGCCCACGCCATCCACTACAACTCCACCCGCGCGCAAGAAGCCCTTCATCAAGGTCAACTGCGCCGCGCTGCCGGAGACCCTCCTCGAGACCGAGCTGTTCGGCTACGAGAAGGGCGCCTTCACCGGCGCCCGGCGCCGCAAGCGCGGGCCGCTTCGAGCTGGCCGACGGCGGCACGCTCTTCCTCGACGAGATCGGCGACATCATCCCGCCACCCAGGTGAAGCTGCTGCGCGTGCTGCAGGAGCGGGAGTTCGAGCGCGTCGGCGGCACCGAGACCGCTCAAGGCCAACGTGCGGCTCATCGCCGCCACCAACAAGGACCTCGAGACGGCCATCGCCGAGAAGGCCGTTCCGCGAGGACCTCTACTACCGCCTCAACGTCTTCACCATCTTCATGCCGCCGCTGCGCGAGCGCAAGGCGGACATGCTCCTGCTGGCCGACCACTTCGTCGCGAAGTACTCCCGCGAGCACGGCAAGAACATCAAGCGCATCTCCACCCCCGCCATCGACATGCTCATCAGCTACCACTGGCCCGGCAACGTCCGCGAGCTGGAGAACTTCATCGAGCGCGCCGTGCTCGTCTGCGACGGCAACGTCATCCACGGCCACCACCTGCCCCCCACGCTGCAGACCGCCGAGGCCTCCGAGACCGTCATGACCAACTCGCTCGTCGACGCCGTCGCAGCAGTTCGAGAAGGACCTCATCCTCGATGCCTTGAAGACCACCCGCGGCAATCGCGCCAAGGCCGCTCGCCTGCTGCGGACCACCGAGCGCATCGTCAATTACAAGGTCACCAAGTACGAGATCGACTGCACCCGGTTCCGCGGGTAGCGATTCACGGCCGTCTCCCCAGCGGGCGGCTTCGGGCGTGGCTCCGTCCTCGCGCCCGGCGTGCATGGTCGGGCTCCAAGGGGAGGGGGTACACTGCTCCAAGGTCGAACACTGGAATCGAAATACATGCCCCTGCCCCATCGGCCGCCCGCCTCGCTCTCCCGATCGACACTCCTCACGATGGGGGGGCGCATCGCCGTGGTCATCGCCCTGACCACTCTCTTCAGCTACCTCCACGTGCTGAACTCCGTGCGCATCGAGAACCTCGCGCGGCTGGAGCGGTATGTCGTGGAACGCAGTCAGCGCGAGGAGGGCATCTTCCTGCTCGCCCAGGACAACCACATCGTCCTGCAGAAGGCCCTCGCGGAGCAGCTCCAGGCCTCGCAGAAGGAGGACGTGAGCGCTCGCTTCGACAGGCTCTTCGCCCGGAGGCCCGACGGCACCCTCCGCAACCGCCCCGAGGTCTTCGACGGCACGAAGATGCCGGGCGTCTTCATCCCCAAGGGCCTGGAGCCCGACGCCGAGCTGCGCCGACGCATCCTCGCCTCGTATGACGTGCTCGCCCAGTACGGGCCCGCCTTCTATACGCGCTTCACCAACACCTTCATCGTGCTTCCCGAGGGCGTGCTCGTCCTCTACTGGCCCGATCGCCCCAACTGGTGCCTGGAGGCCGAGACCAAGTTCGACGTCGTCACCCTCGACTTCTTCATCCGCAGCCTGCCCGAGAAGAACGCCGCCCGGCAGACCGTCTGGTGCAGCATCTACGCGGACCCCGGGACCCAGAAGCCCATGGTCTCGGTCTCCACCCCGCTGGATATCGCCGGCCGCCACGTCGCCACGTTCGGCCACGACGTGCTGCTGGATGAGTTGATGTCCCGTGCCGTCCGGGACCATCTGCCGGGCGCGTACAACATGATCCTCGACGACGAGGGTCAGCCCATCGCCCATCCCGAGCTGACCTCGAAGGGCGCCGACCACTCCCACCCCGGCGAGCACGACTCCGGTCCGCCCAGCGAAGTCCCCAACGGCACCGAGGAGCAGTGGCGCCACCTCCGGCTCATCTTCGAGCGGCTGAAGGCAACGCCCAACCAGATCCTGATGGAGCTGCCGGAATACGACGAGCACCTCGCCCAGGCTCGGCTCAAGGGCACCGGGTGGAACTTCGTCACGGTGCTCCCCGATAGCGTGGTGACCCAGCCGGCCATCGGCGCGGCGCGCTATGTCCTGCTGTTCGGCATCGCCTCGCTGCTGCTGGAGCTGGCCATCATGTACTGGGTGCTCCAGCAGCAGATCACCCGCCCCTTGCTGGACTTCACCCAGGCCGCGGATCGGGTGGCGGCCGGGGACTTCAAAGTCGAGCTGGACACCTCACGCCGCGACGAGCTGGGGCAGCTCGCTCGCGCCTTCCGGCAGATGGCCGACCAGGTGCAACGGCGCGAGGAGGAGCTGCGCCAGGCCAACGAGGGACTGGAGCAGCGCGTCGAGGAGCGCACCCGGGAGCTCAAGGACGTCCACCAACAGCTCGTGCGGACGGCCCGGCAGGCGGGCATGGCGGAGGTCGCCACCAACGTGCTGCACAACGTGGGCAACGTGCTCAACAGCGTCTACACCTCCGCCCAGGTCTCCAAGGAGCACCTGTCCAAGATGCGGCTGGAGCACGTGGGCCGCGTCGCCAACATGCTCCAGGAGAACCAGGGAGACCTCTGCACCTTCCTCCTCCAGGACGAGCGCGGTCGACACGTCATCCCCTTCCTGCAGAAGCTGGGGAAGAACCTCCTGGAAGAGCGCCAGGAGATGGTCTCGCTGCTCGACGACGTCGGCCGGTACACCGAGCACATCGGCGACATCGTCAAGGTGCAGCAGGACCACGCCCGGCCGCCTCGACTCGACGAGCCGGTCCTCCTCACGGAGCTGGTGGAGGACGCCCTGCGCATCAACCAGGCCGGGCTCGCCCGCCATCAGGTGAAGGTGGAGAAGAACCTGGAGTCCCTGCAGCCCGTGCTGACCGACAAGCACAAGATGTTGATGATCCTCGTCAACCTCATCAGCAACGCCAAGTACGCCATGGACGAGGTGCCTCCGGGCGAGCGTCGCCTGACGGTGCGGCTGGTGACCCCCTCCGCCGAGCTCCTCCGCCTCGAAATCCAAGACAACGGCATCGGCATCGCGCCGGAGATGATCACCCGCATCTTCCAGTACGGGTTCACCACGCGCGCCGAGGGGCATGGTTTCGGCCTGCACTCCAGTGCACTGGCGGCCCAGGAGCTGGGCGGCTCGCTCACGGCCCACAGCGACGGTCCGGGGACCGGGGCCACGTTCATCCTGGAGTTGCCCTACCAGCCAGCCCAGGTGGCGGCCTGAGCGTCTCCGCCCTCCTCCTGGGCGCCGACTTCAGTTGTTCCGCGCCCGCTCCGCGAGTGCCCGCACCACCTCCCGCTCCAGCTCGTCCTCCGGCTCCAGCGGCTCCTCCCGTTGCTCCGCCACCTGCCTCGAACGCCCATCCCGCCGCTGGTTCAGCTCCAACAGCCGCTGGTACCTCATCTGCTCGTTCGTCTCGAGGGCGAGCCGCGCGGCCCGCTCCGTCAGCTTGAGGATGCCCTGCGCATCCAGCACGTTCGTGGAGTCCAACTGGTCCAGCGGCGTCTGCTCCAGCCGCCCCAGCGACATCCGCTCCAGTCGGAAGCCCAGCAGGTCCGTCCCCACCTCCATCATCACGTGCTCGATGAAGAGGTTCCGGTCCGCCACCAGCTCGTCGAAGTTGAACGTGCTCGCCGCGCTCGCCAGCACGCCGGCGAACCGCTCCTCGAAGAGCGCCTGCACCTCCTCCGCCCGATTCGCCCTCCCACACCCCACCTCCCTCGCCACCCTCAGGACGTCCGCCTCCCGCCGCTCCACCTTCACCAGGAACGTGGCCCGCATGTCCGCGCGGATGCCGTCCCGACACGACAGCCCCTGCCGGCCCCGGCGCTCCACCACCACCTTGCGCACCGACAGGTCCAGCACCTCCGCCCGGTGCACCCCCGGCAGCACCAGCGCTCCGTCGAAGCACACGCGCGCCGGCTCCCCCGCGACCAGGAGGACCAGCGCCTCGCCCGCTCCGACCCGCCGGTAGCTCCACAGCAGGTACACGGCACACAGCAGGCTCACGGCCAACGCGCTCGTGCAGGCGATCAGAACGGGGGTCTCCACGGGTGGGGGGCTCCAGGTGGATGGGGGTCCGGAGTCCACCACGCCCGCCCCCCGGATGCCACAGGGCCCGGCCCACACGCCTGGTTACAGCCTCTTCACCCCGCGCCCCATCGAGAGCCGCACCGCCGCCCTCAACCCATCCGCCCTCTGAGCGCGTTGCCCCGAGGGCGGGCGGCGACGGGGCCTACTCCTTCTTCTGGCGCTTCAGCGCCTTCTGGAGCTTCTTCATCTTCTCCAGGATGAGGCCCCGCTTCAGCCCCGACAGGTGGTCCACGAAGACGTGCCCGTCCAGGTGGTCGATCTCATGCTGCAGCACGTGCGCCAGACGGCCCTCCACCTCCAGCTCGTGCCACTCGCCCGCCCGGTCCTGGTACTTCACCTTCACCTTGTGGAAGCGCGGCGTCTTCTCGAACTGGTCCGGCACCGACAGGCACCCCTCCTCCAGCGTCACCGGCCCCGACTTCTCCAGAATCTGCGGGTTGATGATCTCGAAGAACGTCCCGTCCTCCCGCCCCACCCACGAAAGCCGCAGCGGCACCCCAATCTGCGTCGCCGCGATGCCGATGCCTTCCGCCTCCTTCATGGACTCCATCATCTCGTCCAACAGCTTCGTCAGTGCCTCTCCGAAGTCCGTCACCGGCTTCGTCGGCGTGGTCAGTACCTTGTTGGGCCAGATGACGATGTCGCGAGCCATACGGTGTCTCTTCTCCCTGCGTGATCGCGCGTGAGGGGCCTTTCTACACCGGGCCCGACCCCTTGCGCTCCCCGAGTTGCCCTTCCCGCTTCCGCCTCGACTCCCCCACCCCCATCCGCCCCAGGAGCGCCCAGAGAGCGGGTCTGCTACACCCCTGCGTATGCACCCCAACGCCCAGCTCCTCACCGACTTCTACTCGGCCTTCCAGCGCCGGGACGCCCAGGCCATGGCCGCCTGCTACCACCCCGACGCCGAGTTCTCCGACCCCGCCTTCCCCGGCCTCCGCCACGCCCAGGTCACCTCCATGTGGAGCATGCTCTGCGAGCGCGGCAAGGACCTCGAGCTCACCTTCCGCGACATCCAGGCCGATGACCGGACGGGTCGCGCTCACTGGGAGGCGACGTACACGTTCTCCGGCTCCGGGCGGAAGGTCCTCAACCGCATCGACGCCGAGTTCGAGTTCAAGGACGGGAAGATCCTCCGCCACACCGACCGGTTCGACTTCTGGACGTGGTCCCGCCAGGCCCTCGGGCCCGTGGGCATGCTCCTCGGGTGGACCCCCTTCCTGCGCAACAAGGTCCAGGGCACGGCCCGCGCCTCCCTCGACAAGTACATGAAGGAGCGCGGGATTACCGGGGCGTGAGCTTCCGGTGTCTTGCACGGCTTGCAGGGCGTACCTGCATGGGTCCACCTTGCAGCCCCTTCCGGCAAGAATCGGTTGCAATGCAATCAAATCAAGGAGTTACGGCGCGAGCCGAGACGTAGATCGTCGTGAGGCAACGCCGCAGCAGCGGCACGCACCAGGAGGAAGGTCTTGAGTCTCGGCGAGAAGCTGGGTGCCTACATCGAGAGCCAGGGGAGGAAGCAGGCTGAGGTAGCGGCAACCTGGGTCGAAGATGGAAGAAGAGGGGCAAGGAGCCGCGGCGCGACACCACCGTCAACTCCCACCTCAACCGCCTCATCAAGGACAACCCCCAGGGAGTCCGATTCTTCTCCTCCGATCCCGCCCGCGGGGCCCTGCTGCTCGATGTCCTGCAGGTTCCCACCGAGAGGCGACCCGAGCTGCTCGACCTGGCTGAGCGTGCCTTGAAGTCCGAGGAGACGCCCGCCCGGCTCATCGTTGATGCAACGAGGTGGCCCAAGAGCGGGGAACGCGCGGATGCCTTGTTCGCGAGCGTCAACCAGCGACTCTGCTCGTCCAGGGACCCTTCCCCGTCCTGCTCATCATCCTCGATGAGCAATACGATCGTCTGCACGCAGCTTCGACGAACTCAAGGACAAGCTCCGATACGTCCGCGTCAAGAACGAGAAGAAGGCTGGGAGCGCGTCCTGGAGTTCGCGGAAGAGCAGGGGCATGGTCATCTCACCTCGTCGGTTCGATGACTTCGAGCGATGGCTCGCTGCCGAGTTCGATGGGACCACGCTCCTCTTCGAGCCGACGGACGGGCTGGAGCTGTTCCGAGCCTCCGGGCGCCTGCCAGCATTGAAAGAGGTTCAACATGCTCTCTCGGCGTTGGTGCCGGAGGGACAGGAGACGCCCACCCAGCTCCCGGGCCCCCCTCGTCAGCTCCATCAATGGATGCGCGCCCTTCGTTCCGAGGAGGGCTCCGCCAGCTCGGACTGAGTCCGGCCAAGCGCCAGTGGATTGCCAAGGAGCTCTGGCATCACCGCGACGTCCACCGCTCAGGAGCGGTTCGAGGCGGCGCTCAACGCACTGGCTCGGGAGCTTCCCGTTTCCCTGACGACGTGCTCGGAGGACGAGCTCAAGAACCACCTGACACGGGCCAACCGGCGCACGGTAGGTCCTCTCGCGCTGCGAGTCGGCAATACCGTTCACCTCCTCAACCTGGGAGCCGATACGGCCGCGCATACTCAGGACCGCCCCTGGGTCCAGGTGCACGACATCCAGCCCAAGCCCACGCCGTTGAGCCGATTGCTGGAAGTCGTGGACCAATGGACCGAGGAGATTTCCTCGCGGACCCCTTCCTGGAGTACCTCATCGAGCGGCTAGACCCCGACCGCAAGGAGCGCTCCGCCTTCCTCCATGCGCGAGCGGGGTTGGTGCTGACCAAGGCCCTGAAGCCGAAACCCACCCCCTACGTCTCGGACTGGCAGTCCGCGCTGGCGGAGTTGCTCTCAGGTGCCCCTCCCACCGCCAGACTCCGGATCCACGTCACGAACAGCAAGGACTCCCTCTGGGACTATGGCGGGGTCCAGCCCCCACCTTCGTGCGACGAAGGCTCCGACTGAGCTGGCCAATGAAAATCGACCCGAGGGAGTTGCACCTGCTCCCTCCCTTGGAAGACCTGCTGCTGACACGAGCTGACACGCTCGTTGGCTTCCAGGGATACATAGAGTCACGCCGCTTTGGTGCGAGGATACCAGTCCTTCGACTCCCATTCGATCCTGCCAGCGAAGCCGGAAGCATCGCGAGACACGGAGAGCTGGCTCAATGCATTCGAGGGCTCGTGTCTGCTGCGGCGACAGAACAATACGACTTCTACGCCACCAAGCGGAAGCTGCCCGGCGACTGGATCTCCTCCTCTCTCCCGAATGGAAGACCCAGCCCGGCTTCAGCTCCGTTCCCGACATCTGGCAGGAAGCCGATCTTGAACTCGCCTTCGCTTGGATTGCCCTGCGTCGCGCACTCGCCCAGCCCCAGCACATCCAGCTTCCCGACGGGGCCATCCTCCTCCACACAGGAGGACCCTTCTTCGCGGAGCTGCGCATCCTCCCCCGAGCCCACACTTCTCCCCAGCCGTCCGTCCTTGCGAGCCTCCTCATGGTGATTCCTTGGGAGACCGTCGATTCCAACCAGGATCAGACGGTCCTTCCTCTGGACTTCCGACACGTCATCGCGACGCACACGGTGAAGGGCAGCTATGACTTCGGCGCACGGCTTCCCCTGCAGATTTCCCTCATCGGCGCACGCTTCTACGCCACCATCCGATTCCGGGGCTCCGCACTCTTCGCCGACACATCCTCCTCCGTGATGCCCGCTGCCGCCGCAGTCGCACGAAGCGAGGACGAGCACGAAGAGGAGGAGGAAGAGCGCCGACGCCAGGATGACGACGACGACTAACGACGACTCCGATGATTACTGACGGCGTACCCGCCCGGATGCCGCCCCCCCGGTGCCATCCGGTCCTCTGAGAAAATGCACAGGAAGGAAGCGTTCCACTCCAGCCCTCTCCCAAAAGGGGTCAGGTTTATACACGGAGGGGGAGCAGGCATGGCGGAGAGGGGTTGAAGCCCGGTGTGCCAGAGAGGTGACCTCTGGAGTCCAGCCCAGGGAGACCACTTCCGAGGACAGCAGCCAGCGCAGATGGGTGTTGAAGCATGCTGGAGGAGTACCAGCATGTTGACGACCGAGGAGTTGTTCGCGCCAGGGTGCTTTGGGCCACTGGACGAGTGGCTACGCCGCAGGGCGATGCTGATTTTGGAGGCGGTGGAGCAACGGCCCGCCGCCCTCTTCAACTCGCTCTTCGACAGGGCGCGAGAGCGGATAGGGGCCTACCGGCTGTGTGCCCACGAGGAGGTGGACATGCAGCGGTTGTTGAGGCCAGCGGCCCAAGCACTGGCCAGTCGGGTGGCGCAGCAGGCCCCAGGGCAGGTGGTGCTGTGCGTGCATGACCGCACCGAGGTCAACCTCACCCACCTGGCCGACTCCATGAAGAACCTGGGGGAGATTGGCAACCCGGAGTGTCGCGGCTTCTTCTTGCAGACGGGCCTGTGCGTGTCGCCCGAGGGGGTGGCGTTGGGGGTGCTGACGGCGCAGACATGGATTCGCCCGCCCCAGGAGCACGGCAAGGCACGCCAGCGCAGGAAGCATGGTTTCGCGCAGAAGGAGAGTTACCGCTGGTGGCTGGGCATGAAAGAGGCCCACGAGCGAGTGGGCCAACCACAAGCCCTGGTGCACGTCATTGATGCCGAAGGAGACGCGTACGAATTGGCGCGGCACGCACACGTCAACGGGGTGCGCCTGCTGGTGAGGGCGGCGCAGAACAGACGGGTGGAGGGTGAAGCGGGCCACCTGTGGCAAGCGGTGGAGAACTTCCAGGCACGAGGCAGCCGCACCATCCGACTGCCGGCGCGCCCGGCACTCGACGGTAAGCCGGCGCACCCCGCGCGCCCGGCCACGGTGACGCTGCGCTACGGGCAGGTGCGGCTGCGAGCTTCCCCACGGGGACGAGGGCAGCCTGCCCATGGGGGCCGTGCTGGTGCGTGAGGAGACGCCCCCCGAGGGGCATGAAGGGGTGGAGTGGCTGCTGTTGACGACGGACGAGGTGCACAGCCCCCAAGAGGCATGGCAGCGCGTGGACTGGTACACCCTGAGGTGGACGATTGAGGACTTCCACAAGTGCCTCAAGACGGGCTGCGCCCTGGAGAAGCGCCAGTTGGAAGACAGGGAGCACCTGGAAAACGCTCTGGTATTCATGATGCTGGCCAGCGTGAGGCTGCTGGCCATGCGCAACCTGTCGCGCTCCCAGCCGGACACTCCTGCCAGCGAGCACCTGGAGAAGGAGGAGGTGGCGGTGGTGCGCCTGATGGCGCCCGGCCTGGGCTGTGCTGTACCCGGACCTGATGCCACCCTGGGCCAGGTGGTACCCTTGATTGCTCGGCTCGGAGGACACATGGGCCGTAATGGCGATGGTCCTCCGGGCTGGATTACCCTCTGGCGCGGCTGGCAGCGACTGAGTGAGCGGGTCGAGGGCTATCGTCTGGCCCTCTCCCTCTTATCCTTGTCCCCTCGCCAGCCCTTCTCATAGCCGAGTACAAACCTGACCCCAAAAGGGAGAGGGGGCTTGCACGGGCACAATTGACTCAGTGATGGCTCGTCCGGCCGTCCCGCGTCGCTTCCGTGTCGCCCTTGCGCAGCGCGTCCTTGAGCAGCTCGTGCGCGTCCAGCTTCGTGCGCTCCACGTGGCTCGCCGTCGACAGCGCCTCCTTGTAGCCAGCCGCCACGAACGCCTGGAAATCCGTCGTCGCCAGCCGGTACGTCGCGTCTGGCTTCACCGGCTCGTAACCGGCGCTCGGGTTGCTCGGGTCCTTCAGCACCTGGAGCCCTTCCACCCGCCCGTCCTTCACCTCGTAACGGACTCCGCTCTGCTGGCTGTAGCCGTCCGTCCCCCGCTTCGACTCGCTCAGCGCCACCCAGTCCGCGAGCCGCGCTCCCGTCACCGCCGCCGTCACCACCACGTTCCGGTACGGAATCGCCCCGTAGAAGTCCTCCACCTTCACCTCCCCCGCCGGCAACCCCGCTCGGAAGCCCGCCGACGTCGCGAAGAAGGCGTGCGCCCCCGCGGCCCGTCTCAGCACCTCCGTCGCCCAGTTGCCCACCTCCGTCTCCCCCGTCGAGATGCCCTCGTCCCCCAACGGCTTCGTCAGCCGGCCCAGCACCTCGAAGCGCTCCGGCCTCTTCGCCTCCAGCGCTCGCTGCAGCTCCGCCACCTTCGCCGCCGTCTCCGCTTCCTCCGGCTTCGTCCCGTCCAGCTTCACCAGCCCGCCGCTCACCCGCTCCAGCTCCTTCCCCCGGAAGTGCAGCCGCACCTCCGAGAGGTAGCTCAGGTATTGGTACGGGGACAGGTAGTACGTCCGGGTTCCCGGCAGCACTCGCAGCTCCCCCTTGTAGTGCGAGTGAGAGCCCAGGATGAGGTCGATGCCCGGCACCTCCCGCGCCAGCGCCTCGTCGTCCTCGCGCAACTGGTGCCCGATGAACACCACCGCGTCCACGTGCTCCTCGTTCCGCAAGGCGTGCACCGCCGCCCTCGCCGCCTCCTTCTCGTCCGTCCACCTCGTCCCCGCCGGCAGGTTCTCCGCCTTCACCATCCGCTGCGTGTCCGGCCCCGCCACCGCGAAGAAGCCCAACCGCACCCCTCCTACCTCGCGCACCAGGTACGGCTTGCCCTCCACCTGGAAGTACGGCGCTCCGTCCGCTCGCACCAGGTTCGCGCACAGCAGCGGGTACTGGATTCCCGCTCGGCACTGCTCGAACTTCTCCGCCCCGTAGTCCAGGTCGTGGTTCCCCAACGCCATCATGTCCACCACCCCGTTGAACCACGGCCACTCCACGCACCCGTACTCGTCACTCCACGTGGGCACGCCCTTGTTCACCGTGTCCCCCCCCGACACCACCAGCGTGTCCGGGCGCGACTTCGCCTCACGGAGATACGCCAGCCCCCTCGCCACCCCGCCCTGTCCGGGCTCGCCCTCCGAATAGAAGGGGACCGCGTGCGAGTGGTAGTCCGTCATCCCCACCAGCGTCACCGTGCGCGTCGTCTGGCAGGCCGGGAGGAACAGGAGACAGGCAAGAAGGGCGAGGGGCGTTCTTCATGGGTATGCGGGAGCTCCTTCCCACTCCCATCACACCCCGCGCCTCGTGGCGTCAAGCTACGTCCGGCGCAGCAGGGCGACGCCTACCAGGATGAGCACCACCGCCGTGACGCGGGCCACCGACAGGCCCTCTCCGAAGAGGAAGACGCTGAAGCCGAGCGCCAGCGCCGCCTCCAGCCCGAGCACCGCGATGTACACCACGCCCATGTCCGCCCGGCGCATCGCCAGCGACTGGAGCACCGCCCCCACCCCGAACAGCGCCAGGAACGCCAGCGTCGGCAGCGGGCGCGAGACTCCCCCCGCCATCTTCATGAAGATGCCCCCCGACGCGAAGCACGTGGCCGCGAGGAACAGCAGCACCCAGTCGAATCCCGACGCCATGCCCGCTCACTGTCTCACGGGAACGCCGGCAGCGGCGTGACGTCCGGCTCCACCCACTCGCGCCGCGCCACCTCCGAGTCCAGCGTCTCCTTCCGGTAGTGGCGCTCCAGCAGCCTCCCGTCCAGCAGCTCCGGGTGCACCTTCATGAACGCGTCGAACGACTCCAGCTCCGGCGTCTCTCGCAGCGCACGGTACACGTGCGCGCTCCACGCCCGCGTCACCGTCTCGTGGTACTTGCCCACCGCCCCCAGCGCCGTGGCGTAGCGCTGGATGGTTTCCTGGATGCGCACGTAGCCCGCATCGGGCCCGTGGCGCCGCAGGTACAGCCACCCCAGCCGCACGTGCTCCCGGTGGCCGAAGCGCTCCCCGGGCCACGTCGCCGCCTCCACCGCCGTGAGGAACTCGTCGTCGCTCGCCGTCTCCGGATTCATGTCCGCGTGTCTCCTGGGATTTCCGAGGGGAGCGGGGTTCTTCTCACACCCGCTCGCCCTTGGGGAGCGCATCCCGCGCTAGGGACGGGGGCGCCATCCAGAAGTTCCACCAGGCGGCGGATTGGCTTGCCCTGGAGTGAGGGAGGGGCCCAAGCCTTCCCGGGTGCCTACTGGGGGTGGGCGGGAGCTGGGTTGCCGGCCTTGATCCAGTGGGCGAGCGCGAGCGCTTCGTCCGTGGAGAGGAGGCTGACGAAGCTGGGCATCACCGTTCCGGGGCGGACCTTCGGGAGGTCGAGGATGGACATGGCGACCACCTCCGCCGATTTGTCGCGCGCCTTGGCGAGCATGGGGGCGTAGGCGCTGCCCGGTCCATGGCAGCTCCGGCAGCCCAGCTTGGAGAAGAGGTGCTCCGGTGTCCGAGCCTCGTTGGCCGTGGGCGTGGCCGGGGGGGGCACGGGAGCCGCCTTCTCCTGCTTGTCCGAGCAAGCGGAGAGGGCCAGGGTCATCGACAGGAGCGCGGTGCGCGCCAGCGGGAGGGACATGCCGGGAAGTTTGCCACGGCTCGAGCCACGGCGGATACCAACCTCCGTGGCTCCCGTACCCCGCGAGGGTCGCGCCGCTCTACGGCACGCGCTGTCCGCGCACGTCCAGGACGAAGTAGAGGTCCTGCTTGTTCTTGGCCAGTCCTCCCATCGACGAATAGGGCTCGAAGCCGAAGTCCGAGTGCCGCGCGACCATGATGCCCCGGCCCGCGAGGTGCTGGTCATCCACCGCCACTTCCAGGGGCAGCACGACCTCATGGGTGGCGCCACGCACGGTCAGGTCACCCTTCACGTCCACCTTGGGATGGCCCCCCTCGCCCCGCTCCTCGGAGAGCGTGCAGGACTTCGAGGTGAACTGGAGGGTCTTGTGCGTCTCGAAGTCGAGTTGCTCCGGGGTCCGCAGGTGCTCGCGGATCTGGTCGCGGCTGTCCACATCGATGCGCTCGAAGCCAGCGAGGTCCCTCATCTCGTCCCGCTCCGGATCCAGCCCTTCCACCTGCACCGTCACCGCGATGGAGCAGCCAGACAGGTTCGAGGGATCGAACTGGGCCGAGCCCGACCAGTCCGTGGCCCTCACGATGTGGTTGTCGCCCACGGAGCCACCCGCGAAGAGCTGCACGTAGAGGTGGCTCTTCTCCAGGTCCGACTCGAGGTTGTAGGTGCGCGTTCCGGGCGGGAGGGACGCGAGGCTGCTCGAGCCCACGGGAAAGTCGGTTCGCGCGGGGAAGGTGACCTTGCCCAGATCCTCGCCGACCGGCGCTTTGTCGCTGCAGGCGGTGAGGCAAGCCACGCCGAACAGGGTCGTGGTCACGAGGAGAGAGACTCTGCTTTGCATGAAGAGGGTCCTTCTTCGGTGGAGTGATGACGGCACGGGGACTTTATCATCGAGAAGGACTCCCACCTCGGGGAGACGTCAGTCCTGACCGGCCCCGAGGGCCCGGAGCATCGTCAGGCTCTTCAGCTCCGTCTCCCGCCACTCCGCCTCGGAGCTCGAGCCGGCGACAATGCCGGCTCCCACGAAGAGCCGCGCCCAGGCTCCCTTCACCAGTGCCGAGCGCAACCCCACCATCAGGTGCGCCCTCCCCGAGCCCACCCACCCCACTGGCCCCGCGTACCAACCCCGGTCCAGTGCCTCGTGCGCCTCCAGGAACTCCAGCGCACGCTCGCGCGGCATGCCACCCACGGCCGGGGTGGGATGCAACGCGCCCACCAACTCCCCCACTCCCACTCCCTCGCGCGACGTGGCGCGGATGCCCGTGCGCAGGTGCACCACGTTCTTCAATGGCAGCAGCGCGGGCTCGGCGTCCGCGTCCACGCGACTGGCCAGCGGGTGCAGCACCTGGAGGATGTAGCGCGCCACCGTCTGGTGCTCGCGACGCTCTTTGTCGCTCGCCTCCAGCGTCCCAGCCCGCGAGGGCGGCGCGGTGCCGGCGAGCGCCTCGGTCTCCAATTCCCGCCCCTCCAGCCGGCACAAGGTCTCCGGCGTCGCGCCCAGGAAGGCCGTCCCATCCGGCGCGCGGAAGAGGAAGGTGGCGCAACGCGGGTTCTGCTCGCGCAACCGGTCCAGCACGTCCACCCGATCGAAGTCGCGCTCGCCCTCCACCTCCACCGACCGCGCCATCACCACCTTCTGCAGCTCCCCGGAGGCAATGGCCTCCAGCGCGCGCGTCACACGTCCCTCGAAGTCCTTCCGCGACGAGGACTGCTGGAGCTTCTGGGGTCCGCCCCGCACGCGGTGGGAGGTGGAGGGGAAGGTGCTCCGCAGCTGCTCCAGCCGCGAGCGCGCCGCGTCCTCCGCTCCCGGTCCCTCGGGCACGAAGGCGGCGGCCCACAGCCCGGAGCCGTCGCGCCACACCAGCAGCTCCGGCAGCGTCCAGCGCCCGAAGCCGAAGGGGGCCCACGCCGCGTCCCCGCCGGTGTTCGCGAAGCGCATGCCTCCAAACCACGGTCCTGGCAACGCGCCCGGCACGCCCTCCAGCCAGCGCACTCCATCGCCAGCGGCGAGCGCGCCGAGCAACGCCTGGGCCTGGGCCGAGCTTCGGGCCTCCACCGCGCCCGCCACGCCCCAGCCGGCCACGGCCTCCTGGGCCAGTCGCCGTTCCCAGTACACCCACGGCTCGCCCAGCACTTCCGTGCCAGCCAGTGGATCCGTCCCGGCCAGCGGGCCGCTCGCGGCGACCCACGGGCCTCTCTCATCTGTGGTCTCGAACGTCTTCATGGGGGCAGTCCCGGAGAGCGATTCCATCCGCTTCGTAGGTACGCTCGGCCCCAGCCCACGGCCGTCACCGGCCGGGGGCCCCGCCCCTGGAGCCTTCCGCTTCCTCTAGAAGAGACAGAGGAACGGAGGCGGTGCGCCGGATACATCCTCCGGCGGCGGAAGACCCGAGAACAGCTGGAGCGAGGCCACGGAGATCTGCCCCCCCACCGCCGGCAACTCGAGCGGGAAGAACTGGTAGGGCCGGCCAATGTCCGGGTTGGTCACGGTGTCCACCGGGATGTACGTCACCGCGGGCGGCGTGGTCGCGCCCGCGGGCACCACCACCACCGTCACGCCGATGGGGCTCGAGCCGACCCCCTCCTTCACGTAGAAGCCGCGCGTGGATTGCTCCGCGGCGGGAAGCGACCCCGGCTCCGCCCAGTCGATGTCGTACTTGGTGCCCGCGGAGACCTCCAGGGTGGTGTTTGCCGCCGGCGTGATGAGGCTGGGCAGGAGCGCCGGCTCGTACAGCCAGAACACGGACACGGCGGCGAACTTGGAGGGCTCCAGCAGCTCCATCACCGCGGTGCTCTGGCCGTGCGCGGTGCGGTATTTGGCCACGGCCTCCAGCACGCCGTTGTCGCTCGCGTGCGCCGCCTCCTGGAAGTAGCAGCCGGCACTGGTGGTGAAGATGGGCCGCGCCGTCATGGTGGGCAGGTAGCGCGCCGGGGGCACCGGGGGCAGTGGCGGCGCGGGAAAATCCGGGGGCAGTTCCCCCAGCTTGCCCTCACCGGTGGTGACGATGAAGTACGGCACCTCCTTGCGGCCGGGCACGCCCTCGATGCGCCAGAGGCCGTCGGGGCCTGACTGCTGGGGGGCTCCCGTGGGCGCTCCCGCCACTGGATCAATGGCCATCACCGAGGCGCCCTGCACCACCGCGGTGGCGAAGAGCGGCACTCCATCCGCCAGCATGGGCGGGATGGGGCAGGCGGGGCCGCCGCAGGCCTTCACGTTCATGAAGAAGGCCTCCGGATCCCACGCATAACCGGCCACGATGCTGGTGGGCGTCACCGGCTCCACGAAGAGCGAATCAGGCGAGCCCGGTGGAGTCGGGGCCTCGGGAAGACAACCACTCCCCAGAAGAGAGCCAGCGACAAGAGCGAAGAGGGATGCGCGATTCATCTGAGAGGCTCCGGCTCTACTCGGGGAGGTAGTGCGTCGAGGGCGTCTTGTCGACGTGACAGGCCTGGGCGCAGTTGCTGAAGCGGCTGGGCACCCCCGAGTTGACGAAGTTCAACAAGTAGAACTCGTTGGTGTGCGTCGACGGGTGGCAGGACTGGCAGGTGGACAGGCTCGGCCGCACCGCGCTCTGGCGCGTGAGGTGGCACATGCGACAGTCCGCCTTGTCCTCGGGGTACTTGTTCGACAGCATGTGCAACCGGTGCATCTCCTCCTGGAAGCGCCCGGGGTAGTCCGCGCTGCCCATGTGGCACGCCTTGCACGACTCGATATGGTCCACCGAGAAGCCGTGGCGCAGGTTGTCCAGCGACACCACGCCGCGGTGGCATATCTGGCAGTTGCCCACCTGGTTCGGATACGAGGTGGGCTCGGACTGACCCACCTGGAAGAAGGCGACGTTGCCCTTGGTCACGCGCTCGCCCATGAACTGGCGGTTGGCGCGCACCACCACCGCGTACGTGCCCGGTTTGGCATCCTTCGGCAGCGTGAGCGTCGCGCGCGTGGGCCATTGGGTGGTGAACAACCCCGCGAACACCGGCATGGAGGCCAGCTCCGGCACCACGGAGGTGTAGAGATCACCGCCCGAGCTGTAGAAGGGGCGCGGCGAGGCCACGCTGCTCCAGGTCTTCAGCTCATGGATGGGACCCACCACCTGGTACGAGGTGGTGATGTCGCGCTCGTCCAGGGCGGAGAAGTGGCCGGCGTAGGCGTAGAGCAGCCCGTTGCCACCGCCGCCGAAGAACTCCGCGTAGCTGGGCAGCATGTCCGAGCGGTGCAGGCGGTTGCCATCACCGTCGCGCAGATCCAGGAACAGGTCGAAGGTGTCGCCCGGCTGGTAGAACGCACTGTTGCTCGGCCGGCTGAGCTTGACTCGGGGCTCCAGGCCGAAGCCGCAGGGCGTGAGCGAGTCGTCATCCTTGAAGCAGGTGGGGGGCACGTCCTGGGGCTTGATGAAGGTGACGGGGAAGTAGAAGGGCTCGTTGGGCAGCTGGCTCCAGGTGATGCGGATGGCGCCATCGCCGCTGACGCCCAGCACCCGGAAGCTCTTGAAGGGGTTGGTGGAGCCCGCCAGCTCCACGCGCACCAGCGAGCGGTAGGTGACGGCCGAGGGGATGAAGGGCACGGGGCTCGGCGCCGGGCGCAGCTCCTCGTCCCCCACGTAGCGCGGCGCCAGCACGCCCTCCGCGTTGTAGGCCACATGCGTGTGACCGGCCACCCAGGACTCCCCCAGGAAGTCCTTGCGCGCGTACTCGAGGGTCTGGCGCACCGTCCCATCGTGATCGAGCACCTCGACTTTGAAGGTGTCGTTCTTCTCCAACATCCAGTTGGCGTTGTTGAAGGACAGTTCCCGGGTCCAGGAGCCCGGCGTCTGGGAGGCACCCCACCGCTCGTCCTGCTTGCCGAGGTTGCTCCAGTCCAGGTTCTTGAAACGCGACTCCTTGCGCATCCACCGGCTCACCGCCGCCAGGTCGCTCGCGTTCGTGTGGACGTTCACCACCGAGTCAATCAGGGTGATTTGATTGAGGAAGTAGTTGGTGTCCGTCATCAGGTAGAAGCGCCCCGTCGGCACCACCTTCGGCTCGTGGGTGTGATCCAGGGACGCGGGGTTGTCGCACTCGGCCGGGTAGCCGGGGATGGGCGAGTCGCCCCTGGCCACCGGCTGGCCATTGGCCAGGATCGCGCACCCGTCGAACATCTGCAGGCCGAGCTTGATGGCACCCGACGCCGAGGCCGCGTACGGATCGAACGACTTGGACCCGCGGCCCACGGCATCCTCCGGATCCTCGGTCTTCAACAGCTCACAGGCTGGCAGTCCCAACAGCAGAAGACCGTACACCGCGCTTCTCAACAGCATGGAAGCATTCATTCGGTAGGGGGGGCGAGGGGGAGTGAGGTGGACGGAAAGTGCCGCGGGAGCTCAACGAACCGGCGGGCGCTCACGAGCACCCGCCGGCTCGGGCCGGAGGCTCAAGGGTTGGACTGAGCGACCTGCACCTTGGAGGGAAGCGCGGGCTTGGACTTGATGTACTCGTAGAGCGCCTCCAGGTCCTCTGGCTGCAAGCCCCGGAAGCGAGGCATGGGGGCGCGCAGCACGCCGGCGCCGTTGGGGCGCAGGCCGTTCTGCAGCGCCACCGTGAAGTCCTGCAGGGACCACTTGCCAATCCCGCTGTCGTGGAAGGTGATGTTGGGGGCGATGACCGTCGCGCCGGACGGATCCTGGAACTCGAACCCGCCGGAGAAGGCCTCGGGCCCCTCGCCCTTGGCCATGTCGAAGCCCGGCGTGTGGCAGCCCGCGCAGTCGAAGACGTCGTGCGCCAGGTAGCGGCCATAGGCCAGCTTGTCCGTCTTCGGCGGCACCGCGATACCGGAGGCCGGCCGCTCCGGAACCGACAGGGCGCCCGCGAGCGTGAGGAGGACCTTGCCCGGGAAGGAGAGCTCGGTGCGCGGCATCTGCTTCGGATCCGGCGCGAAGAGCGGATCCCCCGAGCGGATGAAGCCGATCACCGCCGCGATGTCCGCGTCCGCCATCGCGGTGCCGGACATCACCGTCATGCGGTTGTCGTGGCTCACCCCGTACCGGATGATGCGCGCGATGTCCTCATCCTTCAGCGCGCCAATCCCCGCCGTCGGATGCAGGGTGATGTTGGCCGCCTGGAAGGTCCCCAGGAAGGCCGGGACCTCCATCATCTGGTTGCCGGAGACCCGCTCGGCGCCGGGCGCCCGGTGGCAGCCCTCGCACATGGAGTGAAAGATGGCGCCGCCTCGCGCCACCGCCTCCGGAGAGGTGTCGGCCTTGATGGGCGGAGTCGGCGCCGTCACCGGACGCCCCGCCCGGGCCGCGATCACCGCCATCGCGCCCAGCAACAGCACAGGAATCGCCAGCACCACGTACAGCAGCTTCTTCTTCACCTTGGCCTACCTCCCACGCGGAACAGCCCATGGACAATGCCCTGGATGACAGCACAGTCCGAGGCATACCTCCAAAATCCTCTAGCCTCGACTTCCATGAAATATCTACAATCAGAGCGAATTCGTTCAATCAGATATAGTACGGATGTCAAATTATCATAAAGTGAGAGCCCGCGGGGCGGTGCTCATGCCGAAAGCCCCCGCCCTCATGGAGGAGCACCCATGGAGACCGCGCTTGTCGCACCCCATCCCCTGAAGCTCTGGGTGCTGGCCATCCGTCCCAAGACGCTCGTGGCGGGGCTCATCCCCGTGTTGTTGGGAGACGCCCTGGCGGCGCGGGAGGCCCAGCACTCCTTCTCGAAACTGCTGGCGCCTCTCGCCTGGACCCTGCTCATCCAGATCGCCTGCAACCTCAACAATGACTACTACGACTTCAAGCGTGGCGCTGATACCGCCGAGCGACTGGGGCCGGTCCGGGTGACCCAGAGCGGCCTGATGACCCCGGAGATGGTCCTCATGGGCACCCTGGCCTTCTTCGGGGCGGCCATCCTGGTCGGCCTGCACCTGACGAGTCAGCTCGGCCTGCCCGCCCTGGGGCTGGTGGGGGTCTCGGTGCTCACCGCCCACGCCTACACCGGCGGCCCGTTCCCGCTCGGGTACAACGGACTGGGAGACGTGGCGGTCTTCATCTTCTTCGGGCTCGTCCCCGTGGCATTGACCTATTACGTCGAGACGCTGCGACTCACACCCCTGGTGTGGGCGATCGCGCTCGTCCCGGGCTTCCTGGGCATGGCGATCCTCGCGGTCAACAACGTGCGCGACGCGGCGACCGATGCGCGCGCGGGCAAGCGCACCCTGGTGGTGCTGCTGGGCACCCGCTTCGGCCGGGCTCAGTACGCGACGGTCCTCATCCTGGCGGTCCTCGTGCCGGTGGCCCTGTGGCTGAGCGGTCAGGTGGGGCCCACCATCCTCCTGACCCTGCTCGCCCTGCCCCTGGCCCGCGTGCCGCTGACGCGGATGCTGCGCGACTCCGGCGCCGTCCTCAACGAGGCGCTGGCCGAGACGGCCCGTTTCGAGCTCGTCTTCGGCCTGCTCATGACGCTCGGGCTCTGGCTGGACTCCCGCGTCTAGCATCCTTCCCTCCGACCCACTCCGACAGACACCATGGCAAATCCCATCCGAGGCCAGGAAGAGACGTTCCCCACGTCCCCCGCGCAGCGCCGGCTCTGGCTGCTCGACGCACTGGAGCAGTCCAACGCCTGCCACCACCGCGTGGTGGCCCGGCGGCTGACCGGAGCGGTGGACACCGAGGCGCTCGACAAGGCCCTGGCCGAGGTCGTCCGGCGCCAGGCGATGCTGCGCGCGCGGTTCACGGCCGAGGAGGGCGAGCCCGTCATGCGCATCTCCACCGCGGGAGGCGTGCGCCTGAGCGTCGAGGACCTGCGGAGCCTCCCCCCGGCGGAGCGGGAAGCGACCCTGCTGCGCCGTGCGCGGGAGGAGGGCCAGCGCCCCTTCGAGCTCGCCAACGGGCCCCTGCTGCGCGCCCTCCTCTTCCGGCTCGAGGACGAGGTGCACGTGCTCCAGCTCATCTCGCATCAGCTCATCGCGGATACCGCCTCGATGACGGTGCTGCTGCGTGAGCTCTCGGCGTTCTACGACCGGGCGATGGCGCGGGGCTCACAGACGGTGAGCGCCGAGGACTATCTCGCCGGGCGCGCCTCGTATGGCTCGATGAGGCTCGAGGCGACGGGCCTGCCGGAGCTGCCGCAGACGTATGCCGCCTTTTCCTCCGCCCAGCGCCAGTGGCTGGGGGGGGCGGAAGCGGCGGCACAGGTGGACTACTGGAAGAAGCAGCTCGCCGGCGCGCCGCCGTGGGAGCTCCCGCTGGATGGGCCGCGTCCCCCGGTGCGCGCCCTGAAGGGGGCCCGGCATGACTTCGAGTTGCCCGGGCTGCTCGCGGAGAAGGTCCGGGCGTTCGCGCGCGGGGAGGGCACGAGCCCGCAGGCGGTGCTCCTGGCCGGGTTCGAGGCGGCGCTCCATGACTGGTCGGGGATGGAGGAGCTCACGATCGGCGTGCGGTTCGACGGCCGCGGGCGCACCGAGCTGAAGGGCCTCATCGGCGCATTCTCCAACGAGCTCGTGCTGCGCACCCACGTGTCCGGGAAGAGGAGCTTCCGGGAGCTGCTCCACCAGGTGTCGGAAGTGGCGCGGGCCGGGCAGGCCCACTCGGACGTGCCGTTCGCCACGTTGATAGAGGAGCTCCGACCCGAGCGAGACATGAGCCGCCCGCCGCTGCTCCAGGTGCTCTTCGCCCTGGAGGAGGCGCCCACCGGCCCGGACCTCCCCGGTGTACGGGCCGAGCCTTTCGAGGTGGACCTCGGCACCTCGGAGTTCGACCTGGCCCTGCACGTGGTGGACGGAAGCGGCGCCCTGCGGGCCTTCATCGAGTACGACACCGCCCTGTTCGAGGCGCCGACCATCGCCCGCCTGGCCACGAGCTTGTGCACGTTGCTGGAGGGCGCGCTGGAAGCACCGGAGCGGCCGCGGCGCGTCACGGAGGCGCCAGTGCTGACGGAGGAGCAGCGCCAGCGCGTGCTGGTGGAGTGGAACGCCACCGCCGTGGAGTTCCCCTCCACCCGCTGCGTCCACCACCTCATCGAGGCGCAGGTGGAGAGGACTCCGGAGGCCGAGGCCGTCTCCTTCGAGGGAACCGCCCTCACGTACCGCGAGCTCGACCGCCGCGCCAACCAGCTGGCCCACCACCTGCTCCGCCAGGGTGTCGGGCCCGAGGTGCGCGTCGCGCTCTGCGTCGAGCGCTCCCTCGAGCTCGTCATCGGCATGCTCGGCATCCTCAAGGCCGGCGGCGCCTACGTCCCCCTGGACCCCGCCTACCCCCGCGACCGCCTCGGCTACATGCTGCGGGACTCCGGTGCGCACGTCCTCGTCACCCAGTCCCACGTCGACGCTCCCCTGCCGCCGGACTCCTCCGTCACCCGCCTGGACGTCGACACCCTGGCGGCCAGCGCGGAGCACACGGGCAACCCGTCCGCGGGCGCCTCCGCCGGCAACCTCGCCTACGTCATCTACACCTCGGGCTCCACCGGCCAGCCCAAGGGCGTCCAGGTGCCCCACCGCACCGTCGCCAACTTCTTCACCGCCATGGACGCCTGCGTCCAGGTGCCCGCGCGCGGCGTGTGGCTGGCCGTCACCAGCATCTCCTTCGACATCTCCGTGCTCGAGCTGCTGTGGACGCTCTCGCGCGGCTTCACCGTCGTCGTGCAGTCCAACACCCTGGGCACCGCCTGGTTGCCCGAGGCCGTACGCCGGCACTCCATCACCCACTTCCAGTGCACGCCCTCCCTGGCTCGTGCCCTCCTGCTCGACGCCTCCTCCGCCGAGGCCCTGCGCTCGCTCCAGCAGATGCTCGTGGGCGGCGAGGCCATGTCCCTCGAGCTGGCGCGCGAGCTGCGCCAGCGTGTGCCCTCCCTGCTCAACATGTACGGGCCCACGGAGACCACGGTCTGGTCCTCCACCTGCTCCGTGCCCGCTCGGCTCGACGGCTCCGTGCCCCTGGGCACGCCCCTCGCCAATACCCGGCTCTACGTGCTGGACGAGGACATGCAGCCGGTGCCCCCGGGCAGCTCCGGCGAGCTCTTCATCGGCGGCGAAGGCGTGGTGCGCGGCTACCTCGGCCGCCCGGAGCTCACGGCCGAGCGCTTCGTCCCCGACCCCTTCCACACCTCGCCCGGTGCCCGCCTCTACCGCACGGGGGACCGGGTGCGCCGCCGCGAGGATGGCACGCTGGAGTTCCTGGGCCGCATCGACTTCCAGGTGAAGGTGCGAGGCTTCCGCATCGAGCCGGGCGAGGTGGAGGCGGTGCTGGCCCGGCACCCGCAGGTGCAGCAGGCCGTGGTCATGGCCCGCGAGGACACGCCGGGCGACAAGCGCCTCGTGGCCTACGTCGTGCCCCGGCCGAAGCAGTCGCCCTCGTGGGGCGCGCTCCGCGAGTTCCTCGGTCAGTCCCTGCCCGAGTACATGGTGCCCTCCGCCTGCGTGCTGCTCGAGGCGCTGCCGCTGACGCCGTCGGGCAAGGTGGAGCGCCGCCAGCTCCCGGCGCCAGCGCGGGAACGGCCGGAGCTCGCCGCCGCTCGTGTCCCGCCCCGCACGCCCGTCGAGGAGGCGCTCGTCCAGGTGTGGGCGGAGGTGCTGGGGCTGTCCCAGGACAGGGTGGGCATCCAGGACAACTTCTTCTACCTGGGCGGCGATTCGTTGAAGGCCATCTGGGTCGTCTCCCGCGCGGCCAGGGCCGGGCTGCGCCTCACCGCGAGCCAGGTCATCCAGCACCCGACGATCGAGCGGCTCGCCACGCTGGCCGGCACCCGGCAGGAGCGCGCACCGGAGCAGGAGGCCGCGGAAGGAGAGGTGTTGCTCAACCCCATCCAGCGCTGGACGCTCGAGCAGGGCCTGGAGGAGCCGCACCACAACAACGTCGCGATGATGCTCACCGCGCCCGCAGACCTCGACGCCGCGCTGCTCGAGCGGGCCTGCCGCGCGGTCATCGCCCACCACGAGGCGCTGCGGTTCTGCTTCCCCCGCACGCCCGAGGGCGGCTGGCGCCAGGTGTGCAAGCCGACCGTCGATGACTCGTTCTGGTCCATCATCGACCTGTCGGCCGTGCCCGAGGAGGGCCTCGCCATGGCGTTGATGGGCGAGACGAACCGCCTCAACGCGGGCCTGGACCTCGCCCGGGGCCCGCTCGTGCGCATGACGCTCTTCAGGCTGGGCGCGCAGGGCTGCCGCTTCCATCTCGTGTTCCACCACCTGGTGATGGATCCGCTCTCCTTGTCCGTGGTCGTCGAGGACATCCAGACGGCCTACGAGCAACTCCGGCGCGGCGAGGCGGTCCAGCTTCCGCCCCGGACGATGTCGCTCCAGCGCTGGAGCGAGAGCCTGCGTGACCTCGCGCGCTCGGAGGAGATGCGCCAGCAGCGCTCCTACTGGCGAGAGGTGGTCCACGCGCCCTTCCACCCGCTCCCCATGGACTTCCCCACGGGCGACGCGCGCAACTACGCGGCGCGCTTCGCGACCGGCGGCCTGTCCGCGGAGGAGACGCGCGCGCTCCTGGAGGACCTGCCGAGGACGCACGGAATCAACATCGACGAGGCGATGCTCACCGCGCTGGTCCTCGCGCTGGAGACGCTCACCCACCGGCGCACGCTGCACGTGAGCGTGGCCGGCCATGGCCGTGACGTGGACGTCCCCGGTGCCGACGTGTCGCGCACCGTGGGCTACTTCACCACCCTCTCGCCCCGCTACCTGGATGCGGAGGGGACCCCCGACGCCCTCGGCGCCCTGCGGGCCATCCAGGCCCAGCTGCGCGCCGTCCCGACCAAGGGCTTCGGGTGGGGCGTGCTGCGGTACATGAGCGAGGACGAGCAGGTCCGCCGCGAGCTGGCCTCCGCGCCCGTTCCGGAGGTGACCTACAACTACATGGGCGCGATGGATCAGGGCCTCCCGGGCGTGACGCTCTTCAGCCCGGCGCGGGAGTTCCAGGGCATGGAGTACGCCCCCAACGACCGGCGCATCGAACGCGTCGTGCTCCTGGCCATGACCCTGGGTGGCCAGATGCAGTTCATGCTGCTCTACTGCGAGGCCATCTACCGCAAGGAGACGATGGACGGCATCGCCGCCACCTTGCACTCCGTCCTGCGTACGTTCGCGGCCCTGGCCAGGCCCGGACAGGGCTGAGCCCCCTCCCCTGCCATCCCCCCCCCCATGTCCGGCATCCAAGAACCCATCGCCATCGCCGCGCCCGCCAAGGGCTCGTGGCACACCCTCAACTCACCGCTCTGGCCCCACTCGCGCCTCGAGCTCACCACCCCCCTGCACCTGTTGCTCATGGTCGTCAGCCTGGTGCTGGGCATCCTCTGCTACGCCCACGGCTACACCTTCGATGGCGGCACGCTCGTCTACCTGACGCTGATCGTCATCTTCTCCCGCCCCTACTACACGCGGGCCTACAAGGGGTGGGCCTTCTTCCTCATCCTGCTGGCGCTCATCCCGGTGGCCAACGTCATCCAGAACAAGATCATGGAGGCGGGCCAGCTGGCGCACCCGCAGCAGGCCAACTACCTGCTGGGGCGTGTCACCGCCGAGGGGGACGGACCCTTCAAGTGGACGCGCTTCATCTACACCGGTCAGGAGCTGCCCTCGCTGGACGGCTCGGTGGACCACCTGCTGCTCAGCTACATGTTCTCCACGTGCTTCATGATGTTCCTGCACGTGCTGCCGGAGCGCTTCAAGCGGCCCCGCCGCGCCAGCCAGGTGGCCTTCTACGTCTTCTTCGTCGCCTTCACCGGGCTCTTCGCCGTGCTCCCGCTCGTCTTCCCCAACCAGGCCGGCAACAAGGTGGACTGGCTGTGGCTGATGACGTCGATGAGCTTCGTCTACACGTGGCTCGCGCTGGCCCTCAGCAAGTCCTACCGGGCGCTGGTGAAGACGCCCGCGATGCTGCTGTGGATGGTGCTCATGGGGCTGATCCTCTCGCCCTCGTTCGAGACGCTCCACTCGTGCATCAACCACGACTACTGGTACCGGGCGGAGGCGAACATGACGACGATGTACATGTGCAACGGCGTGGCCATCACGGTGAACGCGCCGTTCTACCACATGGGTTACGCCGTCGTGTTCCCGGCCTTCCTCGGCCTGTTCATGGACTACCTGCGCAAGCTGGCGGTGAGGGACTCGGCGTTCATCTACACCGCCGAGCTCGGCGAGAGGAGGCGGCGCGATGAGCGAGGACTCCTCTCCCGCCACGGCGCCGGGGACAGCAGGCCCCCGGCCCGAGCAGCTGGCGGATGTTCCACCTCTTCTCCGAGTTCGCCAGCGACGGGCTGGGCACGCTGCACCGGATGTTCTCCCGCCATGGAGACGTCGTGCGCTGGCCCATGCCCCATGACGAGGTGCACGTCGTCTACCACCCCGAGGGCGTGAAGCACCTGCTGCAGGACAACTACCGCAACTACGTCAAGGGGCCCGCCTACGTCGCCATGAAGCCCATCGTGGGCGAGGGGCTGCTGCTGAGCGAGGGCGACAAGTGGCTGCGACTGCGCCGGCTCACCCAGCCCCCCTTCCACCGCCACAAGCTGAGCGGCTTCGTGGACACGATGGTGCACTTCGCCCAGGCCACCTTCGACAAGTGGGCGGAGCCGGTGCGGCGCGGGCAGCTCATCGACGCCGAGAAGGAGATGGTGGAGCTCACCCTGGGCATCGTGGGCGCCACCCTCTTCAGCGCGCACCTGTCCGGTCAGGCCACGCACGTGGGCGAGGCGGTGACGGACATGTTCGAGGTGCTCGAGCGGCGCGTGAACTCGCTGCTCCCGGTGCCCCTGTCCCTCCCCACCCCGGCCAACCGCCGCTTCCTCCGCGCCAAGAAGGCGCTCGATGAGGTGGTGGACGCCGTCATCGAGCGCAAGCGACGCACCGGCCCGGAGACGGAAAACGACATGCTCAGCATGTTGATGCAGGTCCGGGACCAGGACACCGGCGAGGGCATGAGCGACTCCCAGCTCCACGACTCGGTGATGACGATGATCATCGGCGGGCACGAGACCACCGCCAACACGCTCGCCTGGACGTGGTACCTGCTCACGCAGAATCCGGACGTGGAGCAGCGGCTGTTCGAGGAGCTGGACCAGGTGCTCGGCGGCCGGGCTCCGACGCTCGAGGAGCTGCCGAAGCTGCAGTACCTCAACCGCGTGCTGGACGAGGTGCTGCGGCTCTATCCCCCCGCGTGGATGCTCGCCCGCCGGGCGCTGCGGGAGGACGTCATCTCCGGCTACCGCATCCCCGCTGGCAGCCTCGTCTACTTCTCGCCGTACATGGTGCACCGCCACCCGACCCACTGGCCGGACCCGGAGCGGTTCGACCCGGACCGGTTCCTCCCGGAGCACAACGAGAACCGCGCCCGCTTCGCCTACTTCCCCTTCGGCGGAGGACCGCGCCAGTGCATCGGCGGCAGCTTCGCGATGATGGAGATTCAAATCGTCCTGGCGATGGGCCTGCAGCGCTACCGGCCCCGGCTCGCCCCGGGCCACCAGGTGAGCCCCAAGCTGATGATCACCCTGCGCCCACGCGAAGGCGTCAAGCTGGTGCTCGAGCCGAGGGAGCGCGCCTCGACTCCGGGCAAGGTGTCAGACGACTCGTAGGGGGCGAGGTGTCGGAACGAGTCCTTTGACACCTTCCCGGCCTGGCCTTCCGTGAGGGCAGGCCCGTCTTCGTCGCATGATGCCGGTGAAGGCCACGCACTCCGGGGAGCTTGACCCAGGGTGCTGCGCCACAGAAGGCTCCCCCGGATGAGCGAAAAGGGAGTGGCACGGACCGGCGGCTTCGAGCCCGAGAGCTCGGAGCTGGCGGCGCTGCGCCTGCAGCTCGAGGGAGGACTGGAGGTGCTCGAGGCGTGCCTGGCGCGCTATCGCGAGCTGTCCGCCGCCCTCCAGGGCTGGCGCTGGAAGACGGAGCTGCGCCAGTCGCCAGCCCTGCTGCAGAACGCCCTTCGCGCGGAGTCCTCCGTGCACGAGGTGCTCGCCCGGCTCCAGCGCCGGGCCGGGCAGGAGCCGGACGGCCAGGGGCCCGCGAGCCGATTGGGGCGGAAAGTCGAAGAGGAGCGCACGGCGCTATCGAAGCTCATTGCCCGGCGGCTCTCCGTAGCCCTGGAAGGCTCGCTGGCCGAGCGGCTCGGACGGCTCGAGGCGGTGGCGCTCAAGCCGCTGCCACTTCCTCCTGGCGAAGGAGAGACCCTGCTGCTCGAGGGGGGCGCTCGCTGGCCACCCGTCCGCCACTTCGTTTATTGCTTCGTGTTGTGGCAGATCTCCTCGGTGGTGTTGCGGATCGCCGAGGCGTTGCAGAAGCTCTCCGTGCCGCAGGGGGGGGCGTGGGTGGCCGTGCCTCTGCTGCTGCTCTTCTACGTCTGGTTCTACGTGCGCTCCGGGCACTATTGGCTCACCTCGGAGCGGCTGCTCTGGAAGCCGCGCCTGGGCGAGCCCGTCGAGGTGAAGCTGTCCTCGCTGGGGGATGGCCAGGTCACCCTGGGCTCCTCCAGTACCGTCAAGGTGCGCGGGCGGAGCCGGGTGACGCTGCGCTACGTGCCGCAGGCCTGGAGGCTCGCCTCGCTCATCTCCATCTACCGCCGCCAGGCGTTCCGCGGCGTGGCCAGGAGGGAGCCGCCGCCCCTGATGGTCATCCTGGAGATGTACCGCACCCGTCCGGGCGAGACTCCCAATACGGAGAATGTCTCGGGTGGGCTCGCGGTGCTCCGGCCGGGTTTCGTCGTCTACTTCCCCCACGTCCTCTACTCGAAGCTCCTCGACACCCTCACCGGGCCCACGGAACCCTCACGCGCTCCAACGAAGCACTCACGCGACAAGGTGGACGTCCCCGACTCCCTGGTCCTCACGCAGCTCCAACTCCTGCCCGAGGAGCGGCTCGACGCGCTCTTGCGCAAGGCCCACCTCGCCAACCCCAAGAGCGTCCTCTGGGAGTCGCGGGACCTGAAGTGGAACTTCGGGTCCTCGTCGGTGCTGGAGTTGGTGCGTGGCGATGAGGCCCTGTGGTCCTCGCTCCCCTCCTGGGCGGCATACCAGCACGTCGGGCGGGTCCTCCAGTCCTGGCGCGCGGCGTTCTTGGCAAACCCGCCCGGCTCGCGGTAGCGAGGCGGCATGCGCTGAGAAGGTGTCAAAGGACTCGTTTCGACCTCTCGCCCCCTACGAGTCCTCTGACACCCTGCCTGCCGCTCGGGCCGACGCTCGGCTTTCAGCGCATCATGCTGGGCGTCTCTCGTCGAGGACCACCATCCGCAGAGGGACGCCCACGGGGGCTACAGAAGAGTCCATTCTCTTGGAGCGCCGTGTGCTCCCGGTGCCACCTTCCCAATCTCTCCACGGCGGGGGGACTCCGGGCGACACGTGGGACTGGGCGATGATTGTCACCACGAGGCTCATGGTCCCGGAGGATGGAACGGAAGTGCGAGCGCGTGGTCGGCACGTCGACACCGTACAGCACGCAGTACCAGAGCCCCGTGAGCCTGGTGGTCTCCCTGAAGTGAGCACGAGTCCCTTGAGCCTGCCCAGCACTGGAGGCCGAGACCATGGGTCGGTCAACCGACATCCGCGTGACCCACGAAGCCAGGATTCAAACGCCATGTCCGGGCCCCACCTTCATCCCGCTGTCTTGATGGAGGATCTGCCAATGAGGAAGAGCTTCGACACGAAGAACCGTGAACAACTTCAGGGAGGCTGGCGGCTGGCCGCCATCGCCGCGCTCGCGCTCGCGGCCTGCGGCCCGAATCTCGAGCCTGAAGTGGCCAACGTGGCCGCCGTGACCGATGAAACCCAGGAGGAATCTGGCGAGGTCAGCGCGACCAGGAATCAACATGAGGGGCTGGTGGTGGTGCTCACCGCGAGCGGCAACATCGCTGGAGCCGTAGACCAGTTCCGGGCGCTGCTGGGCGAACCGCTCAACGTCATCCCGGGGCAGCAGCCCTCCGGGCGCCGGGAGATCAACTGGGATGGTGTGCCGGCCGCGCTCACCAACGTGGACACCTTCCCGGGAGACTTCTTCAACGCTGTCGATCCCGCCGCGCCCGCGGGCCGCAAGCGAGGAGCCGTGTTCACCACGTCAGCCACCGGCTTCCGGGTGAGCGACACGGACTTCGCCGATATCGATCCCAGCTACGGCGACGAGTTCAACGCCTTCAGCCTTCCTCGTACGTTCATGGTGGCCGGGGGCAACACCCTGGACGTGACGTTCCGGGTGGCGGGCACGAACAAGCTCGCGCACGTCAAGGGCTTCGGCGTGGTGTTCTCGGACGTGGACCGCGTGGGCTCCGCGACGATCCAGCTCTTCGACAAGAAGGGCAAGAGCCTCGGCACCTTCGCCGCGCTGGCGCGCAGTGATGCCAGCGGCTTTTCGTTCCTGGGGGTGGTGTTCGATCGGACCGTGGTCGCCCGGGTCCGCATCAAGTCGGGAGACGCGGCGCTGAGCGCGGGCGTCAAGGACGTCAGCGCGGGCGGCACGGCGGACCTGGTGGTGATGGACGACTACCTCTACGGCGAGCCGAAGCGCATCCATTGACGCCGCACCGGGCTCGAAGGACGCCACCTGCTGCGTCCGCCGCCCGCGCCGAGTGCCCACGCCCATCCTCGAGCGCAGAGCCCGCGGGTCTCCCCGTGTCGGCATTCTCGTTCGCCACGTGCTGTGCCTCCGTGGATGCGCACGTCATGCCTGGACAGGGGAGCGGATTTGACCCTACGCGTCAAGGCATCCGGTGGGCCCTGTTGGGTTACGGCGGCAAGCGGTGCGCTTGAGGGGGCTGCGCGGGGCGCGGGCGCCGGGCTCAGTCGAGCGCGGCGCTCACCTCGGGGCGGATGAGGCGCAGGGTGTCCAGGCGGCGGCGGGCATCGGCGACGGCCATGTGCCAGGCGGCGGCGAACAGCCCCATCGAGAGGCGGCTCCCCCACAGGACAGACCCGCCATGGCGGCCCAGCACCCACGAGCCAATCGTGGGCGCGAGGCAGGAGGACAGGGCCCACATCATGTAATAGGCGCCCTGGTAGGTGCCGCGCTGATCGGGAGGCGCGAGATCCGCCACCACGGCCGAGCCCACGGGCGCCTGGGCGATCTCTCCCAGCGTCCACACCACCACCCCCAGCGTCGCCAGCGCGGGGTTGGCGCCGAGCGTGTGCAGCCCGAAGCCCAGCCCCGTCAGCGCCGAAGCCCAGGCGAGCGCCGAGGCGCGCCGCATGCGTCCCATCATCCGGCCGGCGAAGGGCTGCAGCAGCACCACGAGGACGCCGTTCACCGCGAGCACCGTGCCGAAGGTGGACGTGGACATGCCGTGAGCCGTCAGGTCCAGCGGCAGCGTGACGTTGCTCTGGGAGGCGTAAGCCACCAGCCCGGCTCATTGCCCGGGCGCTCCCCATCAGCGGCCCTCCTCGGCCCCTCTTCACCTGCCCGCCCCCTCAACAGTTCTCCCATCCGCCCTATGCATCGAGCGAGAGAATGCGCCAGAGTGGATGCATGCCCAAATGCATGACCTGCGGGCGGAAGACCCCGCCCCTCTCTCTTGGCACCATGGTCCTGATGGGATTCTGCTCCGTGGATTGCCTGTTCGCCTACCCCTCCGCGCAGGAGATCTTCCGTGCGCTGCGCAGAGAGAAGGAGCTTCTCTTCTTTTTTCCCACCATCCCCGAGAAGGTGCTGACGCAAGGCAGACAAATGGGACAGGGCGGCACGAACAGCGTCTACCGGGTCACCGAGACGCCCCATCTTCTCATCAAGGACGCCGGCTCGGGAGGCAGGAATGACTCGCGCGAATACCGTGCTCTCCGGGAGATGGAGGCCATTGGCCTGAAGACGGTCGCCCGAGGATTGCACCGCAACGAGGGCACGCTGATGCTCGTCATGGACTTCATCAGCGGCGGGACGGACAGCAAGAGCATCGTCGGGTACCAGCGCACGCTGTCGGACTACATGAAGGTCACGCTAAATATTCCGGCTCCCAATCCCGCGCTGACCCGGTTCGTGACGAAGAAGTCCATAGATCGATTGCTCTTCTGCTGGGCGCAGATGGTCCGGCACAAGAAAAGCTTTGGTGACTTCCAGTTCATGCTGGCTCCAGATGGAGACGTGTTCCTGAACGATCCAACGAACGTCGTGGACAAGGAGCCGAACAAGACCCTCCAGGAGATCATCCAGGCCTTCATCGACACCTGGGAGTACAAGACGTTTCAGGAGTACTTCGACATGACCTTCACCTGGCAGCAGTTCAAGGGCGCGAAGCTGGCACTCTGCGACGGGATCAAGAAGAGCTTCTTCAAGGCGTTCAGCCAGGCCAACAAGAGCAAGCAACTCAAGTACAAAGCACCGGCTTTCAAGATGCTCAGTCAGGACTTCCTGGCGCCTACCTTCTTCGCCAGCACCCTGTATGTCGTGGACGGCAATCCCGCGCTCGAGGGCTTCCACTGCATCCCCCTGGGTGATGGCACTTATGGCTATTACTCAGAGCGGTGGGATTGACCCGCGAGCCGGGCGTGGATGCAGCGAAGCTCCACCGCGAGGCGGGGCTCCGGGCGGTGACGGGTGCCCACTACGAGGGTAAGCAGGAAAGGAGGAGGCGAGCGTGGCGCCCCAGGCAGCGGCCCTCCCCTCCCTCTCTGCTCCAGCACCCTACCCTCTACAGGTCCCCCTTCCCTCCTATGCGTCATGGCTCCTGCTCCTGGGAGCAGAACGTACCGTGTGAAGGACCTGGGTCGCCGCATCGTCGAGCGGTCTCGGCGTCCAGGGGCTCCGTTATTGATGGGCCATGTCGCAAGGGGGCGCCCGCCCGCCGAGGAAACTTCCTACCCCCAGGAGAACGCGTACTCGCCATCAAACCCGTGCACCCACTCGCGCACCACCCGCCCCCCGCGCACCCCCGCCGCCTGCAGCAGGGCCTCCAGCACCCCCTCGTGACACGCCCAGGGCAACAGGTCGCCTCGCAGCCGGATGCGCCCGCTCCTCGGCCCCGTCCACACCACCTCCCGCGCCCCGAAGTTCAACGACTGTCGGTAGATGTCCGGCACCGCGTCCATCATCCGCCTCGGGCTGCCGGACGCCAGGAGCACCGCCGCGCGCCCCACCGGCGACGCCAGGAAGTCCGCGTTCGCGTGCCGGCCCAGCTCCCTCAGCGCTCCCTCCATGCACCCGAACCGCGCCTTCAGCCCCCTCGCCGCGCACACCAGCAGCCTCAGGAAGGCCTCGAGCGGATAGCTGAAGAAATCGAGGAACTTCGCCTCGCCACTGCCCTCCAGACACCGCCGCACCGCCTCCTCGCCTTCCAGCTCCCGCACCGCCGACAGCACTCCGTTGAAGAACACTCCCCGTACCGTGTCCCCGGGCGCCGCCTGCGACACCCGCCACGCCATGTCCCGCTCCCAACCGCACGGCGACTCCGTCACCGTCATCGTTTCGATGCCCATTGGCCACACTCCAGAGCTGGACCACCGCTTCCCGGAGCGTCACGGGTGCATCGTTTGTGCCGGATTACAGAATTCACGCAAATTTCGTTCGACACCACACGTCCGGGGTCAAATCGGCCCCGTCCAGCCCCGTCCAGCCCCTTCCAGCCCCTTCCGGGACACCGTTCCGTCTGGAGACCGACACGCGCCTCGGACGGTGAGCGCAAATCCTGCGCCCCCACCCCGGTCGCGAGCACGCAAACCTTGCGCGCTCACTCCCAGGAGACGAGATACTCCGCATCGAGCACCCCCAACCGCAGGCTTCGCACCTGGGGCGCCGGGGCCTTCAGGCCCTCCAGCACCGCCAGCAGGAGGCCCTCGTGGTAGGCGCACGGCAGGAAGTCGCGCCGCATGAAGACGCGGCCGCGCGAGGGCCCCTCCCACGTCACCGTGCGCTCCCCGTAGTTCACCGCCGCCCGGTACGCCGAGGGCAGGTTGCCCACCAGCTGCCGCGGCTGCCCTCGCGACACCAGCACCAGCGCCCGGCCCGCCGCGGACGCGAGCAGGTCCACCGTCGACTGGCGCCCCAGCCGCCGCTGCGCCTCCTCCCAGCCACCGCACCGCGGCGCCAGCACCCGCGCCGCCGCGTCGTTCACCCGCAGGTAGGTGCTCACCGGGTAGTTGAAGAACTCCACGAAGCGCGGCTCGCCCCCCGCCTCCAGGCACTCCTCCACCCCCCGCGGGCCCCCCACCCTCCTCACCACCTCCAGCGCGCCCAGGAAGAACATTCCCCGCACGGTGTCCGCGACGGTCGCCAGCGCCACCCGCCTCTCCAGGTCCTCGCGCAAATCCTGCGACCCCTGGTCCTGCACGACCTCAGGCATGCTCGCGCTCATGTCCCCTCCTGTGCCACCTCGCGCACCGTAACCACGCCCCTTCCGCGCGGCACCGCACCTGCGTCTCCTCGCGCGTCCGCTGTCCAACGCCTCCCGGACCCGCAGTGCGTACTCCCGCACACTGCCCACCCCCCTCCGGGCACCCCTCTCGTTGGGACACGTACAATGGCCGCAGTTGTACGAACGGGCTCGAATCCCGCTCCCGCCCCCCCGGACGCGTCGAAAGTGAAGCACCGCGCTCCGCTGCCCTCCAGGCCGGCACCCGTCCCCGTCACCCCCCGCTCTGGACGAACATTCATTTTCTTGATTTCTCTGGAATTCCGCCCTTGCTGCATCCTTGACGCGGGAGCCATCAGAGATGACGGCCATGACCGACAACCCCCTCCTGCCGCGCAGCGAGCGCAAGCCCCTGTACGTCCAGGTCGTCACCCAACCCGCCATCCATGGGTGCTGGGCGGTCAACATCAGCGAGACGGGCATCGGGTTGATCGCCACCCCGAGAGGCCCCGAGGAAGGGCCTCGGGAGGGCGAGGAGCTGGAGATGGCCTTCACCCTGCCGGACACGCGCACCCGCATCCGCGTGCGGGGCGTGGTGCGCTGGCGGCATGACCCGCCGGAGGAGGACGAGGGCGCCATCACCGCCCTGGGCGTGAGCTTCAACGCCTTCGAGGGCTCGGATGGGGTGACGCTCAAGCGCTACCTGTTGGATCACCAGCTCTACGTGGCGGCGGTGTACGTGGAGGAGGGAGAGCTGCGGCTACTGCGCGACGCACTGGAGGGCCATGTGCGCCTGCGCTTCGCGGGCTCGGCGGAGGACGTGGACACGCTGCTGGGGCGCGGGGACATCTGCGCGCTGCTGGTGTGCGGGCGGGACGAGGCGCGGGCCATCGCCCTGGTGGAGCGGCTGGCCTCGAGGATGGCGGAGTCGGACCCCACCGGCGCGGGCCCGGCGAGCGACCTGTCCCCCCGCATCCTCTATTGCGCCCCGGCGATGCCGGCGCGGCTGGTGGAGCTGTTCAACCAGGGGAAGATTTTCAGGGCCCTCACGCCGCCGATGCAGGCCGGGGCGCTGCGCCAGGCGGTGCTCCAGGCCAGCCGCGAGCTGGGCCTGCGCACCGAGCAACGACGCGCGGCGCTGGAGCTGGAGCGCAACCTGCTGCGCGAGCGAGCGCGCGAGGCCCCCCGGCCCTCCCCCGAGGCGGACGTGGCCGAGGAGCCCGGCTTCCGCAGCCCCGCCATGCGCGAGGTGCTGGAGTTGGTGCGCGTGGCCGCGCCCCACCGCGTGGCCGTGCTGCTCCAGGGCGAGACGGGCACCGGCAAGGAGGTGCTCGCGCGCGTCATCCACCGGCTGAGCGGGCGCAGCGACATGCCCCTGGTGGTGCAGGACTGCGGCGCCCTCACCGAGACGCTGCTGGAGAGCGAGCTCTTCGGCCACGTGAAGGGCGCCTTCACCGGCGCCGTGGCCGACCACCCCGGCCTCTTCGTGCTGGCCGACGGCGGCACCATCTTCCTGGACGAGATCGAGAACACCACCCCCAACCTCCAGTCCAAGCTGCTGCGGGTGCTGGAGAGCGGAGACGTGCGGCCGGTGGGGGGGACGCAGATACGCCGGGTGGACGTGCGCATCATCGCCGCCAGCAACAGGGACCTCGCCGAGGAGGTGCGCGCCGGGCGCTTCCGCGAGCGATCTCTTCTACCGCCTCAACAGCTTCACCATCGACCTGCCCGCGCTGCGCGAGCGCCCCGAGGACATCCTGGACCTGGCGCGCTACTTCCTGGCCCACTTCAACCGCACCCTGAGGCGCTCGGCCAGCGGACTGGCCCCGGAGGCCGAGCAACTCCTGGTGGCGGCGCGGTGGCCGGGCAACGTGCGCGAGCTGCGCAACTGCATCGAGCGCGCCGTGCTGCTGTCCGGGCCCGAGGAGCCGGTGATGCGCCGCCACCTGCCGCCCGCCCTGGTGGCCGCCAGCACGCAGGCCACGCGACAGACGGTGCGGGTGAGTGGCGCGGGCTCGCTGCGAGACCGGCTGGAGCAGCTGGAGCGCGAAATCATCCGCGAGGCGCTCGAGCGCCACGGCGGCGTGGTGCGGCGCGCGGCCGCCGCGCTGGAGATGGACCCGGTGACGCTCGGCCGCCGGGTGCGGCGGCACGGGCTCCTCTCCAAGGAGCAGTGAGGACCACGGCGGCGCGGGGGCCGATTAGTGCTTCCCGAGCTCGTGGTCCCAGTCATGTCAACAGCCCGATCAGACTCCGCCGTGTGCGCACCGGATACGCGCTCGAAGGCCGTGGGTCCAGCGTGGCGAGGCGCTCGCGCTGGAAGACGGGGTCGGCCATCACATCCCGGTGCTTCAATTGCGCGGGCATACGCGAGGGCCCGAGGCATCTCCCGGAAGATGGCCTCGATGCTGTCCTCCCGCGTCGCTCGCGCCATGCGCTCCGCCGCCGTCTCCAGGCGCGCGCGCACCGAGCCTTCTCCCACCGGGCACCATGCATCCATGGCCCAGTCGCAGGAGGCTTCCATCAGTTCCTCCAAGGAGAGCGCGTCCTCCGGGGTACTGAAGAGGTAGCGCGCGGACTGGAGCGGCTCCCAGAAGCGCAGCAGCGCCTGGAGGCGCAGCGCCGTGCGCTCCGCGCTCTTCGGGGCTGTTCGCGCAATCACGAAGTACAGCGCTCCCCAGGCCGTCTCGCGGCAGAACGCCTCGTAGGCGTACCTCACGGGGAATGGGTTCTGCCATTCCCCAGACGGAGTTTCGGACAAATTGCCCATGACATTGGACACCAGATACAGCCGCCAGGCCGGACGCTCGCGCTGGAAGTCGACCACGTCATGCGCCACCACCACCTCGCCAGGAGGGACCTCCAGCATCTGCCGGGGGGAGGGGATGGAACCGTCCTCGCGGTACTGCTCGCCACACCGAAGGCCCTCCTTCCGCGTCTTCTGGCGAACCGAGGAGTAGCTGCCATGAAGGAAGGACGGCATCTGCAAGGACGAAGGCTGTCCGGGCGCCATGGAAGGCGTCCTATCAAAGCGGGTCCTCATCGAGGAAGGGACATGCCCGCGGCGGCGGGCACCTGCGCCGGGGGCGCGGAGGGGGGAGGTCGCGCTGGAAAGGTGATGACCTGTCCACCTCCCTGGGTGGGTGGCTGCCGCGCCCCCGGGCCCGAGCCCATCTGGCCAAAAATCACTCCCGAGAAGAATGCCGTCGCGGCGGTGCCAATGCCGTCGATGACGATGCCCACGGCCCCGCTGAAGGTGGCGAGCTTCTCGCGCCGGCTGACCATGCCTTCCACGGCCTGTCCTACCGACCCGCCGTACTGGCGCAACTCCTCCTCGGTGAGGTCCACCCACTGCCCGGCCTCATACGCCGCTGCCTCGGATTCGAAGTACTGCTGGCTGCGGGTCCACCGATACTGGACCACTCCCGGCTCGGTGGTCCGCCACTCCAGGCGCCAGATGTATTGCCCCTGGGCGAAGCGAAGCAGGATTTCGCCGCTGAACTCCGTGCCACCAGTGAAGGGCCGGCCAACCAGAAGGGCCCGGTTCAGTGCGGCCAGGTAGGTCCGAGCCATCTCGCGGGCTTCCTGGAGGCCCTGCTCATTCCAGGGTTTGATTTCGAAGAGGCTTCGAACGAGGACATCCGTGATGTCCGGGCGGATGTTGCGCTCGTTTGGGAGCAGAAGGGACGTATCCCCGATCTCCGCATCCTCCAGGATGAATTTGATTGTCTCGGTGTTGTAATAGGCTTGGGTGCCTGGGTGATTGACTTTGTACATGTAGGCAATCAGCCGGTGCGAGGCCTTGCCGAGGAAGAACTCCCAGGGCATCCGCGAGTCAGGATTCCGGCCAGGGACGTTATAGCCCTGGACGGCCGGGCCCGGGGGCTCCCCACCCACTGTCGGGCCGTCGCTCATGGCCAACAGGCGTCGTGGCGTGGAAGCGGAGAGGGGTGACGGGCCAAACCGTGGCGCAGGAGCCGTGGCGCAGCCGGCGAGCACCCACACGAAGAGCAGGGTCACCCAGCACCGTGAGGCCCGAGCCCACGACAGACACCAGACGGAAACACTCACGGGCACCTCCCGCTCCGCGCACCCGGACAGGCGCGAAGTCAGCGAGCAGTAGAGGCCAACACCCGAGCGAAGACGAGGCTCCCCAAGGTCAGGTTCCGCGAGACGTCCCGCTCCCGTGAGAAGGTTCCCCCGCGCTGAGCGACCGATTGGAAGGGGACGTCAGGGCAGCGGCATGTCGCCCAGGTCGAGCTCCTGGCCCTCCTTCACCTCCACCAGGAGCTGTTTGACGTCTCCGTTCACACCGAGGCCCACGGTGTGCTCGCCCTCTGGCAGCCCCTCGAGCAGGAAGCGTCCATCGGCGCCCGTGATGGATGGGGCCACGGAGAGCGACGACGAAACGAACACGGTGACTCCGGCCACCGGAGCCCGCCCCTCCAGGTCCAGCAGCCTGCCGCGCACCCGGGCCGTGTCGCGCACGACGAGCTCCAGCTCGGTGCTCGCGCCGGGCGTGAAGGGCACCAGCGTCCCTCCCCTCGCCCCGTCCTCCGTGTGGACCTCCACCATCAGGGGCTCGCCCGGCAGCCCCTTCACCTCGAAGCGCTCCCCCGAGAACCGCCGCTCGTACCCCGCCCACAACGACTCCTGGGCATTCATCGCGCGCAGGCCGAGGACGAAGCCGCGCACCGGAGCGCCCCCGGGGCGCACCACGCGGCCCCGGAGCGTGCCCGCCGGCTGGAGCCTCACCACCACCTCCCGCCCCGTCCTCGCCCCCTCGACGGTGCCCAGGTGGCCTCCGTTCCCCGCCTGAATCCGGAGCGGAATTTCGGACGGAGCCTCGGTCTCGAAGCGCCCCTCCGCGTCCGCGGACACCATGAAGTACAACCGCGCCTCCTCCGTGGGGCCCCGCCCGGAGACGAGCGCCCCGGGCGAGGGCGTGCCGTCCGGCTCCAGCACGCGCCCTCGCAGCTGGCCCCGCGGGTACTCGGGCTCCTCCAGCACCAGCTCCAGCCGGAGCGTCCTTCCCGACTCCACCCGCACGAACTCCGGTTCGCGCTGGCGGGGGCCTCCCTCCTCCGGGTGGTCGGCGACCACCTCGTAGCCGCCCGGAGGCAGCACCAGACGGAAGAAGCCCGAGGCGTCCACCTCGGTGCTTCCGGTGCTCCCCTGGTCCGGCGAGTCGTACGCCCGCCGCGGGAGGGCATGCACCTGGAGGGGCCTCGCGGGCCGCGGTCCCGAGGCCACGCGGACCACTCCCTCCACGATGCCCGTCTCCTCGAAGACGAAGTCCGCCCTCGCCGTGTCGCCCTCCTGCACCTGGACATACCGGGAGCCCCCGCCGTCCACCCCCTCGCGATGCGCGGAGAGGAGCACCTGGCCCACGGCGAGTCCCTCGAGCCGGTAGACGCCCTCGGCATTGGTGCGAGCCTCGGGGCGAGTGGTGCTCAGGCTCTCGAGCCACCACCGCTCGCCCACCACCACCCGCACGCCCTCGAGCGGCCGGCCAGCCGCGTCCCGCACCGTGCCCTCCACGGCGCCGACGCCCGACAGCTCCGCCTCCAGGAGGAAGCGCTCGCCCGGGGCCAGCGTCACCCCGCGCTGGAAGAACTCGGAGAAGCCCGGGGCCGTCACCACCACGTCATGCGCGCCAGCGGCGAGGCCCCCGATGGCATAGTGCCCCCGCTCGTCCGTCACCGCTCGTCCCGAGTCCCCGTGCTCTCCCGCGGGGCTGACGTGGACGGTGGCACCCACCACGGGAGCCCCGCTCCTTCGCGCCACCACCCGGCCCTCGAAGCGCGCCCCCGCGCCGAGCCGCACCCGCACGCCCCGCACCGTCCCGCCCGCGGCCACCACCACCGGGCTGTCCAGCGCGCCCGCCTCGTCCCCCCGGCGCGCGGACACCCCGTGGGGCCCTGCCTCCACCTCCGCGGAGAAGCCACCTCCCGGGCCCGTGGTGACCACCACCGGGGGGTAGCCGCCATTCACCAGCACCTCGGCGCCCGGGGCGGGCCGTCCCGAGGCATCCACGACGAAGCCCTCGATGACGCCCGCCCGGGACAGGGCGACCTCCAGCGGCTCCGTGGCCGGCACGCGCACGTCGCGCAGGAACACCTGCCCGTGTCCCGGCGCCCGCGCCCACAGCGCCCACGCGCCGGAGGCCAACCCCTCCACACGGAAGGCGCCCCGGGCGTCGCTGGTGGCATACACCCGCTCCTCCTCGGGAGCCTCCGCGGCCTCCCAGTCCTCCAGCTTCCGGCCATGAGGAATGAAGCTGAGCGTCACCAGCGGCAGCGGCTCGCCGGTGCCCCGCACCACGGTGCGCCCGACGAGGCCGTGCCCCGCCTCGAGCGTTACCCGCAGGTGGGTGAGGGCCTCGCCTGAGGGGCGCACCACATCGCGCCACCCCGGGGCCTTGTCCGGGGCCCGCACGGCCACGAAGTAGTCGCCGGGCCCCGAGGCCAGCCGCAGGCGTCCCCGCTCATCCGTGGAGCCCGAGGCCACCCGGCGCCAGCTCACCTCGCCCACGTTGGGATCGCGCCCCCCCCGCTCGTACAGCCGCACGTTGGCGCCGGGAATCGGCCGCTCTCCCTCGAGCACCTCCACCTCCAGGAAGCCCTCGGCCCCCGCCTCCGGGGCGCCGGGTCCCCCCACCCCCTCGGGGTGCTCCGGCTGGCCCACCGCGCCCGACGGCCCTGGCTTCGGCGCGCCCGGAGCACGCGCCAGGGTGGAGCCGGAGAGCGCGGACGCCACGGACGTCTCGGCCATCCGCGAGCGGAAGAGGAGGAGGAGGAGCAACAGCCCCAGTCCCAGCACCAGGGCCCACATCACGAGCATGCGCTTACGCATGGTCCCTCTTTCCCACCCCCAGCCCCGGGAGGCGAGTGGGAATGCCCCGGCCACTCCAGCACGCAGCCCTCTCGGGCGCTCAGTCTCCGAGCCTTCACGCGGTGCGCGGACCCATTCACGAGCCCAAACACAGTGAATGGCTCCAGTGGAGCCCGTTCGTCCCGTACTTTACAGATGGCTCTTTCAAGAAGAACATGGGTCTTGAAAATCAAAAGAAGTTGGAGGGGGAGCATGCCTCGTGTGGCGCCATGGCTTATCGTACTCCTTGCCTCGCTGACGCTCGCGTCTGCCGCAGATGCGGCGCAGGAAGTCGATGCAGGAACGATTCCCGCGCTGCGGATGACCGTACGCACAGTGGGTGACCCTGACCGCGGGCAGCCGACTGCGACAGACGGAGGCCTCGACGACGGGCAGCCGATTGAGATTGAGATGGAGCTGCCCCCAGAGATCCCGCTCGATCTCCCCTTCGAGCTGCGTACGTGGCTTCCAGCGGAAGTCGAGGCCGCATCTGCCGAATACTGGCGTGCCGGAGGAGAGTGCACCCAAGCCGCCGATGCAGGGGAGTCTCGACTACCGCTCAAGACCGTGGTGCAAGTCATCCAAGCCCCGGTGGATACAACCGACGCAGGCTTCGTCCAGCACGGAAAGGAGCTCATCATCAGCGTGCCCGTCCTCTCGGAGCCGTGGTGGTCCCACTGCTTCGCGGTGGAGCTGTGGCTCCGGGATGATAGTGGGCCGTTCACCAGTGTGCGACTGACGGCTCTGATTCGCGAGCTCTCCGGTGCTCTCAACGAGGCTGGACAGGTGACCCCGGTCGATATGCGCAACGCCGCAGCCGCCGCTGACATCGTTCAGGACTGCCGTCTCCATAAAGGGTGGAGCCAGCGCTATGCTTGCGAGACCGCGGTCAACAGTGTCGTCAATGACCTTTCGAAAAACCCCGCGTTTACTCGCGTACAGAAGAAGGCGCACGAGCTCCGTGAAAAGCTCGACGAGTTGCGGAAGGATGCTGCGACCTTGAATGAGCAGGGTCTTGTCATACCGAGCTACGAGGAGCTCATTTCTCAATATGGGCACGAGCCCACGACTCCGTCGCAGGCCGCCCACCAGAATCTGGACGAGGCTCAGGCGGAGGTGGGGTTCAGGCGCGACCAGCTCGTGCGAGATGCGGAGATGAGCGAGGAGATCGCGAGCGCGCTCGGTCTGACGCTCGACTCGAAGCGCACCGCGAGCACTCTCGAGCAGAAGCTCAACCAACGGTTCGCCAGGTTCCAGCTCATGGACCGGACGGGGGCGAGGACTGCGGCGCGCGAACTCTACGAGGTGGAGAAACTCGCCGCGGAGACCTCCTCGATGCTCCGCCTCAAATGGTTCGAGCAGATCCGCGACAAGGTGAAAGCACGCGAGCTTCAGTTGAAGCAGCAGCTCAAGGAGCAGCAGCTCGCGTCCACTCAGCTCGAGGCGCAGAGGGTCGAAGCAAGACGGGCATGGGATTCGCTCGAGGGGGATCTCGTGCTCGCCCGCAAGGGGAGAGCCGAACAGCTCAAGCCGATCATGGACAAGCTGGGGAAGATCCAAGAGCTCGAATCCAATCTCGAGAAGGCCAAAGCGGAGCTTGCCACCGCGCATCAGCAGACGAATCCGCCCGCTGACGCGTCCCGGCTCAAGGTATTGGAGAAGGCGGTCACCGATGCGAAGACCGCGCTCGCCAATGCGCAACCAGACAAGGTCAAGAAGGACTACGAGCTCACGGCGGCGAAGTACGATGGGCTGGAAAAGTGGATCGTCTCTCGTATCGTCACGGCCAGCAACGTTCACCTCGTGCTCGAAACTTCAAAGCTCGCGACCGATGCGAAAAGCCAGGCGACGAAGGCTTCGATCGATGCATGCACTCGCGTACTCGAGCAGGCCGACGGCGTCGAGTCCAAGGCGCTCGACTACGAGAATGCCTTCAGGGTCGCGGTCTCCACACTCCGTGCGTCGACGATTTCCGTCGTCCGTCCTCAAGGTCACGCCCGCTCACGACCCGCGGCGACACACGTGGGCCGTGCGTACGGCTTCTTCTCGACGGACGTGGGGTTCGCGGCGGTCGCTCCTCGCTTTGGAGAGCCACACCCGATGGCCTTCGTCCAACTGAGCATTCGCTCGGTCAGGTCAGTTGGGATCACGGCATCGGAGCGGTCGACGTGCCGAAGGGGACCGACAAGAGTACGAAGCTCCGCTGGTGGCTCGGGCAGCGTTTGGCGTTCAACTTCGGTCTCAGTATGAACCTGCGGGCGATTCGGACTCCTGACGGCCAACTTCAAGGGTTGTTCGGTCCCTCGACTCCCATGGGCCTGCTCGGGGTCGGCTTCCGCATCACCGAGTTCCTCAAGCTCAATGCCGGCACGGCCTTCGGGACCACCCAGCCCGAGCTACCCGGTGTTGGCAATCGCCTGCATGTCTTGCCCTACGCCGGCGTGTCCATCGACATTCCCGTGTACAAGGCCGTAGGCAAAGCGCTGAAACCCGCGCTTGGAACCCAGTTCTCCACCCTTGAACCCGAACTGAAATAGTGGAGGCGCCATGCTCAGTCTTCAGATTCGTCCGCAGGACGTGGCAGTGAAGTCCGGGAAGACGCGGACCCTCGAGCTCGACGTCGACTCAACGCGCCATGCCGACGTGCAGGTGGTGCCGCAGGCGACCGTCAAGGGGAAGAAGGCCTGGTACGCGCCGGAAGGCAACGCCCAAACCATGCTCTCGGTGCACCCATGACTCAGCGATGCATCGTCTTCGGGCTGGTGCTGCTCATCCTGAGCTGCTCCAGTGAATCTTCCCTGCAAACGAAACCATGCGCCGTCGACCTCCAGGGGGAGTGGGTCCCGAATGATGGCAACCCGGTTCTCGCTTGTGGTGGGGACACGCTCGCAATCGCCATCACAGGTCCCTCCCAACAAATCTTCGCGGACGACCGCACGCTGCTCGATGTCACGGTGAAGGTCGGCCGCGATTTCGAGCTGAGCGCCGCCCAGGTTGAACTGATTGCCACGGGGGGAGTGTTCCCCAGCGCGGGTGCGCCGCCGGATAACAGCGTCCAGGAACCGTCGCGAACGGTGGTGTCGACGGATGGCCACGGAACCGCTTCGACCGTGCTCAAGGTGGGGAGCACCGCGCGGAAGCTCGTGCTTCACGGTCGGGTCATCGGCCATGCCAACGCGGCGGACGCGGGTGTTGGTCTCGTTGATACCGTCGTGTACCTGGACCTGGCACCCGTCGAGGTCTCCAGGACCATTCTCTCGACGAGTGGAGCGCCCGAGCTCCAGCCGGGAGGCTCTGTCGAGATCACCCTACGCGGCTACGCGGATGAAGCGCTTCAGGTGCCCGCGGGCAAGGCGGCGCTCGAGCTGTGTCTCCAGGGGCAGCCCGGACTCTCCGCCAATGCCACCCAGTGGATCCTTGGAGGGGACGGGTCGAGCAAGGCGATCGTGCTCGCCTCGCGCGAGATGGACTCGAGCGGGAAGGTGACGATCCGCGCGTGTCCGGCGAGTGTCGGTTGTTCGGTCTCGCCCGCGTGTGGCGCGATCGAGCTGACGGTGAAGCCGGCGGTGAGACCCGTCCGGAGGATCGCGCTCAGCATCGACTCGCCCCTCATGAAGGTGGGTGACAGTCGAACCATCACCGCCTTCGGGTATACAGACCCCGAGTATCTCTTCCCCGCGGCGAAGGGCACGGCACTCCGTTTCTGTGCGTCTCATCCGGGCGTGCTCAATACGAACCTCGGCCAGCTCGACGATTCGGGCAAGACCACGGTACAGCTCCGCGCCCTCTCGGCGACCACCAGCGAGCCCGTGCACGTGAGCGCGTGTCCTTATGAGCTGGATTGCACGACCACAACACTCTCCGAGACGTGTAGTCCCGTTCTGCTCCAATCCGTCAGCGCCCCCGACCCAGCGATCGCCAGCATGGTGCTGACCTTCGCCGCTCCGCCCTTCAAGGAGGGTCAGGCAGGGACTGTGACGATCGCCGCCTATTCGAACGCAGCGCGAACGGTGACGTCTCCCCCGAACCATCCCGTTCGCTACTGCGTTGATCCAGCTCGCGCGGTGCTGTCTTCCACAGCAGGATTTCTTGATTCCTCGGGTCGAGCGACCGTGACCCTGACCCCGCTGCCGGGAAGCACGGCGGATGGCCCGCTCGCATTCACCGCATGTCCGTATGATGTCTCGTGCAGCACGCCGGACTCCTCATGCCGGACGGAATCGGTGGCCATCGCCGCACCTGCGCCGTAGCCGACGGCCTTCTCGAAGCCGGGTGCCAAGGGAAGGCCAGGCCCTCCCCAGTCACCCGCGAGAGGGCCCTACTCCAGCACGCAGCCCTCTCGGGCGCTCACGAAGCGGGCCTTCCCGCCCCACAGCAGCGCCGCGGCCGTCTGCACGCTGCGCTCCTGGTAGTCCACCCGCAACGTGGCCACCGCGGGGCTCGCCGCCGTCCAGCGCCGGCAGTACTCCTCGCTCATCTCCATCACGAAGACGCAGGAGCAGAAGTCCTTCGCCGTGTACGAGGTGACGAGCTGCAAATCATTGTTGTCATACGGCGCCTGCACCGTGTCGCCCCTCCCGCAGGAGAGGGCGGCGGCACACACCACCAGCAGGGCAAGGCGGCTCATGGCTGGTCCTCCACCACCGCGAGCGCCAGCTTCAGCAGGGTGTCCAGGGCGAAGCTCCCGTCCCGGTCATCCGCCGTGCGCACCACGATGAGGTCCTTCGAGGGAATCACCGTCACCGACTGGCCCCAGTGCCCGCGCGCCGCGTACGCCCCCTCGGGCGCGCTCGGCCACGGCAGCGTGTCCTGCACGCCCGGAATGGGCCGGTTGAGCCACCACTGCCAGCCCTGCACGTCCCCGGTACCCCAGTCGTACCGCTTCAGGTGGATGGGCCCGGACACCTGCGTGGACTGCGTCACCCACCCCTCGGGCAGCACCCGCTCGCCCGCCCAGCACCCGTCATTGAGGTAGAGGAAACCCAGCTTCGCCAGGTCCCTCGGCGTGGCGTGCAGGTACGAGGAGCCCACCAGCACCCCCTTCCCATCCCGCTCCCAGGTGGCGCTCTTCATCCCCAGCACGTCGAGCAGCAGCGGCCACGCCCAGTCCTTGCCCAGCGAGGGCCGCAGCGCTCCGTCCAGCACCCCGGCCAGCAGCGTGGTGTCCCCGGACGAGTAGTTCCACGCCGTGCCCGGCTTGTCCCGCAGCGGGTGCGAGGCGATGAAGGACGGCATGTCCTGGCGACCCTCGCCGTACAGCATCGCCAGCACCGAGGAGCCCTGGTAGCCCGCCGCGTCCTCGTAGTTCTCGTGCCAGTCCAGCCCCGAGCCGAACTCCAGCAGGTTGCGCACGGTGATGGCGCAGCTCTCCTGCCGCTTCACCTTCAGGTGCTCGCAGATGGAGTCGTCCAGCGCCACCGCGCCCCGCTTCACCGCGATGCCCGTCAGCGCGCTGGTGAAGCTCTTCGACATCGACCAGGCCAGGTGCCGCTTGCTCGCGTCGAAGCCGCGCCCATAGCGCTCGTACACCACCCGCCCGTGGTGGATGAGGAGCAGCGCGTCGGTGCGCACGCCCTTGCGCTCCTCGTCCTTCCCCTCGAGCTTGAAGGCGTAGTCCTCGATCGCCTGGATTTGCGCGGCCCTCGCCGCCGCCAGCTCCGCCTTGGACTCGGGCCAGTCCTCCGTGGGCCAGACGGGACGCGCGGGGCACTCGGCGGCGCTCGCGGGGAGCGCGGTGGACAACGCCACCGACAGCAGCGCCGGCAGGGTGAGCTTCTTGGACAGTCGTCTCATGGGGCTCGCCTCAGAAGGTGTAGCGCAGCACGGGCACCACCAGTGCCCTCGAAGTCGCGGTGGCCTCCGCCACGGCGCGCGGCGACTCGGGAACTCGCGTCAGCGTGGGCGGGGCACCGGCGCCGTCGCGCGCAACGTCAGCGTCACCGCCGTGGGCAGCACCAGCGCCTCCACCAGCGTGAAGAGCGCCGCGTCCCCCAGCCTGTCCACCGTGGCCCCCAGCAGCACCGCCCCCGTCACCGCCAGCACGTGCACCCCGAGCGCCACCCACACCGCCGGCTGGAAGCGCACGCTCCCGGGCCGCAGCGCGTTGCCCAGCAGCCACTGCGCCCCCGTCACCGCCAGCGGCGGCAGCGCCAGCAACAGCACCATCGCCGGAGCCGCCGCCAGCACCAGGTTGCTCGACAGCGAGCCCACCCACGCGCTCAGCGCCAGCGTCGCCGGCACCGCCACCACCGCCGCCCCCGCTCCCGTCGCCAGCTCCAGCGCCATCCACCGCATCGGGTTGTCCGCCATCATCCCCGCCGCGGGTTGCTCGGGCAGCAACCGCGCCGACTCCGGCGCCGCACGAGCCGTCCAGGGCACCACCAGGAGGACGAGAGTCAGGGCCAGGGCCACGCCGGGGCTCCCGCCCCCTCCGGCCCGCCGCGCATCCGCACGCACGAGGAACATGGGCCGATGTCATATCACCGACACACTCCGCCCGCGCTCGGGGTAGGGGGCTCTTTCCGTTATTCCCAGGCCATGCAAGCGTGGAACGCCACCTCGTGCCTGATTCGAAGCACATCCTCCAACGCTGGCATCCGCTCGCGCGGCTGGCCCTGTTCGCCCTCGCGTACGGCGCGCAGCACCTGCGCGGGCACTGCGGCTCACCTCCCCGGGCGAGCACATCTCCGCCATGTGGCCCGCCAGCGGCGTGGCGCTCGCCGCCCTGCTGCTGTCCCGCTTCCGCGACTGGCCCGCCCTCCTCCTGGTGGCCCTCGTGGTGAAGCCGCTCGGCTACGCGCCGGGCCAGGTGCCCTCGCTCCTCGACATCGCCTTCTCCGCCGCCAACGTCCTGGAGGCGCTCACCGGGGCCTGGCTCCTGCGCCGCTACGTCGGCTTCCGTCCCACCCTGGAGCGGGTGCGGGACGTGCTCGGCGCTCGGGGCGGTGGGAGCCCTGCTGAGCCCCGTGCTCAGCGCCACCCCGACCATCACCCTGCTGGCCCTCCTCGGGAAGGTGGACCTGGCCAACTGGGCGAGCCACTGGCGGGTGTACTGGGTGGGCAACGCCATGGGCGTGCTGCTGGTGGCCCCCGCCCTCCTCTCGTGGGCCACGGGGGGCCGCGAGGGCTGGAGTCGCGCGCGCCAGGGGGAGCTCGCGGCGCTGCTGGGGACGCTGGTGCTCACCATGCACCTGGCCTTCCTGGACCCCCCTCGACGCCGACATCTACCACCCCGTCAGCTACCTCGCCCTGCCCTTCATCCTCTGGGCGGCCCTGCGCTTCGAGTCCCGGGGCACCGCCGCGGCCCTGCTCGCGCTGGCCTCCGTCGTCATCCTCCATACCCTGCAGGGCCATGGGCCCTTCGCCATGGGCCTGTCCGGCACCGGCGCCTCCGGCGAGCGCGCTCATCTTCCTCCAGGCCTTCCTCGCCGCGCTGGCCAGCTCGGGACTGCTGCTGGCCGCCGCCCTCGGCGAGCGCCGGCATGCCCAGGAGAAGGTCTCCAACCTCAACCGCGAGCTGCGCCAGTCCCTCGCCGAGCTCGCCGCCGCCCAGCAGGCGCTGGTGCGCCGCGAGCGTCTGGCCGCGCTCGGCGAGATGTCCGTCAGCGTCGCCCACGAGGTGCGCAACCCCCTGGCCGCCATCGCCAACTCGGTGGCCGCGCTCACCCGCCTCGCCCGCCCCGAGGACAACAGCACCGCCTGGGAGCTGCTCAGCATCATGGGCGAGGAGGTCGCCCGGTTGGACCAGCTCGTCCACGGGCTGCTGGACTTCGCCCGGCCCCAGGAGCCGCGCCTGCTGGCCCAGCCGCTCGGCTCCGTGGTGGAGGGCGCGCTGACGGGCCGCGCTGCGCTCCGTGCCGGGCTCGTCCCAGGTGCGGGTGATGCGCGCGGTGGAGCCGGAGCTGCCCGACTGCCCGCTGGACGCGCAGTTGCTGCACCTCGCGCTCGGCAACCTCTTCACCAACGCCCTGCAGGCCATGCCCCAGGGCGGCTCGCTCCACGTGGAGCTGCGCCGCGAGGTGCACGACGGCCAGCCCCTGGCCTGCCTCGCCATCACCGACTCCGGCCCGGGCATTCCCCCGGAGGTGCTGGCGCGCGTCTTCGAGCCCTTCTACACCACCAAGGCCGCCGGCATCGGCCTGGGGCTCGCCATCGTGCGCCGCATCGTCGACGCGCACCAGGGCGAGGTGCGGGTCCTCAGCACCATGGGACAGGGGACCCGCGTCGTCGTCCACCTGCCCCTGGGCAAGGCCCCGCGCGCCTCCTCGGCGGCCTGACTCCCCTCAGAACGGGATGGAGTCGTCGTCGGTGCCGCCACCGCTGAAGTCGTCGTCCCCGTGCGGAGGCGGCTCGTTGTCCGAGCCCCCGTCCCCGCCGCGCTGACGGGCAATCTCCGCCTCGATGGCCGCCAGCAGCGCGCGCTCCCGGTCGTGCCAGCGAGACTTGCTCGGGTCGCCCAGCGAGCGCCGCGCGCCGTTCGCGTAGTACTCGAGGTCCCCCATGCTCGCGCCCCGGATGGGGCCGCCCTTGCTGCGGCCGTAGTTGGGGAACACCTCGCCGCCCCCACCACCGCCGCCACCACCACCACCGGACGAGGCCGCACGCCTCGGCGCGGCCGCCGCCGCCGCGTCGGGCGTCGAGCCGATGCTCATCTCGCCCAGCTTCAGCGAGAACCCGTCCCCGTTGCGGAACGCCGTCCCCACCCGCACCTGCTCCACGCGCCCGTCCGGGCGCCGCACTGCCACCGTCACCGGATAACCCTGTTCACTCATGCCCGCCGGAAATCACTCCCGGTTCGCACTGTCAACGACTCCTCGGGGCGGGGGTACACGAGCCAACCCGCCCGCCGGGCGGGCGAGCGCCCCGGGCGGCTCGAGCCCTGGACTCGGGTGCGAGGGCAGACCCCCGCCCAGACCCGCCCCCAACGAGGAGCGGGGAGTCCCGGGAAAGCCACCCGAGGAGCAGCTCAGCGCAGCTCGACGCGCTCCTTGCCACCCTTCTTCCGCACCCAGGCCTTCGGCTTCGGCGGCACCGCCGGCTCCGGCCTCCTGGGCGTGGTCTCCGCGAGGGCCTTCGACGCCGCCCGGCCTCGGGGCAACACCACCTCGGAAACCGACTGAGGCTCCGCGTCGTCCTTCCAGGCCTTCGGCCGCCGGTCCGTCTTCACCAGCAACCGCAGCTTCTGGTAGTGCGCCGAGCAGTACCCCTTCGAGCGCGCCGGACGCTTGCAACCGATGACCGCGCACTTGCGCCCCCGTGCCTCCGCGACGGGGGGGGCCGCCGGACGGCCCCTCGGCGCCGGCACCACCGCCGCGGCCTCGGCCTGGCGCCCACGGGCCGCGCACGCGCCCCGCGGGCACCGGAACCGCCACGCCCGGCAGGGGTAGCTGCAGCGAACCCATCCGCGAGGCCAGTGGCGCCAGGCGATGGATGACGTCCGCCAGCTCCTCGAGCACATCCAGACTCTGGCTCATGCGCGCGACGGCCTTGTGCATGGGCGCCAGCCGGGTCCGTAGCTCCGCCTGGACCATCTCCCGCAACGGTTTCTCAATCGACATGCTCGCACCATATGCCACCCCGGGGCCCACACCGCCAGTCCCACCGACACCCGCCCCCCTCGCTCTGTCGACCCGCTCACGCCGCCCCCCAGCGTCCACCGCCGCGCACCGGCTGCGAAATGCTGCGGCGCTCCCGTCCCGCTTGGGGCATGGTGCGCGCCGACCGCTGGGCACCAAGGAATCCGAGACATGACCCACGATTCGACCGATTGGCAGTGCATCAACACCCTCCGCACCCTCTCCATGGACGCGGTGGAACAGGCCCATTCGGGCCACCCGGGGGCGCCCATGGCGCTGGCGCCCGTGGCCTACCAGCTCTGGCAGCAGGAGCTGCGCTACGACCCCACCCACCCCATCTGGCCCAACCGGGACCGGTTCGTGCTCTCCAACGGGCACGCCTCCATGCTCCTCTACAGCCTGCTCCACCTGACCGGCGTGCGCCGCGTCACCTCGGCGTACACCGTCGAGAACGGGGTGGCCGTCTCGCTGGAGGACATCAAGAAGTTCCGCCAGCTCGACAGCTCCACCCCGGGCCACCCGGAGTACCGCTGGACGAGCGGCGTGGAGACCACCACCGGCCCGCTGGGCCAGGGCGTCTCCAACTCGGTGGGCATGGCCATCGCCGAGCCGCTGGATGGCCGGCTACTTCAACCGCCCCGGCTTCGAGCTCTTCGACTACGACGTGTGGGCCCTCTGCGGCGACGGCGACTTGATGGAGGGCGTGGCCAGCGAGGCCGCCTCGCTCGCCGGCCACCTCAAGCTGCCCAACCTGTGCTGGGTGTACGACAGCAACCACATCAGCATCGACGGCAGCACGGAGCTGGCCTTCACCGAGGACGTGGGCAAGCGCTTCGAGGCCTACGGCTGGCGCGTGCTGCACGTGGCGGACGCCAACGACCTGGAAGCACTCTCGAAGGCCTTCCGCACCTTCAAGCAGGAGCGGGGGCAGCCCACGCTCATCATCGTGCGCAGCGAGATTGGCTTCGGCGCGCCCAAGAAGCAGGGCACCGCCAGCGCCCACGGTGAGCCCCTGGGCGAGGAGGAGCTCAAGGGCGCCAAGCGCAAGTACGGCTGGCCCGAGGACGCGAAGTTCCTCGTGCCCGACGGGGTGCGCGAGCGCTTCGCCGAGCGGATGGGCCAGCGCGGCCAGGAGCTGCGCACCGAGTGGGAGGCGAAGTTCGCCGAGTACCAGAAGCAGTACCCCGAGCTGGCGGACCACCTGGAGCGCATGCAGCGGCGCGAGCTGCCCGCGGGCTGGGACAAGGAGCTGCCCACCTTCCCGGCGGATGCCAAGGGCGCGGCCACCCGCGAGACGAGCGGCAAGGTGCTCACCGCGCTGGCGAAGAACTACCCGTGGCTGGTGGGAGGCTCGGCGGACCTCAACCCGTCCACGAAGACGTACCTGTCCTTCTCGGGCGCGATGAAGCCGGGGGACCAGACGGGGCGCAACATCCACTTCGGCGTGCGCGAGCACGCCATGGGCTCCATCGTCAACGGCCTGGCGCTGGGCAAGGTGCGCCCCTACAGCGCCACCTTCCTCATCTTCAGCGACTACGAGCGGCCCGCCATCCGCCTGTCGGCCATCATGGAGGTGCCGAGCATCCACATCTTCACCCATGACTCCATCGGTCTGGGCGAGGACGGGCCCACGCACCAGCCGGTGGAGCACCTGCCGAGCCTGCGCGCGATTCCGGGCCTCATCGTGCTGCGCCCGGCGGACGCCAACGAGGTGACCGAGGCCTGGCGCGTCATCGCCCCGCTGCGCCACGAGCCGGTGGTGCTGGTGCTCACGCGGCAGGCGGTGCCCACGCTGGACCGGACGAAGTACGCGCCGGCCTCGGGGGTGGCGAAGGGCGCCTACGTGCTGTCCGACAGCAAGGGCACGCCGGACGTCATCCTCATCGGCACGGGCAGCGAGGTGTCCCTGTGCCTGCAGGCGCAGGAGCAGCTCGAGGGCCAGGGCGTGAAGGTGCGCGTGGTGAGCATGCCCTCGTGGGAGCTGTTCGAGCGCCAGGACGAGGCCTACCGCGAGCAGGTGCTGCCGTCCGCGGTGCACGCGCGCGTGGCGGTGGAGAAGGCGGCGACGTTCGGCTGGGAGCGCTTCGTGGGCCTGCGCGGCGCCGTGGTGGGCATGCGCACCTTCGGGGCCTCCGCGCCGCTCAAGCAGCTCCAGCAGAAGTTCGGCTTCACCGTGGAGAACGTGGTGAAGGTCGCCCGCGAAGTCATCGAGCAGGCGAAGAAGTAGCGCCGTGCATGTGAGGTGAGGGTCTTCCCTGGTTCATCTGAACAGGTGGACGGGGAAGGCCCGAACCGAACCGAGGAGAGCCATGGGATTCACGTTGCAGGTCGACAACTACCGAGCGCTCCGGAAGGTGCGCTGGAGTCCCTCGGGGGTCTGCGCCATCACCGGACCGAATGGCGCAGGCAAGACGACCCTGCTGTCGGCCATCGAGTTCCTCCGGCACTTCCTCGAGCGGGGTACTCAAGCGGCTGTCGACTTCTCGGGTGGAACCGCGAACATCAAGCACCAGCATGCGGCGCCAGATGAGTTCATCCGACTCGAGCTGTCCCAAGGAGATTGCCTTTGGATTGTTGGAGCAAACCTCAAGCCACCTTCGCTTGAGCTTGAGGACAATGTGCGGGTCAAGAAGGAGACTGTCGCCTACCAGGCTCCCTCCCTGGGTATTGCACACGTCTTGGGCCAGGAGCTGGCTGTTTCAGGAGATTCCATCTTCACCCACGCCATGAGCCTGCTGCCTCTTGCCCACCGAGAGGCACTCAAAGGTCTTCATGGGCTCGCGTCGAACTTCCGCCTGTATCAGAACCTCCAACACTGGAGCCTGCGCACCACCGGCTCACCCGCCACCACGGACCTGTATCTCCATTCAGATGGGCGCAATGCCTTCTCCCTGTTGCGCAACTGGAAGGCAGGACGGAAGGAGCATGAGGAGCGATGGCTCTTCGTCCGCAATGGGCTGCGTGAGTGCTTCCCAGAGCTCTTCGAGGACATCGAGTTCCTCGTGGCCGGGCAGACCGTCACGGTCCAGTTCTTCTTCCGGGGTCTCCGCGAGCCGATCGCTACCTACTCGGCGCCACACGGTCTGCTCGTCGCCCTGCTCCATCTGTGTGCCATTGCCTCAGCGCCTGACGGTGGTGCCGTGGCCATCGACGAACCGGAGAACGGGCTGCACCCTTATGCCATCCGGACGCTGATGGACCTGGCGAGGGCCCGCGCCGCGGCGAAGGACCTGACCATCCTCCTCGCGACGCACTCCCCGGTGGTGCTCAACACCTTCAACACCGAGCCCGAGCACGTCTACATCATGGAGCCCGGCCACGAGGTCCTCCCCGTGGCGCTCAGCGAGCACAGCAATCCGGAGTGGCTCGCGCACTTCTCACTCGGGGACCTCTACAGCGATCAGTCCTTCGGAGCACAGAGGCGTCCCCCCCAGTGAGCGTCCGGGTTCAGCTCATCGTCACGGGAGAGCTCGAACGCCTTGGCCTGCACCTCTCCCTACGGAAGCTCTTCGCATCCACTGAAGCGGAGGTGGAATTCCTCCCTCCGTTGAAGACGCAGGACTTCACGTCCAATCGCGTCGGAGCAGTGCTGCCCATGGAGCTGGCATTCAAATCGCTTGCCGGGAAGCTCGCGGGTGCGCTGGTGAGCACGGTGTACCCCGGCCGGGGCGGCACGCTGCAGGCGGACCACGTCATCGCGGTGGATGACTGGAGCTGGTCAACGCGGACCAACCCGGGCACGTCCTGGAGTACTTCCGCCACGCCGTGAGGGCTCACGTCGACAGCACCTTCCCCACAGCGGCCACTCGCGAACGGGTGTACCAGGCGCTCGCCGAGCGCGGCTCGTTCCACCTGCTCGCCCCGATGGTCGAGTCCTACTTCTTCGGAGAGGCGGCCGCGCTCGAACGGGCCAAGGCCTCCCGGGCCCCCAACCAGTTCGACACGGCTCGCGACCTCGAGGACTTCGAGGTGGATGACCCGGCCTATCTGGCACCAGCGCCCTCCAACGCGCCCTGGAAGACCGAACCGCGCCACCGCCACCCGAAGAACTACGTCCGGTATCTCTGCGATCCAACGGGCACTCAACTGCGCGCCTATCGCGAGACGCACGAGGGGCTCGATGCCCTCCAAGCACTCGACTGGACAGCGGTCCTCCGCAACGAAGTGCACGCGGCCTTCGCACGAGCGCTCGTTGACGATGTCGCCGATGCGTTGAACGTTCCCTCGCCGTGTCCTGGCATCTGCTCGCCGCTGACCGCTCGCAAGGGAGACGGCCTGCTACGGAACATTTGATGCGGTTGACGTCGCTCGGCCCACTGGGGCACGAGGCGCTCCATGTACATCCCCCGCCACTTCCACGAGCAGGACACCAAGCAGCTCTTCTCGCTCATGGAGCGCTTCGGCTTCGCCACGCTGGTGACGACCGAGGCCGGCGTGCCCTTCGCCACCCACGTGCCCCTGCTCGCCGAGCGCCACCCCGTGCACGGTGACAGGCTGCTGGGCCACATGGCCCGCGCCAACCCGCAGTGGCGCGCCTTCCCGGAGACGCGCGAGGCACTCGCCATCTTCCACGGGCCGCACGCCTACGTGTCCCCCACCTGGTACGCGACGCGGCCCAACGTGCCCACGTGGAACTACGCCGTCGTCCACGCCTACGGCTCGCCCCGCGTCATCGAGGAGCCCGCCGAGGTGCTGCGCATCCGCGGAGTCCTCGGCGAAGTACGAGTCCGGCTCCGCCTCGCCCTGGAGCCCCGAGCAGGCCGAGGACCACGTCCGCAAGCTCACCGCCGGCATCGTCGCCTTCGAGCTCCGCCTCACCCGGCTCGAGGGCAAGTTCAAGCTGAGCCAGAACCGCACCGAGGAGGACCGGCGCGGCGTCCTCGAGGCCCTGGAACGGAGCACCTCGCCGGACGACCAGGCGCTGGCCGAGCTCATGCGGTCCCGCGAGCCCCGCCCGTAAGCCCCCGGCAACAGGCCCTTTTCCCTCCGCCTCGCGCTCCGTCGTGGAGCGGCCTGACAGTCAAGCCCCCGCTGCACGACGCGGGAAGACGCCTCAGCTTCCCGGCCGCAACCGCATCACGGCAAAGGGAGGGAAGACATCATGACCAGGACGAAGCTTCTGCTGACGGGCCTTCTCGCGGGCGCGGTGGCGTTCGGCACGGCGTGCAAGACGGACAAGGGCAACACGAACACCGGCACCAGTACCGACACCACGAACACCGGCCCCGGTACCGACACCACCATGACCACGGATGCCGGCACGGGCGGCGCGGGCTACGACACCCCGGACCGCAGCCGTCAGGACGTCAACCAGGAGCCCCAGGAGGGCACGCGCGAGCTGGAGCCGGGCGTCCACGAGGGCCACACCATTGAAGAGCCCTTTGACGAGCCCGGCACCGGCGGCACGGGCCTCGATGAGGAGCCCATCGACAGGACCGACAGCCTGGGCGAGGAGACCGGCGAGGAGCCGCTCAACCCCGGCGCCCCGGCCAACACGGAAGACCCGATGCAGCGTGACGAGGACCTGCTCGAGCCGGAGCAGTAGACCCCGCGAGGGCAGTCCCTGACGGGCTCACGCGCAAGGTCCGCGCATCGGCCTCGCTGCTCTCGACCTCCTGGGCGCGCGCTGCGAAAACCTGTCCGACAGTCGGACAGGTTTTTCAAAAGCGCGCCCGGGAGGTCGGCATCACCTCGGGAGGAATCGGACCACGGACGAGAGGCTCGTGGGCCGAGCCGTTCTCAAGGCGTCGCGGGCGCGGCCTGCTCGCTGGCGGGCGCGGGCGCGGCGGCCTCGGCCGGCACCGGCGGCGCGGCCTGGGCTGCCTCGGCCTCGGCGGCCCGACGCTTCTCGGCCTGCGCCTTGAGGTTGTCCAGGCCCGTCTGGAAGTGCTCGCCGAGCATCTTCTCGATGAACCCGACTCCGTACCCTCCCAGCACAGGAGGCAGCAGGCCCTCGTCCACCCACGTCACCTTGGTGCCGCCGCCCTCCTGGGTCCACGTGAGCGAGCCGTGCGCGTTGACCTCCGTGTCCGTCTCGATCATCTCGTCGACCCAGACGCCCGAGGCCACGTCGCTCTTGGTGATGGTCATCTTCCCGTGCCCCATCTTCGGGCCATTCCAGGACCACCACCCGCCCACGCCGGAGGCCGGACCGCCGTACTCGTACTTCACCTCGGGGTCCATCTTGTTGTTCCACGCGGCCCAGGACTGCCAGGCCTTGAGCTCGTTGACGAGCGGGTGGATGTGCTCGGGCGCGGCGTTGATGACCACCGAGCGCTCGACGTGCCACGTGCGGGGAAGGAACAGCCCCACGACGACCAGCACCGCCACGAGCCCCACGAGCCCGAGCCCCACGACCTTCAGAACGCGCTTCATGAATCTCCCCTGCAATCAGGTTACGGCCAAGGCGCGGCACTATATGCCGAGGCCTGCTGGCGCCAGAGTTCACGCGCCTCGTCCACGCCGACCGCCTGGAACTTCACGGGCATTCCGGGCCGGCGAGCCGCCAGACGCCCCCAGTCCGCCCGGATGACCACCGCGACCACCGGGTAGCCCCCGATGGTGGGATGGTCCGGCCCGAGCACGATGGGCTCGCCCGAGGACGGCACCTGAATGGCACCGCGCACCATGGGCGCGGACAGCTCCCGAGCCCGTGTCCGTCTGGGGCAGCATCGGCCCGCGCAGCCGCATGCCCACGCGGTCGCTCGCGGGAGACACGGTGAAGGTGTTCCCCAGCAGCACCTCCTCCACGCCCGAGCCGAAGCGCGCCACGTCCGGCCCCAGCACCACGCGCACCTCGGATGCCAGTGACAGCTCGGCGCGCACCTCCACCCGGGCGCCACCTCCCGCTCCGAGCGGCAGCACGTCTCCGCGCTTCAACGCCCGACCCTCGTGGCCTCCGAGCCGCGCCACCAGCAGCGTGCCTCGTCCCCCGAGCACCTCGGGCACGGCGAGCCCTCCCTCCACCGCCACGTAGCGCACCGAGGCCGACTTCGGCGCGGGCACCGGGATGAGCCCACCGTCCTCCACCTGGAAGACCTGGCCGTCCACCGACACCCACGCGCTCCGCCCGTGCAGCCGCAGCACCAACCGGCCGTAACACTCCAGCGCCGCCGAGCCCCACGCGTTGCCCACCGCGCGGTTGCCCGCGGCCAGCCACTCGGGAACCAGCGCGCCCCCGGGAGGCACACCGTGGTGCATGCGACCCGCGCGACCTCCGTCCTGCACCAGCACCGGCCCATGGACCTCCAGCACCTCCAGCCACGCGTCCATCAGTCCACCCGCTCGAAGCGCACCCGGTCCCCGAGCCGCAGCTGCGCGCCGGAGTCGGGCCGGAAGGGAGTGAAGTCCACGGCGGTGCCGAGGAGGTTCCACCCGCCCGGCGAGGCGAACGGGTAGATGCCGGTGCGACGCCCGGCCAGCCCCACCGCGAGCGCCGGCACCCGCGTCCTCGGCGTGGAGAGCCGGGGCACGGCGATGCGCGCGTCCACCTCGCCCAGGTAGGCGAAGCCAGGGAGGAAGCCCACCGTGCGCACCGTGTACTCGCGCGAGGCGTGCAGCGACACCACGTCCTCCACCGAGAGCCCCACGCGCTCGGCCACCGCCGACAGGTCCGGCCCGTCGTAGCGCACGCGCACGATGACGAGCGGCGCCTCCACCACCGGCCCCGAGGCCCCCACGAGCCGGCCCAGCACGCGCCGGGGGTCCTCGGGAGGCGCGGCCGGGTCGAAGTACACGCAGGCGTGCTCCTCGCCCACCACCACGTCCACCACGCCGGGAGCGGCCTTCAAGGCCTCCTGCACCGCGCGCTGCCCCAGCCGCTCGGGCAGGACGAGCCGCCACGCGCCCTCGCCGAAGGACTCGGAGCGCAGCGACAGCACGTCCAGCACCGCGCGCACCTCGCGGGCCATCGCCACCGCGCCCGGCGAGTCCCCATGCACGCACAGCGTGTCCACCGTCCCACCGGTCGCGAGCCGCAGCGCGTTCTCCCGGGCCACCGCGGGGTCGGTCAGCACCGCGCCCGGCTGCCCGCGCGGAATGAGCGAGCCATCCGGCCGCGTGCCCCGGTCGGCGAAGCCCTCGCGCGCGTAGGTCAGCCCCGCCGCCTGGGCCGCGTCCCGCAGCGCGCCCGAGCCCGGACCGACGAAGGTGAGGCCCGTGCCGAGCGACTCGACGACTCCGGCCACCACCGCGCGGGCGAGCGCGGGCTCCCGGTTGGCCGCGTGGTACAGGGCGCCATGCGGCTTGGCGTAGCGCACGGGCACGCCCACCTCGGAGGCCAGGGCCCTCAGCCGGGCGCACTGGGCGGCCACCTGGGCGCGCAGCACCTCGGGGGCGACCCGCACTTCCTGGCGTCCGAAGTTCGCGCGGTCCTCATAGGAGGGGTGCGCCCCGGCCCGAGTCCCATGGCGCGCGCACAGCTCGAGCGCCCGGCGCATGGAGTGCTCGTCTCCGGCGTGCCCACCACAGGCGATGTTCGCCACCTGCGCGGACACATAGAGCTGCTCATCCTCGTCGGGTAGCTCGCCGAGGTCGATGTTGAGGAGACACTCCGCCATGGCGTGATGCACGCTACCCGAGGTCCGCGCTCCAAGTGCGCCCGCGTGCTCCCCAGCCGAGGCCCCGGTGTCCTGCACGAGACGGCGGGGCCGCTCCGCGAATACGAAGGCCCGGCCAGGGAAGTCCTCCCCAGCCGGGCCCTCGCTCCCCCCGGGCTACCGCTTCCGGTGACTACTCCTCGCGGCCGCCGAGCAGCGGGACGACGAGCTCCTGGCCTCCCTCGGTGACGCGGCCCGAGTCCTCGGGCTGGTCCACCGGCGTGGCGTGCACCACCAGCGCGGGGACGTACTCCTCCACGCTCACGGGGGCGGTGGGGTAGAGCTTCTCCTCCTCCACGCCCGTGCCGCCCTCGACGAGCCGCGAGGGCACGTACGCCACCCGCGCCTGCACGCCGGCCAGGGAGCACGGGGTGTTGCTGCTCCGAAGCTGCATCACCAGCTCCTCGTACACCTTGTCACGCGACAGGGTGTCCGAGGCGCTCAGCTTGGGCACCAGCCGGAAGTCGGACCAGCGCACGTGCAGGCGCGCCACCTGGCCTTTGGGATCCACCGCCGCGTGCACCTTCGAGCCGAGTACGGGGAAGCCCAGCACCTGGCGCTGCATCCACACGTGCAGCTCCGTGCGCGCCGAGCTGGCGCGGCCCGTGTCCCGGTCGAACGAGGAGGCACGCAGGGCCCGGACGAAGGTCGAGCGCCCGTCCAGCTCGTCCAGGGGCACGCCGAAGTCCGCCGCGGCCTTGTAGGCCAGCTCGTACGCGGCGCCCTCGGTGAGGGAGGTGGACTGGTTCAGCTCGGAGCGCTGGCGGTTGAGGTAGGTGACCTTGCCGCGCGAGAGGTCCACCCGCATCGTCGAGCCGCTGGTGTTGCGGTACACGCAGCGGGTGGAGGTGCAGGAGGTCTCGGGCGACAGCTCGTCGCCCACGGTGCGCGAGGCCAGCGAGGCGTTGAAGGCCGTCGAGAGGCTCGACTTCGCCGAGGCGGACAGCATCCGCTGCATGATGCTGGCATCCCCCACCTCGAGCGGGAGGGCCTCGCGCGCGAGCTCCTCGAAGGTGGGGCACGTCTGGGCGAGGGCGCTGGCCGGGCCGAGCAGGCTGGCGGCGACGAGCCCCATCATCACGTTCACGTTCGTCTTCATGGGTGTGTCTCCGTTTTCCGTGCCGGTGCTCAGTTGGGGTCCGTGAAGGCCGTCTCGCCCGCGGGGTCGCAGCCCTCGTAGAAGCTGTAGGCCCAGCCGTGGATGTCGTTCGGATCCGCGTAGATGAAGGTGTAGCGCTCGGTGAGGAGGCGCAGCAGGGCGTCGCCGGGGGTGCTGCCCACCGAGAGGGCGATGGGGCACTGCGCGTCGCCCTTCCCGTTGACGTCCGCGTAGTACATGTTGTCGAGCCACGCGGTGCGGATGGAGATGTCGTGCGCGTCGTCCGCGAAGTCCTCGTAGTCGTCCACGAACGAGGAGCCAATCCACATCAGCCCGTGGAAGCCATCCACCTGGTGCAGGCGCTGGCCGTTCTTCGCCGAGTCCACGTCCTGGAACATGTGCCAGGCGGAGTTGATGTTGTCGTCGTCCATGCTCTGGCAGGACGAGAGGTGGAGGAACTCCAGGTCCATGTCGCCCACCTGGACGTCGTCGGTGGAGGCGCCCTCGGCCCCATCGAGCGAGCACTGGCCGCTGGAGTCCTTCACGCGCAGCGAGCCCACCCAGTGCTTGTTGCTGTCGGCGCCGTGCAGGGCGATGATCGCCGCGTCGGCGTCATCGAGGTACGAGTAGTCCGAGCACGAGGTGGACACGGGCGCGTCCGGGTCGCAGAAGCGACCGCGAGACATGGTGCCGTCCACGTAGGCGCCGTCCTTGTAGAACACGCCGTGGCTGGTGGCCTCGTCGTACCAGGCGCGCGCCATGTCGTCCCACCAGGAGCGGGTGCCCCCACTGCACTCGGTGGTCCACTGGGTGATGGCGAACATCTTCGCCTCGCGGCTCGCCGCCATGGCGGGGTGGGAAGACAGCAGTGCCCAGGCGAGGGACAACACAGGCCCCCCCGCGCCGAGCACGCGGAGCAGGGCTCCACGGTTCGGGGTCTTCTTCATGTGGGATCTCCTCGTGATGGGCCGCTCAGTGGCAGCCACACCCTCTCAACGGACCCCCCGCCGGATCTTCCCGCGCGTGATTTATTTTCTCACCCGGGGTGGGGGCTGCTCCGGAGCACGGGGGGATGAAAGAATCCCCGCAACCTCCCGCCCGAATCAGTGTTCACGGAAACAACACCGGACTTCGATTCAGAGGATGAGCACCATGAACCGCCTTTCTTCTTCCGCCCTCGTCGCCACCCTTCTCCTCACGGGCAGTGCCTCCGCCCAGGACCGTCGCAACCGCGTGGAGCGCGCGCAGGATCGCCAGGAAGTTCGCCAGGACAAGCGGGAGACGCGGGACGACCGGCGCGACGTGGCCGAGCTGGAGGCCGTGCTGGCGCGCTTCGACTCGGCGCGGGCGAGCAAGGACGAGCGCGAGATGGCCGCGGTGGAGACGCGGCTGCGCGAGCTGATGAAGCAGGAGCTGGCCGAGGGCCGCGTCGAGCTGGCGGCGGACAAGGCGGAGGTGCGGCGGGACAACCGGGAGGTGCGCTCGGACCGGCGGGAGGTGGGCCGGGACGTGGGGGCGGGCCGGCCGGGGGTGACCGCGGATGACCGCCGGGACCTGAGGGACGACCGGCGCGACCGGAGGGACGACGTCCGGGACACGCACGTCGAGGCGGCCTCTCAGTCGGCGCGGGTGGGCATCGCCCGGGAGCTGTCCTCGCTGGTGGGCAGCCGGCAGCCGGCGGACCTGCAGCGCACGCGCACGCTCCTCACGGAGCTCATCCAGCTCGGCCGTCAGGAGGTGCGCGGGGACCAGCAGGAGAAGCGCGAGGACCGCCGCGAGCTGCGTGAGGATCGCCGCGAGACGCGTGAGGACCGCCGCCAGGCCCACTGAGGAAGCCCGGGGTGGGCGTCTTCCGTCCCACCCCGTTGCACCCCGTGACTACATGGGGGGCAGGGACTTGCGGACGCTCTCGCGCGACTCCATGCGAGCGACCCAGGCCTTCACGTGGGGGAAGGCCTCGAGGTCCACGCCCATGGGGGTGCGCAGGAGCAGCGAGGAGACGAGGGAGAAGTCGGCGATGGAGAGCTTGCCGCAGACGAACTCCTTGTCGGCGAGCGTCTTCTCCAGCACGCCGAGGTCACGGCGCACCTTCTCCATGCCGGCGGCGTACTTCGCCTCGTCCTTGGTGCGGCCGAACATCTTCGCGTAGACGGTCTCCATCATCACCTCGCCGGTAGAGGAGGAGAACGTGGTGGCGTGCCACTGGAGCCACTGCTGCACCTGGGCCATGCCGCGCGCGTCGGTGGGCAGCAGCCCGCTCTCGGGCTTCTTGGCGGCCAGGTAACAGAGGATGGCGTTGGACTCCCAGAGGATAAAGCCATCGTCCTCGAGGGTGGGGACCTTGCCGTTGGGATTCTTGGCGAGGAACTCGGGGGACTTGTGCTCGCCCTTCATCATGTCGACGTCGACGAGGGTGACAGGGAGGGCGAGCTCGTGGACGAGAGCGCGGACCTTGAAGGCGGCGCTGGAGAACGGGTGCTGGTAGATCTTCATGGTGGTGTCCTCGAAGGGGTACGGCGAAAAGAGGGCGCACCATATGCCGAAGCGGGGGGGGGAGGGGCACTCCGCGGTGAGCCCCGGGGCCCCGTCCCTACTGCCCGGCGCCGGCCGAGGAGGGCGGGGCCTCCTGCTCGGGGAGGTAGAAGGCGCCGGAGCGGGCGGCGAGCACCGCCGCGGTGAGCAGGCCCACCATCACCCCGAAGATGACGATGCCGGCGAGCGTCACCCAGTCGCTGACGGAGGCGGGCTGGAGCAGCGCGGACAGGGCCGAGCCGAAGTCAAAGCCCGCTGCGGGCTTCGTGCGCACGGCCTGCATCGCGGAGAGGAGCGCCGTCGTCAGCCCGCCCCCCACCACGCCCGCCACGCCCGCGAGCACGGCGGAGGTGGCCAGCACCGAGCCACTCACCGCCCGCATGACGGGCCGGCTCTGCACCTCGAAGTTGGGGTCCTTCACGCCCAGCGGCACGAAGCGCGCGAGCAGCAGCAACCCGGGGATGCCCGCCACCATGGTGAGCCAGAAGAACTGCTCCCAGCCCATGGCGTACACGGAGAAGCCGCTGATGGGGCCGGCGATGACGCGGGGGATGGAGAAGAGGCTGGAGAGGAGGGCGAACTGGGTGGCGGAGAAGCGCTTCTGCGTGAGCCGCAGGAGCAGCACGGAGAAGGCCCCGGTGCCCAGCCCCTGCGTCAGCTGCTCGAAGCCGATGGCGCCGTACATGAGGGCCACGTTGGGCTCCCCGGCGCGCGCCACGAGGACGTAGCCCACGTTGGAGACGATCTGCACCACGCCGAACAGCCACAGCGCCCGGCCCAGCCCCAGCACCGTGGTCCACGCGCCGCCAATCAGCGTGCCGATGATGGTGCCGAACAGGCCGATGGTGCCGAGCGCCACGCCGCGGTGCACGTCGCTGTAGCCCATGTCCACCAGGAAGGGGCGCAGCAGCGAGCCGCCGAGGTTGTCCGCCAGCTTGTAGAAGAAGACGAAGGCGAGGATCTCCAGCGCCCGGTGCCGGGTGAGGAAACCCACGAAGGGGTACCAGACAGCGTCCTTGAGGGACCTGGGCGGGGTGAAGTGCTCCTCGGGCTCGGGGGCGAAGCGGGAGATGAGGAGGGTGGGCACGTAGAGCAGCGCCAGCCCGATGACGACGAACCGCCAGGACAGCCAGCCGGCCAGGGTGATGGCCGCCGAGCCCGCGATGAACATGGCGGCGCGGTAGAGCGCCACCCGAGCCCCCACCGCGATGCCCTGCTCCTCCTTGCGCAGCACCTCCACCGCGTAGGCGTCGATGGCGATGTCCTGGGTGGCCGAGGCGAACGCCACCGCCAGGGCGAGCGCGCCCACCACCCAGGCCGACTCGGGGTGGCTGCCCAGGCCCGCCATGGCCAGGGTGGTGGCGAACAGGGCCACCTGGGCGACGGCCATCCACCCACGCCGCCGGCCCCAGAAGGGCGGCACGTAGCGGTCCATGAGGGGGGACCAGAGGAACTTGAAGGACCAGGGAGCCTGGGCCAGGGTGATGAGGCCCACCACCCGGATGTCCACGCCGCTGCTGCGCAGCCAGTCGGGAATCGCAATCCACACCAGGCCCAGGGGCAGGCCCGAGGAGAACGAGAGCAGCGCAACGGAAGCCGTCCGCCAGGAGGCCATGGCCAACGCCAGACTCTTCAAGGTCCCCGGACGCTTCGCGGGGGCCTCGCTCTTCACGCCGTCACTCATGGCGGCCACTATACCCAGCGGCGCCCTACCTCATAGGAGAGCCGTACACGCCCGCCTGGGGTTCTGCCAGCCCGTTGACATGCCGCCTCGCACGGCCGCCGTGCGGGCTCCGTCCCTCGCCCAACCTCCGAGCGGGACTCCAAGCCGTGTTGCCGTCCGAAGCCAACGTCGTGAGCGTTGTCTCTCGGAGGCATTCCACCATGGCGAACCAGGACCGACGGCCCCCCTCTCAGCCCGCCGAGGACATGTTCGGCCGGCCCACGGACGTGCGGCACGAGAAGGACGAACCCAAGCACCTGCCCTCGCGCGAGCAGCAGGGTGCCCATCAGATTCCCAAGCGCGACAAGGAAGACGAGGACCGGCGGCATGCCGAGGCGGAAGCCGAGGAGGAGGTGGCCTGCGGCGGCGTCGGCGAGCTCCCCGATGGGGACGGCATCCGCAGCGAGCTCGGCACCAATCCCCTCCCCGACAGCTACTGGTTGTATTACCCCGACAAGCGGCCCGAGGGCACTGAGCCCTAACGACAGTCGGGGTCCAACAGCTCGGGCCGGTACTCGAAGTGCATCGTGTCGTAGTGGTACCAGCGCCCGCCCCAGATGAAGCCCTCGGCCTCGAAGGCGTCGACGATGACCTGGGGAATCCGATTCGCCCAGCGCACCGGCTCCTTCGGCTTCGCCCACTCCCAGTAATGGGCGCGCGCCGTGTTCAGGTCGAGGGACACGCCATAGGAGTGCGCGCTCTGGCGGTTCGTGTTGGCGATCTTCCGCCAGTTGAAGGTGCCGCCTGGCTTCGTGAGGTACGGCCGCAGCGCCGGCTCCTTCTCCAGCGCCGCTTCGAGCCGCTTCGCCACGCGCTCGAAGGCCGGCTCCACCTTCCGGTGCACCTTCAGTCGCTGCCCGAGGAAGGAGATGCCCACCAGGTCCACCTTGTCCGCGGAGGCGCCGTAGGTGGCATGGAAGAGCGGCTCGAAACGGATGCGCCCCGGGTCCTCGTTCTCGCGCGTCACCGGCGCGATGGGCCCCGTCGGGTAGGGCAGGGAGAAGGTGTCCTCCAGGTCCGGCGCGGCCAGTTTCTCCTCGAAGGACTTCGGCTTCCCGTCATCCCACGGGTACGTCTCGCCGCCCGGGAGCTTCGCCCTCCACGCGCCTTCCACCCGCACCGGCTCCACCGGGTACCACTTCGCCAGGCACGCCAGCGCGCGCGGCGGCACCTCCGGAGCGGGAGCGGTCGCGGGGACCTCGGCGCCGGCGCGGCCTCCGAGCACGAGCGCGAGCACGAGGGCCAGGGGTGGGCTGTTCGGGCGAAGTCGCATTCACCGATCGTGTCATGCATGCGCGCCCTCGTCCTGAACACCCCCCTCGCTGCGAACCAGAGGGGCCGGTTGACATCGGCGCGGAGCGGACCAAGCTCGCGAGCCCATGAGGATCCATCATCTGAACGGATGCACGTGCTGCCCGAGGGGCAGTCGCCTGCTGCTGGGGCGCGAGGACGCGCGACTGGTGTGCCACTGCCTGCTCATCGAGACGGAGGCCGGGCTGGTGCTGGTGGACACGGCGCTGGGGCTGGAGGACCTCCAGGCCGAGTCCCACCGGAGCGTGCGGCGCATGTTGGGGCCGATGCGTCCGAGGATGGATCCAGAGGAGACGATGGCGCGGCAGGTGGAGCGGCTGGGCTACCGGCGCGAGGACGTGCGGCACATCGTGCTGACGCACCTGGATGCGGACCACGCGGGGGGCCTGGCGGACTTCCCTCGAGCGAAGGTGCACGTGTACGCGAAGGAGCACGCGGCGGCGGTGGTGGATCGGGGGCTGAGGGAGCGCGTGCGCTTCCAGGAGTGCCAGTGGGCGCACGGCCCGGACTGGAAGCTCTACGAGGTGACGCAAGGCGAGCGGTGGTTCGGCTTCGAGTGCGTGCGCCAGTTGGAGGGCCTACCGCCGGAGCTCCTGCTGGTGCCACTGGTGGGACACACGAAGGGGCACTGCGCGGTGGCGGTGGACCGGGGAGACGGGTGGCTGCTGCACGCGGGCGACGCCTACTTCTACCGGGGAGAGATGGAAGCAGACCCGCACTGCCCGGCGGGGCTGCGCTTCTTCCAGACGCTCATCGAGGAGAAGCGTCGGGAGCGGCTGCACAACCAGGAGCGGCTGCGCGAGCTGGCGCGGGCGCAGGCGGGCAAGGTGCAGGTGTTCTGCGCCCACGACGAGGAGGAGTGGCGGCGGCTGGCCGGGCACGAGGCCACGGCGGGCGCGGCGACTACTTCTTCTTCGGAGTCGCGAGCCGCTCGAGGGTAGAGGCGAAGCTCTTGCGCTCGGGGTTGAGCGGCGCGTCCAACTGGCGCTGCTCGCGCACGGTGGAGGTGGGGGATTCGAGGGGGCCTTCGAGGGCCTCCTTGTCGAAGCGATCCTGTCCGCCGCCGACGCGGCGCAGGGGCTGCGTGCCATAGACGCGACGGTAGGGGTCTCTCCCAGCCATGGGGCACCTCCGGGGGTAGGAGTGACAGAGCATAGGCCGAAGCGGCCCGAGCATGCACGGGGCCGCGGGAGCAAGGCTCGGCCCCGGGGCAGGCGAGCAACCCCTTGCGCTCGGAGCATTTACGAGCGATCTCCCCTCCATCGGGTACCCTGCGCCCGAGTCCCCGCCCCTCATGTCCTCCTCGTCGACAGCACCGCTCGCGCCCGAGTCGGCCCTGCTCCGCGTCGCGACTCCTCCCGAGGAGTCGCCCCTGCGCGGCGCCGAGCTGCGCCTCAAGGAGCTCCTCGCCGAGCTCGACGCGCTCGACACGGAGCTCGACTCGCTCGGCCTGGAGCTGGAGCGCTTCGCCCGCGCCTACGAGGAAGCCCTCTCCCCCTCCTTCGAGGAGGTGGGCCGCTCCGAGCGGCTCCTGCGCCGGCTCCGCAACCTCCAGGACGCCGCCTCCGCCCTCATCCGCCTCCTGGAGCGCCCCGCGCCCCCTCCCGAGTCTGATCCCACCTCCCCCGAGCATCCCGCGCGCACCCTGCCGGCCTCGACCTCCGCCGCCCAGGCCCGGGCCGCGGAGTCCGACGCCTCCGAGGAAGACGAGGACGGGGACGCGGACGCCTTCGAGGACGAAACCCTCCCCGAGGACGAGCAGCCCTCCGAGCAGGAGCTCCTCGCCGAGCGCGAGGACGAGGTGGTGGTCCTCAAGCGGCTGCACCGTCGTCTCGCGCGGCTGCTGCACCCGGACCTCGCGCAGTCGGACGAGGAGCGCACGCGGCTGGACGCCCTCATGGCCCGCGTGAACGTGGCCTACGAGGCCGGAGACCGCACCACGCTGGAGCTGATCGCCGCCAAGGTGGGCGCGGGCGAGACCGCGGACTCGCTCACCGAGGACGAGCGACTGGCGCACCTCGAGCGCCGCATCCGCACCCTGTCCACCGCCGCCCACTCCCTGCGCCAGCAGCGCGAGAGCCTGCGCGCCACCGCCACCGCCCGCCTCCACGAGGAGTCCCGCCGCCGCGCCGCCGAGGGCCGCGACTACCTCGCCGAGACGCGCGCGGAGATGGACGAGGAGCTCCACGGCCTCGCGCAGGATGCCCGCGCCCGCATGCGCCAGCTCGAGCGCGCCGCGCGCACACTCACGTCCCTGAGGAACAAGCGCATGTCCACGCTCGCCGAGAACGGCAAGGGAAAGAAACTCCGCGCCTTCGACCCCGTGCTGGAGAGCCCCCTGGTGCGCCAGGGCGTGCTCCGCCTCGAGCGCCAGCGCGCCACGCCCGCCGCGCGCGAGCTCGCCCGCCGCCTCGAGGACTCCGTCACCCAGGAGCCCTGGCAGCTCGCCCTCACCCTCATGGCCTTCTTCGCCGAGGCCGCTGGCCGTCCGCCCCCGGGGCTCGACTCCAGCGAGGCCTGGGCCGAGCGCTACGAGTTGCTGCGCGAGCTCGGCATGCAGGAAGCGCCGGACTACGACCAGGCCCTCACGCGGCTGCCGCGCCACCTGGAGCTCGGCATGCGCGCGATGAAGAAGGAGGTCCGCTTCGGCCTCCAACTGCGCGAGGCCGAGCTGCTCGCCGCCGTGCCCCTGGCGCTCCAGCGCGCGGACGTGGCCGAGCTGGGCCGCTCCGTGCTCTCCGTCATCGGCCCGCAGGAGCAGTGCAAGCGCTGTGGCGAGGAGGTGCTCCTCCAGCACCTGCTGCGCACCCGAGGGCTCGACGAGCTCAACGGCATGCTGTGCCCGCTGTGCGCCCACGTGCAGAAGAGCTACTGGCTCTACAGCCGCTCCGAGGGCCAGGAGGCACTGCTGCCCCACGCGCTGAGACTCGGCACGGTGGTGGAGCAGGTGGTGCGGCTCGCGGGCAAGAGCGTGGGCTTCCAGTTCCTCCCCGAGGAGCGCGAGTCCCTCACCGCGGCCGGGCTGCGCCAGCGCTTCGCGGACCTGTACCTCCAGCCCTATGGCGTGGAGGTGGAGCCGGCGCATGTGCGGCTCGTGCAGGGCGGCCGTGCTCTCGCCCCGGAGGCGCTGGTGGGCAAGGGCACCGTCAAGCTCGAGCTGGAGGCCGGGTCCGGCCCGCCCGAGAAGGAAGTCCTCGAGCTGCTGCGCTCGCGCATCGAGCGGCGCTTCCGGCCCGACGCCGCCGGGTGAGCAGCCAGCGCGCGTGAGCTAGGACTCGAAGAGCTCCTGCACGGACCGCACGGACACGGCCTTGCGGAGCCAGCGCTTGAGCTGCTCGATTTCCGCGCAGGCGGCAATGCGCTGGCGGGCCTGCTCGTCCACCTGGAGGCCTCGGGCTTCAAGTACCTCCAACAGGGCGCTCATCTCCCCTTCCTGGAGGCCCTCCTGCCTGCCCTCCTGCCGGCCTTCCTGCCGACCTTCCTGCCGGCCCTCCTGCCGACCTTCCTCACGCCCCTTGGCAAGGTACCGCCGGGCGAACTCGCTCTGGTACTCGTAGGTGCCACTGCGCATCAGTGCCTCCAGGGCCGTGCGTGCCACGTCATTCAGCGAGCACATCACCAGGTCAAAATAGAAGCGCGCCCGCTCGTCTTCAATCCCCACCAGCCCTGGCAGCACCGCCTCGGCGATGGCCGCCCCCCGCTCCCCCTGCCCATGTGCCATGGCGGACAGCACCGCCAACTCCACCGCCTCTCGCGCCACCTCGGCCCGGGTAACCACCGGAATGCTCTCCGGCCCCGCCACGTAGGGCCTCAGCACAAAGCCCCGATGGCCCGTCTCCATCGACTGCCCACACCAGCGCGCCACCCCCGCCTCCGGCGCCACCACCAGCAGCGCCGTGGGGCACCTCAACCTCGCCCTCATGTGGGTGAGGTACACCGGCCACGTAAACCTCTTCTCCTCGTTGGACGAGAGTTGCACCTCCACCACGATGGCGAAGCGGGGTCTGGCCTCCCCTAACAGCACCACCAGGTCCGCCCGGTACTCGGTGGGCACCACCTGGTTCAGCTCCGCGGACTCCGCCCGGGCCTCCGCGTAGGCGGGCAACTCGACACCCAGCGCGTCGCGCAACAACTCGGCCGCCAGGGCCGGACGGTTGCGGAACAACTCCAGGAGGGCCTCGTGCCGGAGGGAGAGCATGCGGCAGGGAAGGTAACCCTACAAGTCATCTTGTTGTCAACCCAGGGTTGACTCAAGAAGTAGTCCCAGAGTTCCCCGCGGGCCTCCAGCAACCTGCTCATCGGGGCACTCTCCACCGTGGAGGAGCACCCGGTCTTCCGACTCCAGCATCTGCGCGAAACGAGCCCGGGGAGCGCTCCCGCGGTCCAGGTCTCAATGACTTTGATGACGCCGGGTTGCGTCCGCTCCACCCCACCGTGAACCGACCATGTCAGACCCGCTTGGGAGACTGGTCGGTCCAAAGGAGGGACTGACCGCATGGGATATGGGGACTATCGGCGCCGTGGGTCGTACCGCGACCGCGCCCAGTGGGAGGACCCGCGATCGGAGGAGACGTCGAGCACGGGGTGGCTGCTGGTGGCGGGGGCAGTGGCCCTCTGGCTCTGGAGCAAACTCCAGGAAGAGTCAGGAGCCCGGCGGCAGTCCGAGCAACGCGAGGCGGAGGCCACCCGGCAGGCCGAAGAGGCGCGCCGGGACGCCGAGGAGGCGCGCCGGGACGCCGAGGAGGCGCATGCACGCGAGCAGCAGATGCGGCGCCGGGCCGAGGAGGCCCAGGCTGAAGCGAATCGGCAGAAGCAGCTGGCGCAAGCCGCGGAGGCCGAGCTGAAGCGCCAACAGTCCGCCACTGAGGAACAGCAGGTCCCCCAGGATGAAGAACCCGACCATCCTGGGGCCGGACCTCATTGAACGGGGCACCCGAGGTGCGGGCTCGGGACATGGGGTCCCGAGCACCTGAGCTTGCATTCTCGGGAGCCCTGTCGCGAGCAGTGAGCCGCGGAGGCCTCAGCCCTGCTGCCGGCCCTCGATGGCGCACAGGAGGACCGCCGCCGCGATGCCCATGCGACGGTCCAGCTTGCCGCCCCGGTCCACGGAGAAGTCCAGTTCGATCTTCTGGATGAAGGGGTTGAAGCGCTGGCGGAAGGTGAGGACCGGCGTGCCGCCCACCGTGCCCTGGAAGGTCTGCGGCACGAGGTTGGACAGCAGGCGACGCACCAGCGCGAGCGCCAGGCTGTCCTCCTGGATGCTGCCCATCTCCTGGTCGTTGGCATCCAGGACGAGCCACTCGTCGCGCAGGATGGACTTGAGGCCCTTGCGGCGCAGCGCGCCAATCTTGCGGCCCGTCGTCGTGTCGGTGACGTCGTAGGTGGCGCTGATGTCGAGGATGTTGCGGGCCTTGATGGAGAGGACCTCCTCGTTCATCTCCTCGCTGGTGAAGACGCGCAGATCCTCCTTCAGCTTGAAGGCCTTCATCTTCGAGTAGAAGGCGACGTTGCCCGCTTCATCGTAGATGTGGAAGGCGCCGCCGAAGAGCTTGAAGAACTTCTTGCGGAGCAGGTAGCGGCTCTGGCCGAAGCGGCCGGCGGCGAGGTCACTGTTCGGGCGCTGCTGGATGGCGGTCGACATGGGAGTCCCCCTTTTTGGGCTGATGCGTGGAGGCGCTGATATAGCGCATCGCGGCATGAGGCCGGAAACGCTTCACTCGGGGCGAAGCGGGGCCACTGCCACCGTGCGCGATGACGGACGAGAAGCAGTGCGCCCCGAAGAAGGGCAGGTAGCCCGCGAGCGAGGGTCGACGCCTAGAAGTCGTCGACGGGGTCCGGGTAGACCTCCTCCTCGTCCTCCTCCTCCACCGGAGCGGCGGCGCGGCCCCGGCCTCGGCCCTGGGGCTCGGGCGGCGCCGATTCAGGGCCCACCACGTACCACTGGCGGCCCTGCTGCACGCGCTTGAGCAGCCCCTCCTGCTCCATGGCCGCCAGCAGCTTGGCGAACGAGGAGAAGCCGTGGTCGCGCTCGTCGAAGTCCGGCTCCTTGCGGACGATGGTCTCCTTGATGAGCGAGGGGTTGAGCGACCCCGTCGCCCGCCCGAGCAGGCTCTGCACCACCTCCAGGGCGATCTCCGGCACCTCGGCCTTCCCCTTCTGCCCGTGCGCCTGCTCCTTGGCGGGGCGCTCGCTAGCCGCATGACCCTTGCCGTGCTTGCGACCCTTGGAGGGCTCCTCGTGCTCGTGGGCCGAGCGCTTGTCCTTGCTCCTTGTCCTTCTCCGCGCGGGTGCGGGGCCGGAGGTAGATGAACTCGTCGCAGGCCTTCACGAAGAGGGGGCTGGTGGCCTCCTTCACCGCGAGCCCGATGAGCTGCCGACCGTTCTCGCGCAGCTTGTACGCGAGGGGGCAGAAGTCACTGTCGCCCGAGGCGATGGCGAAGGTGTCGATGTGCTCGCGCGCGTAGCACAGCTCCAGCGCGTCGATGACCAGGCGCATGTCCGCCCCGTTCTTCCCCGAGCGGGTCGAGGGCGGCACGTCGATGAGCTCGACGCCGAACTCGTGCAGGTTGCCCTTGGCCTCCTTGAAGCGGGACCAGTCGCAGTAGGCACGGCGGAAGACCACCTTGCCGCGCTCGAGCAGACGGTCCATCGCCGGCTGCAGGTCGAAGTTGCCGGCGGTGAACCCGGTGTTCGTCACCAGGTTCTCGAAATCGAGGAAGAGCGCGATGCGGTGTTCTTTCTTCGTGTCCAAATAAGCCTCAGCGTTGGGTGCCGCCAAGGCGGCAAGAGTGGGGACGCTCGCTCGGAGATTGCCTCTGCTGGCGCCTCACGGGGCGTACCCTACTCCCAACCCGCTCCTGCCACGTGAACTTCCTGGGGGCCGTGGGAACTGGCAACCCGGGTCCACCCGAGGCCCGCTCCCCTCACGGGGAGCCCGCGTCCGGTGAGGCGAGTCGCTCCAACTCGTCCCAATCGATGGGCGGCACGCCTCCATCCAGCGGCACGCCCCCATCCGGGGCCGGGGGACGCTCGGCACGGATGCGCTGGCGAGCGACGGGCTTACCGTCGAAGGAAAAGAGCCGGATATAGGCCTCGATACACTCGGGCCCGAGTCCCGTGAGGTGCTCATCGAACGGTCCGAAGTGTACCGTCCTGCCGTACCAGTAGCCGGGCTCGAGAACCAGGAGATCCTCCGGACGGGCCGGCGGCACGATGCCGTCCTCCCTGATGGATCCCACGGCTCCGTACTTGCAGTCCGAAACGCCCCAGAGTTCCACGTCAAAGCCTGGAATCAGCCGTCTGTCCAGACGCAGTGGGCCCGACTCGGGACTGACCAGGACTCGTGCAGAGAGCCCCAATCCATCATATTGGATGTCTTGGACTTCCAGTCGGACCCGAGGAGGAACCTGCGCGTCCGCCTTCATGGCCCCATGGTCCGGTGGTGATGGCGATTTCCTCCCGAAGAAAGGAAACCCCGTACAGGCAGCCATCAGGAGAAGGGAAGCAGTTCCAAGTTCGAGACGGCTCACTCGCATGATGTCCTCGCGCCCTCTTCGTCAACACATGCGCATTCGGGGATGGGATGGCGCTTGGGGTCATTCCCTGGAACGTTGTGCCCCTGCTTATGGTTCCAGCCACAAGAATGTGCCAGCTCGTGGATGACCGCCTTGATGATGCACCCACGTGATGCAGGCTCCTCACACCAGTGAGTCTCCTTGACCGGATAGAAACGATGGTGCACGCCCTGGCTGGTCGTGAGAGTGAACGCGAGCAGGATGCTGTCAGGACTTTCTCTCTCCTCCTTGCATTTCTGCCGACTCCACTCGCTACACGTCACCCTGATATCGCGGCACTGCCGACGCATGCAGCTCATGAGAAGCTCGTCATCGATCTTGTCCGCCTCCTCGAGGCACTCCTCGACAGTGGGCAGCTCGATCGAAGCAGGGCAGCTCGTCTTCATCGGTGTCCCTGGTCGATGCGATGTGGGAGTTGCGCACCCACCCCAGGCAAGAGACCCGAGCATCAACGCGACTCCAAGGGTCCGACGAATCCGGGCGGAACCCACCGTGAGGACTGGGTCCGGTATCATTAACCACTTCGAGAGCACCTGCGACTCCTAGCAATCCGCGCGAAGCCTACCTTGAGTCCCTGAGAGTTACTGTTCAGAGCGTGTCGCAGAAGCGCTCCAGCCTCGCGAGCGCCTCGGGCATGTTCGTCCGGCCCAGCCCCAGGCGGAAGTGGTTGCCCGGGAAGTCGTACACGTCTCCCGGCAGGAGCAGCACGCCCTCCTGGTCCACCAATCGCTGGCAGAACTCCGCCACCGGCATGTCCTTCAGCAGCAGCGGGAAGGCCACGCTCCCCGCCTTCGGGCGCACCCAGCGGAACGTGTCCGCCCTCCGCGCGAAGAAGTCGTCCAGCACCGTCAGATTGCGCGAGAGAATCTCCCGGCTCCTCGCCAGCACCTTCTCCTTCGCCCTGAGCGCGATCAATGACAGCACCTCGCTCGGCGCCGCGTTGCAGATGGTCGTGTAGTCCTTGTACGCCGCGCACCGCTCCAGCAGCGCCGCGTCCCGGCCCACCAGCCACCCCACCCGCAGCCCCGCCAGCCCGAACGCCTTCGACATCACGCCCAGGCTCAGCCCCCGGCCCGACAGCTCCACCCCCGCGGGCAGCGTGTCGCTCGGGTCGTGCTCCAGCAGCCGGTACACTTCGTCCGCCAGCACGTACGCGCCCCGCTCCTCCGCCAGCGCGAACAGGCCCTTCCACGTCGCCGCGTCCGGCAGCGCCCCCGTCGGGTTGTGCGGGAAGTTCGCCACCACCAACTTCGTGTTCGGCCGCAGCTCGCGCTTCACCGCCTCCAGGTCCAGCGTCCAGCCGTCCTCCTCCCGCAGCCGAAGCAGCGACACCTCCGCCCCCGTCGCCCGAGCCACCTCGTACAGCGACTGGTACCCCGGCCACGTCACCACCGCGTGGTCCCCAGGCCCCAGCAGCACGTTCATCAGGACGAAGATGGCCTCCTCGGCCCCCGCGAACGTCAGCACCTGCTCCGGCCCCACTCCGCGGTACAGCCGTGCAATCTCCTCGCGCAACGCCGGCAGGCCCGTGGACTCCGTGTAGCCGAGCGTCAGCCGCTCCCACCGCTCGCGACTGTCTCCGTCCGCCAATGCGAGCAACTCGCTCATCCGCCAGCCCTCGATGTCCGAGGTGCACAGCAGGTGCGGCGCGTTGAACTCCCACTTCGCGAAGTACCGCTCGAGCGTGAAATCCGGAATGCGCATGCCGCCTCGCTACCGTGAGCCGAGCGGCTTTGCAAAGAACGCCGCCCTACGAGGGGGTGACGGCCACGGGCTTCTCGGGTCTCGCCAGCAGTATCACCGCCGTCAGGATGAGCAGCCCTCCCACGCCCTGCAGCAGGCTCAGCCGCTCGCCCAGCAAGAACGCTCCCAGCAGCACCGCCACCAGCGGCTCCACCGTCGAGAGCAGCGACGTCACCACCGGCCCCACCTTCTCCATCCCCGCGAAGAAGGTCAGCACCGCCACCACCGTGGACACCAGGGACAGGCCCGCCACCGCCATCCAGCCCGCCGGCGTCTGCGGAAACGCCGGCCCCTGCGCCACCATCAATCCCGCGTACACCACTCCCGCCGAGCCCAGAATCACCGTGGAGGCCGCCAGCGGTCCCGCCGGCCCCACCACCCGCGAGCTCGTGAAGACATACACCGCGTACACCAGCGCCGACATCACTCCGAACACGATGCCTCGCGGGCTCGCGCCCCCGTTCAAATCAATCGTCAGCGCCGTCCCTCCGAGCGCCAGCACGATGGCCACCGCTCGCAACCGCGACATCCGCTCGCCGTCCACCACCACCGCCAGCAGCGCCACCAGCGCCGGGAACAGGTAGAGCAGCAGCGCCGTCAGCCCCGCCGACGCGTGCTTCAGCGCGGAGAAGTACGCCAGGCTCTGCCCCACGTACCCCACCGCCCCGAGCAGCACCAGGCTACCCAGCACGCGACCTCGGGGCAGCGGCACCCGCCGCATCACCATCACCGCCCCCAGCACCAGCGCCGCCGAGGTGAAGCGCAGGAACAGCACCGTGGGCGTGTTCGCCCCCGACGCGTACGCCACGCGCCCGAAGATGCCGAGCGCCCCGAAGGACGCACCCGACAGCAGGATGAGGAGGATGCCCACCGTACGGCTCATGACGGTGCACCATACCGGGTCCGCGCGAGGTTCAGCGCAGACGTTTCCTTCTCACGGCGTCGCCGGAATCACGCACGTCGGGTTGGCGCACCCGCGAACGGCGATGGCCACGACCACCTTCGAGAAACACCGACCTCCCGGTCGCGTTCCTCTCGAACTTGTCCACTAAAGAGCGATCGATAAATCCCGTGGGTGGGCAAGGCGGGTGATCCAGAAGATGGGTGGGGAAGCGCAGCCCCACCCCTGGGGTTCGGGAGCGAGAGGCCACCTGATGAAGTAGGCAGGAGAAGTGAACAGAAGAGCGCGCCGAGCAATGCGAGGGAAGCGTACGGACGAAAGAGCCGGACAGGTCGCAGGGCTGGTTGTTCAAGCAGATGCCGGAGCAGTTGGTGGAGCCGGAGCACCCGGTGAGGGTGGTGGCGGCGGCGGTGGAGGCGTTGGACCTGAGCGGCTTTCTGGCCGAGGCCAAGGCGGTGGAGGGACACGCCGGGCGCCCGGTGACGAGCCCGCGGTTACTGCTGGCGCTGTGGGTGTACGGGATTCAGCAGGGAGTGGGGACGGCGACGGAGCTTGCGCGCCGGTGCGAGGAGGACAGGGCGTACGAGTGGCTGGCCGGTGGAGTGAAGGTGAGCCACGACAAGCTGAGCCAGTTCCGGGTGGAGCACCAGGAGGTGTTGCAGCAGGTGTTCACCGACGTGCTCTCGGTGCTGTTGCAGCAGGGGCTGGTAGGCCTGGAGCAGGTGGCGCAGGACGGCACCCGGGTGAGGGCCAGTGCCTCGGCGCCGTCGTTCCGGCGCGAGCAGTCGCTGCAGGAGTGCCGACAGCAGGCCGAGCTGCACCTGGAGGCGGTGCTGGCGCAGAAGGACGACCCGGAGCTGACGCGTGGGCAGCAGGCGACACGAGAGGCCAAGGCGCGTGACTACAAGGCGCGGGTGGACGCGGCGCTGGAGGCGATAAAGCAGCAGCGGGCCAGGAAGAAGGGGGCGGACAAGGACAAGGTGCGTGCCTCCACCACGGATGCGGATGCGCGGGTGATGAAGATGGCCGACGGGGGCTTCCGGCCCGCCTACAACCTGCAATTCGCGGTGGCTGGGGAGACGCTGGGTGGGCCGCGAACGATTGTGGGGGTGGAAGTCACCAACCAGGGCAGCGACCTGGGCAGCGTCAGCCCCATGGTGGAGCAGATTGAGCAGCGCACGGGCCAGGTGCCCGAGCGCCTGCTGGCCGATGGCAACCACGCCACGTGCGAGGACGTGAAGCAGTGCGCGGCCAAGGGGATTGAAGCCCTCATCTCGGTGCCTGAGCGCATGGCCAACGCCAAGGAGCAGGGGGACCACTCCGCCGAGGTAGAGGCCTGGCGTGAGCGCATGCGCACGCAGGAGGCCCGGCAGCAGTACAACAAGTCGCGCGCCAGTCTGGTGGAGAACGTCAACGCGCAGGTGAAGGGACGCTACGGCCTGACGCAGGTGACGGTGCGGGGCCTGGACAAGGTGAAGAGTGTCGCCTTGCTGGTGGCCCTGGCGCACAACCTGGCCGCACACGGCCAGCCTCTGGTGGATGCGCTGCGGGCGCGCCAGAGCGCGCTGCCGAGCGGGCTCACCTCCTCGAGCTGACCGCGGGAAACCCGGTCTCCCACGGGGGCGACATCAGCCCGGTGGGCCAGGTCACCGCCTTGCCTGCTGGCTTCTGACGACCAGCCCGCTGCTGCGTGTGTGGTGTGACCGGGCCTCAGGCTCCAACGAGGCGATGAGCCCCCGGGCGTGTGTTTGAATTCCGCTCTCGCCTGCTTCCACCTGCACAACCCCCCTCCAGCTCCGCGCCTCGGGATGGGCGATTACCTCCGCCCACCCCTCCTCTTCCTGATCGCGCTCTGCTCCGGCGAGGGATTTATCGACTGCTCTTAAGTGTACAAGTTGCTCAACATCGCGCCCGGAGGGCGCCCTGTCCTCCGAGACCACAGGCCCCCCGGCCTCGTTCTTCACAAACCTGTCCGACTGTCGGACAGGTTTTTCGGAACCGAGCCCGGCGGCCCCTCCCGCCCGAACTCGAGGCTCAGCGCAGCAACAGCAGCATCAGCGCGAGCAGCACCAGCAGTACCGCGCCCACCACCCCCACCACCTTCGCCACCGACACCGGCGCCTTGCCCAGCACGAGGTTCGCGTCCTGCCCGTGCACCACCACCCGGTACACCTTGCTCCGGTACCGGTACGCCAGCACGTACGCCGGCAGCGCGTAGCGCTTCGTCTCCAGGCTCGACAGCACCACCGCCACGTGCACGTTGCGGAAGCGCCTCCCGGGGAGGTGCGAGCGCTCCACCTGCTCGCGCGCCTCGGCCTCCACCCCCTTCAATATCTGCCGCCTCGCCCCCGAGCGCGTCACGTCGAAGCGCTCCACCTGCGCGTCCTCCGGCCCTCGCGGCGCCGCCTCCACCCCCTCCAGCGTGTACCGCTCCGCCAGCCGCTCGCACTCGTCCTCCGTCAGCCCTCGCGACGCGGACACCAGGATGTCCTGGAACGTGAGCTCCACCTGCCCCGCGTGCGGCGCCCAGGCCGAGCGGCCGCTCCCCGCATCCGAGTCCGCCGCCCAGCTCACCCGCGCCCCCGCGCTGAAGGCCCACGCCGGCCACCACATCGGCCGCAGCGACTGCAGCGCCGCCATCGCCGCCAGGTCCGACGGTCGGAAGAAGCGCTTCTCCGCCAGGAAGCGCATCAACGCCCCGCGCGCCGCCTCCGGGTCCACCGCGAAGGGCACGAAGGCCTCGGCCTGCTCCAGCGGGTCCGCCGTCGTCTCCACGTGCATCACCGACGCGCAGAAGGCGCACCGCGGCGCCTTCACCTCCGCCGAGTACTCCAGCGAGGCCCCGCACGTGCCGCACCGCACCACCTTCGCCTGCTCGCGCTCGGCCAGCACCCCCGCCTCGCGCGGCGCCCCCACCGCCAGCCCGCAGATGGGACAGCGCAGGTCCCCCAGCTCCAGCCGGCTCCCGCACCGCGCGCACCCCGCCACCGCCCGGGCCGTCATCGCCCACCTCCGCCGCCCAGCAGCACGTACAGCAGCACCCCGAGCGCCACCACGCCCACCACCGTCAGCAGCACCTTCACCCACGAGATGGGCACCGTCCCGTACACCTCGCCCGACTGCCCGTTCACCACCACCCGCAGCGGCGGCTTCTCCGGCGCGTAGCGCGCCGCCAGCACCCAGACGGGCACCAGGCACACGTCCAGCGACTCCGCCTCCAGCCGCGTGTCGTGCCTCACCTCCCGGTGCGAGTCCCCCGGCATGAAGTCCTCCAACCGGCGGCCCACCCGCGCCAGCGCCTCCTCTCGCGCCAGCTTCAGGCACTCGTCACGCGAGAGCGACGGCTCCTCCGCCACCCACCCCGCCACCAGCGCCGGCTCGTAGCGCGCCAGCACCCTCAGGTCGAAGGGCTCCAGCTTCTCCAGCTCCGCGTTGGACAGCCCCCGCGAGGCCGTCACCAGCACGTCCGGCACGTACTCGGAGTGCTCGCCGTGCAGCGGGCGCCACTCCGTCTTCGTCACCGTGCGCGTCTTCGTCACGGTCTTCCCGTTCTCCGTCGTCGTGTACGTCTCCGTCTCGGTGTAGTTCTCCCCGATGGAGGCGCTGTACCGGGAGGCCGCCAGGGCGCTGTAGAGGTACGCCGGCACGTACACGCCGCGCACGTCCTGGAGCGAGGCGCGCTTCAGCCCCGAGTGGCTCCACGGGTTGCGCGTGCGCAGCCAGTGCTTCACCCGCTCGCTCGCGGCCGGGTGGGTGAGCGCGAAGCCCAGCGCGAAGGTGGGCGCCGGCCTGTCCAGGCTCGGCGGCCTCTCCACCACCGAGGGCGCCGCGCAGTACGGACACACCGCCGTGCGCAGCTCGGGCGCCACCACCAGCTCCGCCCCACAGGATTGGCACCGTAGGTTCATTCCCCGCATCTCCGCATCTCCGCCCGGCGGCGGCCCCCTCCCCAAAAAAAGACTGCCACCCCCTCAACATTTTCCCCATATTGGGTTACATCTACCCCTGCTTGCCCAGATTTCACTCCATGCCTTCTCGGGACGAAATGCCCCTGTCCTGCGTCTCACCGCCCTCCGCGCCCTCCCTGGTCACGGTCGAGGAGGCGTTGTCGCCGCTCCTGGTGGTGAAATTCGGTCGTTCCGGCTCGGAGCAGGACCTGGATACGTACCTGACGGCCCGAGCTACGTACCTGTGGCACGAGCAGCCGCACGTCGTCATCTTCGACGCGCGCCAGGTGCACATGCTGTCGGCCCGGGTGCGCCAGCGCTACACCGAGTGGCTGCGCGAGCACGAGGTGGCCCTGCGCCGGTGGACGCTCGGCACGGCCTACATCATCGAGTCCCCCACCGTGCGGATGATGATGAGCGTCGTCCGCCACTTCGCGTCGATGGCGAATCCGTTCATCGTCACCGCCACGGTGCCGCCCGCCGCCGCGTGGGCGGCCGACCGCCTGTCCGAGGCGGGACTGGCCCAGGCCGCCGCGCGCATCCGCGCCTACTACGCCGTACCCTTCAGCTAGGCCCCGGCCCGGCTCCCTTTCGCTGTTGCCTCCGGGGCACGCGGCGGGAAGATGGGGCGCCCTGTCCGGCGCACCACCCCTCCCTCGGAGCCCCCTCCCATGGCGCACCCGTCTCCCCCCGTCATCGGCATCCTCGGAGGCAGCGGCCTCTACCAGATCGACGGCCTCCAGGACGTCTCCTGGCGCAAGGTGTCCACGCCCTTCGGCGAGCCCTCGGATGAGCTGTGCTTCGGCACACTCGACGGCACCCGGGTGGTGTTCCTCCCCCGCCACGGCCGGGGCCACCGCATCTCGCCCTCGGAAATCAACTTCCGCGCCAACATCGACGCGCTCAAGCGCTCGGGCGTCACGGACCTGCTCTCGCTCTCCGCGGTGGGCAGCCTGCGCGAGGACCTGCCCCCGGGCTCCTTCGTGGTGGTGGACCAGTTCATCGACCGCACCTTCGCGCGCACCAAGAGCTTCTTCGGCACCGGCTGCGTCGCCCACGTGTCCATGGCCCGGCCCGTGTGCTCGCGGCTCGGGGACGCGGTGATGGACGCCTGCGGGGGGCTCGAGATTCCGGCGAAGCGGGGCGGCACCTACCTCGTCATGGAGGGGCCGCAGTTCTCCTCGCTCGCCGAGAGCGAGCTCTACCGGAGCTGGGGCTGCTCCGTCATCGGCATGACCAACATGCCCGAGGCCAAGCTCTCCCGCGAGGCGGAGATCTGCTACGCCACCGTGGCCATGGTGACGGACTTCGACTGCTGGCATGCCGACCACGAGGACGTCACCGTGGACCAGGTCATCTCCGTGCTGATGGCCAACGCGGGCAAGGCGCGCGCGCTGGTGAAGAGCGTGGTGCCGCTCCTCGGCAAGCACGAGGGCCCGTGCCACCACGGCTGCCAGACGGCGCTCGACCATGCCCTCATCACCGCCCCCGAGGCGAGGGACCCCGCCGTCCTCCAGCAGCTCGACGCCGTGGCGGGCCGGGTGCTGAAGCGCTGACTGGCATGGCGCCTCGTCTGACCGTTGCGGTCTTGCTGTTGGCCCTGTCCACCGCGTGCGCCTCCACGCATGTGGTGCGGCTGGACACGGGGGAGGGGGCGCCCGTGGAGTACAGGCCGCCCACTTCGAGCAAGTCCGTGAGGGTGGACGCCGAAGCGTTCGAGGACGCGCTGGCGCGGTGGGTACTGAATACGCCCCTGCCCCTCCGCTCGCCCCAGCAGGGCTGGCTGGTGCGTGCCTCCTACCCCAGCGACGCCACGGACACTCGAAGCTCGCGCCTGATGCGCAAGGGCTTCGGCGACCTCTGCGCGGCGGGCCAGCGCGGGGACGATTGCCTGTCGCTGCTCGATGACGTGGTGGGCCTGAGTCAGTGGGACAAGCTGGGAGTGGCCCTGGGCCTGTCGCTCGACCCCTTGAGGGAGAGCATCTCCAGGGCGGTGGAGGACACCCTGGCCCCCCAGCTCTTCTACACCCTCATCTCCACGGGCCTCATCACCTGGGCCGTCCTGGCGGCCAACCCCGAGCCCGTCTTCACCAAGGCCGCGGCCCTCGTCTCCGCGGTGATGTTGATCTACCTGGGAGTGGAGAACTTCCTGGAGGTGGTGGAGGCGAGCCGGGAGCTGAAGCGGGCCACCGACAAGGCCACCACCGCCCTGGAATTGGAGCGGGCCGGCCGACGCTTCGCCTACCGGGTGGGACCGCAGGTGGCACGCGTCTTCGTCCTGGCGGTGACGGTGGCGGTGAGCCAGGGCATGACCGGGGGCGCCGCGTGGCTGGCGTCGCGGCTGTCGATGCTGCCCCACTTCCCGGAGGCAGCGGCGGTGGGAGCCTCACGGGTGGGTATCCACCTGGCGAACGTGGGACAGGTGAGCGAGGTGGCTGTCGTCGGGAGCACCGTCGTCATTGCCCTGCCCGCCACGGCGGTCGCCATGGTGGCCCGGGGCCAGGGAGCTGGCCAGGACGCGGCCGGTGCGAGCGGGCAGCTCCACCACGTCATCTCCAAGCGCATCGCGGCAAGCGCTCGAGAAGCATCGCACGCTTCGAGGCCATTACACCGCGAGGGATCCACGGTTCGTCACGCGAGCCGCCGACAAGGCCTCCCACAACGGCTACCAGCGGTGGCACCGCGATGTAGATGACGAAGTCATCGAATGGCTCAAGAGATATGACGAAGCAACACCCGCGGAGTTCGAGGCCTTCTTGCGGCAGCTCTACAACCGACCCGCGATGCGTGCGAGGTTCCCCAATGGCTTCTGACGTTCCCTCGCCCCCCATGCGTTTCTTCGTCCTGAAGAAGCGGAACAAAGGCCAGCACGACACCGAGTACAGCACGGTCAAGCCGAATATCGGTCCCGGGCTGAGCTGTCCTCAATGCGGGGGCCCCATTGGGATGCTGAGCTGGGAACCCCCGTATCGGGTCGAACTGGAACTCCATGGCAAGGAGTTTGGAGATTTCGTCGAGAGGCGCTGGCGGCGATCTACTGGTCACCGAGCGCTTCGCCGAAGATTTCAAGGCGGAGGGCCTGACGGGGCTCAGCGGCTTTCACCCGGTCGAGGTGATGCGTGTACGCCGCAGGCGTCGTGATCCCAATCCGACTCCACCGCCCAGCTATCTCTTCGTCACCCCGACCTACGGCCCCCCGGCACTGGATGTGGAGCGGAGCCGCTTCAAGAGCAGCAAGCCCATGAAGCAGTGCACCTGGTGCCGCAAGATCACTCCTGACGCCATCGCCAGCCTCGCCTTGGATGCGGGGACCTGGGGGGGTGAGGACGTGTTCCGGCCGCGCGGCCTCTGGGGCGTGATCATCGTCTCCGAACGCTTCAAGCGCTTCGCCGAGCGACATGCCATGAGTCACATGACCCTGGTGCCCATCGAGAATTACGTCTGGGACCCGCTGGGTCTCTATGAAGATGAACATCTCGCAACGGGAGAGCGGTCGCAGGCACCCAGACCCGAAGGCTCGAAGGAGTAGAATCGCCCCATGATTCCTCCTCGCATCCCGCTGCCGCACTTCCTGCAGCTGCACCAGTGGGTCGCCCACCCCCTGCGGTTCATGGAGGAGTCGGCGCGACGCCACGGCGACAGCTTCGTGATGCAGTTCCCCAACGCTCCTCCGTTCCTCTTCACCCGAGACCTGGAGATGATCCGCCAGCTCTTCACCGGGAAGCCCGAGGACTTCTACGTGGGGCCGGTGAACCGGGTGCTGGAGCCCATGGTGGGGAAGAACTCCCTGCTGCTGCTCGATGACCAGGAGCACATCCGCGAGCGGCGGATGATGACGCCTCCCTTCCACGGCGAGCGGATGCTGTCCTACGGGCTGTCCATGCGCGAGTCCGCCAGCCGCTCCATCGACCGGTGGCCGCTCGGCAAGGCCTTCACCCTTCACGAGGTGTTCCAGGACATCACCCTGGACATCATCCTCAAGACGGTCTTCGGCCTCGCCGAGGGGGAGACGTTCGAGCGCTTCCGGAAGCTGTTCGTGCGGATGCTGAACATGGGCTCGCAGGAGGCCGTGCTGTACCTGAGCGCCCTGCTCCCGGCCGAGCGGATGCTCAAGCTGCTCGCGGTGGGGAGGGACCCCCTCCAGCTCGGGCCCTGGAAGGCCGATGTGAGCCGGGCCCTGCCGTGGACCCAGCTCAGCCGCCTCATGCGCGAGGTGGACACGTACCTCTTCGCGGAGATGGCCCGGCGCCGCGCCGAGGGCCTCGAGAAGCACGAGGACGTCCTGTCGATGCTCATGCAGGCGCGTGACGAGCACGGCCAGCCCATGTCCGAACAGGCGCTGCGCGACGAGGCCATCACCCTCCTGGCGGCCGGACACGAGACCACCGCGACCACGCTCGCGTGGGCCTTCCACTTCGTCCTCCAGCACCCGGAGGTGGAGGAGAAGCTCCGGGCGGAGCTCCACCAGGTGGCGGGAACGGGACCGCTCGCCCCCGAGCAGGTGAACCGCCTGGAGTACCTGGACGCGACGTTGAAGGAGACGTTGCGACTGCTGCCCGTCGCCCCCGCCGTGGGCCGGGTGCTGCAGCGGCCGATGAAGGTGGGCGAGTGGGAGCTGCCCGCCGGCATGGCGGTGATGGCGTGCGCCTACCTCACCCATCGCCGCCCGGACCTGTGGCCGGAGCCCGAGCGTTTCAATCCGGAGCGCTTCGTGGGCAAGCGGCTCAGCCCCTACGAGTACTTTCCCTTCGGTGGCGGGGCGCGGCGCTGCATCGGCATGGCCTTCGCCAATTACGAGATGCGGATCGTCTTCGCCGAGGTCCTCCGCCGGGTGAAGCTCCGGGCCGCCACGCCCTACGCGTTCCGGGTGTCGCGGCGAGGGGTCACCCTGGCCCCCAAGGGCGGAGTCCCCGTCATCGTCGACTCGCGGAGCTGAGCACGACGGGCCTCCCGCTCGCTCCCTCGGAAGCGCCGCTGGAGGCCCGCGTCAGGACACCACGAACGTGCCCTCTCCCGTCAGCCTCACCTCCGAGTACGCCTCGAGCTGTCGGGTGGTGGGGACGATGAATCCCGGGCCGCGGGTGGTGATGCCCAGGGTTTGAATCTTCACGCGCTGGTCCGTGCCCGTCAGGAGCGCGTGGGGAATCAGCATGCTGAACTGGATGGACTCGGCATCCGCCGCGTTCGACTGGAGGACGATAGTGACCAGCTTGCCGATGCCCACCTCCACCTGACGAATCTCGTCGCCGCGTGCGTTCACCTGACGGTGGCGATCTCGATACTGCATGAGCGGCTCACCGGTGAAGCTGGTCTCCGAGAAGCTCACCTGAACATCCCTCCCCCTCAGCTCGAACTGGTTGGGGGAGACGGAAGAAACGGCCGCGCGCTGCTGGGTGGGTTGCACCTGTTCCATGGCTCTGCCTCGTCTGTCTGGACGGCGCCCCACCAGGAGCGCCGCGAGTTCGGTCAGACAGAGCCGCTCGCGCGAGACTGTGACATGTTGGCTCGAGAACGACCCACCTCCTCCCGCCCGTGGCGGGTGGGTGCCTTGCGTACAGGGACAGGCCTCCCCACCTTTCTCCCCAATGGGCGGATGGGGGGCAGCACGGGCAATGGCATTCGTCGGGGCGCTCTGGGCGCTACCGTCCGGGGCGCAACTCCTGGAGCTGCGCCGCTCGCTCGCTCCGCCTCCCGAGCTGCCCGAGCGCCCCGCGTTCGAGGAGCTCCTCGTCTCCTTCGCGGACCCGGAGCGCGCCCTGCGGGACGGCTTCACCGTGCCGTCCCTCTCGCTCGCCGTGCGCTCACGGGCCTGGGCGTTCGTGCGGCCCGACTCGTACGAGCAGCAGGAGGCCTGGAGCGCGCTCTCGCTGCCAGCGCAGGACCTGGTCGTGTCCGACCTCCCGGGGGGAGCTCGCCTCGTCACGCTCCTGAAGCTCGACCCCGAGGTCGAAGAACTCCGGGTGGGCGACCTCGGTCCGTGGTTGCGGGGGCCCAACGGACCGCTGCGGAAACTCCTGCACTCGACGCTCGACAAGTTGCCCGGGCCCAGGAAGGGCGCGGAGGTCGCCGCGGGCGTGGCGGCGCTCGGGCTCATCTACCAGTTCGGCACCGAGCGGGCGCACGGCCTGGGGCTGTCGCCCGTCCTGCGCGGCACCACGCTCGGGGGCAGCCTCTCCGGCTCCGTCGAGCTGCGCTCCGAGCCCCGCTTGCGGAACGCACGCGTGGACGTGATGGCGAGCTACCGGCTGCCGGCGGCGCTGCGGCTGCTCACCGGCCCTGTCGAGCAGCTCGAGGTGGGAGGGACGGCCGCGCGCACCGACGAGGGGCTCCTGCTGGACACGCGGTGGGTGAACCTCCGGGGGCGGGTGTCCTGGCTCGAGCTGCGCGTGGGCGTCCACTCCACCCATGCCGAGCCGTACCTCTGGATGGACGTGGAGACGCTCGTGCAGCGCGAGCACTTCGGCCTGCGCGCCGTGGTCAGCCGCCAGTGGGGCACCGCGAGCTTCCGCTCCATGGGCACGGCCACGCTGCGGACGGGCCCGGTGCTGTCCGGGCTCTTCCTCGGCGTCCAGGGTGCGGGGCGCACCTTCGGCCTGCTCAGCATGGGCACGTTCTGAGCGACCACGTCAGGGAAGGTCTGGGACGGCCTGGTGGTAATGTCTGGCCAGAAAGCCCCCCGGCTCGGGAGAGGACCGGAGGAGGGTCCTACCCCTCGTCCGCCCCCTCGGTGCCCCGCGTCCCGAGCAGGAGGCCCCCTTCCGCCAGGAGACGGAGACAATGAAGGTCCACGGTCAGCCGATGCGCACCCTCTGGGTCGAGCCCGACGGCGCCTCGGTCGGCATCATCGACCAGACGCGCCTGCCGCACGCGTTCGTCACGCCGCGGCTCACGACACTCGACGAGGTGGCCCACGCCATCCGCTCCATGCAGGTGCGGGGGGCGCCGCTCATCGGGGCCGCCGCGGCCTACGGCGTGTGCCTCGCCCTGCGCGAGGACGCCTCGGACGGGGCGCTGGAGCGGGCCTGCGCGCTCCTGCAGGCCACGCGGCCCACGGCGGTGAACCTGCGCTGGGCGCTCGACGAGATGCGCCGCGCGCTGCACCCGGTGGCGCCCTCGGAGCGGGTGGCCGCTCGCGTACCGGCGCGCGGCGGACCTCTGTGACGAGGACGTGGCCATCAACCGGGCCATCGGCGAGCACGGGCTGCGGCTCATCGAGGAGGCCTGGGCGCGCAAGGGACGCCAGGGGCGAGTGAACGTGCTCACCCACTGCAACGCGGGCTGGCTGGCCACGGTGGACTGGGGCACGGCGCTCGCGCCGGTGTACCAGGCGCACGACAAGGGGATTCCGGTGCACGTCTGGGTGGACGAGACGCGCCCGCGCAACCAGGGCGCGAGCCTCACCGCGTGGGAGCTCGGGCAGCACGGCGTGCCGCACACCCTCATCGCCGACAACGTGGGCGGCCACCTCATGCAGCACGGCGAGGTGGACCTGTGCCTCGTGGGCACGGACCGCACCACGGCCCGGGGCGACGTGGCGAACAAGATCGGCACGTACCTCAAGGCGCTGGCGGCGAAGGACAACGGGGTGCCCTTCTACGTGGCGCTGCCCTCGCCCACCATCGACTGGACGCTGGAGGACGGGGTGCGCGACATCCCCATCGAGCAGCGCGATGGCCGGGAGCTGACGGACCTCAGCGGGCGGCTGCCGAGCGGCGAGGTGGTGACGGTGCGGGTGACGCCGGAGGGGAGCCCGGTGGCCAACTACGGCTTCGACGTGACGCCGGCGCGGCTGGTGACGGCGCTCGTCACCGAGCGCGGGGTGTGCGCGGCCTCGACCGAGGGGCTGCTGTCGCTCTTCCCCGAGCGCCGGCAGGTGCGGGGACGGGCTCATGAGCGCGCCCGGGCACCTCGCGCTGCGCGAGGCGATGATTGCCACGGCCCGGAGGATGAACGCCTCGGGGCTGAACCAGGGGACGAGCGGCAACCTCAGCCAGCGGGTGGAGGACGGCTTCCTCGTCACGCCGACGGGCATGGACTACGACACGATGGTGCCGGAGGACCTCGTGTTGATGCGCTTCGACGGCACCCACGAGGGCCGCCGCGCGCCCTCGTCCGAGTGGCGCTTCCACCGGGACCTCCTCGCCGCGCGGCCCGAGGTGGGCGCGGTGCTGCACGCGCACTCGATGTTCTGCACGACGCTCGCGTGCCTGCGCCGGGGGATTCCGTCCTTCCACTACATGGTGGCGATGGCGGGAGGCGCGGACATCCGCTGCGCGCCCTACGCCACGTTCGGCACCGAGGAGCTGTCGCGTCACGCGGTGGCGGCGCTGGAGGGGCGCAAGGCGTGCCTGCTGGCCAACCACGGGATGCTCGCGCTGGGCGGGAATCTCGCGAGCACCTTCAAGCTGGCGGTGGAGGTGGAGACACTGGCGGCCATGTACTGGCGCGCGCTCCAGGTGGGCGAGCCGGTGCTGCTCGACGCGGCGGAGATGGCCGTGGTGCTCGAGAAGTTCAAGACGTACGGCCAGCAGCCCGAGCCCCGCCTGGCCTGACGCGGCGTGCTCCCGCGCCCTCCCTGAACGGCATGGGTCCGAGCCCCCGGACATGTCAGACCCATCCGTTAATGTCATCACATCACGACGTAACAGGGAGGCCCTTCATGGCAGGACTCATTGAGTCACCCCACGTCTCGGTGAACAAGCTGGGGCGCTACCTCACGGCGACCCCCGCGCTGCGCAAGCGCCTCATCCAGGCGCAGAAGCACCCGCCGGACCCGCAGTACCTGCGCTACCCCGAGGCCGCCCAGGCCATCGCCGACTTCCTGTGCCGCGGCCAGGACGAGGCGCTCTTGCGCCAGCACCAGCACCGCCTGTCCACCACGGTGTTCGAGGAGGAGTTCGACGCGCACCGCGCCCAGCTCTGCATCGAGGCCATCGAGCGCTACCGGGAGCTGCACCCGAGCCTCGGCCTCCAGGGAGTGGTGGCCAGCGAGGTGGGACACGAGCCGCCCGCGCTGCAGGTGGCCGGGGTGAGCATCCGCGTCTGGCCCCAGGTGGTGCTGCAGTCGGTGGACCGGCATGGCCACCACAAGGTCGGGGTGATGAAGCTGTATTTCTCCAAGCACCACCCGCTGGACGAGCGCTCGGGGCAGTACATCGCCACGCTGCTGCAGGCCTTCGCCGAGCAGCACCTGGCGCCGCTGGGGCCGGTGGACCCGAGGCTGGTGCGCGTGGTGGACGTGTTCGCCGGACGCGAGTACCTCGCGCCCAAGGCCCGGGAGCGCCGCCTGTGCGACGTGCGGCTGGCGTGTGAGGAGATCGCCGCCCGCTGGCCGGTGCAGTAGAGGACGCTGCCCGCCGGGTGACGCCCGGTGGGGGGCTTCCCTTGTCGTGAGGGGGCCGGGTCGTTAAGACTCAGTCCCTACGACATCGACGGGAGGGGCGGCGGCTTTGCTGGATGCACTGTGGGAACGGCGGGCGCTGCTCGTCTCGGGCAAGGGTGGAGTCGGCAAGACGACCTTCGCGGCGGCGCTGGCGCGCGCGGCGGTGGCGCGGGGCCGACGGGTGTTGCTGGCCGAGGTGGAGGTGTCCTCGGATGAGCAGGAGGGCCCCTCGCCCCTGGCCTCGCTGGTGGGGGCGCGGCAACCCGGCCCCCAGGTCACCGAGGTGGGCGCGGGCCTGTCCTTCGTCCGGCTGTCGCCCATCGAGGGCCAGCGCCTCTTCCTGCAGGACGTGCTGCCCATCCGGATGATGGCGGACGCGGCCATGCGCATGCGCGCGCTGCGCCGCTTCCTCGAGGCCGCCCCCGCCCTGCGCGAGATGGGCGTGCTCTACCAGATGCTGCACCTCATCCGGCGCACCCGCCCGGACGGCAGCCCTCTCTATCCGCTGACCATCCTGGACCTGCCGGCCACGGGGCATGCGCTGGCCCTGGCGGCGCTGCCGGACGCGCTGCTGTCCGTGATGCCCGGGGGGCCCATCGGCCGCTCGGTGCGCGAGGGCATGAATCTGCTGAGGGACCCGGCCCTCACCGGGGCCCTGCTCGTCACCCTGCCCGAGCCGCTGCCCGTGAGCGAGACGCTGGAATTGGCCACCGCCATCCAGCGCCACCGCATCCCCCTGGCCGCGGGCGTGCTCAATCGGGTGCCGGAGAATCCCTTCTCGCCGGACGGCCGCGCCGCCGTGGAGCGGCTGCTGGACGAGCACGGGCCGCATCGGGGGCAGCGGGCGCTCGCGCGGTTGGACCGGGCTCGCAACGCGGAGGCCCGGCTGGCGGGCAACCTCCCCGCCCCGCTCCTCCTCGTGCCCGAGCTGCCCACCACCGGGAAGGAGCTGGTGGAGCGGCTCGCCACGTACCTCACCCGACCCGCCCCACACGCGTCGCCCGCCCTCGGGCGCGCGGGAGCCCCGTCATGAGCCTCCACTCCCTGCTGCGAGAGAAGCGCGTCCTGGTGCTGTGCGGAGCGGGAGGCGTGGGGAAGACGACGACGGCGGCGGCGCTCGGCGTGGCGGCGGCTCGCGCGGGCCGCAAGGTGCTGGTGCTCACCATCGACCCGGCGCGGCGGCTCGCCGAGGCCATGGGGCTGACCGAAGGCGGCGCCGAGCCCACGACCATTCCGCCCGAGCGGCTCTACGAGGGCGGCCAGCCCGGCACCGGCCAACTGGACGTGTGGATGTTGGATCCGCGCGTCGTCTTCGAGCGCTTCGTGAAGCGGCTGTCTCCCACGCCGGAGGCGGCGCGCAACATCCTGGAGAACCGCCTCTATCGCTTCCTGTCGGACCTGGTGGCGGGCATGCAGGAGTACGCCGCGGCCGAGGCGCTCGACAACTTCCTGGACGAGGGCCGCTACGAGCTCGTCGTGTTGGACACGCCCCCGAGCCGCCACGCGCTGGACTTCCTGGAGGCCCCGGGGCGGCTGGCGCGCTTCCTGGATGATCGCATCGTCTCGCTCTTCCTCCCGGAGGAGAAGGGGCGCGGGGGGCGGTTGTGGCGCAAGACGTCGCAGCTGCTGGGCAACGTGCTGGGGAGCATCTTCGGCGAGGGCTTCACCCAGGAGATGCGGACCTTCATGGGGGCTTTCAGCGGGCTGTTCGCCGGCATCCGGATGAGAGCGGATCGGCTGCGCTCGCGGCTGAGCTCGCCGGACGCGGCCTTCCTGCTGGTGACGTCGCCGGAGGAGGCCTCGCTGGAGGAGGCCTCCTTCTTCCGGGACATGCTGCGCGAGAAGGGGCTGCCCTTCGCGGGCTACGTGCTCAACCGGAGCTGGGCTCGGGAGGACGGGCTGGCCCACCCCGAGTCGCTCCTGCGGCACGTGGAGGAGCACGGCGCGGCGCGTGACGGGGTGAAGGCGCTCATCCATCTGGCCGACAACGAGCGTGCGCGCGCCGAGGCCCACCGAGGGCTGCTGGCGCGACTGGCGGAGCGGCTGCCCGCGGGCGCGGTGGCGGTGGCCGCCCCCGAGGCCGGTGGCGAGCTGGAGGACTTCGGGGGCCTGGTGCGCCTGGGCGAGGCGCTCGCCACCCCGTGAGGCGCTGCCGGGGCCTCCGAAGGAAGTCCTTTCATCCAGGTTGAGGCACGGCATCCGCGCGTCCGAATCGCGGACCTCGCCCCCCGGTCGCGCGGCACGCGAACTTGTCCACTATGTGTACAAGTTGCGCGAGAACGCGCCCGAGAGGTCTCCCTCCCCCCGGGCGCGCGGCGCGCAAACCTGTCCGACTGTCGGACAGGTTTTTCAAAAACGCGCCCGGGAGGTCCTCCCCGCCGTGTACTTCGGGGCAGCACCGATGTCTGGAGGTGGGCACTCAGGAGGAGCGAGCGTGCCCGCGGTCGGACAGCAGGGCAGAGGGGCTCCCGGGCCCCCCTTGGAGACAGCCGCCGCCGTGTCGAGCCTTCGACATAGGAGGTCTGATCCATGGCCCAGAGACATACCGACGATGGCCGGGACGTTCCGGCACGCCCCTCGCCAGCGAACGGCATCCCGAGCAGCGACCGTGAGCGCGAGCGACGAGCCGCCGAGGCCCCACCGGGCTCCCGCGAGCGCTCCGAGTCCGACGCCACCGGCTGGAGCCCCGAGCGCGACGAGAACCCCGCCGCGCTCGAGGGCCGCTACCACCGCGCCGCCCAGCTCCGACTGGCCCAGCCGCGCACCGAGCAGGGAGCGCCACCGCCCCGGGACGACACGAGCCGGGACCTGGGCCCCCGGCACCGCATGTTCCACCGGGACCGCCCCATCGAGAGCCCGGGGCGCTCGCCCACCGATACCGACTATGGCCCCTATGGCCGGGATGATCGCTCGGCCGACTCTCCGTCCGGGCAGGGCGCGGGGCCGCTGCTGGGCGAGCAGGATAGGGACCACTCGCTGGACATGCGCCACCCGGCTCGGGAGTACCGCCCGTGGGACCGCACCGGAGCCGGCGCCGACACTCCACCCCTGGGGCGGGGTCCGTACACGGAGCCCGGCGGGCGCGAGACGTTCCGCACGGGTGGAGAGGAGTCGCGGTGGCACGAGGGCCGAGAGCACCGTCACGGGCCGCGCGAGGAGCGCACCTGGGAGGAGGACCGCCCCGGGCAGGCGCGAGTCGAGGGCACACGCGAGGGGTACTCGGGGCTGCTGGGCATGGGCCAGGGCACCGTGCCGCGCGAGACCCGCGCCCCGTCCGAGCAGGGCCGCCGGGGCCGCTGGAAGCGCGAGCCGCTCACCGCGCGGGAGATCATGACGCGCCACGTGAAGAGCGCCCGGCTCGACAGCAGCCTGCGCGACGTGGCGCGCATCATGAAGGACGAGGACTGCGGCATCGTGCCGGTGGTGGACGAGCGCGGGCGGCTGCGGGGAGTGCTCACGGACCGCGACCTGGTCATCCGCACCCTGGCCGAGGGCCGGCCTCCGGACACCCTGCTCGCCCGGGACGTGATGACGGATGACGTGGAGGCGGTGACCCAGGACGAGGACATCCACAGCATCATCGCGCTGCTGGGCCGCCGCCAGGTGCGTCGCGTCCCGGTGGTGGAGCGCGATGACCGGCTGGTGGGCATCATCTCGATGGCGGACATCGCCACCCGCGCCGACTACGACGAGGAGCTCCAGGAAGCACTGGACCGCATCTCGGCCCGGCGCTCGTTCTGGAGCCGCCTCATCTAGGGCACGCCCCCTCTCGTCGAGAGAGGGAACATGCTCACGCGATGGCGACGGTGACGCCCGAGGCGTCGCTCGTCACCGTGAACTTCTTGAGATTCCCTGTCTGGAGCGCGGGCCCTGCCGTCACCTCGCCCGTCTTGGTGAAGCGCGAGTCGTGGCAGGGGCAGAACAGATCGTGCCTGCGCCTCCCTGAATTGGACGGGACACCCCTGGTGGGTGCAGATGGAGTCCACGGCCGAGTACGTCCCGTCCTCGAGCGCGAAGACGAAGAGGAGCTTGCCGTAGCCCTCGGGAACACCCTGCACGAGGCCACCGGCCGTCTTCAGCTCGGGGAACTGCGAGAAGGGGAAGAAGATCTTCCCATCCACGACGGAGGGGAAGCCCTCCTCACCGGCCGCGAAGTCGATGATCAGCACGCCCGTGTCCGCGTCGTAGCGCGAGGTGAAGGAGCGCAGCGGGGCCTTGGCGGGCGGGTACGTCACCGTGCCGTCCAGGGCGAAGCGCGAGCCGTGGCAGGGGCACACCGCCTCGCCCTGCTCGAAGCCCAGCGGGCAGCCCGAGTGCGTGCAGATGTTGGACGTCACCGCGTACTGGTTGCCGCCCGGGTGCATGACGAGCAGTTGCTGCTCGCCGGGCACGCGCAGGGTGACGGCGCCGCCGTCGCGCGACAGGTCCGGGTAGCGCTTCACGTCCAGCCGCACGCGCCCGTCCCGCGCTCTTCTCCGCGTCCAGCACCGGCGCGGGAGAGATGTCCGGCGCGCACCCCGACAGCCCCGTCGCCGCCGCGCCCGCGCCCACACCCACCACCCCCTGAGGAAACCTCGACGACTGGTGCTCACTTGCCCTCCTCCTTGAGCAGGAACTTCGGCTCCAGTCGAGCGCGTCATTCACCTTCACCATCAGCAGGCGAGGGGCGCTCCACCTTGAAGGCCTCCAGGCTCACCTTGAAGTTGCCCTCGGCGCTCACGTCCTTGGCCGAGGTGAAGACCACCTTCATGGGCACCTCCACCGGCTGCTTCACGCCGTGGAAGGTGAGCTGCCCCTTGAGCAGCACCGCACTGCTCCGAGGGGAAGGTGGTGGGCAGCTTCACGCCGCTGGCCACGCCCTTGAACTCGATGGTGGGGAACTTCGGCGGCCTCGGTGGCCTCCTTCATGTGGGCGTCGCGGTTGGCGTTGCCCGAGTCGAAGTCGGCCACGTTGCGCGCGCACGGCCACCTGCAGGGTGCCGTCGGGGAGGAGGCGCGCCTTGCCCTCGGTGGGGCGCGCGGTGCCCACCACCTCGTGCAGCTTGTGGATGAGGTGGTAGCTGAGGGAGCTGTCAGCGGACTTCACCGAGAACAGGCGCGCGGCGTTGGCCGCCTCCTGCGCGAGAGCGGGCGCGGACAGCAGCAGCGAGGCCAGCACGGCCAGGAACGAGCGTTTCATGGGAACCTCCAGGTCTCTCAACGAGGATGCTGGAACGAAATTCAGAAGACGATCATCAGGGCACCCGCGGTCACGGCGCCCATCGTCGCATAGCCCAGCGCCTGATGGGCCGTGGCGAGATCCACCTGCGAGAGCTTGCCTTCCCTGGTGTCCGTCAGGCGAGCCCAGCACCACCTGGGAGAGCATGCCGGCAGTGGCCAGGGCCATGAAGATTTTGTGGAAGGTGATGGTGTCCCAGCGGAACTCCTTCTCGAAGGGCTGGGGGCGAGCACGCCGAGCAGGCCCGTCCCCACGAAGAGGGTCGAGGAGGCCACCACCAGCCCCGTGTGCCAGCCCTCGTACTTGCCGGTGTCACCGAAGCCGCGGTAGCGATCGTTGAAGTTGAGCTGCCCCACCACCACCGTGGCGGCCAGGGTGGCGGCCATGGCGATGCCCAGGCCCTGGTGGATGCTGAGCATGGTGCGGCGGCGGGCGATGGCCCTCTCCAGCTCCGGGTCCACCTGGACCGGCGCCTCGGCGGCAGTCGTCGAGGGCTCGAGCAGATCGAAGTCCATCGAGGGCTCCTCCGCCTGCTGCACCGGCGCATCCGCCGGGGGCTTCGTCTCGGCGGGCTTCGTCTCGGCGGCTTCGTCTCGGCGGGTCGACTCGGAGGACTTCCTGGAGGTCTTCGACGATTCGGCGGCCCGGGTCGCGGCGTGCGCGTGCGTGACGGGTACGGCAAGGAGTGGAATCAACAGGGCGGCAACAACGGAGCGGAACATCACTTCCCCTCTGGCAGCAAGGAACACTGCCCCCAAGTATGCGCGAACGGGCGCTCGCTCGCATGCCTGGTTCATCACGAGGGGACGGAGCTGGGACTCCCTCGCCCTTCTTTCAACCTGCTCGAAAAAAGGGTGTGGGACTCGTCATCCCGACAACAGGCGCCGGGGCGCTCAGGCCGGCGCGGTGGCCGGGGCCTCCGAGCGCGGCGCGCGTGCCGTGGGACAGCTCCAGGCCCAGCACGCGCGGATCGAAATACGCGTAGAAGCGCGAGATGCGCTCGCCGTCCCACTCGATGATGGAGACGCCCGAGTAGTCCACCGCCGCGCCGTTGTGCGCGGTGCCGCTGGTCTCCCACTCGAGGGCCACGCGGTCTCCGGCTTCGATCATGTTGCGGAAGGTGGACCTCACCTGGCCCAGCATGCCCTTGTACTCGCGCCAGAACTGGCGCACCCCGTCCTTGCCCTGGTGGGTGCGGCGGGAGGCCACGTTGCTCACCTGCGCGTCGTCACTGAAGAGCTCCAGGAGGGGCTCCACGTCTCCGCTCTCCTCCAGCCTGGACAGTGCGTCCACGAACCGCTGCGCTCGCTCCATCGCCATGGGGGTTCCTCGCTCCGAGTCCGAGAGGGTCCTTCCGACTCGGAGGGTGCGCATGGCACCGCGGCGCTGCCCGCTCCACGGGCCGCCCGCTCGGGGAGCGGGTGGAAGGGGGAGTGCCACCAGGCTCGCATCGCACTAGGCTGGGCTCCGTCATGGAACGTGTCCGCGAGGCCCCGCCCTCCTCCGCCGAGGAGAGCCTGCCCTCCCTCCAGGAAATGCCCCCTGTCGCGCTGGAGGCGAGCACGCTGCTCGCGCGGATGCGGCTCCTCCGCGAGCCCGGGGCGGCGGTCGAGGAGGTGGACGCGTTCCTGGAGGACCTCTCGGCGCCCCGCCCCCAGGGAGAGCCCCCGCGCGTGCGGGCGGACGTCATGCTGGACCTCCTGGAGGACGCACGGCTGTGCGCGCTCACCGGCACGGACGGGCGCCGGGTGGGCGTCGTGGCCCTGGAGGCCCTGCTGGGGCTCGGCTACCCCTACGCCCTCGAGCTCACTCCCGAGATGCTGGCCCTGGCCCGCGGCTCGCGTCGCAGCCGGCCCGCCTCCCCGGCCATGTCCGCGCGGGACTCGGGCTGGCCGTCATCAACGCCCTGCTGCCGGTGGGGACATACGCACTGAACACCCTCGACTCCCACCTGCCCTCCGCCGACGTCCTGGCCGGTGCGCCCCCGGGGGAGCTCCCCCACCTCCTGGAGTACAATCTGCCGCTGCTCGTGCCGCTCCTGCTCGGGCCTCCGCTGTTGTCGGCCCTGGCCGCGTGGCTCGGGTCCCGGCCCCTGCAACGCGTCTTCAACGGCCTGCAGTGGGTGCTCGGCCTGGGGGGGTTGTTCCTCGGGCTCAACGGGCACTTCGGCAGCCTCCCGGTGGACGCGGGAGATCGCATCCTCTCGCTGGCCATGGGGGTGCTGACCCTGGTCACCGCCCTCTGCCTGCGCCCTCGCGAGGAGCCCGAGTCCTGAAAAGACAAAGGACCGCGGCGAGGGGGGTGGCCGCGGTCCTTCGGGCCCCCAGTCAGGAGACGGGGGCCGTGTCGAGAGCGTGAATCAGGTGAGCACGTCGAGCGCGCGCGCGTAGTACTTCTCGCGGTCGGCGAGCCCGTTGTAGCCGCCGTTGATGCGGCGGGTGACTTCCTTGAAGTTGCCCGCGTCGGCGTAGGAGTTGAGGTTGCGGGTGTTCCAGAACCAGGCGGCGGTGCGGAAGCCCACCTCGGGGGTGGCGGCCTGGGTGGGGTTGTTCACCAGGTCGAGGCCCAGGGCCTTGCCGGCGGCCGCGTAGTTGGCGCGACCGGTGAGCTGGATGGGGCCACGGCCCTTGAAGCGCTTGCCGTCACCCGGCTGGGTGTTGCCCAGGTCCTTGCGGCCCTCGTAGGCGGCGCCGGAGGCGATCTCCTCCATGTAGCGGAACTCGCCGCTCTCGTGGGCGAGCTGCGCGATGAAGGCGGCCTGGCGCTTGGGGGTGTTGATGCCGGCCTCGGCCATGGCCTTGTTGAGGTGGGGCAGGTACTGCTCGGCCTTGGCGGCCGACAGGTTGGGCATGATCTTCCGCAGCTGCGCGAGCGACACGCCGCCCTTGGTGCCGGGCTCGGAGGGGCCGGTGACGGGGCCGGGGCCGGTGGTGCCAGAGGAGCCGCCCACCTTGGCGCCGAGCTTCTCGAAGGCCGCGCGGGTCAGGGGCCCGTAGTAGCCGGTGTTGGGCACGCCGTGCTTGGCCTGGAACTCCTTGAGGGCCGCCTGGGTCTTGGGGCCGAAGACGCCCGGGCCGGTGTTCATGTCGGCCTGGGACAGGGTGCCCGCCTTCACCAGCGCGGTCTGGAGCTGCTTGACCGCCTCGCCCTTGGCGCCCTTCTCCAGGTCCCCCGCGGGCAGGGACACGCCCTTCAGGGAGCCGGCGGAGGCCGCGGGCTTGGTGGCCACCGGGGTGGTGGTGCCGCCCGCCGGAGCGGTGCCCGGGTTCGGGTTGCCGCCGGAGAAGGTCACCAGCTCGCCGGTGCTCTTGTAGTTCTTCGGGCCGCCCACGAGCTTGCCACCCTGGAGCTGGAGGGAGATCTCCTTGCCGGTGGCGGGATCGTTCGCGAAGTAGGTGTCGCCCTTGCGGTGGGTGACGGTGATCCAGTGGTCGGTGCCGTTGGAGCCGCCGTTGGAGCCGGCCTTGTAGTCCACGCCGATGACGACGGGACGGCCCGCGTCGATCTGCTTGTTGATGTTGTTCAGGCTCCAGCCGGGCTTGGAGGCGCCGAGGCCGGCCATCTTCCCGGCCTGGCTCCAGATGAGGCCGTTACCGGAGTAGCCACCGTTCTTGTCGAGGTAGGCGTCGAGCTCGCCGGGGTTGATGACCTTGCCGGTGATCTTGCTCATCGCCATGGCGGTGGAGGTCATCGCGCAGCCGGCGGCGCTGAGGGAGGAACCGGTGCCGAGGGAGCGGCCGCCCCACTGCGCATCGCCCTGACGGAACATGGGGGTGCCGTCGGCGGAGGTGGGGAACTGACGACCGTCGTCATCACGCGCCGGGCCAGCGGCCTTGCCGGAGCGGTGGCGGGAGCGGAGTCGAACTTGTCGCCCTTGGCGGGAGCGGGCTTGGTGGTGCGGGGACGCTCGAAGCTGTCCGGGATGGTCAGCTTCTGGCCAACCTGAATCTGGTTGGCGTTCTTGATGTTGTTGGCTTTGGCGAGCTTGTCGACCGAGGTGCTGTACTTCTTCGCGAGGGCCGAGAGGGTGTCGCCGCTGCGGACGGTATGTACGGACACGGGGGACTCCAGAAAAAGGGTCGAAAAAACTGCGTTGACCCATTCTCGCGCGGAACGAGAAAAGGTTGCTTGGGGGGCGAAAGAAAAGTCGCGATTCCCCGCCCCGGGAGTGCGCGAGGGCCCGGGCACGGAGACGGACCCGCACGCAGGGAGTAGGACCTCACTGCTCCGCGTGTGACCTACAGCCCCCTGGGCCTTCAGGTCTCGAAGTCGAACAGGCAGGCCCCACGAGTGCCGTCCCGGCTCCGCTTGCACTTCTCGCCCGGACCGCAGGTGCCCGACGCGTCCGGGTCGCAGGCGCGCACGCAGCGATTGCCCAGGCACGAGGAGCCCTCCGGGCAGGGGGCGCCCTCCTTCGAGCAACTGGACACGCACCGCATCCAGACCTTCCCCGGCTGCTCCATTCGGGAGCGCGTCTCACAGGTCTGTCCCTCGGGACAGGGGGACTGCTGGCAGTTCGTCCCGCGAACCGAGGCGCAGACCGAGCCGCCCTCGCGGGAGCGGATGCACTCCTGACCGGCGGGGCAGCCCCGCGCCTCGCACGTCGGAAGGCACGAGGGGCCGCCGGGGCCACCTTTCCGTGGACAGAAGAACCCCTCGGGGCAGCTCTCGGGTACGTCCGGCCGGCACGGCCGACCGCACCGGCCGTTGCAGAGCAATCCCCGCGCGCAGGCCTTCGCATACTTCTTCGAGAACCGCACGCAGGCCTCCCCTTCCCGCCGGTTTCCCACCAACGTACAGCGCTTCAGGACCTCACCGTTCCAGGTGGCCACGGTCCCGCAGACGAAGTCGTCACCGCATTCCGCGTCCGTCTCACAATCGCTGTCCGTGCAGTAAAGCCCCCCCAGATTCACGTCGGCGAAACAGACGAGTGGCGAGTCACAATCATCGCTTCGTCGGCAAGGCTGCCGCCACGTCGATAGCTGATGCCGCTGCTCCTGCGAGAGCATCGGCGTGACGTTCCGCTGCTCCGACTCGGACGACGCAACGACTTGGGCCATGAGGAGCTGACGAAGAGGGCCACGAGCGGCACCGTCAGCAGCAATCCCACGAGGATCGCTGCCAGAGTCCGCCGCATCATTCCTCCTCCGCCTCGCCCCCATCCCTCTTCGCATCCAGAAGCTCATTGCACTGCTGCTCACACTCCTTGAGCTTCTCCGGAAGGCAGATCTCTGAAGGGTTGCTGGCCCGCAGTCCCGCAGCTCCAACAGTCTGGCATTATCGAACATGTCCTCGAGCACGGCCCGGTCGATCGTGCCCCCCTTACCGAAGGCATGCGGGCAGGCGGTACAGGCAACAGCACCCAAAGCAGAAATGGGGCGCGCCAGCGGCTCATCGGCACCTCCGGAAGAGAACGGTGCACCTACCACTGCTCAGCCCCGCGCGGCGCGCATGGCCGAGGAAACTACCACTCCGCGAGGCCTCACCCCGCCCGAGCGCCCATGTCTCCGCGTCCGGCGAGCCGCGCCACCGCCTCGATGAGCTGCGCCGGTTCAATCGGCTTCGACAGGTGCACCTGGAAGCCCGCGCGGTAGGCCCGACGCGCGTCCTCCGCGCTCGCGTACGCCGTGAGGGCAATCGCCGGCACCCACTGGTCCCTCGCCTCGGCCCACGCCCGCACCCGCCTCAGCAGCGCGTGCCCGTCCTCCCCCGGCAGGCCGATGTCCGACACCAGCACGTCCGGCAGTGACGCCTTCAGTCGCTCCATCGCCTCGGTCGCGTTGCTCGCCGTGCTCACCAGCGCTCCCCGCTCGCGCAGCATCAAGGCAATCAGCTCGCGCGCATCCGGCGCGTCCTCCACCAGCAGCACCGACACCCCGTCCAGCTTCACCGCCGGCACCGCCGGCTCCGCGCCCGGCAGGGCCTCCGTCTGCGCCTCGGGCAGCACCGCCGGCACCGGCAGCGTCACCGTGAACGTCGAGCCCTTGCCCTCGCCCGCGCTCTCCGCCCGCACCGCGCCCCCGTGCAGCCCCACCAGGTGGTGGACAATCGCCAGTCCCAGCCCCAGTCCCCCGTGCTCGCGCGTGGCCGAGCCGTCCGCCTGCCAGAAGCGCTCGAAGAGATGCGGCAGCGACTCGGCGCGAATCCCCTTGCCCGTGTCCGTCACCCGAATCCGCAGCTCCCGCTCGCCGCGGTCCACCCGCACCACCACCCGCCCGCCCGTGGGAGTGAACTTCACCCCGTTCACCAGCAGGTTCCAGCACACCTGCTGCAACCGCCCCGGGTCTCCCACCAGCATCGCCGTGCCGTTGCCGCCCACGTCCACCTCGAGCGCCAGCGTCACGTTCTTCTGCTCCGCATGCGGGCGCACCACCTCCACCGCCGCCTGCACCACCCCCACCAGCTCCACGCCCCTGCGGTGCAGCGTCAGCTTCCCGGTGATGATGCGCGACACGTCCAGCACGTCTTCAATCAGCTGCGCCAGCGTGCGCGCGTTGCGCTCGATGACGGCCAGGCCCTTCTCCATCGCCTTCGCGTCGCTCTGCCGGCTGCGCAGCATCTGCGTCCAGCCCAGCACCGCCGTCAGCGGCGTGCGCAGCTCGTGACTCATCACCGCGAGGAACTCGTCCTTGGCGCGGTTGGCCGCCTGCGTCTCCGCCATCAGCCGCGTGTTCTCAATCGCCACCGAGGCCATGCGCGCGAGCTGCACGAGAATCGCCTCGTCCTCGGCGCTGAAGTCCCCCTCGTGCCGGTCCGAGAGCTGGATGAGGCCCAGGTTGCGCCCATCCCGCCCCACCAGCGGCGCCGCCAGCCACCCGCGCAGGGGCGGGTGCTTCGCCTTGTGCCGGCCAAAGCCGCGCCAGGCCGGGTGGGACTCCAGTTCCTCCTGCGTCAGCCGCATGGGCAGGTTCAGCCGGCACACCCACGAGTAGATGCCCGCACCCTCCGGCGGCTCGTGCCAGTCCCGCCACGCCGCGTACTTGTCCGACATCGACGTGGCGAGGATGGACTGCGACCAGCGCCCCTCCACCGTCAGGCTGGTGACGGCCTGGTGCGCCCCAATCACCTCGCGCGCCTGCTCGGTGATGGCCTCGAGCACACGCTCGATGGAGTCCGCCTCGCTGATGATGAGCGCCGCGCTGGCCAGCCCCTGGAGCTGCGTGGCGTGGCGCTGCTCCCGGGCGAGCAGCCGCTCCAGCTCGGCCTCGCCCTGGCGCTGGCGCGTCACGTCCCGGTGGGCCCCCACCCACTCGCGCACCCGGCCGTCCTTCTCCAGCACCGGCACCGCGCGCGCCAGCATGTGGCGGTAGGCCCCGTCGTAGCACCGCAGCCGGTGCTCCAGTTGGAACGGCGCGCGCGTGGAGAGCGACTCCTCCCAGGCGCGCGCGGTGCGCCCCCGGTCCTCCGGGTGCACCGCGTCCAGCCAGCCCCAGCCCGCGCACTCCTCGCGCGACTGCCCGGTGAAGGCGCTCCAGCCCGGCTGCTCCTCGACGAACTCTCCCGAGGGCGGCGTGGCCCAGATGATGTCCGAGGTGGCCGTCACCAGCGAGCGGAAGCGCTCCTCGCTGTGCCCCAGGTCGCGGGCGAGCGCCTCGGCGGTGCGGCGCGAGCGCACCAGGTCCGTCACGTCGTAGGCGAAGATGGCCACGCCCTCCACCCGCCCGGAGGCGTCGCGCTGGGGGTGGTAGACGATGTCGAAGAACATCTCCTCGGCCGGAGCGGCTCCCGGGCGCGCCACCTTCACTGGCCGGGCGCGGCCCACGTAGGAGTGCCCCGTGGAGAAGACCCGGTCCATCACCTCGAGGACGCCCTGGCCCTCCAGCTCGGGGATGGCCTCGCGCACCGGCTGGCCCACCACGTCCCGGCTCCCGTAGAAGCGGCGGTGCAGCAGGTTGGAGAAGATGAAGCGGTGCTCGGGGCCGCGGGTGATGCTGACGGCGGCGGGCGCCAGCATCAGCATCTCCTGGTAGCGGGCGCGCTCGTTCTCCACGCCGGCGCGCGCGAGCTGCTCGGCGGACAGCAGCCGCACCCGCTCGTTCTCCGCCAGGCGCCGCTCCGTCACGTCCCGGGTGAAGACGACGAGCCCCTCGCCCGAGGGGAAGGCCCGCGTCTCCAGCCACAGGCCCGCGGGGGCGAAGAAGTCCTCCAGCGAGACGAGGGTGCGCGCCTCCATGGCCCGCCGCCACGCGGGGGCGAAGGCGCTGTCGGCCACCTCGGGCAGCACGGCCCACAACTCCTGTCCCAGGAGGTGCTCACGCGTGCGGCCCACCTGCCGCTCTCCCACCGCGTTCACCCAGAGGAGCTTCCACTCCCGGTCCATCACGAGGATGCCGTCGGTGACGCCGTCGAGCAGCGGATCAAACCCCGCTGGGGCCGGGCTCTCCGGCCCCCCGGTCGGAGTTCTTGACGGCTCGTGAGTATCCTTCATGGGCGCGGGGCTCAGGCCCATCAGAACACGGCAACGTCCGCTCGTGCACCCGGATAGGACCCGGGACTGTTGGAAGGAGGCCGGAGGAGCAGCCCGAGGTGGGAGTAGCGGACACCCAGGGCGCGTGAAGCCCGGCCGGTGAGGGAGGAGGCGGCCCGGGGCCTTCCGGCCTTGTGTGTCCCGGACGCATCCGTTAGCAGTCGGGCCACACCCCATGTCCACCGACGCCTCGACTCCCCCTGGGCCCCCGCCGCGCTCCGCCAACCGTTTCCTCTGGGTGGCGCTGGCCTCCGCCGCGTGCCTCGTGGTGCTCGCGGTGGGCCTGCTGCGCACGCGCGAGCAGCCGCCCCTGGAGCGCTATGGCCGGCTCCCGGCCTTCACCTTCACCCGCCAGGACGGCCAGCCCTTCGGGCTCCAGCAGCTCCAGGGCCGTCCCTGGGTGGCCAACTTCATCTTCACCCGCTGCCCCACCATCTGCCCCGTCTTCACCCAGAAGATGGCGCGCTTCCAGAAGCAGACGACGGGCCTGGGCGGACAGCTCGCGCTCGTCTCCTTCTCGGTGGACCCCGAGTACGACACCCCCGAGCGCCTCACCGCCTACGCCGCCAAATACGGCGCGGACCCGGCCCGCTGGAGCTTCCTCACCGGAGACTACAACCAGCTCAAGGACATCATCGTCGGCGGCTTCAAGATGGCCATGGGCCGCGATGACGCGAACGCGCAGGAGCTCGCGAGCATCTTCCACGGCAGCCACTTCGTGCTGGTGGACCGCACCGGGGAGATTCGCGGCTACTACAACAGCGAGCACGACGACGCGGTGGAGCGGCTGCTGCGCGACACCGAGCAGCTCGTGCGCAGCGGCGAGTAGCGCCCGCGGCCCTTCCGGTGCGCGTCAGGGGGCGGGCGGAGCACCCGCGGCGGCGAGGGCCTTGCGATACACCTCCAGGTCCGAGGCGCTGAAGAGCACCACCGTCACCCGCTCGAGCTGGGGCAGGCGGGCCAGGGCGGCGCGCAGCTCCCGGAGGGCGATGGGCGCGGCCTCGGCGATGGGGAAGCCATAGGCGCCGGTGGAGATGGAGGGGAAGGCCACGGAGCGCAGGCCGTGGCGCTCGACGAGGTGGAAGACGCTCCGGTAGCAGCGCGCGAGCAGCTCGCGCTCGCCCCGGTGTCCGCCCTGCCAGACGGGGCCCACGGTGTGGATGACGTGGCGCGCGGGCAGCCGGTAGCCGCCGGTGAGGCGGGCCTCGCCCGTGGGACACCCCTTCAGGGTGCGGCACTCGGCGAGCAGCTCCGGGCCGGCGGCGCGGTGGATGGCGCCGTCCACGCCTCCGCCCCCGAGCAGGGAGGAGTTGGCCGCGTTCACGATGGCATCGGCGGACACCTTCGTGAGGTCGCCCTGGGTCAAGACGAGCCGTTCATCCTGGGAAGAGGGGGTCACCATACGCTCCTGGGAGAGGGGGGAGGCCGAGGGGACGAGCGGGCGGAGCCTCGTCTGACCGCCCACCCGGAGCCGGGTTCATGACGCGGTGCTTCCAAGCCCCCTCCGCGTGCATACCTTGGCCGGAAAGGGACCTCTGGAGAGGAAGGGACATGCCGATGAGCACGACGGGCCTGGTGGAGAGGCTGAAGGGGGCGGCGGTGAAGGTGGGCACCGAGGGGGTACGCAGGGTCGTGGAGGGCACCGTCGTGGCGGTGAAGATGATGGACCGCCTCCAGGAGTTGCTGCCCGACCGGGAGCGGGTGATGCGGGTGACGCGCGAGCCGGCCCCGGGTGCCGGACAGCTCCGGGTGGAGGGGCCCGACCTGGAGCGCCCCATCCCCGCCCGCCCCGTCAGTGCCCGTCCCGTCACCACCCGCCGCCCGGCGAAGGTGTCGCGAGTCGAGGCGAAAGCCACGGCGGAGCGCGTGCTGGCGGAGGTCGAGGCCGTGCGGGAGCGCATCAAGGAAGCCCGCCCCGCGCGGCGCCCCCTGAAGGTCCGGTCCGACGTGGAGCTGCCGGAGGACACGCCGAAGCAGCGCAAGACGGCCCGGACGACGGGTCGCAAGACGAGTCCCCTGGCGGCCTCGGCCCCCAAGCGTGTCACGGCGAAGGCGGGCCTCAAGGCGAAGCGCGGACAGAAGCTCCGCCACTGAGCCGCCGGCCCGAGCTACCTGCGCGTCACCTTCGGCGAGGCGGTGGCGCGCGGAACCACCTTGCTGCGCATCCGCGAGCTCTTCATGGAAATGCCCGAGGCCTTCATCTGCGCGGCCTTCTCGGCGGCGAGCCGCTCGGCCTCGGCCTTGCGAGCGGTCTCGTCGGCGGCGAGCCGGGCGCGGTACTGGACGAGCGTCTCGCGCATTCCCTCGGCGGTGAGGTCCACCCGGGCCAGGTGCAGCCGGTAGAGCAGGTCCTCGCGGAGGGTGCCCTTGCCGCGCGCCTGCTCCACGGCGCCCGAGAGGCCGACGACGACCTTGGGCCGCTCCTCCTGCGTCTGCAGGCAGCGGACGATGAGCCCCTGGACCTGGGGATTGAGCTTGGACACGTCGGGGATGAACACCACCCCCCGGGGCTTGCGCAGCGCCTCGCTCACCAGCTCGGGCTGGCGGACCTCCACCAACGGCCCCTCGTGGGAAAAGCTCCTCGCGGCGGCCGCCGCCCAGGTGCGCCGCTCGTCTTCCGTTCCCCCGGTCAACAGCACCGAGGCCCGGTTCGCCACGAGCTCCTCTTCGCGATAACCCCGCGGTGTCAAAGGCAGACCTCCCCCGTCATTGACTGCGTTGACAAAGCCTAACGCAAATCGGGTTTCTCGTCGAATCCCCCCAAGCACGCCAGGGCCGATACTCAGGCGTGGAGGACCATGACGGGCCGCCGGCACTTCGCCACCAGGGCCCGGGCCACCGACTCGCTGAAGAAACCGGAATGACCCGGTGCGTCGGAAGTCCCCAGGCACACCAGGTCCACGCCCTCGCGCTCGGTGGCCTGGCAGATGGCGCGGGCCACGTCGTCGCCGGTGACGCCCTCCATCGTCCAGTGCACCTCCCGGGCCCCCTCCTCCCGGGGCACCAGCGAGCGCAGCCGCTCCATCACCCCCGAGCGCTCCGCCGGGGGCTCGGGCACCACGCCGTATTGGTCCATCACCCACGCGCGCTCCGAGCCCCGACGCCGGTGCACGTGCAGCAGGTGCACCCGCCCCCCGGGACGCACCAGCGAGCGGGCCTGGGCGATGGCGCGAGCACTGGCCTCGGAGAAGTCCACCGGCACCAGCACGGCGCGCGGCGGCACGGCCTTGCGGGCCAGCGGCTGGGTGGGAGGCACGCACGCCACGGACTGCTCGGCATGGCGCAGCACGCCCGCGGACACCGAGCCATGCCACAGCCGCGCCATCCCCCCGCGCTGGTGCGTCCCCACCACGACGAGGTCCACCCGCGCGCGCGTGCGCCACGTGCAGCAGGTGGTCCGCGGGGCGACCGAAGCCGGGCTCCAGGTGCAGCTCCAACCGGCCCTCGCCGGGGAGCTCTCCCACCCGCTCGGCCAGCTCGCGCAGCAGCACGCGCTCCACCTCGGGGTCCAACACCTCGATGCGGCGAACCCCCGGGTCGAGCAGCTCCAGGTGCACGGGGGTGTGGATGCCCAGCCGCTCGCGCTCCTCCACGGGCGAGCACACGGAGACGGCCACCACGTCACAGGGGCCCACGCGGCGCAGCTCGTGCAGCCAGGCGAGGGCGGCGGCGGCGGTGGGCGAGTCATCCGCCCCGACGAGCGTCAGCAACCGGCGCCGGCCTCGCGCCCAGTCGAGGAGCGACTCCCCATCGCGGCGCACCACCAGCACCGGCCCATGGGCATGCTGCGCGACGCGCTCGTACACGGGGGCGCGACGCCAGGAGACGGGGCTCCAGCCCTCGGCGGCGAGGAGGAGCAGCCGGGCACCGCGGACGAGCTCGTCCTCGAGAAGCACGGTGCCAGGAGGGCCCTCCAGCAGCCGCACGTCCACCTGGAGACCCGGGGTGCGCAGCCGGGCGGCCTCGGCCTGGAGACGTCCGCGCGCCTCCTCCTGGGTGACGGGGGCCTCGGGAGCGGGGCGCTCCCGGTCGAGCACGCCGAGGAGCCACAGCGACTCCCCCAGCCGGGCGGCGATGGCCGCCGAGGCGGTGGCGGCGCGGGCCGCCGGTTCCGACAGATTCGTGACGCAGACCACCGGCATGACGGCCTCCCACAGCGGGCGGACCCTTCACAGGGAAAACCCGCGCCGCAAGGATGACCATCGAGGGATGGCGGTGGAGCCCCCCCTCCCCGTGTCCTCGCGAGCACGTCCCTCCCCCCTCCCACCGGGAGCGGAGAAGAGAGGGAGGGAGGCTCGGGTGCCGGGAATACGGGGCGCGGAGCTACTTCGGCAGCAGCACCGAGTGCCCGTCGTATTGGGTGTGGTCCTGGTTGACCCCGTTGCCGCCGCGCAACCCATCCTGCCCGTTGTCCTGCAGGAAGGGCCGCTGCCCGTCGCTGGCATAGAGGTACGGGCGACCCCAGGGGTTCTGCGGCACGGCCGGGAGGTACTTGGGCACGAGGAAGGAGAGGTCTCCCTCCTCGGGCAGGGAGCCGTGCTCGGCGCGGTAGGCCTCGAGGGCCGCGAGCACCCGGGTGAAGTCCGCGTGCACCTGGACCGCGGCGGGGTCGTGCTTGCCGCGGAGGCCGAGCACCACGATGACGCCGAGGAGCAGCAAGGCGATCGGCACGACAAAGAGCATCAGGTGGGGGCGGCGGCGTGGCGTCACGGAGACCTCTCGGCCCACGCCTACCACAGCGCGCGGAAGAGCGGCACCGGATGTGGCTTGCCCTTGAGGCGCACGGGGGGCAGCTCCTCGAAGCCCGCCTCGTGACCGGCCAGCAGGGCGACGGTGCGCTCGCCCACCAGGATTTCACCCGGCCCGGCCAGGGCGCACAGGCGCGCGGCCACGTTCACCGCGTCGCCGATGCAGGTGTACTCGGTGCGCATGGCGCCGCCGATGTTGCCGGCCACCACCATGCCCGAGTTGATGCCGATGCCCAGCTCGAGCGTGAGGGGCGGCCCTCGCGGGTGGCGGCCCACTCGGCCCGGGCGCGCTCCTTCAGCTCGACCTGAGGCCATCATCATCTTCGCGGACTGCAGCGCGCGCAGCGGGTCGTCCGCGCGGCCCACCGGGCGCGCCGAAGACGGCCATCAGCCCGTCGCCGAGGAACTTGTCCAGCGTGCCGCCGCAGGTCGAGCACCGCGTCGGACAGCCCGCCCAGCACCTGGTTGAGCACGCCGCACCACCTGCTCTGGCGGGAGGCTGCTCGGCGAGCCCGGTGAAGTTGCGGATGTCGGCGAAGAGGACGGTCACCTCGCGCTTCTCGCCGGTGAGCACCACCGCGTCGGGGCTCTTGAGAATCTCCTCCACCACCGCGTCGGAGGTGTAGCGGGCGAAGAGCTTGCGCATCCGCTCCGTCTCGCCGGTGCGGCGCATGACGCTCTCAATGCGCGCGGCGAGCTCGTCCATGGAGGCGCACTTGTTGACGTAGTCGTCGGCGCCGGCGCGCAGGCCCTTCACCCGCTCGGTGTCGGTGTCGTTGGCGGTGAGGATGATGACGGGCACCGCGCCGGGTGGGGCCTTCCTTGAGGCGCCGGCACAGCTCCATGCCGTCGAGGCCGGGCATGTCCAGGTCGGTCAGGACGATGGCCGGCTGCACCTTGCCCACGCTGCTCCAGGGCCTCGTAGGGGTCCTGGAAGCACACCACCTCGTAGCCGAGCGACACGAGGCCCTCCTGCACGAAGGCGCAGGCCAGGGGGCTGTCGTCCACCACCATGACGCGGTGGTGGCCCCCCTCCTGCGCCGGCACGCTCGGGGTGGCCTCCTGACGGCCGGCGAGGCGGCCCTGGAGGCTGAGGCCCTCGTAGAGCTGCTTGTAGGAGCAGAACCCGTTCTGCACGAGGATTTCGCCCAGCTTGCGGCCGGTGCGGCGCTGGAGGGCGAGCGCCTCGTCGAGCTGCGACTCGGTGAGGTACTTGAGGCCCACGAGCAGCTCGCCCAGCGGGGGATGGTCGGGGGCGGAGCCCTGGGGCGCGTGGTGCAGGCCGAGCGCCTCGCCGAGGGCGTCCTGAATCTGCTGGCGGGTGACGTAGCCGAGCGAGATGAGGGCCTCGCCGAGCCGCTGGCCATTGAGGGACTGAAGGGCGAGGGCCTCCTCAATCTGATTGGGCGTGACGATGCCGAGCTTGAGCAGGAGCTCGCCGAAGAGAGGGCTGTCCGCGCGAACCGCGGGGCGGTTGCCGCCATCGGCGCGCGCAGCGGGCGCCAGGGGCTCCAGGACAGGACGGGTCAACGGGCTCTCCACCTTCCGAAAAGGGTGACTCCGGGGTCACAGCGTACCCCAGCCTCCCGGGTGGAGAAATCCGCAGTCACACTCCCCCGCCCGGTCTCCAGGCGAGCATCGGAAACCTCGCGAACCCCGCCCTCTCCGGATAAGGGCCCCGTGCCCTACCCCCGAGGCAGCTCCACGGTGAAGGTGGAGCCCTCGCCCGGAGCGCTCCGCACGAGGATGTGGCCGCCGTGGGACTCGATGATTTCGCGCGAAATCCACAGCCCCAGGCCGAGCCCCTGGAACTCCTTGCTCGTCACCGCGCGCTCGAAGCGGTCGAAGATGCGGGACTGGTCCTCGGGGGCGATGCCAATCCCGGAGTCCTTCACCACCAGCCGGACGAGCCCCTCGCCCGCGGACTCCACACGCACCTCCACCGGCTGGCCGCGCCCGTACTTGGCCGCGTTGGACAGCAGGTTGCCCACCACCTGCTCCAGCCGCACCCGGTCCCAGCGCCCCACCACCTGCGCGTCCGCCACCAGCTTCACCTCGCTGCCCGCGCGGGCGAGCGCCTCGGACATGCGCCCCACCGCGTCGCGAGTGAGCGCCGCCAGGTCCACCTCCTCGCGCTCCAGCTTCATCCGCCCCGCGGTGATGCGGCCCGCGTCCAGCAACTCGTCGATGAGCGCGCCGAGCCGCTCGCTGGTGCGCTCGGCCTTCTCCACGCGCTGGGCCAGCCCCGGCGTGGTGGCCACGTCCCGCGCCACGCGCGCCAGCATCTGGATTTGCAGCCGCAGCGCGCTCAGCGGCGTCTTCAGCTCGTGTCCCGCCACCGAGAGGAAGTCGTCGCGCAACCGCACCGCCTCGGTGGCCGCGCCGTACAGCCGCGCGTCCTCGATGGCCAGCGCCGCCCGCTCCGCCAGACTCTGGAGGAGCATCTGGTCCTCCTCGTTGAAGGGGCGGCCCCCGGCCACGTCCCGCACCACGCCCAGGGTGCCGAACACCCGCCCCTTGGCCGCCAGCGGCACCACCAGCAGGCTCTGCGGGCCGTAGCGCTCCAGATAGGGCAGGTACTCCGGCAGCGAGCCCATGGAGCGCGCATCGTCCATATCCACGTCCGGCAGCAGCACCGCGCGCCCCTGGGACACGACGGTGCCGTGGAGCCCCTCGCCCAGCCCCTGCCGGCGCGCGTGCACCGTGCCGGCCAGCAACCAGCGCGCCTCCGGGTCCGGGTGGTGGATGGTGACGGGCTCCAGGAAGGCCCCGTCCTCGGCCATGAGCTGCAACACGCACCCGTCGCCGATGACCTCGGACACCTTGCGCGCAATCACATCCAGCACCGCGGGCAGGTCCAACCCCGCCTCGGCCAGCAGCCGATCCACCTCCACGAGGATGCGCAGGCGCGCGGCGTTCCACCGGGACTCGGCCTCCGCGGCCCGGGCCTTGCGCAGCAGGCGCGCGTTGTCGATGGCCATCCCCGCGCGCGCCGCCAGGTCCTCCGCCAGCGAGCGGTCCGCATCGGTGAAGGGCTCTCGCGCCGGCCCGCGCACGAAGGACATGGCCCCCAGGGTGCGCTGGCGCGCCATCAGCGGCACGATGATGAACGAGCCCCCCGCTGGCTTCTCCCCGGACCGGTCCTCCTCCTTCCGCGTGAAGGGAGGCACCAGCCCGGTGACGAGCTGCGAGCGTCCGGTGCGCACCACGTCCGTGATGGCCGAGGGCCTCGCGCGCTCCGGGGAGTAGCCTTCAATCTCGTCATGCAGCAGCCCGCGCTCGGGCCGCGAGTGCTGCACGGTGAGCCGCCGCAGGGCGCCGCGGTCGTCGAGGAAGTCCACCGCGCACCAGTCCGAGAAGCCCCCCACCGCGAGCCGAGCCACCCCGGCCACCGTCGTCTCCCACTCCAGCGAGCCGGACAGCAGCACGCCCGCGTCCGCCAGCAGTTGCAGCCGCTGCCCGGCGGCCTCGGCCTGGAGCCGCGCCTCGCGCTCGTTCTCGTACAGGCGCGCCCGCTCCAGGGCCTGCGCGCACTGGCGGGCCAGCCCCAGCATGAGGGTGCGCTCCAGCTCGGTGAAGCGCCGCGCCTGCGCGAAGCCGAAGGCCAGCACGCCCAGGCAGCGGTGCTCCACCATCAACGGTAGGAAGGCGAAGGCCTGCCGGGACAGGAGCGTCATGAGCGGGGCGAAGCCGGGGTAGCGCGCGCGCGCGTCCTCCGGCGACTCCACCCACACCGGCAGGCCGCGCGTCGCCTCGTCGAAGCCGGGCACGTCCGAGCGCAGGGGCATCTTCCGGAAGGGGGCCACCTCCTCCTCGCCGCAGCCCACCACGGCGATCAGCTCCACCGACTTCCCATCCGCCGAGGCCTGGTGCACGGTGCCGCCCACCGCGCCCACGGCGGGCACGCCCAGCTCCAGCACGGCGCGCCCCACGTCCTCGCGGGTGAGGGCGCGACCGAAGGCCTCCGTCACCGCCTGGATGCTGGTGAGGCGCAGCAGCTCGGCCTGCTCGGCCTCGGCACGGGCCTGCAGCGCGGCGGTGCGCCCGGACTCCACCAGCCGACCGCGCTCGATGGCCAGCCCCGCGAGCTGCGCGTACAGGGTGAAGCGCCGCGTCTCCTCCGGGCAGAAGACGCGCGGCACGGGCGACACCCCCAGCAGCGTGCCCACGCAGCTCCCATTCGAGGCCAGCACCGGCAGGGCCAGCAGCGACGAGGCCCCCAGCCGCTCCACCGTGGCGGCGAACGCGTGCTCCATCCTCGACTCGCCCAGGTGGAACTCCAACGGGGTGGACTCCAGACGCCCCTGCTCCAGCAGCCACCGCGCACACGCGGCCACCGCCTCGGGCGGCAGCCCGGGCGAGGCTTGGGTCAACAACGCCCCGGCTGGCTCCCTCCAGGCGATGGCCGCGCGCTCCAGGCCGAGAGAGGCCGCGGAGCACCGCGCCACCTCCGCCAGCACGGCCGTCGCCGATGAAGCGGACGCGAGCTGCTCCAGCGCGCGCGAGATGCGCTCCACCGCCGCGACCAGACTGCCTCCGGGCATGTGCATGCCCCACCCCCCAGCCCGATCCACACCAGCACCGGGCGTGAAGAGGAGTTTTCCATGATTTCCCGCCGTCGCCCACCCGCGCCCGAGCGGAGCGTCCGCTACAGGATGAACGGAAACCTCCGTTCTGTCCGGGCGTCCACCACCGCTCAGTGCTCTACGACACTGAGGAGGGCGAAGACGATCTCCAGGACGATGAGGAGCACGACGGTGAGCTCGAGGGTGTGGCTTCTATCCGTGTCCACCTCGCCCTTGAGCAGCCCGTAGGTCTGGGCGAGGAGCTGCTGCTTGCGCGTCACCGAGGCCTGCCAGGCGGGGATGCGCATGCGCTTGACGGCGGCCTCGTACACCTTGGCCAGGTAGAAATCGCCGATGATTTTGAGGCTGTTCTCCACGCGCTCGATGAACTCGTTGAGGTCCACCAGGGTGGCGAGCGTCTCGCGGGCCAGGGCGCGGTAGGGGCTGCGGAACAGGGCCCGGAAGCCATGGCGTCGAGCCTGCACCTGGTCATGGGTGCGGCCGATGTGGGCATCCAGCAGGTAGTCGTAGTAGCGGAACTCCAGGAGCTGGGCGTTGGCCACCTCCAACAAGTCCGGGATGTCGCTGGAGCCGGAGGGCTCGTAGACGAAGGCGCTGTTCCAGTCCACGACGACCAGGTCATCCACGGTGTAGCTGAAGCGGGACTGGGTGACGGACTCGCGCTCGCGCGCCGAGAGCGGCTTGTCGTCGACCTCCCCCAGCAGCACCCGGGCGAGGTCCGCGCGGGCCATCAGCTCCTCGGCGGAGGGGTTGCCCTGAATCCGCTCGACGAAGAGGACGGTGTAGCTCTCGTTCTGCTCCCACAGGTGCGGCCCCTGCACGGCGGGAGCAATCATCATCCGCACCGACTCGATGAGCTCCAGGGCGAGCTCCTCCAGGGCCACGCTGTCGTACAGCTCATCGGCGAGCGCGGTGAGCGCCTCGAAGGAGGTGCCCGAGGGGACGGGGACGCGGAGGATGATGGAGGCGGCGCCGTGGTCGAAGAGGCGCGCCGTCACGTCCACGGTGACGGGCCCGTGGCGCAGGGCGAGGGGGCGCCGCCCCAGCTCGAAGGCCAGGGGCGGGTTGGGGAGCTGGAGGTACTGGCTGTTCTCCCGGCCGAGCTTGAGGCGGCGGGTGTCCGAGGTGAGGACGCGGCGGGCCTGCTCGAGGTTGAGCTCCTCGGCGATGTCAAAGGTGCGGTAACAGAGGACGTGAGCCTTCTCGAAGACGAGCGGAGCCGCGGACATCATAAGAGGCCACAGCTTAGCCCCTCACTCGGCCCACAGGAGGCGCAACGGCAGCTCCAGCGCGCTGAAAGGTTCGGCACGAACGGTCTCCGAGCCCGAGTGCAGCTCACGCAGCGCGTAGCGACGGCCGTCGAGCTCGAGCTCCTCCAGGGTGCGGACCTCGGGGTCCACCAGCCACACGTGGCGGATGCCCTCGCGGGCGTAGAGGGGGAGGAGCTGGGCGCGCTCCTCGGGGTGGGAGAGCACCTCGCAGACCCAGTCCGGGGCGAGCGCGATGCCGGAGGAGCCCCGGGGCATGCGGGGGAGGTGCTCGCGCCGCCAGCCCATCAGGTCCGGGGCGAGGACGCTCTGGCCGAGGTGGATTTCCAACCCGGAGAGCAGGAGCCAGGAGCCGGAGACGCCGCGGCCGGCGCCGTAGGTGGAGATGAGCTCGGCGCTGAGCTGGGAGGCGGCGTAGGCATGGAGCGCGGCGGCCCGGGGGTTGAAGGGACGCACGGCCCTCGGGAGGGCCCCCGGCCGGCGGGAGGGGTAGGCCTCGAGGTGGGCGGTGACAGGGCTTCCGAGCATCAGGGCGTTCATGGGGCGCCACCATGCCGGAGGGGTCTGACATGCCCGGGGGGAGGCTAGTCCCCGCCCTCGGGGCGGGAGAGGGCGTCGGAGAAATCCAGCTGGGTGGAGAGGCTGTCGGCGAAGCGCTGGGCGCAGTCCGGGGAGGGGCTGGGGACGAGGGCGCACTGGCGGCGGGCGAGGGCCTCGGGGCCGGAGGCGGCGCGCTCCAGCCGCTCGTTGTAGGGCTTCCAGTCGTCCTGGGAGAGCGGGCGCACGGGGAGGTCGGACTCCTCGACGTGGACGGGGGCGCGGGCGGCGGCCTGCTGGGCGCGGGTGCGGTAGGACTGGAGGGACTCGCGGGCCTTGCGAGCCGGCTCGGCGAAGCCCTGGAGGGCCTGTCGAAGGGCCCTCCAGTCGTTGCGCGCCCAGGCATCGGCGAAGAAGCCGCGCCAGGCGAACTGCCGCTGCAGGCAGCCGCTCTCGGTGAAACCATAGCCGGTGCCCATGGAGCGCTCACCGGTGGAGAGGTCGACCCAGTGGCCTCCTCGACGGCGGCGCAGGCCTCGGCCACCCAGCGGTTGTAGTCGGCCTGCAAGGCCATCCACTCCGCAGACGGACGGGCTTCTGCTTCTTGAGGGGGAGGAGCGATCTTGTCCAGCGCCTTGTTCATGGACCTGCGCAGGCACTCGGCGCGCTGCTGCTCCACGAACTTCACTCGATATTGGAATCGGCGGCCTGCTTCGGCGGAGGGCAGGCCTTCTTCGCCCAGGCCTCGACGGGACTCGGGATTGGCGGCGAGCACGGCGGCGAGGGTGAACGCGAGCATGGCCCCGCTCTAGCACGGGGAGGAGGGAGCCCCGAGCACCCTCCGCCAGGAGTGAACAGTCAGTCTCGCGGCTCGTGCGGGGGATAGGCGATCGGCTTGCCGGGGCCGGGGGCGTCATCCGGCAGGTTGCCGATGTGCCCGGGCGTGGGCACGGGGCCGCTCTCCCGCCTGCGCGCTTGAGCTCCTCCTCGTCGTCGGGAAGCCGGGGCTCGTGCTTCGGCCTGCTCGTGCTCACCCATGGTGCGTCCTCCCTTGTCCTGCTCAACGCTAGGGAGCACTCCGACAGCATGGCGCGCGGCAGGCCCGGGACGGCGCGCCCAGGACCTGCGCGGCCTGGGGGCGGCGCCAGCTCGGTGCGCACGTCCCACAGCTCCGGGAAGAAGCGCAGGTCCAACGCCTTGCGCAGGAAGCCCACGCCCGAGGAGCCGCCCGTGCCCTGCTTGAAGCCGATGATGCGCTGCACCGTCATCATGTGGCGGTAGCGCCAGAGCTGGAAGCGCTCCTCGACGTCCACCAGCTTCTCGGCCATCTCGTAGGCGTCCCAGTGCTGCTCGGTGTTCTCGTAGATGCGGCGGAACACCTCCATCACCTGCGGCGCTCTTCTCGTAGGGCTGGCGCCAGTCGCGCTCCACGCGGTCGGCGGGCACCGGCGTGGCCCTTGCGCGCCAGGTAGCGCAGGAACTCGTCGTACACGCTGGGCGAGCTCCAGGCAGCCGCTCCAGCTCCGCGTGCACGCGCGGGCATGTGCTTGAAGGGCGCGAGCGCCTGCTCGTCCTTGTTGCCCAGCAGGAACTCCACCGCGCGGTACTGGTAGCTCTGGAAGCCCGAGGCCGGCCCCAGCGCGTCGCGGAACTCGAGGTACTCGTTGGGCGTGAGCGTCTCCAGCACGCTCCACTGCTCGAAGAGCATCCGCTGGATGTGCCCCACGCGCGCGAAAATCTTGAACGAGGGCTCCAGCTTGTCCGCCTGGATGTAGCGGATGCACGGCGGCGTCAGCTCGTGGATGAGCAGCTTCATCCACAGCTCGCTCGTCTGGTGCTGGATGATGAAGAGCAGCTCGTCGTGGTGCGGCGGCTGCGAGCGCGGCACCTGCGCGGCCAGCAGCCGGTCCAGCTGCAGGTAGTCGCCGTACGTGGTCCGTCCGGCCAGCTCGGTGTGGATGCCGGGTTCCAGCTCGCGCTTGTTCATGCGGCATCATGACCGGAATGCACGGAGCACGCACCGCCGGGCCGCACGACACCGGCGTCCCGTCCGCAGCGGCGGAGCGAGGGCCCGCACGCCCGGACTCCCACCGCGAGCCGGGGAGGGTGCGAGCGCGGCTACCCCAGCGTCGCGCTGCGTCTGCCCGGCCTCGGCCAGCGCCTTGGACGGCGGCGCGGCCGCGCGGCAGCTTCAGGTCCTCCACGCTGTTGGGCTGCGGCGTAGTCCTTCCACGCGGCCGGGCGGCGGTCCGTCTTCTCCAGCATGCGCAGCTTCTGGTAGTGCGCCGCGCAGTAGCCCTTGGTGCGGCTGGGCTTGCCGCAGTCCATGATGGCGCACTCGCGCGCCCCGCCCTCGGCCGCCGGCTTGCGGCCGCGCCGCTTGCCACCCGCCGCCGCCGCGGGAGCCGGAGCCGCGGCCGCGGGCCGGACGGCCCGGGCCCCGCCGGACCGGCGCGCGCCGCCGCGCACGCGCCGACCGGCGCCCGCCGAACGCATCGGCCAGCGGCGCCAGCCGCTCCGCCACGTTGCGCAGGCTGTCGAGGTCCGCCGTGCCCGCCTCCAGGCGCGACACCACGTCGCGCAGCGGCTTGAGCTGCGACCTCGATTTCGTTGCGAATCATCTCACGAAACGCTTTGTCCACGGACATGCTCGTCATCCTCTCTGCCGTCAGCGCTCCGAAGGGGCCGTCCCGCTCCGGGACGGAGCATCTGAAGGGTTGGGCAGATGGGGCTGCTTACAAGCACAGGCCCTCCATAACTCCACAGATACACGACTTGTCGATGAAAATTAATAAAAGGATGCGTACTACGCAGCCTTGGTCGAGCGGCCCCACCTATGGACATGGCGTTCAGCGCGCGGAGCCCCCCGCGCATTTCCAACGACAAAGCCTCGCGGGTGCGCCGCCAGCGCCTACGAGGTCCAGGGCCTCCTGCTCATCCAGCGCGGCGGCCGAGGCGGGGGAAGACGTGCACCTCCACGCCCTGCACGTGCGCCACCACCACGTCCTCCAGCGCCATGAGCCGCGCGAGCCACTCCAGGCTCCCGCCGGGGAGCAGCTCCAGCTCGGCCATCAGCTCGCGCATGGCGAGGTGGTCCTCGGCCTCCTGCAGGGCCCGCGCGCGCCCCTCCACCCGCACGACCAGCGGGTAGCAGGTGACGCTCCTCGCAGCCGCGCGTGCAGCCGCAGCGCCTCGAGCAGCTCCCGCTACCCGCTCCGCCAACGGCGCCGTGCCCTGCACCGCCTCCAGCGACTCGAAGCACTCCTCCAGCTCCCGTTGCTTCCCGACAGGATGTCGAATGGCCCCATGGCCCCTCAACCATCGGCACCCCACCCGGGGCGGACAACCACCAGGCGGGGCCACCTCCAGCGCGCCGCGCTCCCCCGCCTCCCTGGCAGGCGTTGAACGGGCAAGGCCATACAACTCTCTCGGTTGACGAGAAGGTGGCGGGCAGGCGAGCGGGCGCGGGTGTGTCATCCGAGCGGGGCATCGCCATCTTCAGACCCCGTGGATGCCTGCCCAGAGCCTCGCGCAACGCGCCGTGTTCCGCTTCGCCGAGACGGGCGCGGCGCTCTCCGCCCGCTACCACCGCGCCCGGCTGCTGGGCGCCGAGCACCTGCCCGCCCGACGGGCCGGTGCTGCTGGTGGGCAACCACGGCCTGTGGGGTTACGAGACGCCCGCCTTCTTCCACCTGATACACCGGGCCACCGGCCGCTACCCGCTGGGGCTCGCCGAGCGCGGCTTCTTCCGCATCCCGCTGGTGCGCACGGTGCTGCCGTGGCTGGGCGGGCGTGGAGGGCACGCGGGAGAACGCGTTGGCACCGCTGAGGCAGGGACACCTCGTCGTCTGCTACCCGGGCGGCGCGCGGGAGACCTTCAAGAAGCCCGCAGCACCACTACACGCTGCGCTGGGAGAGGACGCTGGGCTTCGTGCGGCTCGCCGCCGCAGGCCGGCGTGCCGATCGTCCCCTTCGCGGGCTTCGGCGTGGACGACACCTTCCTCTGCCCCGGGCGACGAGCGGCTGTGCGTGCCGCTCGCGCCCGGGGAGAAGTACCGGATGCCGCTGGTGCATCGGCCTGGGTCCGCTGCCCCTGCCGGTGCAGCTCACCTTCGCGGTGGGCGAGCCACTGCAGCCGCCCCCCGCGGACGCCCCCGAGTCCCGACTGCCATCACTTCCGCGACCGCGTGGCCGCACACCGTGCGGCGCCTGCTCGACCGAGCCTGCCATGCTTGAGGATACCCTTCCCGCCATGCGCCCCCCTTCCGCCAGGCACCGGCTCGTCCCCGCGCCCGAGGACATCCAGCAGGGCTACGAGCTGCCCTGCGAGCAGCGGCTGGTGCGCGGGGCCGCACGGTGCGCCTCTTCACCTTCCCGGATGGCAGCCAGGACGCAGGCGCGCACCGTGCTGTGCCTGCCGGGACTGGGCGCCTCGGGCCGCTCGTTCGCGCCCATGCGCCGCTGGCGCCCGAATGCGCGCTTCCTCCTGTGGACGCCGCCGCTGCGCACGCCCATGACGCACACGCCGCTCCAGTGGAACCTCGCCGTCGCTGGCGGCACCCGGAGGCGCGGCTGCCCGAGCGCTTCGCGCTGGTGGGCTCCTCCTTCGGCAGCCTGGTGTCGCTCGCCTTCGCGCTGGCGCACCCCGAGCGGGTGAAGGCGCTGGTGCTGGTGTCACCGGTGGCCAGCGTGCACCGCGTGCGGCGCTGGGCGCTGGCGCCTGTCCACGCTGGTGCGCATGCCCAAGCCCCTCGCCTACCTGTTCGCCCCCACGGTGGCGCGGCGTGCTGGGCGGGCGCGCACCTGCCGCCCGAGGGCCGCGCGGAAATCGTCCGCGAGGCGCGCCGGCTCTCCCCGCTGGAGCTGCTGCGGCGGCTGCGAGGACATGCTCGCGCGCGGACTACCTGGAGGACCTCGAGCAGCCTGCGCGTGCCCACGCTCATCCTCCAGGGCGCCCGGGACCTGCTGGTGCCGCTGTCGGCACGCGCGGGACGTGGCCGCGCGGATTCCGGGCGCGCGCCTGGAGGTGCTCCGCGAGGCGAGCCACCTGCCGTACATGAGCCACCCGCAGGCCTTCAATGCCTTCGTGGACGACTTCCTCTCCCGACACGCCTCGGGCTAGGGCCGCAGCGCCTTCTTCACCGCTCCGGCGACGCGGAGGACGAGCTCCAGCCCCGAGTGGGCGAGCACCCAGAAGGTGGTCGTCGCGACCTTGAGCCGCACCTTCCACTTCGGCGCGCCCTCGCGGACCAGCTTGTGCATGTGCTCGAGCGCGTCACCCACCTGCTCGTTGGAGATCCGCGCGGGCACGTACGTGCAGAGCACGTCGAAGGTGCGCTGCGCGCGAACGATGACCGAGGGTGGCTCGGGAGGAGGAATCGGGGGACGGCTCTTCTGGACGGGAACGAGCGCCTCGGTGAACACGGAGCGGCGCGAGCTCGTCAACCCATCCTCGTAGTCCCCATCCAGGGAGAACGCATCCAACACGGGCAACTTCGGGCGATGGTCATCATCCATTCAGATTGCCTCCGCGGGTTGCAACAGGTTGAGCAAGGCCGTCCGCTGTTCCCTGGCCACACGCCGCCCTTCCCCCGTCAGCTCGTAGTACCGCCTGGGTCGCCCCCCTCGCTCGGGAAGGGGCTCGCCGTCGTAGCTGCGCAGGAACCCGTCCCGCTCCAGCGCCTTGAGCGCCGGATACACCGACCCCTCGTTCAGGAGAATCTTCCCCTGCGTCCTCTCCCGGACCCGCTCGATGATCTCCAGCCCGAACCCCCTCCCCCCGATCAGCGACATCAGGATGGCTGTCCTAGCGGAAATCGGAGTGTCCATGGACCGCAAGGGTAACCGGAAAAACGTGGAGCGCAACCTAGAAACTTGAGGTTGCTCCCCTTGAAGGCTCAAGCCGAGAGCGCGAGGCGCGAGCACGGCCGGAGGGACTCCTCCTCCCGGGGAGGATTGGGGGGGCGAGGCCCGCGGGGGCTCGCGGGCAGCCGACTCGGAACCAGCACGGCCCGGCGCGACGAGGTGATTCCGTCCTCCAGGTCGTCCCACAGGTCCGCGCCAGGCCCTCCCGGCGGGAGCTTCTCGGCCCATGGGCTCTTCGGCGTCATCTCAACCACCTGAACACCTCCCTGGGCTGCGGCGTTGATGGCCAACACCGTATCCTCAAGCCTTGAGGATTGCATTTTTCCACTCGTGCTGTCCTTCATCGGCCTTCCCCCTTGCGGTGTATACGGACCAGTGGCGCTGAACGGTTTTTCCTATTCAGAATCCAACACGTCCCGGCGAGTCCTGGCCGAGCCGAGGAGTCCTCGGGGCCGGCAAGGACGGTTGAAGACCAGACAACCTGACCGGAGCGCCCGCCCCCTCCCGAGGCTTGTCGCCGCCCCCGAATGGGGATACCCCTGACGCCCGCCCATGCACCGCGCCCCGCCCATGCTGCTCGCGCTCGCCCTCGTCCTGCTGCTGGGCGGGACAGGGGCGCTCGTGCCGCGGGGCGACTGCGAGGAAGCCTGCGCGGATTGCCGTGAAGACACCGGAACCACGCAGGAGGGTGTACCCGATGGGGGTGACACCTCCTGCGCTCCCTCGTGCCTGACCTGCCCCTGTGGCCGCATGGTGTCCCCCCTGCTCGTGGAAGCGCCCTCGCTCCCCCTGGTCCTGCCTCGACTCGTGCGCGGCGGGTGGACGGAACCCTTGCCTCCACCCGCCAATCCCCACGCGCGAGCTGTATTTCAGCCTCCCCGAGGCTGACTTTCAAGATTCCGACTCATCTGGTTTTGCGGACTTTGAACTCCACGGATGTTTCCAGTGGGTTCGTCCCTCTCCCCCTTTTCTTTCGCCAGGGCGCGAGCCCTCGCGGAGGGATGACCATGCGTTTGATGAAGACCCTGAGCCTCCTGGGTGGCCTCGCCGCCGCCGGGTGTGCCAGCACCTCGCCCCACGGCAACCTCAGCGCCCTCAGCGTCGCCTCCTCCCAGGACGCGGCCTTCTGCCAGCACCGCGTCCCCCAGGAGAACTGCACCCGCTGCCACCCCGAGCTCGTCCCCCGCTTCCAGGCCGCGAGGGACTGGTGCGGCGAGCACGGCGTGCCCGAGTCCCAGTGCTTCACCTGCCACCCGGACCTCTCCTTCGAGCCGCTCCCCGCGCTCGCCCCCGACGCGGACTTGAAGAAGCTCTCCCAGGAAGGAGAGGACGTCCCCGAGCTCGCCCCCCACGCCGTCCCCGGCAAGGTGACCGTCTTCGACTTCTACGCGGACTGGTGCCCGCCCTGCCGCAAGGTGGATGCCCACATGTTCGGCCTGCTCAACACACGCGGGGACATCGCCTACCGCAAGCTCAACGTCGTCTCGTGGGACTCGCCGCTGGCCAGGCGCCACCTCGGGCAGGTGGAGAACCTGCCCTACCTCATCATCTATGGGAGGGACGGGAAGCTCGTGCGCGCCATCAACGGCTTCGACCTGGGCGCGCTGGATGCGGCCATCACCGAGGGGAGCGCGCGATGAGATGGGTGGCCGTGGCCGTGGGGCTGCTCGGGCTCGCCATTCCCAACCGCGCCGCCGCCTGCGCGGGTTGAAGCAATCCCAACCTCCCGGTCGGGAGGGACACCGTTTCCATGCTACGCGCCGGAGAGACCGGCGTGTCCCTGTCCACCCTCGTCACCGACGTGCGCGTGGTGCACCCGTCCGCATGCCCGGACATCGGCCCCATCTGCCAGGTGCGCGACGAGCCCCCGCAGCTCCATGACCAGCGCTTCACCATCGCCGAGCTGCGCGCCACCCTGGAGCACGCCCTCACCGATACCTTCGGTCTAGAGGTACAGCTGCCCCTGCGCAGCCAGCGCACCACCGTGCGCTTCACCGCGTTGGATGGCACGCCCCTGGCGCTCGACTACGAGAACATCCACCACCGGAACGAGACGCTCTTCGGCCTTGGAGACCCGTGGGTGCTGGGGCGCTACGCGGGGCGGCTCGGTGGCGTGGGGCTGGCGGCCCGGGCGGGCTTCACCGTGCCGCTCGGGAGCACCGTGGAGGACCCCTTCGCCCTCGGCGCCGCCGGACTCCCCCACCAGCACGTGCAGTTCGGCACCGGCACCGTGCAACCCCTGCTCGGGCTGGAGGCCTCGCGCACCTGGGGGAAGTGGGGCGCCCGCGCCTGGGGCCAGGCCCAGCTCTCACTCGTGGAGAACCGCTTCGGCTATCGCGCCGGCCACCGCTTCGCCGCGGGCCTCGCCGCCGAGGGTCCCCTCGTGGGCGCCCTGCGCTTCTCCGTGGGCGCGGACGTCGCCAACGAGCAGCCCGAGCGCTGGAGCGGGCTCGTCCAGCAGGATGGCAACCTCGGCCGCACCGACGTGCTCGCGGGGACGGGGCTGGCATACCCGCTCGGACCCGTGCGGCTCGGGCTCCACCTGCGCGTGCCCGTGTACCAGCGCATCATCGGACACCACGGGCAGCTCACCTACCCGGGCATCCTCCAGCTCAACGCGGGCACCACCTTCGGCGGCACGCGACGCTGAGGCCCTCCACGGCGCGCACCGGGGAAGGTCCCAGCAGACCAGCCTTCTCCGGGGCCCTCACCCACCGAGGGCCCATCGAAACGCCCTCGCGCCCGTCACCCCTGGCTTGCGAGCGCCGCGGGCCCCGCTCCACCTTCGCGGGAGGGAAGTCGTCCCGGAGTCGGAGGAGGCAACCATGTGGGCTCGCGCGTCGAACATCGTCCTGGGCATCTGGCTCATCTTCGCCCCCCTCGTGCTCGGGTATGACGCGCCGGCGGCCCGGTCCAACGACATCGTCGTGGGCCTCTTCCTGGCCACGTTCGCCCTCGTCGGCGCCATCGTGGGCAAGACGCGCTATCTCATCGTGCTCGCCATCTGGCTCATCGTGGCGCCCTTCGCCCTCGGGTACGGGAACGAGCTCGCCCCCGTCCTCAATGACGTCCTCGTGGGCATCGCCTCGCTCGGCCTGTCCCTCGTGCCCCCGCACCGGCGCGAGCGGGTGACCGCGCTCCAGCGGGAACCCGCGAGCACCGAGGAGAGGTGGGGGCGGCTGGGCGTGTCGCGGCGGACCCCCACGGGGGCGTAGCTCCCGGGCGAGCGGGTTCACTGCCGCCGGGCATCGTGGCCCAGCTCGCGGGCCGAGTCCTCCACGGGGTCCGGGCGCTTGTCGCGCATCGTCACGAACTCCTCGGCCGCGGTGGGATGGATGCCCACCGTCGAATCGAGCTGCTTCTTGGTGACGCCACACTTCAGCGCCACCGACAGGCCCTGGATGATTTCGGGCGCGTCCGCCCCCACCATGTGGAAGCCCAGCACCCGGCCGCTCTCGCGCTCCGCAATCACCTTCATCATCGTGCGCTCGTCCCGCCCGCTCAGCGTGTGCTTCATGGGCCGGAAGTTGGACACGTATACGTCCACGTTGCCGTAACGCTCGCGCGCCTCGGACTCGGTGCACCCCACCGTCCCCACCGGTGGCTGGCTGAACACCGCCGAGGCCACCCCCGTGTGGTCCATCTTCGTGGGGTTGTCGTGGAAGAGGGTCTCCGCCAGGGCCCGCCCCTCGGCGATGGCCACGGGCGTGAGGTTGATGCGGTCCGTCACGTCCCCCACCGCGTAGAGGCTCTCCACGCTGGAGCGAGACCACTCGTCCACCTCCACCGCGCCGCGCTCGTCCAGCCGGACGCCCACCGCCTCCAGCCCGAGCCCCCGCGTGTTGGGTACCCGCCCCGTGGCGTACAGCACCACGTCCACCTCGAGCGTGTCGCCCATGCGCGTCAGCAGGCTCAGCGTGCCGTCCGGGCGCTTCTCGATGTCTCGGATGAAGGTCTCCGGCCGCAGGTCGATGCCCTTCTTGCGCAACTCCTGGGTGAGCATCGCGCGGATGTCCTCATCGAAGCCGCGCAACACCGTGTCGCCGCGGAGGAGCATCGTCACCTTCGAGCCCAACGCGTTGAAGATGCCCGCGAACTCCACCCCGATGTAGCCCCCTCCCACGATGGCCACCCGGCGCGGCAGCTCCGGCAGGTCGAGCGCCCCGTCCGAGGAGATGGCGTGCTCGATGCCCGGTATCTCGGGGAAGAACGGACGCGAGCCCGTGGCCACCAGGATGCGCTCCGTCGTGTAGCGCTGGCCGCCCACCTCCACCGTGTGCGCGTCGACGATGCGACCCCGGCCTTCAATCAGCTGCACCCCCGTGTCCCGCAGCAGGCGCCTGTACACGCCATCGAGCCGCGCCAGCTCCTTGTCCTTCGCCGCCTGGAGCTTCTTCCAGTCGAACGTCGGCTCCGGCACCGACCAGCCGTAGCCCGCCGCATCCTCGAAGTCCGCGTGGAAGTGGGCGCCGTAGACGAGCAGCTTCTTGGGCACGCACCCCCGGTGCACGCAGGTGCCACCAATGCGGTTGTCCTCGCAGATGGCCACGCGCGCGCCGTACGAGCCCGCGCGGCGGCTCGAGGCCACACCGCCCGAGCCCGCGCCAATGGTGAACAGGTCGAAATCGTATGGGGGCATGAGATGGGTTTTCCCAGAACGTCGGAGTCAGACGGCAACCTCAAAATAGGAAGCCGCCCCTGCAATCGAGTGGGAGGGCTCCCGCGATACGACGGATGCGCAACACTCCACCACGTTCCCGTCCCATGCTCCGAGCATGATCGGACTCAACCTCCGAAGAGAGCCCGTGCAGGACGGGGCCGCCGGGCGCGCGCTCCCGCAACGGGTCCGCGGGTCGGACCCGTTCGTGAAGAGCGCGACCGGGAGGCAGGGGACCGCAGCGCACAGGAGGACCCTCCGGGCTCGGTCCGGAGAAACCTGTCCGACTGTCGGACAGGTTTTTCAAGAGCGCGACCGGGAGGCCGGCGGGTCCTCGCCCGGGTCCACCGCCTTGGTGCCCTCGGCGCCCTTCAGGCTCCCGGCCACCTCCCGCAGCGCCTCGTCCTGCAGGGCCTCCACTGGCGGGCGGGGAGTCCCCTGGTGGGTCGCCTGCCGGGAGGCGTGGGGCCCGCGCTTGCGCCCACCGAGTCCCCCACCCCACCTTGAACTCGTGAACGAAACAAGCGTCCGGAGGAGCGGCCTATGTGGGCTCGCTGGTTGAACGTCATCCTCGGCTTCTGGTTGGTGTCCGCGCCCTTCGTGCTCGATTACCGCATCAACCAGGCCCAGTTGAATGACCTGTGTGTGGGGCTCGGCATCATCCTGTTCGAGCTGGGCACCATCGCCGTCCGGAAGCTGCGCTACGCGAATACCCTGCTCGCGGTGTGGCTCATCGTGTCCCCCTTCGTCTTGGGTTACGGCGGCTACCGCACCGCCACCCGCAACGACATCATCGTGGGCCTGCTCGTCGGCGCCCTCTCGCTCGTCTGGGATCACCGCGCGTGGACGCCCCACCGCAGGCCCCTCGCCGAGATGTAGCGCATCGTCCGTTGTCTGACGCCCGCGCACCGAGCATCGGCGCCCGGCACCCGCGTGGGTGTACTGCAAGGGGCTCCAACCCAGAAGGAGGCCCCTCATGCGGACATCCGCTCCCCGCCGTCTCGCCAGACTCGCGCTCGTGAAGCGCTGCCTCGCCGTGGGAGCCTTCGCGCTCTCGGCCTGCACCTATCCCAAAGAGAAGCCCGCCGGGGCCCGCATGACGTGCGCGCCGGAGACCGTGGAGCTCATGAAGAAGCTGGGCGTGGAGCCGGGCCACCAGGGCACCCTCGTCCTCGACGCCCAGCAACCGGGCGGTGCGAATGACTACGGCACCTACCACCCGGGCCCCATCACGAGCCGGCTGGAGAGCGCCCTGGGCGACCTGCCCGCGGGCACGCTCGTCGAGGGGGTGCTCTGGATGGACCCTGAAAAAAAGGTGCGGGCCCACTACACCCAGGCCCGCACGCCCGACGGGCAGAGCCATCCGGTGTGCCTCGTGCTCGGCTCCTCGGCGCCCGGTGGCATGTATGCCGAGGCGGGCACCACGCCCCAGGTCCTCACCCTGCCCAAGAGCGCTCCCTTCATCGTCGTGACGCAATTCGAGTGAGCCCGCCACGGAGTGGGCCGAGCGCCTCCCCCGCGGGCCAGGGGCCTGCCCGCTCCCGGAGGGGAAGGGGGCGTTCCTACCTTGGAGGACAGTGCCGACGTCCCCCGGGAGACGCATGCCCCTGCGCATCGAAGACTACGCCCTCATCGGCGACACCCAGAGCGCCGCCCTCGTCGGCCGGGACGGCTCCATCGACTGGCTCTGCCTCCCGCGCTTCGACTCGGACTCCTGCTTCGCCGCCCTCCTCGGCTCCGAGAAGCATGGACGCTGGCTGCTCGCCCCCGCCGGAGGCGTCCGCCGCGTCCAGCGCCGCTACCGCCCCGGCACCCTCGTGCTGGAGACGGACTTCGAGACGGAGGACGGCACCCTGCGCCTCATCGACTGCATGCCCCCTCGCGGCCGGGAGCCGGACCTCGTCCGCGAGGTGGTGTGCCTGAGCGGCCACGTCCCGGTGCACCTGGAGCTCGCCATCCGCTTCGGCTACGGCAGCCGCACTCCGTGGGTGCACTGCATCAACGGCCGCGCCACCGCCATGGCCGGCCCCGATGCCCTCACCCTCTGCGCCGACGTGCCCTTCCGCGTGGAGGACACCTCGCTGCGCGCCGGCTTCACCCTCTCCGCCGGCCAGTGCGCCCGCTTCCTCCTCACCTGGCACCCCTCGCACGAGCCCCCGCCCGCCCCATCGACGTCTCCACCGCCGTGGAGCACACCGACGGCGTGGTGGCGCGAGTGGTCCCAGCGCTGCACGCACGAGGGCCCCTGGCGCGACGAGGTGCTGCGCTCGCTCATCGTCCTCAAGGCCCTCACCTACTCGCCCACCGGGGGCATCGTCGCGGCGCCCACCACCTCGCTGCCCGAGGCCCTCGGCGGCGTACGCAACTGGGACTACCGCTACTGCTGGCTGCGCGACGCCACCTTCACCCTGCTCGCCCTGCTCGACGCGGGCTACCTGGAGGAGGCCCAGGCCTGGCGCGACTGGCTGTTGCGCGCCGTGGCCGGCGAGCCCGCGGAGACGCAGATCATGTATGGCGTCGCCGGCGAGCGCCGCCTCACCGAGTTGGAGTTGCCCTGGCTCCCCGGCTACCAGGGAGCCTCGCCCGTGCGGATGGGCAACGCGGCCGTGTGCCAGTTCCAGCTCGACGTGTTCGGCGAGGTGCTCGACTGCTTCCACCAGGCCCAGCGCGCCGGAGTGCCCAACCGCGAGGAGGAGTGGGGCCTGCAGTGCCACCTGCTCGACTTCCTGGAGTCCAACTGGGAGCGCCCCGACGAGGGCATCTGGGAGGTGCGCGGCGCGCCCCAGCACTTCACCTACTCGAAGGTGATGGCCTGGGTGGCGGTGGATCGGGCCATCCACAGTTGCGAGCGCGTCAGGATGCAGGGAACGTTGGAGCGCTGGAACGCGCTGCGCGCGCGCATCCACGCCCAGGTGTGTGAGCGGGGCTATGACGCCGGGCGAGGCAGCTTCGTGCAGGCCTATGGGAGCCGGGAGCTGGACGCGGCGCTGCTGCTGATTCCGCAGGTGGGCTTCCTCCCGCCGAGCGACCCACGCGTGGTGGGCACGGTGGAGGCGATTCAACGCGAGCTGTGCGAGGACGGCTTCGTGCACCGCTACGACTCGGAGCGGACGAAGGACGGGCTGCCCCCGGGAGAGGGGACGTTCCTGGCGTGCTCATTCTGGCTGGCGGACGCGCTGACGATGCTGTGCCGGTTGGACGAGGCGCAGGCCCTCTTCGAGCGGCTGCGCTCGCTGTGCAACGACGTGGGCCTGCTCGCCGAGGAGTACGACCCCCGCTCACGCCGACAGCTGGGCAACTTCCCCCAGGCCTTCAGCCACGTGGCCCTCATCAACACCGCGCAGAACCTCACCTCCCCGAGCTGCCCGGTGATGGAGCGCTCGCGGGAGTAGGCGGGGCGTGACGCCACGGGGCTACATTGGAGTTGATGACGCGCATGACCGACCCCGAGCACACTCCGAACAGGCTGAGACCCCGGAAGAACAGCTCGCCGAGCTCGAACAGCGGATCACGGAGCTGGACGAGAACCCCGAGGCCGGTGAGCCCTGGGAGGAAGTCAGGGCGCGTATTCTCGATTCGCTGTGAACCGCCGCCGTTCCTCCAGGAGCGTCGCTTCTGGTCGCTCACGACCTGTTCTGTTAGGTTGTGCCCGCCATGCGGAACATCTTACTTTTCCGGTCTACCCTGCTCCTTGCCCTCGTGGCATCCGTGGCTGGGGCCAGCGAGCGCGAGCCCAACGAACGGAACATCTACCTCTCGGAGCCATCCGAGCCAGGAAGCGCCGGACGTGTACGTCGTCGGCGGTATCGGAACCCTCCTCCGCATGGAGCAGCCCTGTGATGCGGCGCGCACGAGGATGTTGGACTGGGAAGGCCGCTTCGAGCCCGTGGCGTGTGTCGGCAACTCGGTGCTCGTGGTGCCACTGCGCGACATCAGGCCCGAAGACCGCTTCATGCTGCTGGTCACGCTCGCGGACGGGACGGAGCTTCCCTTCACCGTGACCTCACGGCAGAAGAACCTCAGTCGACCGGACGGGGGATCAGCAGGTCAACGTGTTCCGGGACCACGAGGCTCCGCACGCGGTGCTCGCGTCCCTGTACGACTCGCTCGGAAGGGAGCGGGAGCTGCGAGCCAAGGTCGAGCGGCTCACGAAAGAGGACTCCGTCGACCACGCGCTCGCCGCGCTCCTGCTGAAGGGCGCCAGGGCACAGACGCCCTTCGTCGAGACCCAGAGGCGACTGGTTCGGGAAGAGAATGCGGAAGTGCTCGTCCGCCTCTTCGCGGGAAGAACGAAGGCGGCCGTCGTCTTCGACATCAAGAACCAGGATCCGAAGTACGACTGGACCTTGATGCAGGCCCGCCTGTCGAACCCGCGCACAGGGCAGTTGCGCTCCTTTGCCCTGCGCACGAATCGGGACGAAATCCCCCCGGGCGGTTCCGGGCTCGTTGTCATCGTCGCGGACAAGAACGCCTTCACCTCGACGAAGAAGGGCCTTGAGCCCCTCGTGCTCGAGCTCTTCCGCCAGGAAGACGGACTCCGGCAGGTCGCCGTTGTCCTGGATCCTCGACTGCTGCTCAAGTAGGAGCACCCAACCATGCCCTCGAACAGAGCGTTGCCGCTGCCCTTCCTGGCCCTGCTCCTCGCGACCGTTGGCTGCCCGCCGGGGGGCGTGCCTTTGCGAGCGGACGGCACACCCGGACCGCAGAAGTGCCCGGAAGAAGCACTCAAGACGATGAAGCTTCTGGGGATGGTGGTGGGTGACGCAGCGGGAGTGGAGCTCGATGCGAACCAGGTCGACGCAAGACCCATCACGCTCTATGACGGGCCTGTCGAGAGCTTCCTGGAAGATTCACTGGGCAACCTCGACCCTGGCTCACGTCTGTACGGACAGATATGGACAGGTGGGCCACAGGTGGTCGTCCGCTACTACGAGGCACGGCCACCGCGCGGGGACATCGTGCCCATCTGTGCGGTGGCGCGGCTCGGGGGGGGGCAGATGAGGAAGCGGCCCGAGTCCAAGCCGGGAACGGCCATCATTGAGTTCTCGAGAGCGGGGGTCTACGTCGTGGACTCGTTCCGGTGAACGGGACGCGTTCACCGCGGCCCCCAGCCGCGCGGCGGAGTGCGTGGCAGCATTTGGAAGAGTTCCTGAGTTCCTCTACAGCCCCCACTTGAGTTGGATGGCCTGAATCTGCGCGGCTTCGGGGAGTCGGAGGGATTCCGCCGCGCTTCGCGCCAGATGAAGCAGGTTGGCGGCCAGATCGCGGTCTCCAGGTTGACTGCGCTGCAAGTAGAGCAGCGCCAGATGGGCGCGGCCCACCAGCAACGACCGCACGTCGCCCAGCCTCTCGTAGACGGGCAACTCCTCCTCCCTGCGAATCCTCAGCGCCTCGTCCAGCTCGCCTCGCGCCTGGAGGATGTCCGCCACCTTCCCCATCGTCACCGCCCGCGACCGCACGTCGCCCAGCCGCTCGTAGACGGGCAACTCCTCCTCCCTGCGAATCCGCAGCGCCTCGTCCAGCTCGCCTCTCGCCTGGAGGATGTCGGCCACCTTCCCCATCGTCACCGCCCGCGACCGCACGTCGCCCAGCCGCTCGAAGACGGGCAACTGCTCCTCCCTGCGAATGCGCAGCGCCTCGTCCAGCTCGCCTCGCGCCTGGAGGATGTCCGCCACCTTCCCCATCGTCACCGCCCGCGACGCGCACGTCGCCCAGCCGCTCGTAGACGGGCAGCTCCTCCTCCCTGCGAATGCGCAGGGCCTCGTCCAGCTCGCCTCGCGCCTGGAGGATGTCGGCCACCTTCCCCATCGTCACCGCCCGCTCGCGCACGTCGCCCAGGCGCTCGTAGACGGGCAACTCCTCCTCCCTGCGAATGCGCAGGGCCTCGTCCAGCTGCGCCTCGCGCCTGGAGGATGTCGGCCACCTTCCCCATCGTCACCGCCCGCTCGCGCACGTCGCCCAGGCGCTCGTAGACGGGCAACTCCTCCTCCCTGGCGAATGCGCAGCGCCTCGTCCAGCTCGCCTCGCGCCTGGAGGATGTCCGCCACCTTCCCCATCGTCACCGCCCGCGCCCGCACGTCGCCCAGCCGCTCGAAGACGGGCAACTCCTCCTCCCTGCGAATGCGCAGCGCCTCGTCCAGCTCGCCTCGCGCCTGCGAGGATGTCCGCCACCTTCCCCATCGTCACCGCCCGCGACGCGCACGTCGCCCAGCCGCTCGTAGACGGGCAACTCCTCCTCCCTGCGAATCCTCAGCGCCTCGTCCAGCTCGCCTCTCGCCTGCGAGGATGTCCGCATGCACTCCCGCCGCCAGCGCAGCCTCCGCGGTCAGCCTGGCGACTCTGGTCCAATGTTTTCTTTTCTCGCGCTGCGGAAAGCGCTCGGTCCAGTGCTCCGCACCGCATGGCCACATTGGCGAGCGTCCAGAGAAAATTTGAACGCTGCTCCGGCTTGAGCGGAGTCCTCAGGACCCGCTCGCAGTAGCCCATCCACACTTGGAACGGGCCACTGGTGATGGCAAACCGCGACCCGGCGCTCTCTACTCGGACCTGATCCTCTTCTGGGACTCTCGGCAGCCAGTCCACCAATGCGGCGCTGCTCTCGCGGTGGAGTCTCCCTCCAGCGCTCGCCCTGTAACCTGCTCCTGTCCCGCTGGTAACGCGGGCAATCTCTCGACGAACCACTCCGTCATCCGGGTCAGGCCCGCCGCCGACTCCGGGGACTCGCGGAGCAGTTCCGCCAGGAGGGGATGGACGCGCCAGGCATCGTCGGTCCGCTCCGTCCCGGGCACCCGGGACAGGAGCGAGAGCGAGGTCGCGGACGACAGCCAGGTCCCCGAACTCCGGTTCCGAAAGCCCCGCGATAGCTGCACCGAGGCCACGGCCAAAACCGGACAGCGGGGCATGCCCGAGCGCGGCCAGCCCCGACAGCAACTTCTCCGCGCGGGCGCCGGTGCCGAGCTGGCGGCGCAGCTCCTCCCTCGACAGCTCGAAGGTCTTGCGGATGATGGCGCGTGCCTCGTCCTTCAGAACAGCCGTGGATCGGCGGAGCTGACGGGCTCCAACTCGAAACGGCTCTCCCTCAGCTTCGCCAGGAAGCTGTCCACGGAGTGCCCAGACCTCAGGTAGCCCGCCGCCAGATGGAGGGCCAGCGGCAGGCTGCCCAGCGCGCGTACCAGCCGCATGTGGTCCTCCCGCTCTCGCTCATCCACCGGAGGACGGAACTCCCGCCGCGAGCAGCTCCAGGGCGCTCGCCTCATCGAACGTCTTCACCTCGATTCGCGTCCACCCGTCCTCGTTCCAGAATCCCTGGTAGCGGCCCGTCACGAGGGTCGGACATCCCGGAAGCGCGGTGACGAGCCGCCCCACCACCTCGGCGGCCTCGGGTGAATCGACGTTCTCCACCAGCAACAAGGAGAGCGGGCGCAGCAGTCGCTCCCGACACCGCTCCGCCATCCGCCCCCCCGCCGGAAGCTCGAGCTGGTCGCCCAGTTCACCCAGGAGCAGCTCCGTGCTGGGAAGCGCGCCGGGGTTGAGCACCAGCCGAGCAACGCCTCCCGGGAAGCTCTCCTGGTGGAGCCGCGCGAAGTGCTCGGCGAGGTACGACTTCCCCACTCCCGGCATGCCGTTCACCGCACAGAGCGCCACGGGCCGCCGGGCATCGGGCAGGAGCGCCGCCCTCAACGCATCCAGTTCCTCGGTGCGTCCCACGAACCTCCCGGTGGGCATGGGCGGAGGTGAAACAGGGCGAGCGCCAATCCACCACGTGAGCCGCCCATCCTTCGTGCCCGCGTAGAGGCTGTTGTCATCGTGCCAATGGCCACGCTTGGACCAACCCCGGAATCGTAGGTCGTAGCGAACCGGGTGCCCCGCCCCATCGAGCCGTGCCTCGATGACATGGCAGGCGTTGGGCCACTGGTCGGCGTGATGCCCCTCATAGAGACACCCCGCGGCGAGCTGGCGCGAGGTCCGGTCCGGGTCATTCCAGGTCTCGACCGCCTCCTCATGCAGGTGACCGCGCAGCAGGAGGTCCACATGTGTCCGCGAGCATCCGCTGGCAGTCGCCCCCGTCGGCGAGGTCGCTCAGGGGATGGTGGACGAGAGCAAGACGGAAGCCCGACAAGGGCTCGCCCCCCTCCGTGGTCAGTCGCCCCACCTGGTCCGTGGTGAGGAGCAGCTTCCCGCTGTCATCTGTCAGCGCCCGCGAGCCACGCGGAGTCGAGGCCCACGACATGGATGTCGAACGGCTGGCCTGGGAGTCGGATCGTCTGGCGATAGCCCAGGAAGGGGTGGGGCGCCTTCTCCGCTGGAACGAGTTCCTTCCGCCCCAACTTCGTGGTCACCCACTCTCGATAGGCCCCCTGCCGGGAGAGCAACTCGTCCCGCGGCACTCCTCCAACCCGAGCGGCGGCTCGCCCCCGGCCATCCAGCGAGACAGGTCGAGCGGAGACACCCGGAAGAGCTTGCCCTTCTTGTCCTTGCTTCCCCGCAGCTCCGCCCAGGCGCTCTCGCCCTTCTTGCGGTCGATGTCGTGGTTGCCCGGGACGAGGAAGAGGCGCTCGCTGAGAAGGGAGAGCCGCTTCAGGAGCGCCTCGATGAAGTCGGTGACAGGCCCGTATTCCTCGGGCTTGCCCCAGTCGGCCACGTCGCCCGTGAAGCAGACCAGGTCGATGGGCCCGTCCTCCATCAGCGCATCGAGGTTCCGCTCCCAGGCAGTCCCCAGGACCCGCCGTCTGCGGAAGGACTCGCTCTCACGCGGTCCCCGCTCGTGCAGGTCGGAGATGTGCAGGATCCGCAGCTTCCACTCGTCCATGAAGCCTCCGCGCCGACAGGCTCAATCTACCGGCGAACGGAGCACTTCGTCAGGGAACAGGCACGGCCCCCAATGCTCAAGGCCCGGGTGCTGGAGTGGACCCGGGAGCCCAGAGGAGCCCCAGCTCCAGCGGCTCGGCGTCGAACGGCTCGGCGCGGACCACTTCCTCGCCCCTGTGGCGCGCGGTGAGCTGCCAGCCCCGCGACCCCTCGGCGGTAGACCTCCAGGGAGTGGGCGCGCGGGTCCACCAGCCATGCGTGGCTCACGCCCTCCTGGTGGTAGAGGGACAGCTTGCGCCCCCGGTCCAACGTGGCAGTGGAGGGCGACAGCACCTCGCAGACCCAGTCGGGCGCGAGGTCGAAGAAAGGCTCATCCCGCTCGAGCAGCCCCGGTGCCCGATCCCGGCGCCAGCCCGCGAGGTCCGGCACCAGCACTTGCCGGCCGAAGTGCAGCTCCGGCTTGAACACGATCCACCAGCCGCCCTGCCCTCCATGTCCGACACAGAAGGCTCTCCCCAGCTTCGCCGTGAGCACCGAAGCCGCCCACGCGTGCCAGCTCGTCGGTCCTGGGAACGCCCACAGCTCGTCGTCGATGAGCTCCCCCACCCACCCCGGCGGTAATGCCTCGATGTCCTCGTAGGTGGCTGGACGCTTTCCCCGACCCATTTCCGCTCCTCTCCCAGGCCTTCCCGCCTGACTGCTCACATTCTACAGGACGGTCTGACGGGAAAGGTAGGGTCTGGTCCGCTTCAGCGCACCGCTCGCGCCAGTCCGGCCACGCCGAACACCAGTCCGCCCATGAGCGCCACGAGGCCCGCCGTCGCCGAGTAGCGCTTCCACCTCGGCGTGGGGGGCACCGGGCCCTCGGGGCCCACTCCCTCGGACATCGCGTGGAAGAGGTTGCCCTCGGTCCGGTCAACGGGCTCGTCCCTCATCTGCATCCGCGCTCCCCAGTGGCCCATGATGAACTTGCCCACCCAGGGGAGGAACTCGTTCACCCACAGCAACAGCCGGCCCTGGAGGAACACCGGCACCACTGTCTTCCCCGGGCGCCTCGCGCACCGCACCGCCGCTCGCGCCACCAGCGTCCGTGTCGTACGTGGGCGGCACCGGCTTGGGTGCCAGGCCAAACATCGTGGGCGCGTGCGCGAACATGTTGCTCGATACCGAGGGCACCAGGATGTTCGACACCTGGATTCCCGTCCCCATCAACTCCATCTCCAGGCTCTTCGCCCACCCCAGCGTGGCGTGCTTGCTCGCGCTGTACGCAGACAGCAGCGGCGCCGCGCCCTTCGACAGCATCGACTGGATGTTGAGGAGGTGCCCACTGCCCTGATGCCGGAAGTGCGGCAGCACCGCCCGCGCGAAGCGCATGAAGCCAAAGCAGTTGATGTCGAAGATGCGCGTGATGTGCTCCCACGGCAGCTCGTCGAAGAGGCCAAAGGACTGCACTCCCGCGTCGTTCACCAGAGATGTCCACCCGGCCGTAGTGCGCCAGGCACTCGCGCACCACCTGCTCCACGTCCGCCTGCACCGTCACGTCCCCGGGCACCGCGATGCACTCCACTCCCCGCTCCTCCAGCTGGTGACGCAGCTTCTCCAGCGCCTCCACCCGCCGCGCGGTGACGCACAGCTTCACCCCCTCCTCCCCCAGCCTCACCGCCGTCTGCCAGCCCACCCCGCTCGACGCCCCCGTCACGATGGCGACCTTCCCCTTCAGGTCCTGGCGAGCCATGTCCCCTCCCCCGCGTGAACGCCCGCCCCGCAGGATGGCAATGCCTGCCATCCCCGCCCACCTCGCCCCTCGGCCAGCCCCCGCCTGCCCGCTCGGGTCCCGTGGCGCCGGACGACTCCGGACGTCCACTGGTGAACGCCACTCGGTGGCATCTTCCTCGTGGACCCGTCAGGTCGGGTGAAAATCCAATGCCTATGAGCTCGGTGCTCGATGCGGTCGTGGTGGGCGCGGGCCCCAATGGGCTCGCCGCCGCCATCTCCCTCGCGCGCGCGGGCCGCTCGGTGCGGGTGCTCGAGGCCGGCCCCACTCCCGGTGGCGGCGCGCGCTCGGCCGAGCTCACCCTCCCCGGCTTCGTCCACGACGTCTGCTCCGCCATCCACCCGCTCGCCGCCGCCTCCCCCTTCTTCCGGCAGCTCCCGCTCGACGCCCACGGGCTGGAGTGGGTGCAGCCGGACGCCCCGCTCGCTCACCCGCTGGACAATGGCACCGCCGCCCTCCTGGAGCGCGGCATCGAGGCCACCGCCCAGGGACTCGGGCCCGACGCCGAGCGCTATGTGACGTGGATGCGCCCCATGGTGCGCGCCTTCGACGACGTGATGGCGCAGCTCGGCGACCCGCTGCACGTGCCCCACCGCCCGATTCGACTCGCCCGCTTCGGCCTGCGCGCGATGCGCCCCGCGCGCTCGCTCGCCGAGGGTATCTTCCGCGGCCCCCTGGCACGCGCCCTCTTCGCCGGCTGCGCCGCCCACTCCTTCTCCGCCCTCGAGCGCCCCTTCACCTCCGCCTCCGGCATCCTCCTGCTCGCCTCGGGCCACGCCGTGGGCTGGCCGTTTCCCCGCGGGGGCACGCAGAAGCTCACCGATGCGCTCGTCAGCTACCTGCGCGCGCTCGGCGGCGAGGTGGTGACGGGGCACCGCGTGCACAACGTGGACGAGTTACCACGCTCGCGCGCCGTACTGCTCGACGTGACGCCCGCGCAGGTGGTGAAGCTCGCCGGCCACCGGCTGCCCCCGGACTACGTGGAGAAGCTCCGGCGCTTCCGCTACGGGCCCGGCGTCTTCAAGGTGGACTGGGCCCTCTCCGGCCCCATTCCGTGGCGCGCCGCCGGGTGCGCCCGCGCCGGCACCGTGCACCTCGGAGGCTCGCTGGAGGAGATTTCCGCCAGCGAGGCCGCGATTGCCCGCGGCGAGGCCCCCGAGCGTCCGTATGTCCTCCTGGCCCAGCACACGCTGTTCGATGACAGCCGCGCCCCCTCGGGCCAGCACACCGGGTGGGCCTACTGCCATGTGCCCAATGGCTCCACCGTGGACATGACGGAGCGGATTGAAGCCCAGGTCGAGCGCTACGCCCCCGGCTTCCGCGAGCGCATCCTCGCCCGGCACACGCGCTCGCCCGAGCAGTACGAGGCCTACAACGCCAACTGCATCGGCGGGGACATCTCCGGCGGCTCGATGGAAGGGCTGCAATTGCTGGCACGCCCCGTGGCGCGCCTTGTCCCATACGCCACGCCGGACCCACGCCTCTACCTCTGCTCCTCCTCCACCCCGCCCATGCCCGGGGTGCATGGGCTGTGTGGCTTCCTCGCCGCGCGGGCCCTGCTCGCCAGCGAGGTGTGGCGCAAGGGCTGAGTCCTGTCAGGAAATCCCTCGGTCCTCGTCATCGCCACGTGGGACTCGAGGGAATGGATGCGGCTCGCGCGGATGCCCTGATGGATAAAGAAGCTCGAGCTGACGAGCATAGGGGAGCTCGATGCGTGGGTGGGTCACGGTCCGTAGGTGATGAGGTCTCCCCGGAGGTGCGCTGACTTGAGGCGCTCGCGGATGCCCGCCGAGGAGGTGCCCTTGCTGGCCTCCTTCACGATGAGCCAGTACATGCCGTGCGGGTACAGCTCGAGGGCCTGCCCCGGGGCGAGGCTGCCGGAGAGCTCCTGCATCAGGGAGGCGGTGGAGCCCTTCGCCTTCTCTGGAGCGACTCCACCGAGGGTCACCGCTTCGCCCTCCACGGCCAGCAGCACACGCGTCAGGTCCTTGATGTTGCGGGCCGTGAAGGAGGGAGGCAGCCGCGGCTCCTTTGGGACAAGGGCCGCCACCTCGGCCTTCGGGCGCTCGGCCGCCACCAGCTCGAACGCGACCTGCGTCTCCTTGCCACCCGTCACCTGCACGTCGCGCGTCTGAGGGACGTACCCCTCCGCGCTGACGCGTACCTCGTGCCTGCCCTCCGCGAGCGAGCGGAGCTGCACCGGCGTCCGTCCCACGCTCCGCTCGTCGACGAAGGCTTCGCCCTCGGGCAGCGAGGTGAGGGTGAGGCTTCCCTCACGCGCCTGCTCGGCGGGCTTCTCCGGTGGCTTCTCCGCCTCGGCGGGTGTGGCCGCGGGGGGGCTCGTCCGCGAGCCGTGCCTGGGCGGCTCCGCTGACTTCCGCTCGCGAAGGCTGGCTTCGCGCGCCCGGGTGATGAGCGCCTGTGCCTCGGCGTCGTCCGGGTTGACGTCCAGCGCTTCCTTCGCGGCCTGGATGGCGCCGCGGGTGTCCCCGGCCTTGAGCAGCGCCTGCGCCCGCTGGAGCGCGAGGTCGCGGGTGAGGCGGTCCTCCAGCCTCGTGATGAGGATGTCCAGGTTGGCATCCCTGACACCTGCGCTCTTCGCCTTGGCCACCAGCTCGAGCGCGTGCTTGAAGCGGTTCTCACCTGCCATGCGCTCAGCCTCGGCGAGGTAGGTTCGGGCCGCGTCGGCCGCCTGGGCGGACTCTTCCCGCGGCGGGCGCACCGGCAGGGTGAGCGTGGGCGGAGTCGGCCGCAGGGGAAGGGGCTGCTCGGTGTGTCCGGACAGGAGGTAGGCCACGGCGGCGAGGGCCAGCAGGAGGAGTACCGCCATTGCGCCCAGCGCCACCTTGAGCCCGGGGCTCAGGAGGGCCGTTTCCCTCGCGGGCCCGTCCAAGGGAGAGGCCGGCGAGGCCGGCGGCCGCTGGAGCGTGGCCGAGAGGCCGGAGGCCTCATGGGCCCGAGGGACCGCGGAGTCAGCCTCGAAGTCGGGCAGCAGCTCGCGGATCCACGCGGCCAGGGCCTTGGTGCTCGAGGCGTACGGCCCCTGCGCGGCGAAGGCCTCGAGCGCCTCCTGGAGCGCCTGGCAGTCCGGGCAGCGCTTCTCGAGGTCCTGCTCCATCGCCCACAGGACGATGCGCTCGAGCTCGGGCGGGTAGCCGGGGAGCAGCTCGCTCGGCCTGGGGAACCGGCCTTCCAGGACCGCGGCGAGGACCTGGACCTCGGACTCGCCATCGAAAGGGAGGACGCCGGTGGTGGCGGCATAGAGACAGACACCCACCGCGTAGACATCCGCCCGGCGGTCGAGGGTGCCGTCCTGGGCCCGTATCTGCTCCGGCGCCATGTACCGCAACTTGCCCTTGAGGGTCCCCGTGGCCGTGGTGCTCAGCCGCCCTCGGGCCTTGGCCACGCCGAAGTCGAGCAGCTTGGGCATGCCGTCGAGCGTGACCACCACGTTCTGCGGGCTGACGTCCCGGTGCACGATGCCCAGCGGCTGACCCTGGGCGTCGACCGCGTCGTGCGCGTAGGCGAGCCCCGCGCACACGCCCGCGTATGCCTTCGCGAAGTGCCCCCACGCGGGCGCGAGCCGCTCGCGTCCTTGCACCCTGTCCATCAACAGCGAGACCGGGGGGCCGCGCACATACTCCATCGCGATGAAGGGCACGCCGTCTGCTTGGTCAATCTCGTAGATCTGGACGATGTTCGGGTGGTTGAGATTGGCGGCGATGCGCGCCTCGTCCAGGAACATCTTCACGAAGCTCGGATCGCCCGCCAGGTGAGGGAGGATCCGTTTGACGACGACCACCTTGTCGAACCCGCCGATGCCCGAGAGGCGGCACTTGAAGACCTCCGCCATGCCGCCCGCGCCCACGCGCTGCAGCACGGTGTATTTCCCTATTCTGGCGGCGGTGCTCAAAGTCGGTTTCCCATCGGTCGGTGCGCGTCAGAAGGAGACGGCCACCATGACCTCGAAGGCGGGGGGGGCGCTCTCTTCGGCCGGGTTGAGCGGCTGGGCCACCTCGGCGCGGAGGTTCCACAGGCTGGAGGGCGCGTAGCCGACCGAGCCGACGAGCTGCCGCCGGGTGGACGGGGCGCCGCTGGCGGGACGGGTCTGTGCCCAGTCCCAGCGGGCCGCGACGTTGAAGCGCCCGAACCGATACGTCGCCTGCGCGTAGAGGCCCCGCTCGAAGAGGGACTCGAAGGGCGCCTCGTCCGGGCCGAAAAAGGACTGGCCCGCCTCGCCGCGCAGCAGCAGGGCCCCCAGCTTCAGGGAGGCGTCCACCACCACCATCGAGAGCCGCTCACGCCCCGCCGCGTCCACCGCGCCTGTATAGCCAGACAGCCCGAAGCTGGCGGCGCCATACTCCCGGTCGCGCAGGAGCCCGAGCCCGACGCGCCCGCCGAAGGCCTTGTCCAGGTTGTTGTCATTCAACTGGGTGCGCATGCCGCGGACGACCTCGGGCTCGGACCCAAAGTCCGGCCCGCCGGCCAGGCCATTGACCACATAGACGGCGTACTCGAGCGTCATCCCCGGGCGGGGGAACATGCTGCCTCGGAGCTGGAGGCCGGTGTCGCTCCAAACGGAAGGGATGACCTCGCGGAACATCAACGGCCGGGTGGCCATGTTCCAGCGGAAGGAGGGGTGCAGTACCTCGTTGAACTGGCCGATGGGCATCAGGAACCGGCCCACGCGGAGCGTCAGCGCGCGGCTGAGCTCGAAGTCGACGATCAGGTACTCGGCCAGGAAGGACCCCGGCTCGAACTCCAGCTCCAGCTCCGCGGAGAGGTGCTCGCCGAAGCGCGCCAGCAGGATGGGATTGAAGTGCGAGGCACTGAAGGTCGCCGACCTTCCGCCTTCGACGTGGAACAGGATGTCGCCATAACCGGACCAGAGGGTCTCCAGGCCCAGGGCCGAGAGCGCCTCGCCGAAGCTGTCCGGCTGCTCGAGCAGATTCTTCCCCTCGGGCGCGGGGGGCTCGGCCTCAGACTCGTTCGCTCCGCCCTCCGGCTCACCCGGGAGATCCTCCTCCAGATTGGCTGCCGCGGGCGCGGTGCGGGCCTCCTGGCTCCCCGGCGGTGGCTCCTCCGCCCCTGCTGGCTGGGCAAGGAGGAGGAGATAGACCGCCCCGAGCGGAAGGAGCCGGCATGGGAGTTGTCGCTTCATGGATGAAGAGTCCCGGAGCAGCTCCGCCTTCCCGGTGGCGTGGGATTCTACTGGCGCGGGGAGAAATAGGAAGGACGAGTGCCTCGCACGGGTGCCCTCGGAGGGCGCGCCGCCCCCGGGCAGGATGTCCGGGCTCCGATCAGGGTGTCAGACGACTCGTAGGGGGCGAGGTGTCCGGGCAGGGTGTCGGGCAGGGTGTCCGGGCAGGGTGTCAGACGACTCGTAGGGGGCGAGGTGTCCGGGCAGGGTGTCAGACGACTCGTAGGGGGCGAGGTGTCGGAACGAGTCCTTTGACACCTTCCCGGAGGACACCTTCCCGGAGAACGAGTCCTTTGACACCTTCCCAGGCGGCGAAGAGCACCCCGGGGACCGCACGTTCCCACCGGGAGGGAACCTCTGCGTCGTCCGTCACAAATGATGGCTCCAAGGCCTCGGAATCCCTGGGTTTTCCCGGTGCTGCGTCTTTTGCTGGATGGAGGGACGTGGCGCCCGCGGCTACTCCAGATGGCGAAGTGAAAAGAAAAAGGAAAAGGAGACCCGCCATGTCGAACCTCCCCCTACATCCCGCCCTGGTCCATCTGCCGCTGGGGCTCGCTTTCATCCTCCCCCTGCTGGCGCTGGGGCTCACCATCGCCGCGCTGCGCGGCAAGTGGTCCCCCGGTGGCTGGGCCGTGGTGGTGGCCTTGTTGCTCTCGGTCGTGGGCGGCGGACTGGCCTCCATCCAGACGGGCGAGCGGGAGGAGGAGCGCGTGGAGCGCATCGTCCCCGAGTCCGCCATCGAGCGGCACGAGGAGCTCGCGGAGGCCTTCGTCTGGACCTCGGGTGCCGTGCTGGCGCTCGCGCTCGGGGCGCTCGTCTTGAAGAAGGAGGGCATTCGCCGGGGGCTCGCCGTGGGCGTGACGGCCGGCTCGCTGGCCATGGTGGTCCTGGCGGTGCTGACCGGCGAGGCGGGGGGTGAGCTGGTGTACAGGCACGGTGCCGCCTCGGCCTACGTCTCCGCGCAGCCCGGCGCGGGCCCTTCCGCTGGCGCCCCCGCTGGAAGCGTCGACGACGACTGACCCCCACAACCCCGCATTCATCCGAAGGAGACCGCTATGTCGAAGCGTGGTGCACTCATCCTGTCCGCCCTCCTCACGGCCTTCATCCTGGTGCTCGCCGGAGGCGTGATGACGCGAGTCGTTTCCGCCAGCGCCCCCCCGGCCGAGCCCACGCCTCCTCCTCTCCCCACCCAGGAGGCCCGGCCTTCCTCCGCGAGCGAGCGGGAGCCAGTGCGGCCCGCCCCTTCGCCCGGTGCGGCCCTGACGCCGGAGCAGGCCCTGGCCATCGCCTCGAGCTTCCTCCCGGGAGCCACCGCGGCTGGCACTCCGGAGCTGGTCTCCCTCAAGGGGACGCTCGCCTACGAGGTCCGGCTGGACCGTGGCCCCGTGTACCTCGACGCGAGCAATGGCCGGCTGCTCCAGGACGGCACGCGCCGGACCGCGTCACCCGGGAAGCGCTGGGAGGACGACGATGACGACGAGGAGGAGCACGAGCACCCGGAGCATTCCCGGCACCGGGAGCACCGGGAGCATGCCTCCGAGCGTCGTGAACACGAGGATGTCTGAGCGGCGGGAGGAATCCCCATGAAACCGTCCACCCCATCGCGAGCGCCGGACCGCTCGCTTCTCGAGGTGAAGGTGCTGCTCACCGTCGCATCCGTGGCGGCGATGGTGGGCGGCTGGGCCTGGCTGACGCTCGGTGAGGAGCGCGGACTGCCCGCGGCCGAGGTGCGTCCGGTGAGCACCCCGTCCGAGCCCATTCCGGTTGCCGTCACCGGTGCGTCCCCGCCTCCTCCCAGCGTGCGCGCCGTCCGTGCCGTGCGGCGCCCTCGCCCGGTGACGTTCACTCGCTCGTCGCGCTGAGGTGCGGGCCATGAAGCGGATCCACTTTCGCGCGATGGGCAGCGAGGTGATGGGGGCCATCGACTCGGACTCGGTGGCCGCGGCCCGGCGGCTGGAGCTGTTGCCAGAGTGGTTCCGCGAGCGCGAGCTGCGGTTGAGCCGCTTCCTCCCGGACAGCGAGCTGAGCCAGCTCAACGCCGCCGCGGGCCGTCCGTATCGCGCCGGCCCGGTGCTGTGGGACGCGGTCGGCGCGGCCCTGGAGGCGGCGCGCTGGAGCGAGGGGCTCGTCACTCCGACCGTGCTCGACGCGCTGGAGCGCGCGGGCTACGACCGGAGCTTCGAGCGGTTGGCCGGCACGGGCGGGCAGGGGACTGGCGCGGGGTGGAGAGGGATGAGCCGACGCGGTCCATCCGGCTCCCCGTTGGCGTGCGGCTCGACCTGGGCGGCACGGCCAAGGGAGGAACGGCGGATGCCGCGGCGAGGTGGCTCTCCGAGGAGGGTCCCGCCCTGGTGGATGCGGGAGGGGACGTGGCGGTGAGTGGCCCTCTCGGCGATGGACAGCCCTGGGCCATTGGAGTGGCGGACCCGCGCCCTCCGGAGCGTGAGCTCGCGCTGCTGCTGCTCGACGGGGGAGGGGTGGCCACGTCGGGGAGGGACCATCGCCGCTGGCTCCACGGCGGGCAGTGGAATCACCACCTCATTGAGCCACGCACCGGACAGCCGGCCCGGACGGACGTGCTCGCCGCCACCGTCATCGCGGGCTCCGCGAGCCAGGCGGAGATTGCCGCCAAGGTGGCCCTGCTTCGGGGCTCTCGCGAGGGGCTGGCCTGGTTGGAGTCACGGCCCGGATTGGCGGGCCTGCTGGTGCTCGACGACGGCACGGTGCTCCGGAGCCGCGGACTCGAACGCTTCCTATGGGAGGAACCATGAACGCTCAGCGACACCCGAATCCCGCCGGGGAGGCGCTTCCGCCTCCTCTGCCACTCTCCACCCTCGTGCTCCTGCTGGCCGCCATTGGCCTCGGCGCGGGCGCGGCGCTCCTGGTGCTCCCCACGTGGGTGCCCGGGCTCGGCGCGTCGCTCGCCGGACCGGAGCCGCGGGCCTTCTGGTATCTCTCGCGAGCCAGCGCCTTCGTGGCCCTGGGCCTGTCGTGGCTCTCGATGGTGCTCGGCCTGCTGATGACCAACAAGCTGGCGCGCGTATGGCCCGGGGGTCCGGCGGCCTTCGAGCTGCACGAGTACGCCAGCCTCCTGGGGCTCGTCTTCTCGCTCTTCCACGCGCTGGTGCTGCTGGGGGACCGGTACATGGAGCTCACGCTGGCGCGGCTGCTGCTGCCTTTCGCCAGCTCCGACTACCGGCCGGTCTGGGTTGGCCTGGGCCAGGTGTGCCTCTACCTGCTGGCGCTGGTGGCGTTCAGCTTCCAGCTCCGCAAGGAGATCGGCCACCGGGCCTGGCGGCTCATCCACTTCGCCAGCTTCGCGGTGTTCGTGCTCGCGCTGGTGCACGGGTTCTCCAGCGGGACGGACAGTGGAGGGCCCTGGGCGCGCGGGTTCTACCTGGCCGCCGGGGGCAGCGTGGTGTTCCTCAGTCTGTATCGGCTTCTCACCGCGCGAGGCTCCCCCAAGGCGCGTTGACCGGGGGACCCCACTGGCCCCCAAGTCATTCCGAGGACTTGAGGGTGATGGAGGAAGAAACCCGCCGCGGCGGGCGTTGTCCCAGAGGATGGCGATGAGGACCGCTCATCGTCGTGAACCGAGGATCGCCGAGATGCGCACGTTGCCACTCCCAGCCCCCGACAGGAATGAGACGTCCCGGGCCGGGCTGCGTCGGCGCTCGTGCGTGCGCCACAGGGCCGCGGCCTGGCTCCTCTTCCGCACCGCGGCGCCTCTCGTCTAGAGGCATCAGCGGTCGTTGAGCGACGAAGAGTCCTCGTCTGGCACGCCCTCGATGCCGGTCCATGTCGGGACCCGCATTCCCCTCTTCCCCATGTTCCCCTCGCGCGCCCACGGGCCGGAGTTCTGGCCTGTCCCGCCGGTCTCCGCGCGGAGCGCACGCGGGAGACGTGGGGCCCGGGCGCCGCCGGATGAGCCGAGCCGGATTCCAACGGTGGAAAGGAGGTTGTCATGCGGGTGCGAGACGTGATGGTGCGAGGTGTGGCCGTGGTCCGGCCAGAGACGGGCTTCCGCGAGGCGGTGGCGCGGATGAGGCAGTCCCAGTGCCCTCTCCTCGTCGTGGGGGACGGGCACTCCGTCCACGGCCTCGTGACGACGCGAGAGCTGGTGCTGGGTGCCGAGGCGTGGGCTCAGGGCTACCCCATCCATGGAGTGGGGGACGTCGTGAGCCTCAACTTCATCTTCACCCACGAAGGCGAGGCGGTGGCGGAGTTGGTGCGGCGAATGGTTCACGCGGGAGCGCGGCGGGCCATCGTCGTCGACGGGGAGATGCGCGCGGTGGGCGTGGTCTCGCCCCGGGAACTGGCGAGGCCCGATGAGGTCGGTCGGGCCTCGGAGGACTCCTTCCCCGCCAGTGAGGCCCCGTCCTGGACGGGCGCCACGGAGGGGTGACGCGTGGCCCGAAGACGAGCGGACGTGGCTCTTCCACCTCTGGCACGGGGACTACTCGCGTTGCATCCGGCACGTCCTCCGGGACACGAGCTGGCCCGCGAGGTTTCCACCATCGAGCACCGCTACGAGCTACCCGCGGTGGACAGCCGCCAGCGGGTCCGTGGCGCCATCGCCCATCGGTACGCGCTCCCGGCCTGAGGCGAGGAGGCCCGCGGCCAGGTGGGCCTCCTCCTGGGAGTGTCTTGAAATGACTGGGATTGCACTCGTTCTGGCCGTCGTGCTCATCGCCATCGTCCTCTTCTCCATCGAGAGGATTCCCCTCGAGGTGACGGCGCTCGCCGTCGTCTGCCTGCTGGCACTGACGGGAGTCCTCACGCCGGCCGAGGCGTTCGCCGGGTTCTCCAACGAGACGGTCATCTTCATCTTCGCGCTCCTGGCGATGACGGAGGGGCTGTCGGCGACCGGGGTGATGCACCGGGCCGGGAACTGGCTGGCGCGACTGGGCCGGCGAGGCCCCCGAGGCTTCCTCCTGGGGATGATGGTGCTCGTGGCGGCGTTCTCGGCCTTCGTCCCCAACACCGTCACCACGGCGGCCTTCCTCCCGGTGGCCCTCCGAGGCGCGAGGGACTCCGGCCTGCGCAGGAGCCGGGTGCTCATGCCGCTCGCCTTCGCCTCCATGCTGGGGGGAATGGGCTTCCTGTATGGGACGTCGACGAACCTGGTGGTCTCCGCGAGCCTGGATGACCTCGGGTTGGGCCCCATCGGCCTCGTCGAGCTCACCCCGGTGGGGCTGCCCCTGGCGCTGCTGGGCATCGCCCTCATCCTCCTGCTGGCGCCGAGGGTCCTGCCCACCCGGAGGGGCGTCGGCGAGGAGCCTCCCCGCGAGCCGCTCGCGCCCGCGCGTCACACCAAGGCGTGGCTCGCCCTCGGCATCTTCGTCACCGCACTCGTGCTCGGCGCGGTGGGGCTCGTGCCCCTGTCGGTGGCGGGCGTGGCGGGCGTCCTCCTCATGGTCCTCACCGGCTGCCTGGACCCGAGGCACGCGCTCCGCATCGACTGGCGGGTGGTGCTGCTGATTGGCTCGATGATGGCGCTCGGCCTCGCCATGGAGAAGAGCGGGGCAGGACGGCTCCTCGGAGGTCTCGCGACCGGGCTCTCCGGCGTGGGCGGCCCGCGCCTGGTGCTGCTCTGCCTCATGCTGATGACCGTCGTCCTGTCCATTCCGATGAGCAACCAGGCCGCCGCGCTCGTGGTGTTGCCCATCGCGTTGAGCGCCGCCGCGAGCCTGGGCATCAACCCCCGCTCGTTCGCCATGGGGATCGCCCTCGCCGCCTCGTGCTCGTTCATCACCCCGCTCGAGCCGAGCTGCCTGCTGGTGTACGGCCCCGGGCGCTACCGCTTCAGCGACTTCTTCCGGCTCGGAGGTCCGCTCACCGTGCTGATGCTCGCCGCGCTCCTGGTGCTCGTCCCGTGGGCCTGGCCGATGGAGGCACACGGCCCGTTGGATTGAGGAGCGCCGGTCTCGGACTGGAAGCGCGCGTCCTCGCGAACTGAGTTTCAGGTCAGCACCCTCAAACCGTGGGAAGCACAGGGGCCCCGTACCGTCACCCTCGGGAACGTCACCTTCCCGGAGAGCCAGCAGGCGGGGCCCTGAGCACGGCCAGCGCGAGCCGTGCCGAGTCTCAAGGGGCTGCGCGCCCGCCAATCTCCGGAAGCGCTCGTAGGCCCGTTGAGCGCGTCCAGGTGAGCCGGGTTGTCGAGGTCGAGCGGCGCATCGGTGAGCGTAACAACCCACCCGCCCGTCGCGGTACGCCGTGAGCGCGAAAGCAGCTCCGCATCGCGGGCCGGGTCGGGGAAGCCGATGGCCCGTGCGGCGGCAGCCGACCAGTAGTTCAGCCATCCGAGGCGAGCCGGAAGCTCAGGCGAGCGGATTTTCTCTGGGAGCTTGAGTGGCGGCAGCCCCCGGGGAGGAACCCCTGGCTTATGCACCGGATCGAATTGTTTGCCGTGCGATCTCCACCCCCGCGCGGAACGGTGTCGCATGCCCCCACAGCGCGCGCGCGCCCTCTGCCATGGCTTCAAGCACATCCGCCGCCGCTGCGAGGCCAACGGCATCCAGCGGCAGCTCTGCGTGGACATCGAGCAGCGGCTGACCGCCCGGGGCGTGGCGGGCGGATGTTTGCAACCCATAAACCGTCACGGGGAAGCTCTCATCGCCGTTGCACACAAGGGGGAATGCCCCGTCCTCTGGTCCCCTCGATCGCGCCATGTATCGCGCTCCGGCAATGCGTTGAGCCGCCCATCTTCGGAAACCTCCCACTCCATGCGCAAACCGGGGAGCGCCCGTTCCATCCCCTGGACAATAGCGAGCGTGCGTCGGTCGTTGCCCACCAGTGCAGGCGCATAAACGATAATGCCGAGTCTCTTTCGCGTAGTCATCGTTTGCACCGTTACGACGATCGTGAGTTCGGGCGCCTGGCAACTCCAGCGCTTCTTTGTGTTCTTCGGTGCTAACCCCAACGACGAAGCCATATCCACATGCCGCCGCAGCGTCGTGCTGCTTGCGCAATTGCTTGAGTTCCTTCTCAATCTCCCGCTTTTGGATAAAATCAGGGTATGTGTCAAATCGATGGGTCTTGATTTCCCACAGCACACGCACGCCGACTTGCAGTGCATCGAAGCTCACACCGCCCACGAGCACATCCATTCCGGGATAACGGTTGGGCGGAAACTTATCGGCGCACTGATGGCGAATCCCGCCACCACCACGCCCACGACGATTACCGCTCCCACGACGATCTCCGGCGCCGCCAAGACACAGAGTCCGACGCCCACTGCCGCACCTGCGGAGGCGACGGCGCATCTGCCCGTGATGTCCCGAAACCGAACCCGGTCATGGTCGAGGACATAAAAGCACCGCTCCGCCAGCACGGGCCAGGCTCACCGGAGACGAGGTGTCGGAACGAGCCTCCGAGCGCCCCCCTTGCGTGCGCACGGGCGGCCTGAAGGCAAGGAGCGCGCGCCGAGGCCCCCAGGCAAGCGGGCCGCTTCCCAGGTCCGGACGTCGTGCACACGGTTCGCCAATGAGCCCGCACACGGGCTTACCGGAGGGACTCATATGGCGCGCTACAAGGTCGGCTACTTCATCGGCAGTCTTGCCAAGGCCTCCATCAATCGCACGCTCTCCAAGGCGCTGATCCGCGTGGCGCCTCCGGAGCTGGAGTTCACCGAAATCCCAATCAAGGACCTCCCGCTCTACAGCTACGACTACGATGCGGATTACCCGCCCGAGGGCCGCGCCCTGAAGGACGCCATCGCCGCGGTGCAGGCCATCCTCTTCGTCTCGCCGGAGTACAACCGCTCGATTCCCGGCGCGCTCAAGAACGCGATCGACTGGGCCAGCCGACCGTGGGGAACGAACTCCTTCGCGCACAAGCCCTCGGGCATCATCGGCGCGTCCCCTGGCTCCATCGGCACCGCGGTGGGACAACAGAGCCTCCGGGCCGTGCTGGCCTTCTGCAACTCCCCGCTCTTCAACGAGATCGAGGCCTACATCACGTACAAGCCCGAGGTCTTCGGAGCGAACGGCGAGCTCCACGACGCGAGAACCGAGACCTTCCTCCGCCGCTACATGGCCGGCTACAAGGACTTCATCGCCCGGGTGACCTCCGTGCTCCCGCCGCAGAAATGACGTTTTCCATATTGGCGGGCCGTCCAGCCACGGGTGAATCCCCCGTTCTCGCGCGGAGCGAACGTGGTTCCCGCGCTGCCCAGCAGGTAGAATGGGAGGCCGGTTGAAGGCGAGGCCCAGGCCGAGGCCTGCCCAGTCCACTCCCGACGTCCTCTCCGTCATCGGCTCCTTCCTGGTCGCTGCCTCAAGCGCCACTCTCGCCTCCTCCGCACCTGCTTGGGGGACCAGAAATCCCTCTTCACCGGCCAGGACACGCGGCGCTGGAGCGACGTGGCGCTGCGCCACCTCGAGTGTACCAAGGAGATGATGGCCCTCATGCTGTATGCCTGCCTGAGCACCCTCGGCACGAAGCTCTTCGGCTCGTCACCCGCGAGGACTTCTACCTGGTGCAGACCACGCTCGGCGGGCGCGTGTGGCTGCGCCCCCCCTCATCAATCCCCTACCACCGACGCGGACCTGGACGCCCTCCTCGCGCCGTCAGCAACGACCGGCTCTTCGTGCGCAGGGTGGAAGTGCTCACCTGGGCGGAGTGACGCACCTCGGAGGTTGCGCAGGACGCGCGCGTTCCTGAAGTCCGACGTCGCCGGGTGCCCCTGCCCTGGAAAGGGGTGGGGCACTCTCGGGTTTCTCGGGTTTATCAGCTACTTCCATTTTCTCACAAAATGGCGTATCAACCCAGAATCCATTCCTTCCGGAATGGTTTCTGGAGCCGACCCGAGAGGACCGACAATGCGTGACACCCTGAAGATGACCCTGGCGGCGCTGGCATCGCTGACGCTCCTCCCGATGGCCTCGACCGCGCACGAGGTCCGGTCGCCCTTCCCCGGAAACATCACCGCCACCACCTACTACCCGAGCGGTGGGTACCATGGCGCGATCGACGTCTCCTCCGGTCGCTGCAACTACTGGGGCGCCGAGACGGCCGTGGTGGGCTCCGTCTTCTGGGACGTGACCATCAACACCACTGGCATCGTCTGCAACGGCAACGGCTACGAGAACGCGAACACCGCGGTGCACACCTGGTTGGACGGCTGGAAGTTCCACCAGAAGCACTTCATCAAGACCAGCGACTCGTATGACCGCACCTGCGACCGCTGCCAGGTCGGCAACGAGGGCGGCACCGGCCAGGCCACCGGCCCTCACGCCCACCTCATGCAGGAGAAGGCCGGCACCAAGGATACCTCCTGGTACTCGGGCTACACCGTCCAGGGTGAGTACGTGGACCGCAGCGAGACCCTCGGCTACCTCGACTGAGCGCCCCCGGGCCATGCGCCCGCGCCAGCTCCGAGACCCCGCCCGAGGCCCCCCTCCGCACCCCAAGCCCGACCCCCCATGCCCCCAGACGACCCTCCTCGCCCCTCTTCTCCCCCGGCAGGCTCCTCGAATCAGCGCAAGACGCTGCTCGTGGCCGGGGTTGGCCTCGCCGCCCTGCTCGCCGGAGTGGGGCTGCTCTCCCGCGGCGGTGCCGAGGAGTCCTCGAGCGAGGGGGCCCAGGCCGCCGCGTCCAAGGGCTCCAAGCAGGGCCCCTCGCGCAGGGAGGCACCCCCGGCCAGGCCGGGTCTCAGGCCGCGGGCGGGGAGGCCAAGGCCCCGAGATTCGACACCACCCTCTGCTGGCAGGAGCTGGAGCGCTTCAACGAGGCGGTGACGATCGAGAACTTCCGCCAGTGGGCCGAGCCCCTGCTCGCCTCGAAGGATGCGCTCGTGCGGAGCTATCTCAAGGATCGCCTCACGGAGCTCATCGGGAAGGACCCGGCCCACGCGCTCGAGGTGTTCGGAGTGGACCCGCGACACCCAGGGCAAGTCGTTCGGGATGTTCCTCGATGGCCGTGAGGGACTCCGAGGCCGTCCACCAGCCCCAGGTCGCCGCGAAGCTCACGGAGATGGGCCTGGACGACAGCATCCCGTCCGAGCGGCGCGCCAGCATCCTCTCGGCCCTGGACACGCAGAAGCGCTTCGAGCCGGCGGCACTCGACCGGCTCACCACCTTCGCCAAGGACGCCGACCTCCGGTCGAGGCGGGCTGGGCCGCCACGCGCACCATCGCCCGGGTCATGAAGCGCGACTTCAAGCAGGGCGGCGACATCGCGCCCTACATGGACAAGCTGCTCACCATCGGCGCCGAGTCCCCCGACGAGCAGATCCGCTACCTGGGGCAGATGATGCCCATGCACGCCGCGCCCCTGCTCGACGCGGACGCCACCGAGCGGTACGCGAAGCTCCTCACCACCGAGGGCAACGAGGACGGCCGGGGTGCGGCGGCGCACAACCTCTCCCTCTCCCAGGACAAGGAGAAGGTGCTGGAGCTGTTCTCCCAGAGCTTCGTGACCGAGCAGTCCGAGTGCGTGCGGTGGGCCCTCTTCCGCTTCTCCGCCCGCGTGGCCGGCAAGGACGCCCTGCCCGTCATGGCGAACATGGCCGTGGTCGACCCGCGCTTCCAGCCGCTCTACCGGGACTTCGAGCGACTCTACGCGAGCGGCACGCTCGACTTCGTGCGGGTGTGGAACAGCCTGCCCAACCAGGACCCCTTCAACTGCCTCGACCGCCACGAGTGAGCCCGGAAGCCCCCCATGACACGCACCGCTCCCTTCCGCACGCCCCCTCCTGCTCGCGCTCACGCTCTGCCCCCTGCTGCTCCACTCCGGCCGCCGCGCAGCCGAGCCACCCCTGGCCCCGCGCTCCAGGCGCGAGAGCTGCTCCGTCGAGGGCCTGATGGACTCCATCCGCCGCGGGCTCGGCTCGAAGTCCGAGGCCTACAAGAAGTACCTGCGCACGCTGCTGCGCGAGTCCGCCGTCACCCTGCCCGACAGCGAGCTCCGCGCGGCCTTCGAGCGGGAGACGGACCCCGTCATGCTCGAGCACCTGGCGGCCGCCATGGTCGCGCGCACCGAGCGCGGCGCGGACCCCGAGGCGATGAAGGCCGTCGCCAAGCGGGCCCTGGAGGAGCGCGACCCGGCCGTCCGCGCCGCCACCTTGCGCGCGCTGCGCCGCACCAGCGCCCTGGAGAACACGGGCGACATGTACGAGCGCCTGGTGAGGGACCCCTCGCCCGAGGTGCGCCAGGAGGCCGCGACGAACATCGTCGAGGACATCCAGAACGTCTACTCGGGCTTCCACGGCCCGGCCTCCGACTCCGCGGTGTCGGCCGCGGTCGCCTCCTCGGACCCGAAGGTGACCGCGAAGATTCTCGGCAACCTCGACACCGAGAAGATCGGCGCCGAGTCGGCGCAGCAAGCTCCAGTCGCTGCTGCGCAGCGAGGATGCCGGGGTGCGCCAGGCGGCGGCCACCGCGCTCGGCGGAGTGCCCGCGGCGGAGATGGCCAGCGCCCGCGCAGTCCCTGCTCTCCATGTACCGCGACGAGAGGGATTCCGGGGTGCGCAAGGCCCTCCTCCAGAGCATCGCCCAGCTGGGCTTCTCCGGCGCGGTGCCCGACCTGCCAGCGGCTCCGGAGCGTCGACCCCAGCCTGGCGCCCGAGATCGACACGTGGATTCGAGTCCTCAGCATGGACCTTCAGGAGTGGAACCTGATCCTGAGGGAGAAGCAGCGGCTGCAACAGGTTCCGTGAAGTCCCCCCCGAGCACGAGCCGAGGAACCGGCTCGAAAGGAACACAACGATGCGTAACACCCTGAAGATGACCCTGGCGGCACTGGCGCTCATCCCCGCGGCCGTGGCCGCGCACGAAGTGCCGGCTCCCCGCACCCCGGCACGGTGACGGCCCTCACGTACTACTCGAGCGGCACGTTCCACGGCGCGATCGACATCGCCAGCGGCTCCGGCTGCAACTACTGGGGCGTGGAGACGGGCGTGGTGGGCTCGGTCTCCTGGAACGTGACCATCCGGACCACCGGCAGCGTCTGCTACGGCAACGGCAGCGGCAACCAGAACGAGGCGAAGCACGTCTTGGACGAACGGCTACAGCATCCGCCAGTGGCACTTCATCAAGACCGCCAACTCGTACGACCGCACGTGCGACCGCTGCCAGGTCGGCGACGAGGGCGGCACGGGCAACGCCACCGGTCCCCACACCCACATCCAGTACGACCTGAACGGCACCAACGACACGTCCTGGTACTCGGGCTACACCACCAGCGGTGAGTACGTCGACCGCACCGAGACCCTCGGCTACACCGACTGAGTCGCGCTGAAGCGCGGCACCGGCCAGGGAGCGGGTCCACCCGGGCTCCGCTCTCCGGCCAGCAGGGCGACACCCGCGAGGGTGAGGCCCCCGTCAGGAACTCCTACTGACCGTGCGCGGCCTCACCCTCCTGGGCCTGTGCGGCCTGCCCGAGCTTCCGCGTCTCGGCTCGAGCGACGGTGTCGAGGTTGGCGAGGCCCTGCTCGAAGTCCTTGCCCACCATCGCGTCCATGTCCATGAAGGCCGAGATCGCCTTGCCCATCAAGCTGTTCTTCCCTTCCATGATCCAGCTCACCCGGGTCCCCGTCTCGGACGCCGCGAACGTGAAGGTCGTCAGGTTCGTGGCTTCAAAGGGCTTGGTGAACTCGAGCTTGAGGGTGATGAGCTCGCCGGGCCTGCTCTCCAGAATCGTCATGCGACCCGCTCCGGCCTTGCCGGTTCCGCTCCAGGAATAGCTGGCACCCGGGCCCGCGGACGGTCCTTCGAAGCTCTTCGTCATGCTCGGGTCGATCTTCTCGTACGGTGACCACTGACCCCACTGGTGGAAGTCGTTGATCATCGCGAAGACGACCTCAGCGGGCGCGCCAATCTGGGCGCTCCGCTCGACGCGGAAGCTCTCCGGACGCGTGCTGATGAAGGCGATCGCCCCGACGATGAGGACGAGGACGACGATTCCAATCATTTTTGCCACGAAAACAACTCCTCTTTGGGTTGAAGAACCTGAGACAGTTGTACGCTGGGATTACTGGCGTCGCGACTCGAGGACCTCGCGAAGCCGCGCCTCCTGCTCCTGGAGCTCGGGCGTGAACTCGGAACCGAAGTCCGACGCCTCGAAGACCTGGCGAAGCTCGAGCTCGACCTCCCCGTCACCGTCGAGAGCGGGCCAGCGCTTGAGCCATTCGAGCGCCTCTTCCCTCGACTTCACCTGGATCATCGTGAAGCCGGCGATCAGCTCCTTCGTCTCGGCGAAGGGCCCGTCGATCACCGTCGGCTTCCCTCCCGAGAACTTCACGCGCGCGCCCTTCGCGCTCGGTTGAAGCCCCTCGCCCGCGAGCATCACGCCGGCCTTCACCAGCTCCTCGTTGTACTGCCCCATCGCCTCGAGGAGTTCCTTGCTCGGGAGGACGCTCGCCTCGGTGTTCTTGTCTGCCTTGCGGATGATCATGAATCGCATCGTCGTGTCTCCTTCTCCGGGTTGGAGCCCGGGCTCTATGACACGTCGAATGAGCACCCGCGAGATCGACACGCCGGATACGTTTTTTTCACAGCGCGCCAAGTGCTTGAAATGATGGGCCTTTTTCCGCGCCCACCCGCGCGTGGAGCGATGGAGGAAGCCTTCCTCCCCGGAGAGAGAGGGAAAGGTGTTCCCGCCGCTGGACTCGCTCGTCCCTCCGCGCGGCTCGGGGCCCCACCTTGAGTGGGTGCGCACGCCCTGCTTCCCCGTGCGCCGTGAGGTGAGGCACATGGATGACCGGATTCAGCCCCCCTACCGTGATGAGTCCACCCTGGAGCTCGCCGCCCAGGTGCTCGACCAGGCCCGGAGGCTCGTGCGCACCGAGCTCCGGAATACCACCTACGAGCTGCGCCGCGAGCTGAAGCATGTCCTCACCGGCGGCGTGCTCCTGGTCTCGGGCGCCTGGGTGGGGCTGGGTGCCCTGGCCGCCTTCTCGGTCACCTTCGTGCGCCGGCTCCAGGGTCGCCCTCCGGGTGGGGCCCTCCTCACGGGGGTGGCGCTCTCGGGAGGAGCCGCCGCGCTGGCGTTCGCCGGCCTGCGAGCCATTCCCCGCCACCCGTTCGCCGCCCCCATTCAGCAGGTCCGGCAGGACCTGGCGACCCTGCGCTCGCGGCTCTCGTGAGCCGGGGCTCACCCGCTCGGCGCGTCCACGCCCGCGATGTGCCGCAGGGTCTCGTCATGCGCATCCATCATCTTGTCGGTGGCCTCGCGGACACGCGAACGCCGGTCCTCCCCACGCACGGGACGGATGATGAGCGACTCGCCATCCGTCTCCACCTCCAGCGGCGTGTCACTGTCGATGCGCAACTTCTCGAGGAGGGGTTTGTCGAGGATGAGTCCCAGGCTGTCCCCGATGACGGTCAGCGTCCTGGTCATGGCGTTCCGCTCCGACGGACCACCGTGCGGACGGTGCTCCCATGTCGATACCTACCCGTCAACTTCCTTCCACCGACCCGACTTTTACAGTAAGCCTGGGGCTCAATCCAACTCCGAGCAGGGAGTGGCCCCGCGCCCTCGCATGCCTGCCTGTCGGGGTAGCTGGAACGCGAGATCGAGGACCATGGGCGCCCGGGAACATGAACTGCCCGGGACAGGAACGCCATGGTAGGCAAGCGCCATGGTTGCACTGAGGGACATCAAGGGAGAGGCGCTCGTCCAGTGGGCCGAGCGCATTGACGCGTCGTCCACGCTGCCCGAGTTGGTTCGGAGACTGCTGCTGGCGAGTGCGCCCCTCCAGTCCATCAGCATGCCCGCCGACAGCGGCGTGCGGCTGGAGGGCTGGGATGGTGTCGTGAACGCGGCCAAGGCGGGCCCGTTCTGGCCGGCAGGTCCTTCGGTCTGGGAGCTCTCGGTCGACAAGCGGGTCCGGACAAAGCTGGACAAGGACTTCGACAAGCGCACCGCGCAGGCGCCCTCCTCCATTGACGCGTCTCGGACGACCTACGTCGCGGTCACCGCGCGACGTTTCGGACAGACGGAGAAGGCGGAGTGGGTCGCCGAGAAGCGACGTCTGGGCACCTGGGCCGACGTGCGTGTCTACGACGCGGATGACCTCGCGGCCTGGTTGGCGATGGCTCCTGCCGTGGCGTGCTGGTTCGCCACTTCCGTCCTGGAGCAACCCGCGGAGGACCTCACGGACGTGGAAGCCTTCCTCCGCCGCTGGAGCAATCGCGGCAAGCTGCGGCCCCTGCCCTCCGAGCTGGCCGTGGCCGGACGGGAGCGCCAGAAGTCAGCGGAACTCGTACGGGCCTGGGTCGCGGGACCCCGTCCCCAACCGCTCCACGTGCGAGGCGAAACACGGGACGAGGCCCTGGTCTTCACGGCTGCGGCACTGGCCACGGCACCGCGAGCCGAGCGGGAGCAGTGGCTGGCACGGGCCCTCGTCGTGGAGAGCCGGGAGGCGTGGCGGTGGGCCGTGCGCGCGCATCAGGCCCAGCCCCTCATCCTTCTTCCTGGCTTCGAGGATTTCGACCCCGGCGAGGCGGTCACGAGCAACGCGTTCGTCGTGGTGCCGGAGGACGCCTCGGAAAGCGGACCCCCCAACGTCCTGCTCGAGCCCATCCCCTTCAAGTCCTTCGCCGAGGCGCTCGTCCACGCGGGGGTTCGAGCGTCAGACGCCGAGCGGCTGGCCCGGGAGGCGGGAGGCAGGGTGTCCGCCTACCAGACCCTGGCCGGCCATCGAGCGCAATCCCGTGCGGACCGGGAGAACGAAGGCCCCGAGCTCGCCATGCTCCTCGTAGGTGCATGGGTGCCGTCGAACGAGGATGACCGAGAAGTGCTCCGAAAGCTCGGAGCGGACCCGGAGCAGGTGGAGCAGCTCTGTGCCTCCAAGAGCCGCGAGCCTGGAATGCCCATCGTGGCCGATGCCGAGCGCTGGGGGCACAAGTCCTGGCGATGGGCCTCCTCCGCCGAGGCATGGAAACGGCTGGCGGGGAAGCTCACGGACAAGCACCTGCGAACCTTCACCCGGGTGGTTCTCGACGTATTGGGGGAACCAGACCCCCGGTACGACATGCCCAGGCAGGAGCGTGTCTACGCGGCCCTGGAGGGCAAGTCTCTGCGCCGGTCGACAGCACTCCGCGAGGGAATGGCCGAATCCATCGTCCGACTGGCATTGAGCGATGAGGAGCTCAAGGCCACCCACGGACTCGCTCTTGGAAGCAGGTGGGCGGAATCCATCATCCGGGAGTTGCTGGTTCCCGAATGGAGGCGTTGGGCGTCGCTCTCGGAAGTGCTGCCCTCTCTGGCTGAGGCGGCCCCCAGGGCATTCATGAACGCCATCGAGCGAAGCCTCGACCAGGGGGACGAGGGCGTCGCGCACCTGCTGGCGGAAGAGAGTGGGTTCATGGGAGGCAACAGCCCGCATACGGGCCTGTTGTGGGCGCTCGAGACGCTGGGTTGGAGCGAGGAGCTGATGCCCCGCGTCGCCGATGCACTCGCACGGCTGGCG
>CAVYSY010000007.1:0-105781 GCA_963771175.1 uncultured delta proteobacterium
GGCTGGCCTACCCCGCGGCCGCCGTCGCCGAGCTCTGGGAGCTCCAGCCCTTCCACGTGCGGATGACGACCGACCGGGCGAGCTGGAGCGACGCGCTTCAGCTCGTGGTGGGCAACGGGCGCTACCACGGCGCGGGCAACATGGTGGCGCCCGACGCCACCCTGGATGACCGCCGCCTGGACGCCTACACCATCGCGGCCCCCTCCTCCGAGTCCGGACGCGAGGGCACCGGGCTGGGGCACATGAGGGATCTCCACCCTGGCGCGCGTCGCGCTCTCCCTCCGCCGGGGCGAGCACGTGAGCCACCCGGCCGTCGCCTCCGTGCGCTCCACGCACCTGTACGTGGACGCCGAGCCGCCGCAGGACGTCAACGCGGACGGGGAGCTCATCGGCCGCACCCCGGTCCGCTTCGAGCTCGCGCCCGCGGCCCTGCGCGTCTACGTCCCCCTACTCGCACCCGGCACTGAGCGGGGACTCCGGCCGCTCGGCGCCTTACTGGCAGCTCAGCCCGCACCAGGACTTCGCCTCGGAGACGCAGAGGCTGTCCCAGGACGTATTGCAGCAATACGGGTCCGAGGCACACACCGTCGAGGCGCACGAGGAGCAGGTGCTGACCAGCTTGGAGCCGGTGATGCACTCGCTGTGCGAGCAGCTCGAGGGAGGGGGGACGGCCTCGCACACGTTGCTGCTGTTACAGGTGTAGCCCGTGCCGCAGGTGCCACAGCTCAGCGTGCCACCACAGCCATCCGGGATGCTGCCGCAGTTCTTCCCCTGGGCCGCGCAGGTGGTGGGCGTGCAGACGCTGCCGTCGATGGTGAGCAGCTCCGCATCGTGGCGTACGCGACGTAGGTATTGGGCTGGCGCGCCGCCGGCGATGACCACGGTGCCGTCCGTCAGCGCCACGGGCGTGAGGTCCCACCGGCCGACGCTGAGCTGGCCAACGACATTCCACTTCTGCAGCGTGGGGTCGAACTGCTCGATGGCCGTCTCGCTGAAGCTATTTCCCACCACCACCGGCTTGTCGGCGACGAGCACCAGCTCGGCGGACGAGTGGTTGCGGTTGAGCTGCGGCAGCGTCGTCCAGGTGTTCGCGGCCACGTCGTACTGCTCGACGTAGGTGTTCGTGCCGGCCACCACGACGCGCCCGTTGGAGAGGACCTCCGCCGAGGGCGAGCTGATGCCGTGGGGCAGCGACGCGCGGGTGGACCAGGTCGCGGTGGCCGGGTCATAGAGCTCCACCGAGGTCAGCGCCGAGCTCGTCGAGGAGCCGCCACCCATCACCAGGACGCGGTTGTCCGCGAGCTTCACGGCCGCATGGCGCATGCGCCCCAGGGACGGAGAGGTCGTCGCGGTCCACAGGTTGGCGGCGGGGTCGAAGAGGTACGCCGTCGTCGGGTAGCCCACGCCGCCCACCAGCAGCACCCGACCATCGGCCAGCACCGTCGCCGAGTGCCCGTACGAAGTGCGCGGCATCGGCTGCATCACGGTCCAGGTGTTCGTCGCGGGCACGTAGCGCTCCACCGAGCCCACCACGCCGCTCGCGTCGATGCCGCCCAGCACCAGCACCGAGCCATCCTTCAGCAGCGCCGCCGTGTGCGAGCGCCGGGCGGTGTTCAGCGACGCCACGAGCGTCGTCGTCTTCGTGGCCGGGTCATACAGCTCCGCCGAGGCCGTGAGCTGCCCCGAGCCGATGCCGCCGCCCACGAAGAGCACCCGACCATCCGCCAGTCGCGTCGCCGTGTGCTGGTAGCGGGCCTGCTTGAGCGGCCCCACCGACTGCACCAACTCCTGGCTCGCGGTGCCGGGCACCTCGTCGTCCGCCTGCAGGGGTCCGCATGCCCACAGCCCGACAGCCAGCACTCCCACCGCACAGGGTTTCCACATGGTTCGGTCTCCTCAAGGAATTCAGGGAAACCAGTTCTACCCCGGATGGTATTTTCCGTCAAACCTGGAACGACCGGACTTCGGACTCCAGGCGCCGCGGGGGCTCAGGCCTTGTCGAGGGCGAGGGAGAGCGCCTGGGCGGTGAAGTTCACCAGCGGGATGATGCGCTGGTAGTTCATCCGCGTGGGGCCGATGACGCCCACCGTGCCGAGCACCTGCTCGCGGCTGCCGTAGGGGCTGGCGATGACCGTCACGTCGCCGGCCGAGGAGAACTCGCTCTCGGTGCCGATGAAGATCTGCATCTCGCGCGCCCGCTGCACCCGGTCCAGCAGCGCCAGCAGCTTGTGCTTCTCGCCGAGCGTCTTGAAGAGCGCGCGCATGCGCTCCACGTCGGCGAACTCGGGCTGCTCCAGGAAGGAGCCGGTGCCCTCGATGAGCACGCGCTCGCCGGACTGCAGGTCCGTGGCGGCCGCGCCCAGCTTGAGCGCCTTGGCCGTCAGTGCGTTGTAGAGCGCCTGGTCCCGGTCCAGCTCGCCCCGGATGCGCTCGCGCGCCTCCTCCAGCGTCACCTCGTGCAGCAGCTCGGACAGGTAGTTGCTCGCCTTGAGCAGCTCGTCCGAGGTGACGGGGAAGTCCACCGAGAGCAGCTTGTTGTGCACCTGCCCGTTCGTGCCCCACCAGGATGGCCAGCACCCGGTCCTCCCGGAGCCGCACGAACTCAATCCGGTAGAAGACGGCCGCGTCCGGGCGCGGGGTGACGACGACGCCCGCGTGCCGCGTGAGCGAGTGCAGCAGGCGCGAGGCCTCGCCGAGCAGTTCCTCCATGCCGGCCTCGTGCGCCAGCCCGGCGTGGATGAGCTCGCGGTCGCGCGGGGCGGGGTCCTTCAGCCGCACCATCGTATCGACGTAGAAGCGGTAGCCCCGGTCCGTCGGCACGCGGCCCGCGGAGGTGTGGGGCTTCTCGAGGAAGCCCAGCTCCTCGAGGTCCGCCAGCACGTTGCGCAGCGTGGCGGAGGACACGTCGAACTCAGCCCGGCGCGCCAGGTGCTGACTCCCGACCGGGCCTCCGGTGGAGATGTACTCTTGAACGACGGCGCGGAGGACTTCCTTCTCGCGCTCACCCAGCTCCTCGGACATCCTACCTCACGCTCCCCAATGGAGTTTCGCCCACGGTCGGCGAAAACATCGAGAATGGCACTCAAAGCTTAAGGAGGAGAAGGGAACGGTTCAATCCCCCCGCGCCAGGGCGGCGAGCGAGGGAGCCCGGGGTCCGCACCGTGCGCAGGGCCTCCCGGCCGGGCGGCCTGGAATGCCGCGCAGGAACCTGTAGGCCATCCGTCAGAGCGCTCATCCCTTGGGGTAATCCGAGGGAATACATCGCCCGGCACGGGCCAGGGCGTTAAAAGCGCGGCGCCTTGTCCAGCCCCGCCCCCTCTCCGACGCTCGCCGCGGCCCGCCCCCCGGCGGCCGCCGCGCCCGCGGACGCGAACAGCGGGATGCTCCTCTTCTGCCTCTTCGCGCTCTACGTCATCTGGGGCTCGACGTACCTGGCGATCCACTGGGCGCTGGAGGGGGGCTTCCCGCCCTTCCTCATGGCGGGCGTGCGCTTCCTGATCGCCGGCGCTCGTGCTCTACACGGTGCTGCGGCTGCGCGGGCACGCCAACCCCACGGCGCGCCAGTGGGGCGCGGGAGCCCTCGTCGGCTTCCTGCTGCTGGTCGTGGGCAACGGCGCGTGGTCTTCGCGCAGCAGTCGGTGCCCTCGGGCCTCGCGGCGGTCGTGGTCGGCACCGTGCCGCTGTGGGCCGCGGTCTTCGGCGGGCTGCTCGGCCAGTGGCCCGGTCGCGCCGAGCGCTGGGGCCTGGCCATCGGCTTCTGCGGCCTCATCCTGCTCAACCTCGGCAGCGACATGAGCGGCAACCCGTGGGCCGCCGTCGCCCTGCTGGTGGGCCCGGTGAGCTGGGCCTTCGGCTCCGTCTGGTCGCGCCGGCTGCCCCTGGCGCCGGGGCTCATGTCCACCGCGACGCAGATGCTCTCCGGCGGCGTCATGTTCCTCCTGCTCAGCTTCGGCCTCGGCGAGCGCCTCCACGCCAGCCGTCCACGCGCGCCCTGCTCTCCGTGGGCTACCTCATCGTCTTCGGCTCACTGGTGGCCTTCAGCGCCTACGGCTACCTGCTGCGCAACGCGCGGCCCTCGCTCGCCACCAGCTACGCCTACGTCAACCCGATGGTGGCGGTGCTGCTCGGCACCTTCCTCGCGGGCGAGTCGCTGAGCACCTGGGGCCTGCTCGCCATGGGGGCCATCCTCGGCGCGGTGGTGCTGCTCACCCGCGCCAGGCGCTGACACCTCGTACCTCCGGAGTGTCATCACGCGGACGTGACACGCCCGCGTGCCGTTGGTTCCGGCGGGGTGCGTTCCTAGTGTCCGCGACGCCCTGGCATTGCCGCCCGGCGCGAAAGGACTCCGTACCCCATGACGATCAAGACGGCGAAGGACGTGCTGGCGTTCGCGAAGGAGCGCGGCACGCAGATGGTGAGCCTGCGCTTCATCGACTTCATCGGCCGCTGGCGTCACTTCGCGGTGCCCCTCCACGAGCTGCACGAGGGCATCTTCGAGGAGGGCCTCGGCTTCGACGGCTCGTCCATCAAGGGCTGGTTGGAGATCCACAACTCCGACATGTTGGTGATGCCGGATCCGAACACGGCGGTGATGGACCCGTTCACGAACGTGCCGACGCTGGTGCTGCTGTGCAACGTGAGCGACCCCATCACCAAGGAGCTGTACGGGAGGGATCCGCGCAACATCGCGTCGCGGGCGGAGCAGTACCTGAAGAGCACGGGCCTCGCGGACACGGCGTACTTCGGGCCCGAGGCCGAGTTCTTCATCTTCGACGGGGTGCGCTACAGCACGGACCCGCACCACATGTTCTTCGAGGTGGACTCCATCGAGGGCGCGTGGAACGCGGGCCGCGAGGAGCCGGGCGGCAACCTGGGCTACAAGCCGGGCTGGAAGGACGGCTACAACGCGGTGATGCCCACGGACGCGCACAACGACCTGCGCGACGAGATGTGCCGCATCCTCGGTGAGGTGGGGATCACGGTGGAACGCCAGCACCACGAGGTGGCGACGGCGGGCCAGTCGGAGATCGACTTCCGCTTCGACACGCTGGTGAAGACGGCGGACAACCTGATGTTGTTCAAGTACGTGCTGAAGAACGTGGCCGCGCGGCAACGGCAAGACGGTGACGTTCATGCCCAAGCCGCTGTTCGGCGACAACGGCAGCGGCATGCACACGCACCAGTCGCTGTGGAAGGGCGGCAAGCCGCTGTTCGCGGGCGAGGGCTACGCGGGCCTGAGCGAGATGGCGCTCTACTACATCGGCGGCATCCTCAAGCACGCGCGGGCGCTGGCGGCCATCTGCAACCCGACGACCAACTCGCTACAAGCGGCTGGTGCCGGGCTACGAGGCGCCGGTGAACCTGGCGTACTCGAGCCGCAACCGCACCGCGTCCATCCGCATTCCGATGTATCAGCGCGAGCCCGAAGGCCAAGCGCCTGGAGTTCCGCTCGCCGGACCCGAGCTGCAACCCGTACCTGGCGTTCGCCGCGCATGCTCATGGCCGGCCTGGACGGCATCGAGAACAAGATCGACCCGGGCGAGCCGCTGGACAAGGACATCTACGGGCTGTCGCCGGAGGAGCTCAAGGACGTGCCGAAGATGCCGGGCTCGCTGGACGAGGCGCTCGACTGCCTGAAGAAGGACCACAAGTTCCTGCTCAAGGGCGACGTGTTCACCGAGGACTCGCTGCTGAGCTGGATCGAGCAGAAGCAGAAGGAGGTGGACGCCATCCGCCTGCGTCCGCACCCGATGGAGTACCAGCTCTACTTCGACATCTGAGCCGTCCCGAGGACCCCCGGCTCCACGCGGGGTGAAACGCCGACGGTTTCCCATGTCAGGGCAAACCGGGATACTGGGCGCGCGAATCACCTCTCGCCCCCCACTCTCCCGGAGCCCTTCATGTCCCTGCTTCACGCGCCCTCGGCACGGCGGCTGCTCGGTGTCCTGCTGCTCTCCCTGGCCTCCCTGGCGCACGCCGCCGAGCCGAGCGCCAAGGCACCCGGAACACCCTTCCCCAAGGAGCTCCTCCACCCCCGGGAGCTCTTCTACACGGTGCTGCTCGTTCCACCCGACCGAGCCCAAGGGCGACGTGGTGGCCGAGGCGAACAAGCTGCTGGCCGAGAAGTACAAGGAGCTGAGCGGCGCGTGGAAGCCCGACGCACCGCAGCCCGAGGTCATGGTGGAGAAGGTGACCCAGGAGGAGCTGGGCCCCATCGACGAGGAGCTGCTGCGCTACTTCGGCCGGAGGCTGGAGCCCGAGGCTCGCAAGCGCCTCCTCGGGGCGAAGCACGCCACGTCGTTGTCCTTCCACGTGCCGTTCGCGAAGCGCAACGAGTCGCTCCTGGCGGCCATGCGCTTCGCCCATCAGCTCGCCTCCGAGCGCGGCGCCCTCCTCTGGGACGCCGAGACGCGCGAGTACTTCTCCCCCAAGAGCTGGAAGGAGATGCGGCTGGATGGCTGGACCGGCGGCGTGCCCTCGGTGTCCTCGCACATCACGATGCACGTGTACGACTCGGGGGCGGGCAAGCGCATCATCACGCTCGGGATGGTGAAGCTCGGCCTTCCGGACCTCGTGGTGCAGGACGTGCCGGGCTCGATCAGCAACGACATGGGGAGGCTCGTCAACGGCGTCGCGCAGCTCCTGGCCGAGGGGCTCGAGCCGGCCGCGAATGGAGAGCTGCCGGTGGACCTGGCGCGCGTGAAGGACGCCAAGATGCAGAAGCAGCTCGCGGCGGACGACCCGAAGACGGCTCGCCGGAGCGCGAAGCTGTGGGCCATCGAGGGCCGTCGCGACAAGGGAGATCCGGAGAACTACCTGCTGGAGCTCGCCTTCCCGGGCAGCGGGAAGACGCACGCAAGGCAGCTCACGGCGCTCGACGCGCTGTTCGGCAAGAAGCCCGACTCCCTCGTGAACGCGCCAAAGGACGACCCGGAGCTGGCGGAGGTGACACGCAAGGCGCTCATCCGGCTGAAGGAGCTGCGCCCGCGCGTGGTGAAGGGGCTGCAGTCTCCCGAGACGCTCCTGGTCAAGGCGGGCTTCCGCACCGATGACGGCAACCTCGAGTACATGTGGATGGAGGTCACCGGCTGGGAGAAGGACAAGCTGCGCGGGACGTTGGCCAACGAGCCCTTCAACGTGAGCGCGCTGCGCCGGGGCTCCCCCGTGGAGGTCACCGAGTCCCAGGTGGCCGACTACCTCTACATGAACCCCACCGGCACACGGGAGGGCGGCGAGAGCAGCCGCATCCTCATGCGCCGCGAAGGCCAGGGGCAGTGACATGAAGACGAAGCGCATCCAGAAGCTCGGAGGCCTGGGGCTGCTCGCCGCCAGCCTGCTCGGAGGGACGGCCCACGCCGACTGGCGGGGAGCCGTCTGTGGGTGGGGGGCGGACGACTGCAACCGGTGCGTGCCCGACGCGGTGGCCGCCGTGAACGGCCTGCGTGACCACGGGGACGTGCTCGGCTTCTTCCCAATCGGCGACCCGGTGACGCTGTTCAACCACTGGCAGGGCATCCAGCGCCTGCCCGCCGCCGGAGGCCGCCACCTCGCCGTCTCGCACTCCGGCACGACCAAGGCCTTCACGGTGGTGGAGATGGGCTCTCGCGACACGGGGGGCGCCCGCTTCCGCTCCAACCGTCTCGCCGCGGGCAGCTCCTATCCCGCCACCCCGCCCTCCAGCGCGGACCGCGCCTTCACCGACGTGTGGCTCCAGGGTCTGAGCTACACCCACTCCGGGGGCATGCAGGCCGTGGGCAACCTCCTCGCCGTGTCGCTGGAGTCGAGCCCGGAGGGGGCGAACGGCCGCGTCCAGCTCTACGACCTGAGCACGCCCTGGAGCCCCAGGCTCCTCACCGCGGGCCAGTCCGGCCTGACGAAGGAGGCGGGCACGGCCTCGCTGGCGAAGCTCTCGGACGGAGCCTTCCTGCTCATCCTCGGGCAGGCGAACGCCAACAACCTCGAGTTCTACCGCTCGACGAGCCCGGACCCGCGGCTGGAGACGACGGGCTTCACGCCGCTGGACACGTGGAACGAGCGCGAGCTGCTCTCGTCCATCAGCGACTGGGAGTTCGGCAACTACCAGAACCTCAACCTGGTGACCCAGTGTGACGGCACCCTCTTCCTCGCGGGAACGCACCTGGACTCGACCACGGGGCAGGATTGGGTCGACCTGTACCGGGTGACGGAGCAGAACGGACAGGCGCTCCTCACCAAGGTGGCGAAGAGGCATCTGTACTGCGGCTATCCCTCACCCGGTTACGACAGTGGCACCAACCGGCACTGCAACCTGGACGCCGCGGGCGGCATCTACGTGGACCCGTGGGGGCAGCTCATCGTCTACGGCACCGAGCACGACAACGACGGGCCGAGCGGCTCGGTGAAGATGATGGAGTTCCGCTCCACCTTCCCCAACGCCGAGTGTGAGAGCAACCTCCAGCAGGCCTTCGTCGAGCTGTACGACGACTCCGACTTCAGCGACCGGGGACTGATGATCGACTACCCCGACTATGGGAAGGAGGACTACTCCAACTTCAACTCCATCGAGGGCTTCAACGACAAGACCTCGGCGGTGCGCTACTGCCTGCCGTACGGATGGAGGTTCCGCCTGTACGAGCACAGCGGCTTCCAGGGCAGCTACCGGGAGCTCAATGGCCGAGGCTCGTTGAACCTCAACAACGTGAGCTTCGGAGACAAGACCTCCTCGGGACGCTTCATCTACCTGGGCTACTGAGCCAACCCAGGGAAGTCCCTTCAGGGGCAGAACGCGCCAAGGACTTGTGAGTCATGGCTAGAGACCCACCGGCCTCTCGGTCGCGCTCGTCACCAACTTGTCCACTTGGTGTACAGGTTGCGCGTGAACGAGCCCGGCGGGTCCCCCTGGTCCTCTGAGACCCACCGGCCTCCCGGCCACGTTCCGCAAAAACCTGTCCGACAGTCGGACAGGTTTCTGAAGACCGAGCCCGGCGGGTCCCCTGTCATTGAAGACCCGCCGGCCTTCCGGTCGCGCTCGTCACCAACTTGTCCACTAAGTGTACAAGTTGCGCCAGAACGCGCCCGGACCCCCTGCTTCCGAGACTCGTTCGGAGGCCAGGCCTGACTCGCTTCGGCTGGCATGGGAACCCGGCGCGAGGTGCGTGGACCTCACGCCGGGGCCTCATCCGCTCAACTCACTTCCAGGTGTCGTTGAGGCTCACGGAGCCGGTGGCGGGAGTGGTGTAGAGACGGTTGGCGCCGCTCTCCCAGGTGACGTTCCCGCTGCCGTCCTTCTTGATGTACTTGTACTCGATGGCCGTCGAGCCGGGCAGGCTCAGGGTCACGCTCCACGTCGGGTAGTTGGCCGGCGAGAGCTGGATGGCGGAGCCGGTGTTCCAGCTCCCGAGCGCGGCGATGTTGCCCACGACGTAGATGTTCTGGCCGACCACGGTGCTGGCCGTCTCGTTGAAGGTGACGGTGGCGCCGGTGGTGCTGGTGGTGACGTTCAGGGCCGTGCTCTGGGCCGAGGTGTTGCCCACGGTGTCCCGCGCCCGCACCGTGTAGCTGTAGGTGGAGCCGGCGGTCAGCCCGGTGTCGGTGTAGCCATTGGACGAGGGCGAGCCCACCAGGGAGCCGCCGCGGTACACGTCATAACCGGCGATGCCGCTGGAGTCCGTGGAGGCCGTCCACGAGAGCGAGACGGAGGTGGCCGTCTTGGAGGAGACCGTCAGCCCGGTGGGCACGCTCGGCGCGGTGGTGTCCGAGGACGGAGCGCCCGCGGTGATGGTGCCGGCGTTGAAGGTCTGCGTGCCCGCGGGGATGAAGTAGTTGAGCCCGCCGTTGTTGTCCCAGGTGCCGCTGCCGTTGTTGAAGACGCACTCGAGCTGCGTGGCCGAGCCGAGGTTGACGGTGTACTTCGCGTAGCCGGCCACCTCCGAGTCGGGCATGGCGACACCGGGGGCGGTCGTCCACGTGCCACCCGCGGGGCGGTAGTGGATGTAGGGCGTGGAGAAGCCCTTCTTGTAATAGACGGTGACGGAGTTGCCCGCGCTGGTGGTGACGTTCAGGGTGGAGCTGGCCACCGAGGTGTTGCCCGCCGCGTCGCGCGCCTTCACGGTGTAGCTGTACGCCGTGCTCGCGGCCAGCCCGCTGTCCGTGTAGCTGGTGCTCGTGGGCGAGCCCACCTGCGTGCCGTTGCGGAAGACGAGGTAGCCCGTGACGCCCACGTTGTCCGTCGACGCCGTCCACGAGAGCGAAACGGACGAGGACGTCTTCGAGGGCGAGGTGAGACCGCCGGGGACGGTGGGCGCCGTCGTGTCGACCACCGGAGCGCCCGCGGTGATGGTGCCGGCGTTGAAGGTGGAGGTGCCCGTGGGGAAGAAGTAGTTGGTGCCGTTGTTGTTGTCCCAGGTGCCGCTGCCATTGTTGAAGACGCACTCGAGCTGCGTGGCCGAACCCAGGTTGACGGTGTACTTGGCGTAACCGGACACCTCCGAGTCGGGCATGGGGTAACCGGGGGCGGTCGTCCACGTGCCGCCCGCGGGCCGGAAGTGGATGTAGGGCGTGGCGAAGCCCTTCTTGTAATAGACGGTGGCGGTATTGCCCGCGCCCGTGGTGGCGCTCACGGGGGAGCTGGACGCCGAGGTGTTGCCCGCCGCGTCCTTCGCCCTCGCGACGTAGCTGTACGAGGTGCTCGGCGACAGCCCGGTGTCCGTGTAGCTCGTGCCCGTGACGGAGGCGACCAGCGAGCCATTGCGGTACACGTCATAGCCGGCGACGCCGTAGTTGTCGGTGGAGGCCGTCCACACCAGCGCCACCGAGGAGCTCGTCGTGCCCGAGACCGTCAGGCCCGTGGGCACCGAGGGCGCGGTGGTGTCCGGCGCCAGGGTGGTGACGGTGAGCGCCGCGCTGGCCGCCGAGGTGTTGCCCGCCGCGTCCTGGGCCTTCACGGTGTAGCTGTACGCCGTGCTCGCGGTCAGCCCGCTGTCGGTGTAGCCCGTCGTGGTGCTCGTGCCCACCTGCGTGCCGTTGCGGAAGACGAGTGTAGCCCGTCACCGCCACGTTGTCCGAGGCCGCACTCCAGGAGAGCGTCACCGACTTGTCGGTCTTCGCGGACGCCGTCAGCCCCGAGGGCGCCGAGGGCGCGGTGGTGTCCACCACCAGGAACGGATACGTGCCCTGCACCGTGCCATTGATGTCCTCGACATACTTGCCGCCGACCAGGTTGTACCGGCCCGCGCCGACGTAGACGGACTGGAGCTCGCTCCGGGTGACGTTGCCGCGGCTGTCAGTGGCCTCGATGTAGTAATCGAGCAGCTGGTCGCGGTAGTTGCCCAGGTAGACGTAGTAGAGGTCGCCGATCTCCTGCGCGGGCACCTTCGCCATGACGGGCAGGTAGGTGGGCTGCCACGAGACGCCGTTGATGACGGGCTTCAAGTCCCTCCGGGTCAACGGGTAGTCCACCCAGGCGCCCACGCGCGTGGTGTCGATGTTGGGCACGCCCGCGGCCTTGAGCGCGGCGGGGTCATACACCTTGTGGGTGTTGTCCAGCGGGTCGATGCTCTTGTTGGTGTGCACGCGGACGCGGGCCTTGATGCTGGTGATGCCATTCACGTCGTACGCGTAGGTGTAGAGGGCGAAGGTGTTGCTGAAGTGGTGGAGCGTCCAGCCCTCGGACTTGTCCGTGTTGGCGCTGCCGGGGTTGTAGGGCCAGCGCTGCGGCCACCAGACGGACGGGCCGGTGCGGTCCTGCGTGAGCCGGTCCTGCACGTAGGGCTTGGAGAAGTAGAGCGATTGGTTGAAGGACAGCGAGGGCTTGACGATGTCGTCCTGGTTCTCGTCGTAGTAGCCGAAGCCCGAGTCCATGGCCGGCAGCAGGAAGTACCAGGACAGCTCGGCGGGGTTGGCGCCACCCGCCCAGTCGTTGTTCGCGTCACCCTTCACCGGGAAGGCCATCATCCACGGGTTGAGCTGGTTGCCCGAGAGGGTGACCTGGCTGTCGAGCGCGGTGCTCGGCTTCCAGTGGTTGGGGTGGGCGTCGAGCCAGATCTGCTCGGCCGTCTTCGCGTAGTTGAGGGCGGCCTGGAGCAGGGCGAAGTTGCGCTCCAGGTAGTGCCAGCCGTACTCCAGCGAGACGGTCATTCCCTCCTGGACGCCGCTGAGGTTCGTCTTGGGCGCCAGGTTCAGCCCGGTGGCCGAGTTGAAGGCGGGGAACTGGCCCTTCCAGATGCCGAAGGGCAGCTTCCAGTGGTGCCACTGCGGGTCGGACGAGGAGTCGCGCGTGTCCACCCACGAGCCGTCCTGCACGTGCACCACGTCGGTGGAGGGCGGCGTGTGGCTGACGAGGTACTCGCTGATGCCCAGGCACTGCACGCCGTTGGAGCAGGTGATGCTCCGGCCGTTGTACCAGGTGGTGGACGAGCCCGCGCGCCCGCCCGAGTTGTCCCCGTCATGGGCGATGACGAAGAACTGCTTCTGCGGGACGAGACCCTCGAAGCTCCGGAGGTTGACGACGTCGACGGTGGCCTCGCCCTCCCAGCCCTCGAGCCAGGAGCCGTTCTGGTTGACGGGGATGCCAACGATGCGTGACTCGGCGCCGGTGGCCGGGTCCACGTAGCGCACCCAGTGCGGCGTGGAGGCGAAGGGGTACTTGTTGCGGATGGTCTGCTGCTCGTGGGCCATCTGCGCGCTCACCCAGCTTCCCACGGTGCTGGTGTTCTGCAGGTCCGCGCGGTTGGGGGGCGACACGAGCGTGTCCGAGCCCGGGTCGTTCAGGAAGGGGTAGTCCTTGAGCGTGCGCGAGAAGTGGTTGTCGCCGATGACGGACCACTGGATGCCCAGCTTCGCGAGCGTGGGGATGAGGCGCTCGGAGAAGCCCAGCTCGGTGGGGAAGAAGCCCTTGGAGGACTGGAAGTTGCCGCCCAGGAAGTAGGGCTGCGCGAGGGTGACGTTCTGGTGGAGCAGGTCCTTGAGGAAGTAGTCAGGCCCCACCAGCGGCCCCATGGAGTGGTGGCCGGTGAAGTGGATGAGGTCCAACGTGCGGTTGCCCGCCGGGGTGCGCAGGGTGTTGTTGCGCTCTCGCCAGGGCGCGCCCCAGTTGGTGTTGCCGTAGCCGGGGACGTTCTGCAGGGCGTTGAGGTCGTTGACGTTGTTCACCACCGCCCCGGACATGGTGACGTGCACCTGCCCGGTGGAGGCGTTGGCCTGCATGTCCGCCGCCACATCGGGCGGCCAGTACAGGTACGCGCCCGTCTTCGCGTCGTGCGCGTAGTAGGTGACCAGGTCGTCGTGCGGCATCGGCGCGCCCGACGGCAGGTAGTAGGTGTAGTTCGACGGGGGGTTCTTCTTCAGGTTGATGACCTGGCCGTCGTACATGTAGCGGATGGGCCCGCCCACCGGCGTCGAGGCGTACTGGCCGACGTCGTAGTACGGCCAGAAGTTGGGCATGTGGTTGTGGTACACGTGCGACGCGGCGATCTGCGCCCGGGCTGGCCCGGCTTGCAGCAGCACCGCCGCCAGCGCGAGTCCGGCGAACGACTTCAATCGGTTCATGGAGCTTCCTTCTTGGGGACGCGGGGAGTTGGGGCGCCCCTGGAAGGAAATTCTCGTCTTTAGGGTCTTTCCTGTTGCCTGGCGAGAACTGGCTCGTGAATGAAAACCATGAGCACGCGCGCTGAAGCACCTGCGCCAAAGTCATTCCGGGAACAGTCGCGGGCGAGACAACGGCAGATGCTAGCGTCGACCGCATGAACCTTCCGGCACCAGGGAAGTGGCTCGTACTCCTCGGCCTGCTGTTGGGCGCATGTGTCACCACGGAGCCTGCGGGGCGTGAAGAGGACGAGACGTCCGAGCCCGTGTCCGCCTCATGGGATGAAGCCCGTGCGGACCCAAGCTGCGTGGTGCCACTGTGCAGCCAGGAGCGCTGCGCCATCTGGCGCTGCCAGGACGTGGTGGAGGTGGATGACCAGCCCGTGTTGCTGGCGCAGGCCGCGGCTCCGCTCCGGGCTCCGGTTCAGGTACCGGCGCCGATGCTCCGCACCTCCTGGGTGGACAATCCCAGCCGCTGGTGGGGCCTCCCGCTGGCTGCTCCCACGAGCGTGGATCCCGTCTTCGAAATCCCCTGGCACAATTGGAGGGAGAGGGAGCAACAGCGGCTCGCACAGAAGACGTACCGCCACTTTTGCATCCCGGGTCCGCACGAGCCCTACGAGAAGCACCACATCTTCCCACAGCAAAAGCAGCTGGCCCTCTGGTTCAAGAGCAAGAAGATCGACATCCATGCCTTCACCATCCGCCTGCCCAGGAGCTTCCACCAATGGCTGCACAGTGGTGGACCCGAAGGCGGGCAATGGAACGAGGCGTGGCGACAGTTCGCGAGAGAGAAGGGTGAAGGAGCCAATCAGGAGGACATCTGGCGGTTCGCGGGCGAGCTCATGAATCGGTTCGGAGTGATGGGCCCGCTCGTGCCTTATTCTTGCGACTGACCAGGAAGACGTGAGCACACGCATGAACTACTTCGCCATCGATGAAGACAGGTCCGCCGGCTACACGGGTTTCGTCGACGCCGCGCACAAGTGGGGACTTCCGGGCATCGATAACTGCCCTGCCTGCAAGTCCACCTGGAGTTCCATTCTCTCGTATCCCTCCGTGGACCTGACCCCGGTGGCCGCCCTGGCCGATTTCGAAGAGGCCCGGGCCGAGCCCATCGAGGAGTATGAGCGGTTGCGCGAGCTGGTACGTCCCCTGCTGCCTCCGGGTGCCGTGTTGAAACCCGGTACGACTTTTGGCCCATCGATCGGCAAGGCGCAGGGCCGCTTCGGGCCGTTCGTCATGAACTACTCCTGGGTGCTGCTGGTGCAGCGCGAGGCCCTGGAGAAGCTCCAGGCCGAGGGCCTCCGAGGACTCAAGGGGTGCCGCATGGAGGTGCGCTTCCGTCAGCGCAACTCACCCGAGTTGCTCGAGCTGGCAATCCTCCCCGTGGGCCGCCTGCATCCCGACTGCCTGCCTCCAGACTGCGAACCTCCCTGCCCTCGCTGTGGCCGGCGTGGCGTCTCACTGCCCAAATCCCTCCTGCTGGACGCCACCACGCTCCCCAGCGACCTGGACCTGTTCCGGCTGGAGGACCATTCCACGGTCATCGTCTGTACGGAGCGCTTCGTCGATGCCTGCCGACGCCTGGGACTGGATGGCCTTGTCTTCCTCCCCGCTCCCGTCGCGTGAGCGTCAACGGGCTCCTCGGAAAGAGCGCATCCCGCTCACGTGGGAGCCGAGCCGGACACGGGAGGACCCCAGGCGGACTCGGGGTCTTCCAGCGTGGTGCCGATGTGATGCAGGACGCGCGAGGCGAGCACCGGGCCGATGAGGCGCGCATCGAAGGTGCAGGTGAGGGTCATCCGCTTGCCGGGGACGAGCGCGTCGCCCTCGACCACGGGCGCATCCCGCACGGCACCCGGCGCGAGGTAGAAGGCCACCCGGGTGTACGGCACCATGGCCAGATACGCCCGCTCCAGCCCGAGCGAGCCCACGTTGGAGACGGCCACGGAGCCGAACGGGTCTCTCGGCATGCCCACCCACGCGAGGTCCACGTTGAGCGTGTACCAGACGAAGGAGAGCAGCCGGAGGACGGCGTTCATCAGGAGGCCGGGAACCCGGGAGGAGCGCCGCTTGCCACGTTCGATGACGGTGTCCCGGCGGTGGCGGACGCGCTGCACCCGCTCCTCCAGCGCGGCGGCGAAACCCTGGAGCGAGAGCTCGTCCGCACGGTGCACGGTCGCCGTGGTGAGGTCCACGCGGCCGAGGTGCTCGGGCTGCACCACGAGGACGCAGACGCCCACGTGCTTGCGGAGCCAGGGGCGGTTCCAGCGCAGGAGGACGTTGGCCTCCGGGTAGTGACGCAGCGCATCCGCCGCGGCCTTCGCGACCAGGTGCGTCACCGTGAGGCGCTGGCCCGAGCCGGTGCGGAAGGCCTCCACGTACGCGAGCGCACGCTCCATGCGCACCTCGAGCGCGGCGTAGGCGCTCGGGTCATGGGGGGACGTGTGCGCGCCGAGGGTGAGCCGCCGCAGCAGGCTCGGCGGGGGCGCGGGGAGGAAGGGGGAGTTCACGGGCTCGTGAGCCCTCTACCATCGGTCATCCGTGAAGAGACAGTCGATCAGCTTCGCGTCGCCGAGGCGGGTGTTGCGCACCTGGATGTCGGGCACCGGGGTGAAGAGCGTCTCGTTGGGAAGGCGGTGGACGTGGAGCACGTCCCGCACGATGGCTTCGACCTTGTCCGCATAGGGACTGGTCTCGGGCACGTCCTCGTAGAAGGTCTCCGCGGGCGAAGCTCCCTGCTCCAACTTTCGCTGGAACGAACTGTAGAGGACGTACACGGGCGCGAGGATGCTCACCAGAACGACCACTGCGCGAAACTCCTCGACGCCTCCAGGAAGCTTCAAGACCTCGGGCAGGTACACCCGGGCGCGCCAACAGTTGTCGTTCGAAAAGAGTACGGTCCAGTCCTGCACCTTGCACCCTGGCAAGGCTTCCCTGAGCCGGGCAAGGCAATGCTTCCAGGACACCGCTTGCGTCATGGCCTCCTCTCGCGCCTCTTCCAACCGCTGGTATTGCTCCGATTCGTAGTAGCCCTCCTCACCGCTGTAGAGATTCGTGGGGTAGTAGCGGTGGACCAATTCGAGGAGCCGTGGGGCAGAGATATCGTCGTTCATTTGTCCAAGCTCCAACGCACGATGTGCCAATCACCCTCGGGGACGTCGTTGTCTGGAGCCTCGACGATCGATGAAGTCGTTGACTCGTGCTCCTGGAACAGGCCCTTGTAACAACATCTGCATCTCGTCACGGAACCGCCTGCACATCTCCGCCGACATGAGCCCTTGTGGAAGCACCCGTTTCACGGCCGCATCCGCTGCCTTCGCTGCTTCCCGCTGAGCGAACTCATCGGAGATGACACCCAGGAAGTTGCTTTCCGGCACCTCGACTTGGACCTGGCAGGGAACGAACCGCACCCCATCCTCTTCCGATTTGCGCACCAATGAGATGATGACCCGCGCGGCCTTCCATCCGCCGGGCTCCAGCGAATCCGCTGGCACGTAGGGCTCGAACATGAACTGCGACGGAGAGATACCGCTCCCATCGCCCTCTCCGCCGACGAACGACACGCAGGCCGTCGCGTAGAGCAGTGCAACGATGCCGAGCAGCAAGACCGGACGCGTCATCGTCACACCTCCCGATAAAAGGAGAACGCTACGCGGAGCGTGGACGCCTCGACCGTGACGGGCAGGTACATACCTCCCGTCGCGTCCACCTCCGGACGCCCCCTCACTCTCCGGTGGCGCGGGAGCCACTCGCCCGTCATGGATGCGACATGCGCACCCGCGTCCTCCTGCTGTCTTCCCTCGCCCTCCTCGCCGCCTGCTCCGGCTGCCGCAAGAGCCAGGCGAAGGCAGCCCCCGACTGCACCCTCGTCGCGGACGACTTCGGCCCCGACGGCACCGTGCCCATCACCGTCGACGTCGTCGCCCAGGGGCTCGACACCCCGTGGGGCATCGCGTGGCTCCCGGGGGGTGAGGCCCTCGTCACCGAGCGCCCCGGCCGCATCCGCCTGCTGCGCAACGGCGCGCTCCAGCCCGCCCCCGTCGCCACCGTGAAAATCTCCGCCTCTGGAGAGGGCGGCCTGCTCGGCATCGCCGCCCATCCCGACTTCGCGAGCAACCGGCGGTTCTACCTCTACGTCACCACCGACGTGGGAGGCTCGCGGCAGAACCGCGTGGAGCGCTGGGTGCTCTCCGAGGACCATGCCAGCGCCACCTTCGAGCGCGTCATCTTCGGAGGACATCCCCGCGGCCCAGTACCACGACGGTGGGCGCATCCGCTTCGGCCCGGATGGCATGCTCTACGTCGGCACGGGCGACGCGCGCGAGCCGAGCAACTCGCAGAACGTGGACACGCCCTCGGGCAAGCTGCTGCGGCTCACCCCGGACGGCGAGGTGCCCGCGGACAACCCCTTCCCGGGCAAGGCCACCTTCCTCCTCGGCGTCCGCAACACCCAGGGCTTCGACTGGAAGGACCGGGACACCCTCTACTTCACCGACCACGGGCCCAGTGGCGACATGGCCCGCCGCGGTCACGACGAGGTCAATGTCGTGCACAAGGGGGACAACCTCGGCTGGCCCACCCTCTACGGCTGCGAGTCGGGCGAGGGGCTGGTCACCCCGTCCCTCACCTGGGACGACGCGGCGCCCCCGGGCGGTGCCGCCATCTACACCGGCGATGCCATCCCCGAGTGGAAGGGCTCCCTGCTCGTCGGCACGCTCGGCTCGACGCACCTGCACCGCGTGGTCTTCTCCCAGGAGAACCCCCGGCAGGTGACGCGGCACGAGGTGTACCTGCGCGACACGTGGGGCCGCCTGCGGGAGACCATCATGGGCCCGGACGGCCATCTCTACGTCACCACCAGCAACTGCGACGGCCGCGGGGCCTGCGGCGAGCGCAAGGACGTCATCCTGCGCATCCGTCGCTGACAGCGGACGGGGCCGCGTGCCCCCCAGGCCGAGCGCGAGCGCCTCAAGGGCCAGGAGCCGAAACAGACGGACTGACGCCTCGCTCGCTCATGACGTTCAGGATGGCCTGGCTGAAGCTGCTCCAGGTCCTCCGGCTTGCGGCTCGTCACCCAGTTGCCGTCGATGACGACCGGCTCGGTCCTCCACCTGCGCGCCCGTGTACCGCAGGTCGCTCTGCACCGTGTGCCACGCCGTCAGCTTGCGGCCCGCGTGCACGATGCCCGCTGACATCATCAACTGCGGCCCGTGGCACACCGCCGCAATCGGCCGCCTCGAATCGTCGAAGGCCCGCACGAAGTCCACGAAGCGCGCGTCAAGCCGCAGGTGGTCCGGCGAGTAGCCCCCGGGGATGAGGAGCAGGTCGTAGTCCTCGGGCCGCACATCCCCGATGCCCTTGTCCGCCTTGACGTCCTCCTTGCCCGCCTTGCCCTCCAGGTGCATCCCGGCTTTCTTGCCGATGATGTCCACCCGTGCCCGGCCGCTCTCAGTGCGTCGTAGGGCTTGCGGAACTCGGAGTCCTCGAAGCCCTCACCCAGCAGACATGCCACCTTCACGCTCCGACCCATCTTTTCTTCCTCCTCTGGAATCAAGGTTCAGACGGTGAAGATGGGCACGCTCCCGGGGTGGAGGCCGGGCCCCCTGGTCGCTCGGCGAGGGGGGCAGTGTGCGGAATCCGTGCAGGCCGCCCGCGCATCTGCGAGGCTACCGGGCCGTGCATCTTGAGATGCCCCTCATCATCGGCCTCATGGTGGCCGCCAGCGTCCTCGCCATCGCGGCCAAGCGCGTCCGCGTTCCCTACAACGTCGCGCTGGTGGTGGGCGGGCTGCTCATCTCCGTGGGGGGCATCCTCCCGGGCGTCCCCCCGCTCAACCCCGAGGTCGTCTTCCTCATCTGCCTGCCCCTGCTCCTCTTCGAGGGCGGCATCACCGCGGATGTCTCCAACGTCCGGGCCAACCTCCTGCCCATCGCCACCCTGGCCACCCTGGGCATGGTGCTGGCCATCGCCGCCACCGGCACGGCGCTCCACTACACCCTGGCCCTCGCCTGGGGTCCCGCGCTGCTGCTCGGCGCCATGCTCGCCGTCACCGACACCGTCTCCATCCTCTACGCCTTCCGCCGCGCCCCCGTGCCCCGGCGCCTCTCCGGCATCATGCAGGGCGAGAGCCTCTTCAACGACGGCACCGCCCTCGTGGCCTACGCGGCCATCGCCGCCGTGGTGGTGGGGGGTGACGCCTCCTACTCCCTGCCGCTGATCAGCGCGAAGGTGCTCGGGGCCACCCTCGGAGGGCTCGCCATCGGGCTTGCCCTGGGCCTCGGGGCCGGCTTCGTCATCCGCCGCACCGAGGACCCACTGGCTGAAATCATGGTGACCACGGCGCTGGCCTTCGCCGCCTTCGTGGTGGGCGAGCAGTTCCACCTCTCGGGCGCCATCGCCGCCGTGACGGCCGGGCTGAGCACCGGCATCAACCTGCGGCGCCACGTGGCCCCGCAGAGCCAGGTGGCCATCCACACCTTCTGGGAGTACGCCGCCTTCGGGGTGAACACCTTCCTGTTCCTCTCGGTGGGGCTCACCACGAAGCCCGAGACGCTGGTGCGCTACCTGCCCCAGACGCTGCTCGCGGTGGCGTGTGTCTTCGCCGGGCGCGCGGTGGCCATCTACCTCCCCTTCCTGCTGCTGCGGTGGGTGCGCCCCTCCGAGGCCGTGCCCATGCGCTGGCAGCACGTCTTCGTCCTCGGCAACATCAAGGGCGCGCTCTCCATCGGCCTCGCGCTCGGCCTGCCCGCGGCCACGCCCTCGCGCGAGCTGCTGGTGGCCATCGCCTTCGGCGTCACCTTCTTCTCCCTGGTGGGCCAGGGGTTGATGCTCACCGGCATCCTCAAGCGGCTCGGCCTCTTCCACGAGGACCCGGTGGCGTACGCGGTGGCCGAGCAGCAGGCCCGTCTCATCGCCAGCCGCGCCGCGCGCCAGGAGCTGGAGCTGCTGCACGACCAGGGGTTCATCCCCCGCGCGGCCTACGAGGCCCTGCGCAGCGACTACCAGGTGGGCATCGCCAGCGCCGAGCGCGAGCTGCGGCGGCTCAGCGAGCAGCACCTCGCCCAGGGGGCGAGAATCGTCCTCACCACGCGCCGCCGGCTCATCGACGCGGAGCGCACCGCGCTGCTGTCGGCCCGGCGCGCCGGCCTCGTCCCCGAGGCCACCGCCGAGGCCCAACTGGCGAAGCTGGACGAGCGCACGTTGGAGCTGGAGCACGTGCTGTCGGGCGCTCCTGACGGAGAGGCGAGCAGCGAGAGGAAGGTGTCATGAAGATCGTCATCGCGGGTGGCGGACGGGTGGGTGGCACGCTGGCGGCGCGGCTGGTGACGGAGCACCACCAGGTGACGGTGGTGGAGAGGGACCAGGCCACGTGCAACCGGCTCTTCGAGGACATCGGCGTGGTGACGGTGTGCGGGGATGCCACGGACCCGCGCGTGCTGGAGTCGGCGGGCGTCACCAGCGCGGACATCGCGGCCGGGGTGCTGGCGCGCGACGCGGAGAACCTGGCCTTCGCCACGTTGGTGCGCTCCATGAGCACCGCGCGGGTGATGGTGCGCATGCTGGACACCCGCTACCGGAACGCCTACCGGCTCGCCGGGGTGAGCGAATTGGTGGAGGAGGCCGAGGTGGTGGTGGCGAAGATGACCACGGCCATCGACTTCCCGCAGGTGGCGGGCTCGCTGCCGCTGGCGGCCGGGGACGCCATCCTCTTCGAGCTGAAGGTGAGCGCGAAGGCGCTGGTGTCCGGGCGCACGGTGGCGCAGGTGCGCGGCCAACCGGAATTCCCCCGCGAGTGCGTGTTCATCGGCCTGGTGGACCCGGAGGGCCACATCATCCTGCCGGATGGGAACACGGTGCTGCGCGCGGGGCACACCATCATCCTCGTGGCCCGCCGCGCCGAGCTGGCCCGGGCCGTGGAGTGCCTCACCGCCGAGCCCCAGGGACAGGCCGACCTCCCGCTCGCCGGGATGCTGCGCAAGGTGGACTTCCTCGCGCCGCTGAGCGACGAGGAGCTCGCCACGGTGGCGCGCGGCGCCGAGTACCTCCGCAAGGAGGCCGGCGAGGCCATCTTCAAGAAGGGCGACGCGGGGGCGACGTTCTACGTCGTCGTCTCCGGGCAGGTGAGCCTGGTGGCCGAGGGCGGGCGGGTGGTGGAGGTGGTGAAGCCCGGGGGCTTCTTCGGAGAGATTGCCCTGCTCACCGGCGAGCCGCGCTCCACGAGCGCCGCGGCGGCCACCGCGTGCGAGCTGGCCAGCGTGGGCCGCGATGACTTCCGAGGCGTGGTGATGGCCAACCCCGCCATGGCGCTGGAGATGAGCCGCATCCTCGGGCAGCGGCTGGCGAGGATGTCCCAGCAGGAGCGAGCGCCCCAGAAGCGCAAGGGCCTGTTCGGACGCTGAGGGTCACTTCGGCATCGGCACGCCCAGGTCCTCGAGGACCTTGAAGTCGAACACCAGCATCCCTCCCCAGGAGACGGCGCCCTCGTTGGCGAGGTCGAACTGGGCGAAGGGCATCAGCGAGACGATGTCGAGGAAGCCCACCCGAGGCCCGACGCCGAGTTGCACGGGGCGGTGCTCCACGCCCTCCACGCGCTTGGACCAGAGGAGCTGGGCCCCGACACCGAACTTGAGCTCCTTGGCCCACGAGCGCGCATAGGGAGCCCAGCCCATCGGGCGGAAGTCGAGCGCGGCGTAGGGGCCCAGGTGCCCGGCCTCGAAGAGGTTGGCCGCGTCCCCGTAGACACCCGCGGACCAGAACCAGGAGGGCACCCGCTGCGCCGTGCCCTGCGCGTCGAACCGCCACTCGCCCAGCGAGCCGCTCAGGTGCAGCGTGAGTCCGGTCGAGCCCACCCAGTCCCCCCGGTACCGATACCCCAGGGCCATGGGGCGGATGAAGAACTGAAGCCGCCGGCCGAGGGGATTGGGGTCCTTCCAGGTCGAGTGGGGCCCCTCCTCGGGGATGTCGCACTCGTCTCCGACACCGTCGTTGTCCGCGTCGGCATGCTCACCGCGCGCCACGGGGACCCGCGGGCAGAGGTCGCAGGCGTCCCCCGCGCCATCCCCGTCGCTGTCCTCCTGGCCCGGGTTTTCATCGAGCGGGCAGTTGTCGGCGCAGTCCTGCATCCGGTCGGGATGACAGGACGGAGCCTCCGTCCGCCCCGGAGGGAGATCCGGCACGCCATCCCCATCGCTGTCGGCGACGGGCGCGGAAGCGGGAGCCAGTTCGGAGTTGGGCGACGGCCGGGGCCGCCGCGACCAGCAGGACGAAGAGCAGCGGGAGCGGAGCGGAGCGCATCAGAGGCAGAGCCCGAAGACGTTGGAGTCACTGCAGAGCAGCGCGTGCTGTGCCGCGGGCAGGCGCCGGATGGTGGCCTCGTCCTGAACCCACGAGGGGAGCCTGTCTCGCGTGAACTCATCCGGCACGAGGCTGTCGCCCTGAACCCGGACGGCCCCCTCCTCACTGGGAAACTGGGGGAGCAGGAACGGAGTCTCCACGTTGTTGCCCTGGATGATGCGGATGTAGTCGAGCTTGCGCAGGGGCTCGAAGTAGCCGGTCTTGGTGTCCTGGAGGAGCGCCCGGGCCCGCAGGAGCAGCTTCCGGTCGATGTAGCGCGAGAGGTCCACGGGCCCCGGGGCCGTGGTCAGGAGCCCGGCGTTCATCCAGGTGGCGTCGAGGAACAGGTCCGGCCGGCTCGGGTTGCCCTTGGCGATGCTCCAGCGCGGCAGCATCTGGTAGACGGAGGGCCAGGTCCGCACCACGTCCTTCGGAACGGTGTTGTCGAGGAGCGTCCCGAACAGCAGGGCATTCAGGGCGTTCACCGTGCCGAAGAACGGCACGCCCACGAAGCACACGCTCTGGACGAGTCGGGCCAGGCCCTCGGCGCCGAGGTGACGGGCCGCCGCCAGGACCACCAGCCCCCCTTGCGAGTGCGCCACGAGCCGCCAGCGGTCTCCCCTCGGGGCCTCGGCCTCGAGGTACTCGGCGAGGCGCCTGCCGCTGTACCGGATGTCCAGGCGCCAGTCGTAATCGAAGAAATCCCACTTGGGGAAGGCGTGCGCGAAGGGCTCGTAGGCGAGCGTCAGGTACCCGCGAGCGACGAGCGGGTTGTTCAGCGGCTCGAGCACAGCCGGGTCCGGCCCGTGCTCGCAGCACAGCTCCCGCGTGGCCTTGACCTGGGTGAGGAGCTCGAAAATGGTCGCGGCCCGTGCTCCCCCCGCGGTCTGGTAGAGCACCCCTCCCGTTCCGGGAATCACCATCTGGCGCCGAGGCATGGGCTCCATCACACGACAGCCCGACACCCGGATTCAACAGCGAAGGTCAGTGAAGCAGGGACTCCGGCTCCCTCGCGGGCCGGGAGGGCTCCACCGGAGGGGGCGGCCTCGGGTCTATCTCGATGGCATCGATGTAGCACCAGCCCCAGTGCTCGCCCGGCTCGAGGGAGCACATCAGCGGGTGGCCCGTGGCCTCGTAGTGCTTCGCGGCGTGCCGGCCAAAGGACGAGTCACCGCAGCCCACGTGGCCGCACGTGAGGCACATCCGCAGGTTGTGCCAGCGCAGGTGCAGGGCCAGGCAGGCCTCGCAGCCCGAGGTCCGGGGCATCACGTCGTGCCGCAGCAGGTGCAGGTGCGAGCACGCGGTGGCCGTGCCGCGCCGCATCCCGCCCATCGTCCCCAGCATGCGCCGAGGCCCGGTGACGGGCCCGTGCTCGGGCACGCCCTCGTGACGCAGCGCGGCCAGCAATTCGTCCATGGCCTCCTCCGCCACGCCCGCTGATTGCAGCACCCGCGTCACCGCCTCCAGCGCCGTCTCGAACTCGCCGGCCACGATGTCGCTCGCGCCCCGCTCCCGCAGGTCCCCGATGTCCCGCAGCCGGGGCACCTTCACCAGGATGGGCACGTCCGGCGACAACCTCCGCGCCGCCGACACCGCCCGCTGAGACCCTTCTGGATCGCTGATGAGCAGCACCAGCGCGTGCGCCCGGTGGATGCCCGCCCGCTCCAATATCTCCGGACTGGTGATGTCCCCGTAGTACATGACCTCGCCGCGCCGCCGCGCCTCGGCCACCACGTGCGGGTCCAGCTCGATGACCACATGGGGGAGCTGGCTCGCGCGCAGGGCCCGCACCACCATGCGCCCGGCGGTGCCCAGCCCCGCGACGATGAAGTGACCGGAGAGCTCCTCATGCTCGGGCTCCAGCCGGTGGGGCCCATGCGCGCCGAACAGCACCTCCAGCGGCCGGAGGTGCGCCACGCCCGCCGCCAGCCTGGGAGCGAAGATCAACGCCACCGGCGTCACCGCCATGGTCAGGACGCTCATGCACACGAAGAGATTCCGCTCCTCGCCGTTGAGCAGCCCCACCTGCCACCCCGCGTTGGCCAGCACGAAGGAGAACTCTCCAATCTGCGCCAGTCCCACGCCCGCCATCACCGCCACCCGCAGCGGGAAGCGCATCACCAGCGCCCCCACGCCTCCGAGCACGGCCTTGCCCACCAACACGCCCGCCAGCAGCGTCGCCACCACCACCGGGTGCGTCAGGATGACGCGCACGTCGAAGAGCATGCCGATGGAGATGAAGAAGAGGCTGGCGAACGTCTCGCGCAGCGGCAGCATGTCCGCCAGCGCCTGGTAGCCGTAGTCGCTGTCCGCCAGCGCCACCCCGGCCATGAAGGCGCCCAGGGCCAGCGACAGGCCCGCCAGCGTGGTGAGCCACGTGATGCCCGCGAACAGTCCCAGCACCGCCAGCAGGAAGAGCTCGCGCCGCCGCGTGCCCGCCACCACCTCGAGGAACCTCGGCACCACCACCCGGCCGAAGACCACCGTGGCCACCACCAGCAGCACCGCCTTGGCCAGCACCCAGGCCATGGCCCCCACGCCCGCCTCCCGTCCGGCCAGCAGCGGGATGGCCAGCATCATCGGCACCACGCACAGGTCCTGGAAGATGAGCGCTCCCACGATGAGCCGGCCGTGGGGCGCGTCCGTCTCCTGACGCTCGGCGAGGGCGCGCAGCACGATGGCCGTGCTGGAGAGCGCCACCAGGAAGCCGAAGAAGACGCCCCTCCGAGGCGAGAAGCCCAGCGCCACGGACACCGCCACCACCGCCAGCAGGGTGAGCGCCACCTGCAGGCCCCCTCCCAGGGTGAGCACCTTCCACAGCCGCCTCAGCCGCTCGAGCGAGAACTCCAGCCCGATGCCGAAGAGCAGCAGGCCCACGCCGATTTCAGCCAGGGCCTCCAGGCGCCAGGTGTCCCGCACCCAGCCGAGCCCCCTCGGGCCGATGAGCGCACCCGCGGCGATGAGGCCAGCGATGGTGGGAAGCCGCAGCCGGCTGAGCGCCAGGACCACCACCACCGCCACCCCGAAGACGACCACCAGTTCCTGGAGGAGCTCGGGAGCCTGCATGGACGCGCCTCCGCGTCTCTCCCTCCAGGGTAATGACTGTCTCGGCTCAGCGCTCGAAGTCCACGCCGACGCCGAGGCCCGCCGTGAAGCCGTTCACCAGCCGGCCGTCCGCCTGCGGGAATTGCTCCGTGCCGCCCATGAGGAGGCCGTAGAGCGCGGGCACGAAGCGGTGACGCACCTCGGCGGCCGCCGAGTAGCGCGGCTTGCCGGTGAGGTCGGTGAGGATGGCGCGCAGCTCGGCCACCGTCTTGCCGCCGGGCAGGTGCACCTGGAGCGCGACGTCCGTGTCCACCCGGCCCGTGCTGACGAAGTACTCGCCGGACGCGCTGGCGGTCAGCTCCAGGTCCTCCTTCCCGCCCGGGCTCACCGTCGCCACCACCTCGCCGTAGCCGGAGAAGGTCGTCGGCAGCAGCTCCTCGGCGAGCGGCTGCTCGCGCAGGCCCACCCCGGAGAAGCGCGAGAACTCGTAGCCCGCGCCGAAGAAGCCGAAGCGGAAGCGGCCGCCCTGGCGCCGCGCCTCCAGCCGGCCGCTGATCTCCACCATCTCCTTGGGCCGGGCCGCCACCACCAGACCGAGCGCCGCGCCGTAGTCCGGCACGGACTCAATCAGCGTGTCCGCCCGAGCGCCCGCCGCGGCCTGCACCCAGAGCTGCAGCTTCTCGTTCTTCGCCACGCCCATATGCAGACCCAGGCTCGCCGCGGAGAGGGCCGGCGTCGTTCCGCCGCCCTTGCCGAAGTCGTGCGCCACGTCCAGCGAGAGGAGGTAGCGGTCGAACGCCGTCTCCTTGTCGCTCAACACGCGGCCCAGGTCCAACCGGACCTCGCCGGCGAAGAGGCGCGCGGCCAGCACGTCGCTGGCGAAGAGCTCCACCCGGGTGGGCCCGAGGTACGCGACGAGGTTGGCGCCCGCGGGGTGGTAATCCGGCGAGAGCCGGTTGTGGTAGCGGTTCACCAGCCACCCCGCCCCGAGCGAGTACCCGGAGAAGCCGCCCGCGCGCAGTTGGAAGCGGCCATCGTTCCGGCCGATGCGCAGCTCACGCAGAATCTGGGCGAAGTCGCTGCGCTCGTCCCAGTCCTGGCGCCGCAGCCGGCCGCCGTAGTCCTGCTCGGTCTGCAGGGGCTCCTGGTCGAGCAGGCGCAGGCGCAGCGGGGCGCCCAGCTCGAACTCGAACTCCTCGCCGCCCTTCACGCCGATGCGCGGGACGACGAAGCCGAAGACATCCATCCCGTTGGCCCCGGTGCCCGAGGGCAGGGCCTGTCCACCCACTTCGAGGGCCGCACGGAAGTGAACGCCTTCTTCCTCGGGTGCCATCGCGTAGGCAGGTTCGACGTAGGCCTTGGGGGTCTGCTGGAGCAGCGAGACAAGGACGAGCAGGGGGGCGCCAATCATGGCCGGCCACTCTACCGCGCTTCCCACCGAGCGCCGGGTCTCGCGAGATGAAACAAGATTGCAACCCGCCTCCTCGTACACCAGGCGGCCAGGCACGAAAGACCACGGCCCGCGTCCAGCGGTCATGTCGAGCAAGAGGCTCCACCCACCCCCACCAACCCCAGCCCACCGCTCGCCCGACTCCGCCAAGGACGCGGGCCGTCGCCCGCCCCACCCCCGTAGGGCACCCGCTACTCCACGAAGACGATCTGCTTCCCGGTGGCCCTGGCCATGGCCTTGGACGACACCAGCTTCGCGGCGGCCTCCACCTCGCCCGTCACCTCGAAGGCCGCGGCGATCAGCTCACCCAGCGTCACCCGCACCCTGCGCACGGGAGGGCTCGCCTTCGCCACCACGCGGCGCTCCGAAGTGCCCTTCACCCGCCGCTCGCCCTGCTTCATCCCCTGGGTCTTCGCCATGGTTCGCCCCTTCCCTCTGGTCTGGCTTGTCCGTCCCGTTGCCGACGCCCCACGCCGCCGCCCCACGCTCGAACCCAATAGCAACCCGCGTGCCCGCGCATAAACCCTTGGAACCACGGGGCTCTCCTGGGGAATGGAGCGCAAGCTGCCCGGGTGGGACTGTCGTTTCTACCGAAGGAGGGAGTGGAACCACCGGAACGAATGACCGAGCCGACACCCGCGGAGACGCACGCACCGGGTGCGAGAGACATCGCCCCTTTCCTCCGTTGCCCGGCGCACCCTTTCGCGCAGCGCACAGTGGCCCTATCGGAAAGGCGACGTGCCAGCGCTGGCCACTCGCGGACGGCCTTTCGGCTCCATACATCCATGAAAGTCAGTCCAGCCAGGTAATCCCCGGAGGCCAGCCATGCAGAAGCGGGTCGTCGTTCCCCCCAATGTCGAGGTGCTGGGTCAGTCCATCATGGCCGTGGTCAGGGGGATGGAGCTCCTCAGGAACAAGGCGCTGCGCCTGCTGGCCGAGAACGGCATCCAGACGCTGGAGCCGCTGAGCTGGTACCCGCTGCGCGACGCACTGGCCGCCATCCACGCCATCCACGAGAAGATCGGCCCGAGCACGCTGCGGGCAGTGGGCCGGAAGGCGCCGGAGCACGCGAGGTTCCCGCCGGAGGTGCGCACACTGGAGGCGGCGCTGCGCGCGCTCGACAAGGCCTACCAGATGAACCACCGGGGGCAGGTGGGGGGCAACATCGGCGGCTACCGCTTCGAGTCGGTGTCGGCGCGCAGCGCCCGGCTCGTCTGCGACAACCCCTACCCGTGTGACTTCGACCAGGGACTCCTCGAGGCCCTGTGCGAGCGCTTCCGTCCGAAGGACTCGGTGTGGATGCGCGTCGAGCACGGACCGCGGGGGTGCCGCCAGAAGGACGGGACGGCCTGCACCTACCACGTCACGTGGTGAGGGCCCCGCGGGGACTACTTCGCGGGAGGAGAGGAGAGGACGAGGATGAGCTCGCCGCCCACGTGCTTGCCGGCGCGCTGGTAGACGGAGCCCTCGCGACCCAGCTCCACGTCCACGGCGGAGAGCTGAGGCACCTCCACGCGCAGGGTGGCGGTGTCGCCCTGCATGCGCAGCAGCCGCAGCGAGGCATTCACCCCGTTGGGCAGCCGCACCTCGGTGGGCTCCTTGCTGCTCACCTCCAGCGACTGCTGGGACAGGCGCTTGAAGGAGGTGAAGTTGAAGTTCTGCCGCTGGAAGGTCTCCTTCATCTTCTGGAGCTCCGGCGGCTCCACCTCGGTGCCCTTGCGCGAGACGAGCACCACCTCCACCTGCACCTTGAGCTTCTGCTCCTCGGCCTGGGCCGCCAGGGGCGAGAGGAACAGGCCCACCAGCGCCAGCGCCAACAAGGCCGTGGGCATCCGCGTCGTCTTCCTCATAGCTCTCCTCCCTTGGGCCGAGGGTTCTTGCCGGGCGCCGCGGGGTGCGAGGGCCCCACGCCCGGCTCGTCCTTCGGCGCCTCCTCCAGGTCCAGCTCGTCCTGGGCGTCATCCTGCCCATCGCGAGGCTCCACCACCGAGGCATCGTGCTGCGACTGCGCGTCCTGGTCCACCACCCAGATGATGGTGTTGCCATCATCGGACTCGAGCACCACGGGGGCCACCTTGGCGCCCTCGGAGGCGCGCACGGCGCGCACGCGCATCCGGTCCCCGCCGTAGCCCATGGGGGCCTCGTCGCGGCTGGCGAGCAGCGGCACCACCACCAGCGCGAGCACGGCGGCCGTGGCCAGCGAGGAGACCATGGCGGTGCGGTGGTAGAGGAACAGCTCGGAGAGCGAGATGCGCAGCCGCTCCAGCAGCGGCGGGCGCTCCGGCGTCACCCGGGCCATGACGCGCTGGGTGAAGTCCTTGAAGTCCACCTCGTCCACGGCCATTTCCAGGCCCACCCGGAGGAGGGCGGACTCAGCGCGCAGGTCCGCCGCGCGGCTGGCGCAGTCCCGGCAGGCCGACAGGTGTCGCTCGACGTTGACACGTTCGGCGGGAGACAGCTCCCCGTCGATGTAGGGGGACAGCAGGGGGACAAAACGCTCGCACGCGGGATTTCCGGCCATGTTCCTCACCCGGTGTAATGGGGGACGTGCGGCTTGGACGGCAGCGGGGAACCAATATTCCAGTCCCGTTCACTCACTGCCGACTCCGCTCTTGGCCTCGTCCAACTCCAGGTATTCACTGAGGATTTTCTGCACCTTGGTCCGCGCGTGGAAGAGCCGGCTCATCACCGTGCCCTTGGGAATGTCCAGCGTGCGGGCCAGGTCCTCATAGGACATGCCCTCGATTTCGCGCAGCAGGAGGATGGCGCGATGCTTCTCGGGAACGGCCGCGAGGGCCTCCTGGATTTTCTCCGCCAATTCGCGGCGCAGGGCGCTCTTCTGGGGGTTGGTGCCCAGGCGGCTGCCGAGCGCGCCGATGCGGGCCTCGGAGAGGTCCGTGGCGACGGACTCGTCGAACTCCTCGGGGTCGCCGCCGGCGGAGCCCTTCCGGCGCATCACGTCGATACAGATGTTGACGGTGATGCGGTAGAGCCAGGTGTAGAAGGACGAGTCGCCCTTGAAGTGGTCCAGGTACTTGTAGACCTTGACGAACGCCTCCTGGGAGACGTCCATCGCCTCTTCCTTGTCCTTCAGCATGCCCAGGGCGACGGCGTACACCTTGCGCTGGTAACGCTCGACGAGGAGCTTGAAGGCGCGCTGGTCTCCGCTGCGGACGCGCTTGACGAGAGTGAGATCGTCGGTGGCCAAGGGTGCGCCACCCTAGCATGAGCGACCCGGGCCCCAAGCATTCTCGGTGGGTCGGACGTTCACCGGCGGGCGGCTGCACGGGCTGCCAGCCGACGCCTGTCTGGAGCCGGACCTACCGGACAGCCCCCCTCATCGACGATTCCAGTTTTCCTGCTCTAACGTGTCTCGGATGCGAGCCACGACACGAGTCCTGCGCATGGGGTCGGTGGTGCTGTGGGGAGTGGTCCTGTCGGGCTGCTCGGCGCACTCCCTGACGAGCTGCCGCCCTGGAGAGCCCTCGACGAATTGCTGCATCCGGAAGTTCGCGCTGAGCCCGGTGGAGAGTTGTGGCGCCACCATGTCGGAGGTGGACCTGGTCCTCAGGGACATGGCGTTGGCCATGGCCATGGAGGAGGCGGCCAAGGAGTCAGCGCAGAACGCCGGGGACGAGGCCGAGGAGGACGACTTCGCCAACAACAAGGACCTGCCGGAGTGGAAGCAGCGGTGCATCAAGAACTACGTCAGTTGCCGAGATGGCGGGTGGACGGGCAACTGCTACGACTGTCTCCGGCGATGTGAGGGGCAACAGGAATGGCCCATGGCCATGTGCGGGCCGCGAGGGAGCAAGAAGAGGTGAAGCGATGGAGTACCTGGACGCGGACCTGGATGCAGCCTGGAATCAGCTGTGGGAGTTGGAGAACCGGGTTCACCAAGGTGAAGCGCTGGCCCTCACCCGTGAGGTGCGTGACCTTCTGCGGCGCACGGCCCCTTCGGTAGCCATCAGCGACGCCGAGGCGGATACGGCCCTCGACAACGTGGAGAGCGCCACCGCGCTGCTCCAGAAAATCCGGGCGCGCATCCGCGACGGCTCGAATCGCCTCAGTGATGCGCTGCACCGGATGTACCGCCTTCGGGACAAGGGGGACCTCGATGGGGCACGCCAGCAGATGAGGGACGTGCTCGCCGTGGAGGTCGTTCCTCTGTACCGAGAGATTGCCGAAGGGCAATTGGCCGCACTCGATGAGGGGCACTCATGACACTGCATCGATCTCCGGATGCGCCCCCGTTCCTTCTCGGGGCCTACGTCGTCGACGAGCGCGTCGAGGACTGGACCCGGTTCCCGTTCAATCTGCCGTACGTGAAGGACCTCGACCTGGAGTTCGACCGGCCTGTCACCCTGTTCGTCGGCGAGAACGGCTCCGGCAAGTCCACCCTGCTGAGCGCGCTCGCGGAACTGGCGGGTCTGCCGGGCGGTGGGGGGAGCAGGAACGAGCTCTCCGATTCCGAGCGCCGTGCATCCTTGCTCGCCGCCGCCATGCGCCCCAAGTTCAGGGCCCGGCCACGCGATGGCTTCTTCTTCCGCGCGGACGCCCTTCTGGATTTCGCTCGCATCCTGGACAAGCGGAAGGAGGACCCGGACTTCCTGGGCGACCCCTATGCGCGGTACGGGGGCAAGTCGCTTCGAGAGCGCTCCCATGGGGAGAGCGTCTCGGCCGTGTTCGGCGCGAACAGGAGCGGGGGGCTCTTCTTCTTCGACGAGCCCGAGTCGGCCTTCTCTCCGACACGGCAGTTGGAGTTCGTGAAGGCAATCGAGGAATCCGCCCGAGGCGGCAGCTGGCAATTCGTCATCGCCACCCACTCGCCCATCGTCATGTCCATCCAGCGTGCGCGAATCCTCGACTTCGACCGCCCCGAGCTTCCGTCCATCCAACCGGAGGAGACGAAGCACTGGAGCGTGTTCAAACGCATCCTCTGCCAGCAGTAGACGTCACAGGCTGACGAGCATGGCCAACAACAGCGCCGCTCCCACCAGGGCGAGGATGGCCCCGAAGGCCACCTGGCTCCACTTCTCCCGCTCCACCGCGCTCAGCTCCGGTGGATCCCTGAAGCGGTGGAGGAAGTTCCAGACCATGTGGGAGCCCAGCCGCTTGTTGGTTCCTCGCTGCGCATGGCCCGAGACGGGCACCTCGTCCGGATTCGGCTCGAGCCCCTCCCCGGCCACCGGCCGCAGGTGCGGAGGCAGCATTCCGGGAACCATCACGCCCTGCTGGGGGCCACCCGTCTGGAGGGGCGGCAACAGGGGTTGCTCCGTCTGGTCGAGCACCGCGCGAGTCGCCTCGGACTCCAGCGGCTGGGCCTTGGTCTCCTGCAGCGGCCGCGAGGAGTGCTCCTCCACCACCGGAAGGGAGACTTCCGAGGAGAATCGCTCCGGCCCGGGCTCGATGCGGACTCCGGCGAGCTTCTCGTGCAGCGCCTCCGGGGACTGCGCCTCCAGCATCTCGAGGGCCACCGCCACCCCGTCCCGGCCCGTGTTGGCCTCGCGCAGGCCCGCGAAGCCGTGCTCGGTGAGCGCCTCGCGGAAGAGCTCCCGCCCCGCCTCGCTCTGGCCCGCCGGGTCCTTCGCGTTCGCCTCGGCGTAGGCCAGGAAGAAGGACCAGAGGCGCTCGGCGCGCTCGGAGGGCGCCAGCCGCGAGGGTCTCAGCTCCGCGCCCAGGAAGCGAAGCTCCTCGGCGAAGTGGTGGGCGAGCGACTCCTCCCCAATGGGCTCGGAGAACGTCGGCAGCAGTTCCCCCAGCGGCCGAGCCTCGGCGCCCTCATGGACCTCCGGGTCTCCCGGAGTGGGCACCGGCACCAGGAGATCCGTCAGGAGCGGAGCCTCCATGGTGTGCCGGGCGGGAAGCCGCGGGCGCTCGCCCGTCCTCGCGGAGGGCGGTTTGTCGAAACGGGTGCCGTTCGCGTCGCGGGCCCTGCCCGAGCGGGCCTCGCCACGGGACTCCAGGCCGTCCTGGGAGAAGTCCAGGCCGCTCGTCGTCGTCCGCTCCTGGCGCACCTCGCCGGCACGCGGCAACTCCACCTGCGTGGGCATGCCGCCGATGCGCGTCAGCTCCTCGCGGGCCACACCGCTGCCGTTTCCGGCCTTGCCTGAACGACCCGGGGGGCCCCCCTCGGGCCGGCTCGGAGGCCGACCCACGAAGGTCCCACGGCCTCCCTTGATGTTTCCGGCGTGGCTCATCCCCTGGATTGTCGCCTGGACGGCGAGCAAGTTGCCAGGGGAGCCCCCGCCTACTCCTCTTCCCTCTCCGCCTTCACCGGAGATGTCATCCCGTTGACATCCAGGATGACGCTGAAGACGGACACCTGGCCATCGCCATCCAGGTCCCCCCGGGCGTAGCAGGTGACCTCCGCCTCCCCGAGGGGGGTCTCCTGCACCACCACCTGGTACTGGTAGCGGACGCGCTCGCCCGGCTCGAAGCCGATCCTCTTCAGGTTCTCGTCCGGCTCGAAGGGCACCGACTTGCCGCCCCGCGGCATGTCCTTGGGCACCGGGCCCGCGACGAGGAAGACGCCGTGCTCGTCGCGGTAGGACTGCACGTCACCACACAGGCGGAGCACGTTGACGCGCGCCTCGTTGGTGAGGGCCTGGTCCTGCACGGGGTGCGAGCGGCTGATGACGAAGAAGGCGCCGCCCGCCACCGCCATGAGGCACGGGACCGCGAGCACCGCCCCCACCAGCGCCACCTTCTTCCAGGTGGCCATGCGCGGCTTGTCGGAAACGGGGTTGTCCATGGGACTCGCTCCTCGTTAGCGGGTGCCGGCCCAGTCGCGCGGGTTGCGGAGCACCTCCACCAGTCGCGCCTCCTCGGAGCCGGGGGCGGGGTGGTGGTCGTAGCGCCAGCGCACCTGCGGGGGCAGCGACATGAGGATGGACTCGGTGCGCCCCTTCGTCTCCAGGCCGAAGATGGTGCCCCGGTCCCAGACGAGGTTGAACTCCACGTAGCGCCCGCGCCGCACCTCCTGCCAAAAGCGCTGCGCCTCAGTAACGGGCGTGTCCTTGCGCCGCTCGGCGATGGGCAGGTACGCGGGGAGGAAGGCCCGGCCGGCATCCCGCACCAGGTCGAACTCGCGCTCCAGGTCCCCACCCAGGTTCTCGAAGAAGATACCTCCCACTCCGCGCGCCTCCTCGCGGTGGCGCAGGAAGAAGTACTTGTCGCAGGCCTCCTTGAAGCGCGGGTAGTACGTCGGGTCGTGCGGGTCGCACGCCTCCTTGTGGGTGCGGTGGAAGTGCACCGCGTCCTCCTCATAGAGGTAGTAGGGCGTCAGGTCCGCGCCGCCGCCGAACCACGCCTTTCCGCCCTGTTGAATGAAGCGGTAGTTGGCGTGCACGGTGGGCACATGCGGGTTGCGCGGGTGGAGCACCAGCGAGATGCCCGCGGCCCAGAAGGTGAGCCCCTCGCCCTGCAACTTCTTGGAGAAGGCCTCCTCCAGCTCGCCAAACACCACCGAGGTGCTGACGCCGCCCTTCTCCAGCACGGCCCCGTCCTCCAGCACGCGGCTGCGCCCACCGCCACCGCCCGGTCGCTGCCACGGGTCCTCCCGGAAGCGGGCCTTCCCATCGAGCCGCTCCAGCGCCCCGCAGATGTCGTCCTGCAGGCCGTGGATGAACTCCACCATCCGCTCCTTCATCTTCTCCACGTCCACCGTCATGGGTTCTCCTGGGGCGCCACCGGCGCCTCGAATTGTAGGGGGGGCACCGCGGGAGCGGTGTTGCCCGCCGCGTCGAAGACCTCCAGCTTCGCGCGGTAGCTCCTGCCCACATCCAGGGCGAAGGCCCCACCGCACGCCTCGTGCCCCACCAGGGCCACGCCATCATGAATGGGGGTGACGTAGTGCTGGGGCGCCATGTCATCACGCCGCCGCCAGAGCGTCACCACGAGGTAGGCCGGGCTGTCCTCCCGCAGGGCCATGCTCAGCTTGACGAAGCGCTCCGTGCCGTCGCGGGTGCGCCGGGAGAGGCCCTCGCTGACGGTGGGGCGCTTGAGCCAGCGCGGGCGCGCCACGTCCTGGCCCTTGCCGCTGCGCCATTCGGGCTGCGAGGAGCGCGAACCATTGAGCACCTTCGCGTCGGGCAACACGTCGTCCAGGCGCAGCGTGTAGGCGCGGCCGGACTTGAGCGGGCTCGAGGGCCGGAGCACCACGGTGGAGCGCCCCAGGGAGCTGCTCCAGCCGCGCTGCACGCGCACCTCCACCTCGTGGCCCTCCGACTGCAAGCGGAGGACACGGCCCGGGAGGGCGGCCACCCGGGGGCCGAAGGTGCCGAGACCCTCGAGCAGGAAGCGGGAATTGGTGGGCACCACCGCGCCGGGCATGGGGAACACCTGCACCCCATTCTCGGGGCACTGGGCGGCGCGTGCGGCCGGGGCAACCAGGATGAGCAGGACGAGTAGCGGGACGACGGGTCGCACGAGGCCGTCGAGTCTGCGACGGGCCGGCGCCGGAGGCCAGCGTCCCGATGCGCGCCCATTCACTTCCCGTCGGCCGGCAGCCCGCCCCCCTGACGCAGCCCGCCGTCCGAGGCCCGTGAGTCCAGCGAGTGGGGCGCCGTCAGTGCGTGGGGCGCCCGTCCTCGGAGAGCACGATGGGGCCGTGGCGCTGCCTCGTATCTGGCGAGGCTGTCCTGCAGGGCCCCCAGCAGGCGCTTGAGGTGCTTGGGGTTGGTGATGATGCGCGAGAGCACCCTGGCCCGGGGCTGCTGCGGTTGGACGTAGATGAAGTCCAGGGTGAACTCCGTCTCCGTGTGGTTGACGAGCGCCATGTTCACGTACTGACCATTGGCCACGGCGTCATCTATCTGGACCTGCAGGGGGATTTCGGGGGGCTTGGGGGTATCCGCCATGGGGGGGGAATACCGCTGGAGGAGCCTCGTGGCTAGACTCCGTCATGGTGCGAGCGCAGCGGATGGACCCGGAGAAGACGGCGCCGTTCGAGCTGGGGCGGGGGGAGGATGCCTGCCTCCTGCTGCACGGCTTCACGGGAAGTCCCTGGGACGTGCGCCCGCTCGGCGAGGCCCTGGCGGCCCGAGGGCTGTACGTGCGGGCCATCCAGCTCCCGGGCCACGGCACCACCCCCGAGGACCTCCTGCGAGTGGGATACCGGGACTGGGAGCACGCCGCGGCCCAAGCCCTGTTGTCCCTGCGCGACCACCGGCGCGTCTTCGTATCCGGACTGTCCATGGGGGCCCTGCTGGCGCTGAAGCTCGCCGCCAACTACCCCGAGCGGGTACAGGGACTGGCGCTCGTCGCCCCGGCACTGCGCTTCAAGGGGCCTCGACATGTGGCTCCTCAAGCGCCTGCGCCACCATCGGCTGCTGGAGCGGGTGAAGCCCTGGGTCCTCAAGACGGGCACCGACCTCTCCGACCCGGCGGTGCTCGCCGAGGCCCCCATCCTTCCCGCCTTCCCCTCGGCCCGGCTGCAGGACATGTGGGAGTTGCAGGACGCGGCGATGAATGCCCTGCCCCGGGTGCGCAGCCCGGCCCTGGTGGCCGTGGCCCAGCAGGACCACGTGGTGGACCCCGAGGGCGGCCGGGTGCTGGTGCGCGGCCTCATCGCCTCGTCCCGGGTGCGCTTCATCTCCCTGCAGGACGGCTTCCACATCATCCCGAGGGACAAGGGCGGGCCGCTGCTCGCCTCGGAGGTGGGGAGCTTCTTCGAGCGGGAGCGGGGCCCGAGGTCCGAGGACTCATACGCCAGTTCCAGGCGTCCAGCGGCGGGGTGACGGCCAGCCCTGGCTCCTCACCAGGCATGCGACGAAACATGCGGGCCCGTCGCGCATCCGTTACTCACTCCCCGCCCCCATGCCTCCCACCCAGCCCGTCGTCGAGCTGAACGATGTCTCCAAGTCCTACGCCGAGGGCGATGCCGTCCGCGAAGTGCTCTCCGGCGTGCGGCTCTCCCTGTACCCGGGCGAGTTCGTGGTGCTGCTCGGCCGCAGCGGCTCGGGCAAGTCCACGCTGCTCAACCTCATCAGCGGCATCGACCTGCCCTCGCGGGGCACGGTGCGCGTGGACGGGCGCGAGCTCGTCGCCCTGAGCGAGCACCAGCGCACCCTGCTGCGCCGCGAGCGCATCGGCTTCATCTTCCAGGCCTTCAACCTGCTGCCCACGCTCACCGTGGAGGAGAACATCCGCCTGCCGCTGGAGCTCACCGGGCGCGATGGCCCGGACTCGCACGAGCGGGTGCGCGAGCTGCTCGACCGGGTGGGGCTGGGCAACCGGGCGGCGAGCTTCCCGGACCGGCTCTCGGGCGGCGAGCAGCAGCGGGTGGCGGTGGCCCGCGCGCTCGCCCACTCCCCGCCCCTGCTCCTGGCCGATGAGCCCACCGGCAACCTCGACGAGCAGACGGGCCGCAAGGTGTTGGACCTGCTGGAGGACCTCACGCGCCAGGAAAAGGCCTGCGCGCTCATCGTCACCCACGACCCGGGGCTCGTCTCGCGCGCGGACCGGGTGCTCGCGATGGAAGCGGGCCGGCTCGTCGAGCGGGAGGCCCGCGCGTGAGTCTGCGCCTCCTGGCCCGCGCCAGCCTGCGTCACCTCGGCGGCCACCCGTGGCTCACCGCCCTGTCGCTGCTGGGCATCGCGCTCGGCGTGGCGGTGGTGGTGTCCATCGACCTCGCCAACGCGAGCGCCATGCTCGCCTTCGAGCGCTCCACGGACACCGTGGCCGGCCGCGCCACCCACCAGCTCGTCGGCGGACCCGCGGGGCTGCCCGAGTCGGTGTACCGGGACGTGCGCCTGTTGCCCGGAGTCCCCGTCGGCCGCTCCCGTGGTGGAGGGCCACGTGCGCGCCACGAGCGGCGACAAGCGCACCCTCACCGTGCTCGGCGTGGATCCGTTCGCCGAGGCCCCCTTCCGCTCCTACGTGCCGAGGAGCGGGGGCACGGTGGACCTGAGCGCCTTCCTCACCGAGCCTGGAGCGGCCCTCCTCACGCGACGCACGGCCCGGGCGCTGGGCGTGGGCGTCGGAGACTCGCTGGACGTGGTCGTGGAGGGCGTGACGCGGCGGCTGCGCGCGGTGGCGCTGCTGGAGCCCGAGGACGAGGGCCGTGCCCGTGCGCTGGACGGACTGGTGCTCACCGACATCTCCACCGCGCAGGAGTTGCTCGGACAGGAGGGGCGGCTCTCGCGCATCGACCTGAAGCTGCCCGGGGGCGAGGCCGGCGAGGCGTGGCTGTCGCGCCTGCGCCCGCTGCTGCCCGAGGGCGCCGAGGTGGTGCGGCCCCGCGCGCGCGGCAACGCGGTGGAGCAGATGACGCGGGCCTTCCGCACCAACCTCACCGCGCTGTCGCTGCTGGCGCTCGTGGTGGGCACCTTCCTCATCTACAACACGATGACCTTCTCGGTGGTGCAGCGGCGCGAGCAGCTCGGACGGCTGCGCGCGGTGGGCATCACCCGGGGCGAGCTGTTCACCCTGGTGCTGGGCGAGGCGGCGGTGCTGGGCGTGGTGGGCACGGTGGCGGGACTGCTGCTGGGCGTGTTGCTGGGGCGCGGGCTGGTGGAGCTCGTCACCCGGACGCTCAATGACCTGTACTTCACGGTGAGCGTGCGCGGCCTCTCGCTGGAGCCCTCCACGCTGGCCAAGGGGCTGCTGCTGGGCCTGGGCGCCACGCTGGCCGCCGCGCTGCTGCCCGCGTGGGAGGCGGCGCGCTCGGCTCCGGCGGTGACGCTGCGCCGCTCCACCCTGGAGGACGTGGCCCGCGGAGGGCGCCCCGGCTCGCGCTGCTGGGGCTGCTCGTCCTCGCGCTGGGCGTGGGGCTGCTGGCCCTGCCCACGCCCGAGCTGCTGCCGGCCTACGCGGGGCTCTTCTCGGTGCTGCTGGGCTCGGCGCTGCTGGTGCCCTGGCTCACGGCGCGGCTGGCGGGCGCGGCGGCGGGTCCGCTGGGGCGCCCCTTCGGGCTGCTGGGCCGCATGGCCGCGCGGGGGGTGACGGCGAGCCTCAGCCGCACCGCCGTGGCCCTCGCCGCGCTCATGGTGGCGGTGGCCACCACGGTGGGCGTGGGATTGATGGTGGCCAGCTTCCGCAACACGGTGGCGGAGTGGCTGGAGGCCTCGCTGCAGGCGGACGTCTACATCTCCCCGCCCGCGCTCGTCACCCGACGCGGAGAGCGCCACCTTCGTCCCCGGGCTCGCCGAGCACCTGCGCGCCACGCCCGGCGTGGGCAGCAGCAGCAGCATCCGCACGGTACAGGTGCGCGTGGACGGCGTGCCCACGGACCTGCGCTCGGTGGACTTCGGAGACACCCCGGTGCGCCCCTACCGCTTCAAGGAGGGAGACCCGGAGCGCGTGTGGAAGGAGCTGGAGGCCCCGGACACGGTGCTCGTCTCCGAGCCCTTCGCCTTCCACCGCCGCGTGGGCGTGGGCGGCACGGTGGAGCTGGCGACGGACAAGGGCCCTCGCCGCTTCCGCGTGGTGGGCGTGTACTTCGACTATGGCTCGGACACGGGCACGCTGCTGATGGTGCGCGACACGTACCTGCGCCACTTCGACGACCCACGGGTGAGCGGCGTGGCCCTCTACGCCGCGCCCGGGCAGGACGTGGACGCGCTGGTGGCCAGGGCTCGCGAGCGCGCCGGGGACGTGCAGGCGCTCGACATCCGCTCCAACCGCGCGCTGCGCGAGACGTCGCTGGAGGTGTTCGACCGCACCTTCACCATCACCCACGTGCTGCGGCTGCTCGCGGTGGGGGTGGCCTTCATCGGCGTGCTGAGCGCGCTGATGGCGCTGCAACTGGAGCGGGCGCGCGAGTTCGCGGTGCTGCGCGCCATCGGCCTCACACCGCGCCAGCTCTGGGGACTCGTGTCCCTCCAGACGGGGCTGCTGGGACTGCTGGCGGGGCTCTTCTCGCTGCCGCTCGGCGTGGCGCTCGCGTACGTGCTGGTCCACGTCATCAACCAGCGCTCCTTCGGGTGGACGCTGCAACTGCTGGTGGACCCGAGCGTGCTGGTGCAGGCGATGGTGCTGGCGCTGTCGGCGGCGGCGCTCGCGGGCCTGTACCCGTCCTGGAAGATGTCGCGCGCCAACCCCGCGCTGGCGCTGAGGGAGGAGTGAGGCGATGCGCGGACGCGGACTCGTCATCGGCGTGGCGGTGGTGCTCGTGGGGCTGGCGGCCGGGGTCACCTGGCGTCACGCACGAGGCCGCCCTGCCCTCGGACGGAGAGTCGACGCTGAAGGTGGCGGAGGCCCTCGGCGGACCGGACGGCGGCACGGAGGGCTATGCGCGGGCCTTCGAGCCCCGGGCCTTCCTCTTCCCCGAGGACCACGGCCCGCACCCCGACTTCCGCACCGAGTGGTGGTACTGGACGGGCAACCTCTCCACGGCGGACGGGCGCGACTTCGGCTACCAGTTCACCCTCTTCCGCAGCGCGCTCGCCCCCGAGGACAAGGAGCGCACGTCCGCGTGGGGCACGCGGCAGGTGTACATGGGGCACCTCGCGCTCTCGGACATCGGCGGCGGGCGCTTCCACGCCTTCGAGCGCTTCAGCCGCGGCACGCTGGGACTCGCGGGCGCGCGGGCCGAGCCCTTCAGGTATGGCTGGAGGACTGGAGCGCGGAGGCCACGGGCGAACGGGGCCATGCGCCTCACCGCACGGGGCGAGGGTGTGTCGCTGTCCCTGGTGCTGGAGCCCGGCAAGCCCCCGGTGCTCCAGGGCGACCGGGGCCTGAGCCAGAAGGGGCCCGAGCCGGGCAACGCCTCCTATTACTACTCGCTCACGCGGATGCCCTCGCGCGGACAGGTGACGGTGGACGGGCCGCGCGTACGAGGTGACGGGCCAGAGCTGGATGGACCGCGAGTGGAGCACCAGCGCGCTCGGCGAGAACCAGGTGGGCTGGGACTGGTTCTCGCTCCAGCTCTCGGACGGCAGCGAGCTCATGTACTACCAGCTGCCGCCAGCGCGACGGCACGGCGGACCCGTTCAGCGCGGGCACCTTCGTCCCCGCCCAGGGCGAGCCGGTGCGCCTCTCGCGCGAGGACGTGCGCCTGGAGGTGCGGGACACGTGGAAGAGCCCGCACAGCGGCGCGACGTACCCGGCCCGCTGGCGGCTCGTGGTGCCCTCGCGGAACCTGACGCTGGAGCTCACCCCCGCGCTGGCCAACCAGGAGCTGCCGGTGAGCGTGCGCTACTGGGAGGGCTCGGTGCGCCTCTCGGGTTCGCACGCGGGCGTCCCCGTCGAGGGCCGTGGCTATGTAGAGTTGACTGGCTACGGAGATGCTCCCCGGCGAGGACAGTGAGCACCTCCGGCGTAGTAGGCTCACGCCCGAGGGAGATACCACCATGACCCAGCCACACGAGTGGAACGTCGGGACGCACCACACCCGGTTCGAGCCACCGGACGTGCTGTGGACGAAGATCCGAGGGACGACCTCCATCGAGGATGCCATCTCCCTCCTGGAGATCTACCGCGAGGTCGGGAGCCAGCAGCCCGTCTTCGTGGTGACGGACCTCTCGGAGGCCACCACCGTCGACCTGAAGGCCCGGGACCACATCTCCTGGAACATCCATATGGGCTGGTTCCACGGCGCCATCTACATCGGGGCCGGCATGGTTCAGAGGGCCGTGGCCAGCAGCATGACGTTCCTCCACAGCCTCACGGGCAACGAGGCCATCCCCCAGCACTTCGTCTCCACGGAGGAGGAGGCCCGCGCGCTCATCGTTCAGGAGCGCTCGCCACGGGGCAGGCAGACGTAACCTCCCCACTGCCATTCCCCTCCGGCGCGGCTAGGATGCGCGCACACGGCACGGGGGAGCCGTGGGGCCGATACGCGTGGACGCTCGGGAGCCCCCCCTGGGCATCGAGAGGCTCTCATGACGGCTCCCCGCGAATGGACGATCGACACGCACTTCGTCCGCTTCGAGCATCCCGACAATCTGTACGTGAAGATCGACGGCGACGTCTCCACCGAGGCGGTGCGCCAGCTCGCCGATATCTGCCGGGACATCGCGGCGAAGCAGCCCTTCTATCTGGTCGCGGATCTCTCGCACGTCGGCACCGTCTCCTCGGAGGCTCGCAACCACGCCTCCAAGCACATCCGTCCGGACTGGTACCTGGGCGTGGCCTACATCGGGGCCAACCTCATCACCAAGGCCGCGGCCAAGGGTCTCGCCGTCGCGCTCTACCTCACCGGCAAGTCCTCCTTCGACATCGCGTTCGTCGCCAACGAGGCCGAGGCCCGCGCGGCTCTCGAGAAGCAGCGCGCCAGGCGCGGCACCCAGGTGGCCTGAGCGCAGAACCACCTCCGCGGCCAGTCTTCGGAGGACAGGGCACCCTCCGGGCTCGGTCTGGAAAAACCTGTCCGACAGTCGGACAGGTTTTTGAAAAACGCGACCGGGAGGCTGCCTTCGAATGACTTAGAAGAAGGCGGGGGCCTGCTCGGAGGCCGCCACGTACTCCTCACGCGCGTCGCGCGGGCGCGTGTTGTAGGCGAGCGCCTCCTCCAGTCGAGCGGGCTTCTCGCCGCGCGGCGACATCATCAGCCGCATGAACATCTCGTAGTCCAGCCGCAGGCGCGGGTTGGTGAGGCGCTCGTGGCCGATGGTGCTGAACGTCCGCCCCCCGTAGTCGTGCGAGGGGTACACCAACGTGTCCTCGGGCAGCGACAGCAGCCGCTGGAGGCTGCGGTACTCGGCCTCGGCGTCTCCCGTTGGCAGGTCCGTCCGCCCCGTGGCCCCGATGAGCAGCGTGTCCCCCGTGAACACCCGGTCCTCCATCCTCAGCACCCGCGAGTCCGCCGTGTGCCCCGGGGTCTCCCAGACCTCGATACGCAAGGCCCCCAGCTCCAGCACGTCGCCCTCGTGCAGCGGCTGTTGCACCGCGCCCACCGGCGCTCCCGCGTGCACCGAGCTCGTCATCCGTGCCAGCTCCCGGCCTCCCGACAGGTGGTCCGCGTGCGTGTGGGTGTCCACCACCAGGCCCAGCCGGAGCTGGTCCTTCCCGAGGCGCTGCAGGTAGCTCGGCACGAGCTCCAGCACCGGGTCCACGATGAGTGCCTCCCGTGTCCGCGGGTTGACGATGAGGTACGTGCGGCAGCTCGCCCCACCGTTCAACTCCTCGAAGATGAACCCCTTCATCCCCTGCCTCCCTCGACCGGCTGCGCCGATGCACCGCAGCCGAGAGCAAGGTAGGCACGGACCGTCCGCCGCATGTCCGACCCGCCCGCCCGACGTCCGAGACGCCATCTGGTGGACGATGGCGCGCCCCATGGGGTGAGCGCCGTGCCGCTCATGAAGCAGGCGGGCGAGCGTGCGCCCGCTGTTCAGCGGGAGGCGGCGGGTGCCGCCGCGCCCAGGTGCGCGTGCAGCGTCTCGGCGCGCACGTAGAGGAACTGCGCGTCGCCAAAGGCCAGCCCATCCCCGTCGACGAGCTGCTGCTCCTGGTCGCCCAGCGGCACCGCGTTGACGAAGGTGCCGTTCATCGAGCCCGCGTCGCGCACGTAACAGCACCCATCCGCCGCGCTCCAGCGCATCAGCGCGTGGAACTTGGAGACGGACGGGTCGTGGATGACCACCGAGCACGTCTCGATGCGCCCCACCGCGAACACCTCGCCGTCCATCTTCGGCTTGAGGAAGAGCACCTGCAGATGCTCGAAGCCCTGCAGCATCGCCATCAGCCGGTCCGCCAGCCGGGTGCGGTGCGCCATGTACACCGTGCGCGCCTGGCCCATCTGCATGGCCACCTGCTGGAAGACGGGAGAGGGGGGCTGTTGGATGAGCACCACCGGACCATGCTCGGCAAGGAACGTCCCGACGTCCACCCGACCCAGCGCTCGCAATTCCCTGACCGAAGACATGGGCCGCGAGGGTAGGCGCACACGCCGCGCGTGCCAAGGGCCTCGGCTCGGTTATGGTTCGCCCGCACACCACCCAGGCAGCCGCAGGAGGCTTCATCCATGGCGAAGGCGAAGTACGTGCTGGCAGTGGACCAGGGCACCACCGGGACGCACGTCTCCATCCTCGACGACAAGCTGCGGGTGGTGGGCAGCGCGTACCGCGAGTTCACCCAGCACTTCCCCAAGCCCTCCTGGGTGGAGCACGACCTGGAGGAAATCTGGGCCACCGTCGAGCAGTGCATCCGCCTGGCCCTGAAGGACGCGGGGCTGGCCGGCAAGGACATCTCCGCGGTGGGCATCACCAACCAGCGCGAGACGACCGGCCTGTGGATGCGTGAGGGCGGCAAGCCCCTGGGGCACGCCATCGTGTGGCAGGACCGGCGCACCGCGCAACAGTGCGCGCGGCTGCGCGAGCAGGGCGAGGGACCCCGGGTGCACCAGACGACGGGCCTGGTGTTGGACCCGTACTTCTCGGGCACCAAGCTCTCCTGGATGATGGAGCACATGAAGGGGGCCCGGAAGCGCGCCGAGAAGGGCGACGCGTGCTTCGGCACCATCGACACCTGGCTCGTCTACAAGATGACGGGGGGCCAGTCGCACGTCACCGACGTCTCCAACGCCAGCCGCACGCTGCTGATGGACGTCACCCAGCTCAAGTGGGACGAGTCCATGCTCTCCCTCTTCGGCGTGCCGGGCGCGTGCCTGCCGGAGATTCGCGGCTCGGCCGAGAGCTACGGCACCACCCGGGGCATGCGCGGCCTGCCGGATGGCATCCCCATCACCGGCATGGCGGGGGACCAGCAGGCGGCCCTCTTCGGACAGGCGTGCTTCAGCCCCGGCGAGGCCAAGTGCACCTACGGCACCGGCGCCTTCCTGCTGATGAACACGGGCGACGCGCCGGTGTACTCGAAGGCGGGGCTGCTCACCACGGTGGCCTGGCGGATTGGCGACAAGACGTCCTACGCGCTGGAGGGCAGCTCCTTCATCGCCGGCGCCGCGGTGCAGTGGCTGCGCGACGGGCTGAAGGTCATCAAGAAGGCCGCGGACGTGGAGCCGCTCGCCGCCAGCGTGAAGGAGAGCGGGGATGTCGTCTTCGTCCCGGCGCTCGCGGGCCTCGGGGCCCCGCACTGGCGTCCCGAGGCGCGCGGCCTCTTCGCCGGCATCGACCGCTCCACCACGGTGGCCCACCTGGCGCGCGCGGCGCTCGAGGGCGTGGCGATGCAGATTCACGACCTGGCCGAGGCCATGCGCCGCGACAGCGGCCAGGAGATTCCGGCCTTCAAGGTGGACGGGGGCGCCGCGGCCAACAACCTGATGATGCAGTTCCAGGCGGACATCCTCGGCACCGAGGTGGTGCGCCCGCGGAACCTGCAGACGACCAGCCTGGGGGCCGCCTTCCTGGCGGGCCTGGGAGCCGGGGTGTGGAGCAGCACGGACGCCATCCGCCGCGCCTGGAAGGTGGACAAGGTCTTCAAGCCGAAGATGAAGGCGGAGGTGCGAGAGCGGTACCTCGCCAAGTGGCGGCGCGCGGTGGAGCGCGCCTGAGACAGCATCCCCCCATTCGCGATAGGAGAAGGACCCGATGGCCTACGACCGCACGCAGTTGACCCCCGAGGCCCTGAAGCAGTTCCTCGCCGAGCACCCCGAGTGGAAGCACGAGGGAGGGATGCTCCGCCGCACCTACGAGGCGCCGAGCTTCCTCGCGGGCATCGACTTCGTGAGCCGGGTGGCGAAGGCCGCCGAGGCGGCGGACCACCACCCGGACATCGACATCCGCTGGCGCAAGGTGACGCTGGCGCTGGTGACGCACGACGCGGGCGGCCTCACCTGGCGCGACACGAAGCTGGCGGCCGAGGCGGACACGCTGTTCACCCAGGTGGTGAAGCAGGGCTGATGCGCGCCGTCCTCTTCGTGTCGGTGGTGCTGCTGGCGACCCCGGCGGCGTGGGCACAGGACGAGGTGCCCGCGGCCACCCGGCCCGAGCGGCTGTACGTCAACTCGGGCGTGCTGATGGGCTCCTCGCGGGTGGTGGCGCTGGGCGGCGCCTACGTGGGCGTCGCCGAGGGCGTGGCCGGCTTCACCAACAACCTGGCCGCGCTCGCCCACCGCACCCCGTACCTGAACAAGGACTGGGACGTGGGCGTCACCCTGTCCTGGTTGGACCTGCCGCTGGCCAAGGCCAAGGGCAAGGACCTGGACAACGACGGCCTGGCCGACGACGCCCCCGAGACGCTCCAGCTCCTGGGCGCGGTGATGCTGCAGTACCGCAACTTCGGGCTCGGCTTCTCCTTGCGCAACCAACAGGTGGGCTACTGCAACACGCTCCACTGCGACGAGAGCGACTTGCTGAGCGTGTCGCTCCTCCAGACGGCGCTGGCGGGCGCGGTGGCGCTGGGGCGGGACGAGTTCATCCTCGGCTTCGGCATCTACAGCGCGCAGGCCGTCTTCAGCCACAAGTCGGAGGGTGACTGGCGGTACGGAGACACGGGCCTGGCGCTGGACATGCTGTACCGACCGCTCGGGAGGCCGTACCGGGTGGGGGTGTCGGTGCGACCCGAGGTGGTGGGCGCCTGGCGGCGGCAGGAGGGACAGGTGCCCTTCCTCGCGGGCCGGCAGCTCTACGCGGCGGTGGTGTCGCCGGCGGTGCTGTCGCTGGGAGTGAGCTGGCGACTGGGCGAGGGGGCGGAGAACTACAACCGGCTCTCCCCCGCGGCGCGCCGGCAGATGCTGGAAGGGGAGCACTTCTCCGAGGTGCCGCCCGAGGACGTGGTCGGAGCCCCCTCGGGCCGGTGGCTCATCAGCGTGCAGGCGGACTTCATCTCGCGGGTGGAGAACGCGGTGTCGGTGCACTCGTTCACGGCGCTCACCGAGCCGACGAGGGTGGGAGCCTCGGGGATGCTGCAGCCGCGCCTGGGCGTGGAGCACGAGACGTGGCCGGGGCGGCTGCGCACGCGGCTGGGGACGTTCATCGAGCCCTCGCCCTTCGAGGACCACCTGCCGAGGCCCCACTTCACGGGAGGCTTCGAGCTGTTCCTGTTCCGCTACTGGGAGGACTGGGCGCTGACGGCCTCGTTCGATGCCTCGCGCCGCTATTCCAACTTCGGCATCTCGGTGGGCTTCTGGAGATGAGCGAGCGCCACCCCTGGAGGACGGTGGCCTTCACGGTGCTGGCGCTCATCGGGTTCGCGGCCAACTCGCTGCTGTGCCGGGCGGCGCTGGAGAACGGGGCCTGGCGCATCGACGCGGCGAGCTTCACGAGCATCCGGCTCGGCTCGGGTGCGCTCGTGCTGTGGCTGCTGCCGCGGGCGCGCGGAGGAGGAGAACGCCGGGGCTCATGGGGCTCGGCGCTGGCGCTGTTCGCCTACGCCGCGGGCTTCTCGCTGGCGTACGTGCGGATTCCCGCGGGAGTGGGCGCGCTCATCCTCTTCGGCTGCGTGCAGGCGACGATGCTGGGCGTGGGCCTCTTCCGGGGCGAGCGCCCCCGTCCGCGGGAGTGGCTGGGCTTCGTCATGGCGCTCGGAGGGCTCATCGTGCTGCGCCTGCCGGGAGCCACCGCGCCGGACCCGCTCGGGGCCACGCTGATGGCGGGGGCGGGCGTGGCGTGGGGCGTGTACTCGCTGCGAGGGCGCGGCAACGCGGACCCGCTGGCGGCCACGGCGGACAACTTCCTGCGGAGCGTGCCGATGACGGCGGGGCTCTCCGTCCTGGGGCTCCTGGTGCTGGAAGCCCCGAGGGCGACTCCGGCGGGCGTGGGACTGGCGGTGGCGTCGGGGGCACTGGCGTCGGGCGTGGGCTACAGCCTGTGGTACGCGGCGCTGCCGTACCTGACGGCGATGCGGGCGGCGGTGGTGCAGCTCGCGGTGCCGGTGGTGGCGGCAGCGGGTGGCGTGCTGCTGCTCGGCGAGGCGCTGACGGTGCGGCTGGTGGGCGCGGGCAGTGCCCTGTTGTGCGGCGTGCTCCTGGCCCTCACGGCGCGCCAGCGCAAGGCCCCAGCGAAAGAGCCGGCCTCGGCGCGGTAGGCGGCAGGCTCAGCCGCGCCGGCCTGGGCGACGCCTCGCCGACTGGCGCACGCCGGGGAGTGGACGGGGTGGGCCCTCCAGGTGCGCGGAGCGGAGCGGTCTGGCGGCTTGGGGCCTCAGCTCCCTCCCATCTTCGGGCAGGGGCCGCTCCCCCTCCCGCCGCAATGCCGGCGGGCTGAGCAGGCGAGCGTCCGGCCGCCAGTCGAACAGCAGGAGGGAGATCAGCACCATCGTCACCACCGTGCGCCGGAACGAGGGGGATTCCTGGAGGAGCAGTTGCGGATTCATCTGCCTCTTCCAACACCCGACCGCCGCGCCTTCATGCACCCCTGGACGCCGCTCAGTCGTCGAGGTCCCGATGGTCGCGCACCGGGAAGCAGGCCGGGCACGTCATGCTCCGGCGCGTGGGCGCGAGCGTGTGCGGGTCGATGTTCAGGTACTGGAGCACCCGCGCCGGGTGGCTGGGAATCCCCCGCGTCTTCAGGTGGAGCTCCGGCAGCCGGCTCAATCCCTGGACGAGCATATCCAGGGCGAAGTCCTGGAAGGTGTTCACCCTGCTGAAATCCAACTCCATGTGGCCCGCGTCGGCCCGACGCTGGAGGAGCGCCAGGACATCCCGGGCGGCCCTGGCATCGAAGGTTCCGTGCAGCTCGATGCAGGCGCGCGAGGGGGGCAACTCCCTCTCTTGCTGGATGGGCGCTGTCTGGTTCATGGACGTTCCTCCTTCCCAGCTCACCCTGATTGAAAGATGCGTGCCAGCCGATCCGCCCGGGGATTCCGGGCGCCGGGCGCAATTCGTGCGCTTCCGCACACCCTGGCGTGCAGTCGCTGCGCCCCTCCCCCAAGGACGCATCTCTCGTTTCCTGGGTCCCTACCGGGCGAGAGCGGCCCCTGGGGAGCGGCCTTGCACCTCCCACACCAGCGGGGAAGCCTCGCCCGCGGACGTCACAATCCTTTATCGAGCTCCTGGAGCACGAGAGTGACGGCGGCCTTCGCGTTGACCCGCCCGAAACCGTAGAAGCCGCTGTAGGGCCTCATCTTGACGTTGTCCGTGAAGGACGTGTGGTCGAAGGAGGCGAGCTGGCCGCTGGTGAGCGACCCGGCGGCGGTCTTCCACTTTCCGGCGGCGTGCGTGCAGGTCGCGTCGATCTTGTCGGCGCTCAGGCACAGGAGCGTCTTGACCTGCTTGGGCGTCAATTTGGGATTCGCCAGCAGCATCAGCGCCACCACCCCCGCGACCATCGGGCACGCCGCTGACGTATTCCCGTGGTAATCGAAGTTCCTGTTCCCGGAGAGCCCCTGCTCGCCCTGGCCCGTGTTGGACGTGCTCACCGGTCGGATTCCGCTGTCATCACTGCCGGGTGCACAGACCGTGATTCCGGGCCCGTAATTGGACCTGCCGCTCTTCACTTCCGGCCCGCCGGTCGCGTTGAGCGTCGAGCCGACCAGGATGGCGTCTTCGGCGAAGAGGACGTCCTTTCCCGCCAGGACCTCGTTCTCGTTGCCGGCCGCGAAGACGAACACCGTCTGGGCGCTCAGCTCCTTGATGAGGTCTCTCATCTTGTAGGCCTTCTGGGCCGCCTTCTTGTTCTCGCTGAAATAGCCCGGGCCGTAACCCCAGCTGCAGCTGATGACCCGCGCGCCGCGACCGCACAGCTCCCGGAACATCTGCTCGTCGTCGTTGAAATTGTCGCTCGGCGCGTAGCGCGCACCGAAGAGGGAGAGCGTGAACTCAACGCAGGAGGTCGCCACGCCTCCCAGGAACTGCCCTTCCGCGCTCCCTCCGATCAACCCGGCGCACAAGGTCCCGTGCGAGTTGGTGCCGTTCTTCACGGGCGAGCCGCCCTCGAAGGAGAGGGAGCCCTCGGCATTGATGACCGACGCGAGGTTCGGGTGCTCGATGTCGCAGCCGTTATCGAGGACGGCCACATTGACGGAGGCCGGCTCCGTGTACCTCCACCCGTTCTCGGCGGAGGCGGGCACATAACGACCGGCAACCAACGTGCGCGCCTTGGGGATTTTCATCAACTCGTGCCATGTGGCCATGTTGGATGTCCTCCAGGCACGAGCCTATACGAGCCCTCCCCGGACCACCCAGGCCTTCGCGAACCTCAAGTCCCCACGGCTACCCGGGAGACACGTGGTGATGTGCGGCTCAGCCCGCGTTGCGCAGGAACGTCGCCAGCTTCTCGTAGGCCACCGCCAGCGCGGGGATGGGGGCGCTCTCGTTCGCCTGGTGCGCCTGCGCCGTCTCGCCCGGCCCGAAGTTCACCGCGTCCACCCCGAGCTCGGAGAAGCGCGCCACGTCCGTCCACGCCTGCTTCGACGCCGCCGGCAGCCCCGTCAGCGCCATCAGCCCCTGGAACAGCGGGTTGTCCGCGCACACCCGGCCGCTCGGCGCCAGGTCCGTGAACTCCACCTCCGCCGCGTCCCCCACCAGCTCCCGCACGTCCTGCTGCGCCCGCTCCACGCTCTTCCCCGGCGCGAACCGGTAGTTGAGGTTGAGCTCGAACGCCTCCGGAATCACGTTGCGCGCCCGCCCTCCCGAGGCCTTCGTGATGTTCATCACCTCATAGAAGGAGAACTCGCCCTGCACCACCTCGCGCCGAGGCAGCGCCAGCAGGTGCGCCAGCAGCGGCCCCGCCTTGTGGATGGCGTTCTCCCCCTGCCAGGGCCTCGCCGAGTGCGCGCTCCGCCCCTTGAACCGCAGCGTCACGTGCAGGCTCCCCACGCACCCCACCTGCACCACCCCGTCCGTCGGCTCCATCGCGATGCCGAACTTCACCCGCTTGAGCTCCGGCCGCGTGTCGAACAGCGGCCCCAGCCCGCTCTCCAGGTAGGGACCCTCCTCGCGCTCGTAGAGCACCACCACCAGGTTCACCGGCAGCTCGGCACGCGGCAGGTCCTCCGCCAGCGCCATCATCACCGCCAGCCCGCCCTTCATGTCCGAGGCGCCCAGGCCGAAGACGCGCTCCCCTTCAAGCCTCGGCTCCCGGTCGTTCGGGTGCGCGGGCACCGTGTCCAGGTGACCCACCAGCGCCACCGTGGGCCTGTCGTCCCGCAGGTTCCCCAGCACCAGCGAGTGCCCCAGCCGGAACACCTCGCGCTGCGGAAAGAGCCCGCGCGCCCAGCGCTCCACGTGGTCGGCGATGGCCCGCTCCTCCCCGATGGGGCTGGGAATCCGACACAGGGCCAACGTGGACTGGGCAAGGCGGGTCGCGAGGTCGCTCATCTTCCGCTCGAAAGGCTACAGCTCGACCTGGGTGCCCATCTCCACCACGCGGTTGGGCGGGATGCGGAAGAAGGACGTGGCCGAGCGGGCGTTGTGGCTCATCCAGACGAAGAGGGCCTCGCGCCAGCGAGCCATGCCCGGCTTCTTGGTGACGAGGAGCGTCTCGCGGCCGAGGAAGAAGCTGGTGCCCATCAGGTTGAACTGCAGCCCGGCCTCCCGCAGGCGCTTGAGGATGTCCGGGATGCTCGGGTCCTCCATGAAGCCATAGCGCGCGTACACGCGCTTGAGCCCGAGCTCCAGCGGCTCCACCTCCACGCGCTCGGAGACCGGCACGTGGGGCACGTCCTGGGTCTGGATGGTGAGGAGCACCGTCTGCTCGTGCAGCACCTTGTTGTGCTTGAGGTTGTGCAGGAGCGCGCTGGGCGCGGCCTCCGCGTTGCCCGTCATGAAGATGGCCGTGCCGGGCACGCGCGTGGGCGAGTGCTCCCGGAAGCTCTCCAGCAGGGCCTCGACGGTGAGGGAACCCGCGCGCAGCCGCTCGCCCAGCAACTCGCGGCCGCGCTTCCACGTCGTCATCAAGGTGAAGATGATGAGGCCGAGCGTGAGCGGGAACCAGCCGCCGTCGGGCACCTTCACCACGTTGGCGCCCAGGAATGACAGGTCGATGGCCAGGAAGAGCGCCGACACCGGCAGCACCACCGCGCGGCTCATCTTCCAGCGCTCGCGGGCCACCACGTACGCGAGCACCGTGGTGATGGACATGGCGGCGGTGGTCGCCATGCCGTAGGCCGCCGCCAGTGCGCTCGAGGAGCGGAAGGTGAGCACCAGCACCACCACGCCCAGGAGCATGGCGAAGTTGAGGCCGGGCAGGAAGATCTGCCCCTCCTCCTGCGCCGAGGTGTGCACCACCTCCATGCGCGGGCTGTAGCCGAGCTGGATGGCCTGGCGCGTGAGGCTGAAGGCGCCCGAGATGAGCGCCTGGCTGGCGATGCTCGCCGCCAGCGTGGCGAGCGCCACCAGCGGGTAGAGCAGGAACGGCGGGGCGAGCTGGTAGAACGGGTTCTCCGCCGTCGGGTCGCGCAGCAGGAGCGCGCCCTGCCCGAAGTAGTTGAGCAGCAGCGAGGGCAGCGCCACCGCGAACCACGCCAGCCGGATGGGCTTGCGGCCGAAGTGGCCCATGTCCGCGTAGAGCGCCTCGCCCCCGGTGATGACCAGGATGACCACCGCCAGCAGCAGGAAGCCGTGCACGCCGTTGTGGACGAAGAACTCCACCGCGTAGCCGGGCCACACCGCCCGCAGCACGTCCGGCCGGGCCAGGATGGAGCGCGCCCCCAGCGTGGCGAGGGTGAGGAACCACAGGAGCATCATCGGCCCGAAAATCTTGCCGATGCCGGCCGTGCCCCGACTCTGCACCACGAACAGGCCGACCAGGATGACCAGCGTGAGCGGCACCACGTAGGGCTCGAACACGTTCGTGGCCACGTTGAGACCCTCGGTGGCCGACAGGACCGAGATGGCCGGAGTGATGACGCCGTCGCCGTAGATGAGGCCCGCGCCGAACAGCGCCATCCACACCAGCACCTTGCGGTTGCTGCTCGGGCGGCCCTCGCGCGTGCGGTGCATCACCAGCGCCATCAGCGCCAGCATTCCACCCTCGCCGCGGTTGTCCGCGCGCATGACGAACGCCAGGTACTTCACCGAGATGACGATGACGAGGGCCCAGAAGAACAGGCTCAGCACCCCCAGCACGTTGGCGGGCGTGGGGGCGATGGCATGCGGCCCATGGAAGCACTCGCGAAGCGCGTACAGGGGCGAGGTGCCAATATCGCCATAGACCACCCCCAGCGCTCCCAGCGCTCCCAGTGCGACGCGACGGAATGAGGGGGGTTCGGCGCCAGCGGAGGAGTGCACGGAGAGGCTCACCTCGAAGAGACGGGCCGGCCTGTCCGGGCCGCCGTGAAAGGCCGCCAGCCTTAGCGCACCCCCCGCTCCCGGGTCATCGAATTCCGCGAGGGGTCGGTGCAAGAGGAGCGGAAACAATCACCCTGGGTGAATGAACACCCCCCTTCACCCCGCTCGGGGTGTGGGTGGCCCACGCCCATACCGGCCCCGAGGCGGCGGCCACCCAGGGAGGAGCGCCGAAAGGCGGGCGGAGAGGGCTCACCCGTTGGCCAGGCAGCCACAGCCACCCCATTTCCCGTTATTTGGTTCGTAGACAAAACTTTCTCCATCCATGCTCACCATCCCCGTCCCGCCGCTATGTGCTGAGCCCGACCCCCTCTCCCCCCCACTGAAATACCTGCTCGCCCTCTACCCCCGTGCCCGCGAGGCGGAGGAGCGGCTGCGAGAGCTACAGGCGCTGCTGACGTCGGCCCAGCCCCTGGCGCCGCTCGCGACGCGCATGACGTGGCTGGAGGAGCTGGCCCGCTGGCTCCAGGCGCGCGGAGCCACGCTGTCGCGGCGCGGGCAACTGGCGCCAGTGGAGTCCTCGGGCTCGGCGCGCCTGCGGCTGCTGCTGGAGGTGCTCGGCGAGGTGCCCGAGTGGTGCGAGGCCTTGCGGGGTGTCATCGCATCGGTGCTCGCCGAGACGTCGGCGCGGAAGCTGTTCACCGAGCCGGGCCTGTCCTCCGGCCGGGGCCTCCTGGGGGACGCCGCGGCGCGGCTCGGTCAGCGGCTCGTGCCCCCCGCGCCGGACGAGCGGGACCTGGCGTCGCTGGTCTGGCGCCTGTTCCCGGGGGAGGAAGGCGCCGCGTGGCTGGACGAGCTGTCCGAGCAGCCCGTGGCGGCCCTCTGTGCCCTGCTGGGTGCGCCGTCCTTCGCCCCGTTGGGGGCGGCGGTGGAGGACGCGGTGGTGGTGCTCGCCGCGCGGGCGAGCGCCCTCGGCCTGGCGGGGGACGTGCTGGCGCGGCTCCCCCCGGGGCCCGTCGCGCAGTCCCCCTTCGTCCGCCTGCCGCGCGCCTGCGAGGCACTGCGGGGAGCGGTGCGCGCGCGCGCGGAGGGGCTCGCGATGCGGCGGGGGCGAGAGGCCTGCGCCGAGGCCATTGGAGACTGCCGCGCCGCCGCGCAGGCGGTGTTGCACCGCATGCATGCGGACGCGGTGGACACCGACCTCGTCTACCGGCTCCAGCAGCTCGGCCACACGCTGGACCGGCTGGAGTCACTGCTGTGGCTGCTGGCCCCGGACAGCCCTGGCGCCACGCCGTGCGCCGCCACCCGACTGCTCTCGTCCCTGGTCCATGAGCACGAGAGGGAGCGCAGCGTGGCCGGGCTGTTCCGCAACAGCATGCGCTACATCTCCCGGCGCATCTTCGAGCACACGGGGGAGGTGGGCCGCCACTACATCACCACCAGCCAGGACGAGTACCACCAGATGGTGAGCGCGGCGGCGGGTGGGGGGCTGATCACCACCGTCACCGCGGCGCTCAAGCTGTGCATCACCTTCGCGGCGCTGCCGCTCTTCTTCGAAGGGCTGGCGGCCGCCACCAACTACGCCCTCAGCTTCATGCTCATCCAGGTGCTCGGCTTCACCCTGTCCACCAAGCAGCCCTCCATGACGGCCGCGGCCCTGGCGGTCTCGATGGACGTGAAGGCCGGCGACAAGGGGATGCGCAGCCTGGTGGAGCAGCTCGCCTGCATCACCCGGTCCCAGCTCGCCTCGGTGCTCGGCAACCTCGGCGCGGTGGTGGCCGCCGGCACCCTCGTGGGGCTCCTCCTCCAGGCGCTCTGGGGCCGACCCCTGCTGGAGGTGCACCAGGCGGAGTACGTGGTGCGCTCACTCCACCCGCTGCGCAGCGGCACGCTGTTCTTCGCCGCCCTCACGGGGGTGCTGCTGTGGTGCTCGAGCGTCTTGGGCGGCTGGCTGGAGAACTGGGTGCAGTACCGGCGCCTGCCGGAGGCACTCGCGCGCCATCGCGGCCTCATCCGCATGCTGGGCGAGGCGCGGGCGAAGTGGCTGGGCGAGGCCCTCGCGCGCAACGCGTGCGGCCTGGGCGCCAATGTCGGCCTGGGCCTGCTGCTGGGCATGACGCCCGCGGTGGGCCGCTTCTTCGGCCTGTCGCTGGACGTGCGGCACGTCACCCTCAGCGCCGGCATGCTCACCTTCGCGGGCTCGGCACTGGGGCCCGAGCGGCTGCTGGAGTCGGACTTCCTCTGGGCGGTGGTGGGCCTCGCCCTGGTGGGGGTGGTCAACCTGACGGTGAGCTTCTCGCTGGGGCTCTTCGCGGCGGTGCGAGCGCGGGGCCTGGAGCCGGTGGGCTTCCTGTGCCTGGCCTTCGCGGTCCTCGCCGGAGGCATCCGCTCCCTCTCCGGCTTCATCCTCCCGCCGCCGAACCCGCTCCTGCCGGTCCGTCGCCCCGACTCGCCCTACAGCGTGCGGTCCGCCGCGCGCCCTCGCTCCGCGACCCTCCGCGAGAGGCCGCACGACGCCGACTCCCGGCTCGCCTAGGCCCTGTCCGAGGCTCGACTCTCAGCGACCGACCCTTGCCTGAAGGTGCGGGGGATACCGATCGCCTTGCACCGAAATCCTGGAGAGGGCGCCATCAATGTCGCGGAGCTCCTCGGGCGTCAGCTCAACGGCTGCCGCTCCGACGTTCTCGTCCAGACGGTGCAGCTTCGTGGTCCCCGGAATGGGAACAATCCACGGCTTCTGGGCCAGCAGCCAGGCGAGCGCGAGCTGGGCGCGTGTCACCTGCTTCCGGGCCGCGATTGCGCCGAGAAGCTCAACCAGGGCCTGGTTCGCCTTTCGGGCCTCCGGCGTGAAGCGCGGGACGATGTTGCGGAAATCCTTGCTGTCGAACGTCGTGCTCTCGCTGATCGCGCCCGTGAGGAAGCCCTTGCCCAGAGGGCTGAAGGGAACGAACCCGATGCCGAGCTCCTCCAGGGTCGGGAGGAGCTCCTTCTCGGGTTCTCGCCACCACAGGGAGTATTCGCTCTGGAGGGCGGTGACCGGCTGGACCGCATGAGCGCGCCGGATCGTCTGCACGCCCGCTTCGGACAATCCGAAGTGCTTGACCTTGCCTTCCTGGATCAGCTCCTTCACCGCGCCAGCGACATCCTCGATCGGCACGTTCGGATCGACGCGATGCTGATAGAAGAGATCGATACGGTCGGTCTTGAGCCGCTTGAGCGCCGCCTCGGCGACTTCCTTGATGTGCTCCGGCCGGCTGTTCATGCCGCTCTGTCCGCCATTGGAATCGAATTCGAAGCCGAACTTGGTGGCGATCACCACCTGGTCCCGGAAGGGAGCAAGGGCTTCGCCGACGAGCTCTTCGTTCTTGTAAGGGCCGTAAGCCTCGGCGGTGTCGAAGAAGGTGACGCCGCGCTCGAAGGCCGACCGGATCAGCTTGATGGCCTCCTGCGTGTCCGTTGCCGGGCCATAGCCATAGCTCAGTCCCATGCAGCCGAGGCCGATGGCCGAGACCTCCAGGCCACCATTTCCCAATCGACGCTTTTGCATTGTCTTCTCCGCGGGTTCGGGGCCGTTCGCCCCGTTCACCGAGAGAAGTACGTCCCGACCCCGCGGATGACTACGCCCCAGGGAGCCAATAGGCTCTTAAGCAGCGCTTTACAGTGAGGCGTAAGCTGGCGCTGTCCCAAACGAACCCCGGAGGAGCCGCCACAGGGGAGGGCGCTCCCCCGGCCGCTTCATGTGGGAGCGCTCAGACCCTGTTCACATCGTGCGCCTGGCCAGCTCCTTGGCCGCGTCCACGAAGAGGCGCAGCGCCGGGGAGCGCTGCGCACGGCTGGGGAAGTAGAGGAAGAAGCCGGGCACCGTGGGCGCGTAGGGCTCGAGCACCCGCTGCAGCCGCCCGGTGCGTAGCTGCTCCGCCACCATCGGCTCGAAGGCGTACGCCAGCCCCAGGCCCTGCTCCGCCAGGGACACGCTCAGCGGGTTGTCGTTGGTGACCACGCCCCCGCGCACCGGCACGCGCCACGTCCTGCGGCCCCGCTCCAGCTCCCACGCGTAGAGCGCCCCGGTGGTCCGCGAGCGGAAGGTGATGCACTCGTGGCGCAGGAGGTCCTCGGGCCGCTGGGGCGTGCCGTGGCGCGCGAGGTAGCCGGGCGCGCCCACCACCACGAAGCGGAACGCGTCGGTGAGCCGCACCTGCACCATGTCGCGCTCGATGGCCTCGCTCAGCCGCACGCCCGCGTCGTAGCCCTCCGCCACGATGTCCACGAAGCGCTCCTCGATGACGACCTCGACCTCGATCCGCGGGTGACGCGCGCGAAAGGTGGGGACCACCGGGGTGATGACGAAGGGCACCGCCGCCCGCGGCACCGACAGCCGGACCCGGCCCACCGCCTCTCCCGGTCGAGCGGAGACCTCGGTGAGGGCGGCGAGCGCCTGTCCCAGCGCCGGACCCGCGCCCTCCACGAGCCGCCTGCCCGCCTCCGTCAGCGACACGCTGCGCGTCGTGCGGGTGAGCAGCACCACGCGCAGCTGCTCCTCGAGCTGCCGCACCGCCTGGCTCACCGCGGAGGTGGAGACGCCGAGCTCGCGCGCCGCGCCGCTGAAGCTGCGCAGGCGCGCCACGGCGAGGAACACCTGGAGCTGCGGGAGGGGAGCCGTATTCATTGCGAGAGTACCTTCCGGGCCGGGCCACCAGCACCGGCACGAATGCAACGACACTACCGAGGAGCTCAAGCCTCACTGTTAAGCATTGCTTAAGAGCCTATTGACTCCCTGGCACGTAGTCATCCGAGGCCTCGGGGCGTATTTCTCTTCGTGAACGGGGCGCCACGGCCCCGAACCCACGGAGCTCTGGAGAAACATGCTCACCGTCAATGCCTACGCGGCCACGGCCGCGACGAAGCCCCTCGGTCCGACGACCATCCAGCGTCGTGACCTCGGCCCGCACGACGTCCTCATCGAGATCAAGTTCTGCGGCATCTGCCACTCCGACATCCACCACTCTCGCGGTGAGTGGGGTTCGGTGGCCTACCCCGTCGTCCCCGGCCATGAGATCGCCGGGATCGTCGCCCAGGTCGGCTCCAAGGTCACCAGGCATGCCGTCGGCGACCGCGTCGGCGTCGGCTGCCTGGTCGACTCCTGTGGCGAGTGCGCGAGCTGCCGCAAGGGCGAGGAGCAGCACTGCCTCAAGGGGTTCACCGGGACCTACGGCGGCATCGGGAAGGACGGCCAGCTCACCCAGGGCGGCTATTCCACCCACATCGTCGTGACCGAGGACTTCGTCCTCAAGATTCCCGAGGGCATCGGGCTCGACGCCGCCGCGCCGCTGCTGTGCGCCGGCATCACGACGTACGCGCCGCTGCGCCATTGGGGCGCCGGCCCCGGCAAGAAGGTGGCCGTCGTCGGTCTGGGCGGGCTCGGGCACATGGCCGTGAAGCTCGCGCACGCGATGGGTGCCGAGGTCACCGTCCTGTCGCAGTCGCTGAACAAGAAGGAGGACGGCCTGCGCCTCGGTGCGGACCACTACTACGCCACGAAGGATCCGGAGACGTTCAAGAAGCTCGCCGGCTCGTTCGACCTCATCGTGAACACGGTGAGCGCGAAGATCGACCTCGACGCCTACCTGTCGCCTGCTGGCCCTGGACGGCGCCCTGGTCAACGTGGGCGCACCCGCGGAGCCGCTCTCCGTCAACGTGTTCTCCCTCATCATGACCCGCCGGTCGTTCGCGGGTTCGCTGATCGGCGGCATCCGCCAGACCCAGGAGATGCTGGACTTCTGCGCCAGGCACCGCATCGGCGCCGACATCGAGGTCATCCCGGCCAGCAAGATCAACGAGGCCTACGAGCGAGTGCTCGCCTCCGACGTCCGGTACCGGTTCGTGATCGACACCGCGACACTGAGGTACGGCAATCCGCCGTGAGGAACGCACATGGTTTGGGAAGAAGCAGCCCTGAGGGCTGCCCCGCCGACGTTTTGAATCCGCGCCTACACCGGCACCGCGAAGTCGCGCAGCGCCGCGTTGAGGCTCGTCTTCTTGTCGGTGCTCTCCTTGCGCTGCCCGATGATGAGGGCGCACGGCACCATGTAGCTGCCGGCCGGGAACTTCTTCTCCTTCATGCCCGGAATCACCACGCTGCGCGCCGGCACCCGCCCCTTGTAGACCTTCTCCTCGGGGCCGGTGACGTCGATGATGGGAGTGGAGGCCGTCAGCACCACGTTGGCGCCCAGCACCGCCTCCTCCTCCACCACCACGCCCTCCACCACGATGCAGCGGCTGCCGATGAAGGCCCTGTCCTCGATGATGACCGGCGAGGCCGTGGGCGGCTCGAGCACCCCGCCCAGCCCCACGCCACCCGACAGGTGCACGTCACGGCCCACCTGCGCGCAACTGCCCACCGTGGCCCACGTGTCCACCATCGTCCCCGCGCCCACCCGCGCGCCGATGTTCACGTAGCCGGGCATCACCACCGCCCCGCGCTCCACGAACGCCCCGTAGCGCACCACCCCCGGCGGCACCACCCGCACGCCCGCCGCCTCCAGCCCCTTCTTCAGCGGAATCTTGTCGAAGAACTCGAAGGGCTCCACCTCCATCACCTTCATCTCCGAGATGGCGAAGAACAGGAGGATGGCCTCCTTCACCCAGGCATTCACCTTCCAGCCCTCGGGCCCCTTCTCCGCGACCCGCAGCTCGCCCGCGTCCAGCAGCGTGAGCGTCTCGCGCACCGCCGCGACGTACTCGGCTTCCTTCAACTTCGCCCGGTCCGCGAAGGCCGCGGACACCTTCTGAGAGAGACTCTCGGTGGAGGACATGGCCGCTCCTTCAAGCACGAAACGCCGCGCACCGCACCATCCTCATGCGTGGGCCTGTTGGCCGACGGCGGTCATCCCCGGACTCGGGGGCTCCGCCAGCGGGTACACCGCCGTGATGATCTCCCGGTCCAGCCGGTCTCCCACCGGCTCCACCGCCGCGTGGGCCCGGCCCGAGACGTACACGCCGAGCCCCGTCACCCGCTGCACGTGCGACAGGGGCACCGCCCACAGCTTGCGCGAGAAGCGCCGACGCACGAAGAGCACCGTCTCTCCGATGCACTTCACCTTCCCGAGCACCGTCCCGTCCTCGTCTCGCACCTTCATCGCGTGCTGAATCGAGCGCCGCTCGAACGGGGATTCCATCCAGTCCACCGCCATGGCCGCACCTCCACTCGCACAAGGTGAGGTCCCGGGCGGCCCGAGGGGAGCACGACACCGGGTAGCGGGCCCCCGGCCGCCCGCACGCCACGAGGCACGGGCGGACCGGGAGGGACGGCTAGCGGCCGAGTTCCTTGGCCACCGCGTCCACTACCTGCTGATCGGTGGGAAAGCCGAGCGACTCCTTCCGCAACACCGTCTTGCCATCCACGGCGATCTCGAAGCTCCCCGAAGGTCCCACCTTCAGCTCCGAGTCCAACTCCAGGTCCTTCTTCAGCGCGGCCGCCGCACGGACGGCCCGAGGCTTGTAGCCTCAACCACTGCAATAGGTGATGGTGATACGAGCGGCCATGTCGGGCCTCCTTCTGGGTGTAGGGATTGAAATAACGAACGACGAGCGGCGTGCAAGCGGACAACCCATTCCAGGCCAGGAATCCATTGACGCCCGGGCGCCTCGGGGCCATGCAGGCCCCCATGTCCTCCCCTCGCCCGAGTCTCGCCGCCGCCTACGACCCCGAGCACTTCCGCCGCCTGGGACACCGGCTGGTGGACCAGCTCGCCGACCACCTCGCCCGGGCCACCCGTCGCGAGGGGCCCGTGCTGCCCTGGGCCCCGCCCGCCACCAACGTCGAGCGCTTCCCCGCGGACTTCCCCGAGGAGCCCTCTGGCGACTTCCCGGCCCTCGTCTCGCGCGTCCTCGAGGCCTCGCACCACCTGCACCACCCGCATTACGTGGGCCACCAGGTGTCCGCCCCCCTCCCCCTGGCCGCCCTCAGCGACTTCGCCTCCTCGCTCCTCAACAACGGCATGGCCGTCTACGAGATGGGCCCCGTCGCCACCGCCATGGAGCACAACGTGCTGCGCTGGATGGCCGGAGTGCTCGGCCTGCCCGAGGGCGCGGGCGGCGTGCTCACCTCGGGGGGCTCGGCCGGCAACCTCACCGCCCTGCTCGCCGCGCGCCAGGCGAAGGCCGGCCATGACGCCTGGAACGGAGGCGCCACCGCCGGGCCGCCCCTCACCGTGCTCGTCCCCGAGACAACCCACTACTGCGTCTCGCGCGCCACCCGGGTCATGGGCTGGGGCGCCGAGGGCGTCACCCCCGTCCCCGTGGACGCGCACTACCGGCTGCGCCCCGAGGCCCTGGAGGACGCGCTCGCCGCCGCGAAGCGTGCCGGCCGCCGCCCCATCGCCGTGGTGGCCAGCGCGGGCTCCACCGCCACCGGCGCCTTCGACCCGCTCGAGGCCGTGGCCGACTTCTGCGAGAAGCACGGCCTGTGGTTCCACGTGGACGGAGCCCATGGCGCCTCGGCCGCGCTCAGCCCCAGCTACCGCCACCGGGTGAAGGGGATTGAGCGCGCCGACTCGGTGGTGTGGGACGCGCACAAGCTGATGATGATGCCGGCGCTCATCACCGCCGTGCTCTTCCGCGACGCGAGCCGCTCCTTCGAGGCCTTCGCCCAGGAGGCCTCCTACCTCTTCCACGGACAGGACTCCCGCCGCTGGAGCGACGTGGCGCTGCGCACCCTGGAGTGCACCAAGGAGATGATGGCGCTCAAGCTGTATGCCTGTCTCCACGTGCTCGGCACGAAGCTCTTCGCCGATTCCATCACCGACACCTTCGACCTGTCCCGCCGCTTCGCCGAGCGCCTCCAGTCCTCCGGGGACTTCGAGCTGGCCGTGCCCCCCGACTGCAACATCGTCTGCTTCCGGTACACGCCGGAGGGTGTCCCCGCCGCGGAGCTCGACGCGCTCCAGGTGCGCCTGCGCGAGTCGCTCGTCACCAGCGGAGACTTCTACCTGGTGCAGACGACGCTCGGCGGGCGCGTGTGGCTGCGCACCACGCTCATCAACCCGCTCACCACCGACGCGGACCTGGACGCCCTGTTGGTCGCGCTGCGCCGGGCCGCCTGAGGGGGGGCCTGCGAGGCATTCCATGCGATGCTGACCACCCCGTGACAAACACGGGGCACGGACGTGTTACGAAGGACGAGGTCATCCATCGGTGGCCCGACAGGGGTGCACGTTGGCGCAGGCGACGAAGGCGAAGTTTCTGGAGGCGGGGCCCTTTCATCAGGCTCTCAAGGCGCGGGTAGACAACTACTTCCAGGAGAGTGGGCGCTCGCAGCGCGATCTCCCGGGGATGTACGCCAAGACGGCGGCGCTGCTCGGCTGGTTCGTCGCCTCCTATCTCTTCCTCACCTTCGTGGCGTCGGGCCCGTGGAGCGCGGTGCTCGGGTGCCTGTCGCTCGGGCTGTCGATGGCCGGCATCGGCTTCAGCATCCAGCACGACGCGAACCACGGCGGTTACTCGGAGCACAAGTCCGTCAATCGCCTGCTCGCCGGGACGCTCGATATCCTCGGCGCCTCCTCCTACGTGTGGAGCTGGAAGCACAACATCTTCCACCACAGCCATCCCAACGTGGTCGGGCTCGACGCGGACATCGACATCCAGCCCTTCTGCCGGGTCGCCCCGGGCCAGCGGCTGTACGCGGCCCATCGCTTCCAGCACTTCTACATCTGGCTGCTCTACGGGCTGCTCGCGGTGAAGTGGCACTTCGTCGATGACTACAAGGACGTGCTCACCGGCAGCGTCGGACGGCAGAAGATGCCGCGCCCCACCGGACGGAAGCTCGTCGGCGTCCTCGGCGGCAAACTGTTCTTCATCGGATGGGCCCTGGTGGTGCCGTCCCTCTTCCACCCCGTGTGGCAGGTGGTGCTCTGCTATGCCCTGACGTCGTTCATCCTCGGCGTCACGCTCGCGAGCGTCTTCCAGCTCGCGCACTGCGTGGAGGAGGCGGAGTTTCCCGAGGTGCCGCAAGACGGCGGCACCTTCACGCGCGAATGGGCGGTGCACCAGGTGGAGACGACGGTCGACTTCGCGCGGGGCAACCGGCTGGTGTGCTGGTATCTCGGCGGGCTCAACTTCCAGGTGGTACACCACCTGTTCCCCCGGGTGTGCCACCTGCATTACCCGGCGCTCTCGCGCATCGTCGAGGAGACATGCCGGGAGCACGGGGTGCGCTACCGCGCGCAGGAGAGCGTGGGCGCTGCATTGGGAAGCCACGTGAGGTGGCTCAAGCGGATGGGTCGGCCAGCGGTCGTGGAGGCAGCGTGATGAGGGATGAGAACGAGGAGCGGATCCGCTTCGGGCGTGCGCAGAAGTTCCGGCTCTCCTCGAAGGGCAACGAGGCCGTGTCGGCGTACAGCCTGATGGTGGAGAAGGCGCGGGCGGGGGCGGGACGCGCCCAGTTCGACGCGGCCCGCACGGCGTGGAGCACCCCCCGTGGGCTCACCTCCGAGGATGGGCTCTTCCTCGTGGAGTTTGGCGTGGGGGACCGGACCATCACGGAGGCGACGCGCAGCCTCGAGGACTGCGCCAGCTCGAAGGAAGTGAAGGCCGCCGTCGAGCGGCTCCTGGAGTGCGGCATGCTCGAGCCGGTGCCCGTGCCGCCCCCTCCCCCCTCCGCGCCACGCCGTTTCTGGTAGGCGTCACGGCGGGGTACCTCCCACCCCGCCCCCGAGCCTCCCGGGGGGAGTTTGGAAGAGTCGCGCGGGGCGCGGAAATCGGGTAGAGCCCCGCTCCGCCATGCTCGTCTCCGTCGTCATCCCCGTCTACAACGAGATCCCCACCCTCGCCGAAATCCTCCGCCGAGTCACCGAGGTGGACTTCCCCAAGGAGCTCGTCATCGTGGACGACTGCTCCCGCGATGGGAGCCGGGAGTTCCTGCAGCAGCTCAGCGAGAAGGGCCTGTCCGTCATCGGCGGCACCCCGCGGAACCGCAACGAGCTGCGCATCCTCTTCCAGGAGAAGAACCAGGGCAAGGGTGCCGCCCTGCGCCGCGGCTTCGCCGAGTCCGACCGGGGACATCGTCATCATCCAGGACGCGGACCTCGAGTACGACCCGCGTGAAATCCCCCGCGTCATCCAGCCCATCATCGATGGCGACGCCGACGTCGTCTTCGGCAGCCGCTTCATCGGCACGCCCCGGCGCGTCCTCTACTTCTGGCACTCGGTCCTCAACAACGCTGCTCACCCTGCTGTCCAACATGACCAGCAACCTCAACCTCACCGACATGGAGACCTGCTACAAGGCCTTCCGCGCCGAGGTCATCCGGTCGGTGGACATCGAGGAGGACCGCTTCGGCATCGAGCCGGAGATCACCGCCAAGGTGGCCCGCGGCGGCTGGCGCGTCTTCGAGGTGCCCATCAGCTACCACGGGCGCACCTACGAGGAGGGCAAGAAGATCGGCTGGAAGGACGGCGTCCGAGCGCTCTACGCCATCGGCAAGTACACCCTCAAGCGCTGACGTTCCGCCCCTCTGCGGCGTCCGGCGTCCGACACCGTCGGGCGCTCGACGCCTGGAGGCCCAACCCCTCCAGGCGCCTCTCCCGCCCCGTCCTCCCGACCAGAGGTGCCCTTTTGCTCCAGGCTCCCTAGGTTCCGAGGGTGCTACCTCGATTCGTCCTCTACGGGTGTGCTGGCTGGGTGATGGAGGTGTGCTTCACGGGAGTGGGTGCCGCCCTCTTCCAGCAGGACAAACACGGGACAGCGAAGACGTACCTCTGGATGCACCCCATCTACGGCGCCACCGCGCTGGGGATGGAGTTCCTCCATGACCGGTTGCGCTTCCTGCCCCGGCCCGTGCGAGCCCTCGCCTATACGGCCGTCATCTTCGGCGCCGAGTTCACCACCGGCTGGCTGCTGCGCAAGGCGCTCGGCCGCTGCCCGTGGGACTACGAGCAGCGCGGCTGGAGCGTGAAGGGGCTCATCCGCCTGGACTACGCCCCCTTCTGGTACGCCGCCGCCCTCCTCTTCGAGCCCGTGCGCGAGGCCTTCCTGCGCGTCACCAGCGAGGCCCTCCGCCAGACGCCCGAGTACCGCCACGCCGTGCAACAGGGCGCCGTGGCCGAGCCCCTCCACCTCAGCGCCGTCGCCGCCGAGCAGGAGGCCGGAGAGGCGGCCGATACCTTCCTCCTCGCCGAGGAGGCGGACGCCCATCGCGGCCACTGAGCCACCGGGCAGGCACGACCTGTGGGGAAAACCCCTCACCCCGGACCTTCTCGCAGCGGGAGGAAGGGCGAGCGGAGGGGGAAGGACGGTGGGCCCCGTGGGTCGGACGCTCTCCGGCCGGGCCTCATCTTGACAGTCGGCTTTTCTTCCTGATGTAGGCGCTGCGTAGTACCTTGCCGCGCGATTCCTGCAGGTGCAGGAAATGAAGCCGCACCCCCGAAAGTTCCCGCCCCCGTATGTTCGACTGGCTCCACACTCTTCTCTCGCGTGACCTCGCCATCGACCTGGGCACGGCCAACACGCTCATCTACATCCGCGGACAGGGCATCGTCTCCAACGAGCCCTCCGTGGTGGCCGTCCAGCAGGACGCGCGCGGCGGCAAGAAGGTGCTCGCCGTGGGCAAGGAGGCCAAGGAGATGCTCGGCCGCACGCCGGGCAACATCGTGGCCATCCGCCCCATGAAGGACGGCGTCATCGCCGACTTCGAGATCACCGCGGCGATGCTGCGCTACTTCATCCAGACGGCGCACAACCGCAAGATCGCTGGTCAACCCGCGCATCGTCATCGGCATCCCCTCGGGCATCACCGAGGTGGAGCGTCGCGCGGTGCGCGAGGCCGCCGCGAACGCCGGCGCCCGCGAGGTGTACCTCATCGAGCAGCCCATGGCCGCGGCCATCGGCGCCGGCCTGCCGGTCACGGAGCCCAGCGGCAACATGATCGTCGACATCGGCGGCGGCACCACCGACGTCGCGGTCATCAGCCTCGCCGGCATCGTGTTCGCCAAGAGCGTGCGCATCGGCGGCGACAAGCTGGACGAGGCGATCATCCAGTACGTCAAGCGCAAGTACAACCTGCTCATCGGCGAGCGCACGGCCGAGCTCATCAAGATGGGCATCGGCACCGCGTACCCGACCGAGGAGGTCATGACCATGGAGATCAAGGGTCGCGACCTGGTGGCCGGTGTGCCGCGCACGCTCACGGTGAGCAGCGACGAGATGCGCGACGCGCTCGCCGAGCCGGTCAACGGCATCGTCGAGGCGGTGAAGCTCACGCTCGAGCGCACGCCCGCCGGAGCTCGCCGGCGACATCGCCGACCGCGGCATCGTGCTCGCCGGTGGTGGCGCGCTGCTCAAGAACCTCGACACCCTGCTGCGCGAGGAGACGGGTCTGCCCGTGTTCCTCGCCGAGGACCCGCTCTCCGCGGTCGTGATGGGCGCGGGCAAGGCGCTGGAGTCGCTCGACATCCTCCGCCAGGTCTGCCAGCCGGGTTAGGCGCGCAGGGCGTCGAGAATCGACAGCCGAGAGGCTCGCAGGGCGGGCAGCATCCCGCCCAGCAGCCCCATCAGTGTTCCGAAGACGAGCGCCGCCACCATGATGCCCGGTGTCGGCGTGAAGCCGAAGCGCACCTCGGCGAACGTCTGGAAGTTCAGGGTGCGGATCTCCATCCACCGCGTCGCCAGCGCCCCCAGCGCGCCCAGCACGCCTCCGGCCGCTCCCAGCACGGCGGACTCGATGAGGATGCTCGCGAGCACGCTCCGGCGCCGGAAGCCCACCGCCCGCAGCATGCCCAGCTCGGTGATGCGCGCCGACACCTGTGCGTACATGGTGATCATCGCCCCCAGCACCGCGCCCACGCCGAAGATGAAGGACACGAAGAGGCCGAGCACCCGGATGAAGGTGGCCAGCCACGTGGCCTGGTCCGCCCAGTACTCGGGCTCCGACTTCGCCTCGAGCGTGAAGCGCGGATCGTCCTCCACCCGCTTCATGAAGGTGTCGCGCGCCTGCTCCGAGCCCGTCCGCACGATGACGGAGCTGAGCCCCGGTCGGTCGAAGGTCGCTCCCAGCCGGTTGACGTCCGCCCATATCTCGGACTCGTAGCCGCCGCCCTCGGCGGTGAACACGCCCACCACCGGCCAGCGCTGCTCGGCGAAGGACAGCTCGCCTCCCACCCGCGCTCCCGTCGAGCGCCCCACCAGGGCCTCGCCCAGGGCTATCTCGTTCGTACCGGGTGTCGGCTGCCGGCCGGCGATGAGCCGCACCGTGGGTCGGATGGCGAAGCTCTCCGGCCCGATGCCCCGCGCCGTGATGTTGGACTCGTTGCCGTCCTTGCGCGGCAGCAGCACCGCGACCACCAGTTCGCCCGCCACCAGCGGGTCCCCCGCCACCGACGAGGCCACCTCCGGCGAGCTGCCCAGGGCGCGCAGGGCGTCGCGCTCCACCGTGCTCATCAGCTCGCTGGTGGCGCCCTCGCTCAGGAGGATGACGTTGCGCGGATCTCCCCCGGAGGCGAGCGCGGACTCGATGCCGTTGGCCAGCATCAGCACCGCGGCGAAGACGAAGACGACCAGCCCCAGGCCCACCACGGTGAGCCCCGTCGACAGCCGCCGCGCCCAGAGACTGCGCGTGTTGTAGTAGAGCGGAATCATCGCTCAGGCCACCTTCCTCAAGCCCTCGGCCACGGAAATCCGCACCGCGCGCACCGCGGGAATGGCTCCGGCCAGCAGCGACACGCCCAGCGCCGCCAGCGCCCCGAGCAGCAGCGTGCTCCGCTGGATGACGTTCTCGGGGAGCCCGCCGAGCTGCGAGCCCACCAGCCCGAGGAAGCCATTCACGAGCGGCGGCGAGATGAGCACCCCCAGCGCGGCCGCGGCCAGGCCGATGGTCAACGACTCGAAGAGGACGAGCATCACCACCCGTCCGCTCTTGAAGCCCATGGCCCGGAGCGTCGCCAGGTCCCTCGTGCGCTCGCGCACGCTCATGGCCAGCGTGTTGCCGATGACGAGCAGGATGATGAGCAGGATGACGCTCGACACCACCTTCACCGCGGTGATGATGGCCGACATCATCGAGATGAAGCCCAGGGTGAACGCGCGCTCGCTCTCGGTGCGCGTGGGATAGGGGCTGTTGGCGAACATTCCATCTATCGCCGCCGTCACCGCCGCCGAGCGCGACGGGTCCTCGATGCGCATCATGAAGGCGCCCACCCGATCCTTGAGCTCGTCCGGGAGATTCTCGTTGAGGCAGCGGTAGCCGAAGAAGAGCGAGTTGGTATCCATCCCGCCCCTGCTCACGTCGTAGATGCCCCGCACGGTGAAGGTCCAGTCACCGGGGAAGATGGTGCCCTTGAGCGTCACCCGGTTCCCGGGGGCCCACCCGTAGCGCGCCGCCAGGTCCTTCCCGATGAGCGCGCCGCACGGGTCCGCCTGGAAGGCCGCCAGCTCCTGGGCAGGAACGACCAGCTCGTCGAAGACCCGCATGAAGGAGGCCGGGTCCACGTAGGCCGAGCCGAAGAAGTCTCGCTGGGACTCGCCATACCGCCCACCGAAGAAGCCGTAATAGGTGAGGTCGTCCACGCCCGGCACCGCGGCGATGCGCGACTCGTACGACAGCGGGAGATCCTCCGTGATGGAGGCCTTGGCGCGCGTGACGAGCCGGTCCGCCTGGGCCTGCTCCGCCCCCATGTAGAAGATGTCCACCACGGTGCGCAGGAAGATGAAGGCCATCACCCCCACCGCTCCCGCCAGCACCGTGAGGCCCAGCCGCAGGGGGTTGCGCAACAAGTCCCGCCAGACGAGCCGCCCGAACGTCATTGCAGCACCCCCTTCTCCAGGTGCCTCACCAGGTCCGCCCGCTCGGCCGCATGCGGGTCGTGCGTCACCATCACCAGCGTCTTGTGCAGCCCGTGGTGCAGCTCCTCGAAGAGGTCCAGCACCTGCTCGGCCGACTTGCGGTCCAGGTCCCCCGTGGGCTCGTCCGCGATGAGCAGGTCCGGGTCCGTGACGATGGCCCGTGCAATCGCCACGCGCTGCTGCTCGCCTCCGGAAAGCTGTGGCGGCCGGTGGTGCATGCGGTGCCCCAGGCCCACCACCTCCAACGCGGCGGCCACGTGCTCGCGGCGCTCGGAGCGGGAGAGGGGTGTGAGCAGCAAGGGCAGCTCCACGTTCTCCGCCGCCGTGAGCACGGGCAGCAGGTTGTAGAGCTGGAAGACGAAGCCCACGTGGCCCGCGCGCCAGTCGGACAGCTCCTTCTCACTCATTCGCGCCAGGTCCTTCCCGCCCACCTCCACCACTCCGGCGGTGGGCCGGTCCAGCCCCGAGATGAGGTTGAGCAGCGTGGACTTGCCCGAGCCGGATGGGCCCATGAAGGCCTCGAAGGCGCCGGCCTCGATGTCCAGGTCCACCTTCTCCAGCACGGGCACGACGATGTCCCCGCGCCGGTACTCCTTGGACACGCCCCTCAGGCGGATGAAGGGCGCCTTCGCTTCCACGGGCGCGGTGCTCATCCTCCCTCCGTCTGGACCTTCACCTTGCGCCCCGGACGCAACGTCCCATTGGGCGACACCACCACCTGCGTCCCCGGCGGCGGGCCCTTGGTCAGCGCCACCTCCTCGCCCACCTTCTCCGCCACCTGCACCGGCTGGCGCTTCAGCCGCCCATCCTGAACCACCCACACCATGGACTGCCCGTCGCGGCCTCGCACCACCGCCGCGGCCGGCACCCGCAGCGCCGCGTCCTCGCGGGCGAGCACCTCCGGTGACACCTCCTCCTTCAGGAAGGCCACCCGTGCCCCCATGTCCGGCAGCACGCCCGGGGGAATCTCCTCGAAGGCCACGTTCACGTCACCGGTGGCCTTGGAGCGGTCGATGGCCGGGCGGATGGAGCGCACCTTCGCGCGGAAGGCCTGGTCCGGGAACGCGTCGAGGAAGACGAGCGCGGGCTGCCCCAGCTCGATGCGCGGGAGCTGCTCCTCGCTCACCTCGGCCTCCACCTCGAGCGCCCCCAGGTCCACCAGCTCGACGATGCCGCCGATGTTCTCCTGCTCGAGCGCGGCGGGCGCGAGCACCGCTCCCTCGTCCGCCAGCTTGCGCACCACCGTGCCCGAGAAGGGCGCGCGCACCACGGTGTGGGAGAGCAGCAGGCCCGCCGCCTCCGACGCGCGACGGGCCGCGTCGAGCTGCGCCATGGAGGCCCGCTCCTCGGCCGAGGAGGCACTCGCCAGGGCCCGCGCCTCCTCCAGGCTCGCCCGGGTGACGACTCCCTCCCTGGCGAGCCGCTCGGCCCGGCCCAGGTCGCTCCGCGCCCGCGTCGCCGTGGCCCGCGCGGCGAGGAGCCGTTGAGAGGCCGCCTGGAGCTCGGCCCGGGCGCGAGCGGCCGCCACCCGCGCATCCCGATCATCCAGACGGGCGAGCACCTGCCCCTCCTTCACCGCATCCCCCTCGTCCACCGCCACCTCCACGAGTCGGCCCGCCACCTGGGGCGCGATGACGGAGCGGCGGCGCGAGGCCACATAGCCGGCAGCGGAGAGCTCGGTCTGCTGCTCGCCAGGACGGGCCTCGCGGACCTCGGCCACGCGCACGCTGGGAGCCCGGCCCATCACCATCGCCGCCGCGACGAAGGCCAGCACCACGACGAGTGCCACCGGAAGGAGCCACCGTCGCCCGAATCTCCGCCGGGGGTGGGCCGAGCGGTCAATCCGGAGTGCGTTCAACCTCTGGGCCTGGGCCTCCGCCATGGGGACTCCCCTTGCGTCATGACATCTCGGTGAGAAGGTAGGGGGAGGCCCCGAGCATGACCCGGAAGTGAGGCCGCCCGCCCCCCCTGCTACCGAAGCACGCGGGCGCCCTCTTCTCCCTCCGAGGGAGGCGGGCTCGGCGGTGAGAGAAAACCTTGAGGTCTCTCCCGCCAGGGCCACACGACAGGCACAGATTGAGCGGGAGGGACCACGATGGAGGGATTGCGATGAGCGAGGGATTGCGATGATCGACCCCGGGGACATCCGCGAGGGCATGACGGTGAGGGACCAGGAAGGCCGGAAGCTCGGCACGGTGGCGAACGTGGGGGAGACCCACTTCGAGCTGGAGCAGGGGTCGCCGGCCCGGCGGGACTACATGGTGCGCTACCACGGAGTGGCGCGCGTACAGGGTCGGGATGTGTTCCTCTCAGCCGATCCCACGCCCGTGCAGCCCGAGGACGAGTCGCCCCCGAGCCCGTGAAGCGCGCTCAGCCGGGCTCGGGTGGGAGTTCGCGCACGGCGCCATACCCGGCGTCCATGTGACAGGGGCACCGCAAGCGCGATACATCAACGCTCTCCCCTTCCCCACCAGGAGCGAGCGGGTTGAAATCCCACCATCATCCTTCCCGTCCGAGCCGCCTCCTCACGGCCGGACTTCTCCTCGGGGCGCTCGTCGCCCTGCTTCAGCCGGCGGAGGCGTCCGCTGGTAACTCCGCCGGCAACGCGCGGCTGCTCGCCTCGGACGAGGCCGCCACCATCAAGCACCCCGTCCTCGGCCTGCAGCGCTCGGCACTGCCGCTGGGCCTGGGCTTCGCGGTGGACACCTCCGTCCTCGCGGACCTGGCGCTCACGCCCAACCTGGGCCTGCGCTGGGCGCTGGAGGCGGGGCCCCACCGCTTCGTCGTCGGCGCGCGCTACGCGAAGTTCATGGGCTCCACGCTGGCCTCGGACTACGTCACCGCCCAGCAGCCGCTGGTGAAGCGCTTCGACCTCGACTTCAGCGGACCCAGCGCCTACGCCCTCTACGGCTTGTCGCTCGGCCGGGTGCTGGTGCAGGCCGAGGTGCGCCACTCCCGCTACGCGAGCGTCACCACCACGGCCACGGGCGCCCTGGTGCTCAACTTCGCCGGCAACTGGTCCCTCGTGGGTGAGTTCGGGGTCCGGCTGCACCAGACCCAGAATCCGGACTCGGCGCAGCCGCCGGCGCAGGGCCTCCCCCTGCGCGGCGCGGCCGGCATCCGCTACGCCGGGGACAACTTCGGCTTCTCGCTCGGGGCCGCATACGTGGACCTGCACGAGCCCATGGTCCCCGTCAACGACGGCCGCCTCCCCATCCTCCCCGCCCTCGACCTGTCCTGGACCTTCCGATGAAACGCCTTGTCCTCGCCCTTGTCTGCCCGCTCCTGCTCTCCGCGTGCTCCGCCGAGGTCGCCGTGGAGACGCCGCCCCAGACGCAGAAAGTCCCCATCACCTCGGTGGGCAAGCCCGCCTACGCCGAGGTGGCCGTCGACCTGCCCCCCGAGACGCAGGAGCTCGACGTCACCGTGAAGGAGATCAGCGCCACCCTCACGGTGCACAACCCCTCGGATGCGTTCGACCTGACGACGTCCGCGCGGCTGTCCCTCCAGGGCAACGCCACGCCGGGCACCCCCATCTTCTATACCGATCAGAACCTGCCCCCGTACTACGCCACCGCCGAGGTCCTGATGGCTCCGCGTGAATTCGCGCCGGCCTCGCGCACGCCGGTGACCATCACCTCGCCCACGCTGGCGAAGGCCGTCGGCCAGAAGCGCATCTGGGTCATCGTCGCCAACACGGTGACCGGGTTGGGGGGCATCGGCCTCCCGACCGAGCTGGAGATCCAGCTCGAGAACATCGTCCTGCACGTCACCCTCACCAAGTCCTTCAATGGACTGGACGGCGCGCTGGGCGTGGGCGGGCTCTGAAGCACTGAAGTGGGAGCCGGGCCCGAGACCCGCCCGGACCCGGCTCCACCGTCACATCAGGCGCTGCGGGCCACCCACCATCCGGCCCGCGCGAGGAAGAGTTCTAGCGCACCGGTCTGACACGTCCCGGACACCCGGAGCCCCATGACCCCAGCCTCGACAAAGCGAAGCATGCTGCTCGACTACCTGATGAGGGTCCGCCGGGACACGCAAGCCGGACGATTGGGCATGCACATCGGCGAACCCAATGTGGATCGCTTTCAGGGACTCATCACGGGCTATCACATGTGCCAACTCGATCAGGGTGTGGATGATGTCGAGTACGGCCAGTTCCGCGAGTGGCTGCGCGAACAAGGTGAGTTCCCCCCGGAGGGATGGGAAGCGAAGTACCTACGGGACTGCGATGGAGACCCCGAGCGGGCCATCCGCAAGTACCTCGATTTCGTCGCCGAGTTCCTGGCCAGGCATCGCGAGGAGCCAATGCAGAGCTGATACGCGGGCTCATCGCGTCCGCGAGCGCGACGCGGTGCGCGGCCCGAGCGCGAGGGAGCGGTACACCTTGGACTCGGAGAAGGTGGGGATGTCCGTGGGGCGCTGGGCCCACCAGTTCATCACCAGCGTCACGCGCAGCCGCGAGGTACCCGGCAGCTTCCCGTGGGGAATCTGGTTGTGGGCGTCCAGCACGCCGTGGGTGAGGTCCCCGCGGAAGTAGGCGAAGCGGTTGGGCCTCGGCATCGCGAGGTCGAAGTCGCTCGTGTTCGGGGCGAGTGACGGGTTGTCCTCGCAAGGCAGGGCCTTGGTCACCGCGAGCGCCCCACCCCGGACGCTGTTCATGAATAGCAGGGAGGTGAAGCGCGGGTGCAGGAGCGGGCCTCCGCGCAGGGCGAGCTTCTCGTCCCGGTCCTGGTGGAAGTCCACCTGCACGTCCGTGGTGCGCATCCGCGAGAACCACCACTCCACGCCGACGATGCCCCGGCGCAGCGGCACGCGCGGGCGCAGCTCGAGGATGACCTGCTCCACGATGTTGGTGGGCTCGCCAAGGTCGAACCAGAAGGTCGTCTGGTACGTCTGGCGCAGGCGCTCGGTGCCCAGCGCGAGGACCTTGCGCCGCAGGCGGTTGAAGTCCGCGTCGGGCAGCGCGTGGTCGTGGATGTGGACGAGGGGGGCTCGGGGCGGCATGGCGGGGCGCGACTCTACGCCAACCCGCCGGTCAGTAGGTCCAGAGACCGATGAGCAGGAGCGCGGAGAGCCCCAGCACGAGCCGGAGCTCCGGACGCTCCATCTGACTCATGCGCGCTCTCACTGGGACGAGACCGCGACCACGGGCTCGGCGTCCTCGGGCAGGGGCTCCCGGGCCGCGGCCGAATCCAGATGGTCCACCCGCCGCAGCTCGGGGAAGACCCAGGCCCAGAGCGCCACCACCGCCAGCGTCCCCACCGCGCCCGTCACCACCGCGGGCACCGCGCCCAGGTGCTCGGCGAACGCACCGGCGCGGAACTCGCCCAGCTCGTTGGAGGCACCCACGCACATCATGTTCACCGCGCCCACGCGGCCCCGCATGTCATCCGGCGTGGCCACCAGCTCCAGCGTGTGCCGCACCACCACACTCACCATGTCCGCGGCCCCCGCCACCGCCAGGGCCATGATCGACAGCGGCAGCGAGTGGCTCACCCCGAAGACGAGCGTGGCCGCGCCGAAGATGGCGACCGAGGTGAACATCTTCCACCCCGCCCGACCGCCCAGGGGACGAACCGCGAGGAGGACAGCCACCACCGCCGCGCCCGCCGCCGGCGCGCTGCGCAGCAGACCCAGGCCCCAGGGTCCGGTGTGCAGCACGTCGCGCGCGTAGATGGGCAGCAGCGCCACCGCTCCGCCCAGCAGCACCGCGAACAGGTCCAGGGTGATGCTGCCCAGCAGCAGGCGCTGCCGGCGCACGAAGCGCAACCCCGCGAGCACCGTGGAGAGGGAGAGCCGCTCACTGGAGGCGCGGCCCGTCCGCACCTTCAGGGAGAGGATCCACACCACGGTGAGCGCGCACAGCGAGGCCGAGCCGATGTAGGCCCCCGTGGCGCCCGCCCACCCGTAGAGGACGCCGCCCACGGCGGGGCCGGCGATGGTGGCCACCTGCCATGTGGTGGAGTTGATGGCCACGGCGCGCGTGAGCTCCTCGGGGGGCACCAGATGGGGCGTGATGGCGGAGCCCGCGGGCGAGTAGAAGGCCCGCGCGGTCCCGAAGAGCACCAGCACCCCGTACACGAAGCGCACGTCCTGGACGTGACCCAGGGAGAAGGAGAGCAGCAACAGGCTGCACAGCAGCATCACGGACTGGCACACCGCGAGGATGATGCGCCGGTCCACGCGGTCGGCCACCTGCCCACCGACGAGGCAGAAGGCAAGGAAGGGCAGGAACTGCGCCAGGCCCGTGTAGCCCAGGGCCAGGGCGCTGCCGGTCATCTCGTACACCTGCCAGCCGATGGCCACCGACTCGACCTGCACGGCGAGCACCGCGCACAGCCGGGCGAGCTGGTAGATGCGGAAATCGCGGTGACGGAAGACGGAGGCAGCCGACACTTCGGAAGAGGCCATACGGGAGGGTGGCTCTAACGCAAGCCTCTGGCTCCCGCCAGCCACGGTGCGAGCGAGCAGGCGGGGGGAACAACAGGTACGCTCATGGACGCGGCGAGCGCTCCAAAAGAGCCCATGTTGTGCCAAGAGGAGCGGTGCGTGGTTCCGCTCGTCACCGGTGACGAGTGAAACCCACTGGGGCCATTCCGCTTGTCACCGGTGACAAGTGAAACCCTCCGACCCCATTCCGCTTGTCACCGGTGACAAGTGAAACCCTCCGAAGCAGCACCGCCACTGCACTCTTGTGCCCCGCGCAGCAGGAGTGCCCCAAAACGGGTCACTCAGGCCTCCCGCTGGAGCGCGGCCACCATGAGGCTCAGCGTCCGAAGCTGGGACGCCTTCAGCTTGCGCACCGAGCGCATCAGCCGCCGGACCTGCGCTCCATCCCGCTCGGGGGGAGGCGTGAGTGCCCACTGAGGAGGTGATTCGGAGGCGAACCCGAGCAGGTGATCCGCCGGAATCCGGAGCGTCAGGCACAGGCGCCACAAGGACGGGACACTGGGAAGCATCAGCCCTCGCTCCAGTCGCCCATAGACCTCGGGGGCCATGCCGATGCGCTCGGCCACATCCACCTGGGTCAGACCCGCCTGGACTCGCGCCGCCCGGGCCACCGCCCCCAGTTTCTTCGACAGCCGACGCCGCACGGCGGCCTGCGTCGAGTCCAATCCACGAGCGCTATACCCACATCCAATCCCTGGCGCCTACTGCGAATCGGGAGGACTCATTTTGTCCAGTTCCTCCGGAAGAGGCATCGGACGGAACCTCAACCCTTTCGCATCCCGCCCTAGAATCACGCGAAATCCCTCGCCAGCGATCTTCACGAGCTCACCCTCGTTGGCCTTTCCACTGGCGAGCCATTCGTCTGCCTCCTCTCTCGTCACGAATGCATGAGAAGGGACGATGTATTCAGCGGCGGGCGTATAGAACTTCTGGAAGAATTCGCGATACTCGTCCAGCTTCTGGATTTCACGGACATAAAACAGCGCCACCGCGGCGACTCGGATTGCCTCATCCTCTGGCGATCCTTCCTGGTACTTCTCGTCCACGGCGCGCAGGACTTCGAGAACGGAGTCAACATCGAACTCTTTATTGTATACCATTATCGATCCGGGACTCTCACAGCAGTCATTGTCAGACCTGAGACATCACTGCCCTGCCATCAGCGTGATTCCGGCGCCTTGGACGAAGGCATAGCAAAGCCAGCACCGCGAGGCTCACCAGCGACACCATCAGCCCCGCGCGGAAGGAGCCCGGGCGGTAGTGCAGTTCCACCCGACGCTCATTGCCGTGCAGGGGGATGGCGCGCAGGCCCTCGGCCTCGAGCAGCGGCACCGGCGCTCCGTCCGCCTCCGCCTCCCATCCGGGGAACCACGCATCCCGCACGACGAGCCGCTCGCCCCCACGCGGGAGCACGAAGGCGAGCCGTGAGGGCAGGTCCACCGCGGGCTCCAGCTCCAGCCGCTCGCCTCCCGACTCCAGCACCGCGCGCCCCTTCCGGCCCAGCCGCAGCGCGAGGTAGCTCCGATTCTGGAACAAAACCTCGCCCGGGTACGCCGCGCGCTTCGCCTCGTCGTCGATGACCACCACCGAGGCCCCGAGGTGCTCCGCCGCCCGCTCCGGCGCGTCGCGCACGAGCTGCTTCACATACGCGGGCGCTGGCACCACGAAGCCCTCCAGCGCATCGAAGCCCCCGGCCATGTTGGCGTTGGGCACGCCCACCTCGCACGCGTCCGCCCGGTGCGCGACGTCCACGCGCATCCAGTCGATGTCGTAGGCCACGCGCCCCTCGGGGCGGAACTCCAGCGAGGGCCGGCACGGCGCCGCTCCGCTCAGGCTCCACAGCGTCCCCACGCCCTGCTGGAAGACGGCGCACTCGATGACCATCACCGCCGCCACCATCCACGCACGCCGGCTGGGAACCGCACCGCGCGCGGCCAGCAGCGCGCCCCCCGCCATCCCCACCCAGGCCACGCTCACCGCCCAGTGCGCCCCCGCGCCCGCCACCGCGAGGACACACGCCCCGAGCAGCGCCACCACGGCGAACACCGCGCCCGAGCGCCGCGAGTGGGGCCGGGGCCCTCGCTCCCACGCGGTGAACCCGTAGGCCACCGCCAGCGCCAGCAGCACCGGCAGCGCCGAGAGGAACTTGATGGGGAAGCGGAAGAGGCTGGCGCCGGGCACCCACGCGTACAGCCAGGTGAAGAGCCGCCCCGAGTCCCCCAGCGCCAGCAGGACGAGCACCCCGCACAGCACGGCGAGCCGCTTGCGCCGCCACAGCCCCCAGGCCGCGAGCACCAGGAGGCTCGCGCCCACGAAGAGCACCGACTGGAAGGTCTGCACGCCGGAGCGGTCCGCGCCGAAGCGGACGAAGGGCAGCGCGAGGTCCACCACCTCCCGCGGGGACAGGGCGAACTGCGAGGCATCGCCCGCGCCAAGCCCCCCGCTCCGGTCCGAGCGCACGAGCAGCTCGAGGAACGGAATCCACGTGACGGCCGAGAGCCCGGCCCCGAGCGCCACGGCCCCCAGCGTCCACCGCGTGCGCTTCCACAGGCTCCACGCGAGCCCCGCCAGCGCGAGCAGCGTCAGCTCCGGAGAACCCGCGAGCACGCTGCACGCCACCTGCACGCCGAGCAGCGCCATGCCGCCCCGGGTGGGACGGCGCGCCAGGAGCCGCCCCGAGCCCCACACCCACGGCACCCAGCTCAGCCCGCACAGCATGTTGGGGTGGGCATAGTGCTCGACGGCGAGCGGACTGAGACCCGCGGCGAGCCCGGCCAGCACGGCGGCGCGACGGCTCGCTCCCGAGTACCTCGCCAGCCGCCACGTCCCGAGCGCCAGCCACACCAGGTGCGCGAAGAGGAAGGGGCCCAGGACGCGCTCGGGGGGTGCCAGCAGGAAGAGGAGGCTCGGCGGGTAGAGCACCTGCGTCTGCAACTCGGCGAGGAACGGGTGGCCGGCGAGCAGGTGCGGGTTCCACAGCGGCAGCGCGCCTTGCAGCAACTGCTCGCGCAGGAAGGCGGCATTGGGCAGGAAGAGGAAGAGGATGTCCGGCGACACCGGCTGGCGCACGAGCATCACCCCGTGGCTGAGGAGCACGGCGAGTATCAGGACGATCCACGGCAGCTTCCGGTGCACTTCGCCTCCAGGCCCGCATACCTACCCGCCGGAGAGGGGCCTGAACAGGGCCCCGAGGGTGCCCTCCGCTCTCCGGCGGCCTGCTCGCTACCCAACAGCCCCCCGCGGCGGGGCCCGAGCCGTCACCCGGTGGACGCCAGCCCCGCGACCCCCTCACGAGAAGCCGAGCGTCGGCTCGCACTCTGGGTAGAGTCGGGCCCCTATGGCGCACCCGACCGACGACAAGAACTTCCGACTCCCCCTCTCCATCCGTCCCCGGCGGTACGCGGCGACGCTGACGCTCGACCTGGAGGGCAAGAGCTTCACGGGACAACAGACCATCGAGCTGGACCTCGAGAAGCCCTCGAACGAGCTCATCCTGCACGCCATCGCGTTGCAGCTCGGCGAGGTGACCTTCCGGGGCGGCAACGGCAAGAGCCTGAAGCCCACCGAGCTGCGCGCGGTGCCGGCGAGCGAGACGGTGGTGCTGCGCTTCGGCGAGCAGCTCCCCGCGGGCGCGGGAGCGCTGGACGTGGCGTGGACGGGCCGCTTCACCGAGGGCCTGCGGGGCATGTACCTGGCGGGCAAGGTAGCGGCCACGCAGTTCGAGGCGGCGGACGCGCGGCGGCTCTTCCCGTGCTTCGACGAGCCGGCCTTCAAGGCGCGCTGGGCGCTCACGGTGCGGGTGCCGCCGGGGATGACGACGCTGGCCAACGGGGCGCTGGTGAAGGACGAGCCGGACGGCGACCTGCGCAAGCTGACCTTCCAGGAGACGGAGGTGCTCAGCTCGTACCTGGTGGCGCTGGTGTGCGGCCCGCTGGTGGGCACGCCCGAGGAGAAGGTGCAGGGGATTCCGGTGCGCACGTGGGCGCTGCCGGAGAAGCAGCACCTGACGCGCTTCGGGCAGGACGCGGCGCTGGCGGCGCTGCCCCGGCTGCAGGAGTACTTCGGGCTGCCCTACGCCTTCGGCAAGGTGGACCAGGTGGGCATCCCCGACTTCGAGGCCGGCGCGATGGAGAACGCGGGCCTCATCACCTACCGGGAGATCGCCCTGCTGTTGGACCCGACCACGGCGCCGCTGTCGGTGCAGAAGCGGGTGGCCGAGGTGGTGACGCACGAGCTGGCGCACCAGTGGTTCGGCAACTGGGTGACGATGGTGTGGTGGGACGACCTCTGGCTGAACGAGGCCTTCGCCACGTGGATGGCGTACAAGATTGTCGACGCCTGGAAGCCGGACTGGCGCGTGTGGCTGGACTTCGACGCGGGCAAGGCGGCGGCGATGCAACTGGACGCGCTGCGCTCCACGCACCCCATCCACGGCGAGGTGCGCAACGCCAGCGAGGCGGGCGAGAGCTTCGACCTCATCACCTACGAGAAGGGTGGCGCGGTGCTGCGCATGATTGAAGGCTTCCTCGGCGAGGAGGCCTTCCGCGAGGGCATGCGCCAGTACATGCGCACGCATGCGCGCTCCAACGCGGTGGCGGACGACCTGTGGAAGGCGCTGGCCAATGCCTCGTCGCAGCCGGTGCTGGAGCTGGCCAAGGCGTGGATTGGCCAGAACGGCTACCCGCTGGTGTCGGTGGCGGTGGACGGGCGGACGGTGACGCTGTCGCAGCGGCGCTTCTACTCGGAGCCGGGCGTGCGCGGCGAGGAGCGCTGGCCGGTGCCGGTGGTGCTGCGGTACTCGGACGCGGGCGGGGTGCACGAGCAGCGCGTGCTGCTGCGCGAGGCCCAGACGCAGGTGACGCTGGAGGGCTCGGGCGAGGTGCGGTGGCTGTGCGCCAACGCGGGCTCCACGGGCTTCTACAGGGTGGCGTACGACGCCAAGGCACTGGAGCGGCTGTCGGCGAACCTCCAGACGCTGGCCCCCTCGGAGCGCATCTCGCTGCTGGCGGACCAGTGGGCGCTGGTGCGCAGCGGACAGGAGTCGGTGGCGTCCTTCCTCGAGCTCGCGGGCCGATTCGGCGACGAGGAGGACGACACGGTGCTCGACGAGCTGGTGTCGCGGCTGGCCTACGTGGAGGGCCGGCTGGTGGAGGGCGCGGAGCAGGAGCGCTTCCGCCGGTGGGTGGAGGAGCTGCTGGGGTCGGGGCTGAAGAAGCTCGGCTGGGACTCGGCGCCGGGGGAGTCGGACCGGGTGAAGCTGCGGCGCGCGGCGCTGGTGCGCGCGGTGGGTGGAGTGGCGCGCAGCCCCGAGGCGCTGGCGGAGGCCCGGCCCCGGGTGGAGCGGGTGCTGGCCGGGGAAAAGAACGCGCTGGAGCCGAACCTGCTGGACGCGGCGGTGGGCATGGTGGCGCGAGCGGGAGACCGGTCGCTCTACGAGAAGCTGCTGGAGAAGATGTTGGTGGAGCCGGATCCGGCGACGCAGCGGCGCTACCTGATGGCGCTGACGGCCTTCGAGAACCCGGCGCTGGCGGACGCCGCGCAGAAGCTCTTCTTCACGGACAAGGTGAAGATGCAGGACGTGGCGAGCTTCGTGACGGGCCTGATGGGCAACCGGACGGGCCGGGACGCGTGGTGGGCGGAGATGCAGAAGCGCTGGAAGGACGTGCTGGCGAGGACGGGCGGGGCGCCGATGCTGCTGCGCCGGGTCGTGGAGTCCATGGGCGGGCTGCGCGAGCGCAAGCAGCTCGACGAGGCCCGGAAGCTGTTGGCGGCGCACCCCGTGGAGGAGGCGAAGCAGGCCACCGAGCAGACGCTGGAGCGGGTGTCGCAGGACGTGGCGCTGCGCGAGCGCGCCATGCCCGAGGTGAGTGCCTGGCAGAAGCGCAAATAGCCCACGCAGTACGCTCTTCACCCTCCCTCCGCCGGGCATCTCCGACGGAGGGAGGAGTGCGTCAGCCGAGCAACGCCTGGGCGTGATGGCGCAGGTGATCGTCGATGAAGGTGGCGATGAAGTAGTAGCCGTGGTCGTAGCCGGGCTGCCGGCGCAGGGTCAGCGGGTGGCCCGCGGAGGCGGCGGCGCGCTCCAGGGCCTCGGGCAGGAGCTGGGTGGCCAGGAAGTCGTCGGCATCGCCCTGGTCGATGAGGATCGGCAGCCGTTCGGTGGCTCCGGCGATCAGCGCACTGGCGTCCCACTCGCGCCAGGCCGCGCGGTCGGGCCCCAGGTAGCGGCTGAAGGCCTTCTCTCCCCAGGGACAGTTCATCGGGTTGCTGATCGGCGCGAAGGCGGAGACCGACAGGTAGCGTCCCGGATTGCGCAGCGCGCAGACCAGGGCCCCGTGCCCGCCCATCGAGTGCCCGCTGATGCCTCGCCTCCCGTTGAGGGGGAAGGTCCGCTCCACCAGCGCGGGCAGCTCGTGCACCACGTAGTCGTGCATGCGGTAGTTGCGGGACCAGGGCTCACGCGTGGCGTTGAGGTAGAAGCCCGCGCCCATGGCCGAAATCGAAGGCTCCCTCCGGATCGCCCGGCACGTCCTTGCCGCGAGGGCTGGTGTCGGGCACGACCACGGCGAGACCCAGCTCGGCCGCCAGCCGCTACGCGCCGGCCTTCTGCGAGAAGTTCTCGTCCGTGCAGGTCAGGCCGGAGAGCCAGTAGAGCGTCGGCACCTGCTCGCCGCGAGCGGTCTGCGGCGGCAGGTAGACGGCGAACGTCATGTCGCAGCCCAGGGTGCTGGACCGGTGGCGGTAGCGCTTGAGCCAGCCGCCGAAGCACTTGTGGCTGGAGACGAGGGTCAGGTTGTCGCTCATGGGAGGCCTCCGGCTCAGCGGTTGTTGAACAGGAGCACCGAGCGGATGCTCTTGCCCTCGTGCATCAGGTCGAAGGCCTCGTTGATCTCCTCCAGCCCCATCGTGTGGGTGATGAAGGTGTCGAGCTCGAACTCGCCGCGCAGGTAGCGCTCGACGTAGCCCGGCAGCTCGCGTGCGGCCCGCGCACGCCACCGAAGGCCGAGCCGCGCCACACCCGGCCGGTGACGAGCTGGAACGGCCGGGTGCAGATCTCCTCGCCCGCGCCGGCCACGCCGATGATGATCGACTCGCCCCAGCCCTTGTGGCAGCACTCGAGCGCCGAGCGCATCACCTGCGACGTTGCCGATGCACTCGAAGGAGTAGTCCACGCCGCCGTCGGTCAGCTCGACGATCACCTCCTGGATCGGCCTGGTCGTAGTCCTTCGGGTTGATGCACGTCGGTGGCGCCGAGCTGCTTCGCGATCTCGAACTTCGCCGGGTTGATGTCGATGCCGATGATGCGCTCGGCCTTGGCCATCACGGCGCCGATGGATCACCGACAGGCCGATGCCGCCGAGGCCGAAGACGGCCACCGTGGCGCCCGGCTCCACCTTGGCGGTGTTGAGCACCGCGCCGATGCCGGTGGTGACGCCGCAGCCGAGCAGGCAGACCTTCTCCAGCGGCGCGTCCTTGCGGATCTTCGCCAGCGGAGATCTCCGGCAGCACGGTGTACTCGGAGAAGGTGGAGGTGCCCATGTAGTGGTGGATCGGCTGGCCGCTTCGTGGAGAAGCGCGATGGTGCCGTCGGGCATCAGGCCCTTGCCCTGGGTGGCGCGGATGGCGCTGGCAGAGGTTGGTCTTGCCGGAGCGGCAGAACTTGCACTCGCCGCACTCGGGTGTGTAGAGCGGGATCACGTGGTCGCCCGGCTGCAGCGAGGTGACGCCGGCGCCCACCTCCTCGACGATGGCGCCGCCCTCGTGCCCGAGGATCGACCGGGAAGAGGCCTTCGGGATCCTGCCCGGAGAGCGTGTAGGCATCGGTGTGGCAGACGCCGGTGGCCACGATGCGCACCAGCACCTCGCCGGCCTTGGGCGGCGCGACGTCGATCTCCTCGATTTCGAGCGGACGGTTGGCGGCCCAGGCAACGGCGGCGCGGGACTTGATCATGGTGGGGTTCTCCTGGGGGAAGGAAGACCCGTGTTAGCTAATCCATGGGAGCGGGCGGATCTTCACCGGTCCGGGAAAAGATTGTTGCCGTCCAGGGATAATCCCGAGACAGATGGACCCACCATGAACCGGTGGGAAGGAATCGACGAGTTCGTCGCCGTGGCCGAGACGAGCAGCTTCTCACGCGCGGCCGAGCGCCTGGGAGTCTCCTCCTCGCATGTCAGCCGGCAGATCAGCCGCCTGGAGGACAGGCTGCAGGCGCGGCTCTTCTACCGCACCACCCGGCGCGTCTCGCTGACGGAGGCGGGGCTCACCTTCCTGGCCCACTGCCAGCGCCTGGCGGAGGAGCGGGACGAGGCCTTCCTCGCGGTCAGTGACCTGCAGGGCACGCCCAAGGGGCTGCTGCGCATGACATCGGCGGTGACGTACGGCGAGCGCTTCATCGTGCCGCTGGTGAACGCCTTCATGGCGCGGCATCCGGGGCTGCGGGTGGACATCCACCTCACCAACGACACGGTGGACCTGGTGCGAGAAGGCTTCGACCTGGCGATCCGCCTGGGGCGGCTGACGGACTCCACGCTGGTGGCGACCCGCCTGGCGCCGCGGGCGATGTACCTGTGCGCCGCGCCGGAGTACCTGGAGCGCTACGGCACACCGCACAGCCTCTCGGAGCTGGAGCGCCACCCGTGCCTGATTGGAACCTCCGATGTCTGGGTGTTCCAGGCCGAGGGCCGCGAGCAGCTCTTCCGGGCCCGCGGGCCGTGGCGCTGCAACAGCGGCGCGGCGGTGCTCGATGCGGCGCTGCGGGGCTTCGGCCTGTGCCAGCTCCCGGACTACTACGTCCGCGAGCACCTGCGCGCGGGCCGGCTCATCTCGCTGCTGGAAGCCAACCAGCCACCGAACACCGCCGTCTGGGCGCTCTACCCGCAGAAGCGGCACCTCTCGCCCAAGGTGCGCCTATTGGTGGAGCACCTCAAGCGAGAGCTGCCCCTGCTGCCCGAGTACCGGGCCTGAGCCATCCGAACCGAGAAACGTCGGCCTCCCGGCCGCGCTCTTCCAAAACCTGTCCGACTGTCGGACAGGTTTCTCCAAACCGAGCCCGGAGGGTCCTCTGTCCGCAGGCCTCCTCCTGCACGGACTTACTTCGGATGGCTTGGCTACGACGGGCCTTCGGGACGACGCAGGCCAAAGGCTTCCGCGAGCAGTTCGTAGGAGCGCACGCGCGCCGCGTGGCTGTGGATGTGTGACGTCACCATGAGCTCGTCCGCCCCCATCTTCCGGGCCAGCTCGAGGAGCCGGGCTCGGACGCGCTCGGGGGTGCCCACGACGAGCATCGAGCGCGAGGCGCGGACCTGCTGCAGCTCGAAGGGGGTGTACGGGTACGCGCGCGCCTCCTCCGGGCTGGGAATGGGCCCGTTGCGGCCATTGCGGATGTTGACCCACAGCAGGTCGTGCGTCAGCGCGAGCTCCTCCGCGCGCTCCTCCGTCTCGGCGCAGACCACCGATACGCCCAGGATGGCATAGGGCCGCGCGAGGTACTCGGAGGGCTGGAACAGGTTCCGGTACGCGGACATGGCCGGCAGCGCCATCTCCGGGCTGAAGTGGTACGCGAACGCGAAGCCCCGGCCGAGCGCCGCGGCGAGCCGGGCACCGAAGTCACTGGAGCCGAGGAGCCAGATGGAGGAAGCGGGACACCCGGCGGTGAGGCCCGCACCCGGGCGAAGAGGTCGTCCTCGGGGAACTCGGCCTCTCCGGCGAAGGCGCGCAGGAGCTGGAGCTGCTCCGGGAAGTCATCCGCGGAGAGGGCCTCCACGGAGCGGCGCAGGGCCAGCGCGGTGACGCGGTCCGTTCCGGGAGCGCGCCCGAGCCCCAGGTCGATGCGTCCCGGGTAGAGCGCCTCGAGCGTGAGGAAGTTCTCCGCGACCTTCAGGGGCGAGTGGTTCGGGAGCATGATTCCGCCCGAGCCGACGCGCAGGTGCTGGGTCTCGCGGGCGAGGAGGCCGATCATGATCTCCGGCGCGGAGCTGGCCAGGCCCAGGGTGTTGTGGTGCTCGGCCACCCAGTAGCGCGTGTAGCCGAGCGCGTCCGCCCTGCGCGCCAGGTCGATGCTGTTGCGCAGGGCCTGAGGGCCCGTGGAGCCCGTGCCGACGGGAATCAGGTCGAGGAGGGAGAGAGGAAGAGACATATCGGAACCCGGCTGTCCTCAACCCTGGGAGTCCACGTCCGAGGCCGGCTCCTCCATCGAGTCGGTTCCCGCGCCCTCCCCCACGTCCCCATCCCGGCGCTGCTGCACCAGGTGGAGCACGATGACGGCATCGAGGGTGAGCAGGCCCGGCAGGAAGACCCAGGGGCCGGCGGTGTAGGGGCTCATCATCAGGAAGAACCACGTCGTGAGCCAGACGCCCATGAGGACGAGCACGATGGGATGCAGCGCCGCCAGCCCGCGCTGCCGCAGGGCGAAGCTCGCGAGCAGCACGAGGGTGAGCTGGGTGAACGTCGCGAGCGGCTGCTCCCCGCCGGAGGCCCCGAAGAAGGGCGTGTTGCTCCGGGCCCAGGGAAGCAGGAGCGCGAAGGAGCACACGGCGGCGCCCACCACCACCCAGCGGTTCAGGCGCTGACGGAGGCTGCCCTCGTACAGGTAGTCGAAGTCCTCCTCCGACGTGGCGAAGAACCGCTGCCCCTGCTCGTAGCCGAGCACCAGCGCGGCGAGCAGCCACAACAACGAGACGGGCCCGAAGCCCAGCATCAGCAGGGCATGGGCACAGGTGAGCGCGGCGTAGGCCCGCGCGATGCCCGGATGCTGCGTCTCCTCGGGGAGGTTCTCGAGTGCCGCGGGCAGGGCGCGGGCCTCCGCGGTGCGCAACTCCTGCACCCCAGGCTGGGTGATGACGCGCCACTCGTTCACGGCCACCAGCGCGCCGCCCAGGAGCATCACCAGCGAGCCCGGCAGGCCGATGCCCGGGACGAACGGCAACACCGAGAGCAGGATGGCGAGTCCCACCAGCCCCAGGCCGAGCAGCGACAGCGAGCCACCCGGCAGGCGCGAGCGCAGGCGCGGATCATCCAGCACCCCCGCGATGGCGTCGCCGAGCTGCCCCGCCACGTCCCGGACGGGGGCGAACACCTTGGAGAGCACCTCCGAGAGACGCTCGAAGGGCGAGGGAGGCGGGGGCTCCCACTCATAGGACTCGTCCCCGGTGCCGTAGTCGGCGTTGGAGTCCTCGGAGCCCTTCGAGCGGAAGGCCACACTCGAGGCAAACGCCCTGCGTCACATCGGGGATGGGTTGGCCACAGTGCGAGCAGTTCATGGGGATCCGAAGCAGGGGGACCCCAGTCTAGGCCAGACGCGGCTCGCGGCGGTACAGCCCCCCGACCGCCCTGGCAGCTTCACCACAGCATGTCTTGATCCTCGGTGACCCCGGGCACCCCGGACAGCGAGTACGTCCGGCCGTCCACCCGCACCGTGCCCTCGAAGAAGCCAAGCGGCTGGGCGAAGTGGCTCACCACCACCTTGAAATCGTGGTCCTCGCGGTGGACGTAGAGGGGCTGGAAGCGCAGGTCCACCGCGCCGTCCACCGTCCTCATGTGCCACGGGCTCATCAGCTCTTTCCGGTCGTACTCGAAGACGGCCCGGGCGAGCGGGTAGAGCTTGTCCCCCAGCCAGAGCGCGTTCTCGTTGGTGCCGGCGCTCTCGTTGAAGCCCTCGACGAGGTTGAGGCCCACCGGCGTTCCGTCCGCCAGCCGCCCCGCGAGGAAGGCCCACCGCCACGAGGTGTGCCGAGCCATATAGCCCTGGGTGTAGTCCGTCCCGCCCACCCCACCGTCCAGTCGGAAGCGCTTGCCTCCCGCCTCCAGGCTGCCGAAGGCCAGCATGCCGCCGCGCTTCTGGGTGACGTTGACGAAGCCGCCTCCCTCCACGGGGGCGATCACCGTCAGCGCCGGAGGGCCTCCGGCCACCAGCAGTTCCCCATCCCACAGGAAGGATTGGAGGCTGCCCGTGCGCAGCCGGCTCACGTCCACGTTCAGGTGGTAGCGCTCGTCGTCCTCGCCGCGCCGTGCCGTGAACCGCCCGCCCAGGGTGCGGAACGAGGCCGTCAGCCCCGCGCCGGGCTTGTCGCTCACCTCGGCGAGCGGGCCGGGCGCGCCCAGGAAGCTCACATCGCAGAGGGGACGCTGCTCCTTGAGGTCCAACGCCACGGCGAAGGCGTTGGCCGAGTAGCCCACGTCCACCACCGCGAAGAGCGCGAGCACCTCCGGCGTGGCCGCCAGGGTGTAGTGCCAGCGCTTGCGTTTGAGCAGCCGGGCCGGGGCCGCCGCGGGGGCCCACCGGCCCTTGAGCCGGGAAAGGTCCACCTCGGGCAGCTCGCCCTGGTAGGTGCCGAATCGGGGTTCACCCGACGCCGTAGCCACGGAGGCTGGCGCAGGAAGGAGACTCAGTTCTCGCTCCGGGGTCATTTCCTTCCCAAGGTGGGCCATGCCCTTCCATATGCCACCCGGCCCACGAGTACGAGGGATGACTTACGCACAGAACGGAATCGCCACTGTGCGGGGTGGACCCTCACCCCTGCCCCTCCAAGGCGTCCCAGCGAGGGAAGCGACGGTAGCGCTCGCGGAGCTGCGCCACGTCGTGCTCGAACCAGCGGCGGACCCAGTCCGAATAGGCCGCGTGGGCCGAGGGCCACGGCAGGGCACCCGAGGCCGCGCGCACCACCGCGTGGCCCGCCATCATCCCGGACATCAGCGCCTTGAGCACGCCGTGGGAGGAGGCCGGGTCGAGCACCGCGGCCGCGTCGCCGACCATCAGGTAGCCGGGGCCAGCCGGGGACTCCACGCGCCGCCAGGTGACGTCCGCGCCTCGCGTGCGCCCGAGCGGCTCGCACTCGCGCAGCTCCGGGGCCGCCATCCATTGGGCACGGGCCGCCCATCCAGGGTCAGTCGGGTCCACTGACGGACCCCCGGCCGCACCCGCGCCGTCCAGGTCCAGCCCTCGTCATCGGCCACGATGCGGGCTCCTCGCCATCGGAGCCTTCGGGCTCCACCACGTAGCCGTAGGTGGCCACCAGCGTGGGAGAAGCCTTCAACCGGGGGAGGTCGAGCTGGCGGGCGAGCCAATGCGCGCCCCCTGCCGCGTCGATCACCACCCGGGCGTGGAGGGGACCCGCGTCCGTCTCCACGCCCACCACCTCGCCACGCTCGTCTCGGAGCGGGTGGAGCGCGCGGCGGGCTGCAACACCTCCACCCCCAGCGCGCGTGCCCGCTCCAGCAGGAGGGCATCCAGCTCGGCCCGCCACGCCTGGAAACCCAACCACGGGCCGTTCGCGTCCTGGCCGAAGGGGACGAACTGGCGTGGCCCATCCCACTCCACCCAGAAGCCCGGGTAGCGGACGAAGCGGGCGGCCCGGACCGCGTCGCCCACACCCAGTTGCGTGAACAGGGGCTCGACGCCCGGGTGGAGCGACTCTCCCGGACAGTCTCGCGGGAAGGCGGCCCGCTCCAGCACGAGCACGGACAGCCCGGCCGTGGCACAGGAGATGGCGGTGGCGGACCCGGCCGGGCCTCCGCCGATGATGACCACGTCCACGCTACGTGCCGTGCCGCTCATCCAACCAGGTCCCCGCGGCGGCACACTTCAGCAAGAACCCATCGGGTCGATCAACAGGTCGACCCGCTGAGGATGGGGGAGAAGTTCACGAGCGGCCGAAGACGATGCGCTCGTCGCTGAGCAGCCGGGAGATGAGCGACAGGCACACCGCCGTCAACGCGAGGCTGCTCACCGTGCCCAGCACGAAGGGCAGCGCGCCCAGCACCTCGCCGCGCATCAGCTCGGACACCAGGAGCTGCTGTCCCAGCACGGGCACTCCGTACATCCACATCTGGCTCTGGATGGGAGACAGCGCCAGCACCATGCCCGGCAGGGTGGGCAGCATCATCAGGAGCTGCAGGTACGTCTGCGCCTCCTTGTACGAGCGCGCGAAGGTGGCCACCAGCATCTGCGCCGCCGAGGCCAGCAGCGCCATGGGCAGCATCGCGCCGATCATCGCCACCGCCGTCGCCGGCTCCAGGCTCACCTTCACGCCCAGGTCCTGCAGCGGCACCCGCTTCGCGATGACCACGAACGCCACCGAGACCACCACCACCGTGACGCAGGAGAACACCGTGGTGGCCAGCCACTTGCCCACCACCAGCGTCCCGCGCTGCACGGGGTTGAGCAGCAGCGGCTCCAACGAGCCACGCTCGCGCTCGCCCGCCATGGTGTCGATGGCCACGTTCAACCCGCCGATGAAGCAGGCCATCACCAGGAAGATGGGAATCATGTTGAGGATGCTCGCGGCCAGCCGCTCGGGCGTGGCCAGGTCCACCTCTTCAATCTGTACGGGCGAGGCCAGCTCCGGCGCCACCCCGCGCGCCAGCAGCCGCTGCATGCCCAGGACTCCCGAGTACCGGCTCAGCAGCACCTGGATGCGCTTGACGTTGGCGCGCGCCTTGTTGCGCGAGTTGTCCACCACGAGCTGCACCTTCGCCGAGCGTCCCGCCGCGAAGTCCTTCCCGTAGTCCTCGGGGATGACGAGCACCGCGTCCAGCGTGCCCGCCCGGATGCCCGCTTCGTAGTCCGCCGGAGCCTCGACCAGCTTCGCCCCGGAGCGCTCCAGGAAGGCCATGAGGCTCGGCGCGTGCGCCCGCCCCACCACGGGCAGCTCCACCGGCTTGTCCTGCCGGTTCCACGAGGCAATGACCGTGAACATCACCGCGAAGACGATGGGCCCCACCAGCGAGCCGCCCAGCACGCTCATCACCGAGCGCCGGTCGCGCAGATGGTCCCGCATCTCCTTGCGAAACACCGCCGAGAGGAGCGCCTTCACTGCATCAACCCCTGGTCACTGCCGATGACCGTCACGAATGCCTCCTCCAGGCTGTCCTTCCCCGTGCGCGCGCGCAGCTCGTCCGGGGAGCCCTCCGCCACCACCCTGCCCCGCGCCACCACCACGATGCGGTCACACAGCGCGGCCACCTCCTGCATCACGTGGCTGGAGAACACCACGCAGTGCCCCTGCTCGCGCAGCCGGCGGATGAGCGTGCGCACCGCGCGCGTGCTCATCACGTCCAGCCCGTTGGTGGGCTCGTCGAGCAGCACGTTGCGCGGCCCGTGCACCAGCGCCCGCGCCAGCGCCACCTTCATGCGCTCGCCCTGGCTGAAGCCCTCGGTGCGCCGGTCGGCGATGTCCTTCATGTCCAGCAGCTCCACCAGCTCGTCGATGCGCTTGTCGAGCGCGGCGCCGGACAGGCCGTGCAGCTCGCCGACGTAGTGGATGTGCTCGCGGGCGGTGAGGCGCGGGTAGAGGCCGCGCGCGTCCGGCAGCACGCCGAGGGCCCGGCGCACCTCCACCGGGTGCTCGGCCACCTCCAGCCCGTCCACCTTGACGCTGCCCCGGTCCGGCCGGATGAGCGTGTAGAGCATGCGCAGCGTGGTCGTCTTGCCCGCGCCGTTGGGCCCGAGCAGTCCCGTCACCACGCCGTCCTCGGCGCGGAAGCTCACGTCCTCCACCGCCGTCACCGCGCCGAAGCGCTTGTGCAGGTTCGTCACTTCGATCATGGCTTTGCACTCGGCAGGCTGGCGCTCAGGGCACCGGGCCGGCGAAGGAGGTGAAGAAGGGGGGACGCTTGAGGCCCTCGCCGCACTTCGACTCGAGCCCCTCCACGCTGCCGCGGGCCACGAAGTCCGCCATCAGCGCGCGCACGCAGCCGATGCTGCTCGTCCCGTGCCCCACTCCGGGCAGCACCACGTGCCGGCTGTTCGTCAGCGTGCGCATCGCGTCCTCGGCCCACGAGGGCGGCGTCACCGGGTCCAACTCGCCCGACAGCAGCAGCACCGGCACGTCCGACTTCACCGGCTCGCGGTAGTCCTTGGGCAGCTCGCCGCGCGGCCAGAAGCGCACACGGCTTGAGCATGGTGCGCACCATCGTCTCGCCCAACCACGAGCCCTTCGACTCGCGGGCGAGGGCCTCGTCCGAGATGAGCGGCGCGTCCTCCGCGCACACCACCGAGAGGAACATGCCCAGGCTCATGTTGGGACTGGCGCCACCGCTCAGGTTCTGGTGGATGGCGACGAGCGGCCGCCAGTCGCCCTGCGTGGCCCGGTCCAGCACCAGCGGCACCAGCGACGTCGCCTCGGGCATGTAGAGCACCCCGCGCAGCACCGCCACGAAGGTGGTCGTGGCTGATGGTGAGGTCCTCCGGCACGCCGGTCAGCGGGTGCTCCACCCGCGTGCGCACCGGCTCCTTCTGGAGCTGTGCCAGCAGCGACTCGAAGCGGCCCCTCAGCTCCGGGTAGCGCTTCGCGCACGCCGCGTCCTGCTCGCAGTGCGTGAAGAGCAGGTCCAGCGCCCGCTGGCTGTCGCGCGCGACGTTGAGCGGCAGCAGCAGGGACATGGGCGCCACGCCCTCGAGCATGACGGTGCGCACGTGCTCCGGGTGCTGGCGCAGGTACACCAGCGCGGCGCGCGTGCCGTAGGAGACGCCGTACAGGTTGAGCTTCTCGTAGCCGAGCGCCTCGCGCACCTCGTCCAGGTCGTCCATGGCGATGGGCGTGGTGTAGAGGCGCACGTCCGCGTCATAGCCGGCGAGGCACTTGCGGAACTCCTCCTCGCGGTAGGTGTCGTCGAACTGCTGGGCCAGCGGCGCGTCATGGGGCACCGGCTCGCACTCGAGCGGCCGCGAGTCCCCCGTGCCCCGCTGGTCCACGAAGACCAGGTCCCGGTTGCGGTGGAGGCGCTCCAGCACGGGCACCATGTACCCGGCCAGCTTCGCGGCGCCCTGTCCCGGTCCACCGGCCAGCATCACCACCGGGTCCGGCTCCGGCGAGGACGCCAGCGCCGGCACCACCACCACCTTCAGCGGCACCTTGCGCCCCTGCTTCGCGGCGCGGTCCTCCCACACCTCATGGGTGCCACACAGGGCCTGCCGGCCCGAGCCCTCCAGCCGGCACGGGCTCGAGGGCCACCTTCCGAGAGGGCCCCGACGCGCCAGCACCCCGCGTGCAGGCGGTGAGCGACAGCAGGACACAGAGCAGGGCGGGCAGCAGCCGGGATGCGGAGGGCGTTCTCACGGGGCCCAAGGCTTATCACCCCCCACCTCGGCCACACACCCCTACCCCCTCACCCGGCGGCCGGGCTCGCCCGAGCACCCGTTTGAATTGCCCGGTAGCATGGCCCGTCCCCTGCTAAGCCCATGACCATGAAGAACCGCTCGCTCCTCGTCCTCGCGACCCTTGGCCTCGCCCTGCTCGCCGGCTGCGCCTCGCTGCAGCGCATGGCCAAGAACGCCTTCCAGAAACCGCGCCTCACCTTCAAGCAGGCCCGCCTGCAGAAGGCCTCGCTCGCCGACGCCACCGTCGACCTCGTCTACCAGTTGGAGAACCCCAACCCGCTCGGGCTGAAGCTCGCCTCCATCGACTACGCCTTCTTCGTCGAGGGCAAGCAGGTGGTGGCCGGCACTCCGCCCAAGGGCCTCAACATCGCCGCCAAGGGCAAGTCCGAGCTCGTCTTCCCCGCCAACGTGAAGTTCGCGGACATCGTCCCCGTGGTGCAGACGTTCCTCAACCAGGACACCGCCCGCTACAAGGCCCAGGGCAGCGTGGGCATCCAGACGCCCATCGGCGTGCTGCGCTTCCCCCTCGAGCACGAGGGCACCTTCGAGGTCCCCAAGGTTCCCCAGGTCCAGTTCGAGTCCCCCCGCATCACCAACGTCACCCTCCAGGGCGCCACCGTGGAGTTCCCCCTCACCGTGAAGAACCGCAACAGCTTCCCCCTCCCGGTGGGCGGCATCAGCGGCGCCCTCAGGGTGGCCGGCAGCAGCGTGGGCAACCTCTCCACCGGCGACCTCGGCCTGCTGGAGGCCGGCAGCACCCGCCAGCTCTCCCTGCCCCTCAAAATCAACTTCCTGAGCGCCGCCGCCGCGGCCGGCGCCCTGCGCTCGGGCGGCAATGCCCAGGTGAAGCTGGATGGCCAGCTCCTCTCGGGCGGCCAGAACGTGCCCCTGGACGTCGCGCAGCTCCTGAATTTCCGGCGATAGCCGGCTCGGCCGGGGGCAGGCGACCGGGGGAGCTCTTGAAGGTTGTCCCCCGGCGCTCCACCCGTTACGGTTGCGCGGCATTCTTCCGGGCCCCCTCATGCGCCGCATTCTCTTCAAGTCCAAGATCCACCGCGCGACCGTCACCCAGGCCGACCTGGATTACGAGGGCTCGGTCACCATCGACCGAGACCTGCTGCGCGCCGCCGACATCCTCCCCTACGAGAAGGTGGCGGTGTGGAACGTGACGCAGGGCACCCGCCTGGAGACCTACGCCCTGGAGGGCGAGGCGGGCAGCGGCGTCATCTGCATCAACGGCGCGGCGGCGCACCTCAACAAGCCGGGGGACCTCGTCATCCTGGCCACCTTCGCCGAGGTGGAGGAGCACGAGGCGGCCCACTGGAAGCCCACGGTCGTCTTCGTGGACGAGAAGAACCGGCATCGTCCCCGGCCGGACGGAGGAGATTCCGGGCCCGGCGCGCCGTATCGCCTGAGCGACGCCGGACGCGCTCAACGTCAACTGCTTTACCCTCCCGCGCGGGCTTGCCATGCTCGTGCGCTCATTCCGTGCGAGTGAAGGGGCCGTCAGGGTCCCGGAGGCGAGGAAGCGATGAAGTGGACGTGGGCGTGTGGAGGCCTGCTGTTGATGCTGGCGGGCTGTGGCACCTCCAAGGAGGCCTTCCGACCCAACCCCAACGACGATGATCCGCTCGTGGGGGCCGTGCAGGTGGTGCGCTCGCCGAGGCTGGACCGGTGCGTGCAGCACGGGGGCTCCTCGGTGCGCGGCAACTGTGACGAGGCCCGCTACCTGGGCTCCGAGTACACGCGGCGGCTGTCGGTCGGGGACGAGGTGTGCCTCGAGGGCGGTTACGGAGATGAGCCGGGGGGGATGTGCCTGGCGCGGGCGGTGGTCATCGACACGGCACCCAACCAGATAAAGCTCGAGGTGCGCACGGCGAAGCCGGACTCGCGCTGGTACAACGCCGAGATGCGCCACGCCTGGTACGAGGAAGGCGCGCTGGTGGACCTTTACCTCGCCGAGCGGGGTTACTGAGGGGAGGAGACACGCATGGCCTTCTATGACCCCATCGCCGACAAGGTGAAGAGGCTCACCCCGGCGGAGCTGAAGAAGCTGGCGGACACGAAGTTGGCGGACCTGGTGCAGCAGGAGGTACCGCGCGCGCGCAAGCGGGTGGCGGAGCTGGAGCAGCGCTACCCGTCGGCGGGGACGAGGGAGCGGGCGCAGCGGCTCATCGACGAGAAGAAGCACATCGCGGGGATGGTGGGAGGAATCTCCGGCGTCTTCGGGCTGCTGGGGCTGCCGGCGGACCTGACGGTGATGGCGTGGCTGCAGCTCACGCTGCTGGTGGACCTGGCCACGCTCTACAAGGTGAACCTGAAGAGCGAGCGGGCACGCAACGAGCTGCTGGACCTGTACGGCTACGCGACGGGCGTGGGGCCGATGCAGCGCTCGAGCCCCCGGGTGCTGGGGAAGGTGGCCGAGGTGCTACTGAGGAAGGGCGGCATGCACATGCTGGGACGGGCGATGCCCCTGGTGGCGGCGCCGGTGACGGCGTACCTCAACAACCAGCACATCCAGAAGGTGGGCGACCATGCGGTGCGCTCCTACGAGGGCTTCGACAAGGCGCACGCGAAGACAAAGCAGGCCTCCTCGCGCAAGGCGAGCTGAGTGACCGAGCACGCCCGACAGGTCTGTCCGCTGACGGGGGCGTACCTGCGCCCCTACTTCGAATCGCTGGTGGCCAGGGCCGTGGCGGACGCGAATCAAGCGCGCATGCCGCTCACGGTGCTCTGGGTGGACACGGACGAGACCCAGGAAGGCAACGACGCGCACGGGCGCGAGACGATGGACGCGGCACTGAGCGCGCTGGTGGACGAGCTCGGAGCGGAGCTGGATGGACGCGGGCCCATCGGCCGCATGGAAGGGGACGCGTTCGCGGTGAGCCTCTTCGCGGTGGCTCCGTACATGGGAGAGCGGCTGGCGGAGAGGTTGCGTCGTCGGCTCGCGACGCGGACCTTCCCTTCGCTCTCCGGCGACTTCCACCTCACCGTCTCCGTGGGCGTGGCGGGACTGCGCCCCGGAGAGCCCTATGGCAACCTGCTCGACGCGGCGGAGGCCACGTGTGGGCGGGCGAAGCAGGCCGGGCGGAACCGCGTGGTGACGCGGTAGGCCCTACGCCATCCCCAGCGCCTTCATCCGCGCCTTGAGGGTGTTGAGCGCGATGCCCAGCTCCACCGCGGCCCGGCTCTTCTTGCCCTGGTGCTTCTCCAGCGCGCTCCGGATGTCCTGCTCGGTCAGGTCCCCCGGGCGCTTGCGGAGGGACACCGGTGATTCGGGGAGGGGCGTGAGCCCCCTCGGCGCGGGCGTGGCCGAGGGGCCCCCGAAGCCGAGCAGCCGCTGCGACAGGTAGCTCTTCACCGCCTCCAGCGTGATGATGAGCCGCTGGCGCTCGATGCCCTCCAGCTCCTGCCTCGCCGCCTCGCGCGCCACCACGGTCCGCACCGTCGACTCCAGCTCGCGGATCTGCCCCGGCCAATCCGCTTTCTGCAGGTACGCGATGGCATCAGTGGTGAGCTCGGCGTCGTAGCGCTGCTCCACGTGGAGCCGGTGCAGGAACGTCTCCAACAGATGGGGGATGTCCTCACGCCGCTCCTCCAGCGTGGGCAGCACGATGACGTCTCCGGTGGCGAGCCGCTGCGTCAGGTCCTGCCGCAGCCCCGTCTGGTGCAGCGGCACCTTCGAGGCCGAGATGAGCCGGAAGCGCGGCGGCGGCTCGCGGAAGTCCGCCGGTGCACCCAGCGGCGCGAGGCTGCCGGTGCCCTCCAGCACGTCGATGAGGAAGTCCTGGGCCAGCGGTGGCAGGAACTCCACCTCGTCCAGGAAGAGCGTGCCTCCATTGGCGCTGTAGAGCTTGCCCACCCGCGCCATCAAGGCCCCGGTGTACGCGCCCTTCACGTGCCCGAGCAGCTCACTGCTGAGCGCCGCCGTGTCCTGGGAGAGCCGGCCACAGTTGAGGATGACGAAGTTGCCCTGGAGCCGGCTCCGGCTGTGGATTTCCCGCGCGATGAACGTCTTCCCCGTGCCCGACCTGCCCAGCAGGAACACCGGGAGGTGGTGGCGGGCACACACGTCGATGGAGCGCTCGAGCCCGGTGGCGATGGGAGACCCCGCGCGCATGGGACGAGGACCCGCCACCAGCCCGTGCGGCACCTCCTCCAGCAGGGTGATGCGGCTCTTTCCGTTGCCAAGCACGACCGTGTCCCCGACCTCGAGGACCCAGTCGCGCGAGGGGCCCACCCGCTGGGAGGACTGACGCGCGTCCCCCGTCCCCAGCGCCTCCGCCCGCCCCAGGTAGCTGCCATTCCTCGAGTTGAGGTCCCGGTACACCCAGCGGTGATCCTCCCGGAAGGACAGGCGCCCGTGCTGCCTCGACACCGTTGACTGGGGGAAGACCACCGTGGACTCGGGCGCCCGCCCGAAGACATAGGAGCGATCCGAGTACAGGGGTACCACCAGCTCCTCCACGCCCTCGCGCTGCACGAGGAGGGCCTTCGGCTCGCGGTACGGCACGGCTTCGACCTCGCGAGCCGCCGGCGCCTCCCGCAGGGGCCGCTCGTTGCGCGTGCTGGACTCGGAACCGATGGAGACGAGGGCGGCCTGGGCGTGGTGGGTCGCGGCGCGCGAAGAGCGGTCCGGAGCCGCAGCGGACCTCTGCTCCGCTCCGACCTCGACACGTCGACTCGACTCCTCGTCCCTACTGGTCATCCACCCCTCGACATGCGGAGTTGCCTGTCAGGATTGATAGCAGTCCTGACAAAACCTCGCTTTCACGTTCTTGATCGACAGAAGCTTTATCGGCTTTTTGGTGGAAACACTGGCACTCCGGGTGAAGGAGGACCCGGCATGTGACGTGCAAAGGAAAACCCGCGCAGTCGCCGGATGAGCCGGCCCCGCCCCTCAGGAGCACGCGTGTTCACCACCTCTGTCGGATACATCGGCCAGAGCAGCGCGACGGATCATCTCGCGCCCGAGCAGCGGCGGCAGGCCCTGCGTTGGCTCATGCGCGACGACTCCATTTCCTACCCCGCTGTCGACGAGGTGCTCCGTGCGTGCCTGCGAGATGAGGACGCGGAGGTGCGGGTGACGGCGGTGCTGGCGGCAGCGCGGCTGCGGGCCCGCGAGGTGCTGCCAACGCTCCACGCGGTGCCCCTTCCCAACGCGCTCCGGGAGCTCGAGGACCCCCGGGAGCGCCGCGCCCTCGAGCAGCTCTTCAAGGGGGTCATCCGATACCTCCACGAGCGTCAACTCCCGAGCATCCTCGTGCCCGGGAGGGATCCGCTGCGGTCGTTGCGAGAGTTGCTCGACGGCGCCGTGGAGGTGACGGACGCGACGTCGCTGCTGCTCCACTCGCTCACCACGCCCCTGGCGTTGGGGCGGCGGCCCCAGCTCCTTCCCTCGGGAATCATCGAGCGGCAGGGTCAATTCTACCTGCGCCGCTCGGGCCTGCCGTTGCAGTGGGTCGCTCCGATCGACCACTGGCTGGGCGCCCACACCCCGCGCCGGGTGCGCTCCGAGGGCTTCTTCGTGGCCCGTTTCCCAGTGGATTGCTCCCTCGCGACCTGGATGGGTAATCCTCTACCCATCCGTGTCGTTCCCGACCGGGAGCGGACGTGGCTCGGCTCGTTCGAAGAGGCCCAGTGGCTGTGCAAAACCCTCTCACGAATCGAGAAAATCTCCCTCCGGCCGCCGACGGTGGACGAGTGGGAGATGGCGGCGCGCGGACCGGATGGGCGGCGCCACCCGTGGGGGAACCTGCCGCAGCGGGACGGGGAGCGGTGCGCGTCTCCGTGGGGGGTGGAGGACCTGGTGGGGGACGTCCCCGAATGGACTTTCGAGCCCGAGAACGCCACGCGATTCCTCCGGGGCGGCGTGGAGTCCCGGACGTGGATGAAGCACGGCGTGGAGCTGACGGACGAGGAGCCCGTCGCGGCCCTGCGGCCCGTCATCCCGGCCTTCCCGCTCTGTTCGGCGTAGCGGGGGCTCGCGTCACCCGAGCCCCAGCGCCTTCATCCGGGCCTTGAGGGTATTGACCGCGATGCCCAGCTCCGCCGCGGTCCGGGTCTTGTTGCCCTGGTGCTTCTCCAGCGCGCTGCGGAGCTCCTGCTCGGTCAGGTCGCGCGGGCGCTTGCGACCGGGCGCGGACGCCTCCACGACGGTCACCGCCTTCTGCACCGGAGGCGCGACCACCGGGCTCCCGAAACCGAGCTGCCGCTGCGACAGGTAGCTCTTCACCGCCTCCAGTGTGATGACGGTCCGCCGGTGCTCGATGCCCTCGAGCGAGCGCAGCACCACCTCGCGCGCCACCACGGCCTTCACCGTGGACTCCAGCTCGCGGATCTGCCCCGGCCAGTCCGCCTCCTGCAGGTACGCGATGGCATCGCTGGTGAGCTCGGCGTCGTAGCGCTGCTCCGCCTCGAGCCGGTGCAGGAACGTCTCCACCAGATGGGGGATGTCCTCACGCCGCTCCTCCAGCGTGGGCAGCACGATGACATCTCCGGTGGCGAGCCGCTGCGTCAGGTCCTGCCGCAGCCCCGTCTGGTGCAGCGGCACCTTGGAAGCCGAGATGAGCCGGAAGCGCGGTGGCGGCTCGCGGAAGTCCGCCGGTGCACCCAGCGGCGCGAAGTTGCCGGTGCCCTCCAGCACGTCGATGAGGAAGTCCTGGGCCAGCGGTGGCAGGAACTCCACCTCGTCCAGGAAGAGCGTGCCCCCGTTGGCGCTGTAGAGCTTGCCCACCCGCGCCATCGAGGCCCCGGTGTACGCGCCCTTCACGTGCCCGAGCAGCTCGCTGGTGAGCGCCGCCGTGTCCTGAGGCAGCCGGCCACAGTTGAGGATGACGAAGTTGCCCTGGAGCCGGCCCCGGCTGTGGATCTCCCGCGCGATGAACGTCTTCCCCGTGCCCGACTTGCCCAGCAGGAACACCGGAAGGTGGTGGCGGGCACACACCTCGATGGAGCGCTCGAGCCGCACGGTGGAAGGAGAGCCCACCTGCCCGGAACGAGGACCCGCCACCAGCCCATGCGGCACCTCCTCCAAGAGGGTGATGCGGCTCCTGCCATTGCCCAACAGGAGGACGTCACCCGCCTCGACGACCCAGTCCTTCGAGGCGCTGATCTCCTGGAAGTGCCTGCGCTCGTCGCCGTCGACCTGAACCTCACTGCGCCCCAGGTAGCTGTGGTTGCGCGAGTTGAGATCCCGATACACCCACCGGTGATCCTCCCGGAAGGACAGGCGCCCGTGCTGCCTCGACACCGCGTCGTGCGGGAAGACCACGGTGGACTCGGGCGCCCGCCCGAAGACATAGGAGCGGTCCGGGTACAGGGGGACGATCAGCTCCCCGGTCCCCTCGCGCCGGACACACAGGGCCTTGGGCTCGCGGTAGGGCACGTCCCCCGAGCCCACGGGCGGAGCCTCCTCGATGGCCTGGGATTCGCCCGACGGACCCCTGGGGAGCCGCGACTTGCGCGTTGGGGTGTCGTCCTGGGGTGCCGGCCGCGGTGTGACGTCGGTGAGCGCCTGCTCGGTGAGCGCCTGAAAGGTCCGGGTCTTCTCGAGTGACGGGCCGCCCGGTGCATCTCCCAACGTCACCTCATTGCCGCCAACCTCCAGCTCGTCACCAGCCCTGCTCGTCATCCGGGAGCCCTCGTGCAATTGCCGTCAGGATTGATAGCAGCCTTGATGAGCCCATGTCGCTCGGCTCCGTCCTGATGTCTGCGCGAGACGTAAGTCCCTGAAACCACTCGGGAGCGTCTGTTGGGTAGTCGACGGCACACGCCGTGCTTTGGCTCGGCTCAGCCGGATGGGCCGGCCTTCGTCGCTCCAGGAGACACCACACCATGCTCACCCTCACTGTCGGGCATATCGGGAAGCACAGCAGGACGACGCGGACCCTGGCCACCCGGGAGCTCACCATCGGCCGCGACGCCGGAAGCGACCTCGTCCTGGAGGATGGGCTCGTCTCGCGGACGCACTGCCGGCTGGTGGCCCTCGAGGGGGCGGTCCTCGTGACGGACGCGGGCTCGCGCAACGGGACGTGGATCAACGGCAGGCCCATCGACGGGCCCTCGCTGCTGAAGTTCGAGGACGAGCTGGTCATCGGCCCCTACAAGCTGCGGGTCCAGTCGCTCGTCGGGAGGTGCACGACCGGGCACCTGCAGGGACTCTCGGAGCAGCGGGCGGCCTGAGCTCGCCCGGACGTCGTCAGGGCGTCAGCTGGCGTCTGCCGGGACACATGCCGAGATTCCGGGCTCGGACCTGAGCGTCCGAGCCCGCGGTGAGCCACTCGCGCACCGCGTCCACCCGCGCCTGCATCACCGGGCTGTTCGCCGCGTGCTCCAGTCGAGCCGTGTCCTGTGCCGACAGCGCCCAGCTCAGCGGCGCCGTCTCGCTGAACTCGAAGATGGCCGTGGTGAAGAAGCACGACTCGCCCGCGTTCAGCTCGTCCTGCACCATGCCCAGCAGCTCGTCGTTGCGGAACGACATGCTCGACTCGCGTGCCCGCAGCACCGCCTCCACCGGAGATGTCAGCCCGCCCAGCGGACCCCCCGCCCCGTTCCCCGCCTGCAACTTCGTCCGCCGGCCATTGCCCAGGTGGTCGCGAATCTGGATGAGCACCACCCCCGAGGTGCACTCGCGCACCCAGTCGCGGTGCGTGTGCAGCCACAGCGCCGCCAGGTCCACCCCGTAGTTGTCGTAGTAGCCCGCGTCCACCACCCGCACCGGGGGCGAGGTGGGCAGCGCGCTCGCCGGACTCATGTAGGGGAACGACGCGCTCATCCGCGCCGCCGCCGCCACCGAGAAGGCCGACTGCTTGCGAGGGAAGAGCTGGAAGAGCTGCACACTCGAGACGGACAGCCGCGCCTCCGGGCCCTCCACCGGCTCGTCTCCGAGGCCCTCCATCACCAGCGTGCTCGCCCGCGACGACGTCAGCGCCGACAGGTCCAGGTTGCTCACCAGCAGCCGCCGTCCGTCCTCCACCAGCATCGGCGAGTACACCAGCGAGGGCAGCCAGCCCTGGGACTCGCCCTCGCGCAGCGACGCGAAGGTGCGCGCCATCAGCCCGCCCGTGTGCTGCCCCCAGGCCTGCTCCAGCGCCCGCCCACGGCTCTCGCCAAAGGGCAGCAGCAGCGCGATGGCCGCTGGCGACAGGCTGTCCTGCTGCATCATCGTGGCGAGTGACACCCGCTCGCGCGGCGTGCCCCCGGGCTCCAGCCCCGCCACCCACGTCCCCGCTCCCACCATGCCGCCCGAGGCCCCGGTGACGAGGCGCACGTAGCGGTGGAAGCCTGGGATGCCCTCCGGGCCCTCCAGCTTCGAGAGCACGTGCGCCGTCCACGCCGCGGCGCGAATGCCACCTCCACTCGTCGCCACCAGTGCCAGCCGAGGCCTCGGCCCCGGCCCGCAGCGCATCGTCGCAGGTCCCGCCGCGAGCTGTGTCTCTCCCTCGGTGGACCACGCCACGCCCGGAGGAGGCTCCGCCCGCATCCGCGCCAGCCACACGTCCAGCGCCTCGTTGTCCCCCAGCAGCCCCGCATCGCTCGGGGACGCGAGGCTCGTCCCCGCGTACGTCGGCGGCTGGGGCAGGGACAGCTCGTCATAGAAGGAGAGGTCCGCACACCCGCGCCCGCCGAACACCCCCAGCGTCCCCATGAGGACGAGTGCCCCCATGTGTCGCTCGGGGAAGAAGAAGCGGATGGCTCCGTAGACGGCGCCGCACATTCCGATCGCCACGCAGATGACCACGGCGGGCGACACCCACCCGTGGTTCCCGGTAATCGACACGTGCACGGCCACCATCAGGTAGCCCAGGGCGAAGACGGCCAGCAGCCCGGCCTGAAGCACGTGCAGCACCACCACGTGCGTCGAGCGCTTGCGGAAGAGCGTCACCTCAATGCGCCGCAGCCAGCGGTGGCGCTTCCGGTCCGCCTCGTACCAGCGCTGCAGCCGCTCGGCGCCGCGCGTGAGCAGCAGCGTCATCCCCAACGCGGCCAGCACGCCAAAGAGGAAGGCGAAGTGCCGGTCGATGAGGCTCGGCACGCTGAGCACCACCAACCACGCCGGATAGGTGCCCGTGCGGAAGAGGTACCAGCGGAATGGTGGGCGGCACCCCACCCGGCTTGCCTCGCCGGGGCGCCAGCGCCCACGTCTCGTCCGCGTCGAGCAGGTACCCGATGAAGCACAACTGCCCCAGCAGCATCGCCGCCATGAAGGCCGCGACGAACGTCACCCGGGGCACGTCGTGGAAGAAGAGGCGCGGCAACCCCATCGCGTCGAACGCGCCCCAGACGAAGCTCACCGGCAACACCTGGAGCACGAGCAGCAGCGGGGAGCGACCCAGCCACTCCACCAGCGGACGCAGCGGCTGCGACGTCTCGCCGCGCCACCAGGACTGGACCTGTTCCAACGCCATGACCTCAAGCCTGCATCAGAATGGCCCCGCGGCGATAGTCCGGGAATCCTGGGTGTTCAGCTTGCTTCACCAGGGACCAGGCAGGCAGGCTCCGCGTCCGTGCGCCCCCGCGTCGGAGGCAGCGAGCCCTGGAGCCCCGCCGCCGTGACGAGCGCCCCGTAGACGGGCATTCCCACCGCGTCCGTCACGCGCACCTCGCAGGCGGCTCCATCCTCCGGCACGCTCAGCGACACCGCGCGCTCCCCATCGCCCTCGCCCAGCACCACCGCCGGGCTCTCGTAGACCTCATAGGGCTGACGGCACCACGCACCTCTTCTTCACCGGGCTGGAACTGTTACGGCGTGTGGCGTCCCTGGTGCCCCCACCCAAGCTGAACCTCACCCGCTTCCATGGCGTCTTTGCTCCGGGCGCGAAGCTGCGGCCATTTCTGGTCCCCCAAGCGGGAGCGGAGGAGGAGAGCGAGGCGCCCCAGGCAGAGGCGAGGAAGGAAGCGAGGAAGGAGCGGACAGCGAGAGTGGACCAGGCAGGGCTGCTACAAAGGACCTTCGCGGTGGATGTGTTCGCCTGCGTGAGGTGTGGAGGCAGGCGGCGAGTGCTGGCGTACTTGAAGGAAGTGGGAGGGGGGCGCGCGATTCTGGAGCACCTGCGTCTGCCCACGGCAGGTGCGAGCCTGGCCGCAGCGCGAGGGCCACATAAGGCCGCGTGGTGTTGAGGCTCGAGCCGCCCCAGCCAACAGAACCCCTGCCGCGCCCCTTCTGGGAGGGCGGCCTGGGCCGGCGTGTACCCCAAGGGGGCTGCGTGGCCTCTGCACCGGCCGGGCTCACAACTCGGGCGGCCTCCATCAGCGGCCCTCCTCGGCCCCTCGGCTCCTGCCCTCCTCCCTCAACAGTCCTTCAATCCGTCCTATGCTCCGGCATGGGCGGAGCTGCCGGCGATTCCGGGCGCGAACCAGACGCGGGCGAAGCCGGGGGCGACGGTGCTGATGGACCACCCGCACATGACGGTGGACGGGAAGAACGCGCCACTGGTGGCGGTGTGGGACTACGGCCGGGGCCGGGCGCTGGTGATGGCGACGGACGCGAGCTGGTACTGGGCCTTCACGTCGCACAAGCAGGGCTCGCCCAGCCGCACCTATGACCGGTTCTGGGGCAACGCGCTGCGCTGGCTCGTGCGAGCCCCTGACCTGACGACGCTGAACGTGACGGCGGATCCTCCGTCGGTGGAACCGGGCAAGCCTGTGGGCGTGGTGGTGTCGTCGAGGACGTCGGACTACCAGCCGGCGCAGGACGCGCAGGTGCGGGTGGAACTGGTGTCGGTGGACACGCAGAAGCCGGTGGCGGTGCAGGTGGGGCAGACGGGGCCGGATGGCGTCGGTGCGGCTGGAGTTCGCGCCGCCGGCACCGGGCCAGTTACAAGCTGGTGGCCACGGCGAAGAAGGGCGAGACGGACCTGGGCAAGGGCGAGGACGCGGTGGTGGTGCGAGCGGTGGGCCCGGAACTGTCGGACGCCTCGGTGCGGCCGGAGCTGATGGCGCAGATAGCGAAGCACACCGGAGGCAAGTCATACCGACTGCCGATGGACGGGCTGCCGGATGACGTGCCGCTGTTGGATCCACCGGTGGTGGAGGTGGGCCGGGCGAAGGACAAGCCGTTGTGGGACCGCTGGTACTCCTGCTGGCGCTGGTGGGCCTGCTGGGCGCCGAGTGGTTCCTGCGCCGCCGTTTCGGCTACGTATAGCCCACCGCTTGCCCCTGAGGGTGGCATGCGGCCCCCTCCCTCCTCCTTCGGCACCTTTGCTGAAGGGATTAGTGCAGTCTCGCCCGGCGGGCTGCATACACTCAACGAAGCCCGAAGCATTGTACGCGTGCAGTCAGGGCTTTGTTTCTTCCATCCCTGGTTCTCCGTGTCGAACTCGCCACGAACGTTTCGGCTCTCCAACCGATCGGTTTTCTCGAGCAACCCGAGCCGCGCGAGCGCACGGCCAATCTCGGCATGCGTGGCCATGATGGGATCCTTCAACTGCTCACGCGAGTACAACTCATGCACATAGAGCCGGGGCCAAGTCCGCATGATGTGGCGGATGACATCATGGGAGTCGAATTGGTCCGGCATGGCCTGTACAGACGACCGGAGCATTTCCTCGGTAATGTGATTCACTTGAGTTCCTTTATTGCGCTGCGGATCTCACGAACAGCTCGCTTCGGAGACTCGAGAACCTCCTCATTCGAGAACCTCAGCACCTTGACTCCCAACTGCTCGATATGCCATTCGCGAATGGCATCATCCTTATTCTTGAATTGATGAATGGGACCATCAATCTCCACGACCAGCTCCAATTCCTGGCAATAAAAATCAACCCTGTAGTTACGGCCATTAATATTGAAGCAATGCTGACGCCAGAAGACAACACCGAGCTGCTTGTTCGAAAGCAACTCCCAGAGAGCAGCCTCTGCTTCAGTGGGATTCTCCCTGCTCTCTTGCGCCAGCTCCTTCATGTAATCAGGGACATCGCCTTCCCCTGACTTTCTCCTTGGGGGCATGGATTCCTCGATTGGTGTGCGTCCAGCGCAAGATTACGCCGTTTCCATCGATA
>CAVYSY010000008.1:0-112298 GCA_963771175.1 uncultured delta proteobacterium
GCACGTGCATCAGCGGCGCGTACGAGGAATTGCGGTGAGGCCAGCTTTCCGCCACCACGTCGCCCGCGACGGAGCCGGGACGGGGCACTCCCCGGTCGCTGGTACTGATAGAATCCACGCCCGGCAGAGGGGCCCTCAAGAATGAAGATCAATCCAACGCCGGAAGCGTTCGTCCGGCAGGTACGTGAGACGAACGAGAGCGACTATGGTCCCAAGGCCCGTGCGATGGCGCGGACGCTCCTGTCTGCAGGCCTTCCGCACCCTTGGTTGTATGCCTTCGAACTTACGCAGAACGCGCGAGACGCCGGCGCTCGTTGGGTGAAGTGGACCGTGACGGACACCGACGATGTCGTGCTCCAGCACGATGGGCCTGAGCCGCTCGAGGAGCGCCACGTGCGCGGCCTCGCTTCCGTCGGAGCGTCGACCAAGGGCCTTGCCGCGGTGGGGTTCATGGGGGTCGGGTTCAAGGCGGCGTTCTCCCGCTTCAAGACGGTTGGCGTCAGCGGGTTCGGCTGGAAGTTTCGCTTCGACGTGGGGACCGAGCATGGCGACCTTGAGCGGGGACGGCCCGACTTGTTCGACACGTTGCTTCCGTCATGGGACCCGGATCTCTCCGATCCCGAACCCGGCTTCACCACTCGGTTCGATCTCCGCGGTCCACGCGGGCTGGCCAGAGCCCCGTTCGAGGATCTCGCGCACCTGTGCTCCGTGAACGATCCGACGCCGCTTGCCGTCCTGGCGCTACGAGGACTCGAGCGCGTATCTGTCGGAGATCGGACCTGGGATTTGCGCGTAACGGACGGTATCGCGGAGGTCCACGACTCCGCCCGCGACGCTCCCTGGAGGTGGGTGGTCTTCCGGGCGAGCTACCGTCCGGACGACGCCGCCATGCGGAGGTTTCTCGAGGTCCGGAAGGCTCTTCGCGAACAGGTGGACAGTCACGGGCGAGCGTCCCGCTCGGGAAGTTGTTGCGCTCCTGCCGATTGATGGCTCGGGTCGCCCCGTCCCTCCCGCCCGTGGTCACGTCTACGCGACGCTGCCCACGCAGGTGGAACTCCCGTTTCGCTTCCACCTCCAGGCGGACTGGCTGGTGAACCTGGACCGCCAGAACCTCCGGGATGTCGTCGGCGACCCGTGGCATGAGGCCATCCTGCAGCGGGTACCGGAGCTCGTTTCGACAGCTGCTCCTCTGGATTGCCGAGCGGCCCGAGGTGCGACGCTCCGGGTGGGAGGCCCTGTTGGTTCCGCGCCCGGATGAGGGAACGCTTGGCGCCGCGTTTGAGAACCTCCGCTCCGCCATTGGCGCTGCGATAGGCGACCTTGCCGTTGTTCCGGTTCACGGCGCACCGGAACAGGAACTGCGCAGGCCCCGGATGTCTGGCGCCTTCCGTCCGAGTTTCGCGCGAAGTTCGGCCGGCGAGCGGGCTGGCGCCCCGACCTGCTCTTTGTGCGCGACGTCATGGACGAGGCGAAGCTGGGAGACTCCGCCACTCAGTTCTTTCTGTGGCTCGGCTACGGTCCCGAGATCGTTCCCCCCATCCACGCGTGGCCGGCGGCACTCCCCCGCTGGTGGAGCGGAGTCCCAGAGGACGAACGCCATGAAGCTCTGTTCGCGCTGTGGAACTCGGTGGCCGCTCCGCCGTGGCAAGAGTCTCCGGTCGTTCCCACCGAGGAAGGATCTGGGTTGGGGCGGGGCGGATCCGCTGGCTGAACGAGAAGCCACCGTCGCCGGGGGAGAAGTCCGGCGGAGGTCATCGCGGACGCGTTAGCCGACTTGCTCCCCACGCCCGGGGAGCGCGTGGCTCCCAGTCTCCGGCAGGTAGTTCAGAAGGCACTTGGCCCAGGAATTACTTGGTTCCGGCGGATGAGGCAGGACGTCGAGCTCAAGGCCGCCGTGCGGACGGCACTCGCAGACAAGGCCCGGCCGGGAGACGTTCCCATTCGTCCAGTTGCTCGACTTGGCGCTAAGCCGCGGCCACCGTGCGGACCTTGTGCCATGGCTTCTCACGGAGGAAGGACCGCGGGAGCCTGAAAATGCGCTGCTCGCGGACCCTTACGTCGCGGGCGGCATGCATCGTCGCACCCTCTTCCGGGAACCTTCCTGCCATCCACCGGGGCTACCTCGACGTTGCGTCGGTCGAGTCGCTCGTGGCGTTCTTTCGCAAACTCACGGCTCGTGGCGACGTCGCGCTGCTTCGTCAGGGGACGCCAGTGGGTCGCAGCTCGGCGTCGCGCGGGAGCTCGGCATGAAGAGGAGCTCGTCGAGCCCGCCAATCGCAGAGGGCTACTCGATTGTCGACATGGTCTTTCCCGTTCGCTGCGTCGGTCCCGCCGGAGGCGCTCGCGGATTGGCTGTCGAGGGGGTATCGCACGCTGGGCGGGCAGGGCCGCATCTTTGCCGAGAGCGCCTACTACGTCGAGTTGGTCACACGCGGCGCACGCAAGGCCCACTGGGTCCTCTCGTTGGAGGAGGTGGCGTGGGTACCTTGTACCGACGGCAAATGTCGAAAGCCGGCCGACGTAAGGTTGCAGGCCGATCCGGACTACGAACACGTGTACCATCGCTGCCTTGGACACGGAATTCGGCAAGTGGTTACAGCAGAAGGGCGTGGAGTTCGGCGCCAACGTTTCAATGGCGCCTGCCCTGCGCCGGCTCGCATCCCGCGGCGCTGGTGCTCTGGAGGACAAGGTCTTGGCGCGACTCCTCCACGGCGCCCGCACGTCCGTGGACGCTGGAGAAGCGACCGACTCGGCGCTGAACGAGGCCTTGTCAGTCATCCGGGTCCGGGAGCACCCGCTGGATCGGATCGTCCGACGTACCGGAGTGGGGCCCGGCCTAAGGAGCGATCTCGACGGCTGGGTGCTCGACCTCACGGCATTCGATCCGTATCTGCAGTACGAGCTCCAGCAGGTCCGGCCATCGATGCCCGCGACGACCACCGGGTCCCAGGCGCTCGCGTTTCCTGTGCAGCATCTGGGAGGAGCGGCCGAAGCGCGTCGACGAGCTAGGCGCCACCTTGCGGCTGCGTACCGGTACGTGGCGGACGATCTCGATCGAGGATTGCTGCGGAGAGCGTGGAACGCGGCGCTCCGAGGCGCGTATCTGTACGGAAGTCGAGAGTGGCACCCGCTCAGCCCGATCCTCGCGGTGGACGACGTCCAGTCGCCGCTCATCCGCAGGCACCTCGCCGGGCGCCGTGTCCGTCGCGAGCGCCCACCTCGGCGATGGGCGAGAGCAGGTGAAGCGGGTGGCCACCGGAAGCTCGGAGTCGGCCTCCTAAGCGATCGCATCCGGCTGGTTGAGGGACGGGCGATTGATCGCCCCACGTTTGCCACCCGCCTTGAACGGCTCGTCGAGATGCTGTCGGCGCTTGATGCCGCCGCGTCATCGAAGCAGTCGGTATTGTGATCGACTTGAGCTCCACATTGAACGGCCGGACTTGCCCGCTCCGGCTCCCGGTGTCGGCCTACATTAATCGGGCGCGGCTGGTGGTGGCGGGCCGACCGGCGCGATTTGCGACCGAGGCGGCCGACCAGCTCGTCCAGTTCTTCCAGCTCGGGCAACGAGGAAGCGAGGTTGCCTGGCTCACGGGGGCGCTGCATCCCCTCGACGACGAAGACCGAGTTTGAGGAGTCGCTTCGGATGCTGGCTGAGTGCCTGGGCGTCCCACCACCCCCTGGAGACGTCGAAGTACCGAAGCCCGATTCGGACGATGGGCTAACCCGCGCGTCGCCGTCGCCCAGCGCACCAATCGAGACGACGAACCCCCTCGCCTGATGCGGACCCAGCGCCATTGCTGATCCTGACGCCGGGGCGCCCGGCGCCTCGCCGCCTCTCACTCCCGCGAAAGTCGGCCCCCTTCCGCTGGACGCGAAACCGGCGGCCGCGAACATTTCGGACGCGGGGCCGCTAGGCCTCGCCGTCCTCCGAGGGAAAGCGGCCGCGCGGAGGACCCACCCCTCCCGCGGCCCGGATCCATCGCCGGTTGCCAACGGTCCGGAGCCCGGACCGGACTGAATATCCTCAAGTACTTGGTGGTGGACCGGGGTGACGATACGGTCGGCAACGGGGCGAGCCGACCTCGAAAAGACGATCACGCGGCCCGGGAGGCTGTGCTCCGGTACGAGGCCGCCCGCGGGTGGAGCGCTCAGGCCATGGACGATCTCCAGCCGGGCTTCGACGTCGAGAGCGTCGATCCTGCCTCAGGGCGCTGCCGTCGCATCGAGGTGAAGGGGAAGGAAGGCGTGTTTCAGGAGGATGCGAGCGTCGCTCTGAGCGCGCGGCAGTTCCGGGACGCCGTCGCCGCAGTGGGATCCGATATCGAGTACTGGCTTTATGTGGTCGACCGTACGACGACCGACGAGCCGCGCGTGTACCCGATCCCCTGGACGCGCTATCTCGACCAGCTCAAGTACGGCTTCTACGCCCACGCGTGGCTGGACGCCGTCGACCGCGCGGAGCGGGTGAATCCGAGGCCGAACGCGCCACACCGGAAGTATTCTCCGGCGCGCTCGCCGGCATCGCTGCGAAACGGGACGTTGAGTACGATCGCTGAGGACGGTGCCGGGAACCAGACCAGCAGCCCGGCCCGCTTCGACGAGCGGATCGGGGCGGTCACGACGGGGCACGGCGAGCTCTTGGAGCTGTGGGCCGCCGAGGAGGATTCCTCCCTGCCGCCCCGGCTCGCCGATCAGGCCCGCGCGTGCCTTGGGGCCTTCGGGCTGCCCCATCCGGGCGAGGAACTCGCCAGCCTGCGCACCCTTCACTGACGGGGCCTCCCGGGGGGCCCACCTGGCTTGGGGCTACCGCCCCTGCTGGCACTCGTCCCACGTCCGGTACACCTTCCCGTTCTTCGGTGAGACGAAGGCAAGCGCCAGCGGACTCACGCCCTTTGGGGGCCTGGCTCCACTCTTGACGATGACGCACTGATGCTGGAGGCCGAAGGAGGCGTAGAAGTCCCCGGCCTTGTTCACCTTGTAGAAGGTTACGACTCCATCCGCCTCACCGACGCCGGCAATGGCGAAGTGCAAGTCCCTGCCTCCTTGTACTCGCAGTCGATGGAGCCGCTGAAACTGTTGGTGGCGCACTTCTTGGCCCGGGTGACAACGTCGAAGGTTGCTTCAGTGGACTGGGCAAATGCACCCGAGCAGACGAGTAGCGCGAGGGTGGACAGCCGGACTGCGTTTCGCATGAGGACCCCTGGTTGAGTGAAGGGCCCACTCTATTCCTGGCTGCGACGGTGCATAGCCGCCTGAAGTACTGGGCGCAGCAGGCCGGTCTTCACCTGCCCTCAAGTGCCGGGCCAGCGCGAGTGTGTCGTGCGGCCCTTGCTGCCCCGAGCAGCTTGTCGGCTCCTCCCCCCGCCTTTCCGGGCGGTGCCCGCCTACTCCGGCCTGCGTCTCGTGGCGCTCGGGCCCCGGGCCCACCGGCACCAGTCTCCTGGAAATGGGGAGACTGCCAGGAAGCCATGAGTGTACCGCGCAGCGTAGATGGGGGAGATCGGCCCGGAATTGGACCGACTGGATGATGGAAAGGGGGCCTGGGTTGTGGGGCGTCCCATCACCCAGCAGGTTCGGGTCAGCGCCTGACGGCCGAAGTAGGAGGAGCCGAGGAGAGAGAGCCGGCGAGCTGAAACGGCATGAAGCCGTCCCCGACGTCCCGGCGAGGGCGGGGGAAGAGAAACAGGGGCAGGTACACAGCAAGGCCCCGGGCTCCGCCAGAGGCGATGGAGAAGCGGACAGCAGGCCGGCAGCTGGTGCGCAGTCGGGTGGGAGTGGACAGGTGGGCGGAGGCCCTGCCGAGCGTGGAAGCGGCACGGGCCGGGGCAATGCCGCGGTGTGGAGCGGCCAGCCGGCCGGTGGGGAGCGGCATGGTGTTGCAGGGGCATGGCACGCGCAGCCGTCAGGTGCGAGGCCCTGCCCAACCTGGGCAGCAGGCGCAGGTGCGGGTGGTGCAGGTGCGGCGCTACCACTGCCTGGCGTGCGGTGGCACGTGCACGGTGGCCCCCTGGGAGGTGGCGTGGCGGCGGCTGTACTCGGTGGCGGCCATGGCGTGGACCCTGGCGCTGTGGGGGTTGGTGGGGATGGGGCTGGATGCCGTGCGCCGCCTGGTCAACCCCTGGAAGCACACAGGCGCCAGTGAAGCCGGGCGCTGGCGCACGCCGCTGCGCTGGCTGCGGGCCGTGCACCAGGGGCAGCTGCTCGCACAGGTGCATGCCCTGCGCCCCTGGCCGCCGCACTGGCGCCCGCGTCAGGCCGCCGGCCACGTCGCCAGCGTCGTGGCCGGCTACGCCCCGCCCGCCGCTCCCTCCCCGCCGCCAAGTGTGCTGGCATTCCAGGGCGCCGCGCGCGCTCAGTGAGGGACAGGCCCCAGGCCCGGGGCTCGACAGCTTTTCACCCACCCGACAAGTCCCCTTCCCGGACCGCTCCTGGCCGGGCACGCTGGAGGTATGCCCTGCCCCCAGGCCCTGTCGGCCCTGGGGCCGACAGGGCCTCACCGGAGGCAACACATGCGCTCGCTCCTCACGGCATGGAGTCCGACTCGTGCTCCGCGGGCCGCAGCTGCTGCCGCCCCCTGGCTGGCGGGAGCGCCTGATGGCACCGGCCGGCGCCACGGCCTGAACGATACGCCGAGGCCGTCGGCCCCAAGCCAGTGCGAGCCCAACACCAGAAGCAGCGCGCCGGATCGGACTCACCCCGGCCACAGCCCCTCATCGGCCGTGTCCTCACCGCGCGCATGGAACATGATGGCTCCATCACCGAGCCTGCTCCATGTCCGCTCATCCTCGTCGATGTCCATCAACCAGCCTGCTCCGGACCCGCGCATCTTCGGCGATGCCCATCAACCAGCCGGTCCAAATCTCCATCAACAAGCGTGCGCGGCAACACCTGGGGGGAACCACGGGCTGCCTCGTGGTGGACGCGTACACCGGTTACAACACAGTGACGGTGCCCAACGGACGCATCCGCGTCGGCTGCTGGGCGCATGTGCGCCGCAAATTCTTCGACGCCCTCTCCAAGACGCCCGAAGCCCAAGAGGTGCTCGACTCCATATTGGAGCTGTACCGGGTGGAGCACGAGGCGCTCAAGGCCGGCGTGGTGCGCACGCCCGCCCACCGCGCCCTGCGCCGGCGGAAAGAGCCGTCCCGTGCTGGAAGCGCTGCACACGCACCTGACGGGCAGAAGCCGCTGCACCTGCCCAAGGGGCCCATGGGGCAGGCCATCTCCTACGCACTCAACCAGTGGGAAACCCTCTGCCGCTTCGTAGAGGACGAGCGGCTGCCATTGGACAACAACCGCTCGGAAGGAGCGCTGCGCAAGGCGGCGCTGGGCCGCAAGAACTTCCTCTTCGTCGGGCACGAGGCGGCCGGTGAAAACCTCGCGGGCCTCTACGCCCTGGTGGCCACCTGCGAGGTGAACGGAATCAACCCCGAGGAGTACCTGGCCGACGTGCTGCTGCGCGTGCAGACGCACCCCAACTCGCGCCTCGACGAGCTGCTGCCGCACGAGTGGAAGCGGCTGCGCGCCGCGGACTCCTCCTGAGCGCTCCCGCGCCCGCAGACCACCCTGCTCATCGCCTCCAGCCGACTCGCGACCGCCGCCGAGCACGGCCCTGGTCCGCCGCAATCACCCTCAGCACGTCGTCCGCCGGACGGGTACTCCGGCCCCCGCCACTTCGAACCGGACGGGCGGCTTACCGCATCCGGCTCACCGCGGAGGCGTCCTCCGCCGGGGTTATGCTCCGTCCTTCTGGCCGCCGACTTTCGGAACCATGTGGCCCCTACTCCGCCGCTGCCAGCCGGGGTCGGATTTCGCCCGGCGTTCTATCTTCGCTCCAGGCTCCTGCGGTCCGACGGTGGGCTTTATCATCCCACTCCCGCCTCGCCTCTTGCTCCGAATGCCTCCGGCAGGGCCCCTTCGCTCCACGGGCATTACCCCGCTTCCTCGCTACTACGGACCCATCTGCCAGGCTCTCGCCTTCGGCCGCACTTCGCCTCCTCGGCTCGCGCGGCTACCTTGCTTCCACGGGCTTTCTCCGCGGGGCGAGGAGCCCTTCCCTGTTTCCCTCCATGGCCTTGTTCACGTGCCGCCGCCCTCCACCCCGCCGGGTGGTCCCCCCAAGGTCGTCTTCGGGGAGAGCCTGCTGCCTTCGCCGCGTCTGAGCCGGCTCGGCACCCGGAGTTGACGAGTCACGAGGCCTCTTCCGGGCGTTCACTCGTCGTTGCGGCCCGCGCACTCGCTCACCCCGCTTTCCGGGGCTTTGTCGGTGGGCTTCACCGCAGGGGTCTCCCCTCTCGGTGCCACCCAAGCTATGCGGCTCGACCTTCTCCCGCTTCGGGACTTTCACCCTATGGTTCCATGGACAGCCTCCAGGCATCACTCAGACGACTCGTAGGGAGAGGGTGTCGGGTAGGCCGGGGAAGCCCTCCGCGCGTCACCCCGGCGCCAAGGGCGACAACGGCCGCAGCAGCCCAGCCCCGTTCAGCAGCTCTTGGACGCGGGCGGCCAGCGCGACGTGCTCCGGGTTGGCGGCGGTGAACCTCTCGGGCGTGAGGATGACGAGGGTGCCCTTGTCCTCCACGGGCTCGACACGCACGGGGGCGGGCAGAGGGGGCACGCTGCCGCGCAGCCGCGAGAAGTACATCACCCAGCCCACGAAGGTGTCTGACTCAGGGCTCTTCGTCACGCTGTCGCGGTGCTCATGGGAGGTCACCACTCCCCACTCTGGCTCCCAGGCCAGGGCCATGGCACGCAACACCTCGGTCATGACGGGAGCGGTCAACACCCGCTCCGCGATGGAACCTCGCTTGTAGGGCCGGAGCACGCAGGAGCCGGGAAACCAGGGGGAAGATGAGCCGCACGCCACATCGACGGCGGACGTTTCCCGAGGATTATCGCCCGCCCACAGCCCGACCAAGAAGCCGTCAGCGATCCGATTCTTCTTCTTTCCGAACAGCTTCTGGAAGCTCTCGGCATCCGTGTTGCGCTGGCGTTTGCGCGCTTCCTCGAAGGAGCCAGCCGGCTCATGCCAACGGTTCCACGCCGGGTCGCACCGACCGAGGTCGCGGAAAAACCGCTCCGCGCGGCGTGCGCAAGCCTCAGCGGATTCGGACCGGGCCAACCAGTAGGCGCCAGCGTAGTAGGTCTCATTCATCGAACGGCTACTCCTCACGGCGCCGGGGGAACGTGGATGACCTCGATCTCGAGGCCCTCTCCCTTGAACAGCTTTCTGAGTGCATTGAGAAGCGAAACCAGCCGATCGGCTCTTCCGCGCCCACGGGCTGACGGATATGCCTGCACCCATGACCGATGCCATCCTCGTCCTCGTGACCGCGCCCACGGCCGACAAGGCCGCCGAGCTCGCCCGCGCGCTGGTGGAGGAGCAGCTCGCGGCCTGCGGCAACGTAGTGCCCGGCCTGCGCTCCATATACCGCTGGGAAGGTAAGGTGCACGATGAGGCGGAGGCGCTGCTCATCCTCAAGACACGCGCTCCACTCTTCGAGGTGCTGCGGCAGCGAGTGGTGGAGCTCCACCCCTACCAGTGCCCGGAGGTGCTGCGGCTCGACGTGGAAGAGGGCCACGCGCCGTACCTGCAGTGGATTCGGGACAACGTGCGCCCACCCGGGTGACGAGCCCACGCGGTCCGGGCGCCCCCCCGGGGGATGCGGACACGAGCCCATCCGTTGCAAGCTGTCGGGGATATGACGACCCACCTGCCCTCCTCGCTCAAGCTTCCGCTGCTGCTCTCCCTGCTACTCCTCGTCCCACGCGTGGGCCTGGCCGCGCAGGACGCGCCACTCGCCACCTCCGAGGAGTCCACCTCCGAGAACACGACGCCCACGTCCTCCGCCATCCCGGGCACGGACGACAAAGCCCCCCTGCGGTTGATGGACGAGCCCGGCCCAGAGCCCCGGCGCTGGAGCGCGCCCCTGGGACTGCGCATCCTCGCGGAGGTGGCGGCCGGCGCGGTGACGTCGGTGGGCGGCGGCATCGCCGGTGGACTCGTCGGGCTGGGCCTCTGTGTGAACACGTATGGCAATGACGAGCTGGGGTGCATGGTGGCGCTCCTCCTCGGTGGCGGCCTGGGCATGGCCGTCACGTATCCCATTGGTGTCTGGTGGGGCGGCGAGGTCATCGGCGGCGATGGAAAGCTGCTCATGTCCATGGTGGGTCTGGGCGCGGGAGCCCTCGCGGGTCTGCTGCTGGCCATCCCGGCGAACAAGATCGACCCGAACGGGAATCTCGCCGGCATCGTGGGCGGGCTTGCCGTTCTGAGCGGGCCCATCCTCTTCTACGAGCTCTCCAACCAGAACAAGGGCCCCAACCAGAGTCACGCCCTGGCCTCCGCGCGCCCCGGCATCCAGCCCCTGCTGTCCCTCTCCCCGAAGGGCGCGCTGTTCGGCCTGGGCGGCTCCTTCTGAGGCGTTCCACCGAGGTGACCAGAACGTAACACTTCACGCCGGGAGGAAGCCCCCGCTCCCGCCGCGGCGCGTCGTTCCGGCGTGCTACACCAGGGGCATCTCCATTCTCGCGCACCAAGGAAAGGCCTGCTCATGACGCTCTCGAGTCGGGAGGCTCCCTACGGTTCCTGGAAGTCCCCCATCACCGCTGATCTCCTCGCCACCCAGTCGCTCTCCCTGGGAGAGGTGGCCGTCGATGGGGACGACGTGTACTGGCAGGAGATCCGCCCGGGCGAGCGGGGACGGCACGCCATCGTGCGGCGCACCGCGGACGGGGCGCTCTCGGAGATCCTCCCCCTGCCGGGTGAGGGAAAGCCGGCCTACAGCTCGCGCAGCCTGGTGTACGGGCAGGGCGGCGGCTCCTTCGCGGTGTCCGAGGGGCTGGTCATCTTCGTCAACCACACCCCCACCGGGACGAACCCGGATCAGCGGTTGTACCGGGTGAACCCGGGCCGCACGCCGGTGCCGCTCACGCCGGACACGGGCGGCAAGCACCGCTTCGGGGACCTCGTCATGGATCGCTCGCGCAACCGCGTGCTGGCCGTGCGCGAGGACTGGCGCAACCTGAAGGACGGTCAGCCGCGCATCTCGCTGGTGGCGGTGGACCTCGACGGGCAGAAGCAGCGGGTGCTGGCCGAGGGCCGGGACTTCTACTCCTCGCCGACCCTGAGCCCCAATGGCCGGCGCCTGGCGTGGCTCGCCTGGGACTACCCCTGCATGCCGTGGGACGGCTGCGAGCTGTGGGTGGCGGACGTGGACGAGGACGGCACGCTGCACCACCCGAGGCTGGTGGCCGGCGGCACCACCGAGTCCATCTTCCAGCCCGAGTGGTCTCCGCAGGGCGAGCTGTACTTCGTGAGCGACCGCAACAACTGGTGGAACCTCTACCGGCTGCAGGGGCGCAGCGTGGTGCCGGTGCTGGAGCGCAAGGCGGAGTTCGGCACGGCCCAGTGGAGCCTGGGCATGTCCACGTATGCCTTCATCTCGCCGCGGCACGTGGTGTGCGCCTTCAACGAGCAGGGCCAGTGGAAGCTGGGGCGGATGGACGTGGTGCTCGGCCAGTTCGCCGAGCTGAGCACGCCCTACACGGACGTCGTCCAGGTGCGCGGGGGCTTCGCCACGGCGTACTTCGTGGGCGGTGGGCCGGAGCACCCCGCCTCGGTGGTGCGGCTGGACATGGAGTCGGGCAAGCCACAGGTGCTGAAGACCTCCAGCCGGCTGCCCGAGGAGCTCACGCCGTACCTGTCGCGCTGCGAGCCGCTGCACTACCCCACCACCGAGCTGGGCGAAGCCCACGCCTGGTACTACCCGCCCCGCAACCCGGACTACTCCGCGCCGGCCGGCGAGAAGCCGCCCCTGCTCGATCATGAGCCACGGCGGCCCCACGGCGTCCGCCTCGACGACGCTGGACTGGACCATCCAGTACTTCACCAGCCGGGGCTTCGGCGTGGTGGACGTCAACTACCGGGGCAGCACCGGCTACGGCCGCGAGTACCGCCTGTCGCTGTACGGCAACTGGGGCGTGATGGACGTGGATGACTGCGCCAACGCCGCGCTGCGGCTGGTGCAGGAGGGCAAGGTGGACGCGAAGCGGCTGGCGGCTCGGGGCAGTGGCACGGGGGGCTACACCACCCTGTCCCTGCTGGCGTTCCGCGACATCCTCCGCTGCGGCACCAGCCTCGCGAGCGTCTCCAACCTGGAGCTGCTGGTGGAGCACTCGGAGAAGTTCGAGGCCCACTACCTGGACCAGGTGCTCGGACCCCTGCCCGAGTCCAAGCAGCTCTTGCAGGACCGCTCGCCCTGCGTCCACATGGACCACAACAAGCGCAGCCCCATCCTCTTCATCCAGCCCCGGCATGACACCTGGGTGCCGACGCGGGAGACGGAGGAGATGGTGCGCAAGCTGCGGGCCAACGGCGTGCCCACCGCGGTACTGCTCATCGAGGGAGAGCCGCGGGCGCCGCGTGGCACCGTGGAGCTCAAGCGGACGCTGGAGGCCGAGCTGTCCTTCTACTCGCGGGTGATGGGCTTCCCGCCCGCGGAGCCGCTGGAGCCGCTGGCCCTCGAGCCGGCGCTGTCCGAGCCCTCGCACCGCTGAGCCTCGGGCCGCACGAGGGGAGGCAGGCGGGCGAGCGCCATGAGCGCCGCCCGACCTCCGTGCTTCGTCGGGAGGGAGCGCGCGGTTGAAGCGTGAGCCCTGGATTGTCAGCTTCCCTACACCGGGAGCGCGGATGAACCCAGAGCAGGTATCGCCGTGGGAGTGGGGCCTCTTCGGGGTCATCGTGCTGGCGATGATCCTCGTCGACCTGGTGGCCCACCACCGGATGCACGGGGAGTCGAAGAAGGCGGCGTATGCCTGGAGCGTCGCGTGGATTGTCGTCGGCCTGTCCTTCGCGGGCTTCATCTGGGCGAGGCACGGAGACAATGCCGCGCAGGAGTACCTGGGCGCCTACCTCATCGAGAAGAGCCTCAGCCTGGACAACCTCTTCGTCTTCCTCGTCATCTTCGCCAGCCTGAACGTGCCCGAGGACAATCAGCGGTGGGTGCTCTTCTGGGGCATCTTCGGGGCGCTCGTCTTCCGGGCCGTGTTCATCTTGCTGGGGCTGGAGGCGCTGGAGCACTGGCACTGGGTGGTCTACATCTTCGGCGCCATCCTGCTCGTCGCGGCCTGGCGCGTGGCGCGCCGACACCCCTCCGAGGAGTCCGACAGCAAGGTGGTGGACTGGCTGGAGAGGCGCCTGCCGGTGACGAAGGAGTTCGAGGGCGAGAAGTTCTTCACGAGGGTGGACGGCAAGCGGCAGGGGACGCCGCTGCTCATCGCGCTGCTGTCCATCGAGCTGACGGACATAGCCTTCGCCATCGACTCGGTGCCGGCGGCGCTGGCGGTGAGCCACAACCTCTTCATCGTCTATACGTCCAACGTCTTCGCCATCCTCGGGCTGCGGGCGCTCTACATCGCGCTGGCCAAGACGGTGCACGAGATGCGCTACCTGCACTGGGGGCTCGCCGGCGTGCTCGGGTTCGCCGGATTGAAGATGATCGCCTCGGATTGGGTTCACGTGCCGCCGCTGCTCTCGGTGGCGGTCATCGTGGTGTGCATCGGCGTCTCGGTGTGGGCGAGCCTGCACGCGCGCAAGAAGGCGGCGGCCAGGGCATCGAGGGACGAGCGGTCCCGCGACGAGAGGCACGAAGAGCTCCACGCGTGAGCCACGGGCTCAGTGGACCGGAGCCGGCGGCTCGGCGGCCTGTCCCTCGGCCCGGAAGGTGAACCGTCCGTCCTCGAAGTCCACGCGGACGTGCTGGCCCTCGCGCAGCTCGCCCCGGAGCAGCATCCGACTGAGCTGCGTCTCCAGCTCGCGCTGGATGACCCGGCGCAGCGGACGGGCGCCGAACTTCGGGTCGAACCCGCGCTGCGCGAGCGCGTCCTTGGCCGCGTCGCTGACCTCCAGCGTGACGTTCTGCCCGTGCAGCTTGCGCCGGGTGGCCCCGAGCATCGAGTCCACGATGAGAGTGAGCTGCTCGCGGGAGAGCGGATGGAAGACGATGACCTCGTCGATGCGGTTGAGGAACTCCGGCCGGAAGTGGCCGCGCAGCGCCTCCATCACCGTGGAGACCATGCGCTCGCGCTCCGCCTCCGAGGGAGCTCCCGGAGCGGAAGCCCAGGGCCCCCTTCTGGAAGCCGAGCTGCTCGGCGCCCAGGTTGGACGTCATGATGATGACGGTGTTCTTGAAGTCCACCGTGCGCCCGCGCGAGTCCGTCAGCCGCCCGTCGTCGAGTATCTGCAGCAGCAGGTTGAAGACGTCCGGGTGGGCCTTCTCGATTTCATCGAAGAGGAGCACCGAGTAGGGCCGGCGCCGCACGGCCTCGGTGAGGCGGCCGGCCTCCTCGTAGCCCACGTAGCCCGGGGGCGCGCCGATCAGGCGGCTGACCGTGTGCCGCTCCATGTACTCGGACATGTCGAAGCGGAGCATCGCGTTCTCGTCGTTGAAGAGGTAGTCGGCGAGCGCGCGCGCCGTCTCGGTCTTGCCCACGCCCGTGGGCCCCAGGAAGATGAACGAGCCGATGGGCCGACCGGGGTCCTTCAGCCCCGCGCGGGCCCGGCGCACCGCCTCGGAGATGGCGCGCAGGGCCTCCTCCTGGCCCACCACGCGCTGGCCCAGCGACTGCTCCATCTCCAGCAGCCGCTGCTTCTCCTCCTGTTGCAGCTTCTTCGCCGGAATGCCCGTCCACTCGCTCACCACGGTGGCGATGGACTCGGGGGTGACGGTGGGCTCGGTGACGCCCTTGGCGTGCTGCCACTGGGTGCGCAGCCCGTCCAGCTCCGCGCGCAGCGCCTCGATTTCACCCTTGAGCCGCGAGGCCTCCTCGTAGCGCTCGGCGGACACCGCCGCCTCCTTGTCCTTCTCCTTCTGCACCAGCCGCTCCTCCATGTGCTTCATGCGGCCGGGCTCGGTGTGCGCCCCCAGCCGCACCATCGCCGCCGCCTCGTCGAGCAGGTCGATCGCCTTGTCCGGCAGGAAGCGGTCGCTGATGTACTTGTCCGACAGCTCCACCGCGGCGGTGAGCGAGGTGTCGGTGATTTTCACCCGGTGGTGCGCCTCGTACGAGTCGCGCAGGCCGCGCAGGATTTCGATGGCCTGCTCGGGGGTGGGCTCGGCCACCATCACCGGCTGGAAGCGGCGTGCCAGGGCCGCGTCCTTCTCGATGTGCTTGCGGTGCTCGTCGAGCGTGGTGGCACCCAGACACTGGAGCTCGCCCCGCGCCAGGGCCGGCTTGAGCAGGTTGGAGGCATCCATCGAGCCCTCGCCCGCGCCGGCCCCCACGAGGGTGTGCACCTCGTCGATGAAGAGGATGATCCGGCCCTTGAGGGAGCGGATCTCCTCCATCAGCCCCTTGAAGCGCTCCTCGAACTCGCCGCGGAACTTCGAGCCACTGAGGACGGCCGCCCAGGTCCAGGGCGAGCACCCGCTTGTCCTTGAGCACGTCCGGCACCTCGCTCGAGACGATGCGCTGGGCGAGGCCCTCGGCGATGGCCGTCTTGCCCACGCCCGGCTCGCCGATGAGCACCGGGTTGTTCTTCGTCTTGCGGCTGAGGATGCGGATGACCCGCTCGATCTCCTTCTCGCGGCCGATGATGGGATCCAACTCGCCCGCCCTGGCCAGCGTGGTGAGGTCCCTCGTGAAGCGGGTGAGGTGGGGCGGGAGCTGCTCCGAGGGAGCGGTGGCCATCCCGGGAGCGCCGACCCCCGCGAGGTGCTGGCGCAGCTCGTCCGGCTCGATGTCGGAGAGGAACTGGGCGGCGAAACTCTCGCCCTCGGCCATGAGGGCGAGCAGCAGGTGCTCGGGGCCGATGAAGGTCTGCCCGAGCTGCGCCGCCTGGAGCCGCGCGAGCTGCAGCACGCGCTTCATGCCCGAGGACAGCCCCACCCCCGAGGCGTGGAGAGGCTCCCGCCGCTCCATCACCTGCTCCAGCCGGGCCTCGTACTCGGCCACGTCCGTGCCCTCCGCCTCCAGCGCCAGAGCGGATCTCCGGGACCATCTGGGTGAGCGCCAGCAGGAGGTGCTCGATGCGGATGCGCTCGTAGCCCCACTCCAGTGTCAGCCGCCCCGAGTGCTCCAGCACCTGCTGCGCCAGCTCCGAGAGCTGCGAGAGGAGGTGCTCCCGCCTCGGCCGGGGGCCCATCATCTGCGCGAGCAACCCCTCCAGTGCACCGAAGGGAACCGCCCCGCCCTCCAGGCCCATGCCCATGGCGCTCGCGCAGTGGTTGCACAGGCTCAGGGTGCTGTCCCGCCCCTCGCCCCCCGGTTGCTTGAAGAAGACCACCGCGGGCCGAGCCCGGCAGTTCTCACACACCATGTCCATCCCTCCCGCGCTCCTCGCGCAAGCTAGGGACGTGCCTGATCGGGGAACACCGGGCCCAGGCAAGCGATCGGGCCCCTCCTCTTCCGACCCCGTCCACCAGGGCGATGCGTACCCGCCCCGCGCGAGCCACGTTGGACGCCACGGAGGGAAACACCATGCCCGACTACGAGTTCTTCTGTCGCAAGTGCAAGCGCCCCTTCACCCAGCACATGCACATCCAGGAGCACGACGACCATGTGGCCGAGTGCCCCAGGTGCCACCGCACCCAGGAGGTGGAGAAGCGCATCGCCAGCGTCAACGTGGTGACCACCAAGAAGTCCTGAAGCGATGAGCTGAACGCCCCCTCAAACGAAACCGGCGCCCCCTGCGAAGGGAGCGCCGGCCGTGAAGCCCCGAGGGGCGGAGTGCCGCGACTGCTACTTCGCGGCCTTCTGCTGCTCCTCCACCTTCGCCTTCAGACCCAGCAGCATCGCGCGGGCGCGCACGCTGGAGGGACGCTTGGCCTCGGGATCCGCCTCCACGGCGGCCTTCAGGTCGTTGAGCGCCTCGACGATCTTGTTCGTCCGCAGGTACATCTCCCCGCGACCCGCCAGCGCATCCACGTTGGCCTTGTTGTACGTGAGGGCCGTCGAGTAGACCTCGAGGGCCGTCTCGAACTCCTCCTTGGCGGCGTACACGGTCGCCAGGTGGCAGTGGAAGACGCTGTCGTACGGAGAGGCCGCGACGAGTCCCTTGTAGATGTTCATCGCCGACTCGAGCTGACCCGTCTGCAACATCTGGTAGCCCATGTTGGCGATGGAATACAGGGTGTTCTGGCTCAGGCCGACGAACTGGGCGACCGTCATCTCGCCCCGGATGAGCCGCTCGGCCATCTCCGGGGGAACGTTGACCTGCTTGCTGGGGATGCTGTTGGTCTGCATCGAGGCTCTCGTCTCCGAGGGTTTACGCCGAGAACGACGTCGTCATGCGGCGGTTGAGCGAATCGGCCAGCCGCAGGATGTCGCCCATCTGGTTGAACATGCGGCCCAGGTCCTTGAACGTGTTGTCCATGCCCGTCTTGTAGTCGCCCGGGTTCCAGCAGCCGGGGAAGCGCGGGAGCTGGTTGGTCTGGCCCGGACGGGGGCTGCCACCCATGAACGGGGGCACGAAGGGCGGGGGAAGCTGCTTGGGCTGCTTGAACATGTCCTCGATCTGCTTGAAGAGCTGATCGACGATCTGGCTCGCCCACTGCTCGGGGCCACCGAACTTCTTGGTGGTGTCCACCAGCGGCTTCATGTCGTTGCCCAGCTTGAAGGACTCGCCGCCGTTGTTGCTGCCGACGATCTCCTTGCCCTGGAAGGTCCAGTCGTCGCCGTCACCGCCCAGCACGAAGGCGTCATTCTTGCCGAAGCTGTTGACGTGCGCGAAGCCGTCCTGGGTGACCGCGCCGGGCTTGCCCTTGCCCTTGTCGATGTCCGTCACCTGCACGCGCTCGTTGCCGGCGATGATCTCCAGCCCCTTGGTCACCGTCATGTTGGGGTTGCCGGACCAGGGCGTGGTGTCGCAGTTGATGCGGGTGCCGTCGGGCAGCACGAAGGTGGAGTCGCGCTTGAAGTCCCACTTGGTGCCGTCGCTCTCCTCCACGTGCGGGTCACCCCAGATGCGGGTGGACTTCTTGCCGTCCGGAGCGGTGATGGTCCACTCGAACTGCTTGGTGGCCTCGAGCTTATAGCCGCCCGGGGTGGTGATGACGCCGTCCTTGCCCACGGACAGGCTGCCCGCCGGGGGCGCCGAGTCGATGGGGTTGGGCGGCTGGCACTGGGGCGTGTGACCACCGAGGATGGAGCCGAGCTGGTCGCCGAGCTGCTTGAAGGCCTGCTCGAAGGCGCTCAGCACCGCATGGCCCACCACCGCGGTGACCGTGGCCTGCACCATCTGGGCAACGTTCTTCTCGATGGGCCGCTGCAGGGCCTCCATGCCCTTCATCGTGTGGAAATTCGCACCACCCAAACCATTGATCGACATGTCACTGCCTCCGTTGATCGAAAGTGCTCTGCTGGAGACGCGAGGTCTCCCCGGTGGGCCCCACCCCTCTGTGAAGGCCCCCCCGGAGCACTGAACTCATTTTGGTTTTCGACACCGGAACACCAAAAGTTTCGTCGGAATCGTCATGACCTTCATGATCTTCCAACGCGGAGCCCGCCAGAACGGACTCACGGGGAATTAGAGCGTTTCGAGCACTCGCCGTCGAGCCCCCGCATAACATTTCCCCCCCAATGGAAATCGGCTCGCCCGGCCGGGCGCCAGGTGTCAAGGCAATGATGGGAGCCCCTCCAAGTGAGCAAGTCAGGTGCAACTTTTCGGGACTTGGGTTATTGCGCAATACAACGATGGCTGCCAGGAAGACCGCCCCCCAGCCCAAGCTCGTCGAGTACCAGGAACGCCTCCGCGCCTTCGGACTGCGAAGCACCGCCCCCCGGGTGGCGGTGCTGCGGGAGTTGGAGTCCGCCTCCGCGCCACTGAGCCACGCGGACCTGGTGGAGTCCCTCGGCAACGAGGGCTATGACCGGGTCACCATCTACCGCAACCTCACGGACCTGACCGAGGCCGGCCTGGTGGTGCGCGCGGACCTGGGCGACCATGTGTGGCGCTTCGAGCTCAAGCGCGAGGAGAAGTCGCACCAGGGCTCGCACCCGCACTTCACCTGCACCGACTGCGGCACGGTCGCCTGCCTGCCCTCCGACGTCCGTCCGCCTCACCTCCGCCAAGGGTGCCCCCAAGGCGGTGACCGCCCGCTCGGTGGACATCCAGCTTCGCGGCCTGTGTGACCGCTGCGGCTAGAGCCCCCGCCTTCCCGCCTGCCCTCCAGACGGCACCCCTCGGCCCCTCCGTTGCAGGGTTGGCGCCACTCCCTCCGCTCCCCACCGTTGTCCGGCAGGTCATCCGACCATGGACGACACGGAGGGGTCATCATGAAGAAGCTTGTAGCCGCACTGGTCCTCACCCTGGGCACCGCCGCGCTGGCGCAGCAGGCTGAGCAGAACACCCAGGCCCAGGAGGAGCAGAAGCGCAACGAGGGCCGTCGAATCAGCACGGGCGTCGACGCCACCGATGTGGGCCATGCCGCCACGAAGGCAGTGGGCCTGGAGAGCTCGCAGGAAGGCACCTTCAAGAAGGAGAAGGCCTTCACCATGAACGGCACCTTGAAGGGAGCCGCTTACGACGGCATCACCCTCGCTCGACAGGGCCTGCCGGACGCGGACCTGGACGTGCGCAAGGAGACCCAGGTGAAGCTGGACGGCAAGACGGTGGAGGTGGGCGCCATCCCCGAGGGAGCGGAGGTGCGCGCCCGGTTCCAGCTCGAGGGTGAGGAGATCGTCGCGGTGGAGCTCAACGCCAAGAGCCCCAAGGGCGGCGCCAAGTAGAGCAACGAGAAGGGTACTCGGCGGGGCACCCAGGGAAACCCGGGCACCCCACCGGCTCCCCCCGCGGAAAAGCGTGACACTCCGTCGCTGACGAAGCATCGGGCCCGTTTCCCTCGCCGGGGAACGGGCCCGGTTGCATTCCGCCCTGGCCCGGCGAGCCGCGGGAACACGCGGGGCACTCCGCTTCCCTCCCTGGCGCCGCACGCGCCCCGCCCGTTCCACCGCGTGTCACCGCCGCCCTTCCGGTACGCGGCTTGCTCCATCCCGGGTGTTTCGAGATGGCCCGAGGAGGCGGGAAGGCGATGCGCGGACTGTTGGGGGCGTGGGCGGTGGGAGCAATGGTGGCGTGGGGATGCGGGACGACGGACGAGCCGTCACCGCTGGTGGACGACAACCCGTCCGCGCAGGAGCCGTCGCCAACGGACAAGGAACAGCCGGACGCCGGCACCCCGCCCGACGCGGGCAACCCGGACGGCGGCTCGAATCCGGGCAACACGGACGGGGGCTCGAATCCAGGCAACACGGACGGCGGCACCGGCGATGGTGGCACGGAGCCGGAGGTGACGCAGGGGCCATGGCCGAACGAGCAGCTGGTGAACTACTCGCGGCGCTACGGGCTCGGCCGCGTGCGCGCGGTGGCCGTGGACGACGCGTACAACATCTGGCTGCTGGACGGTGACCGCATCGGCGTGCTGCGCCCCGGGGACACCGCGCCCCACTGGACGGCCGGCGTGGGCCAGGCGGCTCCGGGCTTCGGCGAGGACAAGCTGGCCGATGGCTCCACCGTCATCTGCGGTGGCAGCGAGGGCCGCGCCTACGTGGGCTACTCCACCGACGAGCTGAGCCCCGCCTTCATCTACAGCCCGGATGGTCGCCACATCGACGACGGCTACCACTCCACGGACGCGAGCCGCTACGACCCGGTCCGCTACCTGGAGTACCAGAAGGGGGACCTGGACGTGGTGCGGCTGGAGCCGGACGGCCGCGTGGTGCTGGAGGAGCACCTGCGGCGCTCGGCCACGCCCAACGGGCCGCAGGACATCGGCATCCGCAACACCAACGACCACCACTTCGACGAGGACCGCTCGGTGCTGAGCTGCGTGAAGGTGATGCGCGGCCGGGACAAGGGCGAAATCTACATCGGCACCAACCACGGCGTGACGCGCATCAAGGGGCTCGTCTACAACAGCCACCGGCACCCGGTGTGGTTCGAGCCCAAGCCGAACGGCAACGGCAAGACGCAGAAGGCCGGCTACACGTACGCGCTGGGCATCTCGCCGAGTGGCGACGTACTCATCGGCAACGACTGGATGGTGGGCGTGGTGACGCCGTCGCCGAACCTGGTGGAGTGGGACCGGGTCGACGAGACGCTCAACCCGGAGAAGCTCAACGCCCACCTCCCCGAGGTCAACAGCCTGCCGGACAAGGACTTCTGGCGCGGCATCCAGCAGACCCCGGACGGCCGCTACTACCTGGCCAGCAAGGACTTCGGGCTGTGGCAGATGACCATCCTGCGCCGCTCCGAGGCCAAGGGCGCCAAGGTGGCCGGGCTGCCCACGGATGCGCTCACCTCGCTGGCGGCCACGGACGATGGCTCGCTCTTCATCGGCACCAGCGGCTCCGGCCTCTGGCGGCTGAATGAGAAGAAGCAGCTCTCGCGCGTGGGCGGCGTGGATGGCGGCCAGGTGGAGCAGCTCCTCTATGATCCCACGGTGAAGCCGACAATGCTCTACGTGCTCACGAACAAGGGACTCACCGTCCTGCGTGGCCACTAGGCCCCAGGCGGCCACCAGCAGGGTCGTCCCGTCACCGGGCCGCCGGGCTTCATGCCGACGGCCCGGAATTTTGGGGGGCGTGTCGGACTTTACCTTCCGCCCGCTGACACCGGCAGGAGACCGGGCAGGCATGCGCTACCGCCCACCCTCGTCCTCCGGGGCCCGTGTCCGCTACAATGAGAGCCGTCCCCTGACGGAAGGAAAAGCATGCGCCTGAGACTCGCCCGTCGCCGCTCCGCCGCCCAGGCAGTGGAAGCCATCTCCGTTCCCAGCCCCGGACAGCACCGGAACCAGATGATGCGGAACGAGCTGAGGGCGCACACGCCGGATCCGCTGCGTCCGGACGAGCGGCTGCGCAGGCGCGACCACTTCACCCTCTCGGAGAACGAGCTGCACGTGCCGGGGCTGCACCCGGGAGCACGACGGGCTGCGCATCGCGCAGCTGTCGGACATCCACGTCGGCCAGGCGACCTCGGCGGTGCGCATCCGCCGCGCGGTGGACGAGGTCAACGCGCGCAGCCCGGACCTCGTCTTCCTCACCGGCGACTACGTCACCCACAGCCCCAAGCCGCTGCCGCGCGTGCCTCGAGCTGCTGACGCGGCTTCAGCGGCCCGGTGTTCGTGGTGCTGGGCAACCATGACCACTGGGTGGACGCGCACCACCTGCGCCGCGGCTTCGAGCGCCTGGGCTACACGGTGCTGCAGAACGAGCACCGGGTGGTGCACGTGCGCGGGGCGCCGGCGCACCGTCCTGGGCATCGACGACGGGCGCACGGGCCGCGACGACGTGGAGAGCGACCTTCCGCGGCGCGCCGCGACTCGGGCACGCGGCTGGTGCTCACGCACGCGCCGCCCACCATCGAGAAGCTGCCGCCGGACGGCAACCTGGTGCAGTTCTCGCGGGCACACGCACGGCGGCCAGTTCGTGGTGCGCGGCCTCACCGAGGCCATCTTCCGGCGCGCGGGCCAGCCCTACATCCGCGGCCACTACCACGTGCGCGGCAACCAGCTCTACGTGAACAGGGGGCTGGGCTTCGGCTTCGGCGGGCCGTACCTGCGGCGCGGCACCTACCCGGAGGTGGCCTTCTTCACCCTGCGGCACGGCGAGACCGCTGCGTGGCGCCGCGGTGAGCTCAGGCGGAGTGGGCCTGTCCCCGACATCTCGCCACGGACAGAGCCGGCGCGCATCCCTCGGCAGGACGCACCGTGAACGTGGTGCCCTCCGCCTCCGTGGAGCGCACCTCCACGCTGCCCTCCGTGCGCGCTCGACGAGCTCGCGCACGACGAACAACCCCAGCCCGAGCCCACTGCAGCCGGTCACTGCCGCCTCGACACCTGACGGAAGGGGTCGAACAGCGTGGCCAGCAGCTCGCTGGGGATGGGCGGCCCTCGGTTGTGGATCTCCAGCACCTGCCCGCTCCGCGCTCGCTGCAGCGCACGGCGACGCGGTCGGTGCCGTCCGGCGAGCCGTGCTCCAGCGCGTTGCCCACCAGGTTGCTCACGACCTGGCCAACCGGTCCGGGTCCCACACGCCCTCGCCCTCGCCCTCCAGCTCGAAGGTGATGCGGCGCCCCGGGTACACCGCCGACAGCTCCTCCACCACCTGCTGGCACACCCGGTGCAGCACGCACGGTCTTCAGGTCCAGCGGAATCCCCCCGGACAGCCGCGCCCGCGTCAGGTCGAGGATGTCGGAGATCATGTTCCCCATGCGCGCCGCGCACGCCTCGATGCGCTGCGCCAGCTGCTGCGCCGCGGGGCCGCCCGCGCCGCCGCAGCGCCCGCGCCGACAGCGAGATGGCATTGAGCGGGTTGCGCAGGTCATGCCCGAGGATGCCGATGAAGCGCTCGCGGAACTGCGCCTCCTCCTCCATCCGCTCCAACGTGCGCTTGCGCTCGGTGATGTCCATCATCGAGCCGATCATCCGCGTCGCGCGTCCCTGGGCGTCGCGAGCCACCAGCCCCCGGTCCAGCACATGGGCATACGTGCCGTCCTTGCGCAGGAAGCGGTACTCGGCCGACCACGAGTCTCCGTCCGACTCCACCACCTGATTCAGCCCCTCCAGCACCCTCCGCCGATCCTCGGGATGGAGCTGCTCCGTCCACCAGGTGAGGTCACCCATCTCCTCGGGCGGGTAGCCGAACAGGGAGAGGCTCGCCTCGCCCCAGTGGATGTGGTCGGTGATGGGGCTCCAGTCCCAGAGCACGTCATTGGTGGCCCAGGTCGCCAGCCGATAGCGCTCCTCGGCCTCGCGCAGCGCCGCCTGCGCCCGCTCGCGCTCGGTGCAGTCCATCACCACGCCCAGCAGCCGCGAGGGCCGGTCGCTCTCGTGGAAGGTCCGCCCCACCGCCTCGTAGCAGCGCACCGAGCCGTCCGCCCACAGTCCGCGGAACAGGAAGGAGTAGGGGCCCCGCGCGAGCAGCCCCTGCGCGATGGCCTCGGACACCCGCGTCCGGTCATTCGGGTGGACGCAGGCCAGGAAGCTCGCCAGCGAGTCCCCCGTCCCCCCCGGTGGCTGGCCGAAGAAGAGGTCCACGTTGGGGGACCAGGTGACGGTGCGCCGCGCCTCCGCCCACTCCCACGTCACCATCCCCGCCGTCTCCAGCGCCAACCGCAGGTGCTCCTCACGGGCCCGCAGGGCCTGCTCCCGCTCCAGCGCCTCGTGCAGCGAGCGCCGCGTCGCGTGGACCCCGGTGATGTCGAAGAGCCACAGTGAGAAGCCATCGCCCTGCTTCATCGCCTGCGCCCGGAACCAGCGCTCAGTGCCCCCCGGGCGGCAGCCCAGCTCGAAGGAGAGGGGTTGGCCCTCCTCCACCACCTGGCCCAGCGCCATCCGCGCCGGCAGGCCCTCCACCACCGTGGCCCACGAGGACAGCGAGCGCTCCAGGCCCAGGTCGCGCACGAGCACCTCGGCCGCCGGGTTGAGGACCCCCCACTGGAAGTCGAGCAGCGTGCCGGCTTCATCCCGGACGGACTGGAACAGGACGCATGGGGCCGGACACTCGGCATGGAGTCTCCATGCGAGTTCGGGCTCTGGAATCCACAATGAAGCCATGCTGCCCCCCCCGGAGCGCCTCCAGCTCCGGGAAGGCTCAGGGGCCCGGAGATGCAGGTGCGAACGGCGAGTATGCCATGACCTGGGGGTGTCAGTCATGACCTGCCGAGGAGAACAGTAGGGAGACTCCTGGCCTATCATTCAGGGTCGCTTCCCATCGGGGGAAAGGCACGACACATGGAGAAGCACCGCAGTTCTGAGGTGGGGTCAGACGCGGTGACACGAGAAGCGGCACGGCCAGTGCCTGTGAGAAACCTCCAGGCCCTCCTGGTCGCGAGCGGCCTCGTGGCCAGCTTGAGCGCGGCCGGCGGCGAGCCGAGGCGAGCGAAGGTGACGCTCTCGGTGGAAGCGCGTCCGCGAGAGGAAGCACACAGCCCCCGCCTGGAAGTCTGGCGGGAGGAGGGCGTGCTCTCCCTAAGGGTGGTGGACCCAGGGCGCCTGGTAGTGAAGGCAGGCGTTGAGGTCATCGCCGCGGGCGCGCTGGGCTGGGGCGAGGACCAGCGGCTGCGGATAGAGCCGCTCGTGGCCTACCCGCCCACGGCCATGCCTCGGGCGGTCAACCGCGAGCCAGGCCGGGAGGAGGTGGAGGTACACGTCCCGGCGGGAGTTGGCGCCGGAGAGCTGCTCACCCTCACCTATGAATGGGACTGGAAGCACGCGGGCAAGCCCGCCCTGGTGCGCACCTGGATGCTCCCACTCCTGGAGCAGGACCTCCCGCCAGAGTGGCTAGAGGAGGAGCTGTCCGAGCCCGAGCTGGAGGACACACCGGAGGACGAGGCCGACACGCTGGCCTTCCTCTCCCTCCAGGAGACCCCTTTCCCCGTCCAGGTGGACCCGGAGTGGCCCGAGTCGCTCTGGGTTCCTGGCCATGCCTCGCGGGAGGAGCTCGCCTCGCGGCTCTTCGGGGATGCGTCCGCGGTGGGCGCTTTCGACTTCGAGCCCCTCGCGGCGCCACCCGACTCGGAGGGAGGGCCACGCAGCCGCGCCCTGCACCCGCTCGAGTGGGTGCGTGTGGAAGTCCACGGGCCACAGCCGCGCACGCACCTGATGACGGCCATGGAGCTGGCCCTGCTCGCCTCCCTGCCGGACACACCGCTCCTCTGGACGGCGCTGGGCCGCATCGGTGAGCTGCACATGTACTACGGCGCCGTGTCGGCATTGGCGCGGGCGCCACTGCTGTCGGGGGTGGCGGCCACCGGCGCGCAAGAGGGCGCGGTGGCGGGAGCGCGGCGGGCGGCGGTGCGCCAGTTCATCGGCCGCATGTCCCTGGTGACGACCCTGGCGGTGGTGGACACCTGGCGCGACGAGCTGTCGCGGACGCCGGAGGGACGGGCCTTCCTCGCGGTGCATGACGTGGCCATGCTCGCGCTGGCCGGAAGGGACATCTCCAAGCTGGCCACCTCGGGTATATGGCGCGAGCTGGCGCACCGGGGAGGACGGGTGTTGAGCCAATCTGGCGCCCGGGCCTCGGCCGGACTGCGCGAGTCCGTGGAGCTGGCGCAGGCCCTGGCGAAGACGGTGGAGCGGATGCTCGCCGAGGGCAAGGCCGTCGCGACACCGGACGGACTGCGGTTTTCCCTTTCTGGCGGGGCCGAGGCCTTCAAGCAGGCCTTCTTCGCCATACGGGGGGAGCTGGCCGCCGCACGGGCCCTCGGTGGCATTCGCGGCGCGGGGCTCGCGGCCCAGGAGGCAGGGAGGACGCTGGATGCGCTGAAGCTGCTGGCGGCGGAGAGCCAGGAGCTGGCGCGCGCCTACAGTGCGGTGGCGCGACGCGCGGCGGCCCTGCCGGCGGACAAGGCCCAGGCGTACCTCGCCGCGGTGGAATCACTGCGCGCCTCCGCCCGCAGTGCAGCGAAGCCGGCGCTGGCCGAGTTGCTGAGGCGTTCAGGGGCACCGAGCCTGGCGGACCCGCTTGCCTTCCTGAAGGAGGCCGAGTGGCTCGTCAGGCACCCGGAGCTGGACGCCGAGGCCGTGGGCACGCTGGCGAGGAAAGCGTGCGAGGGCCGCGTCGACCTGGGCTGGCTGCGCTCGACCGGACTGACCCTGGAGGACCTCAACTTCATGGCCAGGGACAAGAGGACGCCTTGGAGGCTGTTCCGGGGCGCGGCGGCGGAGCCGGGGAATTGGACGCAGCAACGGCGGGCGCGTGAGCAACTCCGAGGAATCGCGGGGGAGATGTTGACGGAGCGCAATGCGCGGAAGCTCTTCCCGGGCTTCCGGATGACCGGACGGCAGGTGAAATTGGAAGGCGGGCGCATCATCGACCACGAGTTGACTTCGATGGATGGCTCGAGGCTTCGGCATGGGGTGGAAGTAAAGGGCTGGAACGAAAACAGATGGCGCAAGGCGCTCGACGCCTGGAGGGCCAAACAGGGCACCAACAAGCTCGACGAAGAGCAAGAGGAGCTAGTAAAGCAACTCCAGCGCCTGCTCGACCAACTCGCGGACGCGGCGAAGGCTCCTCGAGGGTCAGCGTTCCTCGTCAGTACAGACAAACTGAGCGGGCCGACCAGGTTCAAGCTGATCAGCTTCCTAGAGGAGAACGCACCAGACACGCTGCTCATACAAATAGAGGAGGCGAAGATTCTGGAGAAGACGAAGCAGTTGCGCGCGGCGCTGAATCTGCCAGAGGAGCTATCCGGAGGTGTGCCATGAACCCCAATATCATCTGGGCGGTCCTGACCCCAGGCGAGCCCGCACGGCTGGAGAGCCGCGCCCGTGCCATCGTGATGACGGAGGCGGACGAAGAGGACGGACTAGAGCCGCCGTTCGAGGTCATCCCGGGCAGTGGCCGCTACCATGCCATCGTGGGGACGGACCCCATGGACGTGGGCGCCGAGATGCAAATCGCCGAGGAATTGTCGCTCGAATGCGATGAGCCCGTGTACTCGATTGAGGTTGCCAACGACCCGTGGGCCGTCATGTCGTGGCGGAAGGGTGCACTAGAGGTCAAGGAGGTGGATCCGGAAGCCCTGGCGGAGTCTCTCGGCTGTCCGCTGCCAGGAAGCGAGGAGCCTCCGGACAGAGCCGCGAGGAAGCCGCTGCGAACTGTCGCGTTGATAGAAGGACTCCAGGCAGAGGAGGCGCGTCGCGCGATAGAAGAAGTGCATGGCGAACCACTCCCTCCGGGGCGCTACCTCATCGAGGACACGCCGCGAGGGCTCCTTCGCCGGCGGAACAGGCGGCATGAATTTCGCCCACATTGATCTCTCGGAACGGTTTCCGCATGCGACTGTGTATGCAGTGACCGCATCGCCGAGCCTTGACATCTTCTTCCTCACGGTGATGCGGGGGGCAGAGGGCATTGAGCAATTCACGCGACCGTTCCGTCCAAATCCATGGGTGCCGGAGGTCAGCGAAATCAAGGGCGAGCGCTCGCCCGTGCGGCTCCTCGCGGCACTGGGCATCCCGGTGGAATGGTTCGTGAATGAGTGAGGAGCCCTGACGCGGGCTCCGCGCCTCAGTACCGCCCCTTGAGACCGATGATGGGCAGCGCGATGGGCAGGCCCGTCGGCTCCTTCGTCATCGGCGATCCGTACCCGCCGGTGTAGTCGAAGGCGACCACCTCCTGGCTGATGGTCACGTTGAGCATGTCCAGGTAGCGCCTCGAGCGAGAAGGTCTCGTAGACCCACGCCTTGGACACCCGCAGGTCGAAGCGGAAGAAGGGCGGCAGCCGGTCGACCTGGTCCGATCCAACGGCACCCACTGGGGCCGGCCGTCGAGGTCCGAGCCCACCACCTGCGTGCGCTGGTGAGGTTGCCCGACTCCGGACGGCCGCTGTTGAAGTGCAGCACTCCGCCCAGGGTGACGTTGTTGGCGAACTTGTAGCTGAGCACCAGGTTGAGGATGTGCGTCTGGTCGAAGACGTAGGGCAGGTCCGCCTCGGCCTCGCCCACGACCATGCCGTGCTCGTCGTAGCGGTTGAACTTCAGGTGACGCGCGTGCTGCGCTGAGCGAGTAGCTGACAGCCAGCCGAACCAGTTGTCGCCCAGCGGGTGGCGCAGCATCAGCTCCACGCCGTACGACGAGCCCGTGCTGCTCAGGTCCCCCAGGTCCAGATCCGGCAGGGGTTGTCCTGCTGCGCCATCGTCCTCACGACGCGGCGACCGCCCGGTCGCCCACGGGATGAGGCTCCCCGTGTCAGGATCCAGGTCGGCTCGAAGACGGGCGGCGACTGCTCGTCGCCGAAGGGCGTCAGCTCCACGGTGCGCAGCATCGGGTTCACGTAGCCCTCCACGCTCACGTGCGAAGCGCCGCCAGGCCCTTGTACTCCACGCCCGCGGCAGCTGCAGCGCGCGCTGCAGCCCCTGGTCGGCAGCGCCGGCGAGGTCCACCATGGGCAGGCTGATGAGCGTGGTGGGCGTCTGGTGGTAGAGGCCCACTCCGCCCTTCAGCGTCAGCTGCTCGCTCGCGCCGGCGCACGGTGAGGCGCGGCTCCACGACGAAGTCGTTGGTGCCGCCGGCCAGGTGGTAGTTGTCCAGGCGCAGCCCGGGATCAGCGTCCAGCGCGCGAGTCGGTCTCCCACAGCAGCTCCGCCCACCGCCCGCTGAAGGTGGCGAGCGCCTGCGGCTGCTCCTCGGTGCACGCGCTCGTGGCTCGCCGCCCTCCGGCGGGCGGGTACGCAGCGTGTCCAGGCACACCACGCGCGCGCCGGTGCTCCACGTCCGCGCCGCTGCGCAGGGTGAGCGCCCTCGCCGCAGCGGGCGCGTGTAGCCCAGCGCGCGCGCGTGGTGTCTGGTCGATGGCGAAGAGCGAGCCCATGATGTCGCCGGGCCGCCGCTTCACGGGGCTCACGTTGTCGATGCCGAAGCGGTCCAGACCCCAGGTGGCGCCCACCTCCAGCTCGCCGCGGCCCACGGGCGTGGCGGTGGCGCAGGTCCACGCCGGTGGAAGAGCACCGTCTGCAGCGCGGTGTCGCCTCAGCGCGTCGTGCGCCTCCAGGCCCACCGCGTCCGAGGAGCCGAAGGCGAAGAGGCGCAGCCGCCCCGGCGCCCACGCTGCTGCTCCACGCGCGCCTGGTAGTCGTAGAAGTCCAGCACCAGCTTCGAGTCTGTCTGACCCGGGTGGCGGCGGGCCCTGCAGCGCGTGGCCGCGAGCGCGACCAGCCACGGCGTGTAGCTGAGACGCGGCCCGCCACGCGAGACGTTGGTGCCGGTGGACTTGAAGGGGTACTCGACGAAGAGGCCCGCGTTGATGAGGTCCGCGTAGGCGCTGCCGTGCACGCGGTCGTCGCGCGGGCGGCGTCAGCCTGCCCTCGATGGCGCCGCCCATCAGCCGCCCGTACTGCGGCGGGCGCGTTGCCCGGGAAGAAGTCGATGGTGTCGATGAAGTCCGGGTGGACGACCGCCGGGCCCGAGGAAGAGGTGGAAGAGGATGGGGACGCGGATGCCGTCGAGGAAGTAGCCGGTGGCGGCGGGCTGGCTGCCGCGCACCACCGGGTAGGCGACGCCGGAGAGCATGCTGCCCACGCCCGGGCATCAGCATCACCACGCGGAAGGGGTCGCCCATGGTGCCGGGCACCTCGCGCAGCTCCTGCGTCGTGCAGCGTGACGCGGGACACCTCGGTGCGCGTCGCGCTCCGCCGCGCACCACCGTCTCGTAGGGGTTCACCACCAGCGGCTCCAGCGCGTACACCACCTCGAGCGACCTCGCCCGCGCGCACCTCCTCGCGAAGGCGCGCCGGGCTGGTGGCCGGGCGCCGTGACCGCGCACGCCACTGCTTGCCCGGGCGGCAGGCGCGCCTCGAAGCGACCGTCCGCGCCCGTCTCCACGCGGCGCGCTCCTTCGAGCACGGCTGCCGAGACCAGCGTCGCGCCCGGCAGCGGGCGGCGGTTGCCCTTGGCGCGCACCAGCCCGCGCAGGCTCACCGGCGCGGCGCCTCGGCGCCCTCAGGGTGCGTGCCGGGAGCGACGCGGCTGCGGGCGCCTCGAAGCGGTACTCGAAGTGGAGCCGCACCGGCGCGGGCTGGCCGTCCACCGTCGCCGGGGAGAAGCGCAGGCCCGTGCGCGGCGTGCAGCGCGGCCTCGTCCAGCAGCGGGTGCAGCGCGCTGCAGCACGCGCGGCCTCGGCCACCTCGCCCGCTCGTCCACCAGCAGCTCCAGCTGCACCGTGCCCGCCACCGGCTGGGCGACGAGGCCCTCGGGGTAGCGCGCCGGCGAGTCCACCACCAGCGCGGGCGGCTCGAAGCGGGGCCGGGGCGTGCCCGCGTCCTGACTCCCCGCTCCCTCCAGGGCGAAGCCCCCATCGGTGCGCTGCACGTCCAGCTCCGCCCGCACCAGGCCCGCGTCGGCGCGCGGAGCGTCGGGGAGGTTCTGGAGACCGGGGGGCGTGGTGGGCGTCTGTGCGCGAGCCGCCGCGAGGGGAAGCAGTGCGACCAGCACCAGACCCAGGGCCACACGAGGTCCCCACCATCGGTTCATCCGCCGCTGCGCGTTCGCCATGTGCACCCGTCCCTACAGGTGAAGGAGCCCATGACGCCAGTCCCCCGGGTGGGAAGACAAGCCCCAGTAGACACACGGGGGCCCGCCTGTCCGCTAGCGCTTCTGCAGCGCCGCGGCCACCAGGCCGATCAGCTTGAGCTGCGAGGCGTCCAGCTTGCGCAGGTTGCGCATGAGGCGGCGCAGCTCGGCGGACTCCTCGTACTCGGGCGGGGACGACTCGGCCGCCCAGGTGGCCACCTCACCCGTGTTGAGTCCCAGGAAGGTGTCCGAGGGCATCCGCAGCGCGATGCACAGCCGCCGCAACGACGGGACGCTGGGCAGCATCCGCCCCCGCTCCAACCGCCCGTACACCTCCGTCGCCAGCCCCACCCGCTCGGCCACGTCCGCCTGGGTCAGCCCCGAGCGCAGCCGCGCCTGGCGCGCCATCTCCCCCACGTTCGCTGCCAGCTTGCCGGTCGACGGTTGTCCCATGGTGACTCTCAGCACTCGGTCGAGCAGTGACCCATCAGGCCACCTGCTTAGAGCCTGAGGGGGACCCGGCGACAGGACAGGACGGGTAGTCGGGAAAACCTGGGACCCTAATAGTGCTCGGCGGACGCGGGGGTTGGTGTGCCCCACCCCATCGGCCGAGGAGCCTCACCCCTCAGAGGTGAACCGAACTCATGAGGTCGTCCTCCGCGCCAGAGCCAATAGGTGACGGGATGACCATTCACGTCCTGCTCGTGACATGGGACCTGGTTCTCGCCTTCCCGGAGTACCCAGGATGTCCCCTGCCAGAAGATCAAGGCGCCAACCCCCCGGGATGGCACTCCGAACCCCTTCCTGGAGGGTCCCGATCCATGTCCAGGGTCCAAGAGCCAACCCTCAGGCGTGTCTTTCCCGTAACGGCTGCCCTTCGTGCTATGGCGCACCTCGGAAAGAAGGTCGGGAGGACATGAGCAAAGGGCCAAACCGCGTCCTGGTGGTGGAGGACCATGCGGACAGCCGGGAGTTGCTCGCTGAGTTCATCGAAGCGCTTGGCTACGACGTGGACGTAGCGGGCAATGGGGTGGAGGCGCTCGAGCGGCTACGGGTCGCTCCCCTACCGACGGCGATGCTGTTGGACTTGATGATGCCGGTGATGAGCGGCTGGGAGTTGATGCGGCACGTGCGCGCGGATCCCATCCTGTGCTCGCTGCCGGTGGTGGTGGTGTCCGGCGCGGGGGACGCCCAACCCCTGCCCGAGGGCATCCGCGGCGCCATGCCCAAGCCAGTGGACCTGGACGCGCTGAGGGCCTTCCTCGAGGCCGCCACCCGGCGCGGTTAGGGCGTCAGCGCGGCGCCACCCGCCGCACCTCGCCTCGAAACAGGTCCACCCGCGCCAACCGGCCCGCCTTGTCGAAGAGCAGCAGCTCCTCGTTCACGAAGCGCACCGAGACCTGGCCCCGGGGCTCGCTGGGGAACGAGAACACCGCGCGTGTCCCGCCCGTCGCGCGGTCGAGGAGCTGAACCCTGTCCGTGGACACCGACGCCATCCAGGCCCCTCCGAGCACCAGCCCCGGCGCGTCGCCTGGAGAGGACAGCGTCGGACGCCCGGAGAACGGCCCCAGCCACAGCAGCGCGGTGTCCCTGGTGAGAGGGAGGAAGACGTTCGCCGCCACCTCCCCATCCGGCCGCAGCGAGAGGTGCATCACCTGGGCAACCTCCTTCCCGCCGGGCAGCGTCTGGCGCGCGCGCAGCGTGGGGTCCGGCAGCGAGTAGCTCCAGCGCTCGAGCTCTCCGCCCGGCTGGACGGTGACGAAGCTCAGCTCGTTCGGGCCCGCCGCCACCGCCAGCACCCGCTCGCCCACCCGCGACACCCGCCACAGCGCACGCACGTCCGAGGCGAGCACGTCCACCGCCATCACCGTGTCCCCCGCGGCGATGAACCACCAGCTCCCGTCGTACATCGGAGCGAAGGCATCGACGCGCGCGTCGCACCAGGGCTCGGCCCGGCACCGGGTCAGGTCCAGCCGGGACAGGCGCAGCAGCGTCCCGCGCGGCGCGAGCGCCAGCACCCGGTCTCCATGCACCGAGAGCACCAGCGAGAAGGCCGGCACGTCGAAGTGCGCCACGCACCGGCCATCCGGCGTGAGGAGCCTCGCCCCCGCCTCGCCGAGCGCCACCAGCAGCCGCCCCCCAGGCAGGAGCACCGCGTCGTGGAGCTCCCACGCTCCGCCCTCCGCCGCGTCGAAGGAGTGCAACGCTGGAGGCCCGTCGGCCGGAAAGCCCACCCGCGAGGGCTGCCGCGGCAACGGGGGCAGGTCCGCCCGCAGCGCCGTGTCTCCCGTCGCGAGCACGAGGCGCTCGAGGTCCTTGCTCTTCGAGGGCAGGTAGCCCGCCGCCTGGTCCCGCAGCACTGCGCGCACCGCCGGCCGGAGGAGCGCCCTGCCCACCTCCGAGTCCTTCCTGTCCTCCACCTCCTGGGCCAGTGCTCCAGCGAAGGCCTGGCGTACCGGGGCGCCCTCCGCGTCATCCGCATCGAGCAGCGCGAGCGCCCGTGCCCGCACCGCGTCGAAACGCTCGGGGAAGGTCACTGTCATGCGCGCCAGCAGCCGCGCCCCGCCGACACCTCCTATCTCCACGCCCCGCTCGAGCCACGCCAGCGTGAGCCGACGCGCGTCCTCCATCGGCCACACCACCTCCACCGCGCGCCCGTAGTCCCCCGCCTGCGCGAGCACCTCGCCCCAGAGGAGCCGCAGCACGCGTGACTCGGCGGCGTGCGTGCGCTCCAACCGCAGCACCGCGTCCGCGAAGGCGCCGGTGCTCCGGGCGATGTCCACCGCTCGCGCCACGTCCTTCGCCAGCATCCACTGCCGCACCACCAGTCCCGGCGCCAGCTTGCGCCCCTCGGCCAGCTCCGCCGCCAGCCGCAACCGGCCGTGGCGCTCCAGGAAGGAGACGGCCTCCTCGCTGCTCGTGCAGCAGCTCGGCGAGGATGAAGGCCGCCTCCTCGATGCGGCCCTCGCGCTCCAGCTTCCGGAAGGCCGCTCGGTAGCGCTCCCGCAACGCCTCGAACACCGCCGCGCCCCCGCCGAAGACGCTCGGCGCCCCACCCTGGCGCGGCTGGATGGAGAGCTGCTCCCGAGGGCCGGGCACCCCGAGCGCCAGCCGGGCCTGCTCCGACATGCCGCCCTTGCTCAGCGGGATGGCGTAGCGCAGGGCCTCCTGCAGGTTGCCCTCGTCGAACATGTCGAAGAGGCGCCGCACGTACTCCGCCTTGCGCCGACCCAGCAGCGGGCCCAGCGGCGTGGAGCGGGCGAGCCACTCGGCGAGCTGCGAGAGGAGCCCCGGGCCACGGGGAGGCCGCGGTGCGGAACCGCCTCCGCCCCGCAACCAGGAGCGCAACCGGGTGAGGAGCGAGGCCGGAGCCACCGCGTCCACGGTCGTCGCGCTCGGCCTCGGAGTCTCCCCGCGCCACCACGAGCGGAACCGGTCGAGCAGCCCCGGACGGCGGACGGCCTCCACCGGCACGGGCTGGCCCTCCATGCGTGCCCGCATCGCCTCGGCCTCAGGCGCGGGGACGCCGAGCCCGAAGCTGGCGCGCGTGGGCGCGGCGACGGGCGTGAGCGCCTGCACGGGCGGGGGCGGCGCGCCGAGGCCCTCCACGGACAGCACCTCCCAGGCGGACACGTCGAGCCAGGCCGACACCTCCACCCGCCGGGACGCATCGAGTGGGAACACCTCTGCCGTCCCCGCGCGCACCAGCACGGCGGCTCCCGGAGGTGGGGCGAGACGCTCGCGCTCGGAGGGAGACAGCGGCGCGGAGAGGAGGACGCCGTCCTCCAGGGTGAAGGGCAGCCCCGGTGCCCCGGCACTGGCCACACGGAGCGGGGAGGACAGTCGCAGCAGGAAGCCCCCGGCGAGCGCGTACACGCCCGCTCCCGGACTCCACGCGGACAGCACCCGCCGGCGCGCCTCCGCCTCGCCCAGGAGCGCGGGGTCGAACCAGAGCGCCACCGCCTCCACGGTGCCCCGGTGGACATGGGCACGAGGCCCCGGACGTCGCGCGGCGCTCATGACGTTCCTCCCGGGGTGGAGCGGAACACGAAGGCCCGGAACTGGAAGTTCCACACGCCCACCTCGCCCTTCTCCGTCAGCCAGGCCACCACGGGCAGGGCGTTGCTGACGCAGGCGGTGACGACCCGGGCCGGAGCCTGCATCAGGAGCTCGGAGGTGCCGCGCCCGGACACCAGGTGGAAGGAGCGCTCATCCTGCCCGAGCGCGACCAGTCCCAGTCCCGGCCAGGACGAGGCCGTGAGCCAGGAGCACAACCCCACCACGCGCATACCCATGGGCAGGGACAACTCCGTGCCGCTCTCCCCCCGCGAGTCCCACGTCGCCCACCATCGGCCGGGCTGCTGGCGCAACGCGAGCGGGAGGCCCGACTCCGCGTAGGAGTCCTTCACCTGGCCGAAATACACTTCTCCATCGCCCTCCCTCAGGAGGATCTGACTCCAGATCTCCTGCGACTCCGAGGGCGAATGGCACCAGATGCCCAGCTGGCGCGAGCCCTCCTCGCTGGAGAGCCGACCCATGAGGAGGAGGGCGCCACGGCGCTCGGCGAGCGTGGTCACTCTCCGCCAGGTGGGACGGGCGCTCGGACCAGGCGCATCCCAGGAGAGCGTGTGGAGCACGCCCGCGGCATCCAGCACGAGGGGAGTCTCCCGGCGTCCCAGCAGGGACACCGCCAGCAGCGGGGGCTCGTCAGCGCGGGGAAGCCGGAGCGCCCCGTCCTCGGGCAGCGAGAAGGACACCCCGCGACTATTGGAAACACCCTTCAACACACCATGCACGCGCAGGGAGCGCTCGTGCAGCGTCACCACGAGCAGCCCGCCATTGCGGCGCCAGCCCATGGCCACCACCGACTCCCCGCGCGGAGTCAGGAAGCGCTTGGGCTTGGGGATGGTGGCGCGCGGGGACTGGGGGAGCGCCTGGGCCGCGACGCTGCCATCTCCGTATGCCAGCAGCAGCCGCAACCCGTCCGCGGAGAAGCGGATGGCGCGCACGGCGCTGGTGCCGGTATCGAGCACTGGAGCGGCGACGGCGGTGCCGAAGGGGTCGCGCAACAGCCGCACGCACTGGGGCGCGGGCGGCAACTCCAGCACCACCTGGCGCGGCGGGCGCGACGCGGGCTTCACCTCCACCGCGAGCTGCCGGGCACCGGGAGCCACCACCTCCTCCACGGCCACGCGGGACAGGCCCTCGACACCGGGGAGCCGCGAGAGTCGCGAACCTCCCACCAACCACACATCATCGGGTCCGCGCCCCAGTTGGAGCGCCTCGCGCCAGTCGGCGAGCCGCTCATCCGTGGGTGGCTCGGCGCTGGCGGCCTTCAGCCACTGGCCGATGGAGGCGGGGTCCACCGTGGTGAAGGGCCCCTTCTGGGGCGAGGACTGGAGCACACCCCAGGCGAAGCCCGCTCCAGCCGCCTCGGCGCGCCGGGCGAGCACCACCAGCAGCGCGAGGTGCGCGATGCGCGGAGCCCCCAACTGGTCCGGCCCGGCATCCAGGAGCGCCACGGCGCGGCGGCCCCCCTGCGGCTGGCGGAAGGCGGGCCGGAGGAAGGCCTGCTCGCCGAAGGCCGCGCGGCGCACGAACTCGTCGGGGGCCTCCATCGCCATCAACCACTCGGACATCAGAAGCCGCTCGGGCGAGCCGCGCCGGGTGAGACCGTCATAGCCATGGAGTTCGTCCCCCGCGGTCTCGGTCCGCGCGCGCATGGGGCCGATCGCCGCGGCCAGCCGTGCCACGTGGGCCCCCACGCTGAGCGCCAGGTCCTCCGGGAAGAGGGACAGCTCCGTCGCCCACGGGCGCAGCGCCTCGGGCAGGGCGCTCATGGGGCCTCCTGCTTCGCCAACCACGCGCCCAGCGTCTCGCGGGAGACGGGACGCGCCGCGCCCACGGGCACGAGGTGTCCCGAGCGGGGCAGCACGGCGAGCGGAGTCCCCGCACGAGCACGGGCGACGAGCGCGCGGTCGAGCAGCGCGGGGGCCACGTCCGGGGCGAGCGTGCACGGAAGCAGCAGCGAGGGAGCCGCCGCGTCACGCCCGAGGTACACGACACCATCCACCCACGGGAGCGACTCCGAGTCGCCCAGCAACACCAGCACGCCGTGCCCGGCCACACCGCTCCAGCGAGCGAGCGCCGCGTCCTGCTCCGCCAGCACCCGCCGCGCGAGCGCGAGCGCCACAGGCCCCACGCCCGCCACCGCGAGCGCGGGAAGCGGTTGGACCCGAGGGCTCCAGGAAGGAGAGAAGCGCGGCTCTGGACTCAACGGGCTCACCACGAGGCGGAGCCTACCTCACCTGGTGCCTGACACCCGCGTCACTCCAGGAAGCGGCGATCCCAACGGAGCAGCTCCTCGGGAACAGTGTTTCCGAAGAACGCCTTGCGTTGGTAGAGGTAGGGCTCGAGAACCCGGGCGAGCGCGCGGTGCAGGGGGAGCGTCTGGCCCGCCTCCACGTCCCCCACCTCCGACCGCTCTCCGAGCGTGATGAGCACCCGGTCTCCACTCATCTCCTGGAGGGAAATGCCCGGGAGCGCCAGACGCTCGCGCAGGCCGGACACACCGCCGAGCTCGCCGAGTACCGGCTGCCCGAGGAAGTTCATCCAGTGCACGCCATCCACCCTGGTACCCACGTGCATGGTGGCGCCGCTCGAGGCGAGCGGCACTCCCTGGTAGCGCGGACGGATGAGCTTGAGTGCCTCGACCGCGTCCCCCCTGGACGAGCAAAAGACGAAGTCCACATACCCCGAGGAGAAGGGAAGCTCCGCCGCCAGTTCGAGGGCGAATGCACGGACGTGCTCCGGACCCCGCTCTTGCAGGTACTGCGTGGGCAGACGCAGGTATAGGACGCAGACGTCGTCCTTCCGCTCTGGCCAGGGGAGGGGAACAGGGGACAACCCCCGGTAGTCCACGAGGAGGCCATCCACATTATGGGGTTTGCCCTCCAATCTCAGGGAGCCGCTCCTGCCGGGCCCTGCTTCCAGAGTCTTCTTGCGGGTTCTTTCCCAGGAAGCGTCATCGAGCGGCTCGGCTTGCCCGTCACCCGTGTCGTTCCAGGCGAGTCGGTAGGGCCGTATCCGTTCCCGAAAGAACTCCACGGCACGAATGACGGAGGGTGCGATCCGCTCGTTGGGATGTGGAATATAGAAGCACATGAGCAGGACATCGCTTCCACACAACCAACCGCGCTTGTTGTAGTACCGCAACTTCGGATAGCGCATAAAGGGCACCCTTCCCTACTCAACAGGGACTACGCCCTCCCGTGGAGAGACGAGCCTGGGTTCCACCCCAAGGGCTTCATTATAGAGGTCTCCCTGTGACCAGTCCTTCCAACGCCCTTCCTCATACGGCTCCCACTGAGCGACATGGGTCTTCGGGCACGGGAACTTGAGATCGTACACGTGGACGGCGAAGCCGTTCTCATCCAGGAGGACGATGTCCGGCTCGATGGTCCCCCTCAGACCCGACCAGCCCTCCTGCGTCACGATCTGACTCACCTCGTTGTCATTCAGGTACTCCCATTTTCCCGTCCTCGGGTTGAGGTAGAAGCGGGGGTGGAGCAGATAGCGTCCCGGCACCAGCTTTTTCAGCGCCTCGCGTAGACACGGCCAGGCCTGCTCGTGCTTGAAGAGTCCCAGGTAGGCGGCCCACGTCGTCCGTTCGCCCACCTTGACCTGCTGGCAGAGCTCCCGGCTCGGGCTCTTGCCGTTGAAATGGTGGTCGTTGACCTGCTGCTCCGCCTGGCGGACGCACTGCACGATGGCCTTCTCGACCTTCGTGAGCAGGTCCGCCGCCAACTCCACGCCCCGGCGCTCGGCGGAACCGATCTGCACGGCCTGCACCGCCAGGCCCCCCGCCACGCCGACGGCAGTGACCTTGAGCGCCAGGGAGGGGGTACGCCCCAGGGCTTCGGCGGCCTCCGCCTCCTCCACGGCCCGAGCCAGCTCGGACGAGCCGGTGCACCGCTCCCACTGGCCGGGGTTCTTCTTGAGACAGCACTCGGGGGTCAGGTCCCGGGGGCCGCACTCTCCCGCCACCTCGACGGAATCCGACCACCCCGCCTGAAGCATGACCAGGAGAACCAGCAACCGCACGGGCCTACTCCTCGGTGTATGAAGCACGGAATCCACTCTCTGCGCTCCTTCCTGGCGGAGCGCTCCCCCGAAGGCCCTCTTCCAGCGCCGCGACCTGGAGGCACTCGAGCCGCTCGTCACCCTCGAGTGGAAGCAACCCACGAGCGAGCACTTCTACCGGGAGATGCGCGAGCGTTTCGAAGGGTTGCTGCTGCTGCCCGGCCACCATGCCTTGCCTGCTGGCCACCTGGCCCAGGGGGTGTCGCTGGGCAAGGAGCTGCAGCGGCGCGCCCGGGCCAGCGCGGCGCACCTGAACGAGGACGAGCGGAGGTGGATGGGGCGGCTGCTGTGGGAGGTGGGCGCGCGCCTGCGCGAGCAGCGCTCGCGTCTGGAGCTGGAGCAGGGGGCTGCTGCTGCAGGTGTTCGGCTCCGAGCTGACGGGGCACAGCCCGACGCGGGTGGACGAGCATCGACCTGTGGGTGGAGCTGGGCAGGTGGGAGGAGGCGCTGAAACGCGTCGGGCTTCAAGCGCTGGCCGCTGGCCTCGCTACATGAAGAGTCCCGCGAGCCCCGGGCCCGCGACGAGCATGCCTGGCTGCGCGCCTTCGCGGGCAAGGGCGAGCTGCCCTGAAGCATCGGACGACGTCAGGCCACCTCGGTCCGGGGAGCCCGGACAGGGCCGCGCGCAACTCCTCGCGCACCGCCTGGAGCTCCGGGGGCAGGGCCTCGGGAGCGAAGCCCGCGTCCATCTCGCGCGCCACGCCCTCCAGCTTCAGCCGCCAGGAGGCGAGGGCCTCGGCGTCCGCGTCCGAGGGCCGCTCGGCGAGCACGGCCCGGCCGGCCTGGGCGATGCGCTGGCCCGCGCGAGCGGCCCGGCACTGGCCTCGAGGGCGGCGGCGGACAGGGCCGGGTTCTCCGAGTGGGCCAGCAGCTCGCGCAGCACGTCGCGCGCGAGGGCCTGTCCCTCCTTGGTGGGCACGGCGTAGATGAGGGGCCACAGGTCGGCGACGCTCGGGGTGCGGCGCCCGGCGAGCGCGGCGGCGGCGGCCACGAGGCGCTGCACCTTCACCATGCGCCGGTCACTCAGGCCGATGCCGGCGGCGCGCAGGGTGCGCAGCGCGTGGGCGAGGTGGGGACGCGCGGGCCCGAGGTCCGCCTCGCGCGCGGCCTGGGCGAGCACGTCCAGCGCCTCCAATGACGCGGTGCGTGCATCCTCCGAGCGCCACAGCGAGGCGCCCCCGGCGAGCAGCTCCTCCAGCCGCGGGTCGGGCACGGGCTCCACGAAGGTGCGCGCGAGGAAGCGGTCGGCGAAGGCGGCGAGGGACTCGTCCTCGGGCAGGGCGTTGGAGGCGCCCACGCACACGCGCAGGGGGCAGCGCATGCGGGTGTGGCCGCGCCGGAAGACGCGCTCGTTGAGCAGGCCCAGCAGCGTGTTGAGGATGGCGGTGGAGCCGAGGAACACCTCGTCGAGGAAGGCCACCTCGGCCTCGGGCAGCATGCCGGCCGTCTCCGTCTCCACGAGGCCCTCGCGCAGCTTGCGCAGGTCCACCGGGCCGAAGATTTCGGAGGGCTCGGTGAAGCGACCCAGGAGGTACTCGAAGTAGCTGCCCCCGAGCGCTCGCGCGATGCGTCGCACGGCCTCGCTCTTGGCGGTGCCGGGCGGGCCGATGACGAGCAGGTGCTCGCCGGCCACGGCGCACAGCGCCACCAGCTCCACCATGGCCTCACGCTCCACCAGGCCGCGGCCCGCGTCGGTGAGGGCCTCGCGCACGGCGAAAGCAGCCGCATCAAAAGAGGGGGACATGGGGCGGACTCTACCCCGACCCGCCGCCGCCATTCCGCCGGAGGACGTACACACTGTGTGGGTGGACCTGACGGGGCGGGTCTGGGCTAAGCTCCGCGCCCAATGCGACGCGTTGCGAGTCTCGGAAGCCTGGTGGTGGGGTTGTTGTGGGCGGGGACATCGGCAGCGGGGGAGTGGCGAGGGTACGGCTCAGTCAGCACCGGCCTCATCATCGATCACATCTCCGGAGTGCGAGCCAAGGGCGGCGCGCTCCAGGCCTACCTGGGAGTGGAGGCCCCCTTCGGGCTGTCGCTCGGCGTGGTGGGCGAAGGTGTCGAGACGTGGGGCGCGAGCCTCCAGGGCCAGCAGTTGCAACTGGACTACCGCTCGCTGGGGCTGGAGGTGCGCCTGCGCTTCCTGCGCGACGGAGGGGTGAACCCGTGGGTGGGGCTGCGCGTGGCGCAGAGCCGCTCCACGCCGCTGACGTTGGATGACTTCGGGGCGCCGCGGCGGATGCTGCACGACGGGCTGAGCACGGCGGTGCGCCTGGGCATGGACACGTGGCTGGGGGAGCACCTGGGCATCTCGGTCTCCACGGCCTGGCAGTGGTGCGACGTGCGGGTGGACGGGAGCACCGCCCCCGAGACCGGCGAGTGCGCCAAGCCGCTGCACTCCATCCTGGGCGGCCCCACGCTGCGCTTCTGAGCCGCCCTGCCCTCGTGTTGTTCACTGTCGCGCGACACCTCCGTCCCGAGTGACGGGAAGATGTTCGCGGCACACGCACGGGGAGTTTAAGGTGGGTGCATGAATCGCGAATACCACAAGTGGTACAGCGAGCGTCTGGGCCGGGACATGGAGCTGCTGCTCTTCGGGCACTCTGGAGAGCCGGTGTTGCTGTTGCCCACCAGCAAGGGACGCTTCTTCCAGGCGGAGGACTTCGGCCTTATCGGGGCGCTCTCGGATCGCATCAAGGCAGGGCGCTACGTCGTGGTGTGCGCGGACTCGGTGGACGAGGAGAGCTGGTTCAACACGTCCGTCCATCCGCATGAGCGGGTGGCGAGGCACGCGGCGTACGAGCAGTACCTGCTGCACGAGGTGGTACCGCTGCTGACGTCGCGCAGCTCAGGAGGCCGGCTGACACTGGGCGGGTGCAGCTTCGGAGGCTTCCACACCTACAACATCGGGCTGCGCAACCCGCACGTCTTCCAGCGCCTGCTGTCGATGGGAGGCAAGTTCGAGACGGAGGACTTCCTCGACGGCCACCATGACGAGAGCGTGTACTACCACTCGTGCATGCAGTGGCTGCCAGGGGTGAAGGACCCGGGACAGCTCGCGGCGCTGCGCCGGGTGGAGATGATCCTCGCGGTGGGCGAGCACGACTTCTGCCGCCCGTCGAACGAGAAGCTGTCGAAGCTGCTGTGGTCCAAGGACATCGCCAACCAACTGGCCATCTGGTGGGGCGGGACACACGACTGGCCGGTGTGGCGGCAGATGATCCAGCACTACCTGCCGGGGTGACGGGGGCCCGGAGGCCTACCAGCCTCCGTCGGTTCCGTGACTCAGCGGCCCTGCACCTCACGCTGGCGCAGGGCGACGAACTCGGCGACGAAATCGAGGAACTTGCGGATGGCGCGCTCGTGGTCGCCGTCGCAGTCGCGCAGGTACTTGGCTGCCCAGCCCTCCGTGGGGAACTCGTGCTTCACGTCGCGGAGCCAGTCGTGGAAGAGACCGTACTCCTCGTCCTCCACACCGTTGGCGCTCTGGCAGGCGCGGTAGCCATCGGTAAACGCCACCATCCGGATGGCATTGATGTCCCCCAGATACATGGCCAACAGTCCCTTCACCATGTCACTCCGCATGCGCATCAAATAATCGAGCAGATACACATTCCGGTACGAAGACTGGCCTGTCGAAATATCTTCTCCACTCATGGCGAGGACACGACCTTCCAGGTTACACCCATTTCGGCATGAAGCCGGGACAGATACTCCGTCAATTTCATACCAGCCGGTCCTGTATGGGCGTCGTAGACCATGTCCTCGATTTTGACGATGACATGATAGCCATTGTACGTGATGCCAGGACTCTTCCCGCTCGTCATGTCGAAGGCAATATAATCTTTCTTACCTAGAGCCCTGATGGCCACATATTGCGGCGTCTGGCCCAGCTTGCTGAACGCGGTGTGGATGATGCGGGCCACCTGCTGGCACTTGCCAGCGGCCTGATTCGCAACGCTGTAGGCCCCCTGCAGGTCCATCAACCACGCGGGTGCCGCTTTTCCCGTATGGGCCTCGTACATCGCGATGGCGCCAGCGATGTCACCGCGGGCCAGGTACGCCAGCAGTTTGACCCGGATGGAGTCCGCGGACAGCACACTGGCCTGAACCAACCTGGCCGCCAACGCAGGCGATGCCGCCTGACTCGGACCGGACACGACCCCCGCCAACAGCAGGAGCCAGGGCACCATCACTCGAAGCATGCGCATGCTTCGAACCTAGAGCGCCCGCCCCTACGCCTCCAGCGGCTCGAAGGTGCCCGAGCTCTGGCGCTCGAAGCGCCAGAAGAGCGCGAGCGCCACGGCGGTGAGCCCCGCGCACAGGCCCCACCAGATGCCCACCACGCCGAGCTTCAGCCCGAAGCCCAGCAGCAGCGCCACCGGCAGGCCCACCGCGTAGTGCCCCACGACGTTGGCGAGGAAGGTGAAGCGCGTGTCCCCCGCCCCGCGCAGCACGCCCGCGCCCACGCCCTGCACGCCGTCCGAGAGCTGGAAGACGGCGCACACCATCAACACCGGGACCACGATGGGAATCACCTCCCGCGGCGTCCCCATCAGGCGCGCCAGCGGCTCGGGAAAGAGCGCGAACAGCAGGGCACTCAGCGACATGAAGCCCGCGCCCGAGGCGAAGGCCATCAGCCCGCTCAGCCGGGCCTGGGGCGTGTTGCGAGCCCCCACGGCCCACCCCACCCGCACGCTGCCCGCGTTACCGATGCCCACCGCCACCGTGAAGGAGAGGCTGCCGTAGGTGATGGCGATCTGATGCGCGCTCATGCTCTCCGGGCCGAGAAACCGCGCCAGCACGCCCGCCAGGGAGAAGACGCCCACCTCGGCCGCGATATGAAGGCCGATGGGCAGTCCCACCCGGTACGCCTGGAGGATGTCCGCCCGCACCGGTCGCACCGAGGGCACTCCCCCGGGCACGGGAATCCGCCGCACCGCCCACGCGATGATGGCCCACTGCAGCACGCAGCACAGCAACGTCGCGATGGCCGCGCCCTTCACCCCCAGGCCGGCACCAGGCGCAGCGGCCCGCACCAGGCCGGCAGCCCCTCGCCGCCGAAGACGAGGAGGATGTCCGCCCCCAGGTTGAAGACGTTGGCCACCACGGTGGCCACCACCAACGGGCGGGTGAGCGCCGCGGCCTGGAGGTAGGAGCGCGTGGTCATGAAGAGCAACATCAGGGGCAGGCTGGGTGCCCGCCACGTGAGGTAGTCGCTCACCTGGGTCAGCTCCGCGAAGTCCACCCCGAAGGAGGGCAGCAGCCGCGGCCCCACCACCAGCGGCACCGCCAGCACCGTCCCGGCGAGGAGCGCCAGATAGCTGCCCTGCCACAGGAGCACCCGCGCACGCCGCGCATTGCCCGCCCCGAAGGCCTGCGGAGATGAGCGGGTCCACCCCCATCATCAGCCCCATGGCGAAGCTGCTGACGGCGAAGAACACCGCCGTGGACAGCCCCACCGCGGCCAGTGCCTGCGTGCCGACCCGCCCCACCACGGCCGTGTCCACGACACTCATGAGGGACTGGCCCGTCTGGGCGATGGCGATGGGCAGGGCGAGCTTCCAGAGTTCTCGGAGCTCTTGGCGACGGGTCGGGAGTTCGGCGGACATGGGAGCGGCTCGCCTATAGCGGGTTTCCACGCGGGATGCGCGGCCCTCCTCGCGGACGCACCGGGCCCTGCTTGCCTGACCCATGAGCCGGTCGCCCTCCCCCCAAGCGACCGGCTCTGTCTACTGCCTCACGGGTAGGCGTACGAGATGGGATCGAAGCGCGAGGTGGCCAGCGGCTGCGAGAGGTTGCTCAAGGGAGCCACGCGCACCCCGGCATCGGAGATGGCGTACACGTAGTCGTCCGCCATCACGCTGCGGCGCACGGCGGGCGAGTAGATATAGCTCCAGGTCGGAGAGCTGAACGTCTGGTACACGTCCTTCATGGAGATGGCGCCCACCGGGGTGAAGCCGGTGGCGGGGTCGACGCGGAAGACGCGCAGCTCGCTCACGAAGTTGCTCCAGTAGTCACCGGAGTAGGGCTGCGGCGACCAGTCCGCGAAGGGGATGGCCACCAGCCCCTTGGCCGGGAAGTAGTTGAAGGCCTTGTGCTCGTAGAGCGACTCGCTCCAGCCAGTAGGCCGTGCCCACCAGTTGCGTGAAGGCCTCGCGAGGATTGGCCGGGTCCGTCACGTCGAAGAGCGACAGCTTGAGGGACCGCGAGCCAAAGCTACCGTCCTCCGCCATGTGCACACCGACGGTCAGCAGGTGCGTGTCCCCCAGCGGATGGATGTACGTGGAGAAGCCCGGCACCTTCAGCTCGCCCACCTTGCGCGGGTGCGCCGGGTCGGACAGGTCGAAGGTGAAGAGCGGATCCACCTGCCGGAACGTCACCACGTAGCCCTTGTCGCCCAGGAAGCGCGCGCTGTAGATGCGCTCGCCCTTGGCCAGCTCCTCGCTCTGCCCCAGCAGCTCGAGCTGGCCGCCCTTCTCGCCATAGGTGGAGACGCGGTTGGTCGTCTCGACACGGCCCCACGGGTTGCCGCTCTCCGACACGCGCGAGGCGATGGTGGTGGCCACGCGCAGCACGCCCTCGTGCTCGTCCATGCTGAACTGGTCCAGCAGGTGCCCCTCCACCGTGCCGCTGGCCAGGTAGCGCGCGTGCTGCGGCTGGCCCAGGTCGAGCTTGTGGATATAGGTGTGGTCCTTCTGCCCCGGCTCCGGCCACCACCACCAGTGGGACGTGGCCAGGTAGAGCGCGCTGTCGGTGGCGTACACCACACCCGGCTCGGTCACCAGGGAGGTGCGGCCCGGGGCCTGCGCCACCGCCGCGTTCAAATCAATCGACGCCACGGTGACGATGCCCAGCCGCGTGGGCGCGTTCGTCTTGTGGAAGTCCTGGCAGTTGTACCCCACCGTCTCCACGGTACCGTCCGGCAGCTTGCGCCGGCCCTCGGGCAGCCAGGCCGCCAGCGAGCTCGAGCGGATGAGCTGCTCGTTCTGCTCCATCAGCTTGTCGATCTCCTTCTCCATCCTGGGCTCGTCCTCCCAGAGGTCCTGGGAGTAGTCGGGCCACCAGCGCATGCCCGAGGGCCAGCGGAACGAGTCGCGCATCACCAGCCGCACCGAGCCGCCCGTCAGCCGCGCGTTGTGGTAGCCGCCCGGCAGGTACAGCTCGCCCGTCACCCGGGGCGCGGACAGGTTGGACACGTCCACCGTCGTCAGCTTGGTGAGCGGCGCCGAATAAGCGCCACAGGGGCCCATGGGCGGGCACGCCACCGAGTCGCCAGTGCCCGACTCCGGAAGCGGCTCGTACACCTCGGAGAAGACGACCACCTGGTCCTCGTGAAGGAACATCTCCCGAGGCCAGCCCTCGAGCTTCAGCGAGGACTCGGCGCGCAGCGACTCGGCGGGCCAGGAGCGGTGCAGGTACAGCTTCTGCCCGGAGAGGACGAAGATGCGCGTGCCATCGTTCTTCACGAAGTCCGCCTCGTCCACGCCGGCCACCTGGTTGTTGGTGCCGGTGTGATTGTTCGGACCGGAGGACGCATTGTCGCCCGCCCCCGGTGCATTCGGAGCGCCCGCGGTGGGCGCCGAGGCTCCGTCCTCCACGGCCACGGGGCCGCCGAACCAGCCGCCGCGCGACTTCCAGTAGGACGGCTTGGACCGCTCCAGCGAGGTGCGCATGTCCAGCACCGCGGCGTCCTCGATATAGGACTCGAGCGCCCCGCAGCTCTCGAAGGACTCCAGCCTCGCCTTCATCTGCACCGGCTGGTTCTCGGGAATCCCGTTCTTATCACCGCACCCCACGAGCCCCAGCAACGCGAGCCCCAGCCAACCGCTGTTCTTCCAGTGCATGTACCGACTCCTCGTCTTCATCCGGCCCGGCAATCCGCGGCACGGGCTCTGCCACCCGCGTGCCAGGGCTCCGCGAACGGCCAGTCGCTCGGGATCTCGCGGAGTTGGAGGTAGCCGGGCGAGCGGAGGAGGCCTCGAAAAACCGAGGCCGCGGGCGCGAGCAGCCAGAAAACCGAGCAGGTTCAGCGACCGGAGAGGAGCTGGTTGAGCTGGCGTGACACCTGGGCGCACTGCTCGACGTCGTGCGCCTCCAGGGCGGTGCGGCCGGACTCCAGCAGCAACTTCACGTTGTTCACCGCCGCCGTCGCCTGCTCGCTGGGGTTCTCCTCGGCGCTGCGCTGCAGCAGCTTCACCAGCTTCTCCCCGCGCTCCAGCAGCTTGCGGAACGTCTCCTCCGTCTTCTGCACGTCCTGCTTCGCCTGCTTCTGCGCGTAGGCGGCCTGCTCCTTCACGAGCCGCGCGGCCTCCTGCCCCGGCAGGTGCGGGCGCGCCTCCAGCTTCACCGACTCGGCCAGCCCCGTCTTCAGGTCCGTGGCCCGCACCGACAGCGTGCCCTCGTTGGACAGCTCGAACGTCACTTCCAGCGGCGTGTCCGTGCGCGAGGCCCCCTGGAGGTTGCGCAGCACCACCTCGCCCAGCTTCTGGTTCTCGTCCGCCAGGTCGCTCTCGCCCTGGTAGATGGGGATGCGCGCCTCCGTCTGCCCGTGGCTGCCCGGGTAGAAGACATCCTTGGCATTCACCGGCACCGAGCTGTTCTTGGCGATGAGCCGCTTCACCCTCCCGCCCAGCACGCCCACGCCCAGCGAGTTGCCCACCACATCCAGCAGCAGCGCCGCCCCCGACTGGAGCGCCAGCTCGTCCGCGTGGATGGCCGCTCCCAACGCCACCGCCTCGTCCGGGTTCACCTCCGTGGAGGGCACCTTGTCGAAGAAGTCCGTCACGAGCTGGCGAATCAATGGCACCCGCGTCATGCCGCCCACCAGCAGCACCGCCCCCACCTTGCCCGGCGCCATCCGCGCTTCCTTCATCACCGCGGCGCACACGTCGATGCAGCGCTTCGACAGCGGCTCGCAGAGTTGCTCGAAGAACTCACGGGTGAGCGCCGTCTCCAGGCCCGTCATCTTGCGCACCGGCTGGTTGTGGTCTCCCAGGCCCGACAGCGAGATGAGCGTCTCGTTGTACTCCGACAGCTCGCGCTTGGCCTGCTCCGCCGCCACCTTCAGCTTGCGCATGGACACCGCGTCGCGGTGCACCAGCTCGCGGTGGTTGTCGTCCACCTGCGCCAGCAGCCAGTCGACAATCTTGAGGTCGAAGTCCTCGCCGCCCAGCGCGGAGTCGCCACCGGTGGCCTTCACCTCATAGACGCCGTCCGTGATCTCCAGGACGGTGACATCGAAGGTGCCGCCGCCCAGGTCGAACACGAGCGCGTGGCCCTGGAAGCCGCGCGACAGCCCGTAGGCGAGCGCCGCGGCGGTGGGCTCGTTGATGAGGCGGATGACGTCCAGTCCGGCGATGTTGGCCGCCTCGCGCGTGGCCTGGCGCTGCCCGTCGTCGAAGTTGGCCGGAACGGTGATGACGCACTTGCTCACCGGCCGCCCGAAGTACGCCTCGGCGTCCAGCTTCAGCTCCCCCAGAATCATCGCCGACACCTGGGTCACCGGCAGGGTGCGCCCGGCCATCTTCACGCGCACGTCCCCGGTGTTGCCGCCCGCCAGTGGGTAGGGCACCACCGCCTTCGCCGTCTGCACCAACTCCGGGGTGAAGCGCCGCCCGATGAAGCGCTTGGTGGCCCACACCACGCAATCGGGGTGCTCCTCGGCGAGCGCCTGCGCCTTGATGCCCACCACCCGCTCGGCCAGCTTCGGCGTGAGTCCCACGACGGAGGGCGTCAGCCGCCCTCCCGCGCGCGAGGGGATGATGCGCGGCTGGCCCCCCTCCACGGTGGCCACGGCGCTGTTGGTGGTGCCCAGGTCGATGCCGATGACGGGTTCGCGCATTGGGAGATGGGGTCATGATACGCCGGAGTCGCGTGGGTCCGGAGGCCCCCTTGCCTCCCACCCGACCGGGTACAGCCGCAGGGGAACTTATTGGAGACCTTGGACAAGCGCCGCGCCCGGCGTTGCCCCAGGGCGGGGGGCGTGCTAAGGGCCGCCGCGCCATGGTGAACGTGTCAATCGCCCGCCGTTACGCCCGCGCGCTCCTCGACGTCGCCACTGAAGCTGGCCGCGCCGATGCGGTGTCCGAGCAGCTCTCCTCTTTCTCCGGCTCGATCGCCCAGAATCGCGAGCTGGCGGACGTGCTCTTCAACCCGGCCTACAGCCGCGAGCAGCGCACCGCGCGTGGTGGAGTCGCTCCTCAAGGCCCTCGGCCCGGTGGAGCCCGTGCTGGCCAACACCCTGCGCCTGCTGGTGGACCGCAACCGCCTGGGTTACCTGCCGGACATCGCCCGCCTCTACCGGGACATGGCCGACGCCCATGCCGGTCGCGTGCGCGGCCAGGTGACGAGCGCCGTCCCCCTCTCCGCCGACACCCTCCAGAGCCTCGCCGGCACCCTCAAGACGCTCACCCAGCGCAACGTGGTGCTCGAGGCCAAGGTGGACCCCACGGTCCTCGGCGGCGTCTCCGCCCAGGTGGGCAGCACCCTCTATGACGGCACCCTGCGCACCCAGCTCGAGCAGATGCGCCGTCAGCTCAAGCAGCGCTAGGTAGCACCATGAGAGAGGGCCCGCTCGCACGGCCGGTCTCCATCCCGGCAGTCCCGGCGTTGTCCGGTCCCTCGCACTTCCCGGCAAGCCCGGTATTCCCAGCGGGAGCGGGAAGGGATATGGTGGATTCACGGGTCTCCCAGGCCCGTGTCTCCTCCATGGCGCAGCCCGTCCTCAACCTCTCTCATGCCAGCACTCCGGCCCCTTCGTTGCCCGAGGAGGCCGTGCCCTGCGTGGGCGCCCTGCTCCAGGCCTCGGGGCTGGGACTGGCCTTCCTGGACCGGGAGCTGCGCTTCCGCTTCATCAGCACCGCCCTCATCACCCTGAGCGGAATGCCCGGCGCCCTGTACGAGGGCCGCACGGTGGCCGAGGTCTGGCCGGGTCTGGCCATCGGGCTGGCCCCGCTGCTCTCGCGCGCCATGGCGGGCGAGTCGGTGACGGGGGCTCAGGTGTCCGGCACGCTGGGCAGCGCCGGGGGCCACGGGGTGCGCCACCTGCGGGTGTCGGTGCTCCCCGCCAGCGCCGGCGGCCTGCGCTCGGGCGTGAGCCTGATGGTGGAGGACGAGACGGAGCGCGTGGAGCAGGAGCTGGCCCTGCGCGAGAGCGAGGCACGGCTGAGCGGCCTCGTCGCCGTCTCCTGCGACGGCGTCTTCCTCCATGAGGAGGGCACCATCATCGAGGCGAGCCACTCCCTGGCCAACCTGTTCGGGAGCACGCCCGAGAAGATGAAGGGTCAGCCCATCGTGCGGTGGATCGCCCCCGAGTCCCACGAGGCGGTGAAGCAGGCGATCGCCCGGCAGGTGGAGGCTCCCTACGAGTTGACGGGGCTGCGCTCCGACGGCAAGCGGCTCTTCCTGGAGGTGCTCGGGCGGCAGGTGGAGTACTCCGGCCGCACGGTGCGGATGACGGCCGTGTGGGACATCAGCGCCCGCAAGGCCGCCGAGGAGGCCACCACCCGCGCCGACATCTTCCGCGAGCAGCTCCTGGGGGTGGTGGGGCACGACCTGCGCACCCCCCTCTATGCCATCCAGCTCAGCGTGGGGGCGCTCCAGCGCGCCGGTGGGCTGAACGACACGCAGTCGCGCCAGGTGGCGCACGTGGCCACCGCCTCCAAGCGCATGGAGCGGATGATCCACGAGCTGCTGGACTACACCCGCGCCCGGCTGGCCGGCGGCATCCCCGTGCGCCCCACCCCCCTGTCCCTGGAGAAGCTGCTGGAGCGCGCGGTGGAGGACTTCCAGACGTCGCACCCCACCCGGCTGATCTCCTCCAGCGTGGAGGGAGACGTCCGGGGGAGCTGGGACGAGTCGCGGCTCGGGCAGCTCCTGGACAACCTCGTGGGCAATGCCCTGCAGCACAGTCCCGAGGACACCCCGGTGGAGGTGAAGCTCGCCGAGGGGTCGGACGGCGGCATCAGCCTCACGGTGCGCAACGAGGGGACTCCCGTGCCGCTCGAGGAGCGGGCGACCCTCTTCGAGCCCTTCAAGCGGGGCAAGCGTGCCAGTGGCGATGGGCTCGGCCTGGGCCTCTACATCGCCCGGCAGATCGTGGTGGCCCACGGGGGCCGCATCTCGGTGGAGTCCGGGGTGGGACTGGGGACGCGCTTCAACGTCTGGCTCCCCCGCCACGCCCCCGGCGCCTAGAGGGAAAACCCCTCCCCCCAGTGGCTCTTACAGGGCCAATGACAACGTGTGCCCCAGGACACCCTTGCGCGTTGCGGTGGGGGGGTGCGCGTGGTAAGGGGGCCCCCGCCATATTCAGCTTTCGTGGCGGCATTCCCACCGGCCGCCCCTGTACAAGGACGCAAGATGGAAATCCGCGCCGACGAGATCAGCAGAATCATCCGGGAGCAGATCAAGGACTACGGCAAGAAGGTCACCGTCGCCGAGACCGGGACCGTGCTCTCCGTGGGCGACGGTATCGCCCGCATCTACGGCCTCGAGGGCGTGCTGGCCGGCGAGCTGGTGGAGTTCACCAACGGCGTGCGCGGCCTCGTCCTCAACCTCGAGGAGGACAACGTCGGCGTCGCCATCATGGGTGACTTCAAGGAAATCCGTGAGGGTGACGTCGTCAAGCGCACCGGCACCATCGCCTCGGTCCCGGTGGGCAAGGGGCTGCTGGGCCGCGTGGTGAACGCGCTCGGCGAGCCGGTGGACGGCAAGGGTCCCATCCAGGCCACCGAGCAGCGCAAGCTGGAGGTGAAGGCCCCCGGCATCGTGAAGCGCAAGAGCGTGCACGAGCCCCTGCAGACGGGCATCAAGGCCCTGGACGCCCTGGTGCCGATCGGCCGCGGTCAGCGCGAGCTCATCATCGGTGACCGCCAGACGGGCAAGACGGCCGTCGCCATCGACGCCATCATCAACCAGAAGGGCCTGAACGTCTTCTGCGTGTACGTCGCCATCGGCCAGAAGCAGTCCACGGTGGCCCAGGTGGTGGAGAAGCTCACCCGCTACGGGCGCCATGGAGTACACCGTGGTCGTCACCGCGAACGCCTCGGACCCCGCGCCGATGCAGTTCTTCGCGCCGTACGCCGGCGTGGCCATGGGCGAGTACTTCCGCGACAACAAGATGCACTCGCTCATCGTGTACGACGACCTGTCCAAGCAGGCCGTGGCCTACCGCCAGCTCTCGCTGCTCCTGCGCCGGCCGCCGGGACGCGAGGCCTACCCGGGCGACGTGTTCTTCATCCACAGCCGCCTGCTCGAGCGCGCCGCCAAGCTGTCCGACGCCGAGGGCGCCGGCTCGCTCACCGCGCTGCCCATCATCGAGACGCAGGCCGGTGACGTGTCCGCCTACATCCCGACGAACGTCATCTCCATCACCGACGGGCAGATCTTCCTCGAGACGGACCTGTTCTTCTCGGGCGTGCGTCCCGCCATCAACGTCGGTCTCTCCGTGTCCCGCGTGGGAAGCGCGGCGCAGATCAAGGCCATGAAGCAGGTGGCCGGCACGATGAAGCTGGACCTCGCCCAGTACCGCGAGCTGGCCGCGTTCGCGCAGTTCGGCTCGGACCTCGACAAGGCCACCCAGGAGACGCTGGCGCGCGGCGCCCGCCTCGTGGAGGTCCTCAAGCAGGGCCAGTACGAGCCCATGCCCGTCGAGAAGCAGGTCATGCAGCTCTACGCCGCCACCAACCGCGACGACGCCGGCAAGCGCGGGTGGATCCGCCAGGTCCCCGTGGCCGACGTGGTGCGCTGGATGCGCGAGTTCCTCGAGTTCGCCGACGGCCGCTACCCGCAGCTCGCCAAGGACATCGCGTCCAAGCGCGAGCTGACCAATGAAATCAAGGTGGACCTGAACAAGGCCCTCGACCGAGTTCAACGACGTGTTCCAGCCCACGGCCGGCGCCAAGGTCTAGTCCGCGCCCTCCGAGGTTGATCTCACCCGGGCCCCGCGCTCCCTTCCGAGGGACGCGGGGCTTCGTGTTTCAGGGGCTCAGGCGATCACCTTGCCCGCCACCTGGAGCGCCTTGTCCAGGTAGCCGGCGAGCTCGCCCAGCCGGCCCACCACCTGGCTCACCTTGTTCAGGTCGTCGGCGGCCTGGGCGAGGGCGTGGTTGGTGTCGTGCATGGCGGCGGTGGCCTGCTTGAACTCGGCCGACTCCGCATCGAAGCGCGCGCCGAGCAACCGCATCATCAGCTCGCGCAGCCGCTTGCCGTGGGCGAGGTACTCCGCGCGCGTCTCCGCCGGCAGGGCGCCACTCATGGACAGGTCGAAGCTGCGCTCGATGATGCGGGTCAACGTCTGCGTGTCGAAGAGCATGGCTCACTCCCCCTCGGGATTGCGGATGCGCTGCACGGCGGCGGCGGCCACCTGGACGCGGCCCTGGAAGGCCTGCATGGCCGCGGACAGCTCCTCGAAGGACTCCAGCTCGCGCTCGGCGCGGGCGAAGCGCAGCAGGGCCTCGTGCGCTTCACGCAGGGCCCGGGCCATGTCCACCGGGTTGGCCACCACCAGGGCCTCGTAGTCCTCGGAGGCGCGGCGGATGTCCGCGAGCACCTCGCGACGCTCGGCCAGCGAGAGCTTGTTCTTCTGGGCGTTGTAGAAGCCCACCCGCGAGGCCAGCGCCTGCTTCGCGCCCGTGAGCCGCTGGGGCCCGAGCACGTCCAGCATGTCCGCCTCCAGCAGGTCGATGATGGCCTTCACCTGGGGCTCCCCCTGCTCGATGCCCTTCTGGAGCGCCTGCGGCCTGCTTGTTCTCCAGGTAGAGCGAGCCCACCACGCTCACCAGCGCCGTCACCGGCGCCACGTACTTGCTGGCCGAGGTGTCCCCCTGCTCCCGCCAGCGTCTGGAGCTGCTGACCCAGCCCGCCGAGCTGCTGGCCCAGGGGCTGCGCGCTCTCGGGCAGCTTGCCCGGAACCTCGGAGCCGGCCAGGGTGACGAGCCGCTCGGCGTAGACGCCCAGCAGCGCGATGGCGTCCATGCGCGCCTGGATGGACTCCGGCGTGAAGACCTTGCCCAGCAGCGGCGTGGGCTGGCCGCTCGCGTCGGTGGCGAGCACCTCCAGCCCCGTGTCGTACAGGCGCTCGTCGAGGTAGAGATTCCTCTCGAAGCGGTTCATCTCCGCGTAATAGCCGCCCAGCGCGGTACTGGCCTGCGCGGTGCCCATCTGGAACTGCGCCACGGGCTCCCGGAAACTGCCGGGCGTCTTGCACCCCGGCAGCAGTGCCAGCACGAGCGCCAGCGATGCAGCCGGTAAGGACCGCGCCCACCCTCGCATCCGTCTCATCGGCTCCCCCTACATCCGTGTGGAGTACGTCTCCTCCAGCCTACTGCTTCCGGAGGACGGAGGTGCTCTCCACTTCGCCCGCCGGAAGCTGGAGAACACGGAGCCGGGCCTGGGCGGGGCCTGACGCTCAGCCGCGCAGGCGCGGGAGGATGGCGCGCAGGCTCGGGTCCATCCCGCCGCGGGAGCCGAGCGCGGCGATGGCCTGGCGCTCGTACTCCAGCGTGTTGATGCGGGCCACGAGCTGCACGCTCGCCCCGAGCGCCGCGGGCATCGCCAGGTCCAGCTCGTAGATGTCGCCGGCCACCAGCGTCGTCTCCGGAGAGGTGTCCGTCTCGTTCCAGATGCGGCGCAGCGCCTCGTAGTAGCGGCCGCGCCGCAGGTGGATGGGGCGCACCAGCGGGGGCGCCCGCACCGTCTCGGGCACCGCGTCGAAGACGGAGTCGCTCGTCGCCGGGTCCTCGATGAGGAACTTGCGCGCGTCACCGGACACGCGCAGGCGCTCGCGGCCGCGCGGGGCCAGCTTCGTCAGCTTGGCCTCCACCGTGTCCGTGTGCGCGTTGGTGACGACGTGCACGGGCAGCCCGGTGTCCAGCAACGCCTCCAGCACCTCCTTGGCCTCGGGCTTGAAGGCCATGCCCACCTGCGCGTACGCCTCGCGGTAGAGCGCGTCCAGCAGCTTCGCGCGCTCGGCCTTGTCCGGCAGCACCCCGAGCCTGTCGCACAGCCGCCGCGCCACGAAGTTGGACAGCAGGTACGGGTCCGCCAGGGCCGGCGCCACGACGCGGCCTCCCACCTCCCAGCCGTGCTCCTCCGAGCTGGTCGCCACCTCGTGCTCCACCTCGGCCCACCCCGCCTCCATCACGTCGCGGCCAATCACCTCGGACAGGCGCCGACGGAAGTGCTGGACGAAAGGAGTCCCTTCCGCCACCACGTCCGTGAAGGTCCCGTCGAAATCCAACACCACGCATCGAATCGCCATCGTCCTGAATCCTCGCTGTCGCAGGAGGTGCGCAATAGGCCCCCTCCCCGCCTGGAATCAAGCCCGAGCGCGTCACCAACGGCAAGGGAACCACCGGCAGCGCGGGCGTGTCAGACCCCACGTGTAGAACGGAGGCTGGCGGTCGACGGAGGAACCGCGGGCCCCGGCGCCGGGAGACGCTGGGGCCCGCGGGAATGTCAGACCCTCCGTCTATACCGAAGAGTGTCGGCGCGACGAGGCGCCGCGGGTTCCGGCGGTCCCTGGGAAGGCCACTGGAGCCTACATCGCAGTAGGGCTGCACTTCCGCCAACCACCCTGTGGGTGCGAGGCGGCGGGGGCGGCGCGTCCGGATCCCCTCCCCGGGCGCGCCGCCTCATCTTTTTCCAGCTCCCGGGAGTCCACCCCCCGCGGGAGGGCCCGCTGATGGACGCGCCCCCCTTTCACCTTGAGTCCTACCCGAGTTCCCCGACTACGCTTGGAGCACAAACCACGAGCGCCGGAGAGGAGCGGATGGAGCGAGCAGCGAGCGACACGGAGAAGCGTCGGCGCGCGCGGTTGCCATGGCTGTTGCTGGCGGGCACGGTGGGTGTCTCGGCACTGGGCGGGTGGCTGGCGTGGCGCTCCATCTCCTCGCTGCTGACGCGGGTGGAGCAATTGGAGCGCGCGGGCAACGAGTCCGAGGCGCGAGTCGCCGAGCTGCAGGTACTGCGCGACAGCATGGCGCGGCGGCTGCGCCAGATGGAACAGCAGCAACAGGGAATGACGGCGGCGCTCGGCCGCCGCGTCAGCGAGCAGGGCCCGCTTCTCGCGAGGCGCGAGGTGGCGCGGGCGGAGCTGGAGAAGCTGCTGAAGGGGGAGCTGGAGAGGGGCGAGGCCTTCCTGGAGGAGTCGGACGGGCGGCTGCGGGTGGAGCTGGCGGACCGGCTCCTCTTCGAGCCGCGCAAGGCGGCGCTGACGCCCGGGGGCGCGCAGTTGCTGACGCGGGTGGGTGCGAAGCTGGCGGGGGTGGAGGGACACCTCGTGCAGGTAGCGGCGCACACGGACGCGGTGCAGGAGGCGCCAGAGACGACCGCCCCGCCGACGAGCTGGGAGCTGTCGGCGGCGCGCGCGGTGACGGTGGTGCGCCACCTCGGGGAGAAGGCGAGATTCTCTCCGGCGAAGCTGGTGGCGGCGGGCTACGGGCCCCACCACCCGGTGGTGGTGGATGATGGGCCGCTGGCCCGGGAGCGCAACCGGAGGCTGGAGCTGCAGCTCATGCCCGCGCCGGTGCCGCAGGCCAACCCCCACCCCCACCGCCGGCCCCCGCGGACCAGCGGCTGGCGAAGAAGCGCCCCGGCAACGCGCGCTGACCGCCGGGAAAATCCCTTGAATAAACACGACCAGGCAGCCGTCCGAGCGCTCCGTCACCTCTCGCTGCCCCTTCTTGTTCCCAGGAGGAGTTCCCCGTGTCCACCCTCAGGCACCTCGTGTGCGCTTCGCTGGCGACTGGCCTGTTCCTCACCACTGGCACGGCAGAGGCCCGCTTCGGTAAGCGCTCCGACTCCAGCTCCAGCGACGAGAAGGAGGAGAAAGCGCGAGGAGCGCAAGCACGAGGCCTCGCCCGTGAGCAGCAGCTCCAGTTCCAGCAGCAGCAGCTCCAGCCGCCACGAAGCGACGCCGGTGGGTGGGAGCAGCAGCGACTCGAGCGACGCCGACGAGGATGACAACTCCGGCTACGCCACCTCGTACAACGGCTCCAGCAGCGTGACCGTCGTCCGGTGTCCGATGACCACCACCGCCGATGTACGCCTACTGGCACAGCGGCTCGATGGGCGAACCGCGCGCCGAGCCCGGTGCTGGTGCGGATGGGTCTGACGGGGCAGGCGATGGGAGACGGCAGCGCGCTGGGGCTGGACCTGGGCTTCGAGGGGATGCGGTGGGGCGTGGACGGACGCGCTGACGGCGATGACGCTGCCGACGGATGACGGCACCGCGGGCGAGGACAAGATCGGCCTCTACTCGGCGCACCTGACGTACGCGCTGTACTCCAGCGACCGCGGGCGGCTGCGGCGGAGGCGGGTGTGGCCGTGGCGGCCGCGCCGGACGTCACCTTCATGGGCCCGAGCATCGCCATGTCCTTCGAGCGCTGCCTCTTCGGCGGACTGGACCTGGAAGGCCGCGGCACCTCGTGGTGGTGCCGTACACGCAGCTCGATGCGCAGGCGGGGCTCGGGCTGCACCTGGGCATCCTCACCCTGCGCACGGGCTGGCGGTGGCTGCTCCTCAACGACCGCGGCCTCGTCGATGGCGAGGCGCACCAGGACGTCTTCGCCGGGCCCTACGCGGGCCTCGGTCTCAACTTCTAGGCGGCCACGTCGCCCCCTCCCCGCTCCCCCTGTCCGCGGGAAAGGGCGAGGGGACCGGGCCCCCCGGGCTCATTTTCCCGACATTCCCTCGGAGGCGGCCTCCATCCCCATGGGAGTCGGCGCCTCCTCGGCGGACTCCGCCTTCTTGCCCCGGCGCTTGGGCGGCGGAGCGAGCTTCGGCGCCGAGCCGAACAGCCGCTCGTAGGTCTCCGGGGTGTTGATGTTGACGACGACCCCCGGGTCCTTCACCGGGACGCGGCGCACCTGCACCGCCTTCAGCGCCCCCTCGAGCTGCGCCTCACCCGACTCCAGCAGGCTCTCGGCGACGCCGCGCGAGAGGATGATGGGGTAGCCGGCGGCCCCGTCGAACTCGGGGCGCATGGCCTCCAGGGAGTCCCCCATCGACTTGAGGAGGGACTTGAGCGTGGAGGCCCGCAGGGCGGGCATGTCCACCGGGTGGAGCAGCACCACGTCCGCGCCCTCGTCGAACGCCGCCTCCAGCCCGGCCTTCACCGAGCTGAGCTGCCCCTCCTGCCAGTGCTCGCTCTCCACCAGATTGACGGCGGGGTGCTGGTCCTTCACGGCCTGGGCGTCCTTCCCCACGACCCCGATGACCGCGCACCCTGCCTTGCCGAACGTCGACGCGAGCGACTGCAGGAAGCTCTTGCCCCCCTCGTGCTCGATGAGCGCCTTGGGATGGCCCATCCGCCTGGCCTCGCCCGCGGCGAGGATGATTGCCACTGCCTTCATGCCACGCCTCCTCGGCCCCCACCGTTTGGCGTGGGGGCGACCGGCTACAAGCTGACCAGCGTGGAGCGAGCTGGCCGCGCACTGGAGGGCAGGTCGTTGGGAACACGGCACTTGGAAGCAGCCAGGTGTCCGCCATTCACGAAAGTGCGACCCGCTTCCGCCCATGAGCGAACTTCCGGCCCCCATCACCCACCCTCTGAAACGACGCTAGTGCACCCAATTGGAGCGGGAGCCCTGACCACCCGGGACGAAAACGAGCCGCGCGGGCCGCTCGTCTGAAATTCCTTCCGAGGCCATGGCCGCGCGGGCAGTCAGAATTTCAGACATGCGGACCAGCGGGAGCGTGTACCAGATGCGGGACGAGCTCCTCCTCCGCCACGTGGCCGAGCACATCTCCGTGTCGCTCATCCACCACTGGCAGCAGGTGGACGCCGTAACGGTGCATCACCTCCAGCGCGCGCAGCACGGTGTCGCGCGGATAGAGGATGATGTCAGGCATTGCAACGACTTGGGTCTCTACCGTGCGGCGCGTCAAGGATACCTCCAGGAAGGAAGCCCGTCTGGCCCCTGCTCGGGCCCTAGCAATCCCCCTGCCGTCCCCTCGAGGGTCCCCCACGCAACTTTTGGAAGGGATGGAGGATAATGGAGGGAGCATTGCCCGGAGCCCCCCCATGTCCGTGAAGTCCACCACCTCGTCCACCTCGTCCATCACCCGACGCCAGCCGGATGCGCTCGCCCCGCAGAAGCCCGCGACGTCCTCCAATCCACTGGAGAAGGTGGGCCAGGCGCTGCAGAACGCGGCCAAGGGCGTCGCCCAGCACGTCAACCGCGCGGTGGACGTCTTCGAGGCGAAGCTGCCCTCGCTGCCGCGGCCCGCGGGAAAGAAGCCCTGGGAGGGCATCACCCTCACCGGCAACCCGCTCAAGATTCCGCTCGACGCGCTCAAGAAGGTGGACCTGGGCGACGTCCGCAAGGTGCTCGAGCGCGTCTTCCCGCCGAAGATTCACGACGAGCAGGGCAAGCAGCTCGTCACCCAGACGCAGGACTTCCGCGACACGCTGGGCAAGGTGCGCTCGCTGTCGGCGGAGCTGGAGATGCTGCCCGCCTCCCACCCGCGCCGCGCCGAGGTGAAGAAGGCGCTGGAGGCGGCCGAGGGCAAGCTGACGGCGGACTACGGCTACACGCGCACCACCGCCCCCAAGCCGGGCGCGATGTGGATAGACCCGCAGTTCGCCGCCAAGGAGCTGCCGGGCGGGAAGCTGAACGCGAGCCACTTCCCCACGGGCACGCCGGTGACGAAGCCGCCGGCGCCCATGGACTTCCTCTTCGGCAACGGGCCGCGCGAGCTGACGCTGGGCGAGGGGCCCTCGGCCCGCACGGTGCACACCGCCGAGGAGTACAAGGCGGCGGTGGCGGCCCGGCGCGCCGAGCTGGGCATGCCGGTGAAGGACGGTGAGCCCCAGGGCGTTCACCTGAGCCTCCAGGGTGGCGGCGGCAAGGGCAAGCGCTACGCCGCCATGGTCGCGGAGATGTATGACCTGGGCGTGGTGCCCACGAGCCTGAGCGGCACCTCGGCGGGCTCCATCGCCGCGGCGTTCGCGGCCACGGGCGCGGGCCCCGCGGAGCTCCAGGCGCTGGCGAAGGACCCCCGGTTGAGCAACCTCTACGACTGGGACCTGGACATGAAGGACGGAGGCATCCTCAACGGCCAGCAGGCCTTCGACCTCGTCGACCAGGAGCTGCGGCGGATGACGGGGATTACGGACCGTCCGGTGACCTTCGCGGACCTGAAGGTGCCGCTGCAGCTCATCGCCGCCAAGAGCTACGACAGCGCGGCGGGTCCGGACGGGGGGACCTCGGCCAAGGACCGCATCTTCGTCTTCAGCCAGGAGACGACGCCGGATACGCCGGTGGCGCTGGCGGTGCGCGCCTCCATGGCGATTCCGGGCGTCTTCGAGCCGGTGCAGGTGGTGGACCCGGCCACGGGCCGCCGGATGCACCTGGTGGACGGGGGCGCGCTGGACAACCTGCCCATGGGCTACAACAAGAACGACCTGCCCCAGATTGGCGCGTCGCTCTACTCCCGCGCCTCGGGCCACCCGGCGGACCACCGCGACACGACGAAGCCGCTGCCCTCGGGAAACCTGGACTCGACCAACGTCCTCTGGAACGCCCTCAACGGCTACACGCTGATGAAGGACTCGGGGTCGGACTACAACGACTACATCGACCGGACGCAGCCCAAGGCCAACCAGTACATGCTGTCGCTGCCCACCTGGGACCTGACGGACCCGACCAAGAGCAACAGCACGCTGGGCTTCGGCTACGACGCGAAGGTGGACCCCGCGCTGGACGGGCAGTCGCGCCAGGTGACGCGCGACTTCCTGCGCAACTTCCTCGACGACCTGCGCGTGCCGGGCTCGCGGGGCACGAACTACACGGCGCAGGTGCCCCAGAACATCCACTTCGACCTGCCGGTGGTGGCCAAGGGCCAGCAGTACCAGGTGAGCTACGCGGGCGGTGACAACCTCATCGTCACCTCCAAGGAAGGCGGCCATCGCAGCGTGCTGCCGGTGGGCAAGCAGCGCATCGAGGCGATGTACATGGACAACCAGACCTTCGGAGACCTGCCGGCGCAACTGGCCTACACCATCACGAACCCGCGGAGCGTGAAGCCGAGCTGGCTGCCCTTCTGAAAAGGCAGAGGGCCGCCCCGGTGCATCCGGGACGGCCCCCTCGAGGCCCCTCCGTGACTCGGGGCGGGCGCGCTAGCGCCGGGCGCTCTTCTGCCGGGCCTGGTGCCGGCGGAAGTCCTCATGCCAGGCGCCGTTGAGCTTCGTCAGCACCTCGCGCGTGTCCCGCACCTGCTGCTTCTCCAGCGTGAGCTGCGTCTGGCTGTCGCCCACCAGGAAGCCATTGGCATACAGCGTCCGCGCCTCGGGCCCGGCCTTGGCCAGCTCCTCCGGCGTGCCCAGCGCGAAGTTGAACACCTCATCGTTGTAGGGCACGCGCTCCACGCCCACCAGCTTCGTCGCCCCGGCGCGCGTCAGCAGGACCTCGCCCACCTTCAGCTCGCCGGCCTGCACCACGCCGCGCTTCGCCGTCACCATCGGGTGGGTGCCCGTCACCATCACCTCGGCGCCCTTCTCATCCCGCAGCTTCACCACCGGCTTGCTCTCGCCGCCGCGCGACACCGTCGTCACCGTGAGCGCCAGGCCGTTGCCATTGGCCAGCAGCTTGTCGCCCACCTTCACCTGCTCCACCGGCACCGACTGGCCATCCGCCTTCACCACCTGCGTCCCCTTCGCCAGACAGGAGTTGCGCCAGTCGAGGGTCTGGACGGACGTGGTGCGCGTGTTGATGCCCGACTGGGTTGCCTGGGGCGAGGTCGCGCCGAGCACGATGCAAGTGGACTTCACCGTGGAGCGCACGACGAGCTTCGTGTTCTGGAGGGTGCTCAGGCAGTCCTTGCCGAAGTCCACCAGCCCGTCGAAGGGGAACTCCATGATGTTGTTGTCGTAGAGGTCCCGGGCGTACGGCTTGAGCGGCAGGGCGCTGTGCGCCACGACCGTGCCCGGCACCCGGTGCCACCGGCACACTTGCCACCCGTCTCCAGGAGGATGAGGGCCACGTCGCTGTCCTGGGCGTCCACCCGGCACCAGGTCTTCAGCGAGAGCCGATGCTTGCCGCGCATGGCCAGGTAGAGGTGGCTCTGGTCATAGACACCGCTCGCGGGCTCCCAGTAGTCCCCCCGCTTGGGGACCCAGGAGCCGGAGGGCGGCCGGGACAATTCGGCATCCACCGCGCCAATGCCGGTGAAGGGCTTGGCGAACGGGCGGAAGTCCCCCGTGACGGGGTCCTTGCTGCCCGAGGCGTAATCACAATCCATGGCGCCCAGGAGGCTGCCGCGCTCCAGGCAGGTGCGGATGGGATTGTCCGTGAGGTGCTTGCCGATCTGCTCACGGGGGTGGGCGAAGAGGATGGTGTTGGTGAAGGGCGTGGGCGAGGGCTGCGCCCCCAACGAGCCGAGCGAGGACTCGGCCACGGTGTAGGAGATGTGCGACTCGCCCGTGGCCTCGTTGAAGGCCATGGACACCGAGTCCACGAAGAAGACCTCATCGGAGTTGGCCTGCATGCCGAGGTCGAGCGTCGGCGTCTCCAGCACCTTGCCCGCGTACTCCTCGTAGGACTCGGTCCCCAGCACGCGGAAGCGCTGGCGCGTCGCATCGGTGGCGAAGGCGGTGACGTCGACGTAGCCGTAGTCCGAGCCGTTGAAGCAGGTGACGAGGCCCGAGGCCTGGAACTTCACCTCGGTGGAGTCGGGGCTGACCGCGTCCGCGAGCGGCAACAGGTGGCCGCACCACGGATTCTCCCGGGTCTCCGTCGAGGTGAGCGTGTCCTTACGGGTCTGCACGCCCGGGACTCCGGCCTTCTTGTCCTTGCGCAGCTTGTCGAGGCGGCGGAAGAGCTGCGGCGAGTTCTCCGGGGTGCTACCCGAGGCCTGGAGCCGGTTCTTCACGAAGCGGAACTGCGCCTCGTCGGAGAGGTCCACGGGCATCTCCCGGCTCACCCGGGGCTTGTTGGAGTCCCGCGCCTGGGCACTGACCTGCTGATCCCACTGCGAATAGAGCTGGGCCATGTGGAGCGAGTCCTCGGCCAGGATCTCCTTGTCCACCTGCTGCGGCGCCTTCTGCTGGGCACAGCCCGCACCGAGCACCGTCAGGAATGTGAGAGCCGGGACGAGACGCTTGAGCATCCGGGGGGAGCCATTCAACGACAGCTTCATGGGGTTCACCTCAGGGGATGACAACGACAGACAATTCCTCTCGAACGACTGGGAGGGAGACCTACAGGGTGAGCAGATGTGGAGTACAGGTAGGAGAGGGGGTCAATCGCTCCTCTTGCAGGTTCGCTCAGCAACGTGGGGATGCCTCGCCGGATGATGAAGACAGGCGGAGAAAAGCTTTTTCCTGCCTGTCCAAACACAGACACAGTCTGGGGACCCCCCGCGAACAGCGAACAATCCCGTGTGCCTCCCGGGGAGGGCACCCGGCCGGCCGAGCGGATGCCCCTGCACGCCCTCCCGCCCTGCGCGTGAGTGTTCTGCCTCGGCGCACCCTCGGAGAGCGGCCCCTGGAAAAGCGGAGGGGCCGCCCCGGTCACCCGAGACGGCCCCTCGAGACGCTCGGCGATTCAGGGCAGGCGAGCCCGGCTCGCGCCTACTTCCTCGCCTGGCGCCGCTGGGACTGGCGGTAGTCCTCGTGCCAGGCGCCGTGGAGCTTCGCCAGCACCTCGCGAGCGTCCACCTTCCGCGCCTTCTCCAGCGCCGTCTGCGCCTGGCCGTCTCCCACCAGGAAGCCGTCGGCGAACATCGTCCGCGCCTCGGGCCCCGCCTTGGCCAGCTCCTCCGGCGTACCCAGCAGGAAGTTGTAGACGGGCCCCTGGTAGGGGATGCGCTCCACCGCCACCAGCTTCGTCGCCCCGGTGCGCGTCAGCACGGCCTCGCCCACCTTCAGCTCGCTGGCCTGCACCATGCCACGCTTCACCGTCACCATCGGGTGGGTCGCCGTCACCCGCACCTCGTGGCCCTGGTCGTCCCGCAGCTTCACCAGCGCCTCGCTCTCACCGCCGCGCGACACCGCCGTCACCGTGAGCGCCTGGCCGTTGCCATTGGCCAGCAGCTTGTCCCCCACCTTCACCTGCTCCACCACCTCGTGCGTGCCATCCGCCTTCACCACCCGCGTCCCCTCGGCCATGCACAGCCGCGTGTAGTCGATGGGCTTCACCTCTTTCTTCGCCGGGCAGCGGAAGGGCTCACTCTTCGTGGGGTCGTCGGGGAAGTAGGGGTCCTTGCACGTGCCCTCGGCGTAGACCCACATCTCCAGCCGGACGTTCTGCGAGTTGGCCACGCAGGTACCCTTGCCAAAGTCCAGGATGCCATTGAAGGGGAACTCCTGGTCCCCGATGGGCAACGTCCAGGGGAGCTCCCCCTTGCCGACCACGGTGCCACTGGTGGTGCCCTCCTCGCACCAGCCTCCCGAGTCCATCAGGATGGCCACCACCTTGCTCGTCACGGTCTCCACCTGACAATCCTCCAGCACATGGGGCTTGAACACCCCGCGCGTGGGCACCTGGAAGCGCGTCACGTCGAAGGGCGGCACGGCCGGCTCCCAGTACGCCGTCTTGTCGGCGATCCACGTGAACGTGCCGCCGCCCGAGGTGGTGGCGTTCGTGGCGGCCACGTCCACCGCCGCGATGCCCGTGCTGCCCGTGAAGACGAAGGGAGTGAGCGTCCCATCCGGATTGGCCCGCACCGAGGCGTAATCACAGTCCGAGGAGCCGTGGAGGAACCCGCGCTCGAGGCAGATGCGGATGGGCTTGTCGTACTGAACCGGGACCAGCAGGTCCCTCGGGTGCTCGAGGACGATCTCCCCATCACCCGAGCTTGCGTGCAGCGAGGCACTCACCGAGGCATAGGTGATGTACTCCCGGCCTGTCACCTCGTCGAAGGCCAAGGCCAGCGAGTCGACGAGGAGCGCCTTGTCGGCCGCCCGCGGCAGGGAGATGTTCATGGGCGCCGTCTCCAGCACCTTGCCGGCGTACTCCTCGTAGGACAGGCTGGTGAGCAGCGTGAAGGTCGTCTGCTCCTTGTTGGTGACGTAGGCCGTGAGGTCCACGAAGCCGTAGTCCGCGCCGTTGAAGCAGGAGGTCAGGCCCGTGCCCTCGAAGCGCGCCTGGGTCGCGTCACTGCCCTTGCCTCCGAGGAAGATCATGTGCCCGCACCACGTCTCGTCGGTCACCGACAGGGCGGACCGGGTCAGCTTCTCCAGGGGACGCTCCTCCGGCCGGAGCTGGATGTCCCGCAGGCGAGCGAAGAGCTGGGGGGCGTTCAGGGCGTTGAGCCCCGCGGCATGGAGCCGGTTCATCACGAAGCGGTGCTGCACCTTGTCGGAGAGGTCCAGCGGCATCTGATGGTTGACCCCCTTCTTCCGCACCTGCGAGCTGAGCGACTGCCGCCACTGCTCGTAGAGCAGGGTCATGGTGCGCGAGTCCTCGGCCAGGAGCTGTTTGTCCACCTGCTCGGCGGGAGGAGGTTGTCGCTGCTGACTGCACCCCGCGCCGAGCGCGGCCAGCAGCATCAGGGTGAGGAGGGGCAACGGGGACCGTGGGCCTGTCTTGGCGAGACTTCTCATGGCTCATTCCATCCGAAGCAAGGGGCTGAAGACGCAGCTCTCCGAATCCAGGGAGAGGAGGAGCCCTGGTGGCGCGTTCACTCGTGGGTTGCGAAGTGGTGGGTCGGAATGCACACGCCCAGGCTCACCTCCACATTGTGTCCGCCGGGTACATTGTGCAGTGGGAACGCAACTGCTTGTGAATCGCCCAACACCCGAGCCGGAGCCGCCGTCAGCCGCTCGACGTTCAAGGGTGACCTTGGATGGATGCGGCCCTCCACTCCTGAGCGAGGGCCGCAATCCCTCTCAATCCATCAGAGGTTGAGTGAGAAAACTTTTTCCTACTTCTTCTTCACCGACTCGAGCAGCTTGCGGAAGCCCTTCTCGGCGCCGGCGACGGTGCGCTCGGGGCCGGTGAGCTTGAAGAAGATGGCGCCCTCGGGGCCCTCGACGATGGCGCCCAGCAGGCGGTAGCCGGGCTTGGGGGCGGAGGGGCCCATCATGGGGCCGCCGCCGGTATAGGTGCCCTTCACGTCCACGGTGGTGAGGGGCAGCCCGCTGACGGTCTCCTTCTTGGTGCGCGCGTCCTTGTCCGTCACCGGGGCGCCGTCGGCCTTCTGGAACTGGTTCAGCCAGCGCTTCACGTTGGCGTCCACCCCGCCGCCCTGGCCCTCGCCGAAGTAGAAGATGGCCAGCTCGGCCGCGTCCGTGTCGCCCTTGGCGGGAGCGATGCGATAGGTGGCCACGCGCATGGGCCGGGCCCCCTGCAGCTCCCAGCCCGAGGGAGCCGTCCAGGTGAGGCCGCCCGCCTCCGAGGAGGCCTGCGCGGCCGGCTGCTGCTGCGCGTGCGGGGCCTGCTGCGTCTGCTGCGCCTGGGCGTGGGCCGCGCCCACCGCCGCCACCATCGTCATCGCACTGATCAGTCTTTTCATGGGGCGGAACCTAACCCGGGAACGCCCCCATGGCACCGGCCCTTTCCCGCTCGACGCAACGAGTCGGACCCCCTGCATGGAACCCTGGCTCCTCACGGCCGTCCACCAGGGAGTTTCCTGTCTTGAAACCGACGCACCGTGGCCCACATGGCGAGGATGCGGAGCCCCCGGGTACGACCCACATTGGCCCCCGGATAACTGGACCTTCGCGAGAAAGGACTCGCGCATGAAGAAGACACTCACGGTCGTGACACTGCTCGCCGCCGGCGCCAGCCAGGCGTCGAGTCTCGCGGTGGACAGCCAAGGCGGCCGAGCCACCGGCATGGGCGCGGTGGGGGCGGCGAGCGCCCGGGACGCCTCCGCCATCTACTACAACCCGGCGGGTATCCTCGGAGTGAACAAGCTGGACCTCCAGCTCGGGGACACGCTCATCCTGGCCGACCTGTCCTTCACCCCCGAGGGTGGCTCGAAGGAGGGCAAGCTGATGCCCTCCCCGCCGCCCCACGGCTACTTCGCCTACAAGTTCCACGACAAGGTCGCGGCCGGTGTGGGTGTCTTCGTGCCCTACGGCTCCAACGTCAAGTGGCCGGATGACTTCTCGGGACGCTTCATCGCCCAGGAGTCGAGTCTGCTCACCCTCGACATCAACCCGACGGTGGCCTTCGCTCCGGTGGACTGGATACGCCTCGCGGCCGGTGTGCAGATCGAGTACGGCTCGTTCGGCCTCACGCAGTTCGTGAGCCCGCTCATCCCTGGCGCGTCGGCGGAACTCTCGGCCACCGCGTGGGGCTTCGGCTACAACGCGGGCCTCCAGGTGGACGTGGTGAAGGACCTGTTCACCGTCGGGGCGCACTACCGCAGCGAGGTGAAGCTGGGCTTCGAGGGTGACGTGGACTTCCGGGACGTGCCGCCCCCGGCCGCCGGGCTGGTGCCCCCGGACCAGGACTTCTCGCTGACCTGGAGGATGCCCGCCTCGCTCTCGCTGGGTGTGTCCGTCACCCCGCTCCCGCGGCTGACACTGGCCGCCGACGCCAACTGGTTCGATTGGGGAAGCACCCAGGCGCTCACCGTCGAGCTTCCAGACGACTCCGGAGTTCAGCCAGACGCTGCCAAAGGACTGGCACACCCGGTGGAACTTCCACATCGGCGGCGAGTACGGGGTGACGGACGCCCTGGCGGTGCGCGCGGGCTTCATCTACGACCCGACGCCCACCCCCGAGGAGACCCTCACGCCGGATATTCCGGACGCCGACCGTCTGAACTTCGCCGTGGGCGCCGGCTACAAGTTCGGCGCCTTCCGGGCGGACCTGGCCTACCAGCTCGTCGTGCTGCAGGAGCAGCGGAGCACCTTCCCGCTGCTGCCCGGCACCTACGACGGCACGGGCCACGTGATTGGTCTGACACTCGGCTACTCGCGGTAACCCACCCGCCCTGTCAGGCAGGGTATGAAGGGCAGGATGGGGCTCGGCACTCCCGTGGGTGTCGGGCCTCGTTCTTTTCTTCCCAGAGGTGGAACGACGTGAGCAGTCAGAAGCCCGGACGCAATGACCCCTGCCCCTGCGGCAGTGGCAAGAAGTACAAGGCCTGCCATGCCTCCGAGGACCGGGCACGCGAGACAGCCGCTCCGCCCGCCGCCCCCGCCCACCCGCTCGCGAGGGACCTGCAGGCGGCGATGGACATGCTCGGTGAGTCCGACATGTCGCGCGTCTCGGAGACGCTGGGCCATCTGGGCGAGCTGCTGAAGGAGTGGGGACCCGGCCCGGGCCTGCGCTTCGACGCCGAGGGTTTCGACAAGCACGTGTCCCACGCGCTCGAGCGCCTGGACGAGGCCGTCGAGAGAGAGCCCGCCCAGGCCCGGCACCTGCTGCGCGTGGGGACCGTGCGAGAGCTGGGCACGCGCGCCTTCCTCGAGCGGCTGCGCGCCACACTGCTGACTCGGGCCACCACGGCCGGCCTCTCCGCCGAGGACCGGCAGGCGCTGTGCCTGGGCGCGCTGCTCGCCTCCACGCCGAAGAGCGGCAGGTTCCAGCCCGAGGATCGGCCCGTGCTGGACGTGGTGTTCGACGTCCAGTTCCGCGAGTGGAGCTCCCGCCAGCGCCAGGAGCTGGCCTCGAAGCTGGAGACGCTCGTGTCGGGCGCGAACGACATCTCCGACGAGGCCCGCGACGCGCTCCGCAAGGCGGGACAGGGCGAGCTGGAGCCGCTGGTGAAGTACGTGGAGGGGGACCCGAAGCTCGCCGCGCGCATCGCCCAGGAAGCCCGGGAGCGCTCGGCCCGGGTGGAGGCCGCGATGCGCGAGCCCGCCACGCCGTCCGTCTTCACCCCCGAGGAGCAGATCTGGCTCACCACCGTCCTCTGGGAGCCGATGCGCGCGTTGAAGAATCCCGAGGGGAACGCGGACGCCCGGCGCGCGGCGGTGACAGGCTTTCTCGGTGCGGCGAAGGCAGCGCTGCGCGATGACAGGGATTTCATCACGGGGATGCTGGAGCGGATGCGAGCCCAGACCCAGGACACGAAGCTCGACGAGGCGACGCGTGCCTTCTTCAGCGACGCGGCCGTGGCCTTCGAGGCGGAGCCGGTGCGCATGGTGCTCGCCGCCATCCTCACCTCTCGCAACGAGGCACAGGCACGCTCGGCCGAGGAGCAGGTGGTGCGCGCGGACCTGGAGGCCCTGACGCAGTGGACGCCCGGGGATCTCGAGCCCTACCGCAAGCTGCTCGCGGACATGAACCTGCCCGCCGCCGCCGAGCGCATCCACCGCGCCCAGCTCTGGCTCGCCAGCCATCCCGTCTCGGTGTGATGGCCAGCTCCCTCGGGAGCGGGACGCCTTGTCAACGCGCTCCTACAGACATCCCTGTTCGAGCATGTGAGACCCACCCGCCTCCTGGGCGCGCGTTTCAGAAACCTGTCCGACTGTCGGACAGGTTTTTGAAAACCGCGCCCGGCGGCCCCCTCCTGTTCAGCGGATTGGCCGGCAGCTCTCCACCCCAGGCACCCGACTCAACAAGCTGGTCACCCGGACCGAGTGAGGCATGGAGTTCATCATGGTGAGGCGGTACTTCGACCTTTACGATGACGTCTACATCCCAGGGCGCTGGGAATTGGGCGCCCCGACCGACCAGCACGGCCGGGAAATAGACGATCCATGGCAGTTCGCGGATGGGCGACCGGTGAGCGTCGAGGGAGGACTCAAGCTCCCCATCAAGCGCCCTGGACAGCCGCTCGACTTTTCCCTCGCCGGACGTGACCCGGCGCGACACGCTCAGCCGCGCTGGAACACCAGGAAGTACTGGTCCGGCAGGAAGTCGTGCGTCTGGGCCTGACGGTAGCCCGCCGCCTCCAGCTCCTCGCGCACCTGCTCGGGCGACAGCTTGTGCTCCGCCGGCGGTCCCTTCGGCGACTCCTTGCGGAAGTCGATGATCACCACCCGCCCACCGGGGGTCAGCTTCTCCCCCAGCCGCCGCAGCCACGTCACCCGCTCACCAATGTGGTGGTACGTGTCCACGATGAGCGCCACGTCCACCGGCTCCGGCAGCTTCGGATCCGCCGGCTCGCCCAGCACCGCCTCCAGGTTGCTCAAGCCCTCGCGTCGCGCGCGCTCACCCAGGTAGCGGGCCATGTCCGGCTCGACGTCCACGCCGTACACGCGCCCCTTCGGCACCGCCCGCGCCAGCCTCACCGCGAAGTAGCCCGTCCCCGAGCCGATGTCCGCCACCTTCGCGTCCGGCGCCAGCGCCAGCGCCGCCACCACCTCGTCCGGCTTCTGCCACGCGTCCCGCGCCGGATCCTCGAAGCGCTTCGCCCACTCCTCCGCGTCCTCGAAGCGGTGCGGCATCGCACCGTGGTGCTCTCCGTGCCCCTGCTGCGCGTGGGGCCTCGACTCGTGTCCGGACTCCGCTCCCGTGGAGGACCGGTGGGTACACGCGGCGCTCGACAGGAGCACGGCGGTCCAGAGCAAGAGCGGGAGTCGCTGGGGGGGGAAGACACTCGGGGTCATGGCTGCCTCCGTCAAAGGGGGGCGCCGAGCCTATTCCCCTGGCCGCTCCTGTCCATGGTTCATGCATCAGGGGCAGACGCCGCAATCACTCATGCAGCTCTCGGACATGGTCCCGGTCCCGCACTTCTCGGAGATCTGGCAGATGCCATCTCCACACGTGTAGATCTCCTCCTGGCGAATCCGTGTGGTGATGGGCGCGTAGGCGATGCCGTTGTAGGTGCACGACGTGTAGAACTTCTTCGACGCGTCCGGGGTGCAGAACTTCCCGCACTCGTCGACGAGGCGGACCAGCGGCGCGCACTCCTGGCTCGTGTCGTTCTTGACGGACGAGAGGGCGCACCCGCGCGCGGTGCTTTCATCCGCGTGGAGCAGAGAGGAATCACTGGCGGCGTAGACTCCCTCGTTATTGAAGAGGTTGCCGAAGAAGCACCCCTCCTGCACGACGAACGTCGAGAGTTCGGAGGAGGTGTAGGGAATGGTCACGCCCATCGAGCCCCTGCCCAGCACGGAGATGGGCAGCTTGACGCCATATTTGTTGCCATGGGCGGCCAGACAGGCGGAGACGACCTGCTGTTCCTTCACGGTCGCGGGCTTGCCGCTGGCCCAATCAGGTGCCAGTCCCAGGTTTCCCTGCCACGTATAGCTGATGCCTGTGGCGACGTCGGTGAAGGTTCGCACCTCGCCCGCGGCGACGGCGCACTGGACGAGATAGCGCATCAGCATGTCGCGCAGCGACGGTTCCTGCTGGAACCAGGCCTGGAACTCACTGGAGCTCAGGCCATTGAACGCGAGTCCATTGAACGCAAGTCCATTGAACGCGAGTCCATTGAACGCGAGTCCATTGAACGCGAGGCCGTTGATGACAGCCAGGTCCTGGGCCTGGCCGTGAAGAGCGGGGGGCTCGGGAGGAGCTTCCGCTGGGCCGCAGGCGCTCAGGATGGGTGGCAGGAGCAGCGCCAGGAGGGCCCACGACAGCGAAGCAGCGTTTCCAGGGCGGGTCCACACTCGGCCAGACACGGCAGTCGTTCGCGCATTCATGTCACAACCTCCCGGAGTGGGGAGCAACGGCCGGGCCCCACACGGACACCCGACCGAGGCTCCCTGGATGTGCGGATGACGGCTCCGCCACATCAACTTGCTCAACCTATGAAAACCTGGAAGTCCAGGTTGGCTCGAGCACACAGGGAGTGTGAAGGTGGCGACAGGAAGGCGAGGCGGCTGTGTCTGCTAACGGACCCGGGAAGGTGGTGGCGGAAGTGCTCCCACACGGAGGCTTCTGAAAGAGACTCAGGGCTCCGGGAAGAGGAGCAGGCCTCGCGAGGTGTCGATGACATACACGTACCCGTCTCCCGGCACGCGCATGCCAATCGCCCCCTCGTAGAAGCTCTTCCCCCGGCCCGGATCCGCCTCACGGAAGGTGTTGAAGTACGCCACCTCCTTCGGGCTCTCCGGCGTGGACACGTCCAGCACCCTCACCCCGTGCTGGTAGTGCGCGATGTAGAGCCGCTGGTCCTTCAGCACCATGTTGTGGATGGACGCACTCGCCTCCAGCCTGTACTCGCCCAGCCGCTTCGGGTTCGCCGCGTCCGTCACGTCTAGCACCCGCAGGTGCGCGCCCCAGTTCTCCCCGCCCTCGAAGGCGATGAGCCGGTCCCCGAACCGCCCCACCGCGTTCGCGTGGCTCGTCGCGTGGCGGGTAGGTGTACGCCCCCAGCTTCTTCGTCTGGGCCGGGTCGCTCACGTCGACGATGAGGTACCCGCCCGACCAGTGGTTGATGTACAGCCGCCCGTCGAAGGCCAGCGCGTCATGCGGATAGCCCACCCTCGAGTCGCTGACGGCTCCCGGCTCCGCGTACTCCCCGAGCAGCACCGGCTCCAGGGGCTCGTGGATGTCGAAGATGAGCGTCTTTGGCGTCGGGCCCGAGGACATGGCGTACAACCGCCCCCCCTCCACGAAAACGGTGTGCACGTTGATCTGCCCCCCTCCCGGGTAGCCACGCAGCAGTTGCGGATCCGCCGGATTCGAGATGTCGAAGACGATGACGCCCGTGTTCGCGCTCGCCACGTACAGCGCGTTATCCTTCGCCCACACCCCGTTCCAGTAGTTGTCCGTCGGCAGGCTGATCGTCTTCTTCAGCACCGGAGCGGTCTTGTCGCTCACGTCGAAGACCGAGAGCCCTCCCCCCTCGGTGCCGTCGCGGATGGACACCACGTAGGCATGGCCCTGGGTCACATAGATGTCCACGGGCAGGCCCTGCGCCACGAACGACTCGGAGGTGAGCCGCAGCCCCGAGGCCTCGGCCTCCCCCGCGCGCGGTGCCCACTTCTCCGCCAGGAAGGTGCCCGCGCCGGACACATTGCCGTTGCGGCAGTTGACGAAGCACCCGTACAGCCGAGTGCCCTCGGCCCGGCAGCCGACGATGGAGTTGCGCTGGGTGACCGTCGCGGACGTGCTCCGCGTGCTCGACAGGAAGAAGTTGTCCGCGTCCACCTGCCGCTGCGTCGGCGTGCCCCCACGGAAGGAATCGAGGCTGCCGTCCCCCGAGATGCGGAAGGAGCCCGCGCCGATGGCGGGCGACTCGCCGTCCCACCGGTACACCATCGTGAAGAGGCCATCCCGTGCCAGTCCGCCCAGCGAGGCTTTTTCACATCCTGAGAGATTGAACGTCGCCTGCTCCCCACAGGCCGCCGAGGTGTCGGAGAGCAACTCGCACGCGGCGTAGCGGCCGGTGTCCTCCCAGTCCCCCTTCTCTTCCAGCGGCTCCTCGGAGCTGCAGCCGAGCAGCGACAGACCTCCGACAAACAGGACCGCACGGGCACTACGCGTCCAACCCATGTGAGCGTTCCCCTTTCATGACACCGGGCGGGCACGATAGCGCCACCGCCGCCCCTCTCGGAGGCCGCCCTCCGCGCACGCACAGGGAACGAGCAGGCAGTAGCCCTCTATTGGCCAATCGCCCCGCTCGCGCCGGTATACCGGGTGGCGCTCGACGTTTATCGTGCGGGCCCCGCCCACGGAGCACTCACCATGAAACTCCTGCCTCCGGTCCGTTGCTGGTTGCTGCTGACGCCGCTCGTGTGGCCCGCCTCTCCCGCCCTCGCGCACGCGGGCTTTCCCGATACCACCAGCATCGCCGTGCGCCGCGACCACCCCGAGGACATGCTGCTCGGCGCCACCTTCGGCGCGGTGGTGACCCGCGACAGTGGGAAGACCTGGCGCTGGCTGTGCCCCGAGGGCATCGGCTACGGCGGCTGGAACCCCGAGTCCTACCTCTGGCAGCCCGATGGCACCCTGCTCGCGGCCACCGGCTCGCAGCTCATCCGCTCGAAAGACGGTGGCTGCACCTGGACGGCGCACGAATACTTCACCTCCCGGAGCCTGTGGCCCATGGGGCTCGCGTCGCCCGCGTCCCAGCCCTCGCGCCTGTGGGTGACGACGGCCCGCGCCGCCGTCCCCAACGGAGTCTTCCGCAGCGACGACGGCGGGGAGAGCTTCATCGCCACCTCGCTGCAGCGTACCGACGCCGTCTTCACCGCCGTGAAGGTGGCCCCCTCGGACACGAAGCGCCTCTACGTCTCCGGCAGCACGCCCGACGGACTGCGCCTCTTCCGCAGCGACGACGAGGGCGCCACCTGGGAGGAGATTGCCCAGCCCTTCCCCGAGTACTCCGCCACCTCGCGGCCCTATGACCTGTTCGTCCTGAAGGTGGCCGACACCGACCCGAACCGCCTCTGGGCCCGCGTCACCGCGCAGGGCTGGACGTACGTGCTGGAGAGCAAGGACGGTGGCCGTACCTTCACCTCCGTCATCCACCCCGCCAACCAGACGCAGGACGGGTCTCGACGAGTACCTCATCGGCATCGAGGTCTCCGCCGATGGGAACACCGTCTGGGCAGCAACCCCCACGCGCCTCTTCCGCTCGCGAAACCGGGAGCCCGCCGTCCTCCTGTCACTCCCCGATGGCAATGCCTGCGTGCAGCGCCAGGGTGATGGGTCCCTCCTCGTCTGCGGCGCGAGCCGGGTGCATGACTGGGCCCTGGCGCGCACCACCACCGAGGGCGACGCGTACGAGCCCCTCCTCGACCTGACCTGGCTCCAGCCCCCCGCGTGCCCCACCGGCACCCCCGTCCAGGACCGCTGCCTGCCGCGCTGGCCACAGTTCGCGCCCACCATTGGCGCCTCGGCCGAAGAGTCGGACGCCGGCACGCCGGACCCCGGCACACCGGATGCCGGCTCGCCCGAGGACCCGGCGCCTCCGCCCAGGTCGGACGGGTGCTCGACCACGGGTGGGCTGGTGCCCGCCGCCTGCCTCCTCACCCTTACCCTTCTCCGCCGCTCCCAGCGGCGCAACCCGGAGACCTGACACCATGAACCCGAGACAGCTCAGCACCGCCTGCGTGGCCGCCCTCGCCCTCTCCCTGTCCGCCTGCGACTCGAGCGACGCCGAGTGCGGTGAGCCCCTCTACGCCGGCAAGGCGACGGACGAGGCCTGGCGCTCCATGGTGGACGCACGCACCAAGGCCGCGGACAACTCCCGCGCCGTCACCCTCCTCTCCCCCTCCGAGGGCGAGGTGTACGCGGCCAACGCCGCCCCGCCCCTCTGGGAGTGGACCTCGCCCCTGCGCGCCTCGCTCCAGCGCTCCGCCCCGGGCGCGCTCGCGCTCGCGGCGCCCCGCCCCACCCGCTCCTTCACCGCGTGGCTGGGCGAGCTGCTCGTCCCCACCGCCCACGCGCACCTGCCTCCGTATACGGGCGACCTCTACTGGGTGGAGGTATCCACGCCCGGCGACAAGTGCCCCGTGGCCCAGGTGCTGACCTCGGAGCTGTCCTGGCAGCTCGACGCCAACACGTGGGCCGAGCTGGGCAAGAACACCCAGGCGCTCACCGTGCAGGTGACGAGCGCCTACCTCGTGCAGAACCGTGTCACCGAGGGCCCCTACCAGCTCGCCACGCCTCGCGCCTTCCGCCGGGAGGCACAGTGAAGCGCCGACTGCTCACGCTGCTCGCCCCGCTCGCGCTCGGGGCATGCACCGACACCGGGGACACGGTGCCGGAGCTCGACTACGCCATCGACTCGCCGTGGCCCGCGGGCGAGGAGCTCGCCCCACTGGGTGGCGGGCGCATCGTCGTCACCAACAGCCTCGATGACACCGTGAGCCTGCTGGACCTGGACTCGCTGGGCTCGCCGGACTGGGGCGAGCTGGCGCGCGTGCCGGTGGGGCTCAACCCCGTGGAACTGGAGGGGCCGCACCATGCCGCCTTCTCCCCTCGCGCCGACTACTACTACGTGGGCCTGTCCTATTTCGTGCCCGGTGGCGGCTCGGGCCCGCACGGCACGCATGGCACCGGCACCGCGGACGGCTACTGCCTCAAGCTGGACGCGAAGGACAACCGGGTGGTGGGCTCAGTGCGCGTGGACCGCAACCCGGGGGACCTCATCCTCAGCGCGGACGGGCGCACGCTGTACCAGACGCACTTCGACATGCTGAGGATTACCGAGGTGGCGAAGCGCGGCGGCACCGAGCAGGAGATGGACGCGCGCCTGGCCATCCTCGACGCGGAGACGATGACGCGCAAGGCGATGGTGCCGGTGTGCCCGGCGCCGCACGCGGTGCGCCTCTCCCCCGACGAGAAGCGGGCCTATGTCGCGTGCATCTCGGACGAGGTGGCCGTGGTGCGGCTGGACACCGAGGGCTACCCCGTCACCCGCATCAAGGTGGCGGACAACGCGGGCAGCGCGCTGGCACCCCGGCACGAGCCCTACGCGCTCACCCTGTCGCCCACGGACGGCGCGCTGTGGGTGGGCTCGCTGAAGAGCCGCGCGGTCCACTACCTGGACCCGGAGTCGCTCACCATGAAGCCCGAGCGCAGCGTGTACTTCAGCGGCGCGCCCATGTTCGGCGTCATCACCCCGGACGGCCACACGCTCTACCAGCCCTACCAGACCGTCGACGCGGTGGCGGTCATCGACACGGCCACCTCCAGGGTGACGCGGGAGATTCCGCTCGCGCCCGCCGGCTGCATCAACGTGCACCAGGTGGAGCTGACGCCGGACGGCAAGCACGGGCTCGCGGTGTGCGAGGGAGACCACCAGGGCCCGGGCACGCTCCACGTGCTGGACCTGGAGGCGAACACGGTGGTGAAGACGGTGCAGGTGGGAATCTTCCCGGACTCGGTGGGCATCCTGCGGAGGAAGCCATGAAGGGGCTGTGGTTGGGAGCGGCGCTGCTCGCCACGGGCTGCGGCCCGACGCCCGCGGCGGAGTACGGCGAGGAGTTGTTCCGCGATCCGAAGCTGTCGGAGAGCCAGTACAACACCGTCTCGTGCGCCACCTGCCACGCGACGACGGCCACCCCCGAGCCGGGCAGGGCGTACGTGGGCCACACGCTCTACAACGCGGCCTCGCGACCCCACTGGTGGGGCGGCTACGAGACGCGCCTGCTGGACGCGGTGAACTTCTGCTACACGGCCTTCATGCGCGGCGTCACCCCGCTCGCGCCGGAGGACCCGAAGAGCCGCGCCCTCTACGAGTACCTGGCGAGCATCAGCCCGGACACGGACGTGCCGGCGCAGCCCTTCACCCTCGTCAAGGACATCACCGACGTGCCGCGCGGCAGCGCCGAGTGGGGCGCGGACGTGTACGAGGCCGCGTGCCAGGACTGTCACGGCGAGGCACACACCGGCAAGGGTCGCAAGACGGAGCTGACTCCCGTGCTGCCCGAGGTCGCCCAGGACTACGGCCATCTCTTCCCGGGCATCTCCCCGGGGCTGGTGTTCATCGAGAAGGTGCGACACGGCCGTTTCTTCGGCGTGGGTGGAAATATGCCGCCCTACAGCCGCGAAGCATTGTCCGACGAGGATTTGGGCGCGCTGCTGGCGTACCTCGGCCTCTAGGAGCACCGACAACACAATCCCTTTCCTGCTAAGAAAGGGAGAACACCGCACCCATCGTCACCCTGGGTGGACGCCCCCCTCGCCCCAGGTGGAGGAATCAATGAACAGCACTTCGTCCGCGCAGCCGTCCCAGGGAGCTGGAGCGCAAAGCGAGCTGGAGCAGCGCCTGGTCCTGCTCACCCCCAAGGACACCACGCGCGGCTTCCTCTTCACCGCCGCGCTGGACGTGGTGAAGAGCCAGCTGGGTGAGGCCGCGGTGAAGCGCTGCATCGAGGCGGCCGGGGGCGGGAGCTTCACCGCTTTCTTCTCCTACCCCGTCTCCACCCTGCTCAAGCTCAGCTACGCCGCCTCGCGGGAGCTGAGCGGCAAGAATGGGGGCTTCGATGGGGCGCTGCAGCTGCTCGGGTACCGGGTCGCGCCGCGCTTCCTGGAGTCCACCACGGGCAAGATGCTGCTCTCCCTGGTGAGCAACAAGGACCCCAAGCGCCTCATCGACAGCCTGCCCACGGCCTACCGGACGGCCTGGGACCACGGCTCCTGCTCGCTGAAGTGGCTCGGTCCGAAGAATGGTCGGCTCGCCTACGTGAACGCCATGCCGGTCTCCTACTTCGCCGGCTCGGTGCAGCAGATGCTCGCGGCCGCGCAGCTCACCGGCGCCCGGGTCACCGGACGCCAGACGGGGCTGACGTCGAGCGAGGTGGACTTCTCCTGGGAGTGAGCGCTCCGGGGCGCCGGGTGGAGAGCCACCCCGGCGGACCCCTCGGAGCCAGCGCCCGAGCCGGACGACGGCTCAGGCCACTCGCACGTGCCGGACGGGTGCGGCCTGCTCGGCCTCGCCCTCCTGGTAGCGGCCGGTCATGATGGACCAGTCGACGTTGGCGCGAATCCAGCGGCGCATGCCCGTGACGTAGCTGGCCACCTGGGCGTCGTGCTCGCCGAACGAGGGCAGCTTCTTCTCCAGCTCCAGGAAGTGCCGCACCGCCTCGTCGTGCATCTCCACCGCCACGTCGATGGCCGCCTGCAGCTCCAGCCCGTGCTGCTTCCGCAGCGAGAACACCAGGTTGGGGTGGAACTCGTCCTTCATGTCCTGCGCCAGCGAGAAGAGGTCGTTCGCCCAGGCAATCACGTCCGTGGCCACCACGGTGAGCTCCGTGAGGGCCGGGTGGGACAGCACCGCCTCCGGCAGGAAGAAGCCCTCGATGGCTTCAATCTGCGTGAACACCATGTACGTGCCCACCGACAGGCGGCGCAGCTCGATATAGGTGTCCACGTCGAGGCACTCGCGCTGGCCGCGCGTCTCCGCCTCCCAGATGGTGCCCGTGAAGTAGGCGTGGCAGGCCTTGATGAAGCGCTCCATCCACTCCGGCCCCATCAGCTCCGCCATCCGCTCGCGGATGCTCGCCAGCAGCCAGAGCAGCGGCGGCGCGTCGTGGTACGGAATGGCCCCCTGCAGCACGGCCATCGCCATCTCGCTCTGCTGGCGCACCCAGTCCGCCGGCACGTGGCCCACGTCCACCTGGTCATCCCACGAGAAGTTCCAGATGAGGAAGTCGAGCGCCGCGCGGATCCGCTCCTTCGGCGCCGTGGGGTGGCAGCGGCCCAGCAGCACCGGGAAGTGGCTGCGCTGCAGCTTGCGGAACACCCCGTGCCTCGAGTGCAGCCCCAGCAGCTTCGCCCAGCGCTCCAGCGCCTCGCCCTCGATGTCCTTCATCTGCGGGTGAAGCTCCGGCGTGAACGGGCAATACAGCTTGGGAAGATGAAAAGCGCTCATGGTGCAGTCCCCCTCCGACCTGCGTGTCCGGCCCGGGAGGAGCCCAATGCAAGGGGCGGACCTGGAGCCCTCCGCCTCCGTGCGCTCCCTCCGGAAGCGAGCCGTCCGAGGAGGGGCACGTAGAATTCCGCCCTGGCTTTCACCGCATTCCTGCTTTTCCTCCAATTTCCGGTAGGTGTCCGCGACCCAGTAGGTCATCCGTGCCCCGCCCCCTCGGAAACCCACGCCCGTGAAAGTTTTCAGGGGCGAGGGGAAACCCATCCATTGTTCGTGGAGTGTTTGCGTTTGGGTGGAAGGTGCCTCCCCGTTTCCTCCGGGAGCGGAAAGCAGCATCCACGACGGGTGGGGCCGGCAGGTCCGCGAGGACCCGGGACCCGAGGCCCCTTCCTGGAAGACGGGTGGGGGCTCGTCCGTCCGCTCGCCGCCGCTCCGTTCCGCCCGTTGGCGGTGCTCCCTACCTTCCTTCAAGCGGAAGTCAGGGACACGACAACAGAGACTCCGCGAGGGAGACAGACGGATGCGGACGTACAGGTTCGATCATTTCAAGGCCGAGAAACCGGAGCCCAGCGTCACCACCCCGGAAGGCGCCAGGCAGACGCATCCAGCGGAGGAGACGAAGCCCACGGTGCCGCCCTCGGAAGAGGGGCAGCTCCACTACGGGCGCCAGCACGCGCAGACGGCGGAGCTGTACCACCAGCGCCGCCAGGAGCGGGAGGAGGCGGAGCAGCTGGGCGTCGCCGGAGTCCAGCAGGAGCCGCTGGGCGGCGAAGCGCCCCCCCTGGAGACGAGGAAGCAGAGGGCCGCGCCGCGCGAGGAGCCCGTCATCCACGGCAAGGAGGATGTGGAGCAGCACGCGGGCTCCATGCCGGAGGAGTCCGGGCGCGCGGGGTTGCGCGGCCTGGCCCAGCAGGCGGTGACGAGCGTGCTCCAGGCCGCGCGCGAGGCCTCCCGGGGTCGCCCGCTGGTGGGCGCGAAGAAGCTCGCCGGTGACGCGGTGTCCGGCGCGCTGAAGGTGGCACGCGAGGTGTCGGCCCGCCGCGCCTCCCGGAAGTCCTCGGAGGCGCCAAAGGGCGGCAAGGGGAAGAAGGGCAGGAAGCGCTAGCCCCCTCCCTCGTCCCTCGCCCCATGCCGCCGCCCATCCCCAATTTGGGGGAGGTTCTGCCCGGAGAAATCGCATGTTCCCACCCCTGACCGTGCTGGTGACCGGTGCCACCGGGAAACAGGGCGGTGCCCTGGCCCGCCTTCTCCTCAAGCGAGGACACCGCGTCCTCGCCCTCGTCCGCTCCCCGGACTCCGCCGCCGCGAAGGACCTGGAGCAACGCGGCGCGGAGCTCACGCCGGGCGACTTCGAGGACCCCGACAGCCTCGAGCGCGCCATGCAGGGCGTGGACGCCGTGTTCGCCATGGCCACCCCCTTCGACGCCGCGGGCCTCGAGGGCGAGGTGCGCCACGGCCGCCACCTCATCGACACCGCGAAGCTCGCCCGCGTGCGCCACTTCCTCTACTCCTCGGTGGCCGGCGCGGACCAGAACACCGGCATCCCCCACTTCGAGACGAAGCACGTGGTGGAGCAGCACCTGCACCAGAGCGGCCTGCCCTCCACCATCGTGGCGCCCGTCTTCTTCATGGAGAACTTCCTGGGGCCGTCCTTCTCGCAACGGCTGCGCGAGGGAGTGCTGTCGCTGCCGCTGCCGCCCCACCGCGGGCTGCAGATGGTGCCCATGGCGGACCTGGCCGCCTTCTGCGCCCGGGTGCTGGAGTGGCCCGACGAGTTCTTCGGCCAGCGCATCGAGGTGGCGTCCGACGAGGTGACGGGCGAGCAGGCCGCCGCCCTCATCGCCTACGTCAGCGGGCACAAGCTGCACTACGAGGAGGTACCGTTGGAGGTCTTCCGCTCGCGCGGCGAGGACATGGCGCGGATGTTCGAGTGGCTCCAGACGGTGGGCTACCACGCGAACATCTCCAGGCTGCGGCGGGACTACCCCGAGGTGGGCTGGCACACCTTCGAGGATTGGGCGCGCGCGCAGGACTGGGACACGCTGCTGGGCCCCACCTGGGGAGGGGCCTCCGCCGAGCCCTAGCCCCGTCCGCACTCCGAGCGGCCTTCTTTCCCGGGCGCGCATGCCCCCCGGGGCACCCCTAGCTTTTCAGCAGGAGGTTCCCCCATGCGCACGCGTGCCCTGTTGCCCGCGCTCGCGGCCGTGCTGCTCGCCGCGGGCTGCTATCGCGAAACGAAGTTGCAGCCCCTCCCCGCGGTCCAGACCACCAAGGCCGGCTCGGCCGTGGCCGAGGCGCAGGGCGTGCGCCTGGTGGCGGACGGGGACTCCTGGCGCGGCACCCCCTCTGACCTCGAGCGCGCCGTCACCCCGGTGGAGGTTCGCTTCGAGAACCAGAGCGGCCGGACCCTGCGCATCAAGTACGAGGACTTCGTGCTGGTGGGGGACGACTCGCACTTCAAGTACGCCGCCCTCTCTCCCTTCGAGATGCGGGACGATGGGCTCGCCATCGGTGGCTCGGGCTCCACGACGGGAAAGATCGCCCCGGCGGGGGGCGTGAGCGTGGGCGTGGGAGTGGGCTACGGGGCCTGGGGACCCTGGGGACCGGGGTGGGGCGACCCGTTCTACCGCCACTGGTACGACCCGTTCTACGGCCCCTACTATGGCCCCTACTCCTACTGGGGTGGCCCCTACTGGTACTACCCCCCCGAGCCACTGCCCACCCGGGACATGCTGCGGCGCGCGCTGCCCGAGGGCACGCTGGAGAGCGGGGGCACCATCACCGGCTTCCTCTACTTCCAGAGCGTGAGCGGGCGCGAGGGCAGCGTCACCCTCCAGGCCCGGCTGGTGGACGCGAGCACCGGAGAGCAGTTCGGCACCCTCAGCATCCCCTTCGGCGTGCGCACCTAGTGCAGCAGCGTGGGGCGCTCCGCCACGGACAGCGGCGGGTGCGGCAACAGCGAGTCCTCGCCGATGAGCCCCACCTCGCGGCGGAGGGCCTCCCCCTTCACGGGCAGGCCGAAGAGCGGGCCGAGGAGGCACAGGTCGAAGGCCCCCGTGAGCAGGGGCATCAGCCCCGCCAGCGCCAGCAGCTTGCCCTTGGGCGAGCCGACGGCCAGTCCTCCCATCACCAGTCCCGCGCCGGCCAGCATGCGCGCCCAACGTCCCTTCCTCGATGCCATGAACCCCACCATCATCACGCACCTCCAGGCCCGATGAAGATGGGCATGCGCGCTCCTGACACCAGCGCCCACCGGCTCGCCCGCTGTCCCCGTGCACCGGCCAACCCTGCCCACGAGCCTGGTTGCTCCCCCGGTGCCACTCCGCCCGGGCGTACCTAAGCTTGGTTTCCGGGGTCGCGGCCCCGTGGACAGAGGAGGAGCGGGTTCATGGTGGACCGTTCGCAGCTGCACGAGGGGATGGTGGTGTGGACGCACCGGGGTGAGAAGCTCGGCCATGTCATCGAGGTGACGGACGAGGAGTTCATCGTCGAAAAGGGCCTCCTCGTCTGGCGCAAGGGCTACGCCGTCCGGCTGGACGACGTGCGGGAAATCCTCGCGGACGAGGTGTACCTCAACCACGGCCCGGACAGCCTCATCTCCGCGCCGAGGGAGATCGACCGCTCGACGCGCCGCACCCTCCACTGAGCCCTCAGGCGCGGAAGTCCACCCGCTGCACGGAGTCATCCGCGCGCGCCCCCTGGTAGACGTGCCAGGCGGCGACCAGGTCCTGGAAGGGCAGCCCCACCGCGCCGAAGAGGGTGACCTGCCCGGCATCGGTGCGCCCCTGCTTCGTGCCGGCGAGCACCTCGCCCAGCTCGGCGTGGATGACCTCCTCGCCCAGCCCCACGCCGGCCGGCGCGCCCATGGCGAGCGCGAGGGCCCGGTTGTCGCAGAAGAAGGTGGACTGGCGCAGCAGCCCGGCGGAGACCTCGGCCAGGCCCGGCTCGTCCGCGCCCAGGGCGGTGACGTGCGTGCCCCCGCGCAGCATCCCCGGGAAGAGGAAGGGCTCGCGCGCCGGGGTGGCGGTGATGACGATGTCCGCGTCCTCCACCGCCTCCTCCACCGACTCGGCCGGCCGCACCGGCAGGTTGAGCGCGTGGTACATGCGGGTGGCGAACTCCACCGACTTCGCCAGGTCCGCGTCGTAGATGCGCACGTGGTCGAGGCTGCGCACCAGCCGCAGGCTCTTGAGCTGCATCGAGGCCTGGGGCCCCGCGCCGAGCAGGGCCACCCGGGAGGCGTCCTGCCGGGCGAGCACGTCCGCGGCCAGCGCCCCCACCACCCCGTTGCGCACCGCCGTGAGGTGCCCCGAGTCCATCACCGCGAGCAGCGCCCCCGTCTCCAGGTCATGGAGCTGCACCACGCCCTGGATGGCCGGGGAGCGGCCGGGGAACTTCGCGTGCACCTTCACGGTGTAGGCGGGGATGCCGGGCAGGGTGCCGGGGAAGACCACCAGCGCGGAGCCCTCGGCGTGCAGCGGGGCCCGGGCGCGCTGGGGCTCCACCGAGCGGGCCCCGGCGTCCGCGCGGAAGGCCTCGCGCATCTCGGAGAGGAGGGTGAGGGCCTCCAGGTGGCGGACGACATCGGTGCGGGTCAGCAGGAGCGTGCTCATCTTTCCCACAACCTAACCCTTCCCCTCCCCAGGGGTGGGGTTTCACGCGAGCAGGAGCGCGGAAGCCGTCCGGGCGGGTGGGACGGACGAGGCATGGGGCGCCGGGCGGCCCTGCTGCCGGGCGAGGGGAATCCCAGGCCCTCCCCGGGCTCCTCCCGCGAGTTTGCTGGTACGAGGCCGTGACACGCCCCCATGAGCACCCTCAGGGCTGGCCGGTGGGGGGCAGCCTTCGGGAGCGCATGCATGCGAAACCAGGAACCACCTCGCCCCCCCCAGGGGGTCGACCCGAAGGCGGGAGGGCGGCAGCGACTGGCGAACTTCCTCCGCCAGTACCGGGAGGACATCCTCTCGGACTGGGAGCACGCCCTGCACCCGCGCCACCCGGAGCAGCCCCCGAGCGGCGCGCTGCTGCGCGACCACATCCCCGACTTCCTGGAGCGGCTGGCGGACGCAGCGGAGCACCCCCGGGAAGGAGCCGCCGCCCTGGTGTCCCAGGCCGTCACCGACGAGCACGCCCTGGAGCGGCTGGAGCAGGGGTACGAGCCGGGAGAGGTGGCCCTGGAGTACGGCCTGCTGCGCCACAGCATCCTCCAGTGCCTGCGGCGCGAGGACTACGCACCGAGCTTCGCCGAGCTGGAGCTGCTCGACGAGGCCATCGACCAGGGCGTGATGCGCGCAGTGAGCAGCTACGCGAAGGTGCGTGAGCGGATGCTGAAGACGCTGGAGCGCGTGTCCCGGGCGGCGCTGGAGAGCGAGGACGTGGACACCTTCCTGCCCAGACTGCTCCAGGCGCTGATGGAGGCGGCGGTGGCGGTGGACGGGACCTCCATCATGCTGCGGGAGGGGGACCGGCTGCGGGTGCGCGCGGCCGTGGGGCTCGGCGCGGAGAAGGCACTGACGGACGACTACTCCATCCCCATCGGCAAGGGCATCTCCGGCACGGTCGCCGCCGACCGCCGCACCATCACCTCGCGCTCGGCGGCCACGGACTCGCGGCTGGAATACGACCTCATCCGCAGGCTCGGCATCCGCGCCAGCTACAGCGTCCCGCTGGTGCACCGGGACAAGCTGGTGGGCGTGGCACACATGAGCTCGCGGACCGTCTTCGACTTCAGCGAGTCGGACAAGCTGCTCTTCCGCACCCTGGTCACCCGCGCCACCAGCTTCATCGTGCAGGCGGAGCTGGCCCAGCGCGAGCGGCAGGCACGGGCCGAGGCCCAGCGCACACTGGCCCTGCTCGACACGCTGCTGGAGGCCTCCCCAGTGGGCATCGGATTCCTGGACCAGGAGCTGCGCTACCTGCGCGCCAACGAGACGCTGGCGAAACTCACCGGCCACCCAGTGGCCTTCCTCCTGGGAAAGGCGTTCCGCGAGGTGGTGCCCGCGTGGGTCGCCGACAGCTTCGAGCCCCTCTACCGCCGCGTGCTGGAGACGGGAGAGCCGGTGTCCAACCACGAGTTCATCGGCCGCGCCCCCGACGACACCGGCCCCGAGCGCCACTGGCTGGGCAACTACTACCCGGTGCGCTCCGAGAGCGGCGAGGTGATGGGGCTGGGGTGCGTGGTGGTGGAAATCACCCAGCAGAAGGAGGTGGAGGCCGAGCTGCGCCGCTCCGGCGAGCTGCGCGAGCAGCTCATGGGGGTGCTGGGGCATGACCTGCGCAACCCCCTCAACGCCATCAGCGCCTCGGCCTTCCTGCTGCAGAGGACCGAGGACCTGAGCGACGGGGTCCCAGCGCGCGGTGGAGCGCATCCGCAACAGCGCGGCGAGGATGGCGCGGATGCTCAGCGACATCCTGGACTTCGCGCGCAGCAGCATGGGCGGCGGGCTGCCGGTGCACCGCGAGCGGGTGAACCTGCACGACATCAGCCGCACGGCGCTGGAGGAGCTCCAGGTGACCAACCCGGGCCGGCGGCTGGAGCTGGACGTGCGGGGGGACGGCTGGGGCTGGTGGGACGCGGACCGGATGGCCCAGGTGATGGGCAACCTGGTGAGCAATGCGCTGCAACACGGACGCCCGGACACGCCGGTACGCGTGGAGGTGCGCGACGCCGGCCCCGAGGTGCTCCTCTCCGTCCACAACGAGGGCGCGCCCATCCCTCCCGAGCTGCGGCCCGTGCTCTTCCAGCCGTTCCGGCGAGGCACCACGGGCAAGGCCGCCACCCGCAGCGTGGGGCTGGGGCTCTACATCGTCCGGCAGGTGGCGCACGCGCACGGAGGCGAGGTGACGGTCCACTCCACCGAGAGCGACGGCACCACCTTCACGGTGCGCCTGCCGCGCGGCGCCCCCGAGCCCGGGAAGCTCCCGACCGAAGCGCCCGGGTGACGCCCACGTCCGCACCAGGGCCTCCCGCCTGTCCCCGGCGGTGTGTTAACGCTCCGGCGCCCATGGGAATCGCGTCCGCCCTGCTCTCCCGTCGCGCCCTGCTCGTCCTCGCCGGATGGGCGGTGGCCCTGCTCCTCGCGCACCACCCGGTCCTCCTCTCCGGGATGCGACTCGTCCAGGGTGACGAGGGAGACGTGCGCTTCGTCCACTACGTCCTGGAGCACGGGTGGCGGCACGTCTCCGGCGAGCCCGCGCACGCGAGCTTCTGGGACCCACCCATGTTCCACCCGGAGCCCAACACCGCCGCGTACTCGGAGGTGATGCTCGGGGTGGCGCCCTTCTATTGGGTCTGGCGTGTGCTCGGGCTCGAGGCGGACCTCGCCTTGCAGGCCTGGGTGCTGACCCTGGCGTCGCTGAACTTCCTGGCGGCGGTGTGGCTGCTCACGCGCGGGCTCGGCCTGCGACTCGGCCCGGCGGTGGTGGGGGCCATCCTCTTCACCGCGGGGGCGCCTCGCCTCAACCACGCCAACCACCCTCAGTTGGAGGGACAGTTCTTCGTCCTGCTCGCCATCGGAGCGGTGCTCATGCTGCTGCGCCCCGAGACGGACCGGCGGAGGGGTGTGGCCTGGGCGGGCCTGCTCGTGGGCGCGAGCGTGGCCCAGCTCTACGGGGGCTTCTACTGGGGCTGGTTCCTCTTCTTCTTCCTGCTGGTGGCCGGCGTGGCGGCGCTCGCCTCCCGGGCGCTGCGACCCCGGTTGCTCGCCGCGCTGCGCACGCACGGGCCGGCGCTCGTGCTCTTCGGCGTGGTGGGCCTGGCGGTGCTCGCGCCTCTCGTCCTCCACTCGCGGCAGGCCATCCAGAGCGTGGGGCTGCGCAGCTTCTCCGAGGCCGAGGGCATGGTGCCGCGCTTCTGGAGCTGGTTCTACCTCGGCCGACGAGCTGGCTGTACGGATGGACGAACCCGTTCCGCCACTTCCAGCGGCTCCCCGTCCCCTGGGAGCACCAGCTCGGGGTGGGGCTCGTCACCACGGTGGTGGCGGGGCTGGGGCTGTGGCACGCGCGCCAGCAGGCCCGCGATGCGACTGATGCTGGTGGTGACAGTCGTTACCGTGCTGCTCTCGGCGCGCTACACCGGTGGCCACACGCCCTGGCTCCTCGTCTTCAAGGGCGTGCCCGGCGCGGCGGCCATCCGCGCGGTGGCTCGCGTGGGCGTGTGGCTCCTCCTGCCCGCCGCGGTGGGCCTGGCCCTCTTCCTCCAGCGGCAGCTCACCGCGCGACGCACGGCGCTGGCGGTGGGGCTCGGCGCGCTCTGTCTGCTGGAGCAGGGCCTGAGCGGCCCCACCTTCGACCGGCTCGAGGCGCGAGCGGACGTGAGCGCCATCGTGGAGCGGCTCCGCCCCGACTGCGGCAGCTTCTTCTACGCCCCCACCGCGGGAGAGTTCCCCGACTTCAAGTACCAGCTCGACGCCACCCTGGCCGCGATGGAGGCCGGGGTGCCCACGGTGAACGGGTACTCGGGGAACGCCCCCCGGGGCTGGACACTGAACGACAATCGCCGCTTCGACGCGGCGGCCGCCGCTCGCCTGGATACCGGGCTGGAGTCCTGGGCGCGCTCGCGAGGGCTGCCCCTGGAGAGCATCTGCCGCATCGAGGTGCCAGCGCGGCGGTAGGACTCAGCGCCCGTTGCGGCGGTTGCGCACGGGCCCGGCACCGGCTGAAAGTGGCCGCCAGAGGGGCCGTCCTCGTCCCGCACGCCCGCGCGCGCGAGGTGCTTGGACAGCCGCCCGACGAGCATCAGGCCCGCCATGCGGAAGTCGGAGAAGAGGGACCAGAGCGGGTACTTGAAGGTCGCCGGCCGGTTCTTCTCGAGCAGGAAGTGGCTCACCCAGGCGAAGCCGTAGCCAGACACCACGGCGGCGGGGACGAGCGACGCATCGCCCTTCAGCGCGGCGGTGACTCCCAGACCCACCGCGATCGAGGTGCCCACGAAGTGCAACCAGCGTGTGACCGGCAGAGCATGCTCACGGAGGTAGTACGGCCAGAACTCGGAGTAGGTCTGGATGCGCTCGGACATGGGGAGATTGTGCGACTGGAGCCTCCCCCTCCGTCAACCACCCGTCACACCTCTTTGGCGACCCGGTGGCATTCGTCCTAGGGTTGTGCGTCTCCAGGAGGACGGACCGTGAACGACTGGACGCCCAAGCCCAACCCCTCCGCCCGGCTGGAAAGACTTCCCCTGACGCCGGAGGAGGGCTTCGTCCTCTCGCGGCTGGACGGAGCCACGGCCGTGCGGCACCTGCACCGCCCTCACCGGGTTCCCCACCGAGCGCATTCAGGCCATCCTGGCGCGCCTCGTCTCGCAGGGCGCCGTGCTGCCCGGCCCCACCGCCGCACCCGCGCCACGGCCGCCCTCCACCGGGACCCGGGCCGACGCTCCCGCTGACGAGCCCCCGGTCGGGGACGAAGAGCCCCAGGCCCCCGAGGAGGACGAGGCACCCGAGGACGCCACGGTGGAGGCCGCCGCGGGCAACTGGCGTCAGGTTTTCGAGCGGCAGCTCCACCCGCTCCCCGAGGACGAGCGCGCCAGCCGGGCCCGCGCCGCCGAGGAGCCGGAGCTGTCCGCCTTCTGCTTCGACCCGGTGCCGGCGGTCATCAAGTCCGTGCTGGAGAACACGCGGGTGGGACTGGGGCACGCGAGGCTCATCGCGCGCCACCACCACAACCCGGTGGGGCTGGAGGCCCTCTGCGGGCGAGCGGCCTTCACGCAGGACTCCGGGGTGCGCCGCTGGCTGGTGCGCAATCCGCAACTCCCCTCGGGACTCTTCCGCCGCCTGTGGTCGGGGCGCCGCCTGCTGGAGCAGTACAAGGTGGCGATGGACCGGGACGTGCCCGAGGGCACCCGCCGCACCGCGCGCGAGGTGATGCGCACCCGCTTCAACACCGCGCCCGCCGAGGAGCGAGTGGAGCTCATCCTCAACACCGAGGGCCGGGTGCTGGCCTCGCTGGTGGGGCTGGCGGTGGACGGCAAGACGGCGGCGCTGCTGTGCGGGCGCACCTTCCGCTCGCCGATGCTCATCCAGAACATCGCGCGCTGGAGCGCGGCGCCGCCGGCCCTCATCGCCCACCTGCTCAAGCAGGAGGCCGTCCGGAGGCAGCCGCAACTGCGCCTGCTGCTCCAGCGCCACCCCAACGCGCCCGCGGACACGCGCCGCGGCGGATGAGTCAGCGCGCATCCCCGTGCGGTGCCCCCGTGTTACCGTGAGGCCTTCGAGCGAAGGGGGGCTCCATGGCGAAGCGGTGCTTGCTGGTGCTGCTGCTCACCGTGCAGGTGGGCTGCCCCCATGCCTGGGGCAGGGAGGGCACGATCGATCAGGCCCTGAAGCGCGATCTGCTCGAGTACTCCTCGATGAGGGACTGCGCGCTCGACGAGGAAGAGTGGGCCGACGTCTGTGAGGCTTTCCACGAGAGAAAGAACAATCCCGTGGCGCAGCGACTCTGCCCCCCTGAGTGTCGCCCCTCTCCTCCTGACGTGCCGTGAGTCCGGAGAGTTCCATGAGATGGCGTACGCTCCTGGCCGCCACACTCGGCCTACTCCTGACACTGCCACTGACGTGGCTGTTCTACGTCGCCACATCCGCTCCGGGTGCGAACAAGCCGCGCGACCAGGACAAGACTCCCGTCCCCATGCTCTCTCCAGAGGAGCGACGGAGCCTGCTCACCTACGGGCATGACTGCCAGACAGATAACGACTGCGAGTCGCCCCTCCGGTGCTTCTTCAGCACCCACACGATGAGCCGCTATTGCTCGGACAGCCGCTGCATGACGGACATGCAGTGCCGTGAGGGATTCGTCTGCCGCACCCAAACCACCACCTCGAACCAGGATCCCATCCGCGTCTGCTCGCTGGTGGGTATGCGCAAGGAAGGCGAGGCGTGTACGGCGCACGCGTCCACGCTGGATTACGCCTGCGAGCAAGGCCTGCTCTGCAACAGCCGGTGTGGCCGCCCATGCGAACTGGGGGACCCCACCTCATGTCCCGAGGGCTTCTTTTGCCATGAGGGCTCGGATGATGGCCCCTCCTGCCTGCCCACCTGCGAGGGCCGCACCTGCGCGGACGGCCAGCGGTGCGTCGCCTTGGACAGACCCGCCCTCGAGGACAGGCACGCCTCCATCTGCGCCACGGTGTATGGCCAGGACTGCAAGCAGAACCCCTGCCCCCAGGGCCAGCGCTGCCGCATCTATGCCTACCCACGACCCGCGGATGCCGTGTGGATGGAGTGCCTCGCATACTGCGGCGAGGACAGCACCTCCCTGTCCCGAGGGCACCGTCTGCCACATGTACCAGTGCCACAAGGCCTGTGCGCCCGAGGACCCCTCGTCCTGCGAGCCGGGCTTCGTCTGTCATCGGAAGACATCCAAGGAGCCCTGGCGGTGTGTGCCGGCTCCCCGTGCCTCTAGCGAGCCCTCGCCGTAGGCCCTACTCGAAGATGCGGCCCTCGAGCGCCTCGATGGCGGCGCGGATCTCCGCGGGCACGGGCACCTTCTCGTAGCTGGGGTAGCGAATCGTCACGAGGACGGCGCCCCCGCGCGCGTAGCGCACGCCGCTCTGCGCATCCTCCACCGCGTACTCCATGGTGAGGCTGGAATTGCCGATGCGCGTGACGCGCGCGCCCACCACCAGCTCCGCCGGGAAGACGACGGCGCGCAGGAAGTCCGCGTTCGTCGCGGCGACGATGGGCCCCACTCCGCCCTCGGGCTTCTGCATCTCGGTGCTCACCAGCCCCACGCGGGCCATGTAGGCGATGCGGGCCGCCTCGAACCAGGTGAAGTAGCGCGCGTTGTTCACGTGGCCGTACGCGTCCATCTCGCCCCAGTGGACGGGGAAGCGCACGGTGATGGGGAAGTCGTTCATGGCCCTGTCATGCACCACGACGGCCATTCCGAGGCAATCGGAATCGCCCCTCCGGGCGACCCGGAGATGCCGGAGGAGAAACCCGCTCAGCCCGGCCTCGGCTGCTCGCATGCACCTGAACCGGGAGCGGGAGCGCTCGCCTATCTACTCGCCCTCGGATTCCTCGTCCGGCGGGGGACGCGACGGGTTCCTTCGCGGTCGGGGAGTTGACCGGAGGGCGGGGCTGGGGGACCGTTCACTAAGTGACACCGCACGAGCCTGGCACCGCGAAGCAGCAGCCGCCCGCGGAGCTCCCCGCCCCCGAAGAGACGTCCCGCGACTTCACCCTCCACGAGGCCGAAGCCTGCGAGTCCGGCACCGCGACCAGACCCGAGCGGCACGCGGACATGGTGCGCTGGCTCCACCCGGCCATGCTCATCCGCACCGGCCTGGACGCGCTGGTGGCCGCCATGTTCGGCGCTCGCGCGGACCACCGGCTCATCGAGGCGGTGGTGCGCCCGCAGCCGCCCTACTTCGACTACTCGGACGAGACGCCCGACGAGGACTTCTGGCTGGACTACGTGGCGGACATCGGTGACGGGTGGAACTCCACCTACGCGGTGGCGCGGACGATGGCGCTGCCCTCGCTGGACGTGACGGACCCGCAGGGAGAGAAGCACGCCCTGGAGCGCGGGCGCATCCTCGTGCTCGGCGGGGACCAGGTGTACCCGGGCGCCAGCCGCGAGACGTACGAGGAGCGCCTGGTGCACCCCTACGAGGAGGCACTGGGGCGCACCCAGGAGCCCAGCCCGGACCTGTTCGCCATCCCGGGCAACCACGACTGGTACGACGGGCTGGCCGCCTTCATGCGGCTGTTCTGCGCCAACCGCTGGCTGGCCGGCCGGCGCACGCGGCAGAGCCGCAGCTACTTCGCCCTCAAGCTGCCGCGCGGCTGGTGGCTGGTCGGCACGGACGTGCAGCTCGAGAGCGACATCGACGTGCCCCAGGTGGAGTACTTCCGCCAGGTGGCCACGCACATGAAGCCGGAGGACCGCATCATCCTCTGCAACGCGGAGCCCGCGTGGATTCTCGCGGCCACCGCCCCGCGCCGCCGCGGCTACCTGGAGAACAACCTCGAGTACCTCCAGGAGAAGGTGTTCGGCCGGCGCATCTGCCTCTTCCTCGCGGGGGACCTGCACCACTACCGCCGGCACGAGGGCCCCGATGGCCGACACAAAATCACCGCGGGCGGCGGCGGCGCCTTCCTCCACCCCACCCACGCCCCGGCCGCGCCCCGGCTGCGCGACGGGTACGTGCTCAGAGAAGAGCTTCCCGGACGAGCAGACGTCCCGGAAGCTGGCGCGCAAGAACCTCCTCCTCATCCGCCACAGCCCCCTCTTCGGACTGCTGACGGGCGCGCTCTACCGCTGCTCGCGCTGGTGACGTACACCGAGATAGGCACCTTGGGGCTCTCGCACTTCATGGAGGCGCTCCGAGCGGTGGCGTCCTCGGTGGCGGGCCGCCCCTGGTCTCCGGTGCTGGGGCTGGCCACCATCGGCGGGCTCATCGGGCTGGCGGACAAGGCCTTCGGAAGATGGCGGGTGCTGGCCGGCACGCTGCATGGCCTCGCGCACATCCTCGCCGCGTTCTTCGTGGCCTGGGCCTCCATCTACTTCATCGTCACCGGGCTGGGCATCTGTCCGGAGGTGCTCCCCGGCACCGCCCCGCTGTGCGCCGCCGGGTGGACGCACCTGTGGGCCAAGTTCATCCTCTCCGCCCTCCTCACCTTCGTGGGCGGCTTCCTGGTGGGGCCCTTCATCATGGGCCTCTACCTCACCGTGAGCGTCAACCGCTTCGGGGCCCACTCCAACGAGGCCTTCATCTCGCTGGCGGTGCCGGACTGGAAGAACTTCCTGCGGCTGCGCATCGACAAGGCCGGGCAGCTCACCGTGTACCCGGTGGGCCTCGAGCGCGTGCCTCGCAAGTGGAAGGCGACGGGCGCCAGCCCCTACGGGCCCGCCTATGACCCGGACGACCCGAAGGCCACCGAGCCCGTCCTCATCGAGCCGCCGGTGCGCGTCACGCCGCGCTGCTGAGGCTCACTCCCACAGCGGCGCGGAGCACTCGCCGCACTGGCGCTGCGCGAGGTCCAACCACTCGAGCGCCTCGGCGAGCACCTCCGAGGTGGGCCGGCCATGCACGAGCACGCGGCCGTAGAGCTCGCCAAACCGGTTGGCCACCACCAGCGCCGCCGTCCCCGGCACGAGCCCGAGCGTCTCCGAGAGCTTCCACGTCACCGTGCCCTCCGGGTCCTTCAGCGCGCCCGGCAGCAGCGGCTCTCCGGCCCGCCCGGGCATCATCACCGTGAAGACCTCGACCTCGTCCCGGTGCCACCCCGGCGCACGCGCCAGGAGCTCGCGGTGGAGTCCCTGACAGGCCTCGCAGTTGGCGTGCAGCAGCGCCACCAGCATCTCCCGGCGCTGCCACGCGTCGCGCGTCCCGCGCCGGTGGCCGTCCTCGGCCTCGAGCTGGAACAGGGGGATGTCTCGTCGCAGCGGCATGGGCCACCTCCTCTCCTTCGATAACACCCGGCCGGGCGCCAGCCCCACACACCGACCTCACCGCAAAACCAGGGAAACGTGACAGGCACGAGTGCGCGCGGCCCGACTCTGGTGTAAAATTGCGGCATGACTGGCGCCTCCTGCTTCGTGCAGCCTCGACTTGCCCTCGCCCTCCTGCTGGCCGCGTGTGCCGCCCTGGGGGGACCGGGTGCGCCACCACCTCACGCGCGACCACCTCCACGCGCCTCGGCCTCCGAGCCCGTCGCCGCGCCCGAGCCGCCCCCCGCCCCCAAGCCGGCTCCGGCGGCCGTCGCCAAGGCCGAGCGCCCCAAGTCCACGAAGAAGCGCGCCGCAAAGCCGACACCTGCCCCGGCCCCCGAGGTGAGGACGAACGTCGCGGCGAGGACGCCCGAGCCGAGGAGGCCCCAGCAGGACGGGGCGAGCACGAGCCTCGGGGCCACGGAGTCCGAGCCCGTCCCCTTCGAGCCCTCGGGCATGACGCGCCCCCAGCGTGTCAGCGGGAGGGAGCCGCAGCTCACCCCCGAGGCCCGCGCCGAGCGTGTGCACGGCACGGCGTTGGTGCGCTGCGTGGTGACGCGTGAGGGAGGGGTGAAGGGCTGCAAGCTGCTCAACGACCTGCCGTACATGGAGAAGGAATTGCTCGAGGCCGTGTCGAGCTGGCGCGTCACTCCCGTCACCGCCCAGGGCAAGCCGCTGAACGTGGAGTACACCTTCGTCGTCCGCATCCCGTCGAGCTGAGCAGCGCCCGCGCGCTCGCGTGCCCACCGGGTGGCGGATGAGGGCGGCCCGGCGTTAAACCAGCGCCATGCCCAAGGGTTCCGTCTTCGGTGGGAAGGCCCACGGCCTCCGCCTCGAGCGCATGCGCGCCTCGCCCCGTTTCCTGGACGGGGTCTTCAAGAACACCGCGGGGGTGGGCCCCGGGCTCAAGCCCGGCACCGCGCTCTCGACGATGGGCGAGTTCTTCCTCGGTGGGCAGCGCCGCACGCCGCCCGCGCCGCTGCCCGCTCGAGAGCCCGCTCGCGACGTGGGCGCGGCCGGTGGACACGGGGCTGCGCGCGACGTGGCTCGGGCACTCGACGGTGCTGCTGGAGCTGGACGGGCTGCGCGTGCTCACGGACCCGGTCTGGGGCGAGCGCGTCGTCGCCCTGGGCCTTCGCGGGGCCGAAGCGCTTCCATCCGGTGCCGGTGCCGCTCTCCGCGCTGCCCCCGCTGGACGCGGTCATCGTCTCGCACGACCACTACGACCACCTCGACTACCCGACCATCCTCGAGCTGGCGCGGACGGACGTGCCCTTCTACACGTCGCTCGGCGTCGGCGCGCACCTGGAGGCGTGGGGCGTGCCGCCCGAGCGCATCACCGAGCTGGACTGGTGGGAGTCCGCCACGCTGCCGCGCGGGGAGCTGCGCATCACCGCCGCGCCGTCGCAGCACTTCTCCGGCCGCGGCATGGGAGACCGCAACCGCACGCTCTGGTCCTCGTTCGTCATCGAGAGCCCGAGGCACAAGGTCTTCTTCAGCGGCGACACGGGGCTCACGCCGGAGTACGCGAGAGATCCGCCAGCGACTCGGGCCCTTCGACCTGGTGATGCTGGAGGTGGGCGCGTACCACCCGGCGTGGGGCGACATCCACCTCGGGCCGGAGAACGCGCTGAAGGCGCTGGAGCTGCTCGGCGGCGGCGCGTTCCTGCCGGTGCACTGGGGCACGTTCAACCTCGCCATCCACGCGTGGGATGAGCCGGCGGAGACGCTCGTGCGGCGCGGACAGGAGCAGCGGGTGCGACTGGTGATGCCGAAGCTAGGCGCGCCGGTGGAGCCCTCGCGGGTCGAGCTCGTGGACCCGTGGTGGCGGTCCGTCGGCGCCGCCAGCGAGTTGGAGCGCCCCCCGGCGAGCGCGGTGGACCCGGCGAGCTGACGGACACGGCTCACGCCAGGCTGCGCGCGAGGCTCCCCAGCGTGGCCAGCGCGCCCTCCAGCCGGGGCGACCACGGGAAGCCGCAGCTCAGGCGGATGAAGTTCCCGTAGCGCTTCTGCGCCGAGAAGACGGGGCCGGGCGCGATGCTGATGCCGGCCTCCAGCGCTCGCGAGTGCAGCACCAGCGCGTCCACCTCGCGCGGCAGCTCCACCCACACCAGCGAGCCCCCTTCCGGCCGCGTCACCCGCGTGCCCTCGGGAAAGTGCTCGCCAATGGCCTCCACCACCCGCTGCACCTGCGAGGCGAGCTGCCGGCGCAACGCGCGCAAATGTCTGTCATAGCCCCCGTTGCGCAGGAAGGCGGCGATGGCCAGTTGCGGCAGCGTGGGCGTGGCCACCGTCTGGGCGAACTTGAGCAGCTCCACCTTCTCCCGGTAGCGCCCCGGCGCCACCCACCCCACCCGGTAGCCCGGCGCCAGCGTCTTGGAGAACGAGCCACACAGCAGCACCCGCCCCTCCGTGTCGTGGGCCTTCGCCGGCCTCGGGCGCTGGGGCCGAAGTGCAGGTCGCCGTAGATGTCGTCCTCGATGAGCGGAATGTCCCGCTCGGCGAGCATCGCCACCAGCCGACGGCGGTTCTCCTCCGGCATGCAGCTCCCGAGCGGGTTGCTGAAGCTCGGCACCACCAGCACCGCGGCCACCCGGCGCTTGCCCAGCGCGGCCTCCAGCGCGTCCAGCTCCAGGCCGTGGCGCGGGTGGCTGGGAATCTCCAGCGCGCGCAGCCCCTGGGCCTCAATCGCTTGCAGCGTCCGTAGTAGGCGGGGGACTCGATGGCCACGGTGTCGCCCGTGCGCGCCACCGCGGAGAGGCTCAGGTGCACCGCCTCCGAGGCCCCACACGTCATCACGAAGTCCTCCGGCGCCAGCGGGCAGCCCCAGTCCAGCGAGCGGCGCGCCACCTGCTGGCGCAGCTCCAGACACCCCGGCGGCATGTCGTACTCGATGGCCTGCTCGCCCGCCTCGCGTGACAGCTGCGCCAGCTCCCGGTTGAGGCGCCGGAAGGGCAGCAGCTCCGGCGAGGGGAACGCCGCCCCGAGGGGAATGATGCGTGGATCACTCGCCGCGCGGTACACCCGGGCCACCAGCGCGCTCACGCTCACCGGCGTCGCCGAGGCCGCGGGCTGGGACACCTGGGGCTCCGCGAGCTGGGGACGCTCGCGCCGACGGACGTAGTGCCCGGACTGGGGCCGCGTCTCGATGAGCCCCAGCGACTCCAGGTGCACGTAGGCCTGCAGCACCGTGGACACGCTCACCCGCTCGCTCGCGCTGAGCTGCCGCACCGAAGGGCAGCCGGTCTCCCGCGCGCAGCGTGCCCGCGGCAATCGCATCCCCGAGCCGCTCGGCCACCTGCTCATACAGCTTCGACTTCGGTGTCGCGCTCGCCTGTCTCATCGCGTCCTCCGCTCGCCGGGCCATCCTCTCCAGCGGGGCGCCACCCGGCACAGGTACAGCTCGCCCCCGAGAAGACCAGCACAGTTTCCCGGGGTCAAACTGTACTGGTCACAATGTGAGTCCGCTGAATCTGTTCTTTCCGCCGAGCCGGGCCCATGTTGAGCGCGCAAGAGAGGAGGCGGAGCACATGGCCTCGATGACGCTCGTGACCGGTGAGGAGCCGGCGGGTCTGGCACTCGCACAGGGCGCGCTGTGGACCTACCTGCCCCGCATGGGAGGGCTGATGCTCTCCTGCTGCGAGGGAACCGTGTGGCTCACCCGCGAGGGTGACTCCGTGGACCACGTGCTGAAGCCCGGGGACGCGGTGCAGGTGGAGGGACACGGACGGGTGGTGGTGCAGGCGCTCCGTCCCGCGCGCCTGTGCTTCGCGCCCACGCCGCCCTCCGAGTCCGCGCGCACGCTGGAGGGACTGCTGCTCGGCGCGCTCGGGGTGGTGGCCTTCAGCTTCACCCTGCCCGCCACCCGGGTGGCAGTGCCCGAGCTCGGAAGCACCGTGGTGGGCCTGGGCCGGGCGCTGGTGGCCGCGGTGCTCGCGGGGCTGTTGCTGGCCGTGCGCCGCGAGCGCCTCCCCGAGCGCCGTCACTGGCCGCGCCTCGCGCTGGTGGCCGGGGGCGTGGTGGTGGGCTTCCCGCTGCTGTCCGCGCTGGCGCTGCGCCACATGCCCGCCTCGCACGGCGCGGTGCTGGTGGGCCTGCTGCCCGCGGCCACCGCCGTCGCCGCCGTGTTCCGCGCGCGCGAGCGGCCCTCCCTCGGCTTCTGGCTGGCCTCGCTGGCGGGGCTCGGCTGCGTGCTGACCTTCGCGCTGGCGCGGGGCGCGGGGCTGCCCACCCTGGGCGATGCCCTCGTGCTGCTCGCCGTGGCCTCGGCCGCGGTGGGCTACGCCGAGGGTGGGGCCCTGGCACGCGAGCTCGGGAGCTGGCGCGTCATCTGCTGGGCCCTGGTGCTCGCCGCGCCCTTCCTCGCGCCCGTGGTGGCCCTCTCCGTCGGCCCCGAGCTGCTCTCCGCGAGCCCTCGTGCGTGGCTCGGGTTCGGCTACGTCTCGGCGGTGAGCATGTTCCTCGGCTTCTTCGCCTGGTACCGGGGGCTGGCGCTCGGGGGCGTGGCCCGCGTCAGCCAGCTCCAGCTCGCCCAGCCGTTGCTCACCCTCCTGTGGTGCGCGCTGCTGCTCGGCGAGCCGCTGGGGCGCGACACGCTCGGCGCCGCCGTGCTGGTGCTGCTGTGCGTGCTCATCAGCGTGCGCACCCGCGTGCGGCGCGTGGCCTGAGCCCCAGGGCCCCGCAGCACCTCAGGCCCGCGTGAGGATCTCCACGCCCGGTCCGGTGACCAGGACGGTGTGCTCGAACTGCGCGGAGCGGCTGCCGTCGGCGGTCACCGCGGTCCAGCCGTCGTCCCAGCATCCGGTGGTCCCAGGCGCCCAGCGTGATCATCGGCTCGATGGTGAAGGTCATCCCGGGCTCCAGGATCGGTGGTCGCCTCGGGCTCGAAGTGGTGGGGGATCTGCAGCGACGGTGTGGAAGCGCTCGCCGATGCCGTGGCCGCAGTAGGCGCGCACCACGCCGAGCCCGTTCTTGGCGGCGTGCGCCTCGATGGCCTGGCCGATGTCGCTGATGGGCCGGCCCGGCTTCACCGCCTCGATGCCCTTCATCAGGCACTCGCGCGTGACGCGCACCAGGCGCTCGCTCTCCGGTCCACCTCGCCCACGAGGAAGGTGGCCGAGCAGTCGCCGTGCATGCCGTCGAGGTAGATGGTGACGTCGAGGTTGACGATGTCCCCGTCCTCGAGCGCGCCGGTCGTCGGGGATGCCGTGGCAGATGACCTCGTTGACCGAGGTGCACATGCACTTGGGGAAGCCGTGGTAGTTGAGCGGGCTCGGGTAGCCGCCGCGCTTGAGGTACTCCTCGTGCGCGATGGCATCGAGCGCGTCGGTGGTGACGCCGGGGCGCACGCGCGCGGCCGCCGCCTGCAGGACCTCGGCGGCGGCGCGGCAGGCGCGGCGCATGCGGGCGATCACTCCGGGGTGCACCGCGGGGCGCCGGGATGCCGCGACCCGGCCGACCCGAGGGGCGTAGTCCGGGCGCGGGATGTTCGACGGGCACCGGTGCGCATGGGGCAGATGACGCCCGGCCGCAGCCGCCGCGCAGCGGGTTTCAGGCCCACGCTTGCGCGAGCACGCGTCCGCCTCCCGGTGGCACTTCTTGTACTTGGTCCCACTCCTGCACCAGCAGGGATCGTTCGGCTTGGGCAACACGGAGGGCGGAACACGGGCGGTGGAGACGTCGGTCATATCCCGGACCTATAGCCGCTGGCGCCGTACCGCGCACGCGTTCTCGGCTGGCTGCTCTCCGGGTCTGGAACCAGGGCGACACCGTGGGGGGTTGTCTGGCTGGTCGAAGACCTGCGGACCGCCAACCCATCGGCTACGCTGCGCGCCCAGCCCATGGCCCCTCCCACCTCGTCGAACTTCCAGTTCCTCACGGCGCACGACCCGCTGCTGGTGGCCCTCGGCGCCCAGGCGGAGCGCTACTTCGCGGAAGACCCGAACACCAGCGTGGTGAAGCTGCGCCAGTTCGGCGAGCGACTGGCCAACGGGTGGCTGCTCACTTCGGCATGTCTTCGAACGGTCTCACGCAGAGCGAGCTCATCGAGCGGCTCGCCGCTCTCCCGCACAACGCGGTCCCCTCCGAGATCCGGACGCTGTTCCATGAGCTGCGCAAGGCGGGAATGACGCGGTCCACGACTTCACCGCCAGTCATGAGGAGGCACTCCCCTGCTGAAGCATGGCCCGGCAGCTCGCCATCTGGTTCCAGCGGACCTTCGGCCGGGCCCGCCGGACTTCAACCCCGGTCCCTTCATCCCTCCCGCCGGACCCGACCCGGGAGAACAGCGAACTCGCGTGCCGAGTTGGAGCGCCTGCGCTAGCGCCTCGGCACCGCGAAGCTCGACGCCGAGACCGCCCGTGCCGCCGCCGAGGCCGAGGCCCGCCGCCGGCTCGACGCGGAGGAGCGGGCCCGGCGCGATGCCGAGGACTGCGACATCTGGCAGCAGCTCGCCGAGGAGGCCGAGAAACAGCTCGCCGAGGAGCTGGCCACCCTCCAGGCCCGTGCCGCCGCCCAGCCACCCGAGGCCCTGAAGCAACTGGCCGCTGCCTCCTACAAGGCCGGCGAGAAGCTGGAGCTGGACGAAGCCGACACCCGCCGTCTCATCGACTCGCAGCTCCGCGAGGCCGGTTGGGAGGCGGACTCGGAGCGCCTCACCCACGAGAACGGCGCCCGCCCCGAGGCCGGCCGCTCCCAAGCCATCGCCGAGTGGCCCACCGCCGACGGTCGCGCCGACTATGTCCTCTTCGTGGGCCTCCAGGCCGTGGCCGTGGTGGAGGCCAAGCGCTGGCGCACGGATGTGTCCGGCGCCCTCCCCCAGGCCCACCGCTACGCCGAGTCCTTCACCCCCCAGGGCGACATCTCGCTCCCCGGCGGCCCCTGGAGCACCAGCCGCCTGCCCTTCCTCTTCGCGACCAACGGGCGCCCCTACCTCAAGCAGCTCGAGACCAAGAGCGGCATCTGGTTCCACGACGTGCGCCGCCCGAGCAATGCCCCGCGCGCGCTCGACCGGCTGGTACTCGCCCGAAGGCCTGCTGGAGCTGCTCGAAGCAGGACGTGGACGCCGCCGAGAAGCACCTGCGCGAGGAGCCGGTGGACCTGCCCTCGCTGCGGCTGCGCGACTACCAGAAGACCGCCATCCGCGCCGTCGAGGACGCCCTGGCGGAGGGCCGCCGCTCCTGCCTCGTCGCCATGGCCACCGGCACCGGCAAGACGCGCACCTGTCATCGGGCTCATCTACCGGCTGGTGAAGACCAAGCGCTTCCGCCGCGTCCTCTTCGTCGTGGACCGACGCGCCCTCGGCGAGCAGGCCTCGGACACCTTCAAGACCGAGTTCGTCGATGGACTCGCAGACCTTCGCCGACATCTATGGACTGAAGGGGCTGCGAGGCCATCACGCCCGAGGCCGACACCCGGCTCCACATCGCCACCGTGCAGGGCCTGGTCAAGCGCGTCCTCTACCCCGTCCGAGGGCGAACAGCCCCCGGCCGTCGACCAGTACGACTGCATCATCGTGGACGAGTGCCACCGCGGCTACACGCTCGACCGGGAGCATGTCCGAGGGGGAGCTCACCTTCCGCGACCAGGACGACTACATCTCAGCAAGTACCGCCGCGTGCTCGACCACTTCGACGCGGTGAAGATCGGCCTCACCGCCACGCCGGCCCTGCACACCAGCGAGATCTTCGGCGACCCGGTGTTCCAGTACAGCTACCGGCGAGGCCGTCATCGACGGGTGGCTGGTGGACCACGAGCCGCCCATCCGCATCCAGACCGAGCGCAGCGCCGACGGCATCCACTTCCAGGCGGGCGAGGAGGTGCCCACGCTCGTCACCGACACGCAGCAACTGGAGCTGTTCCGGCTCGCCCGACGAGCTGAGCTTCGACGTCGAGGACTTCAACCGCCGCGTCATCACCGAGCCCTTCAACCGCGTGGTTGCGGAGGTGGCTGGCCGAGTACGTCGACCCTCGGCTGGACGGCAAGACGCTCGTCTTCTGCGCGAACGACGACCACGCGGACCTGGTGGTGAAGGTGCTCAAGGAAGCGCTCACCGCCCGCTACGGCGAGCTGGACGACGAGGCGGTGATGAAGATCACCGGCAGCGTCGACCGCGTGGACGAGAAGATCCGCCGCTTCAAGAACGAGCGCCTTCCCACCATCGCCGTGACGGTGGACCTGCTGACGACGGGCATCGACGTGCCCCCCATCTGCAACCTCGTCTTCGCTGCGCCGGGTGAAGAGCCGCATCCTCTACGAGCAGATGCTGGGCCGCGCCACGCGCCTGCACACCTTCCCGGACGGGACGGCCAAGGAGAGCTTCCGCATCTTCGACGCGGTGGACCTGTACGAGACGCTGCAGCCTTACTCGGCGATGAAGCCGGTGGTGGTGCAACCGCACGTGCCCTTCGCCCAGCTCGTGAAGGAGCTCCAGGAGTTGCCGGACGACGAGCGGCGCGAGCGAGGTGAAGGACCAGTTGCTGGCGAAGCTGCAGCGCAAGAAGAAGGCCCTGCGCGAGCGCCACGCCGAGCTGTTCGAGGCCGCCGCGGGCGGGCCGGTGGACGCGGTGCTCGGCGAGCTGAAGGCAGCCACGCCGAAGGAGGCAGCGGAGTGGTTCGCCGCGCACCCACAGGTGGCGGAGCTGCTGGACCGGACCACGGGGGGTGGCCAGCCGCGCGTCTACATCTCCGAGCACGCGGACGCGCTGAAGTCCCTGACGCGGGGCTACGGCGAGGGCCGCGAGCGCCCCGAGGACTACCTGGAGGGCTTCGGACGCTTCGTGAAGGAGAACCTGAACAAGCTGCCGGCGCTGTTGGTGGTGACCCAGCGCCCGCGCGAGCTGACGCGAGAGACGCTCAAGTCCCTGAAGCTGGCGCTGGACACGGCGGGCTATACCGAGCCGCAGCTCCAGGCGGCGTGGAAGGACGTGAAGAACGAGGACATCGCCGCGACCATTATCGGCTTCGTGCGGCAGCAGGCGCTGGGTGAGCCGCTGGTGCCCTACGCCGAGCGGGTGGAGCAGGCGATGAAGAAGGTGCTCGCCAGCCGGCCGTGGACGCCACCGCAGAAGAAGTGGTTGCAGCGCATCGGCCAGCAGCTCACGGCGAACGTGGTGCTGGACCGGCAGTCCTTCGACTCGGGAGCCTTCAAGGACAACGGCGGCTGGAGCGCGCTGGACAAGACGCTGGAGGGGAAGCTGGAGCAGGTACTCGGGGACCTGGCGGACCACGTCTGGAGCCCCGCGGCCTGAGCCTCTCGCTCACTTGAGGAGGACACCATGCGCTCCCCACTGAAGAGCCGGTTGCGACAGACAGTGCTCGCCACCTGTGCCCTGCTCGCGGCCCATGGCTCGGCGGGTTACGCCGCCGACTCCGCGACGAGCGCCTGCCGGCAGAACCCGGCCTACTGCGCCCAGGTGGCCGGTGAGGAAACCGTCGTCCCCACCCTCCGCGTGGTAACCGCCGAGGAGGCGGTGGTGCCCACCGTCCGGGGCGCCGCCGAGCTGGCCTCCATGGGCGCCACTCTGCGGGTGGTGCTGGACGTCGCCATCAGGTCCAGCATCGAGCAGGCCCTGGTAGAGTGCACCCAGTGGGCAAACGCGAAGGTCAACTCCCGATACTTCGGAGAAAAAGGCCCCTCACACGAGCAGTGCAATGAGGAGCTGTCCCAACTGGACCCCTGTGGAAAAAAGGTGACCCGGGCCATGCAACTGGGCACCGAGAAGCATGCCCTGGCCCTCCAGTGCGCCGCACAGAAGCTGGGCGCTCTGATTCCGGGTCGCTTCAGCCTGGAGCCGCGCTACCGCTACGACAAGCCAGCGAAGACGACGACGTTGGTCAGCCCCGAGGAGGTGCGGGCCCTCCGCCAGCAGGGGTGCTGGGATGAGCTCAAAGGGACGCTCGTGCCCGATGTCGTCATCCACTCGGGCAACCCGCTCCTGGTCCAGGCTGTCTATGACTTCAAGTTCCCCTGCCCCATCGACAACCATCCCACTTGGAACAGATATCCCAAGGGGCACTCTCATGCGGGCTTGTCCCAAGGCCGGGTCTACAACGAAGCTCTGGGAGCAGAGCCCGCTCTCGTGGCACCACAATGGGGAATCATCCGATGGAGCGAATTCCTGAGATAAAGCTCTACGCACAGAATGGTGCGCTCCTGGCACGACCGGGCCTGAGCATCTGCTTCTACATGCGCCGCTCCCATCAGGAGCTCGCGCGGGAAGTAATGCAATCACTCGAGGCCTACGTCCGTGCGGTAGGACCTCGAGCACTCCGCTGGTATGCGGATGACAATGGTGACTGGCAGGAGCTCGATGAGCAGGGCTGGGCACATATCCGGCACGAGCTGCTCGATGCGCGCGGTATCATCATCGACTTGAAGGACACCCCGCGTGGCGCCGGTCAATACGGATTCGACTACCACGGCAAACCGCTCGATGCGCCCTTGTTCGCCAACGACCCGGATGAGGTATGTGCGGTGTGCTTCTGGTTGCCCCCGCAGTACCTTGAGGAGCACGGGCCGGCGCGGGTCCGCGAGCTGGCGCTGGAACTCGCCGCCCCCCTTCCCTTCAATTCCGGCCATGCCAGCCTCGCCATCAATGCCCTGACGCAACTCGTGGGCGTGTCCAGGGCGCTCCGCCCGCTGGGCTTCCGCTACCCGGGCATGGACATGCCTGGCCTGAGCACCCTCTCGATGAGGCTCGGCACGCGAGTGCCCGGAGCCTACTGGCTCACCTTCCTGGGCCAACCGGTGCTCGGTGAGTTGGGGGGCGTGGCCGGCCTGCGCTCCCGCCTCTCCTCTCCCGACATCACCGTCCAGGACATGCAAGGCGAGCGGGCCGTCATCACCCTGGGCGAATGGCCCGAGGCGGGCGACACCGAGCAGGGCCGCGACCTGCCCCTCCACCGCGAGCTGGCGCGCGTCCTCGAGCCCTGGCTCTACCTCACCCACCCGGGGGAGCCCAACGAGGACCAGTGCCGCTGGGAGCGCCGCTTCCTCGACTGAGTACATCCGAGCGGGCGGGCCGGTCCGGGTTCACGCCGGGGCGCTTGGGAGCCCCGCCTCGCTGGGGTACGAAGGGCCTCCGGAGAGAGACCCATGCAGACGACGAACGACATCGTCCAGAAGCTGTGGAACCTGTGCTCGCTGCTGCGCGAGGACGGCGTCACCTACCACCAGTACGTCACCGAGCTGACGTACCTGCTCTTCCTCAAGATGCTCGAAGGAGACGGGGCGCGAGGACGTGCTCCGCGAGGGCCACCGCTGGAAGGACCTCGCCCAGAAGAGCGGCATGGAGCAGCTCGACTTCTACAAGCGCCTGCTGCTGAACCTGGGCGCCCTGGGCTCGCCGCGCGTGCGCGACATCTACGCGGACGCCTCCACCACCCTGCGCCAGCCCAAGACGCTCACCGAGCTGGTCGAAGCACATCGACGGGCTGCGAGTGGTACAGCGAGACCCGCGAGGACCTGGGCGACCTCTACGAGGGCCTGCTGGAGAAGAACGCCACCGAGGTGAAGAGCGGCGCGGGCCAGTACTTCACGCCGCGGCCCCTGGTGGAGAGCATGGTGGCGCTGGTGAAGCCGCAGCCCGGCGAGCGCGTGCAGGACCCGGCGGCGGGCACCGGCGGCTTCCTCATCGCCGCGGACCGGTACGTGAAGGACCACACGGACGACCTCTTCACCCTGGAGACGAAGCAGCAGGTGTTCCAGAAGCAAGAGGCCTTCTACGGCGTGGAGCTGGTGCCGGACACGCGCACGCTGGCGCTGATGAACCTGATGCTCCACGACATCGAGGGGGACCTGCGGCTCGGCGACACGCTCTCGCCGCAGCGGCGCAGGCGCTGCCCAAGGCGGACGTCATCCTCACCAACCCGCCGTTCGGCACGAAGAAGGGCGGCGGGCGGCCGACGCGCGACGACTTCACCTTCCCGACCTCGCAACAAGCAGCTCGCGTTCCTGCAGCACATCTACCGCGGGCTGAAGCCGGGCGGCCGCGCGGCGGTGGTGGTGCCGGACAACGTGCTCTTCGAGGACAACGTCGGCGCGGCAGATCCGGGCGGACCTGATGGACAAGTGCGACCTGCACACGATCCTGCGGCTGCCGACGGGCATCTTCTACGCGCAGGGCGTGAAGACGAACGTGCTGTTCTTCACGCGCGGGCGCGACGGACAAGGGCAACACGAAGGCGGTGTGGGTCTACGACCTGCGCGCCAACATGCCCTCGTTCGGCAAGCGCACGCCGCTCACCCGCGAGCACTTCGCGCGAGTTCGAGAAGGCGTTCGGCGAGGACCCGCACGGGAAGAGCAAGCGCAAGGACCAGGGCGAGCAGGGCCGGTTCCGCAAGTTCACCCGCGAGGAGATCACAGGCCCGGGGCGACAACCTCGACATCTCCTGGCTGCAGGACGAGAGCCAGGGGAACGGCGATGACCTGCCGGAGCCCGAAGTGATCGCGGCGGAGATCCGCGAGCAGTTGCAAGTAGCACTGGAAGGAAATGGATGCGCTAACGCAGCCAGCTTGGCATCAGGAAGAGGTGCTCAGTGAGCACCCTGAACTTCCGTCTGCAGGCTCAAGCATCGGCGAAATTGGCGTCTATCGTTCAGGCCATTGGCCCGCCTCGTGGCAGGGCACGCCATCTGGCGAATTACCCGCTGCTACAGTAGGAGACTATCTCGTGGGTCAAGCGGGCGAGCTAGAAGATGAGTCTCCAGTCAGAGATTACAAACCAAGGAAGACCTCTGACTCCAAGCGTCCTCGCCACTACCTCGGGCAAGACGTCTTCCCAAACACACTCGTGAGAGCCAGTCGGAGCAACTATTGGTCACTCTGGTGCATCCGAGGAATGCTCGCAGCATCAACCAACGTCATGCGGACATGCATCTCCTGGACACTAGCATTGTCCGACGCTGTCTCCGCAGTTCCTCTTCAAGGCTTCTCTCGCAGCGCGATGACACTGAAGTCCTTTGCAAGAGCAAACGGTGGAGCCAGCCAATTCGATAGCGCAAGCGTCGAGGAAAATCTTCCATGCCCAACTGCCGCCACCTGCACGAGCAGCGCCGCATCGTTTCCAAGCTTGAGTCCCTGCTGGCCCGCAGCCGCCGCGCCAAGGAGGCGCTGGACGCCATCCCGGCCCTGCTGGAGCGGTTCCGTCAGTCGGTGCTCGCGGCGGCCTTCCGGGGCGACCTCACCGCCGACTGGCGCGCACAGCATCCCGACGTTGAGCCCGCGTCCAAACTGCTGGAGCGCATCCGCGCCGAGCGCCGCCTCCGATGGGAAGAGGCGGAACTAGAGAAGATGCGGGCGACGGGGAAAGTGCCCCAGAACGACGCTTGGAAAGTGAAGTACAAGGCCAAACCCATCGACATCATCGAGGGTTGCCAGAGCCTTCCCCAAACTGGTGCTGGGCAAGCCTGGGCACCTGTTCAGCAGACTGGGCTGCCACAGCCCCAAGGCACTGGGACGCCCAGCGGCTCCACACGAAACTTCGGTGTCACTCAAAGTCAGTGCAGATGAAGCTGGCGGATGAGTTGCTTCCCGAAGAGCGCAAGGCTCTACCACCAGACGAGTACCTCGACGCCTCCGTTACTGATCAGAGCCGGAGATCTGCTCATTGTCACCGGGCCAACGCAGCCGAACGCGTCGGAGCAGTTGTACTTGTACAGAATCGCTCCCAATCGCATGCTATCCGACAAGACGCTCTGCCTTGCTCCGTAGCCGGAGTGAGTCTCCAAGGAATACCTCCTGTATTCACTACGTCCGATTGGGCGAGAAGGACTTCGAGGCGATGCAACAGGAACTAGCGACTGCCTGCGTAAATCTTTCCAGAAGTTCGACAGCTCCAATTGCCGCTTGCGCCTATGACAGAACAAGCTCGCAATCGACCGCAACTGAGCATCGCTACGTCGAAGCGCACAGCTCGAGTTTGCGAGCGCGACCACGACATGCATGAGCTCGCTAACAGCTGGACGCATCCATTGCTCGTCAAGGCGTTCCGCGGCGAGCTCGTCCCGCAGGACCCGAACGACGAGCCCGCCTCGGTGCTCCTGGAGCGCATCCGCGCCGAGCGCGAGGCCCACGCCGGTTCCGCGCCCAAGCGCTCCCGGGGCCGCAGTTCCGCCGCTTGAGCCCCACCAGCCCACCGAGCCCCGGACATGAGCAACCAGGACTGGCGCCCCCAACTCACCACCATCGAAGACCCCATCGCCGAGGACCACTGGTCCTACACCACGAGCGATGGCTCCACGAAGGTATCGAAGATCCTCGTCGGGCGCCCCCAGCCGCTTCCAGGAGAGGAAGACCGCGCCTGGTTCTGTCCTCTCTTCATTGAGGGGCACCTCTCAGGCATCAAGTGCGTCATGGGGGTCGGTCCCGTCGATGCCCTCATGAACGCCATGACACTCGTCAGACGGTTCTTCGAGGAGCACTCCGACGTCAGCCCCAGGGCCAGGTGAAGAATGGGCGAATTCGCTAATGCCGGATGGGTGGCCCGAACTCTGCCCGACAGAATACCTGACACGCTGCCCTGCCAGCGTAGATCGCCGACCAGCACAACGCCTTCCTCTTCTTGTTATCGTCGGGCAGGCTCCGGCAGAAGTCTTCCGCGTCCTCAATGCTTGCATTACAAGCCTTGAGACATTCAAAGACGTTTTCCGCTCGGATCGGCTCGACCCTGGGGTGAACTTCCCCTGGATTCCTGGGTTCTGTCGGGTCTGCATGAACCAGCGTGGGGCTCAACAGCAGCCCGCCCACCAGCATCACCGCGAAAGCATCGTGCAAGGGGAGCCTCCCATCAGGGCGAGCAGACCTGTAGCACGAGCGTCTTCACAGTCTCCAGAGGGTGCGGTTCACGCTTCCTCGTCAGGCAGGAGCGTGCGCAGCAGCTCGTCGTCAGGGCCGAGCGGGCACCAGCCGGGCGGCGGCGGAGTGGCAAGGAGCGTATTGCCGACTTGCTCGACACGCTCCTGGTGAGTTTCTGGAGTGTAGGCAGTCCAGCAGCCGAGCGCCTTGGCGACCTTGAACCGGTTGGCGTCGTCCAGCACGGCCGGCCAGCCGTCGGGGAGACTTTCGGCCAGCTCGCGCACGAGCACATCGCGAACAAAGCGCGTGACCTGCTTGCGCAACTCTGCCTCGGCGAACAACCCACTCAACAGTCAGCCCAACAATTGGATGAAGCAGTGCTCGCCAAGGCGTTCCGCGGGGAGCTCGTCCCGCAGAACCCGAACGACGAGCCCGCCTCGGTGCTCCTGGAGCGCATCCGCGCCGAGCGCGAGGCCCACGCCGGCTCCGCGCCCAAGCGCTCCCGGGGCCGCAGTTCCGCCGCTTGAGCCCGCCACCCCACCGAGCTGGGCAGAAGAGGAAGCGGCCGCAGTGGTGAGAGAGTCGGCTGGGAGAGGCGAGGACAACCTCCCGCTCGGTCCAGCAGAAGGTGAGGCGGAGGGGGCCGTGGAGCAGCGAGCAGTACCGGAAGGATGGCACCTCCCCCGCGCCCCGGCAGATGTGGCGATCCCGCGCGGAGTTCGGCCGGTGACACTCCTCTCCCGAGGACCGCTGGTCCGCACCGCCGACTCGCATACACTTTCCGCTTCGCGCATCAGGGACAAAGAGCCTCGGCCGCTGCTCGTGCAGTGAAAGGGAGCCCCGTGAACATACCGAGAAGACTCCCTCTCCGCTGGCTCTTGTGCTTCGTCATCGGCGCCCTGGCTGCGGGCTGCGCATCTTCTGCCGCCGGCCGTCGTGAAGACGACCCCGAAAGCAGAGAAACAGTGGAGCGACTGCCAGATGAAAGCGCTTACAGGGACGCAGCGGAGAAGCTTCTCCAGCGCCTGGACGAGCAACGGGAAGCAGGTACAGGCGTCATTCGAGCATCAGGCAGAGACGGGATATCTCCTGTGTATGAGTGCATGGAGTACGGGTGCCCTGACAGAGTATTTTGCGAAGAGGCCAACGCCTACTGCCATGTCACCCACTGCGGCAAGAAGAACTGCTCTTTCTGTCCGAAGGAATTTCCAGACATCTTCAAGAATCTCGTCTTCCAGCAATGGTGCCAATTCGACTGCCTGCGGGGCTCTGTCCGCGCTGGGGTAGCCTTTGGCTTTGTTCCGAGCATCGGCAAGGGATTATTCATCGGCCCGTATTGCCTCCAGGAATAAACCCTCACAGGCGTCGAAGACGAAAAACCCAGGAGACCACAAATGCCTCCAACTCCTCCCGAAGAGAAAGCTGCTCGCATTGCCGGCGCCCTCAACAACCTGGGACACATCGCGATGGGGCAATCGCTGGAGTGGGCTCGCAGCTCCAACGGCGATGCAAAGCTCAGGGAGCAACTCCACGAGGACGCGACCATCGTTCTTGATTTGGTTGAAAGCGAGGCGAACCGCAAATCGCCGGCAACTCGCCGCCCCGCGGAATGCAAGGCCGCGCTCTCTCATTATCGAGAAATGGTGCAATCCATTGATTTCGATGATGCCGCGAGCATGACCAGCCTCAAAGAATATGCTCGGCAGGCACTCGAAGCCTTTATTGGGGAAGCGTTGCCCGAATCATTGCCTGAGTAGGTTGCCAACGCGTGAGCCCCAGCACTCCGTCGTACCCCGGGTACACGCGTCCGGTGAAGCACACCTTGAGTTGCTACGCGCCTACGCACGTTTCCCGGAGATCGGCGGACGCACCACCCCTTGAGTCTGGGTGTGGCTCTCGTGAAGTTCAGACCTCCTCGTCGGGCAGGAGCGTGAGGAGCAGTTCGTCGTCGGGGCCGAGCGGGCGCCAGCCAGGAGGAGGTGGCGAAGCGCGGAGCGCTGCCATGACCTGCTCGGCGCGCTCCTCATGGGACTCAGGGGTGTAGCCAAACCATGCGCCGAGTGCCTTCGCCACCTTGAATCGGTTTGCGTCGTCCATCACGGCCGGCCAGCCGTCAGGGAGACTCTGGGACAACATGCGGACGAGCACATCGCGCACAAACCGTGTGACCTGCTTGTGCCGCTCGGCCTCGGCGAGCAACCCGCTCAACACCTGCACCCCGGCGACGTCGTCCGGACCAAGCTCCTCGGCCAGCGCATACAACGGGACCGCGGGGCGCGCATCGGCGAAGGCGGTGAGCGAATCGTAGCCGCGCTCGCGGATCCGCTCATACAGGCGGGCCCTCCAGTTGCCCTCCCAAGAACGTCCGTCAGTCATCGCCCTCTCCGTTCAGACTTCCTCGTCAGGCAGGAGCGTGCGCAGCAACTCGTCGTCAGGGCCGAGCGGGCGCCAGCCGGGCAGCGGCGGCATCGCCATGAGCGCTGTCCTGACCTGCCTGGCGCGCTCCTTATGAGTTTCTGGGGTAGAGGCAATCCATGAGCCGATTGCCTTGGCGACCTTGAAGCGGTTGGCGTCGTCCAGCACGGCCGGCCAGCCGTCGGGGAGGCACTCGGAGAGTTCGCGCACGAGCACATCGCGCACAAAGCGTGTGACCTGATGGCTTCGCTCCGCCTCGGCGAACAACTCGCTCAACACCTGCACCCCGGCGACGTCGTCCTCGCCAAGCTCCTCGGCCAGCGCCACCAACGGGACGGCAGGGCGAGCGTCTGCGAAGGCGGTGAGCGAAGCGAAACCCCGCTCGCGGACTCGCTCGTACAGGCGGACCTTCCAGTTGCCCTCCCAGGAACGGTCCTCGCTCATCGTCCTCTCCGTTCAGACTTCCTCGTCAGGCAAGAGCGTACGCAGCAGTTCGTCGTCGGGGCCGAGCGGGCGCCAGCCGGGCGGCGGCGGCGTCGCCATGAGCGCGTCGCCGACTTGCTCGACACGCTCCTGGTGAGTTTCCGGGGTGAAAGCACTCCAGAAGGCAAGTGCCTGCCCGCGACCTCAAAGCGGTTTGCATCGTCCATCACAGCCGGCCAACCATCGGGGAGACTCTCGGAGAGTTCGCGCACAAGCTGTCCGCGCACCAATCGTGTGACTTGATGGCTCCGCTCCGCCTCGGCAACCAACCCGCTGAACAACTGCACTGCGCTTATGTCGTCCTCACCAAGTTCCTCGGCCAGCGCCACCAGCGAAGCGGTGGGCCGCGCCTCCGCGAAGGCTGTGAGCGAATCATAGCCACGCTCACGGACCCGCTCGAACAAGCGCACCTTCCGAGTTGCCCTCCCACGAACTTCCGTCGGTCATCGACCTCTCCAGGGGGTGAAGTTCAGACCTCCTCGTCAGGCAGAAGCGTGAGGAGCAGTTCGTCGTCGGGGCCGAGCGGGCGCCAACCGGGCGGCGGCGGCGTGGCGAGGAGTGCTGCGCTGATCTGCCTTGCTCTGTCTTGATGAGTATCAGGGGTGTAGGCAATCCACGAACTGAGCGCCTTGGCGACTTCGAAACGGTTGGCATCATCCAGCACGGCCGGCCAGCCGTTGGGGAGACCTTCGGACAGCTCGCGCACCAACTGTCCGCGCGCCAACCGCGTGAGCCGATGGCTCCGCTCCGCCTCGGCCACCAGCCCGCTAAACACCTGCACGGCGTTGATGTCATCCGCGCCGAGCCTCGGCCAGCGCCACCAACGAGGTGGTGGGACGGGCGTCGGCGAAGGCGGTGAGCGAATCGTAACCCCGCTCGCGGACCCGCTCATACAGGCG
>CAVYSY010000009.1:0-61641 GCA_963771175.1 uncultured delta proteobacterium
CGGGGTGGGCATCGGGGGACAGGTGCTCCGGCGAGTAGCGCTTCGCCAGGCGGAAGAAGGCGCCACGCAGCTCCTCCAGCGGGGCGTCCGGCTTCACGCCGAAGACCTGGTGGGCCGGGGCGTTGCGCAGGTTGTTCACCTGCAGCCGCAGGCGCTCGGCCTGTTGCTGATCGGCGGCGGGGTTGCTCTTGCTGGCCGCGGCGAGCAGGTCCCTCACCTCGTTGAAGTTCTCGATGGGCTCCCACGCGGTGCCGTCACGCGAGGCGCGGGTGACGGCCTTGAGCCGCCCCGAGCCGATGAGGTCACGCAACGCCTGGAGCGTCAGGGGCCCCAGCACGCGACCAAGGGAGTCTCCAATCCAGTAGCTCGACATGCGCCTCCTCGGGAGTCAGTGGGCCAGGGCCTGCCGGACGGCGTGGGCGATCTCCAACGGGTGGAAGGGCTTGCCGACGAAGCCCACCGCCCCGGCGGACATCGCCTGCTCCACCACCGGCTCGGCATCCATGCTGCTGATGATGAGCACCCGCGTATCCGGAGACGACTCCTTGAGGGCGGCCAGCACCTCCAGCCCGCTGCGCCGGGGCATGAAGAGGTCCAGCAGCATCACCGCGGGGCGCTCGCGCACGGCCACCTCCAGCCCCTCCTGCCCATCCGAGGCCTCGAGGAGTCGCACCTCGAGACCACTTTCCTGGATGGCGTCCTTGAGGAGGTTGCGGACGAACTTGTCGTCGTCGACGAGCAGCAGGGTGGGGGTAGACATGCTCATGAATGATAGGGCGGCTGGTGCGCGAATGCCCGTGTACCGTGAACGTCAGTACAACGATGAACGCGTGGTGAAAAGCGATGGACGTGAAGTCGACTCACACGGCGCGGAGACGCCTGCTTTTGGAGTAAGGGAGGGAGCATGTCCACCGACAAGGCCCTGGCCCATTTCGACTCGCGGAAGAACAGCTACCTCGAAGATTTGAAGGAACTGGTGCGCATTCCCAGTGTGTCCTTCGACGGATTCGATCCCTCCCACGTGCGCGCGAGCGCCGAAGCGACAGCGAGGCTGTTGAAGTCGCGTGGCTTCGAAAACGTGCAGCTCCTGGAGATCGAAGGCGCGCACCCGTACGTGTACGGCGAGATTTTGAAGGCTCCTGGCAAACCCACGCTGCTGCTGTACGCGCACCATGACGTGCAGCCGGCGGGAGACGCGGCGGCGTGGAAGAGCCCGCCGTTCGAGCCGCAGGAGCGCGACGGGCGCCTGTTCGGTCGAGGCTCGGCGGACGACAAGGCGGGCATCGTGGTGCACACCTCGGCGGTGGACGCGTGGCTGAAGGGCACGGGGAGTCTGCCGCTCAACGTGAAGGTCATCATCGAGGGCGAGGAGGAGGTGGGCAGCGACCACCTCGGCACGTTCCTCCAGAAGCACAAGGCGTTGCTGAAGGCGGACGCCATCGTGCTGACGGACACGACGAACTTCGACACCGGGCTGCCCTCCATCACCACGGCGCTGCGCGGGCTGGTGACGGTGGACGTGGAGGTGCGCGCGCTCAAGCAGGCGGTGCACTCGGGAATGTGGGGCGGGCCGGTGCCAGACCCCGTCATGGCGCTGTGCCGGATGCTGGCCACGCTGACGAACCCGGACGGCTCCATCGCCATCGAGGGCATCTACGACCAGGTGCGCCCGCTCAGCGAGGCCGAGCGCAAGAGCATCCAGTCGCTGCCGGGCGACGCGGAGTACTTCAAGCAGCAGGCGGGCATGGTGCCGGGGGCGCAGATGCTGGGCGGGCGCCACCCGTGGGAGATGAACTGGCGGCAGCCGGCGCTGTCCATCAACGCCATCCAGGCCAGCAGCCGCAAGGACGCGCGCAACATCATCTGCGACACGGCGTGGGCTCGCGTGGGCATCCGCGTCGTCCCCGACATGGACGCGCAGGACGTACAGCAGCGGCTGGTGGAGCACCTGAAGAAGGTGCTGCCCTGGGGGCTGGAGCTGCACATCAAGGCGGACCCGCCGGCGGGCCCCTGGTTCACGGACATTTCGCATCCCGCGTTCCAGGCGGCGTTCCGGGCGCTGCGCAAGGGCTACGGCACGGAGCCGGTGGCCATTGGATGCGGCGCGTCGATTCCCTTCGTGGAGCCGTTCGCCAAGGAACTGGGCGGCGTGCCGGCGCTGCTCATCGGCGTGGAGGATCCGTACACGAACGCGCACTCGGAGAACGAGAGCCTGCACCTGGGGGATTGGGACAAGGCGGTGCGCAGCGCCATCCACCTGTACGAGGAGCTGGCGAAGGACCTGAAGTAGCCGCTCCGAAACGACGAAGCCCCCGGGAGGCATGCCTCCCAGGGGCCTGTTCAAGGTTGGGCGGGCTCTACTTCTTCGCCGTGTTGCCGAGCTGCGCCACCGCGGCCATCACCCAGTCCTTGATGGACGCGGTCTCGAAGGGGGAGGCCTCGCGCTGGGGGTGCTTCTTCTCGAAGTAGTTCACGGCGGCGATACCCATGGCGAAGGCGGTGCCTCCGCTCGCCGCGCCCTTGAGGAGCCACCCGGCGACGGGAATCCAGCCCACCGTCTCGCCCACGATCGCGGTGGCCGTCTTGCGCGCGATGATGCCCGCGCCGAGCGTGGGGATGAGCGCGAGCGCCTCGCCGAGCGTGAGCTTCTCTCCGTAGATGCCGGCCACGTGGTAGATCATGTAGGCCTCGATGGCCGACGTGACCGCCGTGTGCGCGCCGGGCACTGGAATCGGAATGGCCGCCGCGCCCGCCGCACGCAGCGCGCTCTCCTCGACCCAGCCTCGTGCCGCCTTCTCCGCGTTCATGGGTATCCCCCTCGGGTGGAACTCGTGGGGAGCACCTTACCGGAAGTCCTGCTCAGCTTCCCTCGCCCTTTCCCTCTTCCGAGGGGGCAGGGGTCTTCGGCGCGGGCGGGACTCCCTTGCCGGCGTAGGCCACCACCGTCACCTCCGAGGTGTCGTCCAGCCCGAGCCCGTCGCCCTTCGCCTCCGTGTTCGTCACCGAGATGACGTCCCCCCGGTGCAGCTTGAAGAAGCGCTCGTTCTTCTCCGTGCGGTGCTTCTCCTGCAGCGCCAGCCCCACGCGGCCCTCCGGCCCGCAGCCGATGAAGCGCTGCCGCCCCTTGCCCTCGAGCGACTCGGACACGATGCGGAAGAGGCGCTCCGGCCTCGGCTCCGGCCAGCCCTCGCCCTTGGGGGCCAGCATCAGGTAGCTCATCTTCAGCGACTCCTTGTGGAGCCCCGCCGCCTTCGCGATCTCCTCCACCACCCGGGGCACCGGCCAGTCGCGCTCCGCGTGGCACCAGTCGCTCTCCTTCACCAGCGCGGGGCACGCCCCCCGGTACATGCACGGCGCGCGGATGGCGTAGCCCTTCTCCACCATCGCGTCCCGCACCTTCAGCAGCAGCCGGGACGTCTCGCGCAGCGCGGGCTCCAGCACCAGCAGGCTCCCGCCCGGCTTCACCTGCGCCAGCACCTGCTCCAGCAGCGCCGCGCGGGGCTTCACCGCCTCGTCTCCCGAGCCGTACAGCTCGTTGAGGACGTGGCCCATGGTGATGAGGTCGTACTTGCCCTCGGGCGGAGCGGCCTTGCTCGTCGGGTCCCACTCCCGGGTGGCGAGCGCCTCGCCCGCCTCCGCCGCGAGCGACCGGGCGAGCGTCAGCGCCGGCTTGCTCCGGTCCGCGGCCGTCACCTCGGCGGCGCCCGCGTCCAGCGCGGCGAAGGCCATCGGGCCCGGGCCGCTCCCCAGGTCCAGCACGCTGCGCGGCCGGTTGGGCAGCTCCCCCAGGGCCTCGCGGGCCTGGGCATAGGAGACGGGCCAGTAGAAGAGCAGGTAGGCACCCAGCAGCTTCGGGTCGTCCATGTACCGCGCCCCGGCCAGCTTCCGGTCGCGCGTCAGGCCGAGCGAGAGCTGCTTCACGCCCGCTCCCACCTCCTTCACCTCCTGGGGCGTCAGGCGGGTCTCCGGCCCGTCTCCCCGGTTGCGCGCCGCGCGCCACACGGCGATCAGCCGCGGTATCCACCGCTCCAGGTCCTTGCCGTAAGCGCCACTCATCCGCTCCTGCCTTCCCGAATCCAAGTTCTGGGGGTCGCCTCTTTCGAGCAACCGCGTTAAACCCTGTCCGAATGATTTCCGTCCGAGACCTGCGCAAGCACTACCAGGTCCACAAGCGCCCGCCCGGCCTCATGGCCGCCCTCCGCTCCGTCGTCCACCGTACCTACACCACCGTGAAGGCCGTGGATGGCATCTCTTTCGAGATCAAACCCGGGGAGCGCGTCGGCTTCCTGGGGCCCAACGGCGCCGGGAAGACCACCACCCTCAAGGTGCTGTCCGGTCTGCTCCACCCGTCGAGCGGCGAGGTGCTGGTGGATGGCCACGTTCCCCGCCACCGGGAGGACGCGTTCCTCAAGAAGATCATGCTGGTGATGGGGCAGAAGCAGCAGCTCCTGTGGGACCTGCCGCCCTCCGAGACCTTCGAGCTCAACCGCGCCATCTACGACGTCCCCCGGGCCCAGTACAAGCAGACGCTGGACGAGCTGGTGACGCTGCTGGAGCTGGAGGACCTCATCGGCAAGCCGACGCGGCAGCTCTCGCTGGGCGAGCGGATGAAGTGCGAGCTGGCCGCGGCGCTCATCCACCGCCCGAAGGTGCTCTTCCTGGACGAGCCCACCATCGGCCTGGACGTGTCCATGCAGGCCACCATGCGGACCTTCATCAAGTCCTACAACGAGCGGAACGGGGCCACGCTCATCCTCACCAGCCACTACATGGACGACGTGGCGGCGCTGTGCCCGCGCGTCATCGTCATCGACAAGGGCCAGCTCTCGTATGACGGGGGCCTGGACGCTCTGGTGCAGCGGGTGCGGCCGGAGAAGCGGGTGGTGCTGCGCCTGAACCGCCCGGTGGACGCGGCCACCCTGGCGCCGTTGGGCAAGGTGGTGACGCACGACAACGCCACCGCGGTGCTGCAGGTGCCGCAGGACGCCGTGAACACCACCGTCAGTCGGGCGCTCTCGAACCTGCCGGTGCAGGACCTGACGGTGGAGAACGCGCCGCTGGAGGAGGTCATGAGCGAGCTGTTCGCCGAGAGCAAGGCACACCGGGGGGCGGTGGGCGCATGAGCGCGCGCAGCACGTTGCGTGCCCTGCCCACGCTGTTGCGGGTGGGCCTCGCCGAGGCGGTGGCCTACCGGGCGGAGATGTTCGTGTGGGTGCTGTCCACCACCATGCCGCTCATCATGTTGGCGCTGTGGACGGCGGTGGCCCGGGAGGCGCCGGTGGGCCGCTATGGCACCCAGGACTTCGTGCGCTACTTCCTGGCCGCCTTCGTGGTGCGGCAGATGACGGGCGCCTGGGCGGCGTGGATGATCAACTACGAGGTGCGCCAGGGCACGCTGGCCATGCGCCTGCTGCGCCCCATCTCGCCGCTGTGGAGCTATGCGGCGGAGAACATCGGCGCCTTCCCCATGCGGCTGTTCGTGGTGGTGCCGGTGGCGAGCTTCGCGGTGTACACGGTGGGCTGGCAGGCCGTGCCCCAGACGGCGTGGGGCTGGGCCTTCTTCCTCGTGTCGCTCATGGGCGGGTGGCTCATCACCTTCCTGGCCAACGTGGCCATCGGCACGCTGAGCCTCTACATGGAGAGCAGCACCAAGCTGATGGACGTGTGGCTGGCGCTCTTCTTCGTGTGCTCCGGCTACCTGTACCCGGTGGAGCTCTTCCCGCCCGTGCTGCGAACCCTGATGGACTGGCTGCCCTTCCGCTACCAGATCGGCCTGCCGGTGGAGTTGATGACGAACGCGCACGGGTTGGGCGAGGCGCTCGGGCTGCTGGCTCGCCAGTGGCTGTGGGTGGGGTTGATGTTGCTCATCAGCCTGGGACTCTGGAAGCGGGGCCTCAAGCGCTTCGCGGCTTTTGGAGGGTAGGGACATGCTGCGCCGCTACCTGCGCCTGCTCGGCGTCCAGCTCCGCGCCTCCAGCCTGCTCGCGCTGCAGTACCGCGGGGACTTCGTCATCGAGGGCATCATCTCCCTCTTCTGGACGGCCACCGCACTGGCTCCCCTCTTCGTCGTCTTCCGCGATCGTCAGTCCATCGCCGGGTGGAGCTTTGGCGAGGCGCTGCTGGTCATCGGGTGGTTCACCCTGCTGCAGGGGATTCTGGAGGGCGCCATCAACCCCAGCCTCACCGGCGTGGTGGAGCACATCCGCAAGGGGACGCTGGACTTCGTGCTGCTCAAGCCCGCGGACGCGCAGTTCCTGGTGTCCACCGCGCGCTTCCTCCCGTGGCGCTCCATCAACGTGCTGGCGGGGATCGGCCTCTTCGTCTACGGCTTCCATCTGATCGGACGCCCTCCGTCCCTGTTGGGGCTGCTGGCCTCGCTGGTGCTGCTGGGCACGAGCGTGCTGCTGCTCTACTCGCTGTGGATTCTGACGGTGGCCGCGGCCTTCTACGTGGTGAAGGTGGACAACCTGACGTACTTCTTCACGTCCATCTTCGACGCGGCGCGCTGGCCGGCCTCGGTGTTCCGCGGGGTGCTGGCCTTCGTCTTCACCTTCGTGATTCCCCTGGCGGTGATGACCACCTTCCCGGCGCAGGCCATGCTGGGACGGCTGCCGATGGCGTCGCTGGTGTGGGCGGTGGTCGGCTCCATCCTCTTCGCCTTCGTGTCGCGCCGGGTGTGGCTGCACTCCATCGGCCACTACACCTCCGCGAGTAGCTGATTCACGAGGAGCGCCGCGGGCGGGAAAATCGGCGGAAAATCCCCCCGCAACCAACGCGGACCCGCCGGGTTTGAGGGAAACGAACGGGGCGCACGACGCCCTGGCTACGAAGCAATCCCTCACAATCCAAAGGAGCGGTCATGCGTCTGAGCAAGTCGATGATGCTGGGTGCGGTGCTTTTCGCGGCGGCGTGTGGTGGCGGTCAGGTGGAGGACACGGAGTACGTGGAGGCCACGCCGGACCTCACGGGCACGTCGCTGGAGATCAACGGTGACGTCCTCGACGAGGGCGCGAAGCTGACCGCCGAGGACTTCACCGGTGCGTACGCAGCCGCGCTCGGCACCGAGGGGCCGGAGTTCCTGCAGGGCGCGCGCATGCAGGTGAAGGCCCTCAACGCCGCCCTCAAGGAGGCCGTCACCCGCATCGTCGAGCTGACCAACGGTGACCTGAAGGAGGCGCAGAAGGGCGACGTGATGGTGTACGGCCCGAAGGACTCGGCCAACGCCACCTTCCGGCTGCAGGTGAAGAAGACGGGCGACAAGCGCTTCGCGTGGAAGCTGGAGGCCCGGCCGCTGGGCAGCACGGATGACACGGCCTGGAAGCTGGTGGGCGCGGGCCGGCTCGCCAAGGGCGAGGTGGCGCACCGGGGCCGGGGCACCCTGGCCCTCAACCTGGACAACCTCAAGGCGGTGGCGCCGAACACCACCGGCCAGGGCAAGCTGATTGCCTCCTTCGCCCACACCGCAGGCGAGGACAAGGCGGTGTCCTACCGGCTGGTGGGCTTCACCCCGAACCTGACCAACCACGAGCCCGTCACGGGCGCCTTCGTGGGCTACCGGCTGCTGCCCTCGCGCGTCACCGGTATCCGCGTCATGGGCAAGTGGAACCTGGGCAACACGGCGACCGCCGAGAAGGAGAACGTCATCAGCCGCATCCGCTTCCGTCCGGGCATCGGCGGCCGCGCGGACGTGCTCGCGACGGGCGGTGACATCCCGGTCAACCACGCCTTCATCGGCAGTGCGTGCTGGGACGCGCAGGAGCAGGAGGTCTTCAAGGTGGTGCGCGACTGCGTGAAGGGGACCGAGGGCCAGCCGGCAAGCTGCACGCTGGTCTTCAAGGAGGGCACCCTCCTCGACTGCAAGCACGCCGACTTCCGCAACGGCGAGGTGGAGGCGCCGGTGGACAGCCCGAACGACACCACCCAGGAGCCGGGCGCGCCCTCGGAGACGCCGGATGACGTGCCGGCCGACGTGACCGCGGAGTTCTAGTCTGGAGCGCCGGGATGCCCACCGTGGCTGTCCTGGCGCTCGCCGTTCGTCCCCGCGGCTCACTCGGGCACGATGGCGTCGGCTTCGATCTCCACCAGCATGGCCGGGTCGATGAGCCGGCTCACCTGCACCATGGAGGTGGCGGGCCGGATGGTGCTGAAGAACTCGCCATGGGCCCGGCCCACCTCGTCCCAGCGCGAGATGTCCGTCACGTACATGCGGGTGCGGACCACGTCCTCCATCCGGGCGCCCATGGCCTCGAGCGCTGACTGGATGTTGCGCAGGGACTGGACGGCCTGGGCATAGGCATCTCCCTTGCCCACCACGTTGCCGGCCGCATCGGTGGCGGTGGTGCCGGAGACGGAGATGAAGGGGCCCACGCGGACGGCTCGGGAGTAGCCCACGCGGGGCTCCCAGGTGGTACCGGTCGAGTAGGTGGTGCGCTGCATGGTGGCTCCCTGGAGGAAAAGGGCGGGACGACCCTCACCCTAACCCTCCCAGCGGGAGAGGGGACGCACACGGAGTACGAAAGGGGAGGAGAAGGGGCTCGTTCACCCGGTAGCCCTCCGACGGAACGACCCTGGCGCGTGGAACCCCGCGAAAAAACGCACGCCCCGTGATAGTTGGCCTCTGATTATGGCATCCGAGCTCATCCAGGAAGTCGCCCGTCGGCGCACCTTCGCGATCATCTCCCACCCCGACGCGGGCAAGACGACGCTCACCGAGAAGCTGCTGCTCTACGGCGGGGCCATCCACCTGGCCGGCAGCGTGAAGGCCCGGCGCGCGAGCCGCCACGCGACCAGCGACTGGATGGAGCTGGAGAAGGAGCGCGGCATCTCCGTGACCTCCTCGGTGCTGCAGTTCGACTACAAGGGCCACGCGGTCAACCTGCTCGACACCCCGGGCCACCAGGACTTCTCCGAGGACACCTACCGCACGCTGACGGCGGCCGACTGCGGCGGTGATGCTCATCGACGCCGCCAAGGGCGTCGAGCCGCAGACCAAGAAGCTCTTCAAGGTCTGCCGCATGCGCGGCATCCCCATCTTCACCTTCGTCAACAAGCTCGACCGCTAGGGCCGCGCGCCGCTGGAGCTGATGGACGAGCTCGAGCAGGTGCTGGGCATCCGCGCCTACCCGATGAACTGGCCCATCGGCATGGGGCCGGAGTTCCGCGGCGTCTACGACCGGGCGTCCAAGGTGGTGCACGTCTTCGCCGCGGAAGGCCGCCACGGCGAGTCCGAGGTGGTCGGAGCGCTCCGTGCACATCGACCGGCCCGACATCCTCACCGTGCTCTCAGCGAGCGCGAGCTGGCCAGCTCAAGGAGGAGATCGAGCTGCTGGACATCGGCGGCGACGAGTTCACCCGCGAGAAGGTGCGCCACGGGGCAGATCACCCCGATGTTCTTCGGCAGCGCGATGACGAACTTCGGCGTGCGGCCCTTCCTGGACGACTTCCTGGAGCTGGCGCCGGCGCCCACCTCGCGTCTGACGAAGGACGGGCCGCGCGAGCCCACCGACCCGAAGTTCGCGGGCTTCGTCTTCAAGATTCAGGCGAACATGGACCCCTCGCACCGCGACCGCATCGCCTTCATGCGCGTGGTGTCGGGCCGGTACACCAAGGGGATGAGCGCGTTCCACTCGCGGCTGGGCAAGGACGTGCGCCTGGCCAAGCCGAGCCAGTTCCTGGCCGCCGAGCGCACGGCCATCGAGGACGCCTGGCCGGGCGACGTCATCGGCCTCTTCGACCCGGGCATGTTCCGCATCGGCGACACGCTCTGCGAGGGCGAGGACCTGCATCTTCGAGAGCGTGCCGCGCTTCAGCCCGAGCACTTCGCCATCGTGCGCTCGAAGGATCCGCTGCGGCGCAAGCAGATGGAGAAGGGCCTGGAGCAGCTCTCCGAGGAGGGCACGGTGCAGATCTTCCAGCAGCTCGGCATGGGGATGAAGGACCCCATCGTGGGCGTGGTCGGCGCGCTGCAGTTCGAGGTGCTCCAGTACCGCCTGGAGCACGAGTACGGCGCCGGACATCATGCTGGACCGGCTGCCCTTCAGCCACGCGCGCTGGGTGGTGGGGCCGAACTTCGACCCGAAGACCTTCGACTGGGAAGGCAACCGGCAGACGGTGCAGGACCGCGACGGGCTGCCGATGGTGCTCTTCCGCGACGACTGGGCGCTGCAGCACGCCGAGGAGAAGCACCCCGAGCTGAAGTTCGTCTCGGCGGCGCCGCAGCTCCGCCAACTCGCCGCCACGGGAAGCTGACCCATTCACCCGCGAATGAGACGCTGGGGCCTCGGCGGCGCGTTCCTCCTCCTGCTGGTGGGAGCCGTCGCCGTCGTGGGCGGGTGGGCGCAGGGCGGATTGCTCGATGACGCCTACATCTTCTTCCGCTTCGCGGAGAACATCGCCCTCGGCAATGGGCCCCGCTTCAACCCGAGCGAGCCGCCCGTCGAGGGTTTCACCTCGCCCCTGTGGGTCGGGGTGCTCGCCCTCTTGCGCCTGCTGGGGGGAAACCTCGAGCGGGGCGCTCCGCTGCTGGGTGTGTCCCTGGCCGCCGTCGCGGCCCTGACGGCGGGGCTGGCCGCGCGGCCGCGTGAGGGGGGGCGCGTGCTGGGCGGTCTGCTCTCCTCGGTGCTGCTCGCGCTCACCCCGGCGTACTCCTTCTGGGCCCTCACCGGCATGGACGCGTGCCTCTTCGCGCTCGCGGTGGCGGTGCTGGTGTTCGTGGTGACGCGGGAGGCGCCGCGGATGGCGCTCCTCGGGCTGGTGGTGGGGCTCGGCGCGTGGGTGCGGCTCGAGATGCTGTACCTGGGAGCGCTGGTGTTCCTGGTGCGCTGGGCCGTCCTTCGCCCCGACTGGCGGCGGATGCTCCAGGAGGGGAGCCGCTGCCTCGCCACCGTCCTGCTCGTGGTGGTGCCGCAGTTCCTCTGGCGCTGGCTCACCTTCGGCAAGTGGCTGCCCAACACCTTCCACGCCAAGGTGCCCGGGGCGCTCGACGCGCAGCTCGCCTGGGGCTCGGAGTACCTCCTGAAGAACGTCCCCTCGCATGCGGGCACGCTCCTGCTCGCGGCGCTGAGCGCCTGGTGGCTGTGGCGGGCGCGTGACCGTATGGGCCTGGGGCTCCTCGTCTCGGCCGTCGGGTGGCTCGGCTACGTGCTGCTCGTGGGCGGCGACCACTTCGCCTTCGGCCGCTTTCTCGTTCCGGCCATGGTGCTGGTCCACGCCGCGGCGGCGCGGGCCTTCGTTCTGCTGCTGGAGACGGAGCGTCGCCCGCTCGTGCCAGCCGGGGCGGCGGCGCTCGCCGTGGCGGTGGCCTCGTTCGGGGCGTTGCGGACCGAGGAGGCCCGCGGCGCGCGCGATGCCGTCCTCATCACCCAGCTCTGGGCGGTCCTGGGGGACTGGCTGCGGTACCACGAGCCTCCGGGGACACGCATCGCCACCCCGGTGGCGGGCGCCATTCCCTATCGCAGCGGGATGGAGGCCTTCGACATGCTCGGCCTGGTGACGCCGTCGGTCATCGAGGAGGGCCGCGTCCAGCTCGCGAGCCGGCCGGGCCACCAGCGCTACAGCCTGGACGCCTTCTTCCGCTACCAACCCGACCTGTTGTTGTTCCCCACCTCGGGGCAGTTCGACGAGCCACTGAAGGCGAAGCTCCTCGACATCGATCCCGAGTACTTCTACAGCATCGGCGCGGTGCTTCGGGATCCGCGCATGGGCCGGGGTTACGTGGGCAAGGCCTACCGCCTCTCCAACGGAACCTGGGTCGAGCTCATGCGGAGGAAGGGGCACGGGGACGCGGGCGGCGCGAGTGCACGGCAGCATCCCTGATGAGGAACCTTCCTCGCGCCCAAGCCCGACCGGCAGTGAGCAGTGCGCCCCCTCCTTCTCCATGATGGGAGACAGCTCCGGTTTCGCGAAGAGGCCCGGAGTGTCAGGCGCAAAGGGGCTTTCTGGGCGCTCCGTTACCTCTTGGGGCAGGTCCCTTGATGGGGTCCGTTCCCATGCCGAGCTTCATTGTAGGTGTAAGGGCGAGGAGGGGGTCCATGGCTGTGTATGGGCGAGGGGTGGGGAGCCCGTGGCGGCGCGATGGGATGCGGGCGTGTGTGCTCGCGCTTGCGTGCGTGCTCGCACTGGCGTGTGGATCCGATGGGGGGAGCGAGTCGGGAGTGGCCGGACGCCCCGGGTCGAATCCGGGCGGCTCGCCGGGTGGGTCCGGGAGAGGACTCGAGCCGCCACGCGGCTTCGCGCTCGAGTTCGGCCGGGGGAAGGTGCCCACCTTCGTGGATATCGAGTCCGCCGAGGAGCTGGCACTCGGAGGAGGGTTCACCATCGAGTTCTGGCTCCAGACGACGTCCTCCGAGGAGGGAGAGTCTCGGACTGGCGTTGAATGGCTGCTCGACCAGGGGTCCGACGAGGAGGAGCGCTCCGCGTGGGCCGTGACGCTGGATGAGGGGAAGATCGTCTTCCGCGTGGGCCTGGAGGGGTGTGACACCTGCTCCATATCCAGCAGCCGGTCCGTCGATGATGGCCGCTGGCATCATGTCGCCATCACGCGGGACGGTGATTCCGGGCGGACGATCCTCTACATCGACGGGGCGGACAGCGCGGAGGAGCGCTTCTCTAAAGACGACCTCGGTGGTGAGGGAAGCCTGCGGCTCGGCTCCAGGCTCGGGAAGAGCTCCTCTTCCAGCGGCGCCTTCCAGGGCCGGCTCGATGAGCTTCGACTCTGGTCCCGGGTGCGGAGCCAGTCCGACATCCAGGAGGATCTGCGCGAGCGCACTCCCTCGAGCAAGAAGAACCTGGTCGGGTTGTGGCATTTCGATGATTGCCAGGGCCAGGTCGCGACCGATTCCGGCCCGTCTGGTGCGGATGGTCACCTGGGGCCGGATCCTTCACGCGAGAAGGCTCCTCAATGGGTGAGGGTGGCGGGAGAGGAGGAGGCGGAGGACGGGGATGAGGACGAGGACGGGGATGAGGACGAGGAGGATGATGAGGAGGAGGGCACCGGGGAGGAGCGGTGTGAGGGGGACTGACGAGGAGGACGATGAAGGGGAGGAGAAAGGCGCGCTGCGGTACGTGAGCGTGGCGGGCCGCTCCGACAAGCAGCGGAAGAAGGGCTCGCGCGAGAACCCGTTCCGCACCATTCAGGAGGCACTGAAGGGCGTGAAGTCGGGCACCACCATCGTGGTGCTGCCGGGCGAGTACAAGGAACTCCTCCGGCTCGATGCCAGGAGCGCGCGCGACCGTATCACCCTGCGCGGCGAGGGCTCTCAGCGGCCGACGATCCTCGCTCCCAGCGGAGGCGAGGGGACCGCCGTGGTGCAGGTGCTGAAGGGGCGCTGGGTGCTGGACAACCTCGAGATCGACGTGGATCACAAGAAGATGGTTGGCGTCCACTTCGAGGCCAACACGGGGTCCACCCTGTCGGATTGCGAGGTGCACGGCGGGCGTGCCGGAGCTGGGATCCTCTTGAATGGCTCGGAGGACGTCACCCTCGAGCGCAACAAGATCCATGACTTCGAGAAGCGAGACGAGAATGTACTGGAGGACGCCCACGGGGTGCTGGTGCTGGGCGGTTCGCGAGGCATCCGCATCTCCGCCAACGACATCTCCCCGCAACTCGGGCGACGCGGTGCAGTGCCACGATGAGGAGGATGCGCCCCAGGACATCGACATCGGCGACAACAAGATGCACGACACCGGCGAGAATGGCGTGGACATAAAGAACTGCGTCGACGTCCGCGTACACGACAACCGCCTGTTCCGGATCGCCTACCCCAATACGACCTACTTCCGCGAGAGGTTGAATGACTCGGCGGGGGAGGCGGTGGTCATCCACAAAGGCGCCAGCGGCGTCCTCATCGAGAAGAACGACATCTCCCAGGCGAGCAGGGGCATCTCCCTGGGGAGCGACACCTCCTCCGTGAGCGAGGTGGTGGCGCAGCGGAACCACATCCGTGAGATTCGCGACTTCCCTGGGAGGAAGCAGCGAGGCGGCCAGGGCATCCGCGTCTTGCAGGCCAGCGAGGTGCTGTTGCTGAACAACACCCTCGAGGACACGGACGGCTACGCGATGATGCTGGGCGCGGAGGGGAAGGGGGTCTCCCACCTCACGGTGAAGGGCAACACCGTCCGCACGGAGCTGCTCGTCCGCCTGGGGAAGCTGGGCGACCTTCCGCGGCTCAGCATGGACCAGAACCGCTACGCTCGCCGGGGTCGGTTCACGCTCGCCGGGATACTCAGCGGCTCGTCCAGCTTCAGCAGGTGGAAGAAGGCGTTGGCGCCCAACAAGGCGGAGCAGAAGTCCACCCTGCTGCCGTGAGGCACCCGCCATCGGGGCGCCGTTACTTGTACGGCACCACCGTGCCGCCGCGGTGGGCGGAGTCGCGCAGCACCAGCTCGCCTTCCTTGTGCAGGCGCGCGGCCTTGGGGCCGACGAAGAAGGCCTTGGGGTCACCCTTGCGGAACGTCTTCTTGATGCCACTCCTCGACCTCGCGGAACAGTCGCAGGAAGCGGTCCGAGGCGGCGTCCTTGCGTCCCGGTCTGGGGGGTGACGTCCAGCTCGGCCCACATCTGACCGCTGAGCAGCTCGCCCTCCTCGTTCAGCCGGCAGCGCTCGAAGAAGATGACCGGCGAGCGCACCTCGTCGATGCGCCAGAAGCCCTTGTCCGGGCCCCGCTTCACCTTGTCGACGATCGCCGGCCCGATGCCGCTGGCCACCAGGTAGATGTCCTCCTCGGGGAGCTGGGGGACGTTCTCCGTCGCGGGCCCGGAAGGGCTTCCAGTCCGGGGGCACTCGGCGCGGGGTACACCTCGAGCTCGAAGCGCTCGAGATAGCGGAAGAAGGCCACCTCGTCGTCGGGGGACATGAAGAACTGAACCTGCGTGGCCATGGGGAAGCAATTAGCCGAACGCCGGGGCTTGCGGAAGTCCGAGCCGAATCGGACTAAAGAATCCGCCATGGAAAAGACCTTCGACGCACTGCTCACCCGGATGCAGGAGCTCAAGGACCTCGGCGGACTCATCGGGCTGGCCACGTGGGACCAGGAGACGTACCTGCCTCCCAAGGCCGAGCCGGTCCCGGGCCGCGCAGCTCTCCACCGCTGCAGGGCCTCTACCACGAGCGCCTGGTCGACCCCGCGGCTGGGCGAGCTGCTCGCCTGAGGCCGCCGACCGCGAGGCGCTGTCGGACGACCAGCGGGCGATGGCGCGGGTGCTGACCCACGAGCGCGACCGCGCGGTGAAGGTGCCCACGGCGCTGGTGCAGGCGCTCGCCGAGGCCCAGAGCCGGGGCCTGACGGCCTGGCGCGAGGCGCGCAAGCAGAACGAGCTTCGCCCTCTTCAAGCCCGCGCTGCGAGCGGCTGCTGTCCCTGCGCCGCGAGCAGGCGGACGCCTGCGGCCACGGCGGCGAGCGCTACGACGCGCTGCTCGAGGGCTACGAGCCGGGGATGCGCGTGGCGCGCCTGACCCCGGTGCTCACCGCGCTGCGCGACAAGCTCGTGCCGCTGGTGGGCGCCATCCGAGGCGGCGCCGCGACAGGTGCGCGGACTTCTTCCAGGGCCGGCGCTTCGACGTGGAGGCGCAGTGGCGCTTCACCCTGCGACTGCTGCGCGGACATGGGCTTCGACCTCGAGGCGGGCCGGCAGGACAAGAGCATCCACCCCTTCACCGGCGGGCACGCACCCGAACGACGTGCGCCTCACCACGCGCCTGCGAGGAGGGCCCGCTGCCGCGCCTCTTCGGCACGCTCCACGAGGGCGGCCACGGGCTGTACGAGCAGGGCTTCTCCGAGGCCGCACTACCGCACGCCGCTGGCGACCGCGCCCTCGATGGGCCTGCACGAGTCGCAGTCGCGCCTGTGGGAGAACCTGGTCGGGCCGCAGCCGCGCCTTCTGGACGCACTACTTCCCGCTGCTGCGCGCAGGCCTTCCCCGAGCCGCTCGCGGGCGTCGACGCTGGACGACTTCCACGCGCGCGGTCAACCGCGTCGACGCGCTCGCTCATCCGCGTGGAGGCCGACGAGGTGACCTACAACCTGCACATCGTGCTGCGCTACGAGCTCGAGCTGGCGCTGATCCGCGGCGAGCTGCCGCTCGAGCGAGCTGCCCGCCGCGTGGAACGAGCGCATGCGGCGCTACTCGGCATCACGCCCGCCGGACGACACGCAGGGCGTGCTGCAGGACATCCACTGGGCCTGGGGCGAGTTCGGCTACTTCCCCACCTACGCGCTGGGCAACCTCTACGCGGCGTCGATCTACGACGCCGCCGCAGCGCGAGCTGCCCGACGCTGGAGGCGGGGATCGCGCGCGGCGAGCTGCTGCCCCTGCGCGACTGGCTGCGCACGCACGTCCACCGCGAGGGCTACCGCCAGCCCGCCGAGGACCGGGTGACGCAAGGTCACCGGCCAGGGCCTCACCGACGAGGACTTCCTCGCCTACCTCGAAGGAAGTACGGCGCGCTCTACGGCGTGAGCCTCGAACACCGCCCCAGGACCCGGCCTCGCCCTCGTCTGACAACTGACCCTGGGTCGCTAATTATGTGACCCAGGGTCATTGTCTGGGGGTTGTCGATGCGCGTGTTCGTCACGGGCGGTTCCGGTTTCGTGGGCAAGCGGCTCATCGCGGCATTGAAGGCGCGAGGCGACGAGGTGCGTGCCCTGGTGCGCTCGGACAAGGCCGCCGAGACGGTGCGGGCCGCGGGCGCGGAGCCGGTGAGCGGGGACCTGGACGACGCCGAGGCGCTCCGCCGGGGAATGGAGGGCTGCGACGCCGTCGTCCACTCCGCCGCGCACGTGAAGACCTGGGGCGCCCCGGAGGAGTTCTTCCGGGTGAACGTGGAGGGCACCCAGCGCGTTGTCGACGCCGCGCGCGCCGCGAAGGTGAAGGTGCTCGTCCACGTGGGCACCGAGGCCATGTTCGTGGGCGGCAGGCCCATCGTCCAGGCGGACGAGACGTGGTCGCGCCCCGAGAAGCCGCTGGGCCTCTACCCGCTGACGAAGGGGCTCGCCGAGGAGCGCGTGCTCGCCGCCAACGGACAGGACGGGCTGCGCACCGTGGTGGTCCGCCCGCGCTTCATCTGGGGCAAGGGGGACCTCTCCGTGCTGCCGCAGATCCTCGAGTCCGTGCGCAAGGGCCAGTTCCGCTGGATTGGTGGCGGGCACTACCTGACGTCCACCTGCCATGTGGCCAACGTGGTGGAGGGCATCCTGCTCGCCATCGACAAGGGCCGTGGCGGTCAGGCGTACTTCCTCTCCGATGGTCCTCCGGTGGAGTTCCGCGCCTTCGTCACGAGTATGCTGGATGCCGTCGGCGTGAAGGCCCCGGACGGGGAGTTGCCGCATGGAGTGGCCAAGGTCCTCGCCGTGGTGGCCGAGACCGCCTGGCGCGTGCTGCCCCTCGGAGGCGAGCCGCCCCTTCACCGCTCCGTGCTGCGGCTCATGGGCGAGGAGGTCACCGTCAATGATGCCAAGGCCCGCGCGGAGCTGGGCTACGTGGGGCACATGACGCGCGAGGCCGGGCTCGCCGAGATGCGGAGCTGAGCGGGAGAGGGGTTGTCGGTGCGCCTGGCTTCCTCTGGGACCAGGCTGTCTCCTTCGAGGGTAATCCCCTCCGTGGGGGCGGCCATGTGGCGAGCCGGGATAGAATCGGTCCCCCTATGCGCCCTGGCCTTCCGACTTGCCGTGCTACCGCTCGCTGTCCTGGGGCTGACCGTGCTCCCCACCACGGCCCATGGCATGTGCGTGGGGTTCTCATCCGGCGACCTTTACGGCGCCGACGTGCTTCCCATGAGGGGACGCGTCTATCTCTTCGTTCGGAAGGGTCGTCCCCGCCCGGTCTATGAAGCGGAGGATGCACAGGGGCGTGCTCTCCCCATCACCTGGCGCGTTGTTTCCCAGGCGCTGGAGCACGACGTGTACCGCCTCGAATTCCGTCCACTTCTTCCGGGTCGGGTCCGTGTCTTCTCCCGCGAGTACGACGGAGCCAGGGTCGAGAGAGCGACCTACGCGGTGACGGAGAGGTGGACGTCCGAGGCCCCGGACGTCCCGGTACGCATCCTCGGTCAGGGTTCCGGCTTCAACGACATATGTCCCGTGACCCACACGAGGGATCTCGCGGTCTCCCTTCGCGCTCCGGCCTATCGAGTGACCTTCGCCTATACCTCGGAGGACTACGTCGCCGGCCGGACACGGAGCCTCGTCATTCCCGGCGAGAGCGAGGTTCGCTACGAGGAGAAGCAGTTGGTGGAGACTGGCCGGGGCATCGTGCGGCTCGGAGACATTTCCTGCTTCGGGATCCTTCTCATGGGCGAAAGGTCCGGTCTTCCTCGGCGTCACCGCGCTGTTGTCCGACGGCACCGAGACGCCCCTCCCCTCGCAACCGACGCGCGTCGAGCCGCCGCCCAATCGAGAGGAAGAGCTTCGTTGAGCTGCTCGAAAAACATCGAGCGGAAGCAGGGGCCTCGGGGCCCGCTCAGCTCCGGTGCGCGCGCAGCCGGGTGTAGATGTAGGAGACGGTCAGCAGCATCACCCCGAGCAGGATGAAGGTGAGGATGCGCTGGTTCGGAGGAAGCCCCGCCAGGTCGATGAAGACCAGGCGCACGAGGGTCATCGCCAGCACCGCGAGGCCGATGAGTCGGTACCAGCGCTCGTGCACGGCGAAGCCCAGGGCGAACAACCCGAAGGCCGCCACGCCCCAGCCCAGCGTGGTGAGGTCCTTGGGCATCAGCTCGCCCACGAGCCACAGCAGGGCCAGCCCCGCGCCGGCCGCGCAGAAGAACTGGAGCAGGGTGCGGCGGCTCCCCTCGGGGGGCGGAGGCAGTCGGTCCGTTCGCGCCACCGAGGTCCGCTCGACGAGCGCGAAGCTCACGACGAGGGCGGCGTCCAGGAGGGCGCGGCCCGAGGGCGGCAGCCAGGTGGCTCCGAGCGCCACGTAGAGGATGCCCACGCCCACCACCTGCAATGCGCCCGCGCCGAGGGCTCGCCCGGCGAGCCCCGCCACGAGCCCCACCACCGTCCAGGCCCGCACCAGCGCCGCGTTGTCCTCGTAGTGCTGGGGCATGCCCAGGGCGAGTGTGAGCACTCCCGTGGCGAGATAGGCCTGGAGCAGGGCGGAGGAGGCGCCCCGCAGGTGGGCCACTCCCGCGCCCACGCCCTGCGCCAGCGCGACGAGGACGAAGAAGGTGAAGAGGCGCGGCTCGTCCCAGCGAGCCACCTCCAACGCGCCAAGGCTGAGCAGTCCCACCCAGTTGAGCAGCGCGAAGGAGAGGCTCGCCGGCCGCGACAGCTCACGGGGGTGGAGGAGCAGCGCCGCCGAGAAGAGCAGGTAGTAGAGGCAGAGGAAGGAGAGGCTCAGCGCGAGCCGCTCGCTGTCGGGCTGCCCCGGGGCGATGGACTCCGTGCGCATCGCCCAGACGACGTGCGTCGAGTAGACGGCCACCAGGCTCGACAGCGGCACGATGACCCAGCGGTTCTTCACCAGGAAGAAGAGCGCCCCGGCCGCCAGCAGCGAGGTGGACAGCAGCGTGAAGGTGGTGATGTCGCTGACCATCCCCGTGTGCAGCCCGAGGAAGAGCGCGATGCCCGCCACCGTCTCCGACTGCATCCGCTGGGCAATGGCCACGATGCCCACGACGTTCAGCGCCAGCAGCCCCAGCGCGAGTGTCTCGCTCTCGATGACGCGCACCGCTGGTACGAAGTGCAGCGCGTACGTGACGAAGTATGCGAGCGCGAGGCCACCGCCGAAGACGATGCGTCCGAAGAGCTCGTGCCGCTGCGACAGCCACAGGCCCAGCGCCGCGAGCCCCGCGCTCAGCAGGTAGCCCGCTCCCACCCGCACCAGCACGCCCAGCGCGCCGAAGTGGTAGATGATGAGGAAGGCGAAGCCGAGGATGAGCGCCACGATGCCCACCCGGCTCAGCCAGTACGTGCCGAGCTGTGTCTCGAGGTCCCTCTTCTCCGGCGCGGGCGCGGTGGGGGTCGGCGTGAGGGGCGCGGGTGGGGGCGCTGGCCGCGTCGTGGCCACCGCCTCCAGGCTCTCGATGCGCGCCTCCAGCCGGGAGACCGTCTCCTCCAGCCTTCGTATCTGCTCCCGCGGGTCCTGCGTGTTTCCCTCTGCCATGTGCTCCGCACTCTCCCAGAGGGAGCGGGGGCATGCACTGGGATTCTCCCGCGAGAACGGGAGCTTGCCCTGTCAGGTGAAGAGCAGTGGCCGGCAGGCCCGGGCGAGCTGCAGCGCATCGCGGGCCAGCACGTTGGAGGCCTCGTTCCCGTCCAGCCACGCGGCGCGGGCCACCTGGTTGCTCAGCTCGAAGCACAGCGTCGCCGTGCGCCGGGCCAGCCTGCTGTCCTTCTGCAGGGCCCGGGCGTTCAGCTCGCACAGCTCCGCGCACTGACGCAGCAGGCGCATTGGCTCGCTGTCGGCGCGCATCCCCTTGTTCGCCCATTGCTCCATCGCCGCCTCGCACGCGGCCTGACACTTCAGGCTCGCCGCGATGCAGTGATGGATGTCGGCTGTCGCGCCACCCAGTCGCACTCCAGACATGCCCACCACCTCCACACAGCGACTTCAAAACTACGCACGTTCCCACCAGCCGCAACCTGAACTGTGCCCACTGGAGGCTCGTGTTAAATCAACCCCATGACGATCACGCTGGTTCCTTCTGACATCGAGAAGTATGCACAAGAGCACACCGAGGTTCCCGGCCCGCTCTTCGAGGAACTCCGGCAAACCACCTACGCCCAGATGTCCTCGGCCCAGATGCAAGTGGGGCGCCTGGAGGGGATGTTCCTCCAGATGCTGGTGCGGATGACCCAGGCCCGGCGGGTGCTGGAGCTCGGCACCTTCACCGGTTACTCGGCATTGATGATGGCCGAGGGCTTGCCTGACGACGGCGAGCTCATCACTTGTGATGTCGACCCCATCGCCACGGAATGGCCCGCGACTTCTTCGCGCGCAGTCCGCACGGGCGGAAGATTTCGCTCCGAATGGGTCCGGCCTTGGAGACCTTGAAGGAGTTGCGGGGTCCGTTCGACCTGGTCTTCATCGACGCGGACAAGGAGAACTACAGCGCCTACTACGACGCCGTGCTCCCACTGTTGCGCACCGGCGGTCTGCTGGTGGCGGACAACACGCTGTGGAGCGGACGGGTGTTGGAGCCACGGGCTCCGAACGACCACGCCATCGTGGCCTTCAATGAAAAGGTCGCCGCGGACCCTCGGGTCCAGAAGGTCCTCCTGACGGTCCGCGACGGAATGACGCTGGCGCTCAAGCGCTGAACACCGTGTCGGTCCCGTTACGGGCGCGAGAGGAAGCGCGTCAGGCCGGGCTGGAGCGACTCGCGCTGGGCGATGCAGAGGTCCACGCCCTCCAGCGTCTGCGCGAGTATCTTCGGGCCGCCGGGGTATTGGGGGGCGCGGTCCTTGAAGAAGGCCTCCACGTCCTGACGGTGCGCGGTGTCGCAGAAGGCCCCACCCAGTGACGGCATGTGGCCACCGACCTCGTGCGGCATCCGGGCCATCAGCGCATCGAAGTGGTCCTTTACGTAGGTGTAGAAGTGCTCGCGCGTGGACTCGTGGTTCAGCATCCCATTGACGAAGCCGCCGATGACCTCGAACGTGGAGAAGTCCTGGGAGATGAGCAGGTCGGTGCTGGCGCGGGCGAGCACCGGGTCGCGGAAGGAGCCCAGCGCGGAGAGCAGGTTGTGGCGCTCGGCCGGGTCCGTCGTCTTCCGGGCCTCGGCCAGCATTCGCTGGTGAAGCGAGGCATCCCCCTTCTCAGCTGCCAGTTGCAGCACCACCTCCACCAGCTCCGGCGAGAGGGCGCGGCGATCCTCCAGCCACTTGCGCGCCAGCGTGCGGGCCTCGGCCAGGAGTGCCTCGTCTTCACCCAGGAGGGCCACGGCCTTCACCAGGGAGGGGCGCAGCAGGCTCGTGGCCTCGTCCTCGCCCGGGCGCGGCCGCAGGCCGAGCGCGTGTGCCTTGTCCCCGAAGGTGCGGCGCACGAAGGCCGCGTACCTGGGCCGCAGCGCCTCGGGGAGGTGCTCGCGTCGCACCGAGCCCACCATTCTCAGCGCGGTGGTGAGGAGATCCCTGTCATCCGTGGGCAGCAGGCGCGTCACCACCCCGAGTGCCTCGTCCACCGGCAGCGCGTTGCCCGCCATCAGCGCCTGCGCGTCACCGAGCAGGCCCATGCGCTCGGACAGGGTGAGCTGCCTGCCCCCGTCTCGGGTGAGCCGGCTCAGCAGGTCGCCCTCCAGCTTCGTGTGGTAGTAGCCGCGCGCGTCCGCACTGGGGACGACCCAATCGGGGCAGCCGGTGGCGCCCGTGAGCACCAGCTCGCCCGTCCTCTCGGTGAGGAGCGTGCAGGCCCGAGCCTCCTGCTTGCCGGTGCCGTAGCGCACGCACACGGGCACCCGCCACGTCTGGGCCTCGGTGCTCGCGCCCTGGGAGCCCACGGGGAGGAAGCGGCGCTGGGCCAGCGTCAGCTTCGGGGGCGCACCCGCCGGGCACTGGAGCCCCATGGAGACGAGCGGCACGCCGGGCTGGTCCAGGAAGGTGGAGAGGGCGGACGTCACGTCGGTGCCCGCGGCCTTGGAGAGGGACTGGAAGAAGTCGGCCGCGGTGGCGTTGCCCTCGGCGTGCTCGCGCATGTGGAGGCGCACGCCCTCGCGGAAGCGCTCCGGGCCCACCCACGCCTCGAACATGGAGAGCACCGAGGCGCCCTTGGCGTAGGTGATGTCGCCGTCGAAGGCGGTGAGGATGTCGCCCTCGCTCTCGACGGGCTGGTGGATGCGGCGCGTGGTGACGAGCCGGTCCTTCGTCATCGCCTGGGCGCGCTTGCGCACGCGCTCGGCGTCCATGTTCCACGCCGGTTGCCACTGGTCCGTCACCTTCACGGAGAGCCAGTCCGCGAAGGACTCGTTGAGCCAGGTGTCATCCCACCAGGCCAGGGTGACGAGGTTGCCGAACCACTGGTGCGCCAGTTCGTGCGCCTGTATCTGGGCGAAGCGGCGCTGGCGCAGCAGCGTGTCCTGCTCGGGCCGGGCCAGCAGCAGCGGCATCTGGAAGGTGATGAGGCCCGGGTTCTCCATGGCCCCGAAGAGGACCGGCTGGGGAATGGCCAGCACGTCCAGCTTCTCGTAGGGGTAGGGCATGCCGAAGTAGTCCTCCAGCAGCCCCACCAGTGGCGGCGTGGCCTGGGCGGCGTAGGCGGCCTCGGCCTTCCGGCCCCTCGGCACCACGATGCGCACCGGCGTGCCCTTCTTGCCCGCGGGCGCGGCGTCCACCGTCTCGAAGGGGCCCACCGCGAAGGCCAGCACCTCGCTCGGCAGCGGCGGCGTGGGCCGGAAGCGCACCGTCTTCCACCCGTCCGGCCCCGGCTCCTCGGAGGCCACCGGCGTGTTGGAGAAGGCCCGCTGGTTCTGGGGCACCCGCAGCGTGAGCTGCCACGGCACCTTGAAACCGGGCTCGTCGAAGCACGGCACCGCCCGGCGAGCGTCATCCGGCTGGAACTGCGTGATGGCGTACCAGGTGTCCCCGTCCTTCTGGCGGAAGAGGCCCGTGGTCTCCTTCGCCGACGCGGTGCCCTGGTACACCACGCGGAGCGTCGCGCTCCCCGGGCCCACCGGGCGCTCCAGCAGGAAGCCGAGGAAGCTGTCTCCCTCCGTCACCGTCCGTGCTGGCTGCGACTGGCCTCCCGCCGTGAGCGTGGCCTCCTTCACCGTCAGGCCCTCGCCGTGCAGCCAGAGCTGCCGCGTGGACTCGGACAGTTCGAGGGCGATGTCCACCACCCCGTTGAAGGACTCCTGCTCCGGGCTCACCGTGAGCTCCACCTGATAGCCCGTGGGCTTCACGGTGGTGCCCAGACGGAAGGCCGGGGGGCGCGGAGTCTCGGCCGCCGGAGCGGGGGAGGGGTCCGCGAGGGGCGTGGAGGTGGTGGCCTGCTGTGGCGTGGCACAGGCCAGCGTGAGCGTGAGCAGTGCCCACGGAGTGCGATGGAGGCGGACGTTCATGGAGTTCCCTCGATTGGGTGGCGAGAGAACGAACGGGCCTCCGTCCTATTGCCCGGGAAAACCCTGGGGACGGGGAGAGGGGCTCAGCCCTGCACGGGGTACTGGGCGAGCAGCGCCAGCAGCTCCTCTCCATAGAGCTGGACGCGCTTCTCCCCGATGTAGGGCACCGTCCGCAGCTCCTCGAGGCTGGCCGGTGGCCGTGACACGAGCGTGTCGAAGACCGGGTTGGGCATCACCACCGACGGCGTCACCTTGCGCGCTCCCGCCTTCTCTCCGCGCCACGCCTTCACCGCTTCCTCGCGCTTGCGCCGGTTCGGGTCCTTCGGGCCCTTCTGCTCCGCCTCCGGCTTCAGCTCGCCCCGGCGCGACCTCTCCAGTATCTCGCGCACGAGCGCCAGCACCTCGTCCCCGTGCGACCGCACGAAGCCCCCGCGCACGCCCGCCGCCCTCGCCAGCTCCTTCGCATTGCCCGGCGGTTTCACCGCGATGTCCGAGATGGCCATGTTGGAGAGCATTCGTCCCATGGGGATGTTCTCCGCCTCGGCCCACTCCAGCCGCTTGCGGTGCAGCGCCTGGGCGATGGTGTTGCCCAGCAACAACTGCGCCGGCGTCAGCCCCGCCTTCGGCAGGCGCGGCTTGAAGTCCGCTCCCACGTCCGGCCGCGCCGCCGCCTCGTCGCACATGCGCTCGCAGTCCAGCAGCACCTCCTCGAGGATGTCCGCCTTGCGGCACTCCTCGCGCACCTGGCGGCCCAGCTCCACGAGGTAGCGCACGTCGTTGGCGATGTAGTCCCGCATCCCCGGGGGCAGCGGCCGCAGCGAGAAGTCCGACTGCTGGTGCTCCTTCGGCAGCTCCACCCCCAGCCGCTCGCGCGCCAGGTCCGCCAGCCCCACCTTGGGCCATCCCAGCAGCGTCGCCGCCCGGTGGGTGTCGAAGAGGCCCCTCACCCGCACGCCCGCCTCGGCCAGGTAGGGCAGGTCTCCCGACGCGGCGTGGAAGAACTTGGTCCGCCCGGGTCCCCCATCACCGGCGCCAGCAGCGAGGGCTCCACCCCCGGCTGCAGCGTGTCGAAGAGGAAGACGTCCTCGTCCGTGCCCACCTGGAGGAAGCACAGGCGGGCGCGAAAGGCGTGCATCGCGTCCGCCTCCACGTCCACGGCCAGCTCCGGGGCGGCTTCGAGCTTCCGGGCGGCCGCTTGGGCTCCCGGCATATCCACTACATCCTGCGCACCTTGAGGGAAGGTCGGCATCGAGAAGAGCAGGCTAGCGGACCGGGTGTGTACGTGTAGCGTGTTTTTTCCGCCGCCGCCGCTAGGATGACAACCGCCGATGAACCCCGACGTCCTTCGCCTCGAAAAGAACCTGCTCGGCCACATGGGTCGAGCCATCGCGGATTACCACCTCATCTCCGAGGGGGACCGCATCATGGTCGGTGTGTCTGGTGGGAAGGACTCGTACACCATGCTCTACCTGCTCCGGGAGTTGCAGCGCCGCGCCCCGGTCAAGTTCGAGCTGCTGGCGGTGAACCTGGACCAGGGCCACCCCGGCTTCCCGGCGGACAAGCTGGAGAACTGGTTCAAGAGCGAGGGCTTCGCCTACAAGATGCTCAAGGAGGACACCTACTCGGTCGTCCTCGAGAAGACGCCCCCGGGCAAGACGCAGTGCACCGTGTGCTCCCGGCTGCGGCGCGGCATCCTCTATACGGCGGCGGTGGAGCTGGGCTGCACCAAGATTGCCCTCGGTCACCACCGGGACGACCTCGTCCACACCCTGCTGCTCAACCTCTTCTTCGCCGGCTCGCTCAAGGCCATGCCGCCCATCCTCAAGAGCGATGATGGGCGCAACACGGTCATCCGCCCGCTGTGCTACGCGCCGGAGAAGGAGATCGCCGCCTACGCCGAGGCCCGGCGGTTCCCCATCATCCCGTGCGACCTGTGCGGCTCGCAGGAGAACCTGCAGCGCCAGCGGATGAAGCGGCTGGTGGAGGAACTGGGCAAGGAGATTCCCAACGTCCGCCAGAGCGTGCTCAACGCGATGGGCAACGTGCGGCCCAGCCACCTGCTGGACAAGAGCCTGTTCGATTTCGAGTTTTCCGAAGGCACGCCCGGGGAGCAGCAGCCCGAGGGCACCAAGACGGCAGCAACAACAATGGGAGGGTTGGCGGATGCCTAGAGAACAGGCGGTGAGTGCGCGCAGGGATCGGAACGCCGCGCTGGTGGAGGTGATGCTGCTGTCGGCCATGGCCGATGGCCGGGTCTCGCAGCTCGAGATGCAGACGCTGCTGCGCCGCGTCATCGAGCGCCCCGAGTTCGAGGGCACGAAGCCCGAGGAGCTCAACGCGCTGGTGGAGGCGAGCGCCCAGCGGCTGTCCAAGGCGCACGACCTGGAGGAGATTCTCGCCTCGCTGCGCGCGCGGCTGCCGGACCACAAGAACCGGATGCTGGCCTTCGGGCTGGCGGCGTCCATCGCGTTCTCGGACCACCGGGCCACGCGCACGGAGCTGGGGCTGCTCAAGACGTTCCAGGCGGCGCTGGGCATCTCCGAGGACGAGGTGGCTCAAATCGTCGACGTCATCGAGGGCGGAGGCAGCCTGGCGGAGGCGCTGGGCGAGCCGCTGGAGCGCCTGTACGCCGAGGTGATGGTGCTGGTGAGCGCGGCGGACGGGCACCTGAAGGAGGCGGAGGCGCGGGCGCTGGTGGAGAGCTTCGCGTCGGACCCGCTCTTCCACAACGTGAGCCCCGAGCGTGCCCAGGCCTTCGTGAGCGAGTCGGTGTCGGCACTGGCCGCCGAGGGGCTGCCACAGCGGCTGCAGGCGATGGCGCGCGGGCTGTCGACGCACGCCCAGCGGCTGAAGGCCTACCAGCTGGCGACGAAGATCGCCCACGCGGGCGGACAGGAGCCGAGCCTGAGCGAGCTGCGCATCCTCCATATGCTCCAGGCGACCTTCGGGCTGGCGGACGACGAAGTCGCGCGGCTCGACCGCGAGGCGTAGTAGGAGGACGACCGGCTCCCGACCATGTCCGTCTCTCCTCCCTCGCAGCCGCGCTTCTCCTTCCGTTTCGGCTTGCCGCCCTCGCTGGGCAGTGAGCAGGCGCGTGGGCGGGCCGAGCAACTGGCCGCCTCCATCGAGCGGGCCCTGGGCCGGCGGGTGGAGGTGACGGTGGCGGCCAGCTACGAGGCGCTGGCGAAGGACCTGCTGGCGGGCCGAGCGGACGCGGTGTGGGCGCCGCCCTTCGTGTGCGCGCGGGTGGAGGCCATGGGCGTGCGGGTGCTCGCGCGCGGGGTGCGGCATGGGCGCTCGTCGTACCGCTCGGCGCTGGTGGCGCGGGCGGGCTCGGGGCTGACGCTGGAGACGCTCCAGGGCTCGCGCGTGGCGTGGGTGGACCGCGATTCGGTGGGGGGCTACCTGCTGCCGGCCGCGTACCTGAAGGCCAAGGGGCTGGAGCCGGCGCGGACGTTCACCTCGCAGCAGCTCACGGGCTCGTACCGGGCGGCGCTGGAGTCGGTGCTGGCCGGGGCGGTGGACGTGGCGTGCGTCTTCTGCCCGCCGGAGTCCACGGGCTTCACCTACGCGGACGGCGTGGAGGTGGTGCTGCCCGGGCAGGGAGGCGCGTTCGAGCTCATCACCTACACCGAGGAGGCGCCCAACGACGGCGTGCCGGTGGGCATGAGCGTGGCGCCGGAACTGGCGAACCAGTTGGAGCGCGCGCTGCTCGGGTTGCACGAGAGCGAGGAAGGGCGTCGCCTGCTGGAGGACATCTTCACGGCGGAGCGCTTCGAGCCGGCGCCGCGCATGGGCTACCGGGCCCTCTACCGCGTGGCCCTCGCGAGCCTCTGAGTCCTTCTCACTCCGCCGTGCTTCCCTCGGGTCTCGAGGGAGTGGGGCTCTGGGACATTCCCGTCTGCAGCTTTTCCAGCAGGCGCTTGAGCTCGCGCATCTCCGAGGTGGTCAGGTGCTGCTGCACCTCCTCATCCAGTGAATGCTCCGCTGCTTCCAGGTGCTCCAGCTCCTGCTGACCGGCCGGGGTGCTCTCCAGTCGCACGCAGCGGCGATCCTCCCCCGCGCAGCGCTTCACCAGCCCGTCCTCTTCCAACCGGTCCACCAGCCGGCTCACCGCGGGGGCGTCCACCATCATCCGTTCCGCGAGGGTGGCCTGACTGCGCACCCCCTCCACGGCGATGAACTTCAGCGCCACGAGCTGCATGAAGGGCCTGCTCGTCTGCTCTCCAAGTCGCGGGATGAGCCGCCGGATCAGGAGGCGACGTAAACGGGCCACTTGCACCATGAGGGTCATTCAACGTAAAGATGGTTGCTTTTGACAACAATTGTCAATGGCATCTTAAACGGGCTGGCCTTATAGGGGCGCAACCGCGCGGCCCGTGCAGCGACTCCTTCTTTCTCCCTACGCCCTGGCATGCACTCTTCTTTCGTCATCCTCCTGGTGCTCGCCACCGCCGCGAAGCTCGCCGACCCGACGGCCTCCCTGCCGTCGCCGGCTCCCTTCCAGCCACACGTGGAGGACCCGATGCTCACCCCGGTTCCTCCCGCCCAGCAGCAGGTGGAGAGCTGGGACGAGGCGCTCTCGCTGGTGCGCGAGCGCTCCACGGACCTCCGGACCGCGGAGGCCAATGTCCAGCGCGCCGAGGGCCGCTGGCGCCAGTCCCGGGCCGCGCTGTTGCCCAACGTGCGCGCCTCGGTGGGCACCGGCCTCGACGTGCTCAACCCCGAGAGCCCCATCCTTGTGTTGGGCTCGGGCGCCGCGGGCGTCGCCCAGGGCCGGCAGCAGGATGGAACCGGGCCCACCGTGCCGCTGGTGACGGGCGCGGTGTCGCTGTCGCAGTCGCTGGTGGATTTCGGCGCCTGGCGCGGGCTGTCCTCGGCCCGGGCCGCCGAGACGGGCGCCGTGGCCAATCTCCAGGACGTGCGGCGCCGGCTCACCCTGGGGCTGGCGCGGGTGCTGGTGGCCACGGTGGCCGCCGAGCGCGTCGCGGAGATCAACCGCGTGGGCCTGCGTCAGGCCCTCGAGCGCGCCGCGCTCACCCAGCGCACCTTCGAGCTGGGCGCGAGCAACCAGTTGGACGTGGTGCGCGTGAACCAGGACGTGGCGCTGGCGCGCGGGGCCCTCGTCTCCGGAGACGAGCAGCTGCGCCGGGCCCGCGAGGCGCTCGGCCTGTCACTGGGCTTCGACCATGCGCTGGGCGTGCGGCCCTCCTTCAACCTGCAGGGGCTGGTGGAGATGACCCGCAAGGTCTGTGCGCCGCTGGAGAGCGTGAGCGCACGGCCGGACCTCGTCGCCGCGCGCTCCCAGGTGGAGGCGGCGCGTGACAGCAAGCGCCAGGCCTCCGCCGGCTACCTGCCCACGCTCGGCCTCTCCAGCTCCCTCCATGGCTTCACCACCGAGCCGGGCCCCGGGCGGCTGGCCACCTGGAATATCGCCGCCGTGCTGTCGGTCCCTCTGTGGGAAGGCGGCCTGAGGGGCGGGCTGGTGCGCGAGCGGCAGGGCATCGAGCAGCAGGCCTCCGAATCCCTGGAGCGCACCCGGCGCGACGTGATGGTGGAGGTGGAGCGGGCGCGGCGGAGCGTGGAGGTGGCCGAGGCGCTGGTGAAGACGGCGGCCGAGGCACGAGCGCTGGCGGAACGGGCCGACCAGCTCACCCGCCGCTCCTTTGAAGTGGGTCGCGGCAACAGCCTCGAGCTGGTGCAGAGCGGAGCGGCCTTGCGCCAGGCGGAGCTGGCGCTGGCGCTGCGTGAATTCGAGCTTGTCCAGGCGCGCCTGGACGCATTCTTGACGGAGGCCCGGTGCGACTGGTGAGACGGGTGCGCCCCCTGAAGGCGCTGATGATGACGATGTGGGGGGCCGCGCTGGTGGTGGGGGCCGTGGGCTGCTCGGGGAAGCCGGCGGCACCGGCCGCTCCGCCTCCGCGCGAGGTGGAGGTGGTGACAGCTCGTCCCCAGCGAGGTGCGCGACACCAGTGAGTACCTGGGCTCGCTCCTGTCGCGGCAGAGCGTCAACGTGCTGCCGCAGGTGGCGGGCTACGTGCGCCGCATCCACGTGCGTCCCGGCCAGAAGGTGGAGGAGGGCACGCCGCTCATCGAGGTGGACGCCCGCGAGGAGACGGCCGCGCTCGACAGCGCCCAGGCCCAGCACAACTCCACGGAGGTGAACCTGGAGCTGGCGCGGCGGACGTTCGCCCGCACCGAGGCGCTCTATAAGGAGGGCCTCGCGAGCGCCCAGGAGATGGAGCGCGCCCAGGCCCAGGTGGAGGCGGCCGACGCGGCCTCGCGCTCCACCGCCGCCCAGGTGACGCAGCGCCAGGTGCAGCTCCAGTTCCACGTGGTGCGCGCCCCCTTCTCCGGCACGGTGGGCGATGTGCTGGTCCGCGTGGGTGACTTCGTGGGGGCCACGACGCCGCTCACCAGCGTGGCGCAGGCGGACGTGCTCGAGGTGAGCGTGGCGGTGCCGTCCGAGCGCGCCCGCTCGCTCAAGCCCGACACGCAGCTCGAGGTGCTCGACTCCCAGGGCAAGGTGTTGCTCACCAGCACGCTCTTCTTCGTGGCCCCGCAGGCCGATCCCCGCACCCAGCTCGTGGAGGTGAAGGCGGCCTTCCGCAACACCGGGGGCCTGCGCCCCAGCGAGCTGGTGCGGACGCGCATCGTCTACTCCACCCGCGAGGCCCTGCAGCTCCCGGCGCTCGCCGTGGTGCGCCTGAGCGGCCAGCCCTTCGCCCTCGTGGTGCAGGAGAAGGACGGCAAGACGGTGGTGTCGCGCCGCCCGGTGAAGCTCGGGGTGCTCGGGGAGATGGCCTACGTGGTGGAGTCGGGGTTGAAGGAGGGCGACGTGGTGGCCGTCTCCTCGCTGCAGGCGCTGCGCGATGGGGCTCTCGTGAAGGTGAAGCCGAGCGTACCCGGGCCCCGCGCCGAGACGGTCTCGAAGCAGGGCGTCGCGGGAGACTCCGGGGCCGGGGGCGGAGGCGCCACCGGGGGCAGCCGCTAGGTCGCCGCTGAGCGACAGCAGGACCGGGCCGCGCGGAGAGGGGCGCGTGGCCCGGCCACAGCCAAGACAATGAGGGCTTGAACGCCGTGTTCGTCGATTTCTTCATCCGCAGACCCGTCTTCGCCGCCGTCTGCTCCATCCTGCTGACGCTGATGGGGGCGATCGCCATTCCCACCCTCCCCATCGCGCAGTACCCGGACCTCGCGCCGCCCCAGGTGACGGTCACCAGCAACTACGTGGGGGCGAGCGCCGAGGTGGTGGAGAGCGCCGTCACCATCCCGCTGGAGCAGGAGCTCAACGGCGTGGAGGGCATGCGCTACATCACCTCCACCAGCAGCAACGACGGCACGAGTCAGATCACCGTCACCTTCGAGCCCACGCGCGACATCGAGGTGGCGGCCGTGGACGTGCAGAACCGCGTGAGCCGCGCGGCCGCGCGCCTGCCGGCCCAGGTGAACCAGTCGGGCATCGTGGTCAACAAGGCCTCCAGCCAGATGCTGCTGACGGTGGGCCTCTCCAGCCCGGACAACCGCTACGACGCGAAGTTCCTCAGCAACTACGCGGACGTGAATCTGAAGGACGCCGTCAAGCGCGTGCGCGGCGTGGGCGACGTGCGCATCTTCGGCGAGCGCAAGTTCTCCATGCGCCTGTGGTTGGATCCCACCGAGCTGGCGCGCCGCAACCTCACGCCCCAGGACGTGGTGCGCGCGCTGCAGGAGCAGAACCTCCAGGTAGCCGCGGGCCAGGTGGGTCAGCCCCCGTCGAAGGATGAGCAGCCCTACCAGATCGCCGTGCGGGCGCGCGGCCGGCTCGTCGAGCCCGATGAGTTCGGGGACATCGTCCTGATGCGCAACACCGACGGCAAGCTCGTGCGCGTGCGCGACGTGGGCCGCGTGGAGCTCGGCGCGGAGAACTACGGGACGCTCCTGCGCTTCAACGGCAGGACGGGCGTGGGCCTCGCCGTCTTCCAGCTCCCCACCGCCAACGCGCTCGACGTGCGCGACGGCGTCCTCAAGGAGCTCGACCGGCTCTCCCTGCAGTTCCCCCCGGGGCTCGAATACAAGCTGGGCAACGACACCACGCTCGCGGTGCGCGCCTCCATCCACGAGGTGGTACGGACGCTCATCGAGGCCATCGCGCTGGTCATCCTCGTCATCTTCCTGTTCCTGCACGGCTGGCGCAGCGTGCTCATCACCGCGCTCACCCTGCCGGTGTCGCTGGTGGGTACCTTCGCCTTCGTCTACCTGATGGGCTTCTCCATCAACACGCTCACCCTGTTCGGCCTCACCCTGGCCACGGGTCTGGTCGTGGACGATGCCATCGTGGTCATCGAGAACATCGAGCGCCTGATGGTCGAGCGGAACCTGACGGCCATGCAGGCGGCGCGCGCGGGCATGAAGGAGGTGGCCGGCGCGGTGGTGGCCATCTCCATCGTGCTGGTGGCGGTGTTCGTCCCCGTGGCGCTCTTCCCGGGCACCACGGGCTCCATCTACCGCCAGTTCGCGCTGACCATCGCCGCGTCGGTGGCCCTGTCCACCTTCTGCGCCCTCACCCTGACGCCGGCCCTGAGCGCGCGCCTGCTCAAGCACCACCACGGAAAGAAGTGGATCTTCTTCCGCTGGATGGACACGGCGCTCGACTGGACGAAGGCCACCTACGGGAAGTGGCTGCGCGTGCTGCTGAAGCGCCCCCTCATCATCTTCGGGGTGTTCCTCCTGAGCATCGGTGCGACGGTGCTGCTCTTCCGCGCGACGCCCACCGGCTTCATCCCCGACGAGGACCAGGGCTACCTCATCATCTCCGTGCAGGGGCCCGAGGGCATGTCGCTCGCGCAGACGGAGAAGGTGCTGGCCGAGACGGAGGAGGTGCTGAAGGCCCAGCCCGAGGTGGTGACCATGTTCGCCATCGGCGGGTTCTCCTTCCAGGGCACCGGGCCCAACTACGCCACCATCTTCGCCCCCCTCAAGCCGTGGGAGCAGCGGCGCGAGCGGGCGCAGTCCGTGGCGGGGCTGGTGGAGCGGCTGCGCGGGCCGCTCGGCCGCATCGGTGGTGCCCGGGTGATGCCCCTCCAGCCTCCCGCCATCCGCGGCGTGGGCTCGGTGGGCGGCTTCCAGTTCATCGTCGAGGACACCGCTGGTGGCCGCTCGCTGGATGAGCTGGCCTCGGCCGCCCAGGAGTTGGTGGCGCAGGGCAATGAGAATGGCCAGTTGCGCGGCCTCTTCACGTCCTTCAACGCGAGCACGCCGCTGCTGGACGTCGAGGTGGACCGTCAGAAGGCCAAGGCGCTCGGAGTGCCGCTCGAGCAGGTGTTCGGCACGATGCAGGTCTACATGGGCAGCCAGTACGTCAACGACTTCAACTACGCGAACCGCACCTACCGCGTCTATGTCCAGGCCGAGCAGCAGTTCCGCGACAGCCCGCAGGACATCGGGGCCTTCTACGTGCGCAGCGACAGTGGGGCGATGATTCCGCTGGAGTCGCTGGTGAAGGTGAATCCCACCGTCTCCGCCCAGGTCATCCGGCACTACAACCTCTTCCGGGCCGCGGAGCTCAACGGACAGGCCGCGCCGGGCGTCTCCTCCGGTCAGGCGATGGCGGCGATGGAGTCCCTGGCCGCGCAGCTCCTCCCCCAGGGCATGGGCTCGGAGTGGACCGGCATCAGCCTCGAGCAGAAGGAGAGCGGCGGGCAGACGATGATCATCTTCGCCCTGGGCATCCTGTTCGTCTTCCTGGTGCTCGCGGCCCAGTACGAGAGCTTCAGCCTGCCCTTCGTCATCATCCTCTCGGTGCCCCTGGCCATCCTGGGCGCGCTGGGGTTGCAGGTGGCGCGTGGCTTCGCCAACGACGTCTTCTGCCAGGTCGGACTGGTGATGCTGGTGGGTCTGTCCAGCAAGAACGCCATCCTCATCGTGGAGTTCGCCGAGCAGCTTCGCGAGAGCGGCAAGAGCGTCGTGGATGCGGTGGTGGAGGCCGCCGAGGTGCGCCTGCGGCCCATCCTGATGACCTCCATCGCCTTCCTGCTGGGCGTGGTGCCGCTGATGACGGCTCAGGGCGCAGGCGCCGGCTCGCGCAGCTCGCTGGGGACGACCGTCTTCGGAGGGATGATCGTGTCCACGGTGGTCAACGCCATCTTCATCCCGGGGCTGTACGTGCTGATGCAGCGGCTGCGGGGTGAGGCGAAGCGGATGTCGGAGGAGAACCCCGAGGTGCCTGCCCCCGCCGCTTCGCCGTGACGCGGAAGGCGTGAGGGCTCCCGCGCTCCGTCAGGGGCTGGCTTCGGGAGCCCTCGCCGCTACGTCTGCGGATCCTCGCCATTCCCCCGAGGTCCCGCGGGACGCCGCGCCGCTGGAGCGGTCTGCGTCGACCGGGTGCGCACGGGCGTGCCCGCGGCCGGGGAATTCGCTCTACCACCCTGGGCGGGAGCCGGGCCCTGCCGCTGCCCCTGCACGGGGTTCGTCTTGGTCGCGGAGGGCGAGCTCGTCTCCCGCGCCAGCCGTGGGTCGTACTGGATGACGGTGGGCTCGCTGGCGAAGCGGTCCTCCTCGAGCTCCGAGGCGTAGAGTTCCTTCATGAAGGCGGTGAGATGGGCCTGGGTGCCGGGCAGGCGCTCGGCGAGGAGGAAGTCCTCGATGGCGAGCTGGAGCTCCCCGGCGCTCTGGAAGCGCTCGTCGCGCTTGCGGGCCAGGGCCTTCATCACCACCGCGTCCAGCGACTTGGGGACGCCGGGCAGCACCTCGGATGGCGGAGGCACCTTGGCGCCCACCACGGCCTTCAGGGTGGCCATGTCCGTGTCGCGTTTGAAGAGCCGCTGGTTGGTGAGCAGCTCGTAGAAGACGATGCCCAGGCCGAACACGTCCGAGCGGGCATCGAGCTCCTCGCCGCGGGCCTGCTCCGGGGACATGTACGCGTGCTTGCCCTTGATGGTGCCGACGAGCGTCCGGGACAGCTTCCCCGCGGCCTTGGCCACGCCGAAGTCGATGACCTTCACGTTGCCGTTGAAGCCCACCAGCACGTTCTGCGGGGACACGTCGCGGTGGATGAGGCCCAGCTTGCGGCCCGAGGGCGTACGCGCCTGGTGCGCGTGGTCCAGCCCGGCCGCCGCGTCCGCGATGATGCGGCACTTGAGCCCCAGCGCCATCCCGCCCTTGCGGTAGTGGTTGGCGCGCACGCTCACCTGTCCGATGGACTCGCCCTGGACGTACTCCATGGCGATGTAGAACACGCCGTTCACATCCCCGAGGTCGTAGATTTGCGCGATGTTGGGGTGGTTGAGGAGGCCGGCGATGCGGGCCTCGTCCAGGAACATCTGGATGAATTCCTGGTCCTCGGAGAGGTGTGGCAGCAGCCGCTTGAGCACCAGCAGCTTCTGGAAACCCACGGGACCCTTCTGCCGGGCCAGGAAGACCTGCCCCATTCCGCCAGTTGCCAGTTTTCGTATCAGCTCGTAACGGCCGAAGTTTTCCACGTGTAGGGAGACCATATCCGCCCGAGGCCCATGGGCGGAAGGTGTCTCCCCCACTTGACGGGGCCCTCAGGGGAACGCTGGAGGCTCGGGGCAGGCGCTCCGATAGCGGACCTCGAGGGTCTGCCCCAGCCCGGGCACCGCGGCGGGCTGGAAGACGACCGCGTTGCGCACCGGGTCATAGGTCCACTGGTCGGCCGGAATCGCCTGGCCCTGGACGCGCACGGACATCGCCGCCGTGCCATTGGGCTGGGCGCTGAGGGAGAAGTCCGCCTGGGGCCCGTCGGCGCGCTGCAGCAGCTTGTCGAGGAAGGGGCCGTAGTTACCCTGGCAGATGGAGTCCACTTCACCGCCGGTGCGCAGGGCGACGCTGGAGATGCGCGTCCCCGGTCCGCCGGCGGTGGTGCAGCGGCCATCGGTGGGGACGAGCGCGTAGAGCTGGGTGCGGTGCGCCATGCCGGTGCCCTTGAGGGTCTGGAGGAACTGCACGTAGCTCTCCGGGTCGAAGCCCGAGTGGTCATCCTCGTCGGCCACCACCACCACGGCGAGCCGGGCCGTGGCGCGGAGGAAGCCGTCGTTGCCGTCGTTGGGCAGGGGGGTGCGCGGATCATCGATGCTGGTGGCCAGGGGCGAGGAGAGCGCCTGACGCATCGTCTCCAGGCCCTGCACGAGGTTGTGGCAGAGCCCCACGTCACCCAGGTTGGCCTGCACGGTCGCCACGGCGGTGGGCGAGAGGGTGGAGACGGCCCGCGAGCGCGAGCCCTCCACCGGGACGAGCCGCCCGGCCTCGCCGCCCGACGCCGCGCCGCCGCACAGGGGCGCCCGGAGTGCCAGGCCCGTGGTGGTGACGCCGATGCTCACGTCCACTCCGGCCTGCCTCGCGCGCTCCACCCAACCGGGTATGGCGTCCTTCAGCCGCTGCTGGAAGGGCCCCATGGTGGTGGTGTTGGCCACCACGAAGAGGACATCGAGCTGGCTGTCCGTGCCCTGGATGAAGTGGTCGAGCTGGAGTCCCTCATGGTTCGTCTCGGCGAGCAGCGGGATGAGCAGCGGGCTCGGCTCATTGTCCGAGGAGACATAGAAAGGGCTGTAGTGCTGGCCGTGGACGGTGCGCGAGTAGGTGAACTCCAACTCCATGCCCTCGCCTGGGGCCAGCGTGCGCGGCAGGACCAGCGGCGTCGTCAGCGTGAACTGGTCGCTGGTTCCCGCGCCGATGAGAGCCTCATCCACGGCGATGGGCATGGAACACTGATTGGCCACGAGCGTGCGCCGGGGGACGGGCGAGCAGTCATAACGGATGGGCCCGAAGTCCACGTAGGGCGGCGTGGCCACCAGGCAGCTCGCCTGCGACACACCGCGGATGGGCAGTGTCACCGTGGGGTAGGCGGGGTTGTTCACCGTCATTCTCAGCTCGCCCTGGTACTCGCCGGGCGCCGGGGGCCGGAAGGCGATCATCGCGCTGAAGGCCGAGTCGTACGGCACCACGCCACCGGCGAGCCGGCCACCCGGCATGAAGAAGGCGCCGCCGCCGTCGTTGGACAGGTGGATGTCCTTCACCGCGCACTCCGCGCGGCCGGGGTTGCGGAAGTAGAAGCCCAGCACGGCGCCCCAGCCCGGCTGCACGTTGCCGAAGTCCAGCATCGGCTGGGGCTTCAGCTCGTAGACGCAGGGGCCGGTGGCCCGGGCGCGGCCGGTGAGGACGATGGTGCGCTCGGGGGTGAAGATGTCATCCGAGACGAGCACCAGCGTGGCCTGCCAGGAACCCGGGGTCTCGGGCTCGAAGTACACCATCAGGTCGAGCGCGTCCGTGCCCGGCGCGATGGGGATGTCGTCGGCCCCCAGCGCCGGCCAGGCGGTGCCGGCCTTCCAGGCATGGGCCTGCGTGCCGCGCATGGGCACGTCCACCGAGAAGTGCTCCGCGTCCCCGGTGCCGCGCACGCCCAGGAAGTGGAGGTTGCCGTGGCTGCCACCGTTGGAGATGCGGATGACCTGGCCCACCTTGCCGCCCGCCGGCAGCTCGCCGAAGTCGAGCATCAACGGGGCCACGGCCAGCGTGGGCCGGCCACCGCGCGCGTCCAGGATGACCTGGGACTGGCGCGGCTTGTCCGACTCGTACCCCACCGTCATCGTGCCGAGGTTCGGCCCGGAGAAGCGGGCCGCGAACTCCAGGGGCACCTCCACCACCTCGTCCGGCTGCACCTCCAGCGCCCGCAGGGGATTGAGCGGGGTGAAGGCCCGATCGCTGGTGCTCAGCCCGTGGATGGTGACGGGCCGCCAGGTGATGTTGCGCGCGCGCGTGAAGGAGTTCGTGCGCTCGTGCACCGGAATCAAGTCGAAGGGCACCGGCGCCGGGTCGAAGACGAAGGCACTCTCCACCGAGCGGCCCGTCAGCTCCGCCCTCATCGGGGTGCAGCTCTCGCAGGACTTCACCTCCACCTGCGCGCGCATGTCGCCCAGCGCACGAGGCAGGTACTTCGTCCGCATCTCGCGCGTGCTGAGCGGCGGCACGGTGAGGGTGTCCGTGCTGAAGGCGTCGGCCGCCGCGCCCTTCAACGTCACCGTGAGCGGCAGGTCCACCGGGTTGGTGATGGTGAGCTTCAGGACGCGCTCGCTGTCCACCTCGAGCGTCTCGAAGTCCAGCAGCGCCGGCTCCAGGTGGATGGGCGAGGGCACGCCCTGGCCTCTCACGCGGATGGTGTGCTCCCGGCCCGAGTTGGCGTCCGTGCGCACGTGCACCGTCTCCTCGAGGGGACCCTCGGAGAGCGGGTGGAAGCGCACGCGCACCAGCTTCTCGTGACCCGGTTGGATGCGCCCCTCGCCCTCGAAGGAGACCTCATAGGAAGGATCTCCCTTCAGGCCGAGTGCCTCGAATGCGTGGAAGGGCACGTAGCCCACGTTGCGCAGGCGCACCTGTTTCTCGCGCCATTCGCCCACGGGGACGTCGCCAAAATCGAGCGCGTCCGCGTCCACCGCCGCCTTGGCCTGTACCGAGCGTGTGTTCCCCGGCTCATGGCACGCGACCAATGACATCGCCAGCAGCGACAGCCCGATGATCCGCCCACCACCAAGCCCCGTCCTCATCGCCCGTTCTCGCCTCGAACCCATCCGGCCGTTCCCAATCCAAATCGCGTACCAACGCGAGGCGGCCGAGGAGCCTAGGAAAAATGGGGAGTTGGCGAAGGCGCGGATGTAGGTATCGAACGGGTGGAAGCCGCTTGCCCTGGGGGGTGAAGGAGTTTTCCCGTCTTGTCAGGGGCCGTGGGCGACCTGGCGGACCGGCTGGATGAACTCCACCAGCGCGCGCGCCAGCGCCTCCGGCTGCTCCATGTGGACGTGGTGGCCACCCGGAATGACGAGGGGGGGCCGGGCGATGCGCAGGGCGGCGAGTCGCGCCTGGGCCCGCTCTTCCTCGAAGATGCGGAAGCCGTTGTCGCCGCGGATGAGCTGCACCGGGCAGGTGACACCGGACGAGATGGCGAGCCACTGGGCGTCGTCGTAGCTGGAGCCGAAGCGGCGGCGGTGCGCCGGATCAAAGGTGAAGACGAGGCCGTCCTCCACGGGCTCGGTGCCATGGAGGGCCAGGTGGAGCGCGGCACTCTCCGGCAGGGAGGGGTTGTTCTCGCGCAGGCGGGCGGCGGCGGCCTCCACGCTCGGGTAGCGCTTGCGGTTGGGTGGGCGCTCCAGGTCCTCGAGGAAGCCGCGCAGCCGCACGAGCGCGTTCTCGGGAGGGCCGCCGGTGGGGCCGAGGCTCTCGATCAGGCTGAGGCTGAGGACCCGGGAGGGACGCGCGGCGGCGTACGCGGTGGCGACGATGCCGCCCAGCGAGTGGCCGACGAGGTGCGCGGCCTCCAGGCCGGTGGCGCGCAGCACCGCCTCCACGTCCACCAGGTGCTCGGCGAACTGGTAGTTCGCACCGCGCGGCAGCCAGGCGCTGCGGCCCATGCCGCGGAAGTCCAGCAGCACCAGCCGCCAGGAGTCCGGCAGGTGCTCGGCGACGAAGTCGAAGCTGTGCGAGTGGTCCAGCCAGCCGTGCAGGAAGACGACGGCGGGCGAGCCCCCGGCATTGCGCTGGCGCGCATGGAGGGCGAGGCCGTGGGCATCGACGGACAACGACTTGAAAGAAGAGGGCATCGGCGGCTCCTTGCGGGCCGGGAAGCATCCCAGGGCCAGCAAGTCCCCCGCTTAACGCTTTCCGCCGCTGCCGGGAACCGCCCCGTCAGGCCTGGACCCGCTCCCCCGCCGAGGCGTTGAGCACCAGGGCGAGCTGTCGCGCCTGTCCCTCGGTGGTGCAGCGGTACTCCTGCACCTTTCCATTGGGCTTCTGCACGCGCAGTACCCAGACATCGGCTTCCTTGGACACGACGGACTGAGCTTGAGTCGACATGGCTGCCTCCTTTTGGCTGCCTTCCCCCGCGCCCTCTCCTGAAGCATCGTCCGTGCCGACCCCGGGCTATTGCCAATACCCAAGGAATCCAGGGCTTTGCCGCTTGCCTGCCCCTCCCGGGGTGACAATTTTTGCGTAGGCCGGTGACAAAATGTGCATGTAGGTCTGCACTTCTTGCGTAGTGCTCGCGGCCTCCCGTCCAAGTTATCAATTTCTCACAGAATCTCGTGTGGCGAGGGTTCGTGAGCAAGTACGTGGAGCCGACGGGGAACACCGGGTTGGCGTTCCCCGCCTCGCCGGGAACTGAGGCCCCGCGGCGTCAGGCCGTGACGCCCAGCCGCTGGGTGAGGTCCTGGAAGTCCGCGGCGGACAGGTTCGGGCGCGCGGCCACCTGCAGCACGGCGTTGAAGGCCTCCGGAGCGCCCCCTGCTTCATCATGCCCAGCAGGCCCACCCGCTCGTCGCGGTTCATCGCGGGGATCATGATGTTCATGAAGCCCATCATGAGCTCCGGAGTGAACTGCGAGAGGATGCGTCCCTCCATGGCCATCACTCCTCATCGGTGAAGTGCACATGGAGCACCTTGACCTGCATCTCCGTCTCCTCCGCATCCATGTGGGCGAGGTTCTCGGAGACGAACTTGCTGAAGGCCAGATACAGCTTCTTCACCAGGCCCCGCCGCGTCGCATCGGTCGCGTTCTCGACCTGCGTCGCCAGCGCGCGCAGCTCGTCCATCTCCTTGTTGTGCTCGACGTGCTCGTGGGCCAGCTTGTTCGAGGCGCCCGTGGCCCGCTCCTCGATGGAGGGGTGCATGAAGGTCTCCTCGTCATTGAGGTGAGCGGAGATCAGCGAGAGGAGCTGGCGCATCTCGTTCAGCAGCGAGGTCCGCTGGGCCGCATCGGAGAAGGTGGACGAGCCAATACGCTCGAGCAGGCTACAGAGGCTGCGGCGCAGGCCTTTGTGGACCGGCCCATAGATGTCGTACCGCTCCTTGCTGGACGTGTGCGAATTCGCGGGCATCGAGATGTCTCCTACTTGGGGTGGAGCCCAGAGGGCATCGCATTGTCGGAGGCCATTGTAGGAACATCAACACCCCCGGCGGCGGCCGCATGAAGGAGGAGGGTCCCTTGCCATTCCCTCAGCAGAGGGAATCGGCGGGGTCGGGCCACTCCCAGGCGGAGCGGTAGCCTTCGCCTTCCTGGGTGGACTCGATGAAGCGAGCGTAGAAGGGGTGGCCGCTGAGGGTGGCCGAGTCCCCCACGACGAAGAGGTGCCGGCGGGCGCGGGTGAGGGCGACGTTGATGCGGCGCAGGTCGGTGAGGAAGCCGAGCTGGCCCTCGGAATTGGAGCGGGTGAGGGAGACGAGGATGGCGTCCTTCTCGCGGCCCTGGAAGGCGTCCACGGTGTCCACCTCGACGTCGGCGGAGAGCTGCTCGACGCGCTCGCGCAGGGCGTGGGCCTGGGCGCGGTAGGGGGTGATGACGGCGAGCTCGCGCGGAGAGAGCCCCGCGGCGAGCAATTCCTTCACGCGAGCGACGACGAGGTCCGCCTCGCCGCGGTTGAAGAGGCTGCCGGTGTCCTTCTCCTGCTCCTCCTCGAAGCCCTTGCCGGCGGTGTCGAGGAAGAGGACGGGAGGGGCGTCCACGGAGGAGTCCGGGGGCAGCACGCCCGCGAGGGTGATGTCGGCCACGCTGGGGTGGGCGCGCAGCTCGCCGCCGTACATCTCCTTCGAGGGGAAGGACATGATGGCGGTGTTCATCCGGTACTGCTCGCGGAGCATGCGCTTGACGTCCTCGCCGTGGTCCGCGAGCAGGCGCTCGAAGAGGCTGACGGCGAGGCCCTGCTGCGCGGCCTCCTGGGAGAGGACGGTGGGAGGGAGCTGCTGCGGGTCTCCGGCGAGGATGACCTTGGGAGCGCGGAGGAAGCCGAGCAGGGCGAGGGGCTCGGTGGCCTGGGTGGCCTCGTCGAGCAGGGCGAGGTCGAACTCCTCGTGGGAGAGGACGCCGGAGTCGAGGCTGGCGAGGGTGACGCACACCACCTGGGAGCGCTCGAGGACGGCGCGCACGGCCTTGCGCTCGAGGGCGCGGGCCTCGTCGAGGAGGCTCTTGGCCTCGGAGGTGGAGGCGCGGGCCTTGGAGAAGCGGGAGCTGCTGCGGCCCTGGGTGCGCTGGCGGCGGGCGTAGCCGAGGAGGGAGAAGGCCTCGTCGAAGAGCTCGCGGGAGAGGACGCGGTCGGGGTGGTCCTCGACGACGAGGTCGAGGGTGTGCTGCTGGAGGCGGGGAGTGACGCGGGCGGGGTGGCCGACGCGGATGGCGCGCAGACCCTTGTCGAGACAGAGGTCCAACAGGTGGTCCACGGCGGCGTTGCTGGCGGCGGTGCACAGCAGACGGTGGCCCTGGGAGACGGCCTGTGCGGCGACCTCGGCGAGCACGGTGCTCTTGCCGGTGCCGGGAGGGCCGTGGACGAGGAAGAAGTCCTCGGCGGCGAGGGCGCGGGCGACGGCGTCGCGCTGCTCGGGGTTGAGGGGGCGGGAAGGGGAGAAGTCGCGGAGGTTGTCGAAGCGGGGGGGCTCGTTGCCGAGGAGGACTTCGCGCTTGCGGCGGGCGGAGCCCTTGTCGAGGGCCTTGACGCGGGCGAGGCCGGCGCGGACGCGCTCGAAGGTGACGTCGTTGGGGACGCGGTCGAGGCGGAGCAGACCCTCGTGGATGAAGGGGGGAGGGGAGCGGTCGAAGGCGAGGGTGACGCGGGTGGCGGTGGCGCGGGAGACGAGGGCGCGAGCGGGCTCCTTGACCTCGGCGCGGCGGGGCATGACGGAGACCTGGTCGCCGTTGTCCAGGCGGGCGGGGAAGCGGGCGCGGTCCTGGCGGGCGAGCGTCACCAGGACGCGGCCGCCGAGGCCGACTTCCTCCTCGATGCTCTCCAGGTCGAGGAAGGAGAGGCCCTGCTCGGCGCGCTGCTGGAGGGACATGCCCTCGGCGAGGGCGTCCATGCGGGCGCGCTCGGCCTCGCGCTCGAGGGCGAGGAGGCGGCCAAGGGAGTCGAAGAAGGAGACGTCGCGAGGCATGGGGGAGGTTTATGCCACGCGGCGCGGCCCTGCATGCCTGCCGTATGAGGCCGGGCGCTCGCTGGGCGACGCTGGTGGGAACTCTTCACTCATGCTCGCTGGTACCGGACGGCGTTCTTGTTCCGCTCCACTCCTACGTGTTGCCGAACGCACTGTCCCCAACGTGCAGGTGATCGCGACGACGCACGACCCGCTCTGCCTTCAGGGTCTCAATCAGGGGGAGGTAACGGTGCTGCGGCGCAAGTCGGGCCGCCGCGTGTTCGCGGTGCGCGATCTGCCCTCCTCCGAGGGCATGACGGCCGACCAGTTGCTCACGTCCGAGCACTTCGGGCTCGAGAGCGTGATGAGCCGTGAGACGAGCGACCGGCTCAAGGAATACTACCGCCTGCTCGCTCTCCCGAAGCGTTCGTCAAGCGGGAACTCAAGGACTTGCACTACATGGGCCGCACGCGGCGCGAGCAGATGATGCTGGAGGTGATCGACGAGTACCTCGCCAGCATTCCGCCGGAGGACGAGCAGGCTCAGCACGACCTGAATCACGAAGGGCCCAGTCTTCGGAGGTGGAGACTGGGCTCTTGTTGTAGCCTACTGGGCCCTTGTTGTTCAGCCTACAAGCGGACCCTTTTGTGCGACAGACAGGCCCGTCTTGAAGCTGGCGCTGGCCCCTTACGAACCACTGGCCAGGGTACCGGCCTTCTGCGCGGCCTCAAGAGCGCTCATGTACCCCGCAGCGCTCCGATTGACCTCCTTCAGCAAAGAGCCTTCCACTTTGAAGAGGGAGTCGTTCTCGTGGTTGGCGTTGGTGCTCCCCCGCGCTGCTTCGCGCACAAGGGTCAGTAGCTCAAGGTTCACCTTCAGTTCATCCCTGGCCACCATGAATGCCGGCTTCGTTCCTGGGGTCATCCGTGTCTCCTCATTCCTTGTCGATCGGCAATGCTCCGCACTGCCTGCCCTGACATAGACACTGGACTCGCTGGGGTGGCAAGCACACGGCAGGTCGGGCGCATGGGAGCCACCTGGAATGTCGACGTGACAGTGTCGCCTTCCTCTCACTTCTCAGCACCGTCGGACTCCAGCGCCGCGCGCGCGCAGTTTGGCGACCTAGTGCTTGGCCTGGGCTCTCGCACACCTCGTCCGCGCCTCGGCACTACCGTTCATCCCTCGCTGCGCCTTCTGCAACTCCACCTCAGCCCTGGCCAGTCGAGCCGCCAGTGCCTCCCGCTCCGTTCGTGTCGTCATGACGACGGGTGGTGCAGGAGGCATGCTCGCCGGAGGCACCTCGCGCCGTCCCACCGCTCTCGTAGCCCCATGGGCTCGGCTCCTCAGGGCCAGGGGGGGAGGGGCTCCTGGTGGACCAAGCCTGGACGTACTAGAGCCGCACGCCTAGTGTGGCGTGCCATGAAGGACTTATTCCCCGGCTACTACCGTCCGACCCAGGAGGAGTTCGACGACCTCTGGAAGAAGGCCACGTTCGTTTTCGACGCGAACGTCCTGCTCCACATCCACCGGCGGAACAAGCAGACCCGGAGGGCCATCCTCGATACGCTCAAAAAGTTGGGCGAGCGGCTCTGGATTCCCTACGAGGTCGCCGCCGAATACCAGCGGAACAAGCTCAAGGTGGCCCACAGCCTCGTGGATGGCTGCAAGACGGTCCTCGACGGGCTTGATGGACTCAAAGAACAACTGAAGTTACGTGATCTTCGCGAGCACCCGTTCCTGGATGCTGACGCTCTGACGAAAGGCCTCGAGCAACTCGCCGAACAGGTCAGGCAGGCACGGGAAAACAGTCGCGGTTTCTCGTTGGATGATGCTGAGAGTATTGAACTCGCATCCCTACTTCGAGGGCGGCTCGACGAGCCTTACTCCGGGCAGTTGCTAAGTAAAAAGCAAGAGGAAGCAAAGACCCGCGGCAAGGCGAAGATTCCTCCCGGCTACAAGGATTTCGAGAGCAAGAAAGACGAAGACCTCGCCGGAGGCGATGCTCTCATCTGGTTCAAATTGCTAGAGCGCGCAAAGGAAAAGCAGTGTCCCATCATCTTGGTCACCGACAATCAGAAGGAAGATTGGTGGTGGACCCACAAGGGACGCACACACGGACCCCGTCCGGAACTCGGCCAGGAGATTTGGAGCTTCGCTCAGCAACGCTTCTACATGTACACGCTGTCCGCCTTCCTTGGGCTCGCCGGCAGACACCTTGGGCAGAACGTCCCGGCAGAGGTGGTCAAGGAGGTGAAGGCGCATGAGCAAGAGCAGAAGGCTCTTGCGGAGGCGAGTGCGAGAGAGGCGGCGCAGCTTATTGTGCGCCGCACCGACATCCGGAGAACAATACAGGAGTACGAGGCCGAGAAGCAGATGCTTCTTGCGCAAATATCAAGACACAACGCATATACACATAAAGATTCATCAAGTGCTGTTGCTTCGCTCAAGGCGAAGTTGATCGAAGCACGGGTTTTGGGCGCGCAAGAGCGCCTCAAGGTGGTCGAAAGCACACTTGACCATGCTTGGCGCATGGAGAGTGAAATGAGTTCCAGGCTCCTCGCCATGTCCAGCGAGCCTGCGGAGTAGACGGGGGCATGTCATGCCGTCCTGAGGCGAATCATGCACTGGTAGGCAGCACTCGGCATGGGTTCGCAGTGCCTTGTCCTCGCCCCGGGACTGCCGTCCATCCCACGCTGCGCCTGCTGCAACTCCCTTTCTGCCCTGGCCAGACGAGTCGCCAGGGCCTCCCGCTTCGCCGGGGATGGTGTCAAAGGATTCGTTCTGGCCCCGGGAAGGTGTGCCGGGATAATGTCAGGCATTTTGTACGGGCACCTCGTACGGGCCAGAGGCGACGCATCAGCGGGGCTCGTAGCCGTCGCCACCGTCCAGGCTGGTGACAGGAGGGCGCGGCACCGCGACGGGCAGAAGGCATTGGCCCTGGTAGGCCACGGTCTGCGGTGGGCAGGGGCGCTGGGTGACGGAGAGCCAGCATACGCCGGACACCTCCACCTCGAGGCCCTCCGTACAGGGCGCCCGCTTCTGGTTTTTCCCGGGCGCGGCGCGTCGCCGGAGCGGACCGGCACGGGGTCCACGTGGACGTCCGTGACCCATACCTCCACCGTGGCCTCCTCTTGCACCCCCACCTCGGCAACAGGGGCCAACGCCGCCGGCAGCAGTGCCACCACGAGCGCGGCGACACCCGATAGCGCGGCCAGCCCCAGGCGCCACCCCGGGCGAGACTCGTTGGACTCGTGGAGCGCGTGGTCCATGCGCCCCACGGCCTCGCGCACATCCTCGAAGGTGCACACCAGCGACTCCACCGAGTGACTGTCGGGGGCCACGGACCTCGGGGGCTCCTCCACTTGCATGGCGACGTAGCCAGGCGAGGCCGAGGAGATGAAGCGGACCCGCCAGTCGGTCAGCCGCACCGAGCCCTTCTCGTCCTCGGCGGCGGGCTTGAGCACCAGGGCCGTCGCCCCGCTCGTCTCGTGCGTGGCCCGGTAGAGCTCCCCCCGGCTGTACTCGTCCTGCGGCACCTGCTCCTGAAGTTGATACGGCCCCACCTGCTCCACATCATCCCCGCTCGATTCGGACTTCTTCTGCTCGTCCATGCGTGCTCCTCGCGGGCCTCCCCGCCTGCCCGAGGCCCTGAAACCCTTGTCCGCCCCGAGCCGAGACCCCATTCCAGCGGGTGCATCCGGTGGATGCGGCCGGGTGTCTTGGGAAGTGGTTTGCCTGGAAGTGACTCCAGGCGTCAACTCCCCTGACACAGGGGTCTCCCATGGACCCCTCGTCCCTCCTCGGGCGGGGGGGCCATGCGGCTTACCAGCGATTCGGTGTGAAGAGGCAGTCGATGAGCCGCGCCTCGCCGAGGCTGAAGTTGGCCGTTCGCGGGACCAGGTCCGGCACGGGGTGAAGAGGACCTCATTGGGCAAGCGGGTGTAACCGAAGGTCGACTCAATGAACTCGGCGAGGCGGGTCTCGCGTGACTGGTACTCGGGGGGAATGGCGGGAAGCCGAACCACCCCTTCCGCTCGGATGGTCCCATCTGCTCCAGCTCGGACACATAAAGGGCATACACCGGCGCGAGCTGGCTCAGCAGGCATACGACGCTTTGGTAGTGGGGGTCGCCCGGTACGAATCCCGGTTGGGATATGCGGCAACCGTAACAGGGATCGCTCAGGGGCACCGATGTGTCCCAGAGAGAGCAGTCGCGAAATTCCTTTCGCACCCGCTGATAGAAATCCTTCCAGGTCCGGGAGCCTGCCGCATTGGCCTGGAGCAGCCGGGTGAGGCGATGGGCTTCTTCCGTGGCGGCGTAGCGCGGATCCGCGTTGTGGAGGCCGACGGGGTAGTAGCGGTGGACAAGTTGGACGAGCGCGTCGGCCGTCAGTTCCGGCTTCATGTCGGGGCACTCCTTGGTTCGTTTCGATGGGGAGGGCCGCCGGTCCTCTTCGTTCATTGGAGCGGCGTGGTAGAACATGCTCAAGGCATCGTGCTTCCTGGAGACGACGACCCGTTGGAAGCCAGTCACCGTGGCGGCCAGGAGTGGCCGAAGTCGTCTCCCAGGATGTGCCTCACTTCCTCGGGGCTTCCGTCCTCGGGCCTGGCAATATTCCACGCGCTCGCTCCGCTCATCGTCGATACAGCGGATGACCTGGTGGGCATGGGCGAGTAGGGCTCGGACTCGCCCTCCGCGCGCGAGCCCGGCCGCGAGTGCGCGGTCGCACGCAACAAGCGAGGGCTTCGTCCGATAATCCTCCTGATGGCCGAGCTGGCCGCGCTCCCGGTGCCCCCATGTCCGTCTCCTCGAGTTCCCGTTCTGGCAAGAACCTCTCCACCCGCCCCAGGGAAGAGTCCCGGAAGGACCCCGTCCAAGAGCAGAAGTCCAGGTCGCTCCAGGAGAAGGGTGCTCCGCCGCTCCAGCGGAAGATGTCCGCGCCCGCCGATGCCAGAGTCCTCGTGGGCTCGTGACAGCTTCGAGGCCACGCGCACCGAACGGTCGAGCGTGAGGTTCTCCGCCCCGGTCTCCACCCACATCCCCCTGGCGGCCAGCGGCGGTGCCATGCCGGGAGGGGGCCATGTCCCGGGAGATACCCTGAAGGTGCAGGCGGAGGACGGGCTCAACGTGCGCGCCGCGCCGGACACGAGCGGGACGCGCGTGGGTGGCTTCCCGGATGGCACCCTCCTCCAGGTGACGACCCCTCCCGAGGGAGGCCCGGCCGAGAGCAAGGGCTGGGTCCACGTCAGCGATGGGAAGACCTCCGGCTGGGTGAGCGCCGAGTTCGTGCGCCAGGCGGACGCCGCGGCGCCTCCCGCGCAGGTGCAGCAGGCGCAGCAGGTAGCGCCCGTCCACACCTCGGTGGTGCCGCCGCGCGAGGGCCCGCTGGCGATTGGCCACCATCTCTCGCCGGACCTCATCGTCCGCGACTGGCCCGTCTCCGAGGCGGAGATTCGCGCGGAGATCGACCGGGTGGCGAACGCGGGCGCCCATAGCGCCGCCCTCATCATCCGCCCCGACAGCCCACCGGAGGCGCTCGGGTGGGCGCTCGACGCGGCGGCCAACCGCGGCCTCGTGCTGGAGCTGCGCGTGGACTTCGCCCACCGGCAGTCCACTCCCATCCACTCCAACCCCGATGGCTCCTTCTCCTACAATGCCCAGGAGGGCGCCACCTTCGCCAAGGGTCTCATCCGCCAGCTCGAGCAGCTCGACGCGCGCAAGCTGGGCGCCATCGGCTCCATCCAGCTCGGCAACGAGCCGTTGGACCCCAAGGAGCACACGAACTTCCTGGGCAGGAACTTCTCGGAGATTCCCCCCGGGACGGACATCAACGCCGAGTACCTGCAGCTCGTGGCGGCGGCGGGCACCACGCCGGGCGAGGTGGCCCGCGACATGGGCCTGGCGGTGCGCGACATGTACGTGGACATCGGCCAGCAGCTCGCCGACCGCTTCGGGCGGGAGCTCACCACGAAGCTGGCCACGCCCGCCATGGGGGCCGGCTGGGCCGCGTACAACGACGTCGGCGCCCAGCGCGAGTTCTTCCTCGGGGTGATGGGCCAGCAGGCGGACGGCTCCTGGGGGCGCAGTGCCTTCGAGTTCGCCGCCCAGGCCGGGCAGCACGCCTACATGGACCCCAACGCCATGGCCATCGGCGCCTACCCCTCCTCGACGCAGGGGTACGAGGAGGCGGTGCGCATCGCCTCGGCGGCTGGCCGCACCGACTTCGGCCGCCCCGTCTTCACCGAGGTGGGGCTCGGCCATGGCGAGGCCAGTGCCCTCGATGCCTTCATGACGCACGTGGTGGACGTGTGGAACAGGGCCCACCCGGACAAGCCGGTGGCGAGCGCCGCCATCTGGGGCTCGCACCCCAACTACGCGCACGAGCCCCTCTGGCACATGCCGGACCCGGCCAGCGTGAAGCACGCGGTCGACGCCCACCACGCGGCCCACCCCTGAGATTGCTGCCCGGGAGTTGTGGAGGGCTCGACTCGCGGCGGGGGTCGTCTGGCTACGTGCCTCCATCCGAGTGGTATGCATCATGCTGGAGGAGCCGTCGGCCGGATGACAAGAGGGTGTATCAGGAGGTGCTGTGGACGCAGCGATGCTGAAGGTGCGACGAGGGGTGGGCGCGGTTCGAGTGGTCAGCATGCTGGTGTTGTTGGCCTTCCTGGGGTTGGGCTGCTGGCTTCATGAGGTGCTGGTGGTGCGGGGTTGGGAGGGTCTGGCCTGGCTGAGTTCCTTTCCCCTTGCCGCCATCCCCGGCTGCCTCTTCGTGGTCCTGGCCTCCCTGGTGCCTGTGTGGGGGCTGGCCGCCGTGCTCCGTTGGAAGGTGGGGCTGTATGGGGTGCTGGCCTGGGGCGTGGCCCTGGGCTCCTTCACCATCGCCCGTGCCGCCATGTACTCCAGCTTCGGCCGCTTCGGAATGATGCTGGCCATGCACCCCGATACCCGGGTGTCCTACCTGCTGTCGGTGTTCGGCTGGCTCTTCCTGGCGCTGGTCCTGACCAGCGCTGGGATGGGATTGGGAGTGCGGTGGTTGGGTTTCCCGGTCCGGCGCCGCACGGTCTTGTTCCTGGCGCTGGCGCTGGTGGCGGTGTTTCCAGCAAGCGCGCTGACCATCCAGGTGCTGCCAGCGCTCCATGGGCAGCGGGACTTCATTCATGCGGTGAAGATGGGTTACCCCGTGTTCTGGACCATCCTCCTGGTCGCGGGGGCGGTGGCCCTGGGCAGGCAGCCGGTCCGCGGGTGAGCCCGCGCTCTGCCCGGCCGCACTGACATTCTGGCCACGGAGCCCCAGTTCCATGCGACAAGCTGTCTGCTACTCCGGGGCAAGCCCACAATGGGCTTGCCCCGGTTACGGCAGCGGCCCTCCTCTTCCTCTCCGCACCAGCCCACCCCTCAGCACGGTCCCCATTCGGCCTATGCGTTGCGCTGTGCTCGTCGCGCGCGCGGTGCCTCGCCGGTTTCGCGCCGGAAGATGCGCCGGAACGCCGCCGCATCGGCGTAACCGACTCGAGCCGCAACCTCGTCGACCGATCGCCGCGTGGTCTCGAGCAAGTGCACGGCCTGGGCGACGCGCAAGCGTTGTGCGAAGCGCAGCGGCGTAGTGCCCAACGCCTTCTCGATTTTGCGGGCGAGCGTACGCGGTGACGTGGCCGTGGCGCGAGCCATCTGCGGTACCGTGAGCTGTCGCTGGATGTTGGAAGCGATGAAGCGTTCGAGCGCCTGAATCACGGGATCTGCGCTGCGGAGGTGCTCCATCACCATGTAGCGTGCCTGCGAGGCGCGCTCGTCGAGCACCAGATATCTGGCGACCAGATGAGCGAGAGAAGGGCTCAGCGTCTGGGCCAGGAGCGCGAGCATGAGGTCCGCGTGCGCGAATGCGGAGCCGGCGGTGAAGACGCGACCTGACCCAACCACCATCCGATCGGTGCGCAACGTGACGCGCGGGAAGCGCTGGGCAAACGTCGGGCCGAGCCACCACGTCGTCGTGGCTTCGCGACCGTCGAGCACACCCGAGGCCGCGAGCACGAAGGTCGCCGAGCAGGATGCGGCGACCAGCACGCCTTTGGCCGCCGCGCGCGCGACCAGCTCGCTGGCGCGCGCGATATCTGTGCGCTCGAGCGCGGCGGCGATCTCGGGTGCCGTCGCCTTCCCGAGCCCCGGCAGTACGAGCACGTCGCCCGAGCCCAGCCCACGCAGACTGAGCGCGCCATCCACCGCGAGGATGCGATTGGCTGCGGTTCGAACCGGCGCGCCGTCGATGGACACAATGCGCGTGCGAGCCGGCAGGCTGTTCTCGGGTAGAGCGATGAGCCCTGCCTGCACGACGCGCGCCGCTGCGCCCAAGATGTCGAGAGTGACGCCCACTGGACCATCGGCGACCCCGTCGAACACGAGCTGCGTGAAGTTCCTCGGCATCTGGCAAGAATAGACCGAAAATCGACGGTTTTGCCACTCACGGGCCGTGCTCGACCACCCGATAATCGTGCGCATGAAACGAGCTGCGATGATTCCGAAGCGCGATTTGAACGAGGACGATCCACTCGATGACTTCGAGCGCCGCCCGATCACCCTCAACGACGTCACGAAGGTGGTTTACGTCGCCGGCACCGGGCCCGCGGTGATCGTGATGACCGAGATGCCCGGCATCAGCCCACATGTCGCTCGCTTCAGCCGGTGGGTTCGAGACGCGGGGTTCACCGTGTACATGCCGTCGTTGTTCGGCCGCGATGGCGCCGTCCCCCAAGCCGAGGAAGGTAAGGCCGTGTTGCAGCGTGCTTGTGTCAGCGCCGAGTTCCGCGCCTTTGCCGCCAACGAGTCGAGCCCGGTGACACAGTGGCTGCGCTCGCTGGCGAGGCTGGCGCACGAGCAGTGCGGCGGCCGGGGCGTGGGCGCGATCGGGATGTGCTTCACCGGCAACTTCGCGCTCACGATGATGCTCGAGCCCTCGATGCTCGCTCCGGTGCTGTGTCAGCCGTCGCTGCCGTTCAACGACCCTGCCGGCATGCACATCGCGCCCGATGAGCTGGCGACCGTTCGAAAACGCCTCGAGCGCGACGACCTCACCGTCATGGGCTACCGCTTCGAGGGCGATCGGTTCTGCACGGCACAGCGGTTCGCCGCGTACGCTGAAGCGCTCGGAGACCGCTTCGTCGCGCGCGCGCTTCCCGCCAGCGCGGCCAACCGGGAGACCCCGCCGTTCTTCGAGCGCGTGGTGGCTTGCCCGCACAGCGTGGTCACCGCCCACCTGATCGACGAAGCAGGCCAGCCGACGATCATGGCGCGCGACGAGATCCTGTCGTTCTTCACGCAACGGCTCGCCGGCTGAGCCCGGAGTGGGTCCTCTCGTCCAGGGCCACCAGGTCAGGGGGCGGTCCGGGAAGGCGTCAACGCGCGGGTCGGATCGAAGCGGGCCTCGCATTCCCGGATGCGCTCGTCGGTGAGGGGCTCGCGGCGGGAGGCCACCACGAACTGGCCCCCCTTGCGGGCGAGGTTGGGCTCGAAGCAATCGAAGTAACCAGGAGGGGGCTGGCGATCATGGGCCATGAGGCGGTTCTCCCGCTGGGTGGTGCTCACCGGAGTGCGCGCCACCACCCGGTCGTTGAGTCCGAAGTAGTCGAGAATGACCACCTCGGGCATCGCCCAGGAGGGCACGCCCACGGTCTTCCAGACCAGCACGAGCCGCGTCGTGGGATCTCCGAACTTCAGCTGCTCACCCACCTCGCGCGGTGGGAGGATCTGTCGCTGAAACTCGTAGAGAATCTTGTGCTCCTGATGTCTCAGGCCCACATGGTGGCGCACGAGCCACTGCTGTTGCGCGTCGAAGAGACGGGCGTAGGCGCTCACTCCCGGGGGGAACGCGTCCGCCACGGGCTGGAAGAGCAGGTGGGTGCTCTCACGGGTCGTCAGCGTGTGGGTGCGCGCGTAGTGGACCCAGGGCAGCGGCAGGCTGAGCAGGAGGAAGAGGCCCCCGCAGATCGCCGCGCTCCTCGGTGAGGCGTCCAGCCACGCGAGGAAGCCCACGAAGGAGACCATCAACGGCAGCACGAGGTGCGCGTAGATGCGGTACTCGAAGTGGTCCCCGCCGATGATGAGGGTGTAGTAGGCGAAGTGCGCCGCGAGCACCGCCACGACCGTGACGGTGCCGGGCCGGGCGCTCACCGCGCTCACGACGCGCCGCCAGCCCAGGCGCCGGAGGACGGCCACGGTGGCGGCGCCTCCCACCACCAGCCAGCTCCACAGCGCGTACTCCAGGACGAACGACAGGGCATAGCGCAGGCCACTCTCGGGCCAGGCCTCCACGTGTTTGGCGAAGTACGTGTTGGGGACCCACTCTCCATAGGTGGCATGGCGCCAGAGCAGGTGCACGGCATCGAGCAGCAGGGGCAGCCCCGCCAGCATCCAGCGGCCCCGGGGCGCCGCCGCCAGGAAATAGCCCACGGCGAGCAACCCGCTGGCCAGCACCATCAACTGCCCGTCCGGCCGGGTGAGCGCGGTGAGGGCCGCGGCCGTGCAGGACACCGCGAGCGCACGGGGTCCACCGCCCCGGCCCAGCTCGAGCGTGGCGACGATCCAGAGCGTGGTGCAGAAGGTGAAGAGGGCGGTCTCCAGACCGGAGCTCATCCACGCGAGGAAGGTCCGGTTGGAGAGCACGCCCACCAGGACCGCCACCGCAAGCGCGAAGCGATGGCGCTCGAGTGCGGGGGGCAGGGCCATGCGCCACACCCAGGTGAAGCCCAGCGCGAGCGTGCCGTAGGCGAGCAGCAGGGACACGGGGTTGGCGGCGTCGGGCGGCTCCACGCCCGTCAGTCTCCAGACGCCTTCCAGCAGCACCATCCAGAGGAAGTTGGAGTAGCCCTCCACGGGGCGGAACGGGGGCGGATTCCACGTATAGCCCCAGCCCCGCATGTGGTTGCTGATGTAACGGAAGGTGATGAACGCGTCGTCCGTGAGAAACCAGAACGTGCTCCATCCCACGTACGCCGCCACGGCGAGCAGGATGAGCACCACCAGTCGGAGAGGACTCAAGTCTCGGACGGAGCGCGTCATGCCCTGAGGGGCCCGGAGGTCGTCATGGGCCGTGCGGCATACCCCAGGCCGTGGCGTGACGCCACGGTCTGCAACAGCAGGCCACGATCGGCGGCCTCCACCCATTGCCTTACGTGACGACTCTCGCGAGCTCAGGGGGCTGAGACAGGCAGCGATTGCGTCTCCACGTTCCAACCACGGAGCCGCACCATGGGGGGGCCGTTCAAGCCTTCGGCCGGATGGAGCGCACGGATGACGCGCCGCTCCCCCGGAGCGAGCGTGATGTCATTGTCATCCCAGCGGGTCGGGCGCAGCTCCTTGCTCGAGCCCGCCGGCCCTCCTTCTCCGGTCATCACCTCGAGCCTGACGAAGAAAGCCATGGTGTCCGAGCGATTCTCGAGCGTGATGGCCAGTGTGCCGACTCGCCCCCGCACCTCTCCCGTGGCCCGCGCTGCCACCGACGCCTGGGGAAGGCGGCGGAGCGCCGAGAAGTTCGCGAAGCTCGCCTGCAGGGTGATCCACCCGCTGGATGCGCTCCAATCCATGATGTCTGGCTGGGCGGACAACCAATAGACGTTCCGACTCACCAGTCTCGCGTTCGCATCCCGGAGGGTCAGCACGAGGAAGCTGGTCTCTGATTGCGCCAGCGTCATGGGCACCGGGAAGAGACGCTGGGCACTGTCTGGAGACAGGTCCATGGCGACCGAAGCGCTCCATCGCTCCTTGCCATCGAGCTCGAACAGCCGGGCCGTCGCGGTGAGCTCCACCGCGGGGCTCAGGGTCTGGTTCACTGCCACGACCGAGTGGTCATCGTACGAGTACTGGATGTGCAGGGGCTCATTCGCCTTCTTGACACCAAAGTAGGACCCCTCCTGCCCGAGCTCGTAGTCGAACAGGTTCCAGTGCAGCGAAGGCCAGGCGCTGTTCAGCATCCATTGGATGACCCCCGTCGCCGAGGCGTACTTGTTCCGGCTGTACGCTTCGAACATCGCGCGCTCGGTCTCGTAGTGGGAGAGCTGCGCCTTGGCTACGTAGTCCTCGAGGCTCTCGGGTGTGCCATAGCGCTGGGTGAGTGCCAGATGAAAGTCGGCCAGGCTGTCGGAGGGCGGGCTGGTTCCCGCATGGTATTGCGGCTCCTCGGGTCTCTTCCAGAGGGCCTCCATCTCGTGTGGAGCCAGCGCCCGCTCGAGTGCCTCGACAGAGGGGATGGCCGCCCCCGGTCCTATCTCCGAGGCGAACCCGAACGCGCCTCCTCGGGACGTATCGGCGAACCAGTAGACCGGGGGAACCCATCCGTAGGGCCCTTCCATCTTCATGCCACTCGAGCCCAGGAGGATGGCGGGGCGCGAGGAAGCGCTGGGAATGATCGGGTTGGGCCACCTGGATGCGTGAAGCGCATCGACGTACATCCGCTCGACATCCACGGACGCCCCGTCCGGCCGGGGCACGGTGTTGGGAGGGGCCACGTCGCTTCCCACCAGGAACGCGGCCACGCTGGGATGCCCTCGGAGGGTTCGGGCCTGACTCTCCATCGAGCGCGCCGCCACCTGGAAGTTCTCGTCCGGCCAATCCGCCCAGCGCTCCCAGGGACTGCAGCAGACCCATCCCGGGAGCACCAGGATGCCTCGCCGATCCGTCTCCTCATAGAAGGCCTCTGACTCCAGCTGCCCCTCGAGGCGCAGGGTGTTGAGGCCAAGGTCTTCGACGTAATCGAGCTGGGCATTCAACTGGCCGGAGGACTCTCGCAGGAGCAGGTCGCGAGTCCAACCCGCCCCCCGGAGGAGGAGGGGCCGGCCGTTCACACGAAACAGACGGTGCCCCTCCGCCGTGAGCTCCGAGGTGATCTCCCGAATCCCGAAGGCCACGGTGCGCGAGTCGGAGGGCACGCCGTCGGCCTCGGCCTGGACGTCGAGCATGTAGCGCTCGGGGTTGCCGAAAGGCCGCGGCCACCACAGGCGCGGTGACGAGACCCGGAGACCCGGAACGTCCTGCTCGGTGAATACAAGCTCCCTGCTCTCCCGCGCGCCGAGCGTCAGCTCCCGCTGGAACGAGACCGTGTCGAAGCTGCCCCGCACGGTCGCCGTCAGGGGAGAATCGGTCGTGTTGCGGACATCGAGCTGGACGGTCAGGTGCGCCGTCTCGAGGCCCGGGTCGACGCGAGCGGTGACCTGTGGGCTGCTCTCGAGGGCGAGCGGCCCGCTCCGGGTGAGATACACGTCATTCCAGAGCCCCATGTCGAGATCGGGCGCCTCGGGGTTCCAATCCACCCAGATCCAGGTGAGCGAATGGCTCCCGGCTGGCGGCGAGACCCGGATGGCGACGGCGTTCGCCTCGCCCGGCTTCACGTATGGAGTCACGTCGAGCGCGAAGGTACGAAAGGTGCCGACCGCCTCGCTGGCGTCAATGACTCGCGAGCCATTGACCCAGACCTCGGCCCGGTAGTTGAGGCCGTCGAGGTGAAGCACGGTCGAGGTCTTCCGCGGGTCCGCCGGCAGGGTGAATTCCGTCCGGTACCACCAGGGCACGGCGAAACGGGACCGGTCCACCTGCGCCATCTGGTTCGAGAAGAAGAGGTCGGGGTACTCCCCGTTCTGGACCAGATTCGCCATCACGGTTCCCGGCACCGTGGCGGAAACCAGTCCGCCGCGGAGTACCCGGCCATCGATACCTGAGCGCCTCCCTCGGATACCTGGGCGGACGATTGAATCCTCCAGTTGCTCGACAGCGCGAGGCGCTCGCAGGCGCCGCAGACCCGGAGGCCACCGCAGCCATCCGGAATCACGCCGCAACTGAGCTGCTGCTCGGAGCAGGTCTTCGGAAGGCAACTGGCGGGCGAGGGGGAGGCGGGTCGGGCCTCGACCACCTGGAGCCCGCCGAGTCCGGTTTCCTCCGGCTCCGTCAGCGAGCGTCCCTCTTCGTCGACGACCTTGACGAGGGCGCGGTACGAACCGGGCGGGAGGTCCAGCGGGACGCGGTAGGCGTACACCTCCGTGCGCGACTGCTCCGCGTCGAGCGACAGCTGGGTCCACTCCCGGGTATCGAGGGTGCTCCCATCGGGGGCGCGGAGGATGAGGGTCGCTTGGAGGGAGACACGGTCCTTCGTCTGGTTCGCCAGAACCGCACGAAAAACCACTTCGTCTCCCGGCATCGGTTCTTCAGGTGCCGTGGAGCCGGAGACCGCGAGCCGGGGCGTTTCTCGCTCACACGAGCAGCCATCTCCAAGAACACAGACCAGCAGGGCGAGCAGGAGGCATCGCAGGGTGCGGCTCGCGTCTGGATGGGCGAGCAGCTTCCGTGAGGAGGGAGGCATATGGGAGACCCAGCCTATCGCACTGCCGTCCGGCTGCGCTCGGCCCGCTTGTGGACCTCCTCGAGCGAGGAGGCCTGGGACGCATGCCAGGGATGTCGGCTATGATCCACCCCCTCTCTCCCTTTGCAACCGAGGTGTAAGATGAAGCGAGGCATGGGACGCCGGTCGCTCCTCCAGGGCGCGTTGGCCGTGGCCGCCGTCACGGCGTTCGACCCGGTGAACAAGAGCTGGGCGACCGAGCCGGGTCCGCGCACGCTCGCCATTCCAGAGTTCGATGGTCAGCTGTTCCTGGACGAGGCGACGCGCACGGCGGCCGCGGAGGACTTCGGCCACATCATCCACCGGCAGCCGCTGGCGGTGCTGGTCCCGGGCTCGGTGGAGGACATCGTCAAGGTGGTGCGCTTCGCGCGGGCGCACGGGCTGAAGGTGGCGGCGGCGCGCGGGCTCGGCGAGAGCCATAGCACCCAGGGCCAGGCGCAGGTGGAGGCCGGCGTCGTCATCTCCATGACGGGCCTGTCCACCATCCACGAAATCAACGCGGCGGATGCCTGGGTGGACGCGGGCGTGCGGTGGAGGCAGCTGCTGGAAGCCACGCTGCCCGTGGGCAAGAGCCCGCCCACGCTGACGGACTTCATCGAGCTGAGCATTGGCGGGACGCTCTCGGTGGGCGGCATCGGCGGGCAGACCTACCGCTCGGGCCTGCAGGTGGACAACGTGCTGGAGCTGGAGGTGGTGACGGGCACCGGGGAGCTCGTGCGGTGCTCGCCCTCGAAGAACCGCGTCCTGTTCGACGCCGTGCGCGCGGGTCTGGGCCAGTTCGGCATCATCGTACGGGCCCGGGTGCGGCTGGTGGACGTGCCCTCGCACGCGCGCACGTATACGGCGCTCTACAGTGACCTCGGCACCTTCCTGCGCGACCAGACGGCGCTCATCGACGAGGGCCGCTTCGACTACGTCGAGGGCAATGCGCAGGCGGCCAACGGCGGCTGGGTGTACCAGCTGGAGGTGGCGAAGTACTTCGACCCCGGGGCCGAGCCCGATGACGCGCGGATGCTGGCCGGGCTGTCCTTCCTGCCGGGCAGCGCGCAGAGCCACGACACCACGTACTTCGAGTTCGCCAACCGGCTCGCGCCGCTCGTGGAGTTCCTCACGGCGATTGGCGTCTGGGGTTTCCCGCATCCCTGGCTGAACATCTTCGTGCCCGAGCGCGAGGCGGAGTCCTTCATCGGGCAGGTGCTCGCCGGCACCACGGACGCGGACATGGGACAGGGCCCGGTGCTCCTCTACCCCATCCACCGCAACCGGCTCACCGCGCCGTTCTCGCGCATGCCCGAGTCGCGGCACGTCTTCATCCTGTCGCTGCTGCGCACGGCCGTGCCGCCCACGCCGGACACGGCGGCGGCGCTCGTCGCGAAGAACCGCGCCATCTACGAGCAGCTCACGGCCATCGGAGGCAAGCGCTACCCCATCGACTCCGTGCCGATGAGCGCCGCCGACTGGCGTGAGCACTTCTCCTCGTTCTGGGAGCGCTTCGAGCACGCCAAGCGGAGGTTCGATCCGGACCACGTGCTCTCGCCGGGCCAGGGCATCTTCTGAGCGTGAACGCCTACGCATGGGCGGAAGAGAGCCCATGTCGCGCCTGGAGGCGCGGTCCGCCCTCCGCGGCTGCTCGCGGAGGCGGGCCGGCACTGAGTTCCACCGCCGGCTCCGCGCGTGATTCGATGGCCCCCCCGAGGCGGGGAAGGAGGAGCACGGAAGATGCAGACCGGAAGCGGAGTGGGCATCGCACGGGTGGAGGTGGAAGTGACGGTGGGGGCGCCGCGGGAGCGGGTGTGGCGGGCGCTGGTGGAGGAGGCGGGCCAGTGGTGGCCGCGAGACTTCTACGTGGGGCGCGAGCCGAAGGGCTTCGTCATCGAGGCGCGCCCGGGAGGCCGGGTGTACGAGGACTGGGGCAACGACGCGGGGGCGCTCTGGTACACGGTGCTGGTGGTGGAGCCGCCAGCGGTGCTGGAGCTGGCGGGGCACCTGACACCGGCATTCGGAGGGCCGGCGACGACGATGGCGCGCCTCACCCTGAAGGAGGACGGAGACAAAACGGTGGTGCGGGTGGAGGACGCGATGTTCGGCCGGGTGGACGAGCACACGGTGCCGCGGCTGCGAGAGGGCTGGCGCACGCTGCTGGGCGCAGGAGGGCTCAAGGCCCACGTGGAGCGCTGAGCCCCTCGAGCAGACGTCGCTCAGCCGCCAGAGTGCAAGGCGCGTCTCGCCTCCCCGGTTACAGCAGCCGCACCAGCTCCGACACATGCGGGTCATGCTCGCCGGCCTGGGCGAGCGCCTCCGCCAGAAGCCGCACGTAGTCGCGGTTCGCGCCGCTGGGGCCGTGGGAGGTGCGCACTACCGCCGCGATCTCCTCCAGCGCGGCCGGTCCCAGGTAGTGGGGGTTGGACGGGCCGGCCACGTACACCACGGCCTCCAGGGACGGGGGCTCGCGCGTCTCCAGCCGCACCTGGTGCCGCTCGTAGCCGCCCTGCTCACGGAAATCCAGGTGGGCCAGCACCTCCTCCACGCGCTCGGTGGCGATCCGGTACGCCATGCCCCAGCAGCGCGCGCCGGGCTCTGGCACGAGCGTCACCACCCGCCCGGGGGCCTCCGGTACGCCCCGGTGGTCCGTCGAGCCCTGCCAGAAGCGCCGCGCCCAGTCCCTCAGCCACGCCTCACGGCGCTCCTCGTAGGGGAAGGAGGGACGGAAGATGAGTGAGCCGTAGCCGAATATCCACATGGGAGCGTCCGCGCTTCCCAGGCTCTCCAGACCCCCGTCCGGTGTCAACGTCCCTCTCGCGCTCGAGCACCTTTGGGCCTCAGTGGGCGGGCGCCAGTGCCTCCGCCAGCGCCGCGATGTGCCGGTCATCGGTACCGCAGCAACCTCCGAGGAGGCGCATCCCCAGCTCCGTGCGAAGGCTGGCCAGCTCCCGCGCGAAGGTGGCCGGGTCGCCGCTGTCGAGCTCCGCGCGCCCGTCGAGCTCCTCGGGGCTGAGCCGTGAGGCGTTGGCCTGCAGGCCCACCAGGCGCTGCCGCAGGTTCGGCCAGGCGTCCACCTGCCGCAGGAAGGCCTCGCGGAAGCTCGAGGGGTGGACGCAGTTCACGATGAACGCGGCGGGGCGAGGTTCCGCGAGCGCGTCGAGCCGCTCCACCGCCTCTCCGAGCGGCGTGCCATCGAGCAACGTCCCGGTCGGGCGGATGACGAAGCTGATTACATAGGGCACCCCGGTCCGAGCCATCGCGAGCGCCAGCCCCTCCGCCTCGGAGATGGCGGGGAGCGTCTGGGGCACGAGGAAGTCCACCCCGGCCGCGGCGAGGCCCTCGACCTGCCACGCATGGAAGGCGGCGGCTTCCTCGCGCGAGAGTGCTTCCTCCGGCCGGTAGGCATCACCGCGGCAGCCGATGAGCCCGCCGATGAGGATGGGAGGTGTCGCGCTACCCGCCTCGCGACGGACAGCGGCGAGCAGACCGAAGGCATCGCCGAGAACGTCACGGTCCGCGAGTCCCGCGCGCTCGAGCCGCTCGCGGTTGGCCCTCCAGGTCGGCGTGAGGAGGACGGTGGGCAGACCGTGGCGGAGGCCAATCGCCAGATAGTCGCGGTAGATGCCGGCGAGCGCCTCACGACCGCGCGGTGAGTACAGGAGCCCCGCATTGGCCACATGCGGATCGATCAGGCCGTCGGGGTGGCGGCGCAAGCGCTCGACGACCGAGCCCTCGGTCAGAATGAGCGGGGCCTCGTGGAGCGTGCGGAGGAAGAGGGAAGACGGAGTCATGGAATCAGCCCTTCAGCGGGAGGCGTCGAGCAGCTCGCGGGTGCGCTTGGCGAGGAAGCTCTGGGAGCGGGGCCCACTGGCGGCGGCGACGAGCTGGCCCCGGGCATCGACGAAGACGGTGGAGGGCACCTCGCGCACGGAGAGTGGGCCGAGCACCTCTCCGGTGGCGATGGCGACCTGGCCCTGGAGCTTCCACTCGGAGATGGCTTGGCGCACGCGCTTCTCGTTCGGCTCGAGCGTGAGCAAGAGGAAGCCCACCCCCTGGGGCTCGTACTCCTTCCGGACGGCTTCCAGCTCGGGAAACTCCCGAGCACAGGTGTGTCACCTGGGGACCCACAAGTGGATGACCCAGGGTTTGCCGAGAAGCTGCTCGGGGCCGAGGCGTGGGCCGTCGAGCAGTTGGACCTGGAAGTCCGTGGGCAGGGGCCGGCGTGGCTTGTCGTAGGGCTCGCACGCGCTGGCCAGGAGCGCGAGGGCGGCAAGGACGAGGAAGGGCAGGTGTCGCACGGGACTGGATACGCGCACGGGGCCGCCGTGGTTACGCCTTGCGAATGGGTTGTAGCGACGCACCGTAAAAGCCCTTCCTCGCGACGAAGATTACACCATCGT